>CP054595.1:1259752-2519504 GCA_013347225.1 Candidatus Accumulibacter similis | reverse complement strand
CGGTTGCCAGCAGCAAGCGTCGCCAGGCAGCCATCGATACGGGCAGCAATCCGTTGCCGGTCAAGAACATTCTCCTCGAAAAGCAGGAACCCCGGGGAAAGCCGAGCTTCTCCCGCCTGCGACGGCCGCATCCTGAACCCGACTCCTGAAGGCGGGCTTAAGTGTCCATGGCGCCGACGATCGTCCGGCACCATCGCTCCACCTGCAAGTCCTTGGCTGCGGCCCGGGCGACACGCCAGCGATGCAGCCTGCCGGCGCAGTGGCGGTGGAGCATGCGGCTGAATGGCTGCCCTGCCTTGCTGCCCGAAGCCGTGCTCGCCGCTCACCGGCCCGCGGCCGCATCCTGGACTCCGGCCCACCCTGCATCCCGGCCCGCCGGCAAACACTGCTGCAGCTCCGCTCAGGCAGCAAACTGCAGCGCCGCCAGCCTCGCGTACAGACCACCGCTCGCCACCAGCAGTGCGTGCGTTCCGTCCTCGACCACCCGGCCATGATCGACAACGATGATGCGCTCGGCGCGCTGCACCGTCGCCAGGCGGTGGGCGACGATGATCGTCGTGCGGCCGGCCATTGCGACCTCGAGGGCCGCCTGCACGGCGCGCTCGCTTTCCGCGTCGAGGCTGCTGGTCGCTTCGTCGAGCAACAGCAACGGCGCGTTCTTCAACATCGCCCGCGCGATCGCGATGCGCTGCCGCTGCCCGCCCGAGAGGCGCAGGCCGCGTTCACCGACGACGGTGTCGTAGCCCTCGGGCAGACGCCGGACGAAGTCGTCGACGAAGGCGGCGCTGGCGGCCGCCCGGATCTCGTCGGGCGCAGCGCCCGCTCTGCCATAGGCAATGTTGTCGGCAATGCTGCCGGAGAAGATCACCGCCTCCTGCGGCACGACCGCGATCCGCCGCCGAAGCTCGGCGAGTGACAGTCGCCGCAGGTCCACGCCGTCGACCAGAATGGCGCCGCCAGCGACGTCGTAGAAACGCTGCACGAGCTGCAAGATTGTCGTCTTGCCGGCTCCCGACGGCCCGACCAGCGCCACCGTCTGCCCGGTCGGGATGCTGAGCTCGAGCCCGTTCAGAACCTGTGCCGTCGGCCGCGACGGATAGGCGAACTGCACCTGGCTGAAGCGCAGCGGCAGGCCCCCGGCTGGCTCCGCCAGGCTGACCGACTGCGCCGGCTCGGCGATCGGGGAATGCGCGGCGAGCAGTTCCATCAGGCGCTCGGTGGCGCCGGCAGCGCGCAGCAGATCGCCCCAGACCTCGGCCAGCACGGCAACGCTGCCGGCAACGACCATCACGTAGAGCGCCGTCTGGCTCAACTGGCCGGCACTCATTTCGCCCGCCAGCACCGCCCGGACGCCACCGTACATCCCGTAGAGCAGCGAGGCGAAGACGCCGATGATGACAAATCCGGTCAATGCCGAGCGCGTGCCGGTCCGCCGCATCGACGCGACAAAGGCCTCTTCGTTGGCGCGGCCGAAGCGCTCGGCTTCGGCCGTCTCGCGACCGTAGCTCTGCACAACCGGGACCGCGTTCAGCACCTCGCCGGCGATGCCGCCGGTGTCGGCCAGCCGATCCTGGCTGGCGCGCGAGAGCTTGCGCACGCGCCGCGCGATCAGCACCGCCGGCAAGACGACGAGGACGATGATGCCGGCTACCGACAGCATCAGCCGCGGCGTCGTCGTCAGCAGCATCGTCAGGCCGCCGAGCAGCAGTACGAGGTTGCGCAGCCCCATGCTGACGCTGGAGCCAACCGCATGGTGAATGACCGTCGTATCCGCACTCAGGCGCGAGAGGACTTCGCCGGTCTTCAGCGTCTCGAAGAATTGCGGACTCTGTCGCAGCACGTGCGCATAGACCGCCTGGCGCAGGTCGGTGGTGACGCGCTCGCCGATCCAGCTCACCATGTAATAGCGGGCAGCGGTTGCCAGCCCGAGGAGCAGCGAGACGGCGAAGAGGAGCAGAAAATGCTCGCGAATCGTTGCCAGTTGCTCCTCCGGCGCGCCCCCGGGCGGCCTCGCCAGGGCACCGTCGACCAGCAGCTTGACGGCGTAAGGAAGCGCCAGCGTCGCCCCGGCAGCCAGCAGCAGGAACAACAGGGCCAACCCGACCCGCCCGCGGTAGCGGGCGACATGGGGCAACAGGTCGCGCAGCGGCTGCAAGCGGCGGGTCACTGCCTGCGACCCGCCGACCTCACCGGCAAGCACCGCCGCGCCCCGGCTCAGACGAGCATTCCGCGCAGGACGCCGTAGGCACCGCCGATGCCCAGGGCGCCGAAACAGAGCATCGAGACCAGGAAACCAGCGCCGCGCGTCGTCGGCTGGCGCGCGTAGGCGATCGCGTACCAGACCCGCGCCGCCAGCCAGACTCCGCCGAGCACCGTCGCCCAGGGACTCGAGACGCTGCTGGCAAACACCCACAGCACCGGCAGGAAGGCAAGGCTGTTCTCGACGGTGTTGGCCTGGATGCGGTAGGCGATCTCGAACTGCGGGTGGCCGCTGGTTGCCGGCGCCTTGATGCCGAAGCGGATGCGACAGCGACCGACGTAGGCGGCGCAGGCAAAGAGCAGAAAGGAGGTGGCGAGGGTCACCAAGGTTGGGCCGGGGTAGTCGTTCATGGCAGCGATCCGCGCAGGGAGTGAGTGCGCACAGACAACGAAACGGCCGGGAAATTCAGCCCGCCAACCTGCCGAGCGGGGAGCTGCCTCTGCGGGCGAAGCGTTCCCGCCTCGCCGTCGACGCCACCGAGCGGCGGACCGGCAGCGGCAGGCCTTCCCCGCCAGCAGCGGTCTGCGCGTCGCCCCGGCTCGGCCTGCCGGACGTCTACCCACTGCCGGGCAGACCGAAGACAATGGAGGACAAAGTGCGTTCGTCCGCTCGGGAAACCGGATCGCAAGCAACAGCTTGTCATGGACCATCGTGCGCGCGAGCCGCGGGCTTCGGATGCCCGGAAGCGCGCAGGCGGCGGCGCAGCCGTCCTGGCGCCAGGACCGCCCTGACCTGCTGCAGCGAGCCCCGCCGCCCGGCGGCATTCGAGCAGCGCTGGCATGGCGCCGCGTCGCCGACCAGCACCGGTAGAGGACCCTTGCCGTGAGCAGCACCGCGTTATCCACCGTCGGCCGGTTTCCGGTTCGTCGCAAGCGACCGAACCGGCCGGCCGTGGATAACGCTCCTCGCCTTTTGGC
Organism: Candidatus Accumulibacter similis; assembly: GCA_013347225.1. Taxonomy (NCBI): domain Bacteria; kingdom Pseudomonadati; phylum Pseudomonadota; class Betaproteobacteria; genus Candidatus Accumulibacter; species Candidatus Accumulibacter similis. The sequence goes on along the minus strand of CP054595.1, from coordinate 2,516,327 downwards.
GTCCACTAAACGGATACCGGTCCAACTCCAGTCACCGGCATTGCCGGACGAAGCCCGGGTCACGACGAAGCCACCGTTGTAGGTCGCCACGCTCGGCTGGTACTGGGTCGAGGAGACGGCCGTGTTGATCCGCGACTCGCCACCGAGGGCGACGCCGCTGGCGCTGTAGCGCCGGGCGTAGATGCCCCAGCCGCTGCCATCCGCGCCACCATCGTCGGCCCAGACGATGACGAAGCTGCCATCGGACAGCGCGGCGAAACGCGCATCGGTCTGATTGTTGCCGCTGGTGATATTGACCCGGAACTCGGGGCCGATCCGGGCGCGGCGCCAGTGGGCCTGGGCAGTGAAAGTGAAGGGAAACTCAGGCCGTCGGTCTGCCGAGCAGGAAGTTGCCGATGCGCCGCAGTCGAAGCTCTGCCGCCGAGCCGTCGACGCCGCCGAGCAGCGGGCCGGCGGCGGCAGCCAGTTCGACTACCCGCTCCGGCGTCAGCAGGGGCGCCCGCTGGCTGAACTCGATCAGCACGAGTTGCTCCTCGCGGCTGAGGGCGAACAGTGGCGGCTCGCTGCCTACATCGACGCTGCTGACCACCGCCGGCCGGCGGCCACTCTCGACGTACACCACCAGCGTCCCGGCGGCGAGATCGCCGAGCCGTTTGCCGTCGGCGTTGAGGAGGCTGCAGACGAAACCCGTGGCATAGAGCAGCGGCAGGAAGTCGACGGCGCGCAGTGTGTTGCGGATGAACGCGGCGTTGCTGCCGACCGGCCGCCCGTCGTCGTGCACCACCGCCAACCCGCACGCCCTCTTTCCCGGTGTCTGCCCGCGGAACCAGACCTCGAAGACGACCGGATAGAACCATTCGAGCACGAAGGCTCCGAGCAGAAGCAGACCGGCCCCGAAATCGCCGAGCCTCACCGCGAGGATGACGAGCAACAACCAGACGGCGAAACGGATGAGGAAATCGATCAGCCAGGCGCGCGCGCGCACCACCGGACCGGCGAGCCGCAGGTCGATGACGCAACCCTCGGGGGTCGCCAACCGGCGAACGGTATCCAGACGCACCGCCGCCGTCATTCGTCGAAGAAGATGTCGCGATAGGCAGCGTACAACGAAGCGTACAGCACCGGCAGCAGCAGCAGCCAGCCGAGCAACAGCGGCAGGCTGGCGCATACCGCCAGCAGCAGGACGAGCACGCCGTAGACCATGAACGGCGGGAAGTTGCGCAAGGCGACACGCAGACTGGTCCAGATCGCCTGGCTGGCCGAGAAATCGTGCAGCATGACGAGCGGCGGCGCCAGCCAGACGGCCATCGCCAGTGGCGTGAACACCAGGATCATCACCCCGACCGAAAGCAGGAAGGTCCACACCGCCGCCTCCTCGTCCGCACCGGCCGCCGTTCCCAGCGCCACCGCACCGGTCAGGGCGGCGAACACGCCAATGATGATGGCCATGGCCAGCAGGCCGAGGAGATAGAGCAGGCCAACCATCAGCAGCGTGCCCGGACGACGCGAGAAGCCGGCAAAGAGGTGCGAGAAGCGGATACCGTCGCCGTCCTCGATGGCGCGGCAGCCGATGCTGAGCCCGCCGATGAACACCGGTGCCAACAGGTTCACGGCGACGTTCAGCAGCGGGATGCTGCCGAGGATGAGCAACACGGCCATGCAGGCGAGCGCGATGCCGATCCAGGTGCCCGGGGCCGTGCGAAAGATCGCCCAGCCGCGCTGCAGCCAACGGTAGCCGTGGCTGAGCGGCACCAGGCGTCCCTCGGCCCGGAAGTCGTCGGCGGCCAGGTCGCCATGGTCCTGCAGCCGCGCCACCGGCGCCTGAAACGGATTGTCCTGCATGCTCATAGCGCCCCCCGCGCCGCCCCCATCGTCACCATCGTCACCGGGGCGCTGCCGCGCCGCCGCCCGCAGGCGCGTACTATAGCGTGCCCGCGCGCTTTCTGGCCCGGTAATGGTTGATCAGGGCAACCGGCAACTCGCCGGCACTCACGTCCAGGATCTCGACGCCGCCGTGACGCAGCAGGGCCAGCTGCCGCTGGCGTGCCTGCAGGTACTCGAGACCGGCAGCACGCATCAGCGCGGCGGCGAAGTCCTCGACCGGCGCCTCGAGGACTTCGTCGAGAACCGGTTCACGCAGGCTGGCGACGCTCACCGCGTGCCGGCGGCGCAACTGCCGTACTGCCGGCAGCAGCGTATCGTCGTCCTCGTCGCGCAGGTTGGTGACCAGAATCACCAGCGCCCGCTTGCGCAGATGATGGCTCAGCGTCTCGCTGGCAGCGAGATAGTCCGGTACCTGCAGCGACGGTTCCAGATCGTACACCGCGTTCATCAGCGTGTTGACCGTCGCCACCGTCTTGCCCGGCAGCAGAACGCGCGGCCGCGCATGACCGAACGTGGAGAGGCCGACTGCATCCCCCTGGCGCAGAGCCACCCAGGCGAGCAGAAGGAGTGCGTTGAGAGTATGGTCGAAGTGCGACAGATCGCCGTCGCGGGCGCGCATGCGGCCGCTGCAGTCGAGCAGGAAGACGATCTGCTGGTCACGCTCGTCGGCGTACTCACGCGAGATCAGGCGGCCAACGCGCGAACTCGCCTTCCAGTCGATCTGCCGCGGCGAATCGTCCTGGCGGTAGTCGCGCAACTGCTGGAACTCCAGCCCCTGACCGCGCCGCCGCCGCTGCAGGATGCCGATCTGCGACAGCCGGTTGTCGGTTGCCAGCAGTGTGTAGTGGGCAATGCGCGCGAAATTCGGGTACACCCGCACCTCATCGCGAACAGCCAGCCGCTCCTGCAGCTGCCACAGGCGCAGTGGCGACGAGCGCCGCAGCGTGATGCCGTCGAAACACTGTCGGCCGCGCTCGCTGACCGCCACGCGGTAGCTCAGGGACAGCCAGCGTCCGCGCGCGACCGCGAAACGCAAGGGCAAGCCGTCGCTGGCAAACGCCGCCGGGTGGCCGTCACTCAGCCAGCCGTCGGCATCGCCGCCATCACAGCGCAGACGCAGCGCGACGGTCTGCCACGTACCCACCGGCATCGCGTGTGCCAGTTGCCGCCGTACGCTGACATCGCCACGCCTGCTGCGGGCAGCCAGTGCATCGGCCGCCGCCAGCGCAGCCAGAGCGACGCCGGCGACCTGCCACAGCAGCAGCCACGCGGGCACGACGACAGCGGCCACCGCCAGCAACAGCCAGCAGCCGGCGGCAAGCATCAGCGGACGGTCGGGCAGCAGCATGCGGCATTTCACTCCGTCAGGGAGATCAGTCTCGTGAACACCAATCAGCGAAGCGCACAGCAGGGTCCGCCGTCGTCTGCAAGCCCATCTGTCACTCCTTCGTCGACCCGATGACGGCAATTATGGGCTTCCTGTTTTCAGATTCGCCGACTACCGGCTATATTGTCCGGAAATTTCCGCCCCGCCGGCTGCCCACCGAAAGTCTCGCCATGTTCCGCACCCTCACCCGACCCGATGTCCTCGGCACCACGCTGGCAGCCGCCGCCATCCTGATGGTCACCATGGGCACGCGCCAGTCGCTCGGGCTCTTCGTCAGTCCCTTGAACAGTTCGACCGGCCTCGGCATCGCCACCATCAGCCTGGCCCTGGCGGTCGGGCAATTCACGTGGGGCGCCATCCAGCCACTGGCCGGCGCCGTCGCCGACCGCTACGGCCCCCGCGCCGTGCTGATCGCGGGCCTGCTGCTGCTCGCACTCGGCAGTGCAGGCACCCCGTTCATGAGTTCCGGTTTCGGCCTCATCGTCTCCCTCGGTCTGCTCTCGGCCATCGGTTCGGGCGCGGGCAGCTTCTCGGTGCTGATCGGCGCGGCGGCGCAGCGCCTGCCGATCGAATCGCGCGCTGCCGCATCGGGCGTCATCAACGCCGGCGGCTCGTTCGGCCAGTTCGTCTTCGCTCCGATCCTGCAGAAGCTGATCCAGAGCATTGGCTGGATGGGAGCGATGTGGTCGATGGCGTTGATCGCACTCGCCGCGCTGCCGCTGGTCGGCCGGCTGTCCCGGCCGATGCAGAAGCCTGCGCAGCATCACGCCGAAGCCGACAACGGCCTGCGGCACGCGCTCGGCGAAGCCCTGTGCGACCGCAGCTACCTGCTGCTGCACCTCGGCTTCTTCACCTGCGGCTTCCACATCGCCTTCCTGGTCACCCACCTGCCCGGCGAGGTCGACCTGTGCGGACTGCCGCCAAGTGTCGCCAGCTGGTCGCTGGCCATCATCGGCCTGGCCAACATCTTCGGCAGCCTATACGCCGGATCGTGCGTCGCCAAGTACCGCAGCAAGTACGTCCTGGCGGCCATGTATGGCTCGCGCGCCTTGCTGATCGCCTGGTACCTGCTGATGCCCCGCACCGACGTGACCTTCTACATTTTCGCCGCCGGCCTGGGATTCACCTGGCTGGCCACCGTGCCGCCGACCGCCGCCATCGTCGGCAAGCTGTTCGGTGTCCGCTATCTCGCCACGCTGTTCGGGCTGACCCTGCTCTCGCACCAGATCGGCGGTTTCCTCGGCGCGTGGCTGGGCGGCCTGGCGATCAGCCGCATGGGCGACTACACATGGATGTGGTACGCCGACATGGCGCTCGCCGCATTCGCCGCGTTCGTCAACCTGCCGATCCGCGAAGCCCCGGTAGCTGGGGTTGCGGTGGCTGCCCGCTGAAGAAGCTTGCACGACGGGAACCCTGGAACAGCTGAGGAACCGCCCGACCCTAGAGGCGTGGCGCCGGCACGCGCTCGAGCAGCGACTGCAGGAGGTCATCGGCGGTCATTCCTTCGATCTCGGCCTCGGCGCTCGGCGTCACGCGATGGCGCAGAGCCGGCAGGGCCACCGCCTTGACGTCGTCGGGGGTGGCGAAGCCACGACCGCCGATCAGCGCCCGCGCCCGCGCCGCGCGCACCAGCGCGATCGGGCCGCGCGGCCCGGCACCGCTGGCCAGGCCGGGTGTATCGCGACTGCCGCGCACGATCGCCACGGCGTAGGCGAGGACGCGATCGTCGAGCGCCACATGCGCTGCCCACCGTTGCAGCCCGACGACCGTTTCCGGCTGCACCAGCGTCGCCACCGCCTCGACGTCGAGATCGGCACCCGTCTTGGCGCTGGTCACCTGGCGCGTGAGGGCGATCTCTTCGCCCTCGCTCGGGTAATCGATGCGGATCTTCAGCAGGAAGCGGTCGAGCTGCGCTTCCGGCAGCGGATAGGTTCCCTCCTGCTCGATCGGATTCTGCGTCGCCAGGACCATGAACGGCTGCGGCAGGCGCGACGTGTTGCCTTCCAGCGTCACTTGCTTCTCCTGCATCGCTTCGAGCAGCGCCGACTGCGTCTTGGCCGGTGCCCGGTTGATCTCGTCGGCCAGCAGCAGGTGCGTGAACACCGGGCCCTGCCGGGTGACGAAGCGGGCCGTCGCCGCATCGAACAGCGTATGCCCGACAACGTCGGAAGGCATCAGGTCGGGTGTGAACTGGATGCGCCGCGTGTCGCCGGCGAAGGTCCTCGCCAAAGCCTTGACCAGCAGTGTCTTGCCGAGGCCCGGCACGCCCTCGATCAGTACATGTGCATCGGCAAGGAGAGCGATCAGCACCTCGTCGATGACCGCCTGCTGGCCGATCACCGCTTTCGCCATCTCGCCGCGCAACGCCGCGAGCAACTGTGCGGCCTGCTGCAACTGGTCTGCGGAGAGGGGGACGACCGGGCTGTTCATGGCGGATATCTCAAAGGACACGTTCGAGCTCGCGCAGCGTGCGCAGGGCATCGGTGAAGGTGTGCGGGCTGTCGGCGGGACCAGCCAGCGCTGCGGCGATGCGCGCCACCGGCACGCCCGAGAGCGCTGCCAGCTGGCTGGCCTGCGCCGCCGGCGGCCGGCCAGCGATTCCTGGCCGGCGCTGCGCGAGGCGGCTGCGGAAATGCTCCCGGGCGGCCGGCAGCAATGCCGCCAGCTGGCCGCAACGCCACAGGTAGCGACCGACCGCCGCCAGGTGCTCGCGCAGCTCGCGGCGTTCCGGCGCCGCCTCGGGCTGCAGGCTGCCGAAGCGGGGAACGATGCGCCACAGCCACAGCAGCACCAGGAGCAGCGTCGCGACCGCCGCCGCGCGGGCGTTCTCGGCGATCCATTCGAACAGCGTCGGCATCTGCAGCCGCGACAGCAGCAGGACCTGCGGCGGCGATGCGCCCTGGTTGCGGCTGATCAGCGTCCAGTAGAACTCGGCGTGGTCCAGTTCGCCGATCTGCCGGTTGCCGAGCTGCTGGTCGAGTTCGCTGGCCACCGTCAGCCACCCCTGACCGATGCGGAACTGCAGCATCTGCGCTCCCTGGTCGCCCTCACCAGCCGACCAGACCGGCTGCCGCTCACCGGTGGTCAGGACCTGCCAGCTGGCGGCGACCTGCAACGGACGACCGCCGCCAGGCGGCAGCACCGCGATCGACGCTGGGCGGCGACGCAGGTCTTCCGCTCGCTCCGTCCGACGGCCCACGCCGACACTGTCGAGCAAGGGATCGGCGAGCTGCGGCGCTTCCGCCACCGCGATCAGGTGCCCCCCCGCCTCGACCCAGGCCAGCAGTCGACGCAGACGCTCCGGCGGCAACAGGTGGCCGCGCCGGCGATCGAGAAAGAGGGTGCTTCCCGCTGGCGGCTGGTCAAGCACGCGCGCATCCGACCGCCGGGTCAGCTTGCCGCCCATGCCGGCGGTCAGGCGCTCGAGTGCCAGATACGGATTGCGCCGCGCCTCGACATGCGGCGCCTCGCGTACCGACACCGGTACCCGCTCGAGACGATTGAGGAGCCAGCCTGCGAGCAGCCCCGTGGCCAGCAGCGCCAGCAGTGCTGCCGCCAGCCATCGTTTTCTCATCGCTGGCCACCACCGCTGCTGCCGAAATGCCGTTGCCAGGCCGCCAGCAGTTCCTCGCCGCGCCGACCAGGCAGTGGCCTGCCGCCATACGCGACCAGGCGCCAGGCCTCGATGACCTCGGCAAAGCACCTCTCCACCGCCACCGGCACCTGCCCGGCAACCCGCTGCAGGCAGTCTTCCTCGGTGTCGCCGGCAGCGAAGCCGATCTGCCTCTGCGCGATCAGGCTGCGCAGCGCACCGCGGTAGAGCAGGCTCAGCGCCTCGACGGCGGCGCCTCGGGCCAGCGCCGCAGCCGCCACCGGCGCCACCTCGACGGGCAACGACTCGGGCCGCAGGTCTACACCGGCGACGAACTCGGGCTGCCGCTGCGGGCCCGTCGGCGCCGACCGCCGCCGGTAACGCACGAGCAGCAGGACCAGCACCGCCAGGGCCAGCCCGGTGAACAGCCACAACAGTCCGCGCAGGAACTCCGCCAGGCTCTCGGCGAGCCCCGCCAGCACCGCCAACCAGCTGTGCCCCGGCTCGCCGGACGGGCTCTCGTGTCGCCGCCAGTGCCAGCGCCAGTCGTGACGGAGCTGCCCGAAGACCGGATCGGCGAGAACCGCATCGATCACCGCCCGCGCCGCTGCCGGCGGCTTGGCCGGCAGCGGCGCGGGCGCGGCGACGCCGGCTGGTGGCGCAGTGGCCGCCAGCGCCGGTACCGGCACCAGCCAGCACGTGCCGGCTACAAGCAGAACCAGCAACGGTGGTGCGCTGACGACGCCGGCAGCGAGTCGCTGCGCCAGCCGCCGCAGACCAAGCTCGATGTCCCAGCCCTCGAGTTCGCTGCGCCGGTTGAGGTAGAGCGAAAAGCCGGAAGCAACGTAGAGCGGCTCGACGATCGTCTCGGCGAGCATGAAGCCAAGAGTTCCGACCAGATGGCGCGCCGGCGATTCCTCATCGCTGAACCAGTCCCACAGTGACCAGTCCGGATGCTCGCCGGGAACGAGGGCAAGCAACAGGAGCAGCAGCGACAGCAGCAGGACCGACGACATGTTGGCGCAAAAGAAGGTCAGCCAGACCGCATGGCCGCGGCAGCGCCGGCCGAGCAGCGCGAAGCGGGCACGGGCCGCGGCGTCGCGCTGTTCCTCGAGCTGCCACACCGGCAGCAGCAGCGAGCGCGCGAGGCTGAAGCGGCGCAGGCTGAGTCCCGAGATCAGCCCGGGCGCGCGCAGCAGACGCGGCAGCCCGCGCAGCACATCGCGGACGCTGCAGGCTTCGCCAAAGAGTAAACGGCTGCAGACGTGCAGCAGCACGCGGTCGAACAGCGGCTCCAGCCACCACAGCAACGGGATCACGTACTCCGGCCAGGGCCAGAAAGCGAGGAGCAGCAGGCCGGCCAGCCAGTAGGTCGCGAACCAGGTGCCGTAGATGCGCGGAGCCCACTGCCGCAGCATGACCTGTCCGAGGTCGATCGCCTCCCAGGCGCTGCGCCGGCGCAGGCCGACGGCGATGTCCTCAAGCCGCACGGACCCGCCCAGCGAACAGCAGGTAAGCCCAGGTCAGCACCCACAGCGCGCCGCCGACCGCGACCTTGGAGGCAAGCGGGATATCGGGCCGGGGTGACCAGAAGGCTTCGATGAAGGCAGCGAGCAAGGTCAGCGCGGCCGCACCGTAGAGCAGCTTCACCGCCACGCGCGCGTGCTGCCGCAGTGCCGCCAGCCGCGTCTGCCGCCCGGGAGCGACCAGCGCCGTGCCGAGCTTCAGCCCGGCCGCGCCGGCCAGCACGGCACCAGTCAGTTCGAAAGCGCTGTGGCCGGCAACGAATCCCCAGAAAGTGGACACGTAACCGATCTGCGTCAGGTGACCGGCGATGGCACCGATGTGCAGCCCGTTGTACACCAGGTAAAAGACCGTCCCGAGACCGAACGCGACGCCACCGGCAAAGGCCTGGAAGTCGATGCGCACGTTGTTGGCAATGTAGAAGCCCCACATCGCCCACTCGCTGCTGGCCGCGCGCGGCCGTCCGAGGTGATGCGCCACCGGCGAATACATGTCCTCGATCTCGCCCACCGCCTCCGGGGAAAGCAAGAGGAAGGCGGCGTCCGGCCAGCCCTGGATCAGCAGCAGGAAGCCCAGCAGCGGTACGCAGAGCAGCAGGCCGGCAGCGAGCACAAGCCGCCACTCGCGCCGCACGAGTGCCGGCAGGTCGCCGCCGAAGAAACGTCTCCAGGCGTGGCCCTGCGGCTCGCCGGCACCGTAGATGCGCTGATGCGCCGCCAGCACGCGACGATGCAGATCCGCCGCCAGCGCCGCCGAGTAATTGCGATCGAGCACCAGCGCCAAGTCGTGGCACAGCCGCCGAAAGCGCTGCGGCAGTCCGGCCGCGCCGGCGGCATCGCCATCCGGCGCGGCCGTGCGCGGCCTCCCCGCTGCTGCCAGCCAGCGGTCCCAGGCCTCCCATTCCGCCGCTCGTCGGGCAATGTATTGGCGTTCCTTCACGATGCCCTCCAGATGATGCGGCCGATGATGAGGGATACGCCGGCAAAGGGCAAGGGTCGGCAGCGGACCCCGGCGCGGCCTCTCAGCCAGCGGTCAGCGTCATCAGGATGTCGGCGTACCAGACACAGTTGAGACCGAGCGCCTCGTCCAGTTCGAGGTCGCGCGAACCCACGTCGAGTCGTGCCGAGTGCACGCCCAGCAGCAGCCATGGCAGCCAGGCACGGCCCGCATCGCCGGCTGCCATGCGCATCACCACCGGCGCACCACTGGTGCCGCGATGCGTTCGCGCGTCGGTCAGGAAGTAGCCCTCGCCCTTGAAGCGCAGCCCCCAGGGCGAGGCCAGCACCGCCTGGCGAACGACCGGCATGTGGTGCAGGGTGTCGTGAAAACCGAGCGGGAAACCGACCACCAGCAGCGAGCCGCCGATCTCGACGTGATGCCAGCGGCCCGGCAGGTTCCCGGGGCCGAAGGCGGCGAGCAGGGTTCGCACCGGCAGGGCGCTGCGCTCGATCTCGATCACCGCCACGTCGATGTCGCCGGCGGAATCGCTGCCCTGCCGCCAGAGGCTGCGGCCGTTGCGGTACAGGGGAATCGAGAAGCTGATCGACTCGGCCAGATTGGCCGGGTCGACATGCAGCTCGATCTCGATGCGGTCGGGAAAATGCCGGCTCGGCCTGTCGATCAGCACGTGCCGGCTGCTGACCAGGAACAGCCGCTCGTCGCGGGCGAAAAAGAAGCCGCTGGCATTGGTCAGTGGTTGCTGCTGCACGAACGTGCTGATGCGCGTCGCAGCAAGAAGGATGGAGTCGATCATCGGCGAGGGGACGCGAAAGCGGTCGGGGGGTCCAGCTTACCCCCGAAACGGGCAAGTCGGCGAATACCCGGCCGCAGCGCACAGGCTGTCGTGCGCACGAACCGTGCTCCTGCAGCCAGACGGCCAGCCTGGTGCGCCCGCCGGGTGCACGCCGGCGACCCTGGCACGAACCGCAGCCGCGTTGCCGCGACGGACGATGAAAAGGCCTCGACGAGCGGCCGATATCGACTATCCTTCAGTCGTTGCAGGCAAGGCAACGCCGCGGAATCGACCGGCAGCGTCGCTGCCGGCGCTTCCCAACTCGACACAGGAGAGTCCCGATGAGCAAGCACGCCCTATGTATCGGCATCAACGACTACCCCGGCACGCAGAACGATCTCTCTGGCTGCGTCAATGACGCCAATGACTGGGCTGCGGCACTCGCCGCGCGCAGTTTCGACGTTCTCAAGCTGCTCGATTCCCAGGCCACCAAGGCGGCCATGGTCGCCGCCATTGAGGGCCTCGTCGGCAAGGCGGTCAGCGGTGATACGGTCGTCATCACCTATTCCGGTCATGGCACCTGGGTGCCCGATCGCGATGGTGACGAACCGGATCAGCGTGACGAAGCGCTCTGCCCATGGGACATCGGCCAGGGCAAGGTGCTGCTCGACGACGAGTTGCACCTGCTGCTGGCGAAGCGCGCCACTGGCGTTCGCATCGTCCTGATGTCGGACAGCTGCCACTCCGGGTCCGTCACCCGTGGCGACAGCTCGGAACTCGATCCCGGCATGCCGCGCGCCCGCTTCCTGCCGCCGCAAGCATGGCTGCGCGATGTCGAGTTGCCGACCGCAACCCCGCGGCGGCTGGCCGGTGGCATCGCCCGCTCGGGTGGCGACCTGCTGATGGCGGGCTGCCTCGACAGCCAGTTCAGCTGGGATACGCGCTTCAATGGACGACCGAACGGTGCGTTCACCTACTACGCCCTGAAGACACTGGCGAAGCTTGACGCCGGCGCCTCCTACGCCCAGTGGTTCAAGGCCATCACGCCGGCCTACCTGCCGACCAACCAGTTGCCGCAGAACCCGCAGCTGTTCGGCTCGGCTACCGCCCGCAAGTGGAAAGTCTTCAGCTAGCCAGTCCGTAAACGGAAGTCCGTTCCTCGTCACACCGGGCAAGTGCCGCCGGCGCCAGTGCTTCGGCGGCCTGATCCACCGGACCGACGGGTCCTGCCCGCCGGCGGCAGGGCGGCGGCTGCCCTCAGGTGGCGAGCGAGCTGGCGGCCGCGACGCCGGCAAGGTACTCGGCGTCGTCCTGCAGAGCGGCCCGGTCGACGACGGCGGTCGACGGCGACAGTCGCTCGACCCGCCGCGCCCGCCGCGGATCGGCCGGCGGCCGCCATTCGGCAAGCAGTTCGCCGACCGCATCCGGCGAGTTGCAGACCAGCAGCAGGTCGCAACCCGCCTGCCAGGCGGCCGTGCAGCGGCCGACGATGCCGCCGGCGAAGCTGGCGCCGGCCATTGACAGGTCATCGCTGAAGATCACCCCGTCGAAAGCCAGTTCAGTACGCAGCATGTCGATCCAGAAGGGCGAGAAGCCCGCCGGACGGGCGTCAAGCAGCCGATAGATGACGTGCGCCGGCATCACGGCGTCGAGCTGCAGCCGGCGGTAGGGCTCGAGGTCGGCCGCCATCTCTGGCAGTGGGCGCTCGTCCATCGGCAGGTCGACATGCGAGTCGGCGGCGACCCAGCCGTGGCCGGGGAAATGCTTGCCGCAGGCGGCCATGCCGGCGCGGTGCAGGCCATCGACCAGCGCCCCGGCAAGTTCGCTGACCGCCCGCGGATCGCCGTGGAAGGCACGATCACCGATGACCGTACTCCGCCCCCAGTCGAGATCGAGCACCGGCGTGAACGACAGGTCGACACCGCAGGCGCGCAGTTCGGCCGCCAGCACGTAACCGATGCGCCGCGCCGCCAGCCGCGCCGCCTCGGGCTGCCGGTCCCACAGCTCGCCGAGACGACGCATCGGCGGCAGCCGGCTGAAGCCACTGCGGCAGCGCTGTACCCTGCCCCCCTCGTGGTCGATGCCGATCAGCAGCGGCGGCGAGCGCAGCGAATGCACTTCGGCGGTCAGTTGCGCGAGTTGCTGGGGCGACTCGTAGTTGCGCGCAAAGAGGATCAGGCCACCGACCAGCGGGTGCCGCAGGCGCTCCCTTTCCAGCTCGGAAAGGTGGCAGCCGGCAAGGTCGATCATCAGCGGGCCGGGTGCAAGCAGGGGAATGGTGCTCATGACTGCTCCATGACGACGAAGGCGACCGCGTAGTCGGTCTCGTCGCTGATCGACAGGTGGGCGACGAGCCGGCGTTGCTCGATGTGCGCGGCCAGCGCGGGCGCGTAGGTGAAGACCGGCCGGCCGCGCGCATCGTGCGCAATGCCGATGTTCGGCAGCGTCGCCGGCGCGACGAGGCCGATGCCGAGTGCCTTGCCCAGCGCTTCCTTGGCGGCGAAGCGCTTGGCGAGAAAACGCGCCGGATCGCGCACACCGGCAAACTCGGCGCACTCCTCCGGCGACAGGATGCGGCGCAGCGCACGCTCGCCATGGCGCGCGTGCAGGCTGCCGAGGCGGGCGACGGCGACGATGTCGGTGCCGACACCGACGATCATCGGACGCGCGCCTGCGCTTCACGCAGCAGGCGCTTCATTTCGCGCACGGCCTCGCGCAGGCCGACGAAGACCGCCCGGCTGATGATCGCATGGCCGATGTGCAACTCGCGGATGCCGCAAAGCTGCGCGACCGGCTGCACATTGAAGTAGTTGAGCGCATGGCCGGCGTTGAAGCGCATGCCGAGCTGGCGAATGGCCTCGCCGGCGCCACGGATCTGCTCGAGTTCGGCGAGTACCGGCGGGCTTTCCGGATCGCGCCCCTGGGTATAGAACGCATGCGCGTAGGGGCCGGTGTGGATTTCGCAGACGCGCGCGCCGATGCGCGCTGCCGCCTCGACCTGCGCCAGGTCGGCGTTGATGAAGACGCTGCTGACGATGCCGGCATCGGCGAGGCGGCTCACCACCTGGCGCAGCCGGGTCTCCTGCGCGACGACATCGAGGCCGCCCTCGGTCGTCACCTCGTGCCGCCCCTCGGGTACCAGCATCGCCATCTGCGGCTTGATCCGGCAGGCGATGGCGATCATCTCGTCGGTCGCCGCCATTTCCAGGTTGAGTTTGATCTGCGCCAGCGCGTGCAGCTTCTCGACGTCGGCATCCTGGATGTGACGGCGGTCCTCGCGCAGGTGGATGGTGATGCCATCGGCGCCACCGAGGTGCGCTTCGACTGCGGCCCAGACCGGGTCGGGCTCGTAGGTGCAACGCGCCTGCCGGATCGTCGCCACGTGGTCGATATTGACGCCAAGTTCGATCATAGTTCCTGTAGCTCCCTGAAAATCCGGCGGCTGACGAGACTCCGGCCGCCGGTGTAGTGCCCGATCAGCGTCCGCATCAGTTGCTTGGCCTCGGCCAGCGAACGCGGATCGGAAAAATCCTCGCGTGCCAGATCGAGCAGCGTGCGCCCGCTCAGCGTCAGCGGCGATGCCAGCGGAGCGGGCAGGCGTACCGGGCCGCGTTCGATCTCGTAAGCGTAATTGGCATCGGCCTCGACCGCGGCGCCGGCGACATCGGCCTCGAGGGTCGGCCCGTAGCCGAGTTCGCGCAGCAGGGCCCGCTCGAAACGGCGCAGATCGGCCTCCTGCGCGCCATCGGCAAAGCGGCGCAAGGTTGCGGCGTAGACTGCGAACAGGGCGGCATGGGCGTCGGCGCGCGGCAGCAGGTGCATCAGCAGTTCATTGAGATAGTAGGCGCAGAACAGTGCCTTGCCCGCCAGCAGCGGCTGCCCGCCCTGCCACTCGGCCCGGACCAGTGTCTGCACCTCGCCGCGGCCGGCCCAGGCCAGCTCGAGCGGCTGAAAGGCGAGCAGCACCCCGCGCAGGAGCGAACGCGGCCGCCGCGCACCACGCGCCAGCAGGGCGACCCGCCCGTGGTCGCGCGAGAAGACGTCGACGATCAGGCTGGTCTCGCTGTACGGGTAGGCATGCAGGACGAAAGCCGGCTGCCCATCGACCCTGTGCCGCTGGTTCACCCGCCGACTCGTTCGCCAGTCATCGGTGACACTGGGGCCTAATCGTAACCAAGGGTCTTCAGCATGCGCTCGTCGTCGGCCCAGCCCGACTTCAGCTTGACGAAGACTTCGAGGAAGACCGGCCCGCCGAACAGCCGCTCCATGTCGTGTCGCGCCTCCGTGGCGATGCGCTTGACGACCTCGCCTCCCCGGCCGACGACGATCGGCTTGTGTCCCTCGCGATCGACGAGGATGGCCGCGCTGATGCGGCGCAGGCCGCCGTCGACGACGAAGCGCTCGATCTCCACCGCCACGGCGTACGGGAGTTCGTCGCCGATCAGGCGAAACACCTTCTCGCGAATGTACTCGGCAGCCAGGAAGCGTTCGCTGCGATCGGTCAGATCGTCCTCGGCAAACAGCAGGCCCTCGTTCGGCAGGTGCTTGCGGGCCTCGGTCAGCAGCACCTCGAGCTGGTCGCCGCGCGTCGCGCTGACCGGAATGATCGCCGTGAACTCGCCCTCGCCCGCCAGGCGGGCGAGAAAGGGCAACAGCCGGGTCCTGTCGGGCAACTGGTCGATCTTGCTGACGACGATGATCAGCGGCCGGTCGGCCGGCACCAGCCTGCGGACCTGGCGGTCGCGCTCGTCGAAGCGGCCGGCCTCGACGACGAGAAAGACGACATCGACCTCAGCCAGCGCCTGCCGCACGCCACGGTTCATGGCGCGATTGAGCGCGTTGCCGTGGCGCGTCTGGAAGCCCGGCGTGTCGACGAAGACGTACTGCGCGTCGGCGCGGGTGAGAACGCCGATGATGCGATGCCGCGTCGTCTGCGCGCGCCGCGAAACGATGCTCAGCTTCTCGCCGACCAGCGCATTGAGCAGCGTCGACTTGCCGACGTTCGGCCGGCCGACGATGGCAATCTGCCCCGAGCAGCGCTCGCTCATCGGCTGTCCAGCGCCGCCAGCGCCCGCTCGGCCGCCATCTGCTCGGCAGCCCGCCGGCTGGCACCGCGTCCCTCGGTGCGGATGCCGAGGCTGTCGATGACGCAGGCGACACGGAACTGCTGCGCGTGCGCCTCGCCTTCGGTCCCGGCCAGCCGGTACTGCGGCAGGGCCAGCCGGATTCCCTGCAGGTGTTCCTGCAGGCGCGTCTTCGCGTCCTTTCCCCCCTGCCCCGGTGTCAGCCGTCCGAGGACCGAGTCATAACGGCGGACAATGACCGCGCTCGCCGCATCGAAGCCGGCGTCCAGCCAGAGGGCTCCGAACAGCGCCTCGAGGGCATCGGCAAGGATCGACGGCCGCTGCTGTCCACCGCTCTTCTGCTCGCCTTCGCCAAGGCGCAGGCAATCGCCAAGCGACAGGGCCAGTGCCTGCTGGTGCAGGCTGTCCTGGCGAACCAGGCTGGCGCGCAAGCGCGACAGATCACCTTCGGGCAGATCCGGAAAGCGCATGAACAGGCTGCGGGCAATCACGGCATTGAGAATCGCGTCACCAAGGAACTCCAGCCGCTCGTTGTGCGGCGAGCAATAACTGCGATGGGTGAGCGCGGTTTGCAGCAGCTCCTGATCCCTGAAGACGTAGCCGAGCGCCCGCTGCAGCCGGGCGACGGTCACGGGCCGTAACCGCGACCCGACGTCGAGCTGCGGAACTCGATCAGGAGGCTGACGTTGCCGACGAGATGAACCTTGCGGTTGTAGGCAAAGGCGATCACCACCTGATTCTCTTCCTTGAAGATGTCGAGGTCCGCCGGCCCGATCGTCTTGATGTGCTCGACTTCGGCGTACTTGCTGAAAGCCTGCCTGACCTCGGGCACGGTCTTGCCCGCAGACTCCGAGGCGACCGCCTTGACCACCCGCTTGATCTTGTAATAGTCGATGACCTCGGGCAGGACGCGAATCCCGACGATGGCGACGAGCGAGATCACCACGCCCCACAGAATCAGGGCCGAGAGCGCCAGGCCGCGCTGACGATTGCCATTCATGATGCCAGCTCCTTACCTGAACGAGCCGATCCTCGACAGGTCGCTGAAGTTCAACCAGATGAAGAATGCCTTGCCGACGATGTTCTGCTCCGGGACGAAGCCCCAGAAGCGGCTGTCCTTGCTGTTGTCGCGGTTGTCGCCCATGACGAAATAGTGGCCCGGTGGTACCTTGCACACGACACCGGCAGTATTGTAGGAACAATCCTGGCGGTTGGGAAACGGCGACGGCGCCGGAATGTAGGGTGGCGCATCGGCATCGTTGAGGGTCCGGTACTCGGCCCCATCGAGTCTTTCGATGAACTGGCGCGAGTAGTAGAGCCGCTCCGTGTGCAGGTAATCGTCGATGCGCTGCGTCGCCACCGCCTCGCCATTCACCGTCAAGCGCTTGTTCTGGTAGGCGACGGTGTCGCCCGGCAGGCCGACGACGCGCTTGATGTAGTCGAGCGAGGGATCTTCGGGGTAGCGAAAGACGATCACGTCGCCACGCTGCGGGCTGTTGATGTCGATGATCTTCCAGTTCGCCACCGGCAGGCGGATGCCATATGTGTACTTGTTGACGAGAATGAAATCACCGACCTGCAGGGTGGGAATCATCGAACCGGAGGGAATCTTGAACGGTTCGACGAGAAAGGAGCGCAGCACGAAGACGACCAGGATCACGGGAAAGAAGCTGGCCCCATACTCGACCCACCACGGGTCCTTGGCGTCGGCTGGCCGCCGCTTGCGCAGGACCAGGGTATCGGCCAGCCAGACGGCCCCGGTGAGCAGCAGCAGGATCAACAGGATCAATGCGAAATTCACTTGCCCTCTCCTCTACTTGCCGACCCGCAACACGGCGAGGAAGGCTTCCTGTGGAATCTCGACCGAGCCCACCTGCTTCATTCGTTTCTTGCCCGCCTTCTGTTTCTCGAGCAGCTTCTTCTTGCGCGTGATGTCACCGCCGTAACACTTGGCGAGGACGTCCTTGCGCATCGCCTTGACGTTCTCGCGGGCGATGATGTTGGCGCCGATCGCCGCCTGGATCGCGACATCGTACATCTGGCGCGGGATCAGCTCGCGCATCCTGGCGGCCAGTTCACGCCCGCGATGAACCGAATTCGCCCGGTGCAGGATGATCGACAGCGCATCGACGCGCTCGCCGTTGATCAGCACGTCGAGCTTGACGACGTCGGCGGCGCGATATTCCTTGAAGTCGTAGTCGAGCGAGGCGTAACCGCGCGAAACCGATTTCAAGCGGTCGAAGAAGTCCATCACCACCTCGGCCATCGGCATCTCGTAGACCAGTTGCACCTGCCGGCCGTGATAGTGCATGTCGATCTGGTTGCCGCGCTTCTGGTTGCACAGGGTGATGACGTTGCCGAGATAATCCTGCGGCACGAAGACCGTGGTGGTGATGATCGGCTCGCGGATCTCCTCGATCCTGCCCGGATCCGGCAGCTTGGCCGGGTTCTCGACGCTGATCAGGCTGCCATCGCGCAGCAGGACTTCATAGACGACGGTCGGCGCGGTGGTGATCAGGTCCTGGTCGAACTCACGCTCCAGCCGCTCCTGCACGATTTCCATGTGCAGCAGGCCGAGGAAGCCGCAACGGAAACCGAAGCCGAGCGCCTGCGACACTTCCGGCTCGTAACGCAGCGAAGCATCGTTGAGCTTCAGCTTCTCCAGCGACTCGCGCAACGCATCGTACTGATTCGACTCGACCGGATAGAGGCCGGCGAAGACCTGCGACTTGATTTCCTTGAACCCCGGCAGCGCCGCGGCTGCCGGCCGGTCGATCAGGGTCAGCGTGTCGCCGACCTTGGCCGCCTGCAGCTCCTTGATCCCCGAGATGACGTAGCCGACCTCGCCGGCACGCAGTGCATCGCGTGCCACCGCCTTCGGCGTGAACACGCCGACCTGTTCGCAGAGGTGGGTCGAGCCGGTCGCCATCAGGCGGATGCGGTCCTTGCTGCGCAGACTGCCGTCCACCACCCGCACCAGCATCACGACGCCGACGTAGTTGTCGAACCAGGCGTCCACCAGCAGGGCCTTCAGCGGCGCCGCGGGATCGCCCTGGGGTGCCGGGATGCGCTCGATGATCGCCTCGAGGATCTCCTCGACGCCGACCCCGGTCTTCGCCGAGGCGAGAATCGCTTCCGAGGCATCGATCCCGATGACGTCCTCGATCTCCTGCCGCGCCTTGTCAGGCGTTGCCGACGGCAGATCGATCTTGTTCAGTACCGGCACGACGTCGACGCCGAGTTCGATCGCCGTATAGCAGTTGGCGACGGTCTGCGCTTCGACGCCCTGCGAGGCGTCGACGACCAGCAGAGCGCCTTCGCAGGCGGAGAGCGAACGCGACACCTCGTACGAGAAATCGACGTGCCCGGGCGTGTCGATCAGGTTCAGGTTGTACACCTGGCCACTGCGCGAGCGGTACTGCAGGGACGCGGTCTGTGCCTTGATGGTGATCCCGCGCTCGCGCTCGATGTCCATCGAGTCGAGCACCTGCGCCTCCATCTCGCGGTCCGAGAGACCACCGCAGAGGTGGATGATGCGATCCGCGAGCGTCGACTTGCCGTGATCGATGTGCGCGATGATGGAGAAGTTACGAATGTGCTGCATCTGCATTAGGCTTGCATCAAGCGATCCCGAACGACCTCGTTAGACTTCCAGTTGCCTGACCTGCCGGCCCCTCATGGCCAGCCTCCTGCACTTCTCCCCCGAACCTCCGGGGAAGCGGCAGCTCCTCCACAGCGACGGGCAATGGCTTGCGCGAACTCGCAGAATCTCTCCTGATGCCGGTCGGGCACGCGTCCAGTTGCACCTGTCGGCAGCGACCCGCAACGCCCCAGCGCCCGACCACTGAACGGCGAGCTGGCTGCGCGAGCGAGCCGGGCTCCCGGGTGGCGGCGGATTATACCTTGAAGTCGCCTGCCGACGCGGCAAGCTTTGCTGCCGCCGGTCGTCGACCCGGCCAATATCGGCTGCGAAGGGCGGCAGGGCGACGCGACGGGAGCGCTCAGCCGCGAGCCTCGTCAGAGGTAGCGCGAGGCATCGGCGAAGTTGATCTGCCGCGGCGCCGGCAGGTCGCTGCGCGCCACCCGCGCGATGACGAAGGCGCGGCGCATCGGCGGCGTTCCGCTCAACGTGGCGACGGCGAAATCGACCTCGGCAGCCGGCTCGCTGCTGCCCGACCCGAGGACGACGTTCATCGGACTGAGCCGCAACCGCTGCGGCTCGATCCGCAGGCAGGCCTGCGGCTTCGCCAGCACGTTCTGCAGGCATTCGAGTTCGGCCTGCAGCGCCGACTCACCACCACCGATGGCTGCCAGCTGTCGCTCGTTCTCGAGCAGTTCCGCCTCCAGCCGGGACTGCTCGGCAGCCGCCGCCGGCGCCTCGCCGAACATCGATCCGAGACCCGGTCCGTGCTGCTGCAGCAGGCGCAGGCGGGCCCGGATCAGCGAGCGATTGCCCTGCAGTTCCTGCCGCTCACTCCGCTCTTCGCCGATCTGTGCCAGGGCGTGGGCGACCAGATACTCGAACACCTGGACGCCAATGGCACGGCGCAGCAGCGCCTCGTCACGGTCGCAGATGCGCGTCCGGTGATCGCTGAAGCTGACGCTGGTCTGGGCGACATCGCGCTGCACGACGTCGCCTTGCAGCGCCATCCCGAACACCCGCTGCTCCGTGAAAGCCATGCCGAGAACGAGGTACGCCTCATCGAGTTCGGGAGAGCCTGCGAACAGCGCCCGCAGGTTGTCCGCCTGGCCAAGGAGCGACGCGACATCCGTCGGCGCGACGAAGAACGCACGCAATGCGGGATCGGCAGACCATGCCGACTGCGACAGCGGTCGTACCGCAGGCAGTGCCGGGATCTGGGTGCGCAGGAAGGCGATCATCGTCTCGACCGCCGGCGCCAGGCGCCTGTGGTGATCGGGGAGCAGCTTCAGGCGCGGGTTGGTGAGTTCGATCGCCTTGTCGACAGCCCAGCGAACCGTCTCGTCGGACACCCGCTCGGCGTCCAGCTGCGCCGTCCGGTTTCTGAACCAGTCGACAATTCCCATTTCCTCTTCCTCCACCCGACCGCACAGGCCGGCCCGACGACCGCGGGCGATCGCTGCCGCACACCGCGGCGGTCGAGGCGGCGCGTCGTCAATTACTTCTTCGGCGCCTGCGACTTGCCCACCTGCACACCCTGCTCGTAAGCGCGCTGCTCCTTCTGTTTCTGCTGGTCGTAAAGATAGCCACCGGCAGCGCCGATCGCCGCGCCGCCCGCGGCCCAGCCCCAATCGCCGGTGACCGCCCCCACTGCAGCACCGACGCCAGTACCGATCGCCGCCCCGCTGAGGGTGCGCTGCTCGGTCGTGCTCATCCCGGCGCAACCTGTCAACGCCAGCGCACACGCCACTGCCGGAACGATTGCCAGTCTTCTGTTCATCACCATGGTTCCTCGAGTTCGTTGCACATGCCTTCACCAGCGGTCCAAGTCCTGCAGCGGCCATGGGCGCCGGCCCAGGCCGCTTCGTCATCGGCACCGCTGCACACTCTACGCCCGCGCCGGGTCTCCTGCAACAGCGGCGATCGGCCTCGACCCGGGGCCGCTGCGCTACAATGTCGATGCTGACATCCGCGGTTTCGCGGCCGCCTCTTGCCGCAGCGGCGGCCGCCCGGCGCAGCCATCGGACTGGCCGTGAAGCCGGGCGCGCAACGCCGCACCGTCTACCGGCAAGCCCTGCCCATCACCACTACGGAGACCCGACCATGACCCACCTGAACCCGACCGAGGAGTTCTTTCGCGAACTCGCCGAGAAGGTGAAGGGCCCCGGCGGCGCACTCGAAGGCAAGAAGGCGTTGGTCCTCGGCATCGCCAACAACGAGTCGATCGCGTATGGCTGCGCGCTCGCTTTTCGCGCGATGGGCGCCAGTGTGGCGATGACCTACGTCAACGAAAAGTCGCGGCAGTATACGCAGGCGCTCGCCGACCACCTCGGCGTCGACCCGGCGCTCTATCTCCCCTGCGACGTCCGCATCCCCGGGCAGCTCGAAGCCGCTTTCGCGGCCATCGAGAAGACCTGGGGACGGCTCGACATCGGCCTGCACTCGATTGCCTTCGCGCCACGCGAGGATCTGCACGGCCGCGTCACCGACTGTTCGCGCGACGGCTTCCTGATGGCGATGGACGTCTCGTGCCACTCGTTCATACGCATGGCGAAGCTCGCCGAACCGCTGATGAAGAACGGCGGCGCGTTGTTCACGATGAGTTACTACGGTGCCGAGAAGGTGGTCGACCGCTACAACCTGATGGGGCCGGTGAAAGCGGCGCTCGAGGCATCGGCGCGCTACCTCGCCGCCGAGCTGGGACCGAAGGGGATTCGCGTGCACCCGATCTCGCCCGGACCGATCCGCACCCGCGCGGCCAGCGGCATCGACCGCTTCGACGAACTGATGGAGATCGCCGTGAAGCGCGCTCCGAGCCACATGCTCGTCAGCATCGAGGATGTCGGCATGGCAACCGCTTTCCTCGCATCGGACTACGCGAAACTGATCACCGGCGAGACGATGCACATCGACGGCGGCTACCATGTCGTCGGCTGAGGCATCGAGGTTGGCTGGCCCCCCGCGCTCTCTGCCGGCCAGCGTCGCCGCCGGCGGGCGCGCACCGTCGCCTCGGCCGCCTGGCGTCGTGGCACGACGACCGCGTAGCGGCAGCCCGCCGCCGACCGCAGAGAGACTCCGCGAGTGACCAGTCCGACGTCCACCATGCCGGCCAGCGCCGTTGCCAACTCCGGGGACATGTTGGTCGATGCGTTGCTCGGCGGGATGAAGTGGGGGAACGCCGGCGCTGGCGTTGGTGCAACGATCGGTTACAGCTTCCCCGGCGCCGGCGGGAACGCCGTCTGGGCGGCGCCGGCGGCGTACGGATCGCCGCACAATGAACCCGCCACCGCCTCGGCCCTCAGTCCGGCAAACCAGGCTGCGACACGCCTGGCGATGCAGGCGTGGGCAAACCTCGCCAACCTGAGCCTGGTAGAAGTCGGCGAAAGCGCGACGGACGTCGGCGACATCCGTCTCGCCCACACGGCCGACCCCGCCATCGCGCCCTACTGGGGGTGGTCGCTGTATCCGAACGATTACTGGCCGGCTGGCGGCGACATCTGGATCAATGTCTCCCAAGCCACCACGGACTGGTCGTCCGGCACGAATGATTTCTCGTCGCTGCTGCACGAGATCGGACACAGCCTCGGTCTGAAGCATCCCTTCGACGACCAGCCGGTCCTGCCGCCGAGCCTGGACAACGAGCAGTACACGCTGATGGCCTACGAAAGCCATCCCCACGGTCTGTTTCGCGATGTCGTCGATCATGGTGGCGGGTCCTATTCCTGGACCTACTTCACCGTCACGCCGCGAACGCCGATGCTCTACGACATCGCCGCCATCCAGTATCTGTACGGCGCGAATACGAGCTACCACTCCGGCGACGACGTCTATGGCTTCGACCCCGAGTCGCCTTTCTTCATGACGATCTGGGACGCCGGCGGGATCGACACGCTGTCGGTGGCCAATTTCTCGCGCGCCTGTACGCTCGACCTGCGCGCCGGCCACTTCTCGCGCATCGCCATCGAGTCGGACCCACTGCCGGCCGGCGCATCGGGGCCCGTGGCCACCTACGACGGCACCGACAACCTGGCGATCGCTTTCGGCGTGCTCATCGAGACCGCCATCGGTGGTTCCGGTGGCGACCTGCTCATCGGCAATTCCGCGGCAAACCTCCTCGATGGAGGTGACGGCAACGATACGCTCGACGGCGCCGAGGGTGGCGACACCCTGAAGGGCGGCGGCGGCGTCGATTCGATGAGCGGCGGCGACGGCAACGACTTCTACTATGTCGACCACGCCGGCGACGTCGTCAGCGAGACCAGCGGCGCCGCTGGCGGCATCGACCTCGTGTTCACCACCGTCGCCAGCTACACGCTCGGCGCGCACGTCGAGAACGCCCGCATCCTCGCCACCGGCGCCGCCAACCTCACCGGCAACGCCCTCGACAACCTCCTCTACGCCGGCATCGGGAACAACGTCCTCGACGGCGGCACCGGCAGCGACACCGTCACGTGGATCTCCGGCGTCAGCGGCGCCAGCGGCGTCACCGCCAGCCTCGCCAGCGGCAGCGCCAGCGGCTCCGGCAACGACACCCTGATCGGCATCGAGCACCTGATCGGCTCGTCGAACGCCGACCGCCTCACCGGTAACGGCAACGCCAACAGACTCAGCGGCGGCCTCGGCAACGACACCCTGGACGGCGGCGCCGGTGCCGATTCGATGACCGGCGGCGACGGCAACGACTTCTACTATGTCGACCACGCCGGCGACGTCGTCAGCGAGACCAGCGCCGCCGCTGCTGGTGGCATCGACCTCGTGTTCACCACCGTCGCCAGCTACACCCTGGGCGCGCACGTCGAGAACGCCCGCATCCTCGCCACCGGCGCCGCCAACCTCACCGGAAACGCCCTCGACAACCTCCTCTACGCCGGCATCGGCAACAACGTCCTCGACGGCGGCACCGGCAGCGACACCGTCACCTGGGTCTCTGGCGTCAGCGGCGCCAGCGGCGTCACCGCGAGCCTCGCCAGCGGCAGCGCCAGCGGTTCCGGCAACGACACCCTGATCGGCATCGAGCACCTGATCGGCTCGTCGAACGGCGACCGCCTCACCGGTAACGGCAACGCCAACAGACTCAGCGGCGGCCTCGGCAACGACACCCTCGACGGCGGCGCCGGCGCCGATTCGATGACCGGCGGCGACGGCAACGACTTCTACTATGTCGACCACGCCGGCGACGTCGTCAGCGAGACCAGCGCCGCCGCTGGCGGCATCGACCTCGTGTTCACCACCATCGCCAGCTACACCCTGGGCGCGCACGTAGAGAACGCCCGCATCCTTGCCACCGGCGCCGCCAACCTGACGGGCAATGCCCTCGACAACCTCCTCTACGCCGGCATCGGCAACAACGTCCTCGACGGCGGCACCGGCAGCGACACCGTCACCTGGGTCTCCGGCGCCAGCGGCGCCAGCGGCGTCACCGCCAGCCTCGCCAGCGGCAGCGCCAGCGGCTCCGGCAACGACACCCTGATCGGCATCGAGCACCTGATCGGCTCGTCGAACGCCGACCGCCTCACCGGTAACGGCAACGCCAACAAACTCAGCGGCGGCCTCGGCAACGACACCCTCGACGGCGGTGGCGGTGCCGATCGTCTGCTTGGCGGGCTTGGCAACGACAGCCTCATCGGAGGCAGTGGGTCCGATGTCTTCCGCTTCGACACCCTGCCGGATGCCGCCAGCAACCGCGACACGATCAGCGACTTCAGCGTCCCCGACGACACCATCGAACTCGAGAACGCCGTCTTCGGCTCGCTCGCCGCCACCGGCACCCTCGCCGCCGGCTCGTTCCGCTCCGGCGCCGGCTTCAGCAGCGCCGCCGACGCCGACGACTTCGTCATCTACGACAGCAGCAGCGGCGCTCTGTCCTACGACGCCAACGGCAACGCCGGCCCTGCCCCGGTGCAGATCGCCACCCTCGCCGCGGGTCTCGCGTTGAGCCACCTCGACTTCGTCGTCACTTGAAGTCGGCAGCCTCTGCCGCCGCTTGCCGGCGGCAGAGGCGCCATCGCGTCGCGACGCAACCAGCGCAGACCTCACGGAACGACGCCCTGCCCGCGCCCACTGCTTCCCGAACCCCCATCGGCACCCCTGCCAACCCGGCTGCCGCTTGTCCCGCCAGCAAAAGCACGGTAGCCTTGCCGCCGCGAATCGCCGGCCAGCGCGCCGGCGTCGCACATCCTGCGACGCATCACGAGCGCCCGCAAGCGGCGCCAACAGGGGGAGGCAACGACGCTTGGGAAAGTTCTCATCGCCGCGGCTGCCGCGGGTGCATGGCCGTGAGCGCCTGTTCCGGCTGATCGACGACGGGCTGCAGGCAGCCGCCGTGTGGATCACCGGTTGCGCCGGCGCGGGCAAGACCACCCTCATCGGCAGCTACCTCGACAGCCGGCAACGCACCGCGTTCTGGTATCAGGTCGATCGCGGCGACGTCGATGCCGCCGGCTGCTGCCACTTCCTGCGGCAGGCGACCGCGAGCACGACTGCGGCCGCCGCCGGCAGCATGCTGCCGCTCGATGCACTCGCCAGCGCCGATCGGCGGGCCTTCTTCCGGCGCTACTTCGCCGACCTCTACGGCGGATTGTCCGCTCCCGCAACGCTGGTCTTCGACAACGCGCAGGAAGCGCTCGCCGCGCCGACCTTCCGCGCGCTGCTCGTGGCCGCGATCCACGAGGCCCCGGCCACCGTCCGCCTGCTGGTCGCCAGCCGGGTACGACCGCCGCCAGAATTCGCGCGCTTGCTCGCCCATGGCGAACTGGTAATGCTCGACCCGGACGAACTCCCCTTCACCGAAGACGAATCGCTCGCCGTGCAGCGATTGGCGCGGCCGCTCGCCGGCACCCGGTCGCTGAGCCACATGAGCCGACTGCACCAGCTCAGCCGCGGCTGGCCGGCCGGACTGAAGTTGCTGCTGCAGTTGCCGCAGGCGCAGGCCAGCGAACTGGACGCCGGCACCACCGCCAACCAGGAAGCGCTCTTCACCTACCTGGCGGGCGAGATCTTCGAGCAGCAACCGGCCGCCGTGCGGCACATCCTGCTCGAACTCGCGCACTTGCCACGCATGAGCGCCCGGATGGCCGAGGAGTTGTGCGGCAGCGCGCAGGCGGCCGAGATCCTCGCGGCGATGCATCACGACAGCGTCCTCACCACCCTGCACGGCACGGCCGAACGGGTGCAGTACGAATTCCACCCGCTGCTGCGCGAGTTCCTGCGCCGCCGCGCCCTGGCGCAACTCGCCGGCGACGAGCAGGCACGCCTGCGCCGCCGCGCCGCCGCCCTCCTGGTCGGGTCTGGCGACCTCGAGTCCGCCGCCCGACTCCTGGTCGACGATCAGCACTGGGACGAGCTGCGCGAGCTGGTCGGCAACGCCGCCGCATCGCTGCTGCGCATGGGAGCCCACCGCACCCTCGCCGACTGGCTGCAGGCGCTGCCACGCGGACTGCGCGACGATCACCCGTGGTTGTGCTACTGGTACGGCGAGGCCGAACTGCACTTCGATCCGCCGCTGGCACAGGAGCGCTTCGCGCAGGCCTACCGGCTGTTCCGCGAGCAGGGGGACGGCGACGGCGCCTATCTCGCCTGGTCGGCGAGCGTCGACCTGATCTGCCTCGAGTGGGCCGACTTCAGTCAGCTCGACTACTGGCTGGATGAGGTCGCGTCGCTGCGCGCGTGTTTCGGCGAACCTCCGGCTGCGCTGCACGAACGCTTCACGGCAAGCATGTTCAGCGCGCTGATGTTCCGCCGGCCGCAGGACCCCGACATCCACGCCGTTGAACAGCGCCTGCTGGGGCTGGTCGAGCAGTGCACCGACCCTGGCCGGCGCCTGCTTCTCGGCTGCAACCTGCATATCTACTACGCCGCCTGCGTCGGCCGCCACGGCGAACTCGAGCGGCTGATGAACGCCCTGCGGCCGCCCGACGCAACCGCGCTGCCGCCGGTCTTCGCCGTCCTCTGGGAAGCGCTGCAGGCGATGCACGACTGGCGCCATGGGCGTTGCGCGCAGACGATCAGCACGGTTACGCGGGCGGTTCGCCTGGCGCGCGAGCACGGCTTGCGCATGTGGGACTTCCTGCTCGCCGCACTCGAGGTGTATGGATGGATCAACGATGGCTTCGCCGACCGCGCACAGTTGGCGTTGCAGCGCTTCGAGCGGACGATCGAACCCCGGCGCAAGGTCGATCTGGCGCACTTCGACTACCTGAAGACGCTGGCACGACTCGTCGCCGGCGACGGCGTCGGCGCGCTCGCCGCCGCCGACTCGGCAAACGCGATCGCCGATCGCTACGGCGGCACACATCAGCACGCGCTGGGTCGTCTGTCACTGGCGCAGGCGCTGCACGCCTGCGGGCGGGCCGGCGAAGCCTGGCGGGTCCTCGAGAGTGCCCGCCGCTACGGCGATCTGATGCAGGGCGAGATCATCCGCTACGAGATCAACCTGTGTGAAGCGACTTTCGCCCTCGCTGCCGGCGACGAGGCGCGCTGCGCCGGCGCGCTGCAGCGCGCCTTCAGCGTCGGCGCGCGACAGGATTACCGCAACCACCACCACTTCTTCCCCGCCGAGATGGCCCGCCTCTGCGCCTTCGCCCTCGAACACGACATCGTCCCCGACTTCGCCCGCCGCCTGGTCGGCATCCGGCGCCTCAAGCCGCCGCGCATCGATCTGCCGCAGTGGCCGTGGCAGGTGCGCATACACACGCTCGGCCGCTTCAGCCTGGTCGTCGCCGGACAGCCGGTCAGCGCGGCCGACGGCCTGCAGCAGAAGCCGCTCGAACTGCTGCGCGTCCTGATCGCGCTGGGCGGCCGGGCGATCCGGATCAGCGACGTGATTCGCGAGATCTGGCCGGCGGACGCAACGATCGACGGCGAGAACCCCGCACCGACGAGGCGGAGCCGGCGTCCGCAGTTGGTCGCGGGCGAGGCGGCGGTCGGCAGGCGCGAGCGTGGCGCTTTCGACAGCGCCCTCTCGCGCCTGCGGCGCATCCTCGGCGGCGACGGCGAGCCCGATGACCTGGTGCTGGTCGAGGACGGCCTGCTGCGGCTCAATTCCGACTTCTGCTGGGTCGATCTCTGGTGTTGCCAGCGGCTGCTGGGAAACGTCCGCGCGCTGCTCGATGCGCCCGATCCGCCGCCGGCGGTCGAGCTGCTGGCACCCGCGCGCGAGCTTCTGCGCCACTACCAGGGCGATTTCCTGGCCCGCGAAGCGCCGCTGCCGTGCATCACCCGCCTGCGCGACGACCTGCGCCAGCACGTGGTCACCACGCTTGCCGATCTCGCAAGCGTTCTCTGTCGCGGCAGCCTGCACGACGAGGCAGCCAGGCTGTTTGAGCGGGCGACGGCTATCGACCCCTGCCGCGAGCGGCTCTACCGCGACTGGATGATCTGCCTGCAGCAGCAGGGCGAATTTGCTGAAGGACTGCGTGTCTACCGGCGCTGCCGCGAGCTGCTCGCCGATCGCCTCGACAGCCGCCCGTCGGAGGCCACCGAGGCGCTGCATCGTGCACTCCGGGAAGCGTCCGCCAGCGCCGGCGCGCCGGACTGAGACGCAGAGCGGTCGCTCGCCAGCCAACATGGCCATCGACTGCAGGTACGTCCAACCGCCGTGTCATCGGCTGGATTGATTCCTTGCGGATCCGGCAAGCGGACCCAGAGACCAGCAGCCGTGGTCTCTTCGCTTTCATGGCGGGCAACGACAGTGTCGCCGATGAAGTCGGGCTGGTCGACCCGCATGGCGATGCGGCGCCGCCTGCCGTCACCGCCTGGCATGCCTTGTAAGGTCTCGGCGGCGGTCAGGACGGTAACCGGATGGTTTGGCTGGACGAGGAGTTCACCAACCTGGCGGCAGCGGCGTGGTAGCGGGCAGACACGCGGATCGGACGCCGGACCGCGTCCGGAGGACCTGCGTGATGCCAGCGAGGCATCCCGGAAGGTGCCCCGGAGCCCGCGATGCATGCTGCACGTAAGAAGAAGATCGCCCGCCACGGCCCTTTGTCATCTGCTACTTTCAGCGGTGAGAAACCACCGTCTGCAAGCCCTGGTGGCGTGATCGTGCCGGCCTGCGAACACTTCACACAGCTCCCGCATGGGTCATGCCACCGTTTTTCCTGGAGCGCACATGTCTCGCGTCATCTCGGTCGACGACATCATCATCAGCAAGGCCGCTACCCATGTGGTGTTCAGAGTGCGCCTGTCCGAAGCCGATCCACGGGCTCCGGTGACGCTGCGGTGGACGCTCATCGGGCTGACTGCAGCAAGCGGCCACGAGCGTGACGATGCGTTCGGGATACTGACTTTCGCCCCGGGAATCGTCGACCGGACCATCAGCGTCCCGATGGCGAACAGACGGGTATCGGCAGGGACGGAGACACTCGCGCTGATCATCTCGTCACCGAGCGCAAATGCCGTCATCGGCAACACCGTGGCGATCGCGACGATCATCGACTACGAGGCGGCGGTGGGCACGCCCATGGTGAGGATCGCCGACTGCGTGGTGGACGGCTCGATGCGGGAAGCGACCTTCATCGTGACCCTTGACCGACCATCGACTGGCGTCGTATCGATGCGTTACGCGACGCAGGACGCTGGCGCGGTGGCCGGGTGCGACTACGCCGCGACCAGCGGCAGCCTGAACTTTGCGCCTGGCGAAACGGCGAAGAGGGTCAAGGTGACCCTGCTCGGCATCACGATCGCCGAGTCGCTGGAAGCGTTCAGCCTCGTCCTGTCGGCGTTGACCGGCGCGACGACGCTCGACCCGGTGGGAACGGCGATCATCGCCAGCCACGACGCCCCGCAGTTGACGACGCCAAGCATCGCAGCGGGCGACATCGTCATCGGCAGAGGCGGGACACCCGGCTACGCTCGCGGGCCAGTCCACAGACAGAACGGCGACACGCCGGCGACGGATCACGGCACCGCCAACGGCGGCGCTGACGCTGATTTCGTGGATGGGTCCGGCTGCCTGACTCCTGGCCCCGGCGAAATGCTCAGGACGATGCGGCTGACACTGATCAGCGACAGCACCGACGAGCCGGGCCACCGACGAGCGTCACCGGGTTGTCTCTTTGCGGCGCGAGCGCGGCAGCGACGATCGCTCGCCAGCAGGCAACGGCGGCGATCTGCAACGAAGATGCGGCGCCCCGGACGCCGGAGGTACGGGTTGGCGATGCCGTAGAAAACAAGGACCCGCTCCGGCGCCCGCGCCGTTCAGAGCGCCAGCAACTGCCGCGTGTGACGGGCGATCATCAGTTCCTCGTTGGTCGGCAATACCCATGCCGAGGCCTCGCGACCGCCGCGGCTGATGCACGGGCCTCCCGCCTCATTCGCTTCGCGATCGATCTCGATTCCGAGCCAGGCCGCCTTCTCGCAGACGAGTTCGCGAATGCGGGCACTGTTCTCACCGATACCGGCAGTGAACACCAGCGCATCGAGCCCGCCGAGGACGGCGGCGAGCGCGCCGAGTTCACGACCGATGCGGTACACGAAGTGCTCGATCGCCAGCCTGGCCCGCGCTTCCTCGCTCGCCAGCAGAACCCGCATGTCGTTGCCGATCCCCGACAGGCCGAGCAGACCCGAGTGCTTGTAGAGCAGATCCTCGATCTGTTTGGCGCTCATTCCCTCCTGCTGCATCAGGTAAAGGACGATGCCGGGATCCATGTTGCCCGGCCGCGTACCCATCAGCAGGCCGTCGAGCGCGGTGAAACCCATCGAGCTGCCGACGCTGCGGCCGTCGCGCATCGCGCACATGCTGGCACCGCTGCCGAGGTGGGCGACGACTACCCGGCCGCCGGCGATCGCCGGCGCGACGCCTGGCAGGGCGCCGGCGATGTACTCGTAGGACAGTCCGTGAAAGCCGTAGCGGCGCACCCCGCGCTCGAAGTACTCGTAAGGCAACCCATAGAACTGCGCGACCCTCTCCTGTGTCTGGTGGAAGGCGGTGTCGAAACAGGCGACCTGCGGCAGATCGGGCTGCACCTCCTGCACGGCGCGGATCGCCGCCAGATTGTGCGGCTGGTGCAGCGGCGCCAGCGGGATGAAGTCCTCGAGGCGGCGCATCGACGCGGGCGTTACCAGCAGGGGCGCCGCGTAATCGGGGCCGCCATGCACCACGCGGTGACCGACACCGGCCAGCACGCTGCCCTGGAAGCGTGCGCGAAGCAGCCCGGCGATCCGCTGCAGTGCCTGCGCATGGCCGCCCACCTCGCTCTTGTCCCATTTTTCTTCAGCGATCGGCTTGCCGGCGCCATCCTTGACCTTCAGCCGCGGTGCGGTGCCCAGTCCCTCGATCTGGCCGACCGCGACGGCTTGCAACTCACCTGCCCCAGGGATGGCGAACAGCGAGAACTTGAGGCTCGAGGAGCCGGCATTGAGAACCAGAATCAGCTTGTCCATGTCAGGTTCCTGCCTTGATCGTCGCCTGGCCGGCCGCGGCGCTGGCCATCAGGACGGCAACCGCACACGACGCGAGCTTGGTGCGCCGGTTGTCGGCGCGACTGGTGAGGATGATCGGCACGCGCGCGCCGAGGACGACGCCAGCGCCGTCGGCATTGCTCATGAAGGTGAGCTGCTTGGCCAGGATGTTGCCGGCAGCAAGGTCGGGAACGACGACGATGTCCGGATCACCGGCAACCGGCGAATCGATCTTCTTGATGCGGGCCGCTTCCTTGCTGATTGCGTTGTCGAGAGCCAGCGGTCCATCGAGGATCGCACCGCTGATTTGGCCGCGGTCCGCCATCTTGCACAGCGAGGCGGCATCGGTGGTGCAGGCCATGCGTGAATTGATCGACTCGACGGCACAGATGATCGCCACCTTCGGCCGTTCGATGCCGAGAACATGCGCCAGGTCGATCGCGTTCTGGCAGATGTCGCGCTTGGTGTCGAGATCGGGGGCGATGTTGATCGCCGCGTCGGTCACGATCAGCGGCTTGTGATAGGTCGGGACGTCCATCAGGAAGGCGTGCGTGATGCGCCGCTCGGTGCGCAGGCCGGTGGTCTTGCTGACCACCTCGGCCATCAGCTCGTCGGTATGCAGGCTGCCCTTCATCAATGCCGCAGCCTGCCCGAGGCGCACCAGTTCGACCGCCCGGAAGGCGGCAGCGTGGCTGTGCGGCACGTCCTCGACCTGCACGCCGGCGAGGTCGAGGCCGGCCTGCTCCGCCACCGCACGCAGGCGCGCGACGGGCGCGACGAGGATCGGCTCGATCAACCCCTCGCGTTTCGCCTGCAGTGCCGCGCCGAGCGACGACTCGTCACACGGATGGGCAACGGCGACCGATACCGGCGGCAGTTGCTGACAGCGCTCGACGAAGCGTCCGAAGTTGTCGTGGCTCTGGATCGAGATTTTGGCCGCGTCCGGACGTTCCATGCGCACCTTGAGCTGCGGCGCGATCACCCGCGCGGTGCCGGTCATGATCGTCTCGCCGCGGCCGTTGATGCCAAGGCAGGCAAAGCGGACTTGCCGGCTGGCCGGATCCCTGGCCGTGGCGGTGATCGAGATCGTCACCTGCTCACCGATCGCCAGCGGTGCCAGGAACTCGAGATCCTGTCCCGAGTGCACCGTCCCCGGACCGGGAAGCTGCCTGCCGAGCAGACCGGAGACCTGCGCGCCGAGCCACATGCTCTGCGCGCCGAGGTCGCCCGGCCCGATCTGCCGGTCGAGTTCGCTGTCGAGCCGGGTCGGGCTGAGGTCGCCGGAGACGGCGGCGAACAGCTGCACGTCATCCAGGCTCAGGGTGTGGGTGATGCTGGCGCTGTCGCCGATGCTGATTTCGTCGAAACAGCGATTCTCAAGAATCTCTGAAGTCATGGTCCGCTCGCTTGAGATGGTGGCAATGGCTGTCATTCGCCGGGAAAGCCGATCCCGCGCAGGCAATCACGCACCCTGCCCGCGTCAAGGAAATAGTGACACAGCTCGACACCATTGTGCAGCAGAAGCGGCACCAGTTCATCGTAACGTTCCACCAGCGCCGGATCGTCGTCGACGTCGAGCACTTCGACCTCGGCGCCGAACTCGGCGGCAAGCGGCGCAAGCGCTGCCTCCATGTCGGAACAGAGATGGCAGAAGGAGCGCGAAATGAGCGTCAGCTTGATCGCCCGCATCACTCGCCGCGCTTCTCCGGAATTGCCTTGAGGGTGACGAAGGTCTGCAGCTCGCCGCGCCGGACCAGCAGGGTGACGCTGGCCGACTTGTCGAACTGTCCGAGCAGGCGGTTGAACTGCTCGACACTCTTCAGCTCGATGCTCTCGCCGCGCGCGATCAGCGCCAGCAGGATGTCGCCCGGTCGCAGTTCGGCCCTGGCTGCCATGTTGCGCACATCCTCCACCAGCAGGCCGGCATCCACCTTGAGTTCACGCTTCTGCTCCGCCGTCAGTTCCGACACCACCAGCCCGAGGCGATTGGCCGCCCTTTCGGCCGGCTTGACGCTGCGGCTGCTGCGGCTGGCAGTCTTCTCCTCGACCGGAATCTCGGCGACGACGACCACGAGATCGCGTGTCGCGCCCTTGCGCCAGACCTGCATCGTCGCCTTGCTGCCCGGCTTGGTGGCACCGACGATGCGCGGCAGGTCGCCCGAACTGGCGATCGGCTTGCCGTCGAACCGCAGAATCACGTCGCCGGGCTCGACTCCGCCCCTGTCCGCCGGTCCGCCCTTTTCGACCGCGTTCACCACTGCTCCCTGCGCCTTGGCGAGGCCAAAGGACTCGGCCAGCTCCTTGGTCACCTCCTGGATGACGACACCGATGCGACCCCGGCTGACCTTGCCGGTGGCCCGCAACTGCCCCTGCACCTCCATCGCGACATCGATTGGAATGGCGAAGGAAATGCCCATGAAGCCACCCGAGCGACTGTAGATCTGCGAGTTGATGCCGACCACCTCGCCCTTCATGTTGAACAGCGGTCCGCCCGAATTGCCGGGATTGACGGCGACGTCGGTCTGGATGAAGGGCACGTAGTTTTCCTGCGGCAAAGAACGGCCCTTGGCGCTGACGATGCCGGCGGTCACGCTGTTGTCGAAGCCAAATGGCGAACCGATCGCCACCACCCACTCACCGACCTTGAGAACACCCGGGTCACCGAGGCGCACCGTTGGCAGACCGGCAGCATCGATCTTGATCAGTGCCACGTCGGTGCGTTTGTCGGTGCCGATGACGCGCGCCTTGAACTCGCGCTTGTCGGTCAGGCGAACGAGGATCTCGTCCGCCGAGTCGACGACGTGCGCATTGGTCAGGATGTAGCCGTCGGCGCTGATGACGAAGCCCGAACCCAGCGACCGGCTCTCGAACTCGCGCGGCACTCCGGGAAATCCGGGCATCCCCGGCTGGCGGGGAATGAAGCGGCGGAAGAATTCGTACATCGGGTCGTTCTCGTCGAACGGGAAGGGCTGCGCTCCCTTGCCGCCGCTGCGTTGCGTCTGCGTGGTGCTGATGTTCACCACGGCCGGCCCCTGTTTCTCGACGAGTTCGGTGAAATCGGGCAATCCCCGGTTCTGTGGCAGTGCCGGCAGCGAGACGAGCACGAAGAAGAAGGCAAGAAGGAATCGTTTCATGGCTCCCGCGGTCTCCTGGTTCAGGTCTGGGGTGACTCGACTGGCACCCAGAATGGACGACTGGACGTCAATGGGGATCCCGGCCGGAAAATCAAGGCCGGATCGATGGCTGCAGCCCACGGTCGTTGCGCCAGCGCCACTGCGCCCGCCGCAGCAACAGCCAGCCGAGCAGCAGGCCGGCAAGCGCGCCGCCGATCGCTCCCGCTTCGCCCGCGATCGCCGAACCGCCAAGCGCTCCGGCAAGCAGTGCCAGCAGCGGCTGCACGTAGGCATGCAGCGCGCTGCGACCGAGCGAACCGCCCGCCAGGACGATCTGCACGCGCTCGCCAGGCTGCCGGTGGTCGGGGTTCGGCACGCTGAAGGTACGCGGCACATGACAGAAGAGCCCGCCTTGATGGCCTCCGCAGCCACCCGGTTGCCGACAGCGACCGCAACCCGTGTCGTCCATGCGGATCGTCGCCTCCTCGCCAGAGATCGCCACCACCGTTCCCCAGGCTTCATTCATCGCCGGTTCCTGCCCGTCCGCCGGCACTCGCGGGGCAATGCGGGCTGGCTGCGACCACACCAGGCGCTCCCTGCCCATCTCTACCAGCGGCGATCAGCGGAGATGTCGAGCAGCGGCCGCAACTTCTCGGCGACCGCTTCGCGCGCCCGGAAAATGCGCGAACGGACGGTGCCGATCGGGCAGTTCATCGTGCTGGCGATCTCTTCATAGCTCAGGCCGTCGATCTCGCGCAGGACGATCGCGTGGCGCAACTCTTCCGGCAGCGCCTCCATCGCAGCGTTCACCGTCTCGCCGATCTGCCGCGTGAGCAACAGGCTCTCCGGCGTGTTGATGTCGCGCAACTGGCTCGCGTCCTCGAACACCTCGGCCTCCTCGGCGTCGAACTCGGTCCAGGTCGGTGCCCGGCGTCCCTGGGCGACAAGGTAGTTCTTGGCGGTATTGATCGAGATGCGGTAGAGCCAGGTGTAGAAGGCGCTGTCGCCGCGAAACGACGGCAGTGCGCGGTAGGCCTTGATGAAGGTTTCCTGCGACACATCCTCGACCTCGACCGGATCACGCACGAAGCGCGAAAGCAGGCGCGCGACCTTGCGCTGGTACTTCGCGAACAGCACCTCGAAAGCGCGCTCGTCCCCCGCCTGCGCACGTTCCACCAGGAGCTGGTCAGTTTCGCGTTCGCTCATGCTCTGCGGCCTTCCTGTGCCATGTCGATGCCGAATGAGCGACGAGTATAGCGCATGCATTGAGGCCGGTTCGTAACAGCGCATGACCGGCGTGGCCGGGCCACTGGCTGCCGGCAGCAGCATGCCAGGGAAATTGAACCTCTGGATTCGCCCGCCGTGATGACCCATAATCTCAGTCCTCGCCCCAGTGCCTCAACCCAGCGCCCGCAGGAGCCGCCATGAATTTCCCCCATTTGCCCCTCCCGTGCCGCCCTCTAGGCCTTGCTGCCGCCCTTGCCGGCCTGCTGCTCGTCGCTGCTGCCGGCTGCAGCGAGAAGAAGGCCGCGACGCCGGCAGTGCCGGTTGTAGACGTCGTCAAGGTGGTGCAGAAGGACGTGCCGATCTACATGGAGTGGATCGGCTCGCTCGACGGCAACGTCAATGCCGTCATCCGGCCGCAGGTGACGGGCTACCTGGTGAAACAGAACTACCGCGAAGGCGACCTCGTCAAACAGGGGCAGCCGCTGTTCGAGATCGACCCGCGCACCTTCGAGGCCGCGGTCGATGAGGCCAAGGGACTGCGCGCGCAGCAGGCCGCCCGGTATGAGACGACCAAGGCGAACCTCGCCCGCATCAAGCCGCTGGCGGCGCTCAATGCGGTCAGCCAGAAGGATCTCGATGACGCCACCGGTGCCGACCTTTCCGCCAAGGCGGCACTCGAGGCGGCCGACGCTTCGCTCAAGACGGCCAGAATCAACCTCGGGTTCACCAGGATCACCTCGCCGGTCACCGGCATCGCCGGCATCGCCAAGGCGCAGATCGGCGACCTGCTGAGTCCGAGCATGCCGACCGAGCTGACGACGGTGTCCACCGTGGACCCGATCAAGGTCTATTTCAACATCAGCGAGCGCGAGTATCTCAAGGTGGCGACCGCCGCCACCGCCCGGGGAACGAAGAACGAACACGTACCGCTGGAACTCTTCCTCGTCGATGGTTCGCTTTACCCGCATCCCGGCAAGTTCTATGTGCTCAACCGGCAGGTCGACCCGAGCACCGGCACTTTCAAGGCGGCAGCCCTGTTCCCCAACCCGAACAGTCTCCTGCGCCCCGGGCAGTACGGCAAGGTGCGGGCAACGATGTCCGTCGAGAAGGGCGCGCTGCTCGTGCCGCAACGCGCGGTCACCGAGATTCAGGGCAAGTACCTGCTGGCCGTCGTCGGCACCGACAACAAGGTCGACATCCGGCCGGTAAGCGTCGGCGAGCGAATCGGCAGCGACTGGCTCATCAGCAACGGCCTGCAGCCCGGCGAGACGGTGATCGCCCAGGGGACGCAGAAGGTGCGTCCGGGGATGGTGGTCGAGCCCAGGCCCTTCGTTGCCGAAGCGACCGCCGCAGGCACACCGGCGGGCAAGACCTCGCCAGAAGCAGCCGACAAGCCGGCAGCGGCGAGCAAGGGGTAAAGGGCCATGTCGAAGTTTTTCATCAACCGGCCGATCGTGGCCATGGTCATCTCGATCCTGATGACCATCGTCGGTCTCGTCGCCATGTCCGGATTGCCGACCGCCCAGTTTCCGGACATCGTGCCGCCGGAGATCAAGGTCACCAGTACCTACACCGGCGCCGACGCGCTGACCGTCGAACAGGCGGTGTCCACCCCGATCGAGCAGCAGATGTCGGGCGTCGACAACATGAACTACATGTACTCGATCAACGCCAACAACGGCCAGTCGACGCTGACCGTGAACTTCGCGCTCGGCACCGACGCCAACACCGACCAGTTGCTCGCCCAGATGCGCGAAGGCCAAGCCGAGTCGCAACTGCCCTCGGACGTGCGCAACTACGGTGTCACCGTGGCGAAGTCGACCTCGTCGCCGTTGATCATGTTCAGCCTCTACTCGCCGAACGGCACCTACGACAACGTATTCCTCGCCAACTACGCCTACATCAACATCAACGACCAGATGACGCGGGTCAGGGGCATCGCCAGCGTCACCGTGTTCGGTGCCGGCCAGTACGCGATGCGCCTGTGGGTACGGCCCGACCAGCTGGCGAAGCTGAACATCACGATTCCGGAAATCGTCAACGCGGTCAATGCGCAGAATGCCGTCAATCCAGCCGGAACGATCGGTGCCGAGCCGGTCCCGCCGGGCCAGGAGTACACCTACGCGGTGCGCGCCCAGGGCCGGCTGGAGAATGTCGAGGATTTCGGCAAGATCGTGCTGCGCGCCAACCCCGACGGCTCGATCGTGCGTGTCGAGGATGTGGCGCGCATCGAGCTCGGTGCGCAGACCTACAGCCAGCAGGGGCGGCTCAACGGCAAGCCGGCGGCGCTGATCGCCCTCTACCTGATGCCGGGCGCGAACGCCCTCGATGCAGCCGATGGCGCCAAGAAGCTGATGGAGAAGATCAAGCAGAGCTTCCCACCCGACCTCGACTATGTCGTTTCCCTCGACACGACGCTGTCGGTCACCGAGGGCATCAAGGAGATCCAGCACACCCTGCTCGAGGCTCTGGTGCTGGTGATGATCGTCGTCTTCCTCTTCCTGCAGGGCTGGCGGGCAACGCTGATCCCGCTGCTGGCGGTGCCGGTGTCGCTCGTCGGAACCTTCATGCTCTTCCCGCTGTTCGGTTTCTCGATCAACACGTTGTCGCTGTTCGGCTTGGTGCTGGCGATCGGTCTGGTGGTCGACGACGCCATCGTCGTCGTCGAAGCCGTCGAGCACCACATCGAGCACGGCATGACGCCGAAGGATGCAACCATCCGGGCAATGGAGGAGGTCACGGGACCGGTAATCGCCATCGCCGTCATCCTCGCCGCCGTCTTCGTGCCGACCGCCTTCATCCCTGGGATCACCGGCCAGCTCTACCAGCAGTTCGCGGTGACGATCGCCATCTCGGTGATCATCTCGGCGTTCAACGCGCTGACGCTCAGCCCGGCTCTCTGCGCGATGCTGCTCAGGCCCAAGGTCAAGGGCAGCGGCCCGCTGCAGAGGTTCTACGACGGCTTCAACCGGGTCTTCGGCCGCGTTACCGACGGCTACGTCGGTATCTGTCGCATCGCCATCCGCCGCAGCCTGATCAGCCTCATCTTTCTGGCCGCCGTCGCCGGGGGAGCAGGCTTCTTCGGCAAGATCCTGCCGGCCGGCTTCCTTCCGGACGAGGATCAGGGTTACGTCTTCGCCGGCGTCCAGCTCCCCGATGCCTCGTCGCTGCAACGGACGTCGGAAATCGCGGCCCAGGCCGAGGAACTGATCATGTCCACGCCGGGAGTGAAGTACGTGACCACCGTCGTCGGCTACAGCATGCTGAGCCAGGTCACGAACACCTACAGCGCCTTCTTCTTCATCACCCTCGATGAATGGTCGGCGCGCAAGAAACCCGACGAACAGTACGAGGCGATCAAGGCCGAATTGACGAGGAAGCTCTCCGGGATCTCCGGTGCCATCGCCTTCGCCTTCCCTCCGCCCGCAATCCAGGGAGTCGGTACATCGGGTGGGGCGACCTTCATTCTCGAGGACCGTGCCGGCAAGGACATTGCCTTCCTCGCCGAAAACACCAACCGGTTCGTCGAGGCGGCAAAGAAGCGCCCGGAACTGGCCAGCGTTTCCACTACCTTCCGGCCGACGGTGCCGCAGCTGTTCATCGACGTGGACCAGGACAAGGTGCTCAAGCAGGGCGTCAGCCTCAGCGACGTCTACAAGACGTTGCAGAGTTTCCTCGGCAGCGGCTTCATCAACTACTTCAACCGCTTCGGCCGCCAGTGGCAGGTCTACGTTCAGGCCGAGGGCGACTACCGAACCGACATCGAAAACGTCGGCCAGTTCTACGTGCGCAACAACAAGGGCGAGGCGGTGCCGCTGTCGGCGCTGACGTCGGTGCGCAACATTTCCGGGCCGGAGTTCACGATGCGCTACAACCTGTACCGCAGCGCGCAGATCAACGCCTCGGCAGCGCCCGGCTACAGTTCGGCGCAGGTCATGCGGGCCCTCGAGGAAGTCTTCGCCGAAACGATGCCGACCGAGATGGGCTTCGACTACATGGGCATGTCGTATCAGGAACAGAAGGCACAGCAGGGCGTTTCGCCGGTCGCCATCTTCGCCTTTTCGCTGCTCTGCGTCTTCCTCATCCTCGCCGCCCAGTACGAGAGCTGGTCGCTGCCGTTCTCGGTGCTGCTCGGCACCCCGATCGCCGTCGCCGGGGCGTTCATCGCGCTGCTGTGGCGCGGCCAGGAACTCAACGTCTACGCGCAGATCGGCTTGGTGATGCTGATCGGCCTGGCGGCAAAGAATGCGATCCTGATCGTCGAGTTCGCCAAGATGGAGTATGAAAAGGGCGAACTGTCGCTCGTCGAAGCAACGCTCAAGGGCGCCCAGCTCCGCCTGCGGCCGATCCTGATGACCTCCTTCGCCTTCATCCTCGGTTGCGTGCCGCTGGCAATCGCCAGCGGTGCCGGCGCCCTCTCACGACAGGTGATGGGCAGCGCCGTCATCGGCGGCATGCTGGCGGCGACCGGCATCGCCATCTTCCTGATTCCGGTGACTTTCTACGTCGTCGAGAGGATATCGCACAAGGGCGACACCGGCGTCGCGCACGACGCCGGAACGGCCACCAGCGCACCGGCGACCGCGAGCGACAAGGAGGAGGAGCGCCATGGGTAAGCCACTGTTCGTCGCCCTGCTGGCACTGCTCGCCAGCGGCTGCATGGTCGGCCCCGATTACGTCCGCCCGCCGCTCGACGCACCGGCCGGCTGGCGCCTCAGCGACCAGGACGCGCGCGCCCTCGCCAACACCGCCTGGTGGGAACAATTCGCCGATCCGGTGCTCAACGACCTGGTGGCGACGGCACTGCGCGAGAACAGGGACCTGATGATCGCCAGCGCCCGCGTCGAGCAGTTCGCCGGCAACTACGGCTTCGTTCGTTCCGGCCTCTTCCCGCAGCTTGGCGCCAGCGCCGACGCGCGCCGGCAGCGGGATGTCGGAGCGGTGGTACTCGGCGCCGGGCAGGACAATACGTTCAGCACCTACAACGTCGTGCTCAACGCCAGTTGGGAGATCGACATCTGGGGCCGCATCCGGCGCCAGACCGAAGCCGCGCGCGCGCAGCTGCTGGCGAGCGAGGAAGGCCGGCGCGGCGTCATCCTGTCGCTGGTCGGCAGCGTCGCCGGTGCCTACGTCAACCTGCGCGACCTCGACCGGCAACTCGAGATCGCCCGCGCAACCGCCAAGAGCCGCGGCGAGTCGTACGAACTCTTCAAGCTGCGCTTCGCAGGCGGCCTCATCTCGGTGCTCGAACTGAGCCAGAACCGGTCGCAGTACGAGGAAGCGCTGGCGACGATTCCACCGCTCGAGAAAGCCATCGCGCAGCAGGAGAACGGGCTCAGCGTCCTGCTCGGACGCAACCCCGGGGCGATCCCGCGCGGGAAGAGCATCGATCAGCTCACACTGCCGGCCATCCCGGCCGGACTGCCGTCCGAACTCCTCGAGCGGCGACCCGACCTGCGCCGCGCCGAACAGGATTTGATCGCCGCCAATGCCCTGATCGGCGCCGCCAAGGCGGCGTACTTTCCGACGATCTCGCTCACCGGCCTCTTCGGCTACTCGAGCACCAGCCTGGGCAACCTCTTCCAGGGCGAGAACAAGGTGTGGAACTACGGCCTGCCGATCAGCATGCCGATCTTCACCGCCGGCGCGCTGGCAGGGCAGTTGCAGTCTGCCGAGGCGGCGCAGCAGCAAGCGCTGTTCGCCTACCAGAAAGCGATTCAGGAGGCCTTCCGCGAGGTCAACGATGCGCTCATCAACCAGGACCGCACGCGCGAACAGTTGCACGCGCAGCGGCGTCAGGTTGAAGCGCTGCGACAGTACGCCGCCACCGCCCACCTGCGCTACGACAACGGCTACACGAGCTACATCGAGGTGCTCGACGCCGAGCGCAGTCTGTTCAATGTTCAACTACAATATACACAGACGCAGCAGGCGGAATTCCAGGCGATGATCAATCTCTACCTGGCCATGGGCGGCGGCTGGGTGAATGAAGCGGACCAGCTTGCCAGAACGGCGAACGATGCCGCAGCGGCGAAGGAACGATGAGCGCGGCAGATTCCGGGCGGTGACCGAGTCCCCTGCCCGGCCCGCCACGAGCGGCGCCGGATTGCCTGCCCCGGACTGATACCGGGCCGGCGCTGCCCCGTATTGCAGCGCCAGGATGTAGCCTCAGAGGAGAGAAGCATGGGCAAGAAGGGCAAGTCGGCGAAGAAGGAAAAGGTCGGGAAGGCCGGCAGCAGCAGCGTTCAGACGGCAGCGGCGGCAGCGGCGGCAGCGGCGGCAGGGGAAGCAGCGGAGCAGCCGCCGCGCAAGATGTCGTCGAAGGAATA
The DNA here is from genome assembly GCA_013347225.1 of Candidatus Accumulibacter similis. Taxonomy (NCBI): domain Bacteria; kingdom Pseudomonadati; phylum Pseudomonadota; class Betaproteobacteria; genus Candidatus Accumulibacter; species Candidatus Accumulibacter similis. The sequence goes on along the minus strand of CP054595.1, from coordinate 2,474,416 downwards.
CTACAAGGAGCTCGAGAAGCTCGAGGCTGAACTCGCGCATCTGCAGAGCTGGGTGATCGAAAAGGGACTCAAGGTGGTGATCGTCTTCGAAGGTCGTGACGGCGCCGGCAAGGGCGGTACGATCAAGGCGATCACCGGCCGCGTCAGCCCGCGCGTCTTCCGCGTCGTCGCCTTGCCGGCGCCGACCGAGCGCGAGAAGACGCAGATGTACGTGCAGCGTTACCTGCCACACCTGCCGGCAGCGGGCGAAGTGGTGATCTTCGACCGCAGCTGGTACAACCGCGCCGGCGTCGAACGGGTGATGGGTTTCGCCAGCGACGAGCAGGTGCAGGGATTCCTGCGTCTGGCACCGCTGTTCGAGAAGCTGATGGTCGATGGCAACCAGATCATCCTCCGCAAGTACTGGCTCGAAGTCGACATGGACGAGCAGACCCGCCGCCTCGAGGCCCGCATCACCGACCCGCGCAAGCAGTGGAAGCTGTCGCCGATGGATCTCAAGTCGTACAGTCGCTGGTACGACTACTCGCGTGCCCGCGACGACATGTTCAGGGCCACCGACACCGACTGGGCACCCTGGTTCGTCGCGCGTTCCGACGACAAGAAGCGCGTTCGCCTCAACATCATCAAGCACCTCCTGGGCAGCATTCCCTACGAGACCGTCAAGCAGCCGAAGATCAGCCTTCCCAAGCGGCAGAAGCCGGGCGACTACGAGGACCCCGGACTGCCGCTGAAGTACGTTCCCGAAGTCTACTGAACACCCTTGCAACTGCCGGCGGTCCGACGGTCGCCGGCACCACCGGAGGTCCCCAACATGCGTATCGTTCTTCTTGCCGCCGCCACCGCGCTCGCCGCCACCGCGCACGCCGTGCCGCCCGACCAGTACCGCATCCACAACGCCGGCGAACTGGTGAAGGTCTGCAGCGTGCCGGTCTCGGATCCCGACCATGCGACCGCGCTGGCCTTCTGCCATGGCGTGCTGGCAGGCGCCTATGGCTACTACGATGCATCGACGCAGGAGGCCGATCGCTTCGTCTGCGTTCCCGATCCGAGCCCCAAGCGCTCGCAGGTGGCGAGTGACTTCGTCGCCTGGGCCAACGCCCGGCCGCAGTTGATGAACTCGGGAGCGATCGACACCCTCTTCCGCTTCGCCGGCGAGAAGTTCCCTTGCCGCAAGTAGCGCGCCGCGGCGAGAGGCCGCGTGGACAGACCACAGACATGAGGAGCAGGACGATGAAACACGGATTGATCGGCGTCCCGCTGCTGGCGGGCATGCTCGCCATCGGCGGCTGTGCCAACATGAGTTCGACCGAGCAGCGTACGCTGAGCGGGGCAGCGATCGGCACCGGCGTCGGCGCCGTGATCGGCGCGGCGACCGGCGAGTGGGCGTGGGCGGCGGGCGGCGCAGCGATCGGAGCTGCCGGCGGCTATCTCTACGACCAACAGCGGCAGAGGGAGCAGCGCGCCTACCAGCAGGGCGTGCAGGCAGGCAAAGCGAAGGCACCACCGGCGAAGCAGTGATCCCGCGGGTGTTTTCTTCTCAACAGGGAGGATGGTCGAGATGCCGAAGATTGGGTTCGCTGAAAGGCAGGAAGGCGGCACCGAACACGGCAGAACGGCGGCCCTCTCGCCGCAGGAACGTCGTGCGCAGGGAAGTGCGCTGCGCGAGGCGGTGCCGCGCGAGGCCCATGGCGGCTGGAAGGCGCCGCGGAAACGACGCGATCCGATCGAGGCACTGGTGGCATCGAACGAGGGGCGAATGCCCGAACTGGTGCCGATCCGCTTTGGCCGGATGCTGCAGTCGCCGTTTACCTTCTATCGTGGGTCGGCGGCGATCATGGCCGCCGATCTGGCGTCCACGCCCAACTCCGGTCTGCGGGTGCAGGCCTGCGGTGACGCGCATCTGCTGAACTTTGGCGGCTTTGCGACACCCGAGCGGCAGGTGGTCTTTGACGTCAATGACCTCGACGAGACGCTGCCGGCGCCCTGGGAGTGGGATCTAAAACGCCTGGCGGCGAGCGTCGTCATCGCCGCGCAGTATCTGCGCCTGCACGAAAGCGAGGCGGCACGCGCGGCGACAGCGACGGTGCGCGCATATCGCGAACGGATGGCCGACTATTCGTCGATGCGCGCGCTCGATGTCTGGTACGACACCATTCCGCTCGCACGCGCCATGGCCGAGATGAGCGGCAGCGACGCCAGGCTCAGGAAGCTGGTCGCGAGACGGCTCGCCAAGGCGCGTCAGCAAAGCGCTGCCGAGAACGTCTTCCTCAAGCTCGCCGAGCATCACGGGTCGCTGCCGAAGATCCGGGACAACCCGCCACTGGTCTTTCATCCCAGCGAGGAACAGGCGCCGGGAATGCGGACGCAGTACCGCGAAGCCCTGACGCTCTACCGCGATTCGTTGCCGGAGCACGTGCGCGTTCTCTTCGACCGCTTCCAGTTGTGCGACGTCGCGATCAAGGTCGTCGGCGTCGGCAGCGTCGGCACCCAGTGCCTCGTGGCGCTGTTCATGGCCGCCGACAATGACCCGCTGTTCCTGCAGATCAAGGAGGCCCGGGAATCGGTACTCGAGCCGCATGCGGGTCCGAGCCTGCATGCCAATCACGGCCAGCGCGTGGTTGCCGGCCAGCGCCTGATGCAGGGGGCGAGCGACATGTTCCTGGGCTGGACGACTGGAAGCAACGGCCGCCACTACTACTTCAGGCAGTTGCGCGACGTCAAGATCAGTGCCATCGTCGAAGGATGGGACGCCGACCTTCTCACCACCTACGGCCGGCTCTGCGCCCGCGCCCTGGCACGCGCGCACGCGCGCTCGGGCGACGCGGCACTGATCGCCGGCTACATGGGTTCGAGCGCCACCTTCGACGACGCGATCTGCGAGTTCGCCGTCGAGTACAGTGACCAGAATCAACGCGACTATCGCGCCTTCGTGAAGGCAGTCCGCGAAGGACGACTCGAAGCGCTGGTCGAAGAGAGCGCTTGAGTCCGGCGCCGGTCACCGACTCATCGCGATCCGCGACCGCGCACGCAGGCCAAGCCCCGCTTGGCCGCTGGCGCGCGGCGTTTCCACCGGCGCAGTGGCTGGCTGCGTATCACAAGGAGTGGCTGGCCAACGATGCGATCGCCGGCGTGACGCTGGCAGCCTACGGCATCCCGGTGTCGCTCGCTTACGCCTCGCTCGCCGGGCTGCCGCCGCAATGCGGCATCTACTGCTATCTGGTCGGCGGGCTGTTCTACGCGCTGTTCGGCTCGTCGCGGCAGCTGGCGATCGGTCCCACCTCGGCGATCTCGATGCTCGTCGGCGTCACGGTCGCCGGCATGGCGCAGGGCGATCCGGATCGCTGGGCCTCGATCGCCGCACTGACGGCGCTGGTCATCGCCGCGATGTGCTTGCTGGCTTGGCTGTTTCGCCTGAGTTCGCTGGTCAACTTCATCAGCGAGACGATTCTCCTGGGCTTCAAGGCCGGTGCGGCGCTGACGATCGCCATGACCCAGTTGCCCAAGCTTTTCGGGGTCGAGGGTGGCGGGCACGGCTTCTTCGGGTCGGTCGCCGTCCTCGCCGGCCAGCTCCCAAATACCAACCTGGCCGTTCTCGCTTTCGGTCTGGCCGCTCTGGCGGTGCTGCTGCTCGGTGAAAGATTCCTGCCCGGGCGCCCGGTGGCGCTGTTCGTCGTGGTCGCCGCGATCCTCCTGCTGTCGCTGACGCCGCTCGGCGAGCTCGGCTTCAAGGTCGTCGGCGGCTTGCCGCAGGGCCTACCAGACTTTCATCTGCCTGAGTTGCGCGTGCGTGACGTCGACGGGGTGATCCCGCTGGCCTTTGCCTGTCTGCTGCTGGCCTACGTCGAAAGCGTGTCGGCTGCCCGCGCACTGGCGCAGGCACGCGGCTACGAGATCGATGTCCGGCAGGAACTCCTCGGTCTCGGCGCGGCGAACCTGGCTGCAGGACTCTTCCAGGCCTACCCGGTGGCCGGCGGCCTGTCGCAATCATCATGGAGCGCAACCCGGACAACGCGGTCGTCCCGGGGGCGCTGCTCTTCCGCGTCGAGGCCGCCCTGCTCTACTTCAACGTCGAGCATGTGCGCGATGCCATCTGGCAGCGCATCCGCTCGACCCCCGAGACCCTGACGCTGGCGGTATTCGATCTGTCTACTTCGCCAACCGTCGATCTCGCCGGCGCACGCATGCTGGCCAAGCTGCACACGGAGCTGCAGGCGGCGGGAATCCGCTTGCGGCTGGTGGCTGCGCACGCGGCGGCGCGCGACATCCTGCGCGCGGAAGGGCTCGAGGAAAGGATCGGCGACCTCGGCCGCAGGACCAGCGTCGCCGATGTCGTCGATGAATTCCAGGCGCGCCTCAGCCCTTGACGCACACCACCTGCCGCAGCGTATGCACGACCTCGACCAGCGAGCGCTGTGCGTGCATCACGGCGTCAATGTCCTTGTAGGCCATCGGTATTTCGTCGATCACGTCCTTGTCCTTGCGGCACTCGACGTGCGCGGTGGCACGTTCCTGGTCGGCGACGGTGAAGCGGCGGCGCGCCTCGTTGCGGCTCATGATGCGGCCGGCACCGTGGCTGCACGAGCAGAACGATTCCGGATTGCCGAGGCCACGGACGATGTAGCTGCGCGCCCCCATCGAGCCGGGAATGATGCCGAGCTCGCCGCGCCGGGCCGACACCGCGCCCTTGCGGGTGACGAAGACCTCGGCGCCGAAGTGTGTCTCCTTCTGCACGTAGTTGTGGTGACAGTTCACCGCCTCGACGTCGACGGCGAACGGTTTGGCGATCACCAGCCGCGTGGCGGCGATCAGGTTCGCCATCATCGCTGCACGGTTGTGACGTGCGTAATCCTGTGCCCAGTCGACCGCCTCGACGTAGTCGGCAAAGTGGGCACTGCCTTCCTCGAGGTACGCAAGATCGCGATCGGGAAGGTTGGCGAGATGCTGCCGCATGTCAGCCTGTGCCAGCGCGATGAAGGTGCTGCCGATGGCATTCCCGACGCCACGCGACCCCGAGTGCAGCATCAACCAGACCCGGTCGGCTTCGTCGAGGCAGACCTCGATGAAGTGGTTGCCCGTTCCCAGCGTTCCCAGGTGGTTGTGGTTGTTGGTGTTCTTCAGGCTCGGGTACTTCTCGACCAGCCGCCGGAAGCGCGGCAGCAGTTCCATCCAGAGTGCGTTGACCAGCGGCGGCGGGTTGTCCCAGCTGCCTTCGTCGCGCCGTCCGCGACCGACAGTGCGGCCATGCGGTATCGCGCGCTCGATGGCGCTGCGCAGTCCGTGCAGGCTGTCGGGCAGGTCGACAGCGGCCAGCGTCGTGCGCGTGGCGATCATGCCGCAGCCGATGTCGACGCCGACCGCGGCCGGAATGATCGCACCGCGCGTCGGGATGACACTGCCGATCGTCGACCCCTTGCCGAGATGCACGTCCGGCATGACAGCCAGGTGGCGGAAGATGAAGGGCAGGCGCGCAGTGTTGATCAACTGCTGACGTGCCTCGTCCTCGACCGGCACGCCCTCGGTCCACATCCTGATGGGCGCTGCGCCGGGAACGCGTACGGTCTCGACCGCCTCATCGCCGCGAACGATCGCCTGCATGCAATGCTCCTCGTGTCTGCCACCTGCGCCGCGATCTTACGACAATGCTGCCGTCGCCGCCCACCGCCTGTTGCTGCCCGTCGTCGCTGCCTGCCGCGCGCAGCCGAACGGCCGCGCGCACGGGGCATGGCTATCTGCCAGAGGGCTGCGCCGCCCGCGCTCCGGCGCGGCAATCGCCGGCAGCAGCGGCGGTCCATGCCTGTACAACGGCATCGACCGGCAACCTGACGGGCTGCGGCAATGCGGATGGTCTTTACCGGCCGTGCGGCACGCGCAACAATGCGGGCGCAGAGCGCCCGCTCCCCCAACCACCTTGCCAGCGAGGAGGGATTGCCATGTTCAGCCAGGCCACGTTCAACTTCCTTGACGAACTTGCGGCCAACAACGAGCGTTCGTGGTTCACCACCAACCGGGAGCGCTACGAAGCAGTGGTCCGCGCGCCCGCGCTCGACTTCATCGCCGCGATGGCGCCCGAGTTGCAGGCATTCGCCCCGCATTTCCGCGCCGATCCACGGCCGACCGGCGGCTCGCTGATGCGGATTCACCGCGACACGCGCTTCAGCCTCGACAAGCGTCCCTACAAGACCAACGTCGGCATCCAGTTCCGACACGAACTCGGCAAGGACGTCCACTCAGCGGGCTTCTACATGCACCTCGCGAGCGACGGCTGCTTTTTCGGCGCCGGTTGCTGGCATCCCGATCCCGCCGCGCTCGCCGGCATCCGCGCCCGCATCGCCGATCACCCGCAGCGCTGGTTTGCCGTGCGCGACGACCCGCAATTCAGCGCGCACTGGGTGCTGGCAGGCGACAGCCTGAGCCGGCCGCCGCGCGGTCATGCCGCGGACCACCCGGCGATCGACGACATCCGACGCAAGGACTTCATCGGACTGGCACCCCTGTCGTTCGCCGAAGCCACAGGCGAGGGTCTGGTCAGCCTTGCCGCGCAACGCTTCGCTGCCGCGATGCCGCTTCTGGACTTCCTCTGCCAGCCCGATGCGAACTCCGGCAGCAGCAACCCGGCCGCGTGAGCGATCAGCGGACGGCCTCCAGCAGGCATTCATCCGCGCCCGCGTGGCGGCTGCGTCCGGCCGCGGCACCGACCTTTGCTTGGCAGTTGGCCCGGGGGTTCAGCTGCACCGACATCGCGCCACCCCGGCCAGCAAGACTGCCGGGGCAAACCGGCCGGCGAGCCGTCCGCGAGGCAATCGAGTCTACTGTCCCCGTGCTTGGTAGGCGTCGCGCATCTCGCGCTTGAGCGTCTTGCCGGCAGCGTTGCGCGGGAAGTCGTCCATGATCTCGACGGCGTGCAGCCGCTGGTAGCGCGCGCCGACGCGGTCGTTGATCCAGTCGCGCAGTTCCCTGGCGGTGGCATTGGCGCCGGCGTGCAGCAGGACGGCGGCGACCGGCGTCTCGCCCCATTTCTCGTGCGCGACCCCGAACACGGCGACTTCACGGATCGCCGGGTGACGCGCTGCGACTTCCTCGATGTCCTTCGGGTAGACCTTGACGCCGCCACTGTCGATCATGTCCTTCTTGCGGTCGACAAGGTAGAGGTAGCCCTCACCATCGGCGTAGCCGAGATCGCCGGTATGGAGCCAGCCATCGCGGATCGCCTGGTCGGTGAGGTCGGGCCGGCCGTGGTAGCCGAGCATCAGTGACGGGCCGCGGCCGACGATCTCGCCGACCTCGCCGGCTTCGGCGTCGCTGCCGTCCTCGCGCACGATGCGCATCTCGTAGAAACAGGGCGGCGAGCCGACCGACCCCGCCTTGCGCAGCGACTGCGTGCGGTCGAGAATCGTCCAGAAGCCTTCGGTCAGTCCGTAGAGTTCGTAGAAGCGGTCCGGCAGGAGGCGGTTGAGCTGATCCTTGTGCTCCTGGTGGAGCGGCGCGCCGAGCGAGAGGATCATTTCCAGCGAGGCGAGCTTTGCCGGCGAGAAGTTCGGCGCATTGAGCACGGCGATGATCTGTGCCGGCACCATCATCGTGTGCGTGACGCGTTCGCGGGCGATGATCTCGATCGCCTCGGTGGCGTCGAACTGGCGCTGCAGGACGTAGCGCGCGCCGAGATAGAAGCAGGGCATCAGGGTGACGAAGGCACCGTTGAAGACGATCGCGCCGGTGTGCAGAACGACCGACTCCGGCCGCATCCGCCACGCCGCCGCGAACAGCGTGCAGTACATCGAGCGCACGAAATGGCTGTGCATGATGCCCTTCGGCAAGCCGGTGGTGCCACTGGTGTACATGATGTTGAACAGTTCGTCCTGGGCCACTTCCACCGTGCTGTGGCCGCCTTCCGGGCAACTGTTGAGCAGCGCCCGGTAATCCGGGAAATCACCACTGGCCCCGTCCACCAGCAGGATGCGGTCGGCGCGCAGTTGCGGCAGTTCGTCGCGGACCTGCTGCAGCATCGGCGCCAGCGCGCGCTGCGTGATCAGGCAGACGGCACCCGCGTCGCGCACCAGGCTGGCCAGACCGGAGGCCATCAGCAGCGGGCTCAGCGGCACGAGAACGGCACCGATCGCCGGAACCGCCCAGTAGATCTCGAGCAACTCCCGGCAGTTGGCAAGAACCGTCGCAACTCGCTCGCCGCGGCGCACGCCAAGCCACTGCAACAGGCTGGCGCAACGGTCGACACGGGCAGCGAAGTCACGCCAGTTCAAGCGCTCCTGTTCGAAGACGACTGCCACCTCAGCGGGCCGATAGGCCGCGTGGTGACTGATCAGTGTCGCTAGTTGCAGCATCGTGTCCTCCCTCCGGCGAAGCCGCGGCGGGCCCATCTGTCGACCTCCGGCATCGCCGGCTGAGTCCCATCGCAGCGCAACAGAAGCGTAGCATACATCGCCTGCCAGGCGACTGGAACGGCTGCCGCCAGGGCATCCTGCAAACGGCTCGAGAGGACCGCGCGGAGACCCGTCGCGAGGACACTGCAAGCCAGAATTGACGGCCCTGCAGCGTCGTTCGCGCGGCCCCGGTCGGCCCCCTGCATGCAGGCGCGAAAGCGCGTGAACAAATCCCGCGCAGAGGAGTAGAATGTATTGTGCGCTGCGCAATCGAGCGTGGCCGAGCGGATCGCGCGGGCATGTCGCTGGTACTCGAACGCGTTGCAAAAACGAAGCCGATGGCGGTGTTGGCCGACCATCGGTGCGAGAGTTTGCCAGGCCCGGGAGTCGGCGCCCGTGTAGCGACGGAAACGGATTCGGTGAATCGTCGGTGTCCGCCCTGGCGGCGGCACCAGGGTAAGCGCGGGTGGCCCCACTGCGGGCCGACCTTTTTTTGACTCAGGTATCACGTCTAATTGCTGGAGGTTGGAAAAATGAATGCACTGCTAAGGGAAATGCCCGATTTCACCACAAGCTGGTGGAGGTATACGCTGGCGATGATGCGCGCTTCGAACCGTGAGGTCAGCGAGTTCAACGACAACCTGTTCATTGCCGCACACATCGCGATGACCGCCGCCCGCGACAATCCGCTGAGCATGCTGGAGACCTTCGAAATCCTCGAGCACAACGTCGGCATGGCGCGCAAGGGCCTCGCCGGAATGCAGGACAAGATGGCCGACTACGCCTTTGACCAGATGGAGGAAGCAACCCGCGCCTTCCTCAACACGGTGATGAACGCGGAAGGCGAGAAGCTCGGCGGCTACATGCGGCGTGAAGCCGAAGTGATGGAGGCGGTATCCAACTTCAACGAACAGATCGAGGCGATCGCCGATGAGTTCGGCTTCCACTTCAATACCTCGAACTACCGGCTGGTGCACGAGACCGACGCCTTCGAGCTCTATCAGGTTCTGCCGCTGAAGAAAGGCGTCGAGGTTCGCAGCGATCTCAAGCCGGTGATCCTCGTGCCGCCGTACATGCTCGGCGTGCATATCCTCTCCTTCCTGCCCTACGAGAACAAGAGCTACAGCCACTCCTTCGCCAACGAGGGCATCCCGACCTACGTCCGCGTCGTCAAGGACATCATGACGAACGAGAAGGTCCAGACGATGACTCCGGAACAGGACTGCGAGCAGACGCGCGAACTCTGCGCCAAGGTCATGGAGCTCAACGGCGGCAAGAAGGTGACCCTCAACGGCACCTGCCAGGGCGGCTACATCTGCCTGATGAACGTACTCTCGGGCAAGCTGCAGGACGTCTGCGACGCGCTGATCACCAACGTGACGCCGGTCGACGGCACCTACAGCGATGCCATCAGCGGCATGCCGACGATGCACCATGACTTCATCACGACGACGCTGCCAAGCGGCAACAAGGTGGCCAATGGCTATCTGCTGAGCCTCGGCATGCGTTTCGTCGCCATCGACCGCGAGTCGCCGCTGGTCAAGGTCCTCGACCAGGCCTCGCTGCAGCGCGCCACCGACCTCAACCCGGGCAAGACGCCGGCGGCCCTCTTCCGCTGGCTGCTCAAGGAGCGCGTACACCTGCCGCTGGCGATCGCCAACATGAGCTCGCACACCTTCCAGGATGCGATCGCCGACGATGGCACGCTGCCCGTGAAACTGTTCGACAAGCCCCTCAACATCAAGGGCCTGATCGACCTCAAGGTGCCGTGGTACCAGAACTACGCGATCAAGGATGACCTCGTCACACCGCCCTGCGCCACGGCAGGCAACAAGTTCCTCGAAGGCTGGGACGGTCTCGAGTCGGTCGCCTTCTTTGGCGGCCACGTCGCCATCCTGACCAGCCCGTACGGCAAGAAGTCGCCGGTCAATGGCTCCTTCAAGGACGCCAACGGCAAGGAAGTGCGCGGCCCGGTCAAGTTCCAGATGGACCTCGCCTGACCCTGTCCTGGCAATCGCTGTCGGCCCCCCGCACTGAACACACCGGGGGGCCGCACACCGCGTGCGCTCCCGTCCCGACTCCGGGTTGACGGGAGCCGCGCTCCCCTATCGAAACTTCCATCACAGGAGTTCTCTGCTCATGACCTACGTCAACATCATCACCGAAGTGCGCGGCAAAGTCGGCCTGATCACGCTCAACCGCCCGAAGCAGCTCAACGCGCTGAACGATGACCTGATGGACGAACTGGGCGACGCACTCGGCGGCTTCGAGGCCGACGAGAACATCGGCGCCATCGTCATCACCGGTTCGGAAAAGGCATTCGCCGCCGGTGCCGACATCACGGTGATGCAATCACTGTCGTACATGCAGGCCTACAAGGGTGACTTCATCACCCGCAACTGGGACACGCTGAAGAGCTGCCGCAAACCGGTCATCGCTGCCGTCGCCGGTTATGCGCTCGGGGGTGGCTGCGAACTGGCGATGATGTGCGACATCATCCTCGCTGCCGATACAGCGCAGTTCGGGCAGCCGGAGGTCCGCCTCGGCATCCTGCCGGGTGCCGGCGGCACGCAGCGCCTGCCGCGCGCGATCTCGAAGGCGAAGGCGATGGAAATGTGCCTCGCTTCGCGCAACATCGACGCCGTCGAGGCCGAACGCGCCGGTCTGGTCTCGCGCGTCGTTCCCGCCGACAAGCTGCTCGACGAGGCGATGGCGACCGCCAGCAAGATCGCCGGCTTTTCGCTGCCAGTGGTGCTGATGATCAAGGAGTGCATCAACCGGTCATACGAGAGTTCGCTCGCCGAGGGGCTGCTCTTCGAGCGCCGCACCTTCCACTCGGCGTTTGCCCTCGACGACCAGAAAGAGGGCATGGCAGCCTTCGTCGAGAAGCGCAAGCCCGTGTTCACCAACCGCTGACCGCCACAGTCAAGCGCCGCCAGCAACCCGCAGACCGGCATTGTCCGGCCGGGCGGGCGGCGCCCCGCGCCGGGGTCGCGCAACGAACCCCGGCGCCAGCGCCCTCACCTGCACTCGCCCGCTGATCGGCCGACCCAGCAGGCACCTGCCTCCGTTGCTTGTGCCCCGCACGTTCGATCGCCGCCGCTTCGCCGCCATCCCTGGACGACGGCTCAGCAGGGAGCCAGATCGACAGCGTTCTCGATCAACACCTGGTCTACCCAGACGCTGGCATGCACCGAGCTGTAGATGTTCGAATAGGCGGCGACCTCGAGCGTCAGCGTCACCGTCCGATTGGCAAAGCGCGCCAGGTCGATGCCTGACTGGCGCAGCCACTCACTCTCCTGGTGCAGCATGCCGATCGCCGTCACCTCATCGACGACGATGCCATCGATCAGTATCCGGAAGCTGGCGCTGGTGTAGTCATTCACCGCGGCGCTGAGATCGAGTCGCCGCAGGTAGCTCAACTCCGGCCGTGGGCCGAGTTCGATGCGCCGCGAGATCGAATGCGCATGCGGCCCGAGCGCCCCCCGCTCGCCTGACGAAGCGTGGCCGTAGAGCATCGAGCCGCCGCCCAACGCGCGCGGGTCGTCCAGCAACATCTCCCAGCCGCTTCCTTCCCAGCCCGCAGCCTGTAACCTGGCTGCGGGCGTCGACGCCGCCGCAGAACGCTGGCTGACCGCCTTCAGTGCGCCAGCCGCCTCGAGCGCGGTCGAGATGATTCCCGGCACATCGATGCCAAGCGGTGCACCGCTGGTCGGGCGGCTGGCCGTGGCACCACTCTTGAGCAGACCGGCTGCCTCCAGCGAAGCGGATATGATGCCGTGCACGTCGAGACCGAAAGGCCGCCGGCTGCCGCTGCCCTGCTCCGCATCGGCAGGACGGCGGCTGGCCCCGGACGCGGACGGCGCCTCCTGCTGCTGCGCATCGCCACCATTGGCCAACGGCTTCGCCCGCGCCTGCCCCGCCGCCGTGGCACCCGCCGGCGCATCGCCGCTCGGTGGCACCGCGGCTGTTGCCGCGGTCTCGTGCGCCGCCTGTGCCGGTTGTTCGGCGAGCAGCCCCCAGAAGTCGGCTATGCGATGCGTCGAGGAAATGCCGACAGCGTTGAAGAACGGCGCCGCGGTGCCGCACTGATGCGGCGCCGGTCCGGGATCGAGCGGCGCGCCGTGCGCCATGCCGGTGACGGTGTAGGACTCGATGACCTCCTCACCCGTGGTCGACAGCCAGACCCGTCGCGGATAGCCGCTCACCGTCATCTCGAGCGTCGGCTGCAGTGGCACTGCGTGCAGGTCGCTCCACTGCTTGATCAGCTCTTCGGCGTTGACCGGCTTGACTGCCGTATCGGCGTCGCCATGCCAGACCGACAGTTTCGGCCACGGTCCCTGGTGCGGCGAGGCCGCACGCACGCGCCCACCCCATTCGGCCGGAGCCAGGTTGCGGCCCTGGAAGATCGTCTCCAGCCCCTCCTGCATGCCTTTCGCTGCCCGATACGGGACGCCGGCGATCACCGCACCGCCGGCGAAGAGCTCCGGATGGGTCGCCAGCATGACGGCTGTCATGGCACCGCCGGAAGACGTGCCGGTAACGTAGATCCGACGGCGGTCGAGCGAGTGCGCGCCCAGCATGTGCTCGACCATCTGCCGGATCGACTCCGGTTCCCCTTGGTTGCGCTCGATGTCTTCCGGCTTGAACCAGTTGAAACAGCGCAGCGGATTGTTGTTCCATTGCTGCTGCGGCAGCAGGAGCGCAAAGCCGTGACGATCGGCGAGCGTAGACCAGCCGCTGCCCTTGTTGTACGAAGCCGCGCTCTGGGTGCAACCGTGCAGGACGACGACCAAGGGCGCCTGCGCCGGCAGCTCCGCCGGAACGTACTCGTACATGCGCAGTTCGCCGGGATTGGCGCCGAAACCGGTGACTTCGCGCAGCCGACTCTCCTGCCGGTCGACCTGTTCCGACCACGCCTGTACGGCGGCCAGTGCCGTCAGGAGTTTCTCCCAGCGGCTGCCATGCGGCGTCTTCGCCGCCAGTTGTGCCATCTTGGCAATCGAGGCCACCTTGTGGCCCAGTTTGTTCAGCATCGGATTGCTCCTGTTGTCGGTTACGGTGGTAAGCACGCCGATCTCGATCAGTTTTCGGACCGGCAGGAAGACGGCGTGGAAGAGACCCGGATCGGCAGTCCCGCCGCGTTGTGGATCGAGCCAGGCCGGCGGCGGCGAGTCGCCGCCGAGACCGTAGTTGTGGCTGATCACTGCGCGCCGGCCCTGCCACCAGGTGCTGAACTGCAGCGAGGCCACCGGGCAACCACGGTTGACCCAGACGCCGAACAGCTCGCTGGCAACCAGGGCGCGCGTATCTTCGCCACTGGCAAGTTCGAGCAGGCCCGCCAGGGCGTCGGCAAATGACAGGCCCTCCAGCGCCAGCCAGCACACCGGCTGCTGCTCGGCGCCGCTGGCGGGCAGAGCCGGCCCGAAGAGCACCCGTGGCGTGCTGCCACCCGGCGCCACCGTCGTTGGCCGCAGGTCGGCATAACAGCGGATGGCTTCGATGGTCTGTGACTGCTGCGGCGCGGCCATCGCCCCAAGCAGCAACTGCGCGGCGTACTGCGGCGTCGCTGCCGGCGAGCCCCTGCCCCGCGGTCCGGGAGGCACCAGCCCGCCGGTGACCATCAACGTCACGCGAAAGCGCAGGTCACGACGTGACTCGCCGAGGATGTCGGCCAGCCGCTCGCTGAATTCATATCGTGCAAGTCCATTCACCATGTGACAACGATAGCACGCTCCGCGAACGATTGCACGCATTTTTTAAGTAAGTGATGTCTTTTAATTTTCTGCCCGCTTCTGCTCATCGCCTGCCATACAGGCAGCGCCGACGACGGGCATTCGCGCCGGATCGCAGCCGCTGCACCGCCAGCCACGACACGATGGCCGGCACCTGCCGGGGCGATGATTCTGCTACGATGACGGCACCCATGCGCGCAACGCCGGTCGGCGGCAGCAATTGCCCCGATCCAACCAGCGAACCCTGACGATGATCGATCTCTACACTGCTGCAACGCCGAACGGCCACAAGATCTCGATCGCCCTCGAGGAACTGGCGCTGCCGTACACGGTGCACACGCTCGATCTGGCGCAACGCGAGCAGAAGCAGCCCTGGTTCCTGGCGATCAACCCGAATGGCAGGATTCCGGCGATCGTCGATCGGGCGGCGGCCGACTTCGCGGTCTTCGAGTCCGGCGCCATCCTCATCTACCTTGCCGAGATGACCGGCCGCCTGCTGCCGCGGGATGCGCGCGGACGCTCGTGCGTCCTGCAGTGGCTGATGTTCCAGATGGGTGGCATTGGCCCGATGATGGGCCAGGCGAACGTCTTCTACCGCTACCTGCCGGAGAAGATCCAGCCGGCGATCGACCGCTACCAGGGCGAATGCCGCCGGCTGTTCCAGGTTCTCGACGGCCGCCTGCGCGACAACGAGTTCCTTGCCGACGACTACTCTATCGCCGACATCGCCAACTGGGCCTGGGTGCGAACGCATCGCTGGTCGGGTATCGAGATCGACGACCTGCCGCACCTGCAGCGCTGGCTCAAACAGATTCGCGCGCGACCGGCGGTGCAGCAGGGCATCGCCACCCCGCCGTCGGCGCTCGACCGTGACGCCAGCGACGACGAGGCGCGCAAGTTCGTCGAGGGAGCCCGCCAGATGGTCGAGATGGGCCAGTCGCCACGGGCTGGCGGCTGATGCCGCGCGAACATCCTGCCACCAGGAACCGACTTCCCCCACCACCGTTTCAACACATTTTGCGAGGCACACATGAAGCTCTTCGTCTCACCGCGGGCACCCAACCCGCGCCGCGTCCTGATGTTCATTGCCGAGAAGCGACTGCAGGGAATCGAGACGGAAATCGTCGACCTGTCGCGGGGCGAGCATCGCGAAGCTGCCTTCCGTGCCCGCAGCCCCCTGTCCAAGGTACCTGCCCTGGAACTCGACGACGGCCGCACGCTCGGCGAGTCGCGGGCGATCTGCACCTACCTCGAGGGCCTGGCGCCCGAACCGAACCTGATGGGAAACGATTTCGCCGAGCGAGCCTTCATCGAGATGGCTGACCGGCGCGTCGAACTGTACCTGTTCGGCTGCATCGCCAACTGGATCCGCCACTGCCATCCCGGCCTGGCACCGCTCGAGCAGCCGCAGTTTCCCGACTTTGGACGTTCGCAGGGCGAGAAGCTGCGGCAGATTGCGGGCTGGCTCGATGCCGAACTCGAGCGCCAGCCCTTCGTTGCCGGCGGCCGATTCACCATCGCCGACATCACCGCCTTCTGCGCCATCGAGTTTGCGCGCGGCCTGATGCGCTTCCAGCCTGGCCACGAGGGTCTGCACCACCTGCAGACCTGGCGTGACCGCATCGCCGAACGACCAAGCGCCAGCGCCTGAACGACACCCGCGCACCAACCACGGCCCGCTCGGCGGCTTGCGTGGCGACGCAGCCCTTCCCGTGACGGTCAGCGCGCACCCCTCGGACAACACCAATGGCTCGACGCACGATACACCTCCTCCGGCATGCAACGGCCACACCATCCCGCTGGCCGCCGCTGCTGTTCCTGCATGGCGGCTACGTGGACTCGAGATGCTGGCTACCGAACTTCCTTCCCTACTTCGCCAGCCGTGGCTACGACTGCCATGCCGCCGACCTGCCGGGGCACGGCCGCAGCGAGGGGCGCGAGTGCCTCGACCGGCTCGGCCTCGACGACTACCTCGCCGACATCACGCCGGTGGTCGAAGGACTGGACAGCAGGCCGGTGGTCATCGGCCACTCGATGGGCGCCCTCCTCGCCGAACGACTGCTCGAGCGATCCCTTGCCGAAGCTGCGGTCCTGATATCACCGGTACCGCCAAACGGGACGCTGGAGTCGTCGCTGAGCCTCTTCCTGCGCCACCCGGAGTTCATCGGTGCCGTGGCCCGCATGAGCAGCGGTGTCTTCGACGACGATGGAATGCGCCTCCTGCGCGACGTCTACTTCACGCCGGCAACGGATCCCGACGAACTCCAGCGACTGGTGCGGATCGTGCAGCCGGAATCTGCCCGCGCCATCGCCGACATGGCCATGCTTGGCTGGCGCTGGCCTTTGCCACCACGCCGGCGACCGGTACTGGTGCTCGGCGGCGAACTGGACGTGGTCTTTCCGCCTCATCAGGTCCGCCGCGTCGCCCGCCGCTGGCAAGCCGACCTCCAGATCATCCCCGCCGCCGGCCACGCGATGATCCTCGATCACCACTGGCAGAGCTGTGCCGCGCGCATCCTCGGCTGGTTGCACCAAACCCGTTCGGCTGCTCCGATGGCGGCAACCGACGGTGGCCGGACGGGCATGGCATCACGGTAGAAGATGACGCGCAGGCGTGGGGTAGCGGCGTATAATCGAGACTCCGACCAACAGCAGAGAGAACACGAACATGGGCCTCGATCGCGTGCCCTCCGGCAAGTCGCTTCCGAACGATTTCAACGTCATCGTCGAGATTCCGATGCATGCCGATCCGGTCAAGTACGAAGTGGACAAGGACAGTGGTGCGGTCTTCGTCGACCGCTTCATGTCCACCGCCATGCACTACCCCTGCAACTATGGCTACATTCCGCACACCATCGCCGGCGACGGTGACCCGGTCGACGTTCTGGTGGTGACGCAGTTTGCCCTGCCGCCGGGGGTCGTCGTGCGCTGCCGGCCAATCGGTCTGCTGGCGATGGAGGACGAGGCCGGACCCGACGGCAAGCTGCTCGCCGTTCCGGTGGACAGCCTGACGCCGATGTATCGCGACATCGAGTCGCCACGCGATTTTCCGCAGATGGTCCTCGACCAGATCGCCCACTTCTTTGCCCATTACAAGGATCTCGAGCGTGGCAAGTTCGTCAAGGTGATCGGCTGGCTGGGCACTGACGAGGCGAAGAAGGAGATCATGGAGGGCGTGCGGGCGTATGCCGAGGCGAAGGAAAAGCCGGCCTTCTAGACTTCCCACTCCGACTGTTCGCTGGAGGGGCGCGCGAGCGCCCCTTTTTGCCGGGAGCCAGCCAGATGTCAGTACGAATCGCCATTGCCCAGATCAACGCCACGGTCGGCGACTTCAGCGGCAACCGCGCGCGCATCGTCGACTTCGCCCGCCGCGCCCGGCAGCAGAACGCCGAACTGCTGCTGACGCCGGAACTGGCACTCTGCGGCTACCCTCCCGAAGACCTCCTGCTGCGCGACGACTTCTGCAGCGCCTGCGAGAGCGAGCTGGAGGTGCTCGCCGGCGAGTTGCCCGACATCGCCGTCCTCGTCGGCCACCCCGAGCAGCGCGACGGGCGCCGCTACAACGCCGCGACGCTGCTCAGCGGCGGCCGTCGTGTCGCGACCTACCACAAGCAGCGATTGCCCAGCTACGAGGTCTTTGACGAGGAGCGCTACTTCGATTCCGGTGCTGCACCCTGCATTCTGACGCTCAACGGGCTGCGCTGCGGGGTCAACATCTGCGCCGACGTCTGGGAAGCCGGCGCTGCCGACCTCGCCCGCGAGGCAGGCGCCGACGTGCTGCTGGTGCTCAATGCCTCGCCCTACCACATCGGCAAGCGCGAGCGACGCACCGAGGTCCTGCGGCAAAGGATCAGCAGCACCGGCCTGCCGGTGGTCTACGCCAACCTCGCCGGTGGCCAGGATGAACTCGTCTTCGACGGCGGCTCGTTTGTCCTCGACTCGCGCGGGACGCTCCGCTGCCAGCTGCCGCAGTTCGAGGAGGCGCTGGGGATCGTCGACTTCGTTGACGGTGAGCCGCAGCCGACGACCATCGTCGACCCACCCTGCCAGGAAGCGGAGATCTATCAGGCACTGGTCCTCGGCGTTCGCGACTATCTGGGCAAGAATGGCTTCCCCGGGGCGATCATCGGTCTCTCGGGCGGCATCGATTCGGCGTTGACCCTCTGCGTGGCGGTCGACGCGCTCGGTGCGGACAAGGTGCGGGCGGTAATGATGCCTTCCCCCTATACGGCCGAGCTGAGCCTCAGCGAAGCACGCGAGATGGTGCGTCTGCTCGGCGTCCGCTATGACGAGATCGCCATCGCACCGGCTATGGAGACCCTCGCCGGCATGCTCGAGGGACAGTTCGCCGGCCTGCCGGCGGATACGACCGAAGAGAACCTGCAGGCACGCATACGCGGCATGATCCTGATGGCCCTGTCGAACAAGACCGGCTCGCTGGTTCTGACGACCGGCAACAAGTCGGAAATGGCAGTCGGCTACTGCACCCTCTATGGCGACATGGCGGGCGGCTTCGCCGTCATCAAGGACATCGTCAAGACCCTCGTGTACCGCATCTCGCGCTGGCGCAACACCTGTTCGCATGTCATTCCCGAACGCATCATCAGCCGCCCACCGTCGGCCGAGCTGAAACCGGACCAGACCGACCAGGACAACCTGCCGCCCTACGCGGTGCTCGACGCGATCGTCGAGGCCTACATGGAGAAGGACCTCAGCCCGCGCCAGATCATTGCCGAGGGCTTTGCCGCCGCCGACGTGCGGCGTGTCGTCCATCTGCTGAAGATCAGCGAGTACAAGCGTCGCCAGGCGCCGGTCGGAATCCGGGTCACGCAACGCGGTTTCGGCAAGGACTGGCGCTATCCGATCACCAACCGCTACCGTGACCCATACTGATCGTTTGTCGGTGCGCGATTTCTGATAGGATTTCCTTGTGATCTTTCCAGGAGCCGAGACCATGAAAAAAATTGAAGCGATCATCAAGCCGTTCAAGCTCGACGAGGTGCGTGAAGCGCTGTCCGAAATCGGCGTCACCGGCCTGACCGTCACCGAGGTCAAGGGCTTCGGTCGCCAGAAGGGCCACACCGAACTCTATCGCGGAGCCGAGTATGTGGTCGACTTTCTGCCCAAGGTGAAGATCGAGATCGTCGTCACGGATTCCGCCACCGAGGGGGCGATCGACGCCATCGTCAAGGCCGCACGTACCGGCAAGATCGGCGACGGCAAGATTTTCGTCAGCAGCGTCGAGCAGGTCGTGCGCATCCGTACCGGCGAACTCGACGAGTCGGCGATCTAGACGGCGCCAGGGCTCTCGCCGGGGCAGCCGCGGCGGCGAGACGGTCTACGGCAGCGCAGGCAGCCAGCGACGACGGTCGTCGCCGGAACTCTCCGTCAGGGCAGCCGGCGCGGCTGGACGCCCGACTTCAGCAGCACCCAGAGGGCACCGTCGCCACCATCGTTCGGCGGGGCGTGACAGAAGGCCAGCACCTCCCGGTGACGACCCAGCCAGACCTTGACCAACTGCCGCAGGATCGCTTCACGCCCCGGCGATCCGTGGCCGCGGCCATGCACGATGCGCAGGCAGCGCTTGCCGGCGCTGAGCGCCGCGGCGACGAACTGGGCCACTTGGGAGTGCGCCTGCTGCCGGTTCAGTCCGTGCAGGTCGATGTGGCCCTGAATGCTCCAGCGGCCCCGACGCAGGTCGCGCAGCACGCTGCGCGGCACGCCGCCACGCAGGAAGGAGTCGGCGCCACCCAGGTCGAGCCAGTCATCGATGGCCAACGAGCCGTGCAGCAGCTCGGCAAGGACCGCCGCTTCGTCGATCTCGCTCTGCCGCGGCCGCGGACTTGGCTTCGGCCCGTCGAGGCTGACGCGGTCGGGCTGGCGCAGAGGTCGCGCACCGTCAACGGCAGCGAGGAAGGCAGCCCGATCCTCCGGGCTGTGACGACTGAACTGACTCATCGCCGGCGTCGCTTCTGATGCCCCTGGCCAACCTACGTTCGGCACCTGGCAGCGCCACGGGCGGGCTCTCAGCCCGCCAGGCCGAGACTGTCCAGGTAGCGCTCGGCATCGAGCGCCGCCATGCAACCACTGCCGGCAGAGGTGCACGCCTGGCGATAGATGTGGTCCTGCACGTCGCCGGCGGCAAAGACGCCGGCGACCGATGTCGCGGTGGCGTTGCCCTGATGGCCGCCATGCGTCAACAGGTAACCGCCTTCCATCGCCAGCTGACCGGCAAAGAGCTCCGTGTTCGGCCGGTGGCCGATGGCGATGAAGACTCCCATCACCGGAAGGTCTTCGGTCTCGTTCGTCAGCTTGCTGCGAATACGGATCCCGGTTACCCCGGACTGGTCGCCGAGAACCTCGTCGAGGGTGCAGTTCCAGCGAATCGTCACCTTGCCCGAGCTTTCCCGGGCGAACAGCTTGTCCTGCAGGATCTTCTCGCTGCGCAGTTTGTCGCGCCGATGCACCAGCGTCACGTGACTGGCGATGTTGGCGAGGTACAGCGCTTCCTCGACCGCAGTGTTGCCGCCACCGATGACTGCCACCGGCTGTTCGCGGTAGAAGAAGCCGTCGCAGGTGGCGCAGGCCGACACCCCGCGCCCGGCAAACGCGTCCTCGGACGGCAGGCCCAGGTACTGCGCCGACGCACCGGTGGCGATGATCAACGCATCGCAGGTGTAGGTGGCCATGTCGCCAACCAGCGTGAAAGGCCTCTGGGTGACCTGTGCCGTGTGGATGTGGTCGAAGATGATCTCGGTTTCGAAGCGCCGCGCGTGCTCCTCGAAGCGCTGCATCAGTTCGGGCCCCTGTACGCCCTGCGCGTCGGCCGGCCAGTTGTCGACGTCGGTGGTGGTCATCAACTGGCCGCCCTGTGCCATGCCGGTGACCAGCACGGGCTTCAGGTTGGCACGTGCAGCATAGACGGCGGCAGTGTAGCCGGCGGGGCCCGATCCGAGGATCAGCAGGCGGCAATGGCGGGTTGCTTGGCTCATGTTCAGTCACTCTCCGGGTGGGTCAGCGGAAAATTATAACCGTCATCGCTGGCCTGCCTGCTCCAGCCGCTACCACCGGTTAACGTCGAAAACCTGCAAAGTGCCTTATAATCGGCGCGCAAGCCCTTGATAGAAATCATTTCACTTGACGGAAGAACCGCCCATGAACACTCAGGTCGAACAACCCAGAAGAGGCCCCAGCCTGACCCTGCTGCACAGCATCCCGATCTTTGCCGGCGTTCCCGATACGCAGCTCGAACAGATCGCCAAGGTCGCCTTTCACCGTCGGGTCGCTCGCCAGACGACGATCGTTCGCGCCGGCGACAGCACCGACTCGCTCTACGTCCTGATCAGTGGCGGCGCCAAGGTGCTCAACAGCGACGAAGAGGGCCGTGAAGTGATTCTGACCCTGCTCGGCCCCGGGGAGTTCTTCGGCGAAATGGGACTGATCGATGGCAGCCCGCGTTCGGCCGATGTCGTCGCCACCGAAGCCTGCGAACTGCTCGTGATCACCAAGGGCGATTTCAAACGCTGCCTGGCGGAGAACTTCGACCTCTGCCTGAACATCATGAAGAGCCTGGTGCAGCGGTTGCGCGAAGCCGACCGCAACATCGAGAGCCTGGCACTGCTCGACGTTTACGGCCGCGTCGCCAAGCTGCTGCTCGATTTCTCGGAAGAAGAGCGCGGCCAGCGCGTCATCCGCAAACGGGTGACGAAACAGGACATCGCGAAGATGATCGGCGCCTCACGCGAAATGGTCAGTCGCGTCATGAAGGATCTCGAGAACCGTGGCTACTTCCGTGTCGAGGAGGGTCGCACGGTGATTCTCGACAAGCGAGCGCCCTCTTCGGTGAGCGCCGAGCGCTCCTGACCAAAATTTTTCAGAACCCGCCAATGGCATTGTTGAGCAAACTCGGCAGCAGGATCCCCTACCCGTCCCGACCATCGAGCCCGCTGCCGGAGAAGATCGCCGTGCTGCTGCGCGAGTCCCGCTGGCTCGTCCTGATCGTTGTCGTCAGCTTCCTTGCGCTCTCGCTCTGGGGTTACGACCGCGCCGATCCCGGCTGGTCGCATGCCGTGCACAGCAGCATGCTGCACAACCCGGCAGGGCGCAGCGGCGCCTGGCTGGCCGATGTCCTGCTCTACCTCTTCGGCCTCTCCGCATGGTGGTGGATCCTGCTCCTGCTGGTCACCGTTGGCTGGGGCTACCGGCGGCTCGAGGGACAGCATGCCGGCGACAGACGGCCGCTGTTGATCTCGCTCGCCGGTTTCGTCGTCCTCATCATTGCCAGCAGCGCACTCGAGACGCTGCGCTTCTACACCATCAAGGCCAGCCTGCCGGTCGGCCCCGGTGGCGTCACCGGCATCGAGTTGGGTGCCTTCGCGGTCCGCTACCTCGGCTATACGGGCGCCACACTGGCACTCGTGGCGATGCTGCTGCTCGGCTGGAGCATCTTCACCGGCATGTCGTGGATCACCGCGGCGGAACGGATCGGCACGCTGTTCGAGCGCGTGCTGCTGGCAATAGGCGGCCTCTACGGACGCTGGCAGGATCGGCGCATCGGTCGCGAGGTGGCGCGCGAACGCGAAGCCGTGGTCGAACTCGAGAAGAAGCGTGGCGACGGCCACGAACCGGCGCCGGCGGAGATGCCGCCGACGGCCGCCCGGACGGCTTCGCGACCGGCACGGAGCGGCAGTCGCGACGCTGCGGTCGAGCCGACCCTGAACCGCGAGGTGGGGGCCGATTCGGGCAATGCCAGGGAGCCAGCCGAGCCCTTCCTCGGCGACGCGGCGAGCACGCCCCTGCCGGGTGACGAAGCCGACGGAACCGCCACCGGACGCGAACCGGAAGCACCCGCCGCACGCGTCCTGCCGGCGAAGGTGGAGAAGCGGATCGACCGCGAAAGGCAACCGCCGCTGTTCCCGGAGGCCGTCGAGGGCGGCATGCTGCCACCGCTGCACCTGCTGGAACCGGCGCCACCGCAGAGTGCCCGCGTCAGCCCGGAGACCGTCGAATACACCTCGCGGCTGATCGAACGCAAGCTGGCCGATTTCGGCGTCCAGGTCGCAGTCACCGCTGCCTACCCCGGGCCGGTCGTCACACGCTACGAAATCGAGCCGGCGGTCGGCGTCAAGGGCGCCCAGATCCTCAATCTGGCCAAGGATCTGGCGCGCTCGCTGTCGCTGGTCTCGGTGCGCGTGGTGGAGACGGTTCCCGGCAAATCGTCGATGGCACTCGAACTGCCGAACCCGAAGCGACAGACGGTTCGCCTGCTGGAGATCATTGCCAGCAAGGAATACAGCGACATGAACTCGCCGCTGACGATGAGCCTCGGCAAGGACATCGGTGGTCAGCCGCTGGTCGTCGACCTGGCCAGGATGCCGCACCTGCTGGTGGCCGGAACGACCGGCTCCGGCAAGTCGGTGGGCATCAACGCGATGATCCTGTCGCTGCTCTACAAGTCGGAGCCCGACCAGGTGCGGCTCATCCTGGTCGACCCCAAGATGCTCGAACTGTCGATCTACGAGGGCATCCCGCACCTGCTGGCGCCAGTCGTCGTTGACATGAAACAGGCAGCCAACGCGCTCAACTGGTGCGTCGGCGAGATGGACAAGCGCTACAAGCTGATGTCGGCCATGGGGGTGCGCAACATCGCCGGCCTCAACCAGCGCATCCGCGATGCTGCGCGAAATGGTGAGAAGATCGCCAATCCGGTGTCGCTGACGCCGACTTCACCCGAGCCACTGAGCACCCTGCCCTACATCGTCGTCGTCATCGACGAGCTGGCGGACCTGATGATGGTCGCCGGCAAGACGGTCGAACAGCTCATCGCCCGCCTCGCCCAAAAGGCCCGCGCCTCGGGAATCCACCTGATTCTCGCCACGCAGCGACCATCGGTCGATGTCATCACCGGCCTGATCAAGGCCAACATCCCGACCCGCATCTCGTTCCAGGTCTCGTCGAAGATCGACTCACGCACGATCCTCGACCAGATGGGCGCCGAGACCCTGCTCGGCCAGGGTGACATGCTCTATCTGGCTCCGGGCACCGGCTACCCGACGCGTGTCCATGGAGCCTTCGTCGCCGACGACGAGGTGCACCGGGTGGTCGACCACCTGAAGAAGACCGGCGCGCCGGATTACGTCGACGCGGTCCTGGTCGGCTCCGCCGGCGACGAGGACGCCGATGCCGGCAGCGCCGACAACGGCGGCCCCGACACCGATGGTGAGGCTGATCCCGTCTACGACCAGGCCGTCGAGGTGGTGCTGAAGAACCGCCGCGCTTCGATCTCGCTCGTGCAGCGACACCTGCGGATCGGCTACAACCGTTCCGCCCGTCTCATCGAGGCGATGGAGAAGGCCGGCCTGGTTTCTGCCATGGATGCGCGCGGCGGTCGCGAGGTTCTCGCGCGCAAGGAAGACGAATGAACTGGCGCCTGCCGCTCGGCCTGACGCTGTGCGTCCTCGTTGCGAGCAACCCGGCTCGTGCCGCGGCCATCGACAAACTGCAGCACTTTCTCGACACGACGCGAACGCTGCGCGCCGATTTCGCCCAGACCGTCGTCGCGCGCAACGGTCGGCTGCCGCAGAAATCGAGCGGGGTCATGATGTTCTGGCGTCCGGGCAAGTTCCGCTGGCAGATCGACAAGCCTTACAGTCAACTGGTGATCGGCGATGGCGAGAAGATCTCGATCCATGACCCGGACCTGCGCCAGGTGACCGTCCGCAAGGCCGGCGCCGCGCTCGGCGGCACGCCGGCCTCGCTGCTCGCCGGCGAACGCACTATCGACCGCGACTTCAGCCTGCGCGAAGCGGGCGAACGGGACGGGCTCGAGTGGCTCGAGGCAACCCCCAGAGCCGCCGACAGCGGCTTCGCAAAGGTACGCGTCGGCTTCTCCGGCAGCGAACTGCGGGCGATGGAACTGCTCGACACCCTTGGCCAGACGACGATGCTCGTCTTTTCGCGAGTCGAGATCAACCCCCGCTTGCCGCCATCACTGTTCCGCTTCACGCCCCCGGCCAACACCGACGTGATCGGCGACTGAGAACTCGTACGATCATGCTTGACTTGAAGGTGCCGCCCCGTATAATGCGCACTTCCCTGAAATCACGTGCAGCTTGGGCGTTGATGAAGGCGCGTAGCTCAGCTGGTTAGAGCACCACCTTGACATGGTGGGGGTCGTTGGTTCGAGTCCAATCGCGCCTACCAGGCGTTTCCGGTTCCAGGTCGCTGGCAGCACGCCCTGCGCGGCCACGGATCGCACTGAAATGTAGTCACACCGCCTGCCGGCGGTTTTTTTTGTCTGTGCCGAAGGCGGACAATGCGCTACCATCAGCTGTCGTCAGCGCGCCTTTGCGGCACCGTCGCCTGACGGCGCCGGTCGGCCAACGCCACGGTGCATCGAGCGGGGCGATGGCAGCTCGTTGCCGCGTCGGCCGCCATGACTCTGTGATCGGGGAGGCTGGACTCCCCGGTCCCATCGTCGGTGATCTGTCAGCAAGTAAAGGAGTCACAACATGGACGAGTCGACTGCGCAAGCGAACGAACTGACCGAGACGGCGCTGCTGTCAGCGCCTGAGGATCAGTACATGTCTCCCGGGCAGATCGCCTTCTTCCGCCGCCGGCTGCTTGCCGAAGAGCAGGCGCTGCTGTCGGCCGTCAAGGAGACGGCGGGCCACCTGCAGGAAGCCGAGATCAGTTCGGACTGGAACGACCGCGCCAGCGCCGAGGAAGAGCACACGCTCGAGCTGCGTGTCAGGGATCGCGAGAGAAAGCTGCTGCGAAAGATCCGCGACGCGCTGAAGCGCATTGACGAGGGCAACTACGGCTGGTGCGAGGAGACCGGCGAGCCGATCGGCATCGCCCGCCTGCTCGCCCGGCCGACGGCCGCCTTGTGCCTCGAAGCGCAGGAACGTCGCGAGCAGTACAAGCGCCGCTTCGGCTGACCGGCCTGCTCGTCGAGGAAGGAAAAGGCGGGTCATGAAACTGCGCAGTCCGAAAGTTCCTGCGCCGGACCGCCCGTCGGCGGCATCTGCTCCGGAGTCGGTGTCGGCGACGGTTCTTTTTGCCGACATCTGCGGCAGCAGCCGGCTGTTTGAAGACTACGGCGACTGGCAGGCCCGCCAGATCGAGAGTCGCGTGCTCGATACCCTCAAGGAGAAGACCGGCGAATTCGACGGTACGGTCATCAAGACGATCGGCGACGAGATCATGAGCCGCTTCCCGGACGCCGAACGTGCAGTCAACGCGGCCTGCGAAATGCATCGGGCACTGCGGGACGACCTCTCGCTGCTGGACTTCAACATCGCCGTCAAGATCGGGCTGCAACACGGACCGCTGCTCGTCGAGCCGGACGACCTCTTCGGCGACGCGGTGAATGTCGCGGCCCGCATGGTCTCGCTGGCGCGGGCCGACCAGATCATCACCACCCTCGACACCACGCGCCGGCTACCGGATGAACTGCAGCAGATGACGCGCAGCCTCGGTCTGTCGCGCGTCCGCGGTCGCCGGCGTGAGGTCGAGATCGTCGAGATGATCTGGCAGGAGCCCGGCACCGTCACCCAGCTCGTCGGCCCGGGGCCGCAGAAGGAACTGCGCCAGTCGCTGTGCTCCCGCCTGCTTCTCGCATACCGCGGTACCCGCTTCGAAGTGCGCGACGACTCGCCGCCATTCACCATCGGCCGCGGCGACCGCAACCTGCTGGTCGTCGACCAGGAACAGGTATCCCGCTACCATGCCGACATCCACTTTCGTCAGGGCAGGTTCATCCTCGTCGACGGCAGCACCAATGGCACCTACCTGCGTCTCGACAACGGCGAGCGCTTCTTCGTCCAGCGCGAGGAGTTCGTTCTGCATGACCAGGGCGACATCTCGCTCGGCGAAGCCGTACGCGATGGTGACCCCTGCCTGATCCGCTTCGAGTGTCTTGCCGCCTGATGCGCCCTGCCGCAGCTCTTGCTTGCCGGCAGGAATCCGCTATAATGCGCAGCTCGAACGGCGGGCAGCCATTGGGGCCGCCGGACCCGGATGCCCGACACGGGCAGTCCGATGCAGCAAGGAGTGGTAGTTCAGTTGGTCAGAATACCGGCCTGTCACGCCGGGGGTCGCGGGTTCGAGCCCCGTCCACTCCGCCAGAATCGAGTACCCAAGAGCCCAGCCAGCCTGGGCTCTTTCTTTTTGCGGCCGGCGCACCCAAGCGCGTCGCCGGACCGGCCGCCGCGGCCGCGGAACGCGGCCAGCCGCTGCACCACCGGCAGCGAACTTTTCGCCGCGCCACTTGTCCACTCGCACCTTCGCTTTGGTCTATAATCATGCGCTTGCAGTTTCACCATTCGACCAGGTGATCCCACTGAGCGGGGATGAACTGGCGCCCGCCCGAAAAGAGAACAGGAAGTACGGATGACGCCACGAATCGCATTTGCTCTTGCTCTTGCCCTGTCTTCCGGCGCTGCTGCGGCCGGCGATTCAACCGACCAGGGCACCCAGGCAACCGATCGGCCGACGGCCAGCAGCGCGTCCCAGCGGACACCGGGCCTGCTTCCTGACAGCCAGACGGAGGCGGCCGAGGCGCTGCCGGTGGTCGAACTCGTCGCTCCGGGGCAACTCGCCGAGACCATCGATCTGACCGCCGAGCCGGACGAACTGTTCCAGCGCATCCGGCGCGGCTTTGCGATGCCGAACATCAACAACTCGCTTGTCCTGCACCACCAGCAATGGTTCACCAATCGTCCCGAGTCACTGCGCCGCATGGTCGAGCGCAGCAGCCGCTACCTGCATCACATCGTCGAGGAACTCGAAAGGCGCGGCATGCCGATGGAGCTTGCGCTGCTGCCGATGGTAGAAAGCGCCTACAACCCGACGGCGTATTCGCGCAGCCATGCGTCGGGCCTCTGGCAGTTCGTCCCGGCGACCGGCAGGCAGTACAAGCTGGAACAGAACTGGTGGGTGGACGAACGCCGCGACATCGTCGCCTCGACGGCCGCCGCGCTAGAGTACCTGCAGTACATCTATGATCTCCACGGTGACTGGCACCTCGCGCTTGCCTCCTACAACTGGGGCGAAGGTGCCGTCGGCAAGGCGATCAACAGGAACCGCGCCAACGGCCTGCCGACCGATTACCTCAGCCTGACGATGCCCGAGGAAACCCGCCACTACGTCCCCAAGCTGCAGGCCCTGAAGAACATCTTCAGCAACCCGAACGCGCTCGCCAGCCTCAACCTCCGCGGGGTTCCCAACCGCCCCTACTTCGCCACCGTCACCAAGTCGGCCGACATCGACGTCGAGCTGGCAGCCCGCCTTGCCGAGATGCCGGTACGCGAGTTCGTCGCCCTCAATCCGGCGCACAACCGCCCGGTGATCAAGTCCGACAAGCCGCTGGTCATCCCGGCACACAAGCTTGACACCTTCGTCAGCAACCTCGAGGCACACGAGGAGAGTGAAAAGCCGTTGTCGTCATGGCAGGCCTACACGCTCCGCGCCGGCGAGAAGCTCGAACAGGTCGCACCGCGCTTCGGCCTCACGGTCGCCAACCTGAAAGCGGTCAACGGCATCAACGGCAGCATCAGGGTGACGGCGGGACACACCCTGCTCGTGCCGGCACAGGAAGGTGTCAGCGCCGGCGAGCAACTGGCGAGCCTGCCGACCGAGGCGGCACCGCCGCTGGCGAGCGAACAGCCGCGGCCGCCCGCAGCCGTCGCGCAGGCGCCGCGCCTGCCGCAGCCGGAGGTCGCGCCGCCGGCCGTCGCCAGCCGCACGCACGTCGTCCGCAAGGGCGAGACGCTGCATGCCCTGGCCCAGCGCTATGGCATGACGATGGCCGAACTGCGGCAGATCAACAAGCTGCGCGCCGACCAGGTGAACGTCGGCAGCAAGCTGCTGGTCGCCGCCGCCGAGCCGGCAGCGAAGCCGGCGGCGCAGCGCGGCACGGTGAGCGAGACGGAATCGCGGCCAGCCGCAGAAACTGCAGCAGCGGGCCGCACCTCCAGCAGCAGCCACCTCGTCCGCAAGGGTGAAACACTCAGCGAGGTGGCCAGTCGCTACGACATGAGCGTGGCCGAACTGAAGCAGCTCAACAAGCTGCGCGCGAACCAGGTCAATGCCGGCACCCGCCTGCTGGTCGCGGCCGCCGAGCCAGCCAGGGCACCGTCCGGCAAGGCGCGCAACGAGCCGGCCGACAGCCGCCAGGAAGCGAGCGGCGGCAAAGCCGCCAGCGCGGCGGCGGCGAAGGCGTCCGAGCGCACGACGAACAAGGCCGACGACGGCAGGCAACAACTGGCGGCCAAGGAAGAGAAAACCGGCAGGCGGGCCGACAAGGGCGCGGAAACGGCCCGCAAGCCGCTCAAGCTCGCCCAGTACACGATCCGCCGCGGCGACACGCTGGGCTCGATCGCCAAGCAGTTCCGCGTCGAGAAGGATGACCTCCTGCGCTGGAACCGCATCCAGACCAACGACATCAAACCCGGACAGCGGCTGACGATCCAGCTCGTGCAGAACACCTACTGATCGCCGCCCCCGGTCGCCACCCCGCAGCGCCGCCGCCAGGCGGCGTTGTCACGTCTGCAGCAGCGACTTCAATCCGCTTCGCCCGCCGGCGGATAGAGGTGGCAATGCACCACATGCGTTGCCGACAGCCGGCTCGGCGGCGGATAGTCCTGACGGCACAGCTCGCTCGCCTGCCGGCAACGGGGATGGAAATGGCAGCCGGCCGGTGGCGCCGCCGGTGAGGGAATCTCGCCCGGCAGGCGGATGTACTCGTTCGCCACGTCGAGGCGCGGGCTCGGCACTGCCGACAGCAGTGCGCGCGTGTACGGATGCCGCGGCGAGCGCAGCACCTCGTCGACGCGGCCATTCTCGACGATGCGGCCGAGGTACATGACCGCCACTTCATGCGCCAGATGATCGACGACGGCAAAGTTGTGGGTGATGAAGAGATAGGCCAGCCCGAGTTCGTCCTGCAACGTCGCCAGCAGGTTGAGAATCTGCGCCTGCACCGAGACATCCAGCGCCGACGTCGGCTCGTCACAGATCACCAGATCCGGTTGCACGGCCAACGCCCGGGCGATCGCGATGCGCTGCCGCTGGCCGCCCGAGAACTCGTGCGGGTAGCGCCCGGCGGCTTCCGCCGGCAGGCCGACCTGCTGCAGAACGGCGGCGATCGCCGCCGCGTTCGTCGCCCGCCGGCCCGCTGCCGGCCCGCCGGCTGCCAACGTGCGCATGCCTTCGGCGATGATCTCGCCGACCGACAGGCGTGGATTGAGCGAGGCGAAGGGATCCTGGAAGATCATCTGCATGTGCCGCCGCAACGCCCGCCGTGGGCTGCTGGCAGCACCGCCGAGTTGCTCGCCGAGCAGGCGCACGCTGCCGCCACTGGCCGGCAGCAGTTGCAGGATCGCCTTGCCGACCGTCGTCTTGCCGCAGCCCGACTCGCCGACCAGCGCCAGCGTGCGGCCACGGGCAAGCGCCAGCGAGACGCCGTCCACCGCCCGCACGTGCCCGACGGTGCGCTGCAGGATGCCGCGCCGGATCGGGAAATGCACCCGCAGATCATCCACCGCCAGCAGCGCCGGTGCCGCCGCGACGACCGCGAGTGCTTCGCCAGCGGCGGCGACTCCGCCACCGTCTCGCCCGCGCGACGCCAACCCATCCTCGAGGTGGCAGCGCACGCGATGATCGACCGCCACCTGCCGCCACTGCGGCGACTGTTGCCGGCACAACTCCCAGGCATGCTCGCAGCGGGCGGCAAAACGGCAGCCGGCCGGCATCGCCGACAGCGGCGGCACCTGGCCGGGAATCGTCTGCAACTGGCCGCCGCGGCGCGCCAGGTCGGGCAGCGCGGCGAACAGCTTCTGCGTATAGGGATGTCGCGGGGCGGAGAAGAAGGCCCCGCGCGGCGCTTCCTCGACGATCTCGCCGGCATACATGACGCCGACGCGCGTCGCCATCTGCGCGACGACGCCGAGGTCGTGCGTGATCAGCAGCATGCCCATCGCCCGCTCCGCCTGCAGCCGGCGCAGCAGCTCGAGAATCTGTGCCTGGATCGTCACGTCGAGCGCCGTCGTCGGCTCGTCGGCGATCAGCAGGCGCGGCTCGCCGGCCAGTGCCATGGCGATCATCACCCGCTGCTTCATGCCGCCGGAGAGCTGGAACGGGTACTCGACCAGCCGCCGCGGCGCGTCGGCGATGCCCACCGCCAGCAGCAGGTCGAGCGCCGTCGCCTGCGCCGCCGCGCCGCTCAGCGCGCGATGCCGCGCCAGCACCTCGGCAAGTTGCCGACCGACCGTGAGAACCGGGTTGAGGCTCGTCGCCGGCTCCTGGAAGATCATCGCCATGCCGCCACCGCGCACCGCGCGCATCTCCGACTCCGGCAGCCGCAACAGGTCACGGCCGCCGAAGCGCACCTCGCCGGCGACGATCCGGCCGGCGGCCGGCAACAGGCGCAGCAGCGCCAGCGCCGTCGCCGACTTGCCGCAGCCGGACTCGCCGAGCAGCGCCAGCGTCTCGCCGGCAGCCAGTCGCAGGTCGATGCCATCGACCGCCGCCAGCATCGAGCGCCCATGCGCGAAGGCGACGCGCAACTGCCTGACCGCCAGCAGTTCTTCCCCTCGCGGGCTCTGCGGCGCGCTCATGGCGCACCCGCGAGACGCGGGTCGAAGGCGTCGCGCACGGCATCGGCGAAGAGGTTCGCCGCCAGCACGAGCGAAAACATGAAGCAGAACGCCGCCGACAGCGACCACCAGACCATCGGCTCGCGCGCCAGTTCGAGGCGGGCATTGTTGATCATCGTGCCGAAGCTGATCATCGTCGGGTCGACGCCGATGCCGACGTAGGAAAGCACCGCCTCGGCCAGCACCAGGCTGGAAAAATCCATCACCAGCGCGATGGTGACGATGTGCATGAGGTTCGGCACGATATGCCGGCCGATGATGCGCAGGCTGGAAACGCCGAAGGCCTGCGCCGCCTGGATGTACTCGAGTTCGCGCAGCTTCAGCGTCTCGCCGCGCAGCAGACGGCAAAGCCCGGTCCAGCTGGTGACGCCGAGAATGAAGCAGAGGGCCAGCAGACGCAGGTCGGCGCGTTCGGCGGCGGTGGCGAACCACTGGGGATGGGTGTCGATCAGCACCTGCATCATCAGCACGGCAGCGGCGATCAGCAGCACGCCGGGAATCGAGCTCAGCGTCGTATACAGGTACTGGATGAGGTCGTCGACCCAGCCACGGAAGTAGCCGGCCAGGACGCCGAGCAGGACCGACAGCGGCAGCATCACCAGCGTCGTCACGAGGCCGATGACGAGCGCCGTGCGGACGCTCTTCAGCACCTGATAGAGGACGTCCTGACCGACCTTGTCGGTGCCGAAGACATGGTAGTCGGTCGCCAGCAGCGCCACCGGCATCGCCAGCAGCAGCAGCGCGGCGAGCGCCGCCAGGACCGCGCTCCAGGCGAAATCGCCGTCGCTGCGCCAGAGTCGCCGCCATGCCTGCCGCCAACCACTGCCCTGCGCGCGCGCGACGCCACCGCAGACGGCGACCGCGACCGCCGCCCAGGCGAGCAGCGCCAGGCCCAGCGCCCGCAGCACACGCCCGGCGACATCGGCATCACGCCGTTCCTCGTCCGCCCCGAGGTGGGCACCGCCGTAGCGCAGCCGGGGATGGTCGCGCGTCTGCTGCAGGCGGCCGTCGCTGCCGCGCACCTCGATCGTTTCCTTGGCGTGCGCGCGCGTCGCCAGCGGCTCCGAGTAAGTCTTCTCGTTGCGCGTGCGCAGCGGCGTCAGCAGCGCGTCGAGCAGCGACAGCACCTCGACCGCGTATGCCGCCGGCTGCGCCGGCGCCCGCTGCCCGTCGTCAGCCGCCAGGCGCGGTCGATAATGCAGCGAATCGAGCAGGCCGACGACCGCGAAGGCGAGCAGCAGCGTCGCCGACGCCATTCCCGCCCGGCTGCGGCCAACGCGCTGCCAGGCCGTGCGCCACAACGGATTGCGCCCCGACAGCCAGCCGAGCCCGGCGGCCAGCAGCAGCAGCGACCAGATCAGCACATCGGACCAGAGGATGACGGGCAGGAAGGACATCAGTTGAAGCGTATCCGCGGATCGACGAAGGTGTAGGAAAGGTCGGTGAGAATCAGCCCGACGATGTAGAGCAGCGAACCGATGAAGACCATCGCCCGGACGACGGCGAAATCCTGCGCGTTGATCGCGTCGATGGTGTAACTTCCGAGACCCGGAATGCCGAAGAACGACTCGGTCAGCAGCGAGCCCATGAAGAGCAGCGGGATGACGACGACGACGCCGGTGAGGATCGGGATCAGCGCGTTGCGCAGTACGTGCCGGAACAGCACGGCGGCCTCGGCCAGCCCCTTGGCGCGCGCCGTGCGCACGTAGTCGCGGGCGATCTCCTCGATGAAGATCGTCCGGTACCAGCGCGTCGACGAACCGATTCCCGAGACGACGCCGATCAGCACCGGCAGGATGACGAACTTCCAGGCGTCGAGACCGCCGCCGTAACCCGAGATCGGCACCAGCTTCCACAGCTTGCTGACCAGGTACTGGCCGCCGATGATGTAGAACAGACCGGAGATCGACATCATCGCGACGCACAGCACGACGCCCCAGAAGTCGAGGTAGGTGGCGCGGAAAAAGGTCAGCAGCAGGGCAAAGGAGACGCTCACCAGCAGGCCGATGATGAAGGTCGGCAGGGCGATGGCCAGCGACGGGCCCATGCGCGTGACGATCTCGCGCGCGATGTCGCGGCCGTCCTCGGCGCGACCGAAGTCGCCGACAAACATGCGCACCGACTTGCTGAAGAAGATCGTCTCGCTCAGCATCGCGCTGCCGCTTGCCTCGTCGTTGAAGAACAACGGCTTGTCGTAGCCCCGTTCCGCCTTCCAGCGGTCGATCGCCTCGGGCGTCACGCGCTTGACGCCGAGTTGCATGCGCGCCATGTCATCCGGGGTATTGACGACGAAGAACAGGGCAAAGGTGATCAGGTTCACCCCGATGAGGATCGGCAGCGCATAGAGCAGGCGACGGATGATGTAGGCGAGCATGGTCGATGCCTATGGCGCAGGCCGCCGCCGGCGGTTGCCGTCAGCGGCACGGCGGCAGGGTGGCAGCGCGTGCCGCATCAGCGGGCCGTCCCGCGTTCGCGGCGGCGATAGCCGATCGCCGCCGGCAGCACCAGCGCCAGCAGCAACGCGGCGAGCAGCGCCAGCGGCCAGAGTACCGGCCGGTTCCACTCCTGCCGCAGGCGCTGCCGCTCGGCGACATCGATGCGCTGGTACTTGAGGATGTTGTTGCCGACATCGGTCGGCTTGCGGTTGCGCAGCCAGACCTGGCCGAGCGTGTAGCTCTTCGGATGGAAGCCGTAGATCCAGGGCGCGTCATGCTGCAGCAGCGCGATCGCCTGGCGGATGATCGCCAGCCGCTCGGCAGCGCGGGGTCCATCGCTCTCGAGATTCTTCATCTGTTCGAAGAGGCGGTCGAACTCCGGGTTGGCGTAGTTCGAAGCGTTCTCGCCGGCCTTCGCCAACTTGCCCTCGCTGCCGGCGAGCAGGAAGAGGAAGTTCTCCGGATCCGGGTAGTCGGCGTTCCAGCCGAGGTAGTAGAGCTGAACCGCGCCCTTGCGGATCTTCTCCTGGAAGCGGTTGAAGTCGGTCGAACGAACGACGAGCTGGATGTCGAGCCGGGCGAACTGCCGTGTCAGCCAGTCGAGGCGCGACTTCTCGCCCATGCCGCCGGTCGTCGTGTCGAGGTTGAGCACCAGCGGTTCGCCGCTGCCGGCGTGGCGCCCGTTCGGCCAGCCGGCCTCGGCCAGCAGCCGCCTCGCTTCCGCCAGCGGCTTGCGCTGCGCGCGCCCGTCGACCCAGTCGTAGACCACCGGATTGATCCCCTCGCGGCCCTCGACGTAACCGAAGATGCCCGGCGGCAGCGGGCTCGTCGCCGGGATGCCGCGGCCGTTCATGAAGATCGAGATGAACTCCTCCTGGTCGATGGCGATCGACAGCGCCTGCCGCAGCTTCGTCGCCTCTTCGCCAAGGCCACCGACGACCGGGTCGAGCATGTTGAAACCCATGTAGAAGATCGACGCGCGCACGCTCGTCAGCAGACTGATCCCCTTGTCGCGCATCTCGTCGGTCAACTGCACGTCACCGCCGACCGCCAGCCGCACCGCCTGGTCGAAGCTGTCGGAGGAAATCCCGGAGGCATCGTAATAGCCCTGCAGGAACTTGTTCCAGTACGGGATGCTCTCCTTCTCGCGCGAATACACCGCCTGCTCGATGAACGGCAGCGGCCTGCCGCAGTCGGCGAGCAGCCCCGCCGCCGCGTCGCCCGGCTCGCCCTCGCAGGGATAGGTCTCGCCGTGGAAGTTCGGGTTGCGCTCGAGCACCATGCGGCTGTTCGGGTTGTTCCGCGTCAGCATGAACGGCCCCGTACCGACCGGATACCAGTCGAGCGTGAGGTTCTTCTCCGCCATTCCCGGCTGGTGGTAAAAACGGTCGACCTCGCGCGGCACCGGGGCAAAGAAGGGCATCGCCAGCCAATATACGAACTGCGGATACTTGCCGTGCAGACTGATGCGGTAGGTGTGCCGGTCGACGCGGCTGACGCCGGTGAGCGGAAAGCGGTCGAGGTCGATCCAGGCGCCGGCCGGCAGCTTCTTCGCCTCCTCCTGCAGCGCCGCCCCCAGCTCGCGCAGGCCGACGATGCGCTCGGCCATCATGCTGAAGATCGGCGAATGCAGCCGCGGGTGTGCCAGCCGCTTGATCTCGTAGATGTAGTCGTCGGCGGTCAGCTCGCGGCTGCCGCTGTGCGCGAAGTCGCCCAGCCTGTCGATGCCGCGCAGCTGCTCGCGATCGCTGGCGCGGTACAGGGGCTCGCCGGCGGCATCCAGCGCGAAAGCCGGATGCGGCTGGTAGCGGATTCCCGGGCGGATGCGGATCTCGTAGACGCTGACGGCGATCGCCGCCGCCGGCGCGTCGGCCGGCAGCTCGCGGCCGCTGGCGTCGAAGTAGCGCGGCACCGGCACCGCCTCGCTGGTCAGCGGAATCAGCGTATACGGCCGCTTCAGGTAGTGGTACTGCAATGGCGGCTCGTAGATCTGCGCCGTGAACGTGATCTCGTCCTCGGTGTAGGACTGCACCGGATCGAGATGCTTGGGACGCTCGGTGAACGCGGCGTAGAGGATGTTCCGGCCGCGCTCGGCGCGTGGGTACGGATCGTTCTGCTCGCTGCCGCAGGCACACAGCAGCAGTGCGACGATCGACAGCAGGGCACGACGAAAACGGGGCATGGGCGGCAGTTTATCGCGAACCGGCTGCGCATGGGTCGCCGCGACCCACCGCCGCAAGGTCCCCGCGGTGACGGCGGCTGCCGCAGCGACGACAGTCCTCCGGGTGCCGCGTGGAATCCTTTATAATCGCGCGGTCAACAAGATTCGAACAACGAGCTGAGCGGCCAGCCAATTTTCGTTACGGAGAACACATGGGATTCCTCGCAGACAAGCGCATCCTGATCACCGGCGTGCTGTCGAAACACTCGATCGCCTACGGTATCGCCAGGGCCTGCCATCGGGAAGGTGCGCGGCTGGCTTTCACCTACCAGAACGAGCGCTTCAAGGATCGCCTGACGAAGTTCGCCGCCGAGTTCGGCAGCAACCTGATCTACCCCTGCGACGTCAGCGAAGACGCCGAGATCGAGCAGCTGTTCGCTGACCTGGGGCAGCAGTGGGATGGGCTCGACGGCCTCGTGCACTCGATCGCCTACGCCCCCGGTGAAGCGATCGAAGGCGACTTCCTCGACGGCATCACCCGTGACGCCTTCCGCATCGCGCACGACGTCTCCTCGTACAGCTACCCGGCGCTTGCCAAGGCCGCGCGGCCGCTGCTGTTGCGGGGCCACAACCCGGCCCTGCTCGCCCTCTCCTACCTCGGCGCCGAGCGCACCCTGCCCAATTACAACACCATGGGCCTCGCCAAGGCGAGCCTCGAGGCCGCCACGCGCTACCTCGCCTTCTGCCTCGGACCGCAGGGAATCCGCGCCAACGCCATCTCGGCCGGCCCGATCAAGACCCTCGCTGCCTCGGGCATCGGCAGCTTCTCCCGCCTGCTCGCCTACAACGCGCACAACGCCCCACTGCGGCGCAACATCACCATCGACGAGGTCGGCAACGCGGCCGCCTTCATGCTGTCCGATCTCGCCAGCGGCATCACCGGCGAGATCATGTACGTCGACGGCGGCCTCAACACCACCGCCCTCGGCAACCCGGAGCCGCTGCCCGCCTGAACTCCAGGCCGGGATCGTGGTGCAGGAGGCATTCCGCCTGCCGTTTGACCCATTCGGCGCGGCCGGAAGCGTCGCCAGGACCAGTGGTCCCGCGCCCACGGGGCGATGAACCGCTGCTCCGCGGCAGGCGACGATCGGACACGCGAGGGTGTATGCTCTCGCTCATGGACGGTGCCGGCCGCCGGGCGAAACGATGGCGGCGCCGGCACGAGGCGGGAAGCAAGGGCGATGGAGGATTCCGCGGCATGGCAGTCAGTGCGACCGGCGATCTGGGGCTGCGGGCCGGCGACGCGCTGATCGTCGTCGACCTGCAGAACGACTTCCTGCCCGGCGGCAGTCTCGGCGTTCCGCATGGCGACGAGGTCGTGCAGGTGCTCGGCGAGTGCGTTCGGCGCTTCCTCGCGCGCGGTCTGCCCGTACTTGCCACGCGCGACTGGCATCCGGTCGATCACTGCTCGTTCCGCGCGCAGGGCGGCCCGTGGCCACCGCACTGCATTGCCGGCACAGCGGGAGCCGAGTTTGCCCGCGACCTCTGGCTGCCGCCAGCCGTCGGCGTCGTCTCGAAGGCGACCGAGCGCGATCGCGAGGCGTACTCGGCATTTGCCGGCACCGACCTTGCGCAGCGTCTGCGCCGGGCTGGCTGCAAGCGCCTTTTCGTCGGTGGGCTGGCGACCGAATACTGCGTCCTGAGTACCGTTCGCGACGCCATCGGCGAAGGCCTGGCCGTCGTGGTGCTGCTCGACGCCGTGCGCGCGGTGAACGTGCAGGAGGACGACGGTGCGCGCGCACTGGCCCAGATGTCGGCGCTGGGCGCACGCATGGCCGTTTTCGAGGAGTTGCCCGAGTGAATCCGGAAAGCCTGCTGCTGACCGACCTCTACCAGTTCACCATGTTGCAGGCCTATTTCGCGCGCGCCATGAACGAGACGGCGGTATTCGAGTTCTTCGTCCGCAAGCTGCCGGAACAGCGCAACTTTCTCGTCGCCGCCGGCCTCGAACAGGTGCTCGACCATCTCGAGAACGCCCGTTTCTCGGCCGACGAACTGGACTGGCTGCGCGACTGCGGGCGTTTTCGCCCGGATTTCGTCGCTTCGCTCGCCGACTGGCACTTCAGCGGCGACGTCGATGCGCTGCCCGAAGGCACGCTGTGCTTCGCCGACGAGCCCCTGCTGCGCGTCATTGCGCCGACTCGCGAGGCGCAGCTCGTCGAAACGCGGATCATCAACCTCCTGCAATTCCAGACGATGATCGCAGCCAAGGCGGTCCGCTGTGTCCTCGCCGCCGCCGGCCGCACGCTCGTCGATTTCGGCCTGCGCCGATCGCATGGCGCCGAAGCCGGCCTCCTCTCAGCCCGCGCCAGCCATCTCGCCGGTTTCACCGGCACCGCGACGGTCCTCGCCGGGAAGCGCTGGGGAATTCCGCTCTTCGGTACGATGGCCCACTCGTACATCGAGGCGCATGACAGCGAAAGCGAGTCGTTCGAGCATTTTGCCCGCTCGCAACCCGCCGGCTCGACCTTGCTGATCGACACCTATGACACCGAGCAGGCGGCGCGCAAGCTCCTCACACTGCTCCCGAAGCTGGCGGCCGAAGGGCGGCAGGTCAACGCGGTCCGCATCGACAGCGGCGATCTCGGCGAACACGCACGGCGCGTGCGCGCCATCCTCGATGCTGGTGGACAGGCACAGGTGCGGATTCTGGCGAGCGGCAACCTCGACGAATACGGCATTCGCGACCTGCTGCAGGCGGGCGCACCGATCGACGGCTTCGGTGTCGGCACGCGCATGAACACCTCCGCCGACAAACCCTATCTCGACTGCGCCTACAAGCTGCAGGAGTATGCCGGGACACCACGCCGCAAGCGATCGGAAGGCAAGCTGACCTGGCCCGGTCGCAAGCGGATCTGCCGCCGCTACCATGCCGACGGGACGATGGCGGGCGACACCCTGACGGTCGTCGGCGACCAGCAGGCGGCGGGCGATCTCCTGCTGCCGGTGATGCGCAACGGGCGGCGACTCGCTCCCTCGCCCCCGCTCAGCGCCGTGCGCGCGCACTTGCGCGACGAACTCGCCCGCCTGCCCGAACCGCTGCAACGCCTGGCAGCCGCACCACCCTATCCGGTGACCGTCGCGCCTGCCCTGAAGCAGCTCGCCGAAGCTGCCGACCGCGCGACTGGCCTGCAACCCTGAGCTGCAGACTCCGCCACCCCTGCGAAATGCCAGACGATGAACCAGAATACCCGCTTCTGCATCTACGACGAACGGCAGCTCGAACCGGTACTGGACAGCATGGCGGCCCGCCTCGCCGCCTTGCTGGGCAACGACGACGACATCGTCCTCGTCGGCATCCGGCGCCGCGGCGCGCCGCTGGCCGAACGGCTTGCCGAACGTCTGGCCAGACGTGGTGTGCAGCCGGCGCTACGACTCGAGCTGGCCGTCAAACGCTACGGCGACGATCTGAGCCTGCTCTATCCGCAGACCCGGCTCAGCGAAGACACGGCATCGACCGTCGCCGATCTCGACGGACGGAACGTGCTCGTCGTCGATGACGTGCTCTACCGCGGTCATTCGCTGCTTCGTGTCGTCCAGCACCTGGTCCAACGCGGCGCCGCGCGGATCGTCAGCGCAGTCCTCGTCGATCGCGGTGTCAGCCTGCTGCCGATCCATGCCGACGTCGCCGGCCTGCGACTCGACATGCCCGCGGGCTCGATCGTCGAAGTTCACGTGCCACCCTACGAGGCCGACTTCTCGATCGAACTGGTGCGTCCGGGCGCCTAGCGCCGGAGCAGCGCCCGCTGCCTGGCCGCCGCCACCGTCTTCATTCGCGGACGAGGCACATCGTCACGTGCAGGCAGCCGAACAACGGTGGTGCGATGCGGTTGCATTCCGCCAGATCGCGAAGGTGCGCCCGGCGGCCGCGGCGAATCGCCCACCGCGGGTTGAGCGCGAGCAGCGGGAAAGCCCATTTCGAGCGGCCGAGCGTCCCCTGCACCGCCTCGATGCGAAACCGCCTGCCGATCAGCTCGAAGTTCCTGCGCTCGAACGGCCACTCCCAGGCGGCGTCGTTCTGGAACGGCCGGAAAATCGCCCGCAGCAGCCGTGACGCCCAGAAGGTGTTCAGCGGATCGTAGGTGATCATCCTGCCGCCGGGCTTCAGCCGCTGCTGCGCGGTCGCCAGGAACAGGTCGAAATCCTCGAAATGGTGGGCGACCCCGAGCGCGTAGATGATGTCGAAGTCCCGCTCGGCGAAGTCGTCGGCAAGGAAGTCGGCGCGATACGAACGCGCATGCTGCAGACCCTCCGCCAGCAGTGCCTGCTGGAAGCTCGCCGCCAGCCGCTCGCTGAGGTCGATCGCGTGGTACTCGCGACAGCGCCGGGCGATATCGATCGACAGCGCGTTGCCGCAACCGACGCCGAGGTCGAGGACCTTGCTGCCCGCCAGGTCGCCGAGCCACACCTGGTGCAGATCGTCCGCCGCACTGCCGATTCCGGTTTCCTGGCGGAAGCGGTGCAGGCTGTCGCGCACCGCGCCCCAGATGCGCACCGGCAGGCTCTGCCGGTCGCGCTGCACGTACAGGTCGTGCTCGTAGAACTCGGCCTGCTGGCGATTGATCTCGAGCAGCCGCTGCCGTGACGATTCTTCGTTGTTCATCGATGACGCATTCGATCGGGTGCCCGCGCAACGCGAGCGTGGCGGCCGCAGCCGGAGGCCGCCGATTATCGCACCGTTCACCGTGGCGCACGCGGTCGGCGCGGCTCGCTCCCGCTTCCCGGGCATCGCCGCCGCAAGCACTCCTCGAGCTCTCGTCCGGACGATCGACCAGCCGCCTGCCGCGTTCTCGCCTCTGCGCCTTCGTCGCCTTTTCCGCCTGCTGCCGCGCGGCCCATGCAGGAACCGTCGACGACGACCTGCGTCCGGCGGCCCGGCTGCACAGGGCCGGCGGCCCGGCGGCTGCCTGCGGCCAGGGTGCGGGATTTGCATACCGCCACGGCGTTTCCTATCCTGATTGTGACATCCCCGATGCAAAGGGCGGCGCCAGCGTCGCACGACGCGACGCGGCGAGACCGCCCTCCTGTCAATGTGTGAGGAGCGACAATGGAATCCGCCTCATTCCTTCCCTTGCGGCGTCTCCGCCGCTGGACCACCTCCCTCTGGCTCGTTGCCGCCTTCGCGCCACCACTGGCAGCAAATCCGGCCGCCGCTGCCGAGGCTGTCCTCGGCGTCGACGGTGCCGGCAGGCTGCCGATCATCGACAGCCACTACCACGTCGTCCAGGGTTTCGACGGCGCCGATCTGCTGGCGGTGATGGACCGCAACGGCGTGCGCCTGACCGGCGGCGCCGGCGGCAACAACATGCCCGCGATGATGGCGCTGGGCCAGCGCTTCATCAGACCCGCGGGCCAGCATCCGTGGAAGAGTACGCACCGCAACCTCGACGCGACGGAGTTCGCCAGCCCCGACACCCCCGCCGTGCAGCAGATGCTGACCACCATCGAAGGCGAACTGCGTGACCGCGGCGCACGCGTCATCGGCGAGATCCACGTCAATGCGCTGACCACTGCCGCCGACCCGACCAGCCGCTTCAAGGTGGTGGCAGACAGCGGCACGCTGCAGGCGCTGTTCGCCCTCGCTGCCCGCTACGGCCGGCCACTCAACATCCATGCCCAATGGAACCACCCGGACACCGTCCGGCAGGTGGGCGCGCTGGCCGCGTCCAGCCCGCAGGCGCGGCTGATCGTGTCGCATTGCGGCAGCGTCTCTTCGGCAGCCGACATGCGCCGCTTTTTCGAGCAATACCCGAACACCGCCTGCGATCTCTCGGCGCGCGGCTGGCCGCTGCAGAAGAACCGCTACACCGTCTACGACGACCGCACGCTCGAGCGCGACTGGCAGCAACTGATCGAGGACCACCCCGACCGCTTCGTCGTCGGTGTCGACCTGGCCGGGAACCCGCAGGACTACGAGGCCAGCGTGCAGGCGATCCGCAACGGGCTGCTCGCCAACCTGACGCCGGCGACGGCCGAGAAGGTCGCGCACGGCAACGCCGAAGCCTGGTTCGGGCTGCGCTGAAGGCACGCCCGCGGGCAGACGCGGCCCGCCGCCTCTGCCCGCGCGACCGCTTGCCTTTGGTCCTGGTGCAGTGTAGGGTTTCGGCGACGCCAACTCGCCGGAGCCTGCAGGATGCCGACCACCGCAATCACCACCCGCAGGATCTTCC
Organism: Candidatus Accumulibacter similis; assembly: GCA_013347225.1. Lineage (NCBI taxonomy): Bacteria > Pseudomonadati > Pseudomonadota > Betaproteobacteria > Candidatus Accumulibacter > Candidatus Accumulibacter similis. Next base: position 2,431,823 of record CP054595.1, on the reverse strand, counting down.
TCGCCTCGTCGGCCGAACTCGCCGACCATCGGCGCGAGTTCGAGATGGCCGTCAGGCGCAGGAACGACCTCTGGATCGAACAGGGAGCCTACCTCCGCCCGATCGTCTGGGAGGACTTCCTCGACGCGCTGTCGAAGACCCGCCTGCAGGACGAGTACAACCGTGAAATCCGCCGGTGCGACGTCTTCGTGATGCTCTACCGCAGCAAGGTCGGCCGCTATACCGAGGAAGAGTTCGCGACCGCCGTCGGTCAGTTCCAGGCGACGAGCAGGCCGTTCATCTTCACCTACTTCTGCGATTCGCCCGACGACCGTGCAACCGCCAGCGCCGGCGATCTGCAGAGCCTGCACTCGTTCCAGCAGAAGCTCAGGGAGCTCGGCCACTTCCAGACCGTCTACAGCAACACCGACCAGCTCTGCCGCCACTTCGGCGATCAACTCGAGAAGCTCGCGGCCAACGGTTTCGTGAGGTTCGAGCGCGATCGCGAAGCGGGCGACGGAGCCGACCACATCCGCCAAGCCGTCGTGCACGGCAACGGTGCCATCGCGCAGGGCGACGGACCGGCGCTCGCTGCCGGCGCCGTCTTCATCGCCGGCAACCACCGCGGGCCGATCCACACCGGCCCGCGCATCGAAACCGGCGGCGGTGCCTACGTCGGCGGCAACGTCAAGGCCGGCGGCGATTTCGTCGGCCGTGACCGCATCGTCACGCAGGGCGTCCCGGCGAGCGAGATCGGGGCGCTCTTCGCGCCGCTGCTCAGCGCGGTCAGCGAACACGCGGAGCCGCGCAGCCAGGCCGAGGCGCGGCAGCGACTCGCCGAGATCGAGGCCGAAGTGGCAAGGGGCGAGCAAGCCGACGACAGCCGCCTCGCCCGGCTGCTCGATGCTCTGGCCGCGCTGGTACCCGGCGCGGTGGCTTCGCTCGTGAGCACTTTCGCCTCACCGCCACTCGCTGCCGCCGTCGGCCCGGTGACGAGGTTCGTGCTCGGCAAATTGCAGGCACCCTGAGGCGACGCAATGGCCAGCGAACCCACCACGCCGGGCAGCGCCGACGACATCTTCCGGCTGCAGCGCCAGATCGCCGAACTGCAGGCGCAACTCGCGGCGCGGCAGCAGGGCGACGCAGACCACCCCGCGCAGGCGATCGACACCGGCGGCGGCGCAGCCGTCGCCGGCGCGGTCAACGCCGGCGGGCATTTCATCGGTCGCGACTTCGTCCAGGTCATCAACCGGATCGTCCACCACGGTGAAGACCCGGCCGAGGCCAAGGCGGTCATCGCGCATTATCTCGCCGCGCTCGCCGGCGAGCTTGCGGGCCTCAGGCTCGGCGAGATCGACCTCAGCGCCAGCGACGGCCGGCGCGAGCCGCTGCAGCTCGCCGACGTCTACGTGCCGCTGGCGACGCAACTGCACATCCCGCAGGAGATGACTCTGGCGCAGTGGCTGCAGCGCAGCCGCAGCGCGGTGCGCAACGCGCGTGCGGAAATGGAGGAGAAACGCGCGACGCGCGCCGTGCCGGCGCTCGAGGCGCTGGCGGAACACCGCGAGCTGACGCTGCTCGGCGCCGCCGGCAGCGGCAAGAGCACCTTCGGCGCCAGCGTCCTGCTGGCGCTGGCGCAGGCCTGGCAGGGGCACGACGAGGTGCTCGCCAGCCTCGGCGAGCAGTGGCGCCACGGTGCGCTGCTGCCGATCCGCGTCGTCCTGCGCCGCTTCGCCGAGCAGCTCCCCGCCGGCGCGGCGGCACACGCCGGCGACCTCTGGGATTTCATCGGCCGCGACCTCGACGCCAGCGGCTACGGCCTCTCGCCCGAGACCAAGAGGTTCGTGCAGCGGATCGCCCGCGACCACGGCGCGCTGATCGTCCTCGACGGCCTCGACGAATGCGGCGACGACGCCAGCCGGCAGCGCGTCGTCGGCGCCGTCAGGCAGTTGATGCGCGGTGCCGGCGATCGCTGCCGCTTCCTGTTCACCGCCCGCCCCTACGCCTGGCCCGCCGGCGCGGACCCGGCGCAGGGCGTCTACGCGCTCGCCGATTTCGACGACGGGCAGATCGAGCGCTTCATCCGCGGCTGGTACGCGACCCTCGTCCGGCGGCAGTGGCTGTCGCCCGGCGACGCCGAACGCAAGTGCGACGACCTGCTCACCGCCCGCCATCGCCCGGACCTCAAGCCGCTGGCGCGCAACCCGCTGCTGCTGACGCTGATGGCCTCGCTGCACGCCAGCCGCGGCCGCCTGCCCGACGACCGCGCCGATCTGTACAACGACTCGGTCGACCTGCTGCTGCTGCGCTGGAACCGGCAGATCGGCGCCGACAGGGCACTGCTCGATGCCCTCGAGATGCCGACGCTGAAGCTCGCCGACCTGCGGGAGACCCTCGAGGAACTGGCGTTCACGGTGCATGCCGAGAGCGTCGTCGCCGACCGCGACCTCGGCGCCGCCAGGGCTGGCCCGGGCGACGCCGGCGGCACCGCCGACATCGCTGAAAGCCGTCTGCTGCTCGCCTTCCGGCCGCTGCTCGGCGGCAGTTGGGACAAGGCCGCCATCGTCGTCGACTACATCGAGAAGCGCGCCGGGCTGCTGCTCGGCCAGGGCGAACGCCACGGCGAGCGGCAGTTCGCCTTCCCGCATCGCACCTTCCAGGAGTTTCTCGCCGCCTGCCATCTCGCGGCACGACCGGAATTCGCCGCCGACTGCGCGCGCCTGGCGCGCGAGGCGCCGGGACACTGGCAGATCGTCCTGACGCTGGCGGCACGAGTCGCCAGGTCCGAGCGCGGCGCGACCGCCGCCGACGAGCTGATCGGCGGCACGAGCATCGACGACTTTCGCCGCGAGAAGACTCCGACGGCCGCCGACTGGAGCTGCGCGCTGCTCGCCGGCATGCAGTTGCTCGAGATCGGCGTCGACGCCGTCCGCCAGCGTGACCGCACGCGCGCGATCGCCACCCGCGTCGCCGGCTGGCTCGCCGCCTCGCTGCCGGTGCCGCCGGCCGACGGCGGCGTCGCCGCCCGGCAGCGCGCGCTCGCCGGCGACGTGCTGGCGCGGCTCGGCGATCCGCGCCGGCATCTGCTCGAAGTCGACGCGATGCGCTTCGCGCAGGTTCCTGCTGGCGCCTTCTGGATGGGAGAGCCAGATGACAGGGATGCGCCGCTGCACCCCAATGAGACGCTCGACTACGACTACTGGATCGCCGAGGCACCGGTGAGCGTCGCGCAGTTCGCCGCGTTCGTCACGGCCGGCGCCTACTCGGAGCATGACGCGGCCGCGCTGCGCGCGCCGGCGAACCGGCCGGTCGTGAACGTCAATTGGCACGATGCGCGTGCCTTCTGCGCCTGGCTGACCGAGCTCTGGCTCGAGCGGCTGCCGGCCGGCTGGGCCGTCTCTCTGCCGTCGGAACCCGAATGGGAAAAGGCGGCTCGAGGCGGACTGCAGATCCCGCGTGCGATCCGGCTGGAGAGCATCGCCCAGGGATTCGCAGCCAGCGACGCGCCGCTTCGGGACAACCCGTTGCCAAGACGCAGCTACCCCTGGGGCGACGACTGGGGCGGCGAGTGGGCCAATGCGGAGATGAGCATCGGCGACACGAGTACCCCGGGCATCTTCACGGGCGGCCAGAGCCCGTATGGCTGCGAGGACCTCGGCGGCAACGTCTGGGAGTGGACGCGAAGCCTCTGGGGTACCGATTGGCAGAAGCCGGACTTCGTCTACCCGTATGACGCCAACGATCGGCTACGCGAGGATCCGGGGGCACCGGACGACGTGTGGCGGGTCGTGCGCGGTGGCTCGTGGGTCGGTCTCCGGGCCGATGCGCGCTGTGGCATCCGCAGCAGGTATCCCCCGGACGACCGCTTTGGCCACTTCGGTTTTCGCGTGGTGTTGCGTTCTTCCCCTGTTCTTCCGCTCTGATCTCTGCTCCCTCTGTACTCTGTCACTCCGGGATCTCCGACTCTGGAGGGGGTGCGGGGGAGACTTCCCCCGCCGCGCGCAGCGCGGCCCGTCTGTTTCTTTGCCAGCTCGCGCAGCCGGCAGCCGCAGCCACCCAGAGCCGCGCCCTGCCCGTCCGATGGCAAAGATTCGAGCGAGGAAGCGGGGACGCTGAACCGAGCACTGAGCACGGCTTTCCTGCCCGAAACGCAACTCATGAGGCGCAGACTCCACCTTGAAACCTGGTTCATCAGTGAGACGATCACTCCATATGCTCCGCCAACTCGCCCATTTGCCGCATGCCCTCGCCGCGGTCTTCGTGCTCTTGCCAACGGCCGGTCATTCAGGCGAGCCGCTCCCCGATCCCGTGCACGCTGCACTTCTGCAACATATTCCCGATGCGATCGCCGTTGAATGGAAAAGTGGATTCCTCAACGCAGACAAAGAAGACGATGTCGTAGCCATTGTCCGCACCAATGAGGCATCAACCGACGGCCTGCGCGCCGAAGTTCTGGTCGTCTTGTACGGCAGCCCCGGTGGCACTTTCAGTCTGGTGGCCAGGTCCCTCCCATGGATTCCCCATGAAAGGAACTGGTACGACTTGAGCATGGGCAAGAGATCGACGTTTCTCAGGTATGGCTGCAATGCTCTCTGTGGAAACTCCGTAACGGAGGGGCACTTCCAGTTCAAGGATGTGAACGGTACCTTTTCGCTGATTGCAGAGAGGAGAAGAACGTTCACGAATCCCACGGTCAATGACGATAGCTACGGGGAAAGCGTGAATTACCTGGGCCAACGCGCCATTCTCTGGCGGGTTTCCGGCAAGGAGCGCAGAGACGTCCGGATCGATCTCAAGAAGTCAAGGCTTCCTTCGTTGGAGGCATTCGACCCATCGAATGATGACCATCGGCCAAGAGAGATTCGACGCCATCTCGATGAGAGATTCAAGCATGTCCGGCCTTGAGCGGCAACGCGGTGGAGATCTGAATGGCGGTCGATGCAGCACGCAGGTGTTCCTGGCGAGCGCGTCCGGGCAAGCGGCTGCGCCTCCCCCGAGAGAGCCAGGGCGGCTACCGGGAGCGTCATCGCGGCCGTTGGAGAGCAGAGGGCTGCAGGTTGAAGACACCTTCCGCTCAGCCACCGGCAACGAGTCGAGCATGGAGGGGATGGTGAACCGTCATGCGGATTGAACTGCGGCAGGCGGCTGCGGCCGATTTCCAGGCGATCGCGGACCTTGCGCTGGCCGCGTTCGGCGCTGCGGAAGGGCCGCAGATCGTTCGTCTGATTGGCGACCTGTCGGCAGACCCGACGGCCCGGCCCGTGCTGTCGCTGGTTGCCGCCGCCAGTGGAAAGATCGTCGGCCACGTGCTGTTCAGCAAGGTCGGGATCGGTCCACCTGGCCCGGACGTTGCGGCGGCAATCCTTGCTCCTCTTGCCGTCCATTCAGACTTCCAGTCGCGGCAAATCGGCGGCCGACTTGTCGCAGCGGGGCTGCGGCAGCTTGCCGACGCCGGGATTGCCCTTGTCTTCGTTCTCGGTCATCCGTCCTATTACCCGCGCGCCGGATTTTCAGCGGCCGGGCGCAAGGGTTTCCAGGCACCCTACCCGATCCCGCCCGGGAACGCCGACGCCTGGATGGTCAAGGAACTGCGTCCCGGGACGATCGGCAACACGCGTGGCCAGGTCATCTGCGCCGATGCGCTCGCTGATCCGGGATACTGGCGCGAATGACTCTCGACCACCAGCCGGCGCTGCGCACGAGCGCCGCCGGCAACAAGGTCCGCTCGCTGCCGGCGCGACGGCGATGACGGCCCGCGGCCAGGGCTCACACTCCGGAATCTCCGACTCTGGCGGGGGTATGGGGGAGAATCCTCCCGCCGCGGAGCGCGGCCCGGATCTTCTTGCCAGCTCGTGCTGCCGGCAGCCGCAGCGGACCAGAGCCGCGCCCTGCCCGGGCGACGACAAAGGCCTGAAGGCCCCGGCACACCGAACCGTCACCCTCCCGTCACCGCCGCCGGTGCGCGCCACCGCCCACCCCCGATCGCCAGCCCCAGATCGCCAGCAACCGGCGCCGTGCGCGAACGCGGGGCATGTGAAACAATGCCGCCGTATGCCAACCACGATACCCGCGATGGCCGCCAACAACCGCAGCCCCGGCACGCCACTCGACCGACGCCCCGAGGCGCGCACCTTCAGCGTCCAGGACCTGCTCGAGGCGGTCGCCCGTGGCCGGATTCGCATTCCGAGTTTCCAGCGCGGCCTCAAGTGGGACCGCGCGGATGCCAGGCTTCTGCTCGAAAGCCTCCATCGCGGCTACCCGGTCGGCACGCTGCTGCTCTGGGAAGCCACAGCGCCAGCGGGAGAAGGCCGCATCGGATCGCTCACCCTTCCCGCACCGGCAATGGAGAACGCCCTCTGGGTCGTCGATGGCCAGCAACGGATCGTCTCGCTCGCCCGCGTGCTGCTCGCTGCCGAGCCGGACCAGGACGCGTTCGCCCTCTACTTCGATCTCGACCGCAGCGACTTCGTCATTCCTCCCGCCGCCGGCAGGCGCCGTGCCGACCCTTCGCGCTGGCTGCCGCTGACCGTCGTGCTCGATTCGGAAAGGCTGATGCACTGGCTGCTCGAGCACGCCGCTGGCGCCGACAGTCGCCCACGGCGTGACACGGCAGTCCAGTTGGGACGGCGCCTGCGCGAGTACGAGATTCCCGCCTACGTTGTCCGCAGCGACGACGAAAGCATCCTGCGCGACATCTTCAAGCGGATCAATTCGGCGGGCAGGTCGCTCGACGATGCAGACGTCTTCGACGCCCTCAATGGCTCGCGTTCCCGCAGCCGTCCATCGACGGTCGCCGAGATCTCGTCCGAGCTGGAAGAACTGGGCTTCGGGCACATCGAAGAGCGGATTCTGCACCGGCTGCTGCGCGTCCTGATCGGGCTGCCGGTCGTCGAAGGTGCACGCGACGAGCCGCCTCGCCTGGCTGACGCAGAGGCCGCGGAGGCGTACCGGCTCACCGCGGCCACCGCCAGCCGGATCATCCTCTTCCTCAGGAACGATGCCGGTATCGCGCACTACGAACTGCTGCCCTACAAGCAGGCCTTCGTGACCCTGGGCCGATTCTTCCACCTCCATCCGCAGCCGTCGCGTCGCTCGTGCCAGCGGCTGGCGCGCTGGATCTGGCGCGGCGCGCTCAGCGGTGCGCACCAGGGGGACACGGTCTCGACGCGCAAGGTCCTGGCGCGCATCCTCCGGGACAGCGAGGATCGATCGGTCGATGGCATGCTGGAGATGATCGGCCCACCGCCGTCGCTGCTTCCCGACGTCAGCGACCGCTTCAACTTCCGCTTCGCCACCGGCAAGCTGCTGACGCTGGCGCTGCTCAGCCTCGAACCACGCGATCTGACGACGGGAGAACGGCTGACTGCCGGACAACTCCTGCGCCGCGGGCAGGCGGCGCACGATCCGTCGGCGCTGTTGCAGATCCTGCCGCGGCGTCCCGGCCGCAACGACGAAGCGCTGCAATCGGCGGCGAACCGGCTCCTCCATCCGCCGGCTCCGGGCGGAGTGCGCCGCTTGCTGGCCGGCACCACCGATGAAGCCATGCTGGCCTCGCATGGCATCAGCGAAGCGGCGCGCGAGCGCCTCGTCGACAGCGATGGCGCGGCTTTCCTGAAACTGCGCGCAGAATGGCTGCGACCGCGGGTACAGGCCTTCTTCGATCGCCGCGCCGGCTGGGGCGAGCCAGACCGGCCGAGCATTGCGTCGCTGATCATCGACGACGAGGAGGCCTGAGTGGCGCAGCATCTCGCCGTCTGGCTGAACGATTCCCACGTCGGCCAACTGCTGCTGACGCGCAACGATGGTTGCGAGTTCAGGCTGCTCGAGTCGTACCGGAGCGCGTATCCGCGGCCCGTCCTCGGCCAGCAGTTCGTCGACGATCCGGAGCACGTGCATTCCTCGCGGCAGCGAACGCCAGCGTGGTTTTCCAACCTGCTGCCGGAAGGTCCGCTGCGCGAGTTGATCGCCCGGCAGGCCGGCGTCGCGGTCCATCGCGAGTTCTTCCTGCTGCAGCACCTCGGCGAGGATCTGCCCGGCGCCGTGCGCATCGTCGCCGACGATCCGCTCGCGCAAGGCGAAGACGCCGCCGCGCCGGAGGCTCCCGCCATCCCGCGCGAGGACCACTGGCATTTCTCGCTGGCGGGCGTGCAACTCAAGTTCTCGGCGCTGCAGGCTGGACGCGGGCTGACCATCCCGGTCAGTGGTACCGGTGGCGACTGGATCGTCAAGCTGCCGGATGCGCGTTTTCCGGGTGTACCGGAGAACGAACACGCGACGATGCGCTGGGCACAAGCCAGCGGCATCACGATCCCGGAAATCCACCTGGTGCCGGTGGCGGAGATTTCCGGCCTGCCAACGGCAGCCACCGCCTTCGCCGGGCAGGCGGCTCTGGCCGTCCGCCGCTTCGACCGCCCCGCGACAGGCAAGCGTGTGCACATCGAGGACTTCGCGCAGGTTCTTGGCCTCTACCCCGAGCAGAAGTACGCCCAGTTCAACTACGAAACGCTGGCCAACGTCGTCTATCGCCTCGCCGGAGAGGCCGATCTCGACGAATTCATCAGGCGGCTGGTTTTCGTTGTCGCCGCCGGCAACGGCGATGCGCACCTCAAGAACTGGAGCCTGATCTACCCCGACGGCATCAACGCCAGGCTTGCGCCCGCTTATGACCTGGTGTCGACCATCGCGTACAGGGCCGACGACCAACTGGCGCTCAACCTCGCACGCTCGAAGCGCTGGCAGGACGTCACGCGCGAATCCTTCCTGCGTCTCGCGCGCCGGATTGGCGACGACGAGACGCGGATGGCCAACCGTCTCGAGCGCGCGCGGGCAAGCATCCTGGCGGCATGGCACGACGCCGGCGACGACTGGGGCTACACGAAGCAGGCGCGCGACCGGATTGCGTCGCAGCTTGCGCGCGTACCGCTGTTTGCCGTCGGCTGAAGCCGGCGCACGCGCCTCGGGCCTGCCGGTTTGCCGACACAACGATCCGGAGCACGACTGGCGCGCCGGATCGCACTGCGGCAACGCTTGCCGATCACCTCCGCGCAGTGTAGGGTTTCGCCGACTTCACCCCGCCGGAGCCTGCCGCATGCCGACCACCGGGACCACCATCCGGAAGATCTTCCTCGCCTCGTCGGCGGAACTCGCCGACCATCGCCGCGAGTTCGAGATCGCCATCAACCGCAAGAACAGGCTCTGGATCGCCGAGGGCATTTTCCTCGACCTCGCCATCTGGGAAGACTTCCTCGACGCGCTTTCGAAGACCCGCCTGCAGGACGAGTACAACCGTGAAATCCGCCAGTGCGACGTTTTCGTGATGCTCTACCGCAGCAAGGTCGGCCGCTACGCCGAGGAAGAGTTCGAAAACGCAGTCGGGCAGTTCCAGGCGACGAGCAAACCGTTCATCTACACCTACTTCTGCGATTCGCCCGACGACCGGGCAACCGCCAGCGCCGAGGATCTGCGGAGCCTGCACTCGTTCAGGGCGAAGCTGAACACGCTCGGCCATTTCGAGACCCGGTACGCCACCACCGCCGAACTCTGCGCCCACTTCGTCAGGCAGCTCGACAAGCTCGCGGCGAACGGCTTCGTCGAGTTCGTTCGCGATGCCGAAACGACCGGCAGCGTCGTCGACAACAACCGCGGAGCGATCAGCACCGGCAGGCGGATCGATGCGCGGCCAGGACGGGATGCGCGTGGCGACCGCTGCGCGGAGTCCAGGATTCCCTTCAGGACACGGGCACGCCATCGGGCATTGAGCAGTCCACGCCGCTTGCGTACAATGAACCGTACAACAACACCGGAATCCCGTGATGGACGCCATCAGCTACAGCGCCGCGCGCGCCAACCTCGCCCGGACGATGGAGCGGGTCTGTGACGACCACGAGCCGCTGATCATCACCCGCAACGGCGAGCCCTCGGTCGTCATGCTCTCGCTCGAGGACTACCGGGCGCTCGAAGAAACGGCCTACTTGCTGCGCAGCCCAGCAAACGCGAGGCGGCTGCTCGACGCGGCAGCGCAACTGGCTGAAGGAAAGGGTAGCGAGCGGGAACTGCTCTGATGCGACTGGTGTTCGCCGACACGGCCTGGGACGACTACCTCCACTGGCAGAAGCACGACCGCAAGATGGCCGAGCGGATCAACAGGCTGATCCAGGATGTGATGCGCGAACCCTTTGCCGGCGTCGGCAAGCCCGAGCCGCTGCGACACGCGTTGTCGGGTTTCTGGTCACGCCGGATCACCGACGAGCACCGCATGGTGTACCGTGTCGACGGTGAAGATCTACTGATCGCGCAGCTTCGCTACCACTACTGAGCTTCGCGGCCCATCCGATCCCGCGGCGCAGCGGCTGAACCCGCGCTGCGCGCGGCGGGGGAAGTCTCCCCCGCACCCCATCCAGAGTCGGAGATCCCGGAGTGACCGAGCGCAGAGCGAGCAGAGATCAGAGCGGAACAGGGGAAAAACGCAACACCACGCGAAAACCGATGCGGTCATTGCGGAAATCCGGGGGTCCCCTGCGGCGGAGGCCACAGCACGCACCGTCCCGGAGATTGCCCCACGAGCCGCCGCGCACGACCCGCAGCACCTCATCGCCAGCCCGGAGATCCTCCCGCCCGGGCTCATCGACCAGGTCCGCATAGGCGAAATCCGGCATCCCGGGATCGGTACCCCAAAGGCTGCGCGTCCACTCCCAGACGTTGCCCGCCATGTCGTACAGGCCAAAACCGTTGGCAGCGAAGCAGCCGACCACCGACGTGTCGCCGATCGCCGAACCTTCATGATTCGCGCGCCGGCCGTCGCCGTCATCGGCATCGTCACCCCACGGAAACACCGCGCCACGCAAGCCACCGCGCGCCGCTTTCTCCCATTCCAGTTCGCTCGGCAGCGCCACCCGCCAGCCCTGCTCGCGCACCAGCGCGGCGACGCGGCTGCCGGCGAGAGCCGGTGACGTCGCGAGCATCCCGTTGAGCCAGTCGCACCAGGCCAAGGCCTCGTGCCAGCTCACCAACCGCACAGGACGGCTGTCGGGGTCGGCAAGTGCATCCGCGTCGCCGATCGCATGACCCGTCGCCGCGACGAACGCACGGAACTGCGCGACGGTCACCGCGTAGCGGGCGATGTGGAACTCGCGCGTCGGAGTCGGCAGCTCGTTGATCTCGTCGTCGTACACCTCGCCGCCGGCAATGCGCGCGACCCGTTCGCGATCGGCGCTGCTGGTGCCGATGACGAAGTCCGGGTCGGCGGCGATGCGGACGAAACCGAGCATCTCGTCGGCCGGCAGGAAGAAGCGCTGCGGATCGAAGCGCGGATCGCCGAGCTGCGACAACCGGTCGCCGGCGCGCGCGCGCAGCACCGCCCGCGCGCCGGCGAGGGCGTCGGCGTCGTCGAGCAGCGTGACGATCCGTCGCGCGCAGTCGGCGCGCAGCGGCTCGCCACTCTCGCGCCACTCGCTGGCCGCCGTCGCCGCCAGTTCGGCGGCGGCGATACGCGCGTCGGCATCATCCCCGGCGACGGCCAGCGCGCGCAACAGCTCGCGCGCCGAACGCGCCGCGTGCGTCGCCTGATGGCCGGCGAGCAGCAGGATCGGCTCGCGCCACCACGGGTCAGTCAGCCGGCCGGCGACAAAATCGAGCATCCGCTCGCGCGACTCGCGACCGATGACTTCGCTGAGGTAGCGGGCGACGAGGAATTCCTGCAGCGCGAGGTGCAGGAAGCGATACGCGCCGTCGCGCTCCTCGAGGACGCTGCCGCGCTGCCGTGCCTGGCGCAGGAAGTCGTCGATTCGTGGCAGGAACTCGGCTTCGCCGCGCAGGATCGCGCGCAGCGCCGGCTCCTCGATCTCGCGCCCCTGGTCGGCGCCCTGCTGGTGCATGTGAAAGGCGAGATGCTGCGCCATGTCGCGGTACAGCATCCAGTCGAGCGACAGTTCGCGCTTGTCGGTCTCGTCATGACCGTAATCGACCTGCAGCAGCGCGTTGATCGCCTTGTCGAAGAGGTCGGCGCGCTGCTCGGGCAGCGTGCGGTTGTTGAGGTGCACGATCAGCAGCAGGCGCACCAGCAGCGGGCTGTCGACGAGCCGCGGCGCGCCCTCGCCGAGGCGCCGCCGGCGGTCGGCCTCGAGCCGGACGATGCCGGCGAGGAGATCCGCGCTGCGCTCGTTGCGGCGCACGCTGTCCTGCGGGTGGATGCAGGCGTAGGCCTGGCGCACCATCGGCACGACGTGTTCGTCGTGATCGAGCGGCTGCACGTCGATCTGCCGGAAGTCGCCGCCGAGCGCGGTGCCGCCGCTGCGCCAGGCGATCGTGCGGCAGGTGACGATGACGCGCATCGCCCGCCGACCGCCGACGAGGTTCTCGACCGACTGGCGGACTTCGGCGCGCTCGCCCTCGTTCGCCACTTCGTCGAGCCCGTCGAGCAACAGCAGGACGTTGTTCCCTTCGTTGAGCAGGCGGACGAAGAAGTCGTCCGGCAGCTCGAACGGCGCTTCGCGGCTGATCAGGTGATGCGAGATGAAGTGCGCCAGGGTGCGTTCGCGCGCTGGCGCGCCGGCCGGCAGGTGGCGCCGATGGCGGGCGAAGGACGCGAGCGGGACGAAGATCGGCAGCAGCAGGTCGGCCGGCGCCAGCCGCAGGCCGAGCCGCGAGCGCGCCGGCTCGGCTTCGCCGGCGAGCAGCGACGAAGCGAGTGCCCAGGCGATGTGCAGCAGGACGGTCGTCTTGCCGCAGCCCGGACCGCCGATGATCGCCAGGCGATTGCCGAGGGCAAGCACCTCGCTCAGCGCGAGGTCGCTCGCGTCGCCGGTCGACGGGTCGCCACCGCTTTCGTCGTCCACCTCGCCCGCCACGTGCCGGCGGGACTGGCGCATGCGGGCATCGCCGCCGCTTTCGTCCGGCGGGCGCAGCGAGCGCGCGCGCAGCGGCACGTAGGCGGTATCGAGCGGCAGGGCGACGACCGGCGACGCTCCCGAGCGCTCGATCCCGCGCAGCTCGATGCTCTGCGTGCGCTCCTGCAGCCAGGCGAGATAGGCACCCACCTGGCTGGCGAGCAGGCGCTTGCCGGCCGCATCGCTGCCGGCAGCGCCGCAGTAGTTGCTGACGATCTGCGTCTGGATGATCGTTCCGCTGTGGTCGCCGCCGATCTTCACCGCGCCGGCGCCGAGCGCGTCGCCCGTTCCCTGCGCGACGGCGCCGTCACGGCCGACCGCGGCCTGCCGCGCGCCGGGGGCAAGCGACTCCGCCGGCAGCGATGGCCCGCCGCCACACCCGGCCGCGCTCGCTCCGGCGGCGATCGCCCCGACGGCGGCCTCGAAGGTTGCCGCGTCGATGAACCCGGCGGCCAGCGCCTGCCGCAGCCCGTCGATCGCCGGCTGGTCGTTGTCGCTCACCTCTGGTCCTCCCGTGCCGGGTGTGTGGGCGCATCAAAGGACATCGAAACCGGCCTGGCGAGATCCAGGGGACCGTCTGCCGACTGTCCACGCCCCTGGGCGCCCGGCCCCGACTGTGGCCCCCACCCGCAGCGCGTCGAACGCGCCTTCAGCGAATTCAGCATACTGTTCCCAGGATTGCGAAAGAATCAGCCAGCGACTTCGGGGGGCCAAAGAGCACTTCATGAGGTGGTCGATTGTGTGCGGCAAGGTAGGCGACGAAACCGCGTCGGACCGACAGCGTGATGCCTTCCTCCTTGAGCAGGAGCATGACGTCAAACCAGTCACGTGGATGATTTCGATCGAGGGCCGCCACCAGTTTGCCGCCGTATAGCTCCTCGGGAGCCAGAAACGGGAGACGAAGATCGGCCTTCAGATGATCCCGCGCAGCCGTCACCATGCGCATCGTGACAACAGGATGAATCGTGCCGCGCAATACCTGATTGATCTCAACCAGTAGACGGACGACATCGAGATACTCTTTCTTCATTTCAATACCAGCCATCCTTCGGGGGTCTTGCTCACCCAGGCGCCTTTTCCTTTGGCCGGCAGGTCTGCTGCGAACAGTGCGTCTGCAAACGGTAGCCTCAACTCTCTGCTCAGCAGCAGACAGAGCCGCACTGTCTTGACGCTCGTACAGTGCTCAAGGAGGGTCAGCAGGACCTCGGCACGCATTCCGTAAGCGCCTTCCATGATGGCGCGCGCCTCGACAAGGCTCTGGCGGGGTCCGACTTCGCTCAACATTTCCAGCAGCCCGCGCTCTGGATCGGAAGCAAGAGGTGCCATCTTCGCGTCGCCAAATCCGCCAACAGCCACAAGCGACTCGGGAATCTCATCGAACAGCCGCTTGCGGCGATAGACGGCCGCAAACGGTTTGGCAAACCAATCAGGCAGGCGCGCGGAATCCCATCCGAAGAGTTCCAGAGGCGATTCTGGGCGGACAAAGTGCTGGATTCCATGCCATGCCAGGGCAGTTCGCCCTCCCACGTGGCAGCCGGGGAGGCGCGCTTCAAGGATCTTCAGGCTCGCATGCAGATCCAGCGGACCAGGTCGAGCGTAAAGACCTTGCGCGACACGCGTCAACCAACCCGAGCGCGCGTAGTGGCCTGCCAGATCTTCGGATACGCCCAGGTCTCTGAGGTGGGCGAGCGTTACCGGATACCCGGCGGGCAACAGGGTGACTTCATTTAGATAGTTGCCAGATTTCTTATCCACGCTACGATTCTATAGACTTTTCTATATCGCGCAAGCGGGTTGTCCATTCATCTGGTTCGGCTCCAGCATGTCGGGGTTTTGCATGGAGGCACGCTCGTCACCGAGCGCGCCCGCCACCCATCCCCTGCGCCCACAGCGGCGGCGCGCCGAACGCTGGCCGCCCTCGCCGGTCGCCCGCACCGACCGCCCCGCACCCACCGCCTCACGGCAACTGCCGGGCGATCAGCTCCTTCATGATTTCGTTGCTGCCGCCGTAGATGCGCGCGGCGCGGGCGTCGGTCCAGGCGCGGGCGATCGGGTAGTCGAGCATGCAGCCGTTGCCGCCGTGCAGTTGCAGGCAGGCGTCGAGCACCTTGCACTGCAGGTCGGTGCACCAGTACTTGGCCATCGACGCCGCCGTCGCGTCGAGTTCGCCGCGGACGAAGAGTTCGATGCAGCGGTCGACGAAGACGCGCGCCACCTGCACCTCGGTCAGCGCCTCGGCGAGTGTGAAGCGGGTGTTCTGGAACTGCATGATCGGCTGCCCGAAGGCCTGGCGTTCGCGGCAGTAGCGGCTGGTCCATTCGATCGCCGCTTCCGCCTGCGCGACGGCGGTGATCGCGATCTGCAGCCGCTCCCACGGCAGCTCGTTCATCAGGTGGGCGAAGCCGCCGTTCTCGTCGCCGAGCAGGTGGTCGAGCGGCACCCGCACGTCGTCGAAGAAGAGTTCGCCGGTGTCCTGCGCGCGCATGCCGATCTTCTTCAGCCGCCGCCCGCGACTGCAGCCGGGCCAGCGCATGTCGACCAGCAGCAGGCTGATCCCCTTGCCGGCAGCGGCCGGATCGGTCTTGGCGACGACGACGACGAGGTCGCAGAGCGAGCCGTTGGTGATGAAGGTCTTGGCACCGCTGAGGACGTAGTGCGCGCCGTCGCGCAGCGCCGTCGTGCGCAGCCCCTGCAGGTCGGAACCGGCGCCGGGCTCGGTCATGGCGATGGCGCCGACCAGCTCGCCGCTCGCCATTGGCGGCAGGTACTGCTGGCGGATCGCCTCGCTGCCGTAGTGCAGCAGGTAGGGGGCGACGATCTCCGAATGCAGCCCCCAACCGAGCAGGTTCTGCACCGCGTTGCGCGCCAGTTGCTCGAAGAGGACGACGCTGTACAGCTTGTCGGCGCCGGCGCCGCCGTACTCCTCGGGCAGCGACGAGCAGAGGAAGCCGGCGGCGGCGGCGCGCAGCCAGAGTTCGCGGTCGACGCAGCCCTGCTCCTCATAGCGCTCGTAATGCGGCGCCACTTCGACCGCGATGAAGCGGTCGAGCGCCGCCGCGTACTGCCGGTGACCGTCGTCGAAGAGCGTGCGGGCGATCGTCATCGGGTCGCCCCCGCCTAGATGCGGAAGCCACCGCCGCAGACGAGCAGTTCGCCCGAGACGTAGTTGGCTTCCGGATAGCAGAGCATGACGATGGCGCCCGCCGCCTCCTCCGGCGTGCCGCCCCGGCCGAGCGGAATCATCGCCGCCATCTGTTTCAGCAGGTCGGGGTTGACGCCGGCCTTGATCTGCCGGCCCTCGATGTCGAGCACCGCGTCGCCGGCGGCGGCACTCGTCAGCCGCGTGTTGATCAGGCCGAAGGCGACGCAATTCACGTTCACGCGGTAGCGCCCCCACTCCTTCGCCAGCGTGCGCGTCAGGCCGACGATGCCGGCCTTGGCGGCGGCGTAGTTGGCCTGCCCGGCGTTGCCGCCAACACCGGCGATCGACGACACATTGACCACCTTGCGGAAGATTTCCTGGCCGCTGTCGCTCTCGCTCTTCGCGGTGGCGCGGAAGAAGTCGGCCGCCGCGCGCAGGATGCGGAAGGGCGCCGTCAGATGGACGTCGAGCATCGCCTGCCATTGCTCGTCGCTCATCTTCTGGACGACGTTGTCCCAGGTGTAACCGGCGTTGTTGATGATGATGTCGAGGCCGCCGAACTGGCTGAGCGCCGTCTGCACGAAGCGCTCGGCGAAATCGGCGGTGGTGACGCTGCCGACGCAGGCGACCGCCTGGCCGCCGGCCGCGACGATGTCGCTGACGGTCTCTGCCGCCGGTGCGGTGTCGACATCATTGACCACCACATGCGCGCCCTCCGCCGCCAGCTTGAGCGCCACCGCGCGACCGATGCCGCGGCCGGAGCCGCTGACGATCGCCACCTTGCCTGCGAGTTTTGCCATGAATTGCTCCCTGTCGATTGAAATCGCATCCGGCGACGGCCACCGCCGGCGTTCGCCGCGGCCCGCCACCGGGCTGCCGCGTCGTTGCCCGGCGACGGCTCAGGCGGCGCGCTGGTAGAGCGTCACGACGCAGGCGCCGCCGAGCCCGAGGTTGTGCTGCAGCGCGATGCGCGCGCCCGCCACCTGCCGTTCGCCGGCTTCGCCGCGCAACTGCTCGACCAGTTCGGCGCACTGCGCGAGCCCGGTGGCGCCGAGCGGATGCCCCTTGCACAGCAGGCCGCCCGAGGGGTTGGTCACCACCCTGCCGCCGTAGGTGTTGTCGCCGTCGGCGACGAACTGCTCGGCGCCGCCCTCGGGGCACAGGCGCAGCGCCTCGTAGCTGATGACCTCGTTCTGGGCGAAGCAGTCGTGCAACTCGACGACGTCGATGTCGCCGGGACCGATCCCCGCCTGCTCGTAGACGAGGTCGGCCGCCTCGCGGCTCATGTCGGCGCCGACCAGCGCCAGCATGCTGCGCTTGTCGAAGGTTCCCGGACGGTCGGTGGTCATCGCCTGTGCGGCGATCAGCACGCGCCGGTCGAGATTGCGGCGCGCGGCAAATGCGGGCGAGACGATGATCGCCGCCGCCGCGCCGCAGGTCGGCGGGCAGGCCATCAGCCGCGTCATGCCGGCCTCGGCACAGATCAGCGGCGCCGCCAGGACCTCTTCCTCGGTCACCACCTTGCGCAGCAGCGCGCCGGGGTTGTGCGCGGCGTGCCGGCTGGCCTTGGCGCGCACGCGCGCGAAAAGCCTCGCCGTCGCGCCGTGGCGCTGCATGTATTCGACGCCGGCACCACCGAAGTAGCGCAGCGCCAGCGGCACCGGGTAGGGGGCGATCGCGGCGCAGAGCTCGTCGAAACGCGCGAAGGGCGACGGCCGGTCGCTCCAGTGCTCGGTCAGCGCGCCGGGCCGCATCTGCTCGAAGCCGAGCGCCAGCACGCAGTCGACCGCGCCGGACTCGACCAGTTGCCGTGCCAGGAAGAGCGCGGTCGATCCGGTCGAACAGTTGTTGTTCACGTTGACGATCGGGATGCCGCTCATGCCGACACCGTAGAGCGCGCGCTGGCCGGAGGTCGAATCGCCATAGACGTAGCCGACGATCGCCTGCTGCACGTCTTCATAATCCAGGCCGGCATCGGCGAGCGCCCGCCGCGTCGCCGCCGCGGCCATCAGATCATAGCTCTCGGTCGCCCCCGGCTTGCCGAAGGGTATCGCGCCGACACCCGCCACCACCGCCTTTCCCTGCATCGCCTGCTCCTTCCCGATTCCTGCGGCGCGGCTATTTCGCCGGCCTGACGCCACGCAGCACGGCGAAGCGATCGGCGATCAGCTTCGCCCACTTGTCGAAGGCGTTCTGCGCGTAGGCCCAGGCCTGGAACGAGTTCATGTAACCCTTGACCCAGGTGTCGGTCGCACCCTCGGCGCCCTCCTCGACCGCCGCCGCATACTTGCGGCCGATCTGCGCGTCGGCGCATTCGGCGAGAATCCGGTTCGTCGCGCCGTCGGTGAACTGGATCTCCATGCCGGTCTCGCCGAGGTACGGCGTCGACCCGGCGGGCCTGCCGCTGGCCGGACCGGAGGCCAGTTCGGCGGTGAACGCGTAGGGGATCGCCGTTCCCATCAGGCTGCGGCTGACCTGCGTCGGTACCAGGTTGGTCACTGCGATGCGCAGCACGATGACCCCCGGACCCGGCTGCTCGACGACCTGCATCTGCGGCTTCAGCGCCTTCACCAGCGAGGCGTGGAAGTAATCGACGAGCGCCTTCAGTTCGGTCGGATCGATCCCCTGTTGCTGGTCGGCCTTGAGGGTGACGACGATACGGTTGATCAGCACCTTGTCGTAGGCCTTGAGATCGAGCCCGGGCTGCCGCCAGCAGAGGGTGCCGTCAGCCCCCGGCGACGGCGCCAGCGCCTTGTAGTCGGTGAGGAAGCCGCTGCGCGTGATGCGTGCCGGGTCGCTGACCGTGACGTTGGTCGCCGGACCGGCGCAGCCGGCGAGCAGCAGCGTTGCCGCCAGGCAGTGAACGGTGCCGCGCACGCGGCGGTCCGCGCGCCGGCACGAAGAATTGCCCGGGGCGACGGCGGGATGAAGTCGATGCTCGGCGGTCATGATCGTTCCTCTGGTTGCAATATGGACATTGTACCGCCGCAGCACGCCGTTCCGGCAGACGACGACCTCGACGCCCGCAACGCCCGGCGTTGACCGGCGTTCGCTCGCTTGCGATGGCACTGGTTCATGCGCCGGCAGATGCCGGCGGCGGCCTGAACGCGCAGGCGACGCATCGTCGGACGCAGGCCGGCTGGATCGCTGACGGCGCCGCGGCGACGGCAGGCCGGCATCAGCGCGCCGGAGCCGTTTCGGGGACGTCGCGCCGCCCGGGCAGCTTCATGTAGATGCGCTGGCCGCCGGCCGCCGAACGGGTGAAGATCGATGGCGGTGCCGCCTTCCGAGTCAGCGTGCTGCCCTGGTAGAGCTGATGGAACTGCGTCACGAGCTGGACGTAGCTCATCGTTTCCGGGTATGGCGGCACCTGGTTGCGGTGCTGCTGCACGGCTCCCTGACCGGCGTTGTAGGCGGCCAGAACCAGTTGCGGATCGTTCGGGAACAGCTTGCCGAGGTCGCGCAGGTAACGCGCGCCGATGCGGATGTTGGTCTTCGGATCGGCCAGCTTTTCCTCCAGGCTCTGCTGCCGATCCGCCTGCAGGCCGTACTGCCCGGCGGTCGCCGGCATTACCTGCATCAGTCCGATGGCGCCCTTGGGTGATACGGCATCTGGGTTGAAGGCGGATTCGGCAGCCATCACCGCCTTCAGCAGCGCGGCATCGACGGCGAACTCGTCGCTCGCGCGCTTGATCAGCGGTTCGAACTTCTTCAGGTTGGGATGCTGCGACAGGTAGCGCAGCAGCTCCGGCTTGCCTGGCCCGCTCAGTGCCGACAGCGACGTGCGCGCGGCGTCGCCCTGCAGGAAGAGCTTGTAACGCGAATCGAGCTGTTCGGTCGCGAAGTGCGCGATCCCCTGCTCGTCGACGTAGCCCCAGATGCTGGCGGCGGCGCCTGCCGGCAACAAGCCATGCAGCAGCACCAACAACACGCCACAGAGCGCAGCCCGCCAGCGCAGGTGCCGGCGACCGGCGGCGCGGACTCGGCCCGCGATTGCGACTGCCGGCGGATGGAAAATGGATGTCATGCGGGACTTGCCTTCAGCGCTGCCGCCTCGCCGGCCTGCAGGACACTGCGGCTGGCAAGCGGCGGCGAGATCGCCGGCCGTCGATGCCCGGATCGGCGCGACAGCTTGAGTATGCCCGGCGGCTGCGAGCGCTGTCAATCGCCCTGCCGGGCAGCAGCGCGGCAGGGCAATCCATCGCCTGCAACGCGCAGCGGCAGACTCGGGTAAACTCGCGCCTTCGCCGCCGGCACTGCCGCCGGTCTCCCGCAACCCGTTCCCGACTTCCGATCGACAGCCATGGCTCAATATGTATTCACGATGAACCGGGTGGGCAAGATCGTCCCGCCCAAGCGCCAGATCATCAAGGACATCTCGCTCTCCTTCTTCCCCGGTGCCAAGATCGGCCTGCTCGGCCTCAACGGTTCGGGCAAGTCGACGGTGCTGCGCATCATGGCCGGCGTCGACCGCGACATCATCGGCGAGGCGACGCCGATGCCCGGGCTGAAGATCGGCTACCTGCCGCAGGAACCGCAGCTCGACCCGGGCAAGACCGTCCGTCAGGAGGTCGAATCGGGTCTCGGCGAGGCCTTCGCCGCGCAGGCGATGCTCGACGCCGTCTACGCCGCCTACGCCGAACCCGACGCCGACTTCGACAGGCTCGCCGAAGAGCAGGCGCGGCTCGAGGCGATCATCGCCAGCAGCGGCGCCGACCTCGACAACCAGCTCGAACTCGCCGCCGACGCGCTGCGCCTGCCGCCGTGGGAGGCACTGATCGGCAATCTCTCGGGTGGCGAAAAGCGCCGCGTCGCGCTCTGCAAGCTGCTGCTCTCGAAGCCCGACATGCTGCTGCTCGACGAGCCGACCAACCACCTCGATGCGGAATCGGTCGAGTGGCTCGAGCAGTTCCTCGTCCGCTTTCCCGGCACGGTCGTCGCCGTGACGCATGACCGCTACTTCCTCGACAACGCCGCCGAGTGGATCCTCGAACTCGACCGTGGCCAGGGAATCCCGTGGAAGGGCAACTACTCGAGTTGGCTCGAGCAGAAGGAGGCACGCCTGGAGACCGAATCGCGCCAGGAGGCCGGACGCATCAAGGCGATGAAGCAGGAACTCGAATGGGTGCGACAGAACCCGAAGGCACGGCAGGCGAAGAGCAAGGCGCGGCTGGCGCGCTTCGAGGAGCTGTCGAGCGTCGAATACCAGAAGCGCAACGAGACACAGGAGATCTTCATCCCGGTCGGCGAGCGCCTCGGCAGCAAGGTGATCGAGTTCCGCAACGTCAGCAAGTCGTTCGGCGACCGCCTGCTGCTCGACCGGATCAGCTTCAGCGTGCCGCCGGGAGCGATCGTCGGCATCATCGGCCCGAACGGCGCCGGCAAGTCGACGCTGTTCCGCATGCTCACCGGCAGCGAGCAGCCCGATTCGGGCGAGATCGAGATCGGCGAGACCGTCCGCCTCGCCTACGTGGACCAGAGCCGCGACTGCCTCGACGGCAACAGGACGGTCTTCGAGGAGGTCTCGGGCGGCGCCGACACCCTCACGGTCGGCAAGTACGAAACCTCGGCGCGCGCCTACATCGGCCGCTTCAACTTCAAGGGCGCCGACCAGCAGAAACACGTCGGCCAGCTTTCGGGCGGCGAACGCGGCCGCCTGCACATGGCGAAGACGCTGATCGCCGGCGGCAACGTCCTGCTGCTCGACGAGCCGTCGAACGACCTCGACGTCGAGACGCTGCGCGCGCTCGAGGATGCGCTGCTCGAGTTCGCCGGCTGCGTCCTCGTCATCTCGCACGACCGCTGGTTCCTCGACCGCATCTGCTCGCACATCCTCGCCTGCGAGGGCGATTCGCAATGGACCTTCTTCAACGGCAACTATCACGAATACGAGGAAGACAAGCGACGCCGCCTCGGCGACGAGGCCGCCCGCCCGAAACGGATCCGCTACCGGCCGATCACGCGCTGAGGCGCTGCGGTGGGCTACGGTCCGGGTCGTTACGGGAATGGAAGCACCCGACGACCGGGCGCGCCATTCTCTATGGCGCGTAGACCGCTGGGGCAAGTGCTCCGCGCCAACGGCTCGAGTCTCTGGACAACCCGCGCCCCGGTGACCAAGCTGGCGTCAGCAAAGAGGTTTTCCGTCGACGGGTGCTGGCTCCACCGCGACTGCGAGGGGTCGTCCCCGGTCGAGTCTGGTGCATATTCCGCTGACCGTGGTGTCTACCGCGCACCGTCTCGGGGTGTTGATGGAAGAAAGTCGTTGTTCATCAGACCGTTGCGCTGGAGACTCGCGGTTATGCACCGGCTTGCGGCGCAGGCTGCACCAGCGAACGCCCCTCGGGTCGGCGGGATCTGCACCGGATTTGGTGTTCACTAAACGTTAGGGGTTCAAAAATGTCTATCCGAAAAATAGCAGCCGCACTGTTGTACTTACCATCCATGTTCGGCATGTCGCTGATGATGATCAGCGCTGGAATCTTCCACTTTTTTACAGCCATCGTTGCATATGGCCTTGCAGGTCCTGGATTGTGGGGCTTTGTGGCTGCAGGTGCCGCTTTTTCTTTTCCAATCGTCGCCGAAATCGTGGTTTTTATCAGTGTCTGGAATGTTACTGGCGAAATGGTAAATAAGTATTCCATTTGGCTGTATATGTGGCTGGCATTCCTTCTTATTCTTGTCGCACTAATGGCTATAAGCGTTTGGCTTTTCGGCAAAGAGAAGAACAATTAAATACAGGTGACCTATGACCAATGACTCGCTGTTGCTCATCGCCATATTCTTACTTGGTGTAGTTGTTCTGGTCGGCATCTTGGTAACCAAGAAGCCTGGGTTTGGAAAATTCACCACGAGCACTTTGCTTCTCGCCATGGTGTTTATTTCAGCTGCTCTGTTTTTCGCAGCAGGCAAAATTGATTCACCCCTATTTGGGCAAATTGCATTTGCCGTACTTGGTTTTGCTGGCGGCCTGCTTGCCAATAAAGAGACCGCCCCTAACCCGGCGCTCCAGAGGGACGCTCCGCCGGCAACGCCGGCTCCGCGCCCCTGAGCTCTACGTTGGGCATCAAAGAGGTACCTTGTCTCGATCCAGAAGGAGTAAAAATGATCATCATCGAACCCCGAGAGGGCACTGCGACGGAACTTCTTGAGCTTGCCGATCAGTTCCCTGGACTTGTAACTAAGGCTTCAAATCGCGCAATCGATGGATCTGCTACCGGGATAACTATATTGATCTCAGCGGCAGCACTTGCAATACCTGAGATCAGGAAAGTCGCAATCGAGATCATTCGCGCACGCGCCAGTCGAAGCATCACGTATAAAGGCGTAAAGCTTCAGGGCTACAGTGCTGAAGAAGCTGAAAAGATTGTCAGCCAACTTTCAACAGAGCGGAAACAGCAATCATGATTTCAGCTTACCTCGAAGCGACGAGGATCCTTTACCATGACGTGGACCCACGTTTAAAAACGGCGTACCGAACGCTCTACGAAAAAACCATCAAAGCAAGTAGCCTGCGCCTTAAAGATCACGCCCCAAAATTTCACGTGGTACACAGCCTAAACAAGCAGGCCGAGGTCGCAACGGTCGGCGGCGATGTGTATCTTGTATATGATCAGTACCTTGGGCAAACCATTAGTGAATTGTCGAGAATATTTTATTCTGCCGAAGATCCATGCGACGCTCGAGCGTTTGCTTTCCGAATTTATGCGGAAGCCTATGTCACCGCAGGCAACGCAGATATGGCAATATTCTCCGCATACCTGCATTCAATCAAATACAACCAGTCGCACAAATATAAAACACTGGAGACAATTGAAACCAAAGAAAGGCGAGCGCAATCTGTAATCGTTCAAGAAGCATTTATTATTGCTCATGAGTTTGCACACTATCTGTGGTCGATGCGCCAAGTGAACGAGGGCGATCTGGATTGCCTGAGAGATCGAATTGCCGAGGATGCA
The DNA here is from genome assembly GCA_013347225.1 of Candidatus Accumulibacter similis. Classification (NCBI taxonomy): domain Bacteria; kingdom Pseudomonadati; phylum Pseudomonadota; class Betaproteobacteria; genus Candidatus Accumulibacter; species Candidatus Accumulibacter similis. The sequence goes on along the minus strand of CP054595.1, from coordinate 2,407,863 downwards.
AAACCCATAACCAATCGCGAGAAAATAATAGAAAGTCACTTGGACGATCTATCATTTCAGTATCACGGAAAGAATATTCCGCACAGTGAAAATATTCTGACAGATGAGGATCGGGAGCGCGACAGAGTGCTACGAGCAGAATTGCATGCAGACTTTGACAAAATTGATGCTGAACGCATGAGGATGGCAATTGAGCTTAAGCAGAATGAAGCCTTTCTCGAAGAACTTTGGTCGGATTGGTCGGCGGCGCAGGCATGCTTAGATATATTTTATGACGAACTCGCGCCAGAGATTCTCATTGAAGCCGTTCATCTAGCATTGGAGAACTTAACTACCGTCACTGTGGCAACGAAATATGCCCTTTCACTAACTAATACTGACGGAGACGTGGCGGATGAAGAAGATTCCAGTGCGCATGTCAAGGCTGTGGCGCTCAGGAAACGTATTCTTCGAAAAGAGATTGGAGAATGGGCTGCCGAGCACTTCCAAGATGGTCTCGCGATCACACATAACATACTTCGGCAGGCAAACGAAAGATACATGCGGTATGTCAGAGATCCCATTACATTAGACGTTCCAGCTCGATTTAATCGCGCGTCACAGCTCAGTCCTGAATCACTTAGAAAATTCTGCGAGACGCTTGCGAGCGTCGCCCCCAATCAATGCGACGTGATGACGATTCTTCACACTTGCCCATTCGCCGAAGCCGCCGAATGAGATTAGGTGCGCGAAGTTGAAGCAATTGGCGTCGCACTTCAAGTTGGAGCCGGCCATGCCCAACCCATCCTTCAAGCGGACCTGCCTACGGCAGGCCGCTTAAGTCAAACGTTAGCCGTTCTATCCCATGCGTACTCGACCGCTAGACGGAGAGGAATTTCAGGCCCTGCTGAGAGCCTTCGGTTCGCACAAGGTCAGATACCCGCTTTGGGACTTCATCCGCATTGCAACCTTCATTTCCGTACCGCTATTTCTCCTTTTCGCTTCCGTGTCGATTCTGGCCGAGAATCGAACGGTTCAGGATGCGTTATGGCGAGGTGTCCCGGTCTTGTTGTTTGGGCCCATTTTTCTCCTGATTCAGCGAGTAGCCCGTGGACACAACCGCCCCTCTGACCCGTTCGCACGGGCGCACGAAGACATGAGGGCGGGCATTTGCCAGATTCGCGAGTTTCATATCTGCCGCGCATGGTCACTCATCGACCAAGGCAACGACGACAACCCGGACTACCTCGCCGAGACCGACGGCGGCAAGTATGTCGCCCTTTCCGCTCACTACATTAGACAGCAACTTCCGCTTCGACGCCGACTCGAAATCCATGAACTGCCGAAATCCAGGGCGACCGTTGCAATCACGTTTTCCGGGGAAGAAGTGCCGCTCGATTCGACAGTTATCAGGACTGACTGCGTTTGGCGCAACGACGATCTTCCGTGGGAACGACCAATTGCCGCGAAACGCCTTCCTGAAAAAGCTCAGAAGGCTGTTCTCTCGTCCACTAAATCGAATGACAACACACGCAACGGCTAACCCGCCGGTCGAGAGGGACCGCCGGCAAGCTGCGCTTGCCGGTCCCCTCCGCTTCGCTCCGGCGGCCCCTAACCTAGCACGTTATGCGTCACAAGGAATCGTCCATGAAACTAAGAATGAAGATTCATAAGATCAAGTCGATATCGGATCTCGAAATCGAATTCCCTGTGGATAAAGGGCTGTATGCCATAACGGGGCAAAACGGCTCCGGCAAGAGTACCGTAGTTACCTGTGCATCCACAGTTTTCTTCAACATAAGCATGAAGGATTACCTTGGCGCAACTGATTCGGACGCTTCGATTAATTTCGAATTAAACGGGGCGACACGAACTTGGAATAAAAATGACAAGGGCCGATGGGTCAAAAACTCAACAGGTGGGATGAGCATAAAGGGCTTCTACGAAGGAAGCATAATCTTTGGAACCCGATTCAGAAACACCAGCTACCACATATTAAAGAAACTTGACAGACTTGACAGTCAACAACTCAAACCTGCCGATGAGTTCATCAGAGAGAATCTCGGAAAAATACTTCATAACAACAAAAACTTCTACGAGAAACTCTTTCGGATTAGCAACTCAGACACCAGCGATGACATTCAATTTAGCGGGGATATCTTCTATTACGAAAAAGGCGGTCGCCGAGTCAGTCAGTTTCACATGTCAACGGGCGAAAATCTTCTTGTCAGCATATTGCACTCCATAAACCTAAGAAACAACGACAGAGCCAGCCTTGACAAACCATGTATTTTGTTTTTGGACGAAGTGGAACTGGCTTTACACCCGTCATCCCTAAAAAGACTAGTTAATTTCCTTAAGGAAATGTCAATCACCTACAACTACGCGATTTACTTTTCAACCCATTCGATTGAATTGATTGGCGGAATTAAACCTGAAAACATTTTTTTCCTAGAAAGACACAGCGATGGATCTATAGAAATTTTAAATCCGTGCTATCCAGCATACGCTACAAGAATACTCTATGACCACTCTGGCTATGACTACATATTCTTAGTGGAGGATGATCTCGCCAAAGAGGTAACCTCTAGACTTTTGAGAGACAACAACCTCTTGTCTAGCAAACTGGTGCACGTATTGCCATGCGGCGGCTACACAAACGTAATTGATTTGGCAAAAGAGGTCGTTAGCAGCAATTTGGTTGGCAAGAACTCAAAAATATCGGTAATACTTGATGGAGACATCAAGGCAGAGGCCCAGAAATACATAGCAAAACATGGAATTAGCAACAACATACCGATTAGTTATTTGCCGATTGAGAGTCTTGAAAAGTTCCTAAAGAGCACGCTTCACGATAATGTAGATCACTCTCTTTTTAGGCTTTTGAACGATTTTGTATTTCATCAAGTCAGCCTAACGGAAATTATTGACAACTATCGGTCGGAGGTTGATTCAACTCATGACAAAGGCGGGAAAAAACTGTACTCCAGGATTGACAGCGAACTAAGAAATCGAAATAAGAGCAGATCAGACTTGGTTGAAATGGTTGTCAATTTTCTAGTTACCAAGAACGACCATGAGCTTCAGAAGATCGTGGAATTCCTGTCGCGGCAACTTTCGGCCAGTGCCGCATAACCCTGCAGTCGAGCGGGACAGCCACAAGCTGCGCTTGTGGTTCCCTCCGCTTCGCTCCGGCTGCCCCTCACTTCCACGTTAGGCGTCTCATGCGCGATGTACAGGCTCACCTCTCCGACCTAAGACAATCGCACTGCCACGAGATTGACGTCGGCGGACTCTTCACTCGTAACGCTGTCGTCCATAAGTGGAAGGCCCCATGGCGGCTTTTGCTCCTGCGCGAAGCGGCGTCTTGGCGACTGTGCGAATTGGCCCAGCAATCACTGGACCTCTCCCGCGCCGGAAGCACACTCGGGGCGAGAATCTTGCTCCGGTCTGCGTTCGAGACACTTGCTTTGCTTATCTTCTCCGCTCAGTCCATGCGCTCCGTTGTGAGTGGCGCACTGTCTTTCAACGAGTTCTCCAAGAAGACCTCAAACCTACTGCAGGGCTCGCGAGATAAGTCAACACCTTTTGAATCCATCAACATCCTTGCAGCCTTGAAAGTGGCAGACAAGCGATACCCTGGCCTAGAGTCTTGGTACGCTGACCTATGCGAGACTGCTCACCCAAACTTTCAAGGAATGATCCACGGCTATTCAACATCTGACCCAAAGGAGTACGTTACCCAGTTCAAGAGTCGCTGGACCGAGTTATACGGCGCACTTCATGAGAGTGCACTTCAAGCATGCCTGGTAGTTTTCGAAGCCGAGTACAACCAAGAATGGGTCGCAGCTTTTGAGGCACTCGAGCGCTGGATCGAGGAGAACGATGAAGAACTTGAGGCCAACAGGTCGAGAGACGCCTAACCCCTCGCTCAAGCTGACCCGCTACGGCAGGCACTGTAAGCCCGGCCTGAGCCACTTGTACTATCGTCTCAGGCCGGGCTTACAGTACCTGCCTCCGCGGGCAGCTTAGCTCGAACGTTATGTGGCATAGAAATCGTGTGCGCCCATAAAATCCATGCAGATAAAGCGCGGCATTCTGCTGCGGGTCTCTTAGAGAGAAAACAGTGAAAATATCCGACCTGGATGAATTCGGCGTAGATGGGTGGTTGCGCCACCGGCTGAAGAGTTGGGGGATAGAATCCTTGACTGAAATTCAGCAGCGGTCATTTTCCGCTGGCGTTGCTGCTGGGCGCAGCTTAGTTGTCAGTGCGCCCACATCGTCAGGTAAGACGTTGGTGGGTGAAGTTGCCGTTTTGTGTGCACTGAGATCTGGTGTCAGGGCAATTTACCTAGTTTCCCACAAAGCGCTCGCAGATCAGAAATACCTCGATTTTGTTGCGCGCTTCGGTGAGGGTTCCGCAGAACCAATAGCTTCAGTTGGTCTAAATACAGGAGATCGTACAGAGGGAGACATTGATTCGCTGTTAATGGTTGCTACCTATGAAAAGGCTCTGGGCTTGTTCTTGAGCGGGCAGTTGAAGCCTAACAATGCGCTGGTTGTTGCGGATGAGTTGCAGATTCTTGCAGAGTCTGGGCGTGGCCCAGATATTGAATCGCTTTGTTCAGCCTTGCGGCAGCGTGGAGTTAAGCAATTCGTAGCGCTTACTGCGACGGTCGACAATCCCGAAGACATTGCGGGATGGATGGGGTGTGATCTTGTTCGGAGCACACGTCGAGATGTGCCTCTATATCAGGAAATCTGGTACGGCGGCCGCGTGCACCAGACTAGGTTTGGTGATGAAGATGGCCAAGAACTACGCGGTGAGACGGTCGCAACGAATGACGTTGGGGCAGTGGTCAATCATGTACTTAGGCTTGGTCGTGGCCCTGTTCTGGTATTTACCGAAAGCCGTCGCGAAGCGTCGACTTTTGCTACTGAATTCGGCCAGAGTCGGCCTCGCGTAGGAATCGGCATGGCCATGGCCCAACAACTGGATTTCTTCTCGGAACCAACAGAGTCATCAGATCAACTTCGTGAGAATGCGGAGCGTCGTGTTGCGTTCCACACGGCGGATCTTTCTCCGCAGGAGCGCCAAGTTATCGAGAGTGGCTTTACGGATGGTAAGTTTGAGGTTTGTTTCGCCACATCGACGCTCGCGGCCGGGGTCAATTTCCCATTTCGGACAATTGTATTCTCGAAGCTTACCTATCGGTGGGGAGATCGAGCGGGAACCCACATTGTTAGGTCTGACTACCGCAATATGTCTGGGCGGGCAGGCAGACTTGGCATGCACCCTGACGGATTCGCTGTATTGCTTCCTCAAAACAGTGTCGAACTCGCACATGCAAATATGCTGGTGCGCCCCGACAACGATCGACTTGAATCGCAGTTGGTGAATCTCAGCCTGCGAAAATCCATTCTGATGCTGATTGCGTCTGGGCTGGCTAGCAGTTTTACTGAGGTTATGGCGTTCTTCGAGAACACGCTTTACTGGTATCAAACCCTGAACCGGAATCCGCAAAAACTGACAGCACTTGCTACTGAAAGCCGTGCTGTGGTCGAGTGGCTACATTCCAACGGGCTAGTCCGTGATCAGGCCGGCACCTTGTTCATAACCCCTTTGGGGAATGCTGCCGCAATGTCCGGTCTGCTCCCAGCCACGGCAGTCAAACTTGCTGCAATGCTGCGACTAGTCGGGCCAAGCCTCGCAACGAATTTCGACGAGTGGATTCCCGGATTGATATATGCGGCATGTGCAAGTGACGAATTCACAGCGGAACGGCCATCGCGGTTTTTTCCCTATCCGGCACCCATGACTTACGAGTCCGTAACATTTTGGGGAACGAAGCGCTTACCCGTAGAGTTGGATCGTAATAATCTGAAACTGGCGCACTGTGCTCACGCAGTCGCGCTCTACGCCGAGGGATTAGCGGATCGCAAGATAGCGCACATCACCCACGTGCCGGGCGGGATGATTCACCGGCTCGCTTTGGATGTGGCTTGGGTCCTTGATGGCATGCATAAGCTTTCAACTACTCCTGAGCTTGGCTGCCCCCAAGCAGTCAGCAATCAAATTGCAATGTTGGCTCGCAGGGTTAGGTGGGGGGCCCCTACGGAAGCTCTGGACGTCTTGCGGGTCGCAGAGCGGCACGGAGTACCTGGCTTTGGCCGGCAACGTGTTATGGGCCTTATCGCGCAGGGGATTGCGACACTTCACGATGTATTGGGAACCGCAAAAGATAAGCTCACGCAATTGCTGAGGAGCGAACCGCGAGCACAAGCCCTTATTGATGCTGTATGCAGTACTGTTGGTTTGGGGCCAAGCAGGCTTGCTGCGGCGCACCACAGAACTGGGCAGGAGTTGGGTATCGAGCGGAAAGTGAAGGAATGCAACGATAGCCTTGGTACGGCCTATGAAGCAGCAATTGCCGCACTTATGCAAGTTGAGGCTGCATGGGCTGTAACTGTGCTTGATGACGGTACGCGACAAAACGTACCCGACCTACTTATCGAGTTGGGAACACAAAGAATCCTGCTGGAGTGTAAGACGTGCACAAAGTCTCCTGCGCTTATCAAAAAGGAAGAAGCATGGGCTGTTATACAAAAGGCAGCTGATTTTGATGCTGATATGCGACGAGTTACTTTGGGGAAGCCGGCGTTCGACGAGACATCCAAGAAGAAAGCTGCAGCTTCGGACGGAATAACGCTGGTCGAGCATGGTGTGTTCACGGAGGGTCTCTTGCGGGTGCACAGCGGCACGCTGACACCGGCCGAATTCTTGACCTGGCTGGGCACTCCTGGGGTAGCTGAGATTGAACGGCTTGGCGGGGATCCAACTTATCTTGATAAATAGAGGTTGTGGTTGAGGCGAAACTCAGTATTCGTGTGCGCTGCCGCATAACAATTCGCTGCAGGCGCGACGGCCCTGACGGGCCGCGGCCTGAGCTCAAACGTTGAACTAAAGCGCTGCGCGCTGGAGTAGGCCCCCGGCGCGTCGGTCTCCTCCCTCTTTCGCTTCCAGCTTTCGTTCTCGCGGTCGAGGGCTCGACGCCCCTTTCCCAACTCACTCGTTAATCCTCGATCCTCCTCGCTGCGGGGGACGTCCCCGCAGCAATCGAGGAGATGGTCATGAGTGAGCTGCGTGAACGGATGAGCAACGCGATGTGCCTGCGGGGAATGGCGCCACGGACGCAGGAAGCCCATATCGGCGCGGTGGCCGATCTGGCGATGTTCTACCACCGATCGCCGGCCGAGTTGCAGGTCGAGGAGGTGCAGGCCTACCTGCTGCACCTGATTCGCGACCGCAAGCTTGCCTACGCCAGTGTCAACCAAGTCTCGTGTGCGCTGCGCTTCCTTTATCGGCGGGTGCTCGGTCGTCCGGAAGCTGGGTTCGACATCCCGATGGCGAAGGTGCCCAAACGGCTGCCGCAGATCCTCTCGCGCGAGGAGGTCGCGCGCCTGATCGACGCCGCGCGGACCCTGCGCGGGCGAACGCTGCTGATGACCCCCTACGCCGCCGGCCTGCGGGTGTCCGAAGTGTGCCGCCTGCAGGTCGGGGACATCGAGAGCGCCGCCGATCGCATGTGCCTCAAGGTCCGCCACGGCAAGGGCGGCAAGGATCGCTACACGCTGCCGTCGCCGCGTCTGCTCGCAGCCCTGCGGATCTACTGGCGCGACACCCGGCCGCAGCGGTGGCTGTTCAGCAACCGCACCGGCAGCGGCCCGATGGAGATCCAGACCGCGTAGCGGATCTACTACGCGGCGCGCAACGCCGCCGGCATCGCCCCTGAAGGCGGCATCCACGGTCTGCGCCACGCCTTCGCCACGCACCTGCTCGAAGGCGGCGTCGATCTCTACAGCATCGGCCGCCTCCTCGGCCATGATCATCTGTCGACGACCGCGCGCTATCTGCATCTGGCGCGCGCGAAGCTGACCGGCAACACCTCGCCCCTGGAACTGCTCGACCCGCCCACTTGAGTCGGCGCCGGTGACGCTGGCCGAGGTCTTCCGCCGGTACGGGCCGGCCTATCTCGCCAGCCACGTCCTGTCGTCGGCCAGGGCGAAGGTCTGGCGGGCGATCGTCGCGTGTCGCACGGCCGTTCTCGGCGGCCACGTCGAGACCTGCGACTGCTGCGGGGCGACGCGACACGTCCATCACTCGTGCCGCAACCGCCACTGCCCGCAGTACCAGACCCGCGCCAGGGAGGAGTGGCTGGCGAAACGGCGCCAGGAGCTGTTGCCGGTGCCGTACTTCCATCTGGTGTTCACCCTGCCGCATGCGCTGCACGCGCTGATCGGTCAGCGCTCGCGGGTGATCTACGAGATCCTCTTCGGCGCGGCATCGGCCACCCTCGGCGAGTTCGGCGCCAATCCGCGCTGGCTGGGCGGCAAGCTGGCGTTCTCGCTGGTGCTGCATACCTGGAAGCAGGACCTCGGGCGGCACGTGCATGTGCACGCCCTGGTCGCCGGCGGGGCGCTGACCCCCGCCGGGGAATGGAAGTCGCCGAAGCGCGGCTTCCTGTTTCCGGTCAAGGCGCTGTCGCGGGTCTTCCGCGGCCAGTTCATCGCGGCGCTGGGCGAGGCCCGAGGCGCCGGCCAGCCGTTGGCCGAAGCGCTCGCCGACGAGAAGGTCTGGCGCGCCCTGCGCCAGCAGTTGCTGCGGCACGACTGGGTGGTCTACGCGAAACAGCCGCTCGGTGGGCCGGAGCAGGTGCTCGAGTACCTCGCTCGCTACACGCATCGCGTGGCGATCTCGAACGAGCGTCTCGTCGGCATGGACGAGACCGCAGTGCGCTTCCGGGTGCGCGCAACGCCGGGGAAACGCGTGCTCCGGTTGCCGCCCGCGGAGTTCATCGAGCGCTTCCTGCTGCACGTGTTGCCGGGCGGTCTCAAGCGGATTCGGCACTACGGCCTGCTGGCGCCGGCGGCGAAGGCGACGAAGCTGGCGCTGGCGCGGCAGGCCTTGTCGGTGCCGGCACCCGATCCGCTGGTCACGGCGACGGTGGAGGAGTTCCTGCAGCGCGTCGGACGCGCCGCGTGGGCGCGCTGTCCGCACTGCGGCGCGGGTCGGTTCGTGCCGACGGCGGCGATTCTGCCGCTGCGCCAGCCGACGCCGCTGGGCGTCTCGGTTCACGGCCCGCCATGAGAAGCACCAAGGCGTGGCAAGGGACTTGCTGTGGGCGATGGCGGTGCCGACTGCCAGGGGGTGGCGCGTCACCGGCTCGTCGAAGGCTCCATTTCCGCGCTGCTCGCCGTCGGTGGGAGTGGCTGGTTCGCTCCAGTCACCTGCTCGCGAGCGGCGGTACGCCGGCCGTCTGCCTCGGGCCCAGCCGTCTGGGTCTTGCCCGTGACTTGACCGGCGGCACGGGACGCTTACAATCCCCATAAGTACCGCCGTCGAGGCGCTTCAGTCCAACGAGGTTTATCTGCCGCGGATGCGCCAGCGGCAAGGCCGGACGCTTTCGGCGCGGCAGATAAACGCTATTCGTTTAGGGCACACGGGAGGAAGTGTGGCAAGCATCGTATGGGGAAGGCATCCGCAAGAGGCCTATGACAATCCGTACGAATATGAGGCTCAGGAGCAATTCCTGAGAGAGGCGACGGCGTTGCTAGGCGACCTCAATATTCGTTTAGATCGCCATACGATGGAGTTTCACAAAAACGATGTATCGCTCGCGAAGGCGACTTGGATGCTTGCTCTAGATCTAGTTGACTCACTCTTAGAATGCGCAAAATTACTTGGCGAGAAGAGGCATCGCGCTGCGGCCAGGCTGTTCCGAGACTCGGTAGAAACAATCGATCTACTTCGCGTCTTAAACTCCAATACTCCAAGAAGCGCCAAGGCCCTTGAGCAGTGGTATAGAAATGAATCCATACCACATCGCGAGTCGAGAAAGTATCTGGAGGAGACTGAGGGCCCTGAAGCAGCCAAGCGGCGCAGGGCTTTCTATGATGAACTGTCCAAGTTTACGCATCGAACCTACAGGGCATTGGCTGATAGTTATTCGCTTGGACAAGGCGACATGATGGTTCACGATAGCCATTCAATGTCTGTTCTTGTATTGCCACAAACTATCGCCGCTTACCTTGCGGTACTTGCTGATCTTATTCAACAGGCGGCAGGATGCCTCTCGGAGGTCGGGGCCTTGCCTGAACAAGAAGTTACGTATGCTTGGCTCACTTCGCTTGAAACACACACAGTGCCGCGTCGCTTTGCAATGAATTAGGTTGGTGTGAGTGTGCCCTCTCAAGTAAGTCATCTCAAGTGATTGATTTGTATACACCTCGCAATGACTTACTTCGGGACGATTTGCGGCCGCGGCCCGATTACTTCGCTAACCATTCGCTGCAGGCGCGACGGCCCTGACGGGCCGCGGCCTGAGCTCAAACGTTGCGCGTCATCGGGTGTGGTGACCTGAGTGCCTTGACGCATTGAGACTGTGTCGCGTGCAAGAATGCGATTCGACGAAACAACCTGCGCAAGGGGTGCCCAGATGAGGATTGGCAAGGCAATCTCTGTATCTGCAATGTTCTTCACGCTCGCCCTGACCAACCTTCCGACCTCCGCAGAAGGGCGCGGTGGCGTCTCGGGCACCCCCACCGCCGCGGACACGGCGTTTCCCGCATGGGCCTATCCTTGGGATCCGAATGTCGAGCTGCCTCCCGGAGATGATGAGCCGCGGCGGGTGCCAGGCAGCTCGGCAACTTTCTCGATGGCGCAGGCGCGGGATCTGTATTTCGCACCCGACTGGCATCCGGATGATCACCCTCCAATGCCGGAAATCGTGGCGCGCGGTCGAAAGCCCGCTGTCCGTGCTTGCGGGTCGTGTCACCGTACAGAGGGGACCGGTGGGCCTGAAAACGCGAGCCTCGCTGGACTGCCGGCCGCCTATATCCTGCAGCAGCTTGCGGACTTCAAGAGCGGCGCCAGGAAGGCGTCCGGTCCAGCCAGGGGTCCGGTTCTGCTGATGCTGGCAAACGCGAAAGCGCTCACGGAAGAAGAGATGCAAGTGGCAGCCGACTATTTTTCCCGGTTGAAGCCCAAAGCACTCATCACGGTCATTGAAACTGATGTTGTGCCGATGACCCGTCTGAATCGAAACCACTATGTCGCGTTGACCTCTGGCGAGAAAGAGCCGATCGGTCAGCGCATCGTCGAGGTACCGGTAGATCCGGAGCGATTCGAACTTCGTGATGCACATTCGCCATTCATCGCGTACGCCCCGGCTGGAAGCATTGCACGAGGCGAGGCGCTGGCGAGGACCGGTGGTAACGGCAAGACCGTCGCGTGTGCCACCTGTCACGGTCCCGAGCTCAAAGGCGTCGGACCAATACCCTCGATTGCCGGCCGATCGCCGAGCTACGTGGTGCGGCAACTCCATGACTTCAAGGCAGGCACGCGGGCGGGTAGCCTGAGCGCTCTGATGCGGCCCACGGTCGCGCAGTTGACCGCCGAGGACATGGTCGCGCTGGCGGCCTATCTCGCATCATTGGCGCCGTGAGCCATCTTCTGCATCAGACGGTTTCTCGGACCGGACCAAAAGTGAGGCATGGTGCTGACCATGGCGCCGACGCAACGGTGGGCAATCCGTAGTGCCAGGGCGAGCCGCCCAGCCGGATTCCTCGCACCGCTTGAACTTCCAGCCGTGCGCAGGGACACACTGGTGGGGACTGGCGGTGGAGGCAGGCGTACCCCGACTGCGACCCACGGCGACAGTCGCCATGAACCGGGGGATCGACGAACTCCAGGCGGACGCAGGGCACGGCGGCGAGCACGGCCAGCGGCAGGCAGCACTTTGCTGGTCGGGAGCCATTGACGATTTCGCAGGACTCGGGAGAAGCGGAGCAAGCCGATGAAATCCCTGCACGAGCTCTTTCGCATCGGCCTCGGCCCCTCGAGCAGCCACACCATGGGGCCGCGCTTTGCCGCCACGGCGTTCAAGGCCGCCAACCCGACGGCGGCACGCGTGCGCGTCACGCTCTACGGCACGCTTGCCGCCACCGGCCGGGGCCACCTGACCGATCTGGCGGTCAGCGCGCCGTTCTCGCCGACGCCGGTCGACATCGTCTGGCTGCCCGCCCTGTCGTTGCCGCGTCACCCCAACGGGATGCAGTTCGAGGCACTCGACGCCGGCGGCGGCGTGCTGGCGGCGCGCGTCGTGTACTCCGTTGGCGGCGGCGCCCTGCTCGACGAGGACGGGCAGCCCGACGGCAGCGGCGAGATCTATCCGCATGCCGGCATGGACGCGGTTCTTGACGAAACCGAACGCGAAGGCCTGTGCATCTGGGAGATCGTCGACCGCCACGAAGGGCCGGCGATCTGGTCCCACCTGGCCAGCGTCTGGGAGAGCATGCAGCGGACGATGGCGACCGGCCTCAACGCCGAAGGGCGTTTGCCCGGGACACTGCACGTACCGCGCAAGGCTTCGGCCTATCACGCCCGCGCGCAGAGCCTCGCGGGCTACTTCGGCCAGACCGCTCTGCAGTTCGCCTACGCACTGGCGGTGTCGGAAGAGAATGCCGCCGGCGGCGAGGTGGTGACGGCGCCGACCTGCGGTGCCTGCGGCGTGTTGCCCGCGGTCCTCTTCTTCCTGCAACGGAATGCGCGGCTGCCGGACGGGAAGATTCACCGCGCGCTGGCGACGGCCGGGATGATCGGCAACATCGTCAAGCGCAACGCGTCGATCTCGGGGGCCGAAGTCGGCTGCCAGGGCGAAGTCGGAACGGCCTGCGCGATGGCCGCCGGCGCCGCCGCGCAACTCCTGGGGGGTTCGGTACGGCAGATCGAGTATGCGGCGGAGATGGGACTGGAACATCATCTCGGGCTGACCTGCGACCCGATCGGCGGCTATGTGCAGATTCCCTGCATCGAACGCAATGCCATCGCCGCCGTCCGCGCTGTCGATTGCGCGACCTACGCCCTGCTCTCGGACGGCCACCACATCGTCTCTTTCGACGAGGTGGTCCGGACGATGTGGGAGACGGGCCGCGACCTCAAGGCTGGTTACCGCGAGACCGCGCGCGCTGGCCTGGCGCGGGTCCACGCCCTGCGCAGGAAGGACGCCAGGAGTTTCCACGGCATGGGCAGTTGAGCGCTGCGACCGCAGTGCGGCCGGCGAGCATCGCCGCTCGCCAATCGCCGCTCGCCTGGCCATTGGGCGGCCGGCCCGGACGACCCGGGCGCGCCGCACCGCGAGCGCGGCCGGCTTCGGCACGGCACCCTGCAGCCGGCAGCGGCCCGGCCAAGGTCCAATGCAACAACGCGTTCTTGCGACGCAATGACGCCTTCTTCCGGGCCCATCCGCAAGCGCCGGCATCGAGCGGGGCACCCGGCACACGCAGGAACAGCTTCAGTTTCGGCCAGTGATTCTGCCTGTACGGGATCGCCGATCGTCTGCCCGATGGAAGGACCCGCAACCGCGCAGGGCAACGCATCGGCTTCCTCGCTGCCGATTGACGCAAGGCCCGTGAGGCTTACAATGTGCCCAACGCCACCTCGCGGCGCTGGTATCCAACGAGGTGCGTCTGTCGCCGCAGCCCAACTCCATTCTCCTGGCCTCACGGCGTACGTTCCATTCGCAGTCGATCCGGGTTCGTTGACCTTTGCACCTTGGCCGATGCTGCGTGACCAGGGTGCCGATTCAGAGGAGATTCTTCCATGACCCTTTCCGGACGGTGCCTGTGTGGCGCCATTCGCTATCAGCTTTCGGGTACGCCCAGGGTCGTCGCCTTGTGTCATTGTCGCGACTGCCGGCGAAGCGCGGGCGCGCCGGTGGTGGCTTGGGCAATGTTTCCCGAGAACGCCCTGACCATGACGCAAGGACAGCCGAAAACGATCAACTCATCCGGCACGGCGATGCGCAGCTTCTGCGCCGACTGCGGGACCGGGTTGTTCTACCGGAATGCGGCGGTTCTTCCTGGAATCGTCGACGTACAGTCGGCAACACTGGACGATCCCGAAGCGCTGCCGCCAACCGTGCAGGTTCAGACCGCCGAACGGCTCGACTGGATGCAGCACGTTCATGAGCTTCCTGGGTTCGAGAGATTTCCGTCTTGAACGCAAGCTCCGGATCCACCCGCATGCCAGCGAATCGGGCAGGCGGAGCCCGCCCTGCCCTCGCGCCCCAGACCGCCACCAACCGTACGGTTCCGCAGTAGACGGTCTGCGAGTTGGCGCTCTCGACGACGGTGCCGGATGACAACAACCATCACGGAGACACCACATGCCCCTGATCAATCGCAGTTCGATGTCGATCCACTGGCGGATCTTCACGCCCGATGACCGGACGCGCGCGTTCGGCATCGCCCCGGCCTATGAAGGGACGATCGCCGCTGGCGGTCAGGCCGGCATCGGCTACAGCGCTTCCCGCTTTCAGCTCGAGATTCGTGATCGGCCGCCGCTCTCGGTGATTCCACCCAGCCGCATTCTCGTGCCCGCCGGGCCGCCGGGAATCGTCGGTGAACTCTATCGCTCGAGCGACATGCTCGAGTACCTCGGTGGCTCCGAGTTGCGACTGACGACCCACGAGGTCGTCGATGTGCCCGGCTTCCTGCCGAGCACGCACGGCTTTCGCTTTGCCAACAGCTTCCCGGCCAATACGGCGCACGTCAGCGTTCGCGTCGGCAGCGTCGACATGGCGATCGGCGACGCCGCGAACGGACTGTGCGGTGGCATGGTGTACGCGGTGCGCGACCATTTCCACGCCGGCATGCCGCTTCCGGCGCACAAGGCGGGGCCCGTCTCGGGTGTGCTGTATGAGTACCTCGTCGGTCGGCTGTACGACAGTTTCGACGGCCTCGGCTGGACCGAGTACCTGCGGCTGATGAGCCCGGGATGCAGCGCCGGCGAACGGGCACGAACGGCGTATTTCACCGCGCTGCCGAGCATCGAAAGCGATATCCGGAACGGCGCGCCGTCGCCGATCGGCCTCGTGCAGGTGAATACCGACGATCCCTTCAAGGTGGGCAACAATCACCAGGTGCTGGTCTACGGCTTCGAGCGGAACGGACGCCGCGTGCGTTTGCGGATCTACGACCCGAACCACCCCGACCGCGACGACATCACGCTGGATTTCGACACCAGCGTGACACCGCCGGTCTTCTCCTACACCGTGCCTCCCGGCGGCGACGGCCGGATCTACAGCTTCTTTTGCCACCGCTATCAACAGCGGCAGCCGCCGCCGGCGGATCAGATTCCGCCCTGGATCGACTTTCCGTTTCCCAACCCGCTGGCGGAAGGGGCGAACGACATCATCGTCGCCAATGGCTGGTTGGGTCTGCTGCGGATCGAGCGGGTGTTCGGCAACCGCTTCAACGGCACGATCTATGGCCAGCGGATGGAAGGCGAGTGGAATCCCGCTACGCGCGCCATTCGCTTCACCCGTTTTCTCGGCCCAGGCTACGAGCAGCTCTATACGGGCGTTCTCGAGCTCGACCCCGAGACACGCAACCTGACGGGGCGCCTGTCGGGGTCCTTCCAGGAAATTCACGGCGACGTGACCGGGCAGGCCTCGTATGACTGGCGTGCCGCACCACGCCTGCTGGTCGACGGCAACGGCTGGCAGACGGAACTGCGCCTGCACCGCCTTGACGGCGACGGCAGCGTTGCCGGCGAGATGTACGGTGACGCGGTCGACGGACGCTGGGACCACGCTGCGCAGCGACTGCACCTGACGCGCCGCTCCGCCGATGCGAACTACGCGCAGGAATGGACGGGCCGCCGTACCGACGGCCTGACCTTCGCAGGTGACTTCCAGGAGATCGTCCGCGGTGTTCGCCAGGCGCGACAGTATCGCTGGATGGCCTTCGATCGGCGCTGAGCGTGGCGAGCGAGCAACAGCGTGATCGGGCCGTTTGCTTTCTGCCGATGGTGTCGCCCGCGGCAGACGACAGGCAGCGGCGTGGCGACGAGCAGAAGCGATCGTCGAGATCGGGGCCTGCCTCGACTCGGCGCTGCCGCAGCAGCGGATCGATGAGAACGAAGACCCGGCGAGCTGACGCCCAAGGCGGCGCTGCGAGGAGCGCGCCGCAGGCGTCGCGCGCCGGACCTTCACCCCTGGCGCGGCAACGCGCACCCCGCAAAGGAGAACGAAGATGAGTGAGAACGGCAAGTGCCCGATGACAGGAAGATCCGCTGCAGCAACCGCGGGCAGAGGCACATCGAATCGACAGTGGTGGCCCGGGCAGCTCAACCTCGGCATCCTGCACCAGCACGCCCCGGCCTCGAACCCGCTCGGTGCCGATTTCAACTACGCCGAGGAGTTCCGAAAGCTCGATTTCGCGGCGCTGAAGCAGGATCTGTACGCGCTGATGACCGACTCACAGGACTGGTGGCCGGCCGACTGGGGCCATTACGGCGGCCTCTTCATCCGCATGGCGTGGCACAGCGCCGGCACCTACCGCACCGCAGACGGACGTGGCGGCGCCGGCACCGGCAACCAGCGTTTTGCACCGGTCAACAGCTGGCCCGACAACGGCAACCTGGACAAGGCACGCCGCCTGCTCTGGCCGATCAAGCAGAAGTACGGCAACCGGATCTCCTGGGCCGACCTGATGATTCTCGCCGGCAACTGCGCGCTGGAGTCGATGGGCTTCAGGACCTTCGGTTTCGCTGCTGGCCGTCCCGACATCTGGCAGCCCGAGGAAGACATCTACTGGGGCCGGGAAGAAACGTGGCTGGGCAATGCCCGCTACGAGGGCGAACGCGATCTGGAAAAGCCGCTGGCCGCGGTGCAGATGGGCCTGATCTATGTGAACCCGGAAGGACCCGACGGCAACCCGGACCCCGTAGCCTCGGGCCGCGACGTGCGCGAGACCTTCGCCCGCATGGCGATGAACGACGAGGAGACCGTTGCCCTCGTCGCCGGCGGCCACACCTTCGGCAAAGCGCACGGCGCTGGCGACCCGGCGCTGGTCGGGCCGGAACCGGAGGCAGCGCCCATCGAGGAGCAGGGCCTCGGCTGGATCAACCGTTTCGGCACCGGCAAGGGAGCGGACACGACCACGAGTGGCATCGAAGGCGCATGGAAGCCCAACCCGACGAGATGGGACAACGGCTACTTCGAGATGCTCTTCGGCTACGAGTGGGAGCTGGTGAAGAGCCCGGCCGGCGCCTGGCAGTGGCTGGCGCGGGATGTCAGGGAAGAACACATGATTCCCGACGCCCACGATCCGACGAAGAACCACCGGCCGATGATGACCACCGCCGACCTGTCATTGCGTTTCGATCCCATCTATGAACCGATCGCCCGCCGCTTCCGCGAGGATCCACAGGCTTTCGCCGATGCGTTCGCCCGCGCCTGGTTCAAGCTGACCCACCGCGACATGGGTCCCAAGGCGCGCTACCTGGGCCCCGAGGTGCCGGCCGAAGACCTCATCTGGCAGGATCCGCTGCCCGCCGTCGATCACCCACTGATTGACTCCGGCGACATCGCCGCGATCAAGGCCAGGGTGCTGGCCTCGGGCCTGTCGGTAGCCGAACTGGTGTCGACCGCCTGGGCCTCGGCCTCCACCTTCCGCGGCTCGGACATGCGCGGCGGTGCCAACGGCGCGCGGATTCGCCTGGCGCCGCAGAAGGACTGGGAAGCCAATCAGCCGGCGCAACTGGCCAGGGTGCTGGGCATCCTCGAAGCCATCCGGCAGGACTTCAACGGCACCCGGACGAACGGCCGGCGCGTCTCGCTGGCGGACCTGATCGTCCTCGCCGGCTGCGCCGCCGTCGAAGCGGCGGCCGCCGCTGCCGGACACGCTGTCGACGTGCCCTTCATCCCGGGCCGCAGCGACGCCTCGCAGGAACAGACCGATGTGGAATCGTTCGCCGTGCTCGAGCCCGAGGCCGACGGTTTCCGCAATTACCAGAAGAAGGCCTCGTCCGTTCCTGCCGAGGAACTGCTGCTGGACAGGGCGCAGCTGCTGACCCTCAGCGCCCCCGAAATGACGGTGCTCGTCGGCGGCCTGCGCGTGCTGGGTGCCAACGTCGGCGGTTCGTCGCATGGCGTCTTCACGACACGCTGCGGCAGCCTGAGCAACGACTTCTTCGTGAACCTGCTCGACATGGGCACGGTGTGGAAGCCCATGTCCGCTGCCGCGGACACGTTCGCAGGATGCGACCGCAGGACAGGCGCGCAGCGGTGGACCGGCACCCGCGTGGACCTGGTTTTCGGCTCCAACTCCCAACTGCGGGCGCTGGCCGAAGTCTACGCGCAGGACGACGCCCAGGACCGGTTCGTGCGCGATTTCGTCGCGGCCTGGAACAAGGTCATGAACCTGGACCGCTTCGATGTCACCTGATCAAGGTGTGGGGGTGGACACCGGCTCCTGACCGAGCGCGGGAGCGCGCCAGCGTTCAGCCGCTAGCGGCTGAACGCGACCGGTGCAGCGAGCTGCCGCGGCCAGTGGCGGCTGCACCTCTGACCCCGGCAGCTGGCGACGCTGGCAGGCGCGCGGGGCGCGTGCCCTGCCACCACCTAGAACTGCCATGAATGGAGCACCCGACGACGGCGGCTGGAAGGAGGTCCATCGGCGCTACGTCGCGCTGGAACGTACGTGGTCGATGGCCGATGCAGCGGAACCCGTGGCTCGCCAGTTCTTCCGGCGCATCGTCCACGGTCACCGCAGCAAGTCGGCGATCGAGCGCGAATTCCACGAGTTTGGCTTGCAGCCGCCGTCGCCCGCCGTCCTCGAGTAGGCGTTCTGCCTGCAACGCCTGCTGTGCCCGACCGATCGCGACCGTCCTGGCGGACGGCATCCGGTACTCTTCGACCAGTACGTAGCAGACACGGTATGGTTCAGGCAGCAGACGGGGCTGCGCTTCGAGGATCCCGATGCGGACTTTCCGGTGACCGCTGCATCGATCTATCCGTCGCTCGATCCGGTTCTCGCTGCCCTCATCGGCACGCCGCCGTCAAGCTCCGGCGTGCTGCGCAGCACGCCGGCCGGCGACGCTCGCGAGCCGCTGCACGGCGATGACTACTGGGAGATCGCGCAATCATGGTGTCGCCGCGAAGGACTCCTGGTGGATGCCTACCACGCGGACAGCTTGCGGGTGGTCTGCGATGTGCACGCCCGCCTGCAGGAACAGCCCGATCAATTCGCACTCCCCGAGCGGAGTCTGGCGCGCCTGCAGGATGCGGTCGACCTGGTCATGCAGGCGCCGCGCAGCGGCAGGTTCATCACCGCGCAGGAAGCGCTGCGCTGGAGCCTGTCCCGCCTGCCACCACCCAGACGGGTCGTTCTGCAGGACATCATTGCTGCTTGCGCCCATGCGAGGGATTCATGCTGACCTCACCGACACACCTGCGGGACACCCTCGTCGAGCACGACTCGCACGCTGCCGTGGTCGCCCAGGAATCAGCGGCGCAACTTCGGTACCAGGCTGGGCAATTCCGAACTGCGCCGAGCCGCAGCGCTCCATGCAATCCAGCGCGCGGGCAACCTGGCAGGAAACGCCTGCCCGCCACCAACTCCGAGGACGATATTTCGTTGCCGGCCGAGTGCCTCGGCGAACGCCCACGCGGGACACGGGCGAACTCGCGTCGGCTGCAGGGTCAGCAAGCTCGCGCCGATGGCCCGCGCCCTCGCCTGCTCGCCGCCTGGGCCTGCCACTGCTGGCGGTAGTCGCCGGCATGCGCCTCGATCCATGCCAGGGCGCGGAGATCGCGCTGCTCGCCGGGAAAGCGCTGCAGATAGGCCTCGATCACGGCCAGTTGCGTCTGCAGGAACTCCGTCTCCGGCGATTGCGCGTCCGCAAAGCTGTCTGCAGGACCGGGAAGAGACCAGTTGGCCGGGTCATCGGGCATGTCCATGCTCTACTCCCAACAACGCGAGTGGCCGTTGCAGCGGCAGCCCGGAGCACGCACTGGCAGCTGCCGATTGACGACGTCTCGTCAATCGACGATCCTGACAGCGGGCGCAAACTCGCCGGAGAAAATAGTTACAATCAGATTTAACTGCACCGCCTAACTTACTGTAGCGTTGGATTATTGTCGCATCGCCGAGCAGTGGCTTGTCAATGGCGGCGGGCCGCTGACGGCGGTCTTTCGTCGTCAACGATGCAAATCCGCGACACGAGCCAGGTGCCGCGCCGCCACTCCAGCGTGCAGTCATGAACTGCCGGCACTCTCCGGCTCGGCGAGCGCATGCACGTCGCCCCGATCCTCGGCCCTCCTGCCGCGCATGCGAGACGTGCGAGTCGCACGCGCAACCGTCCACTGCAGGCTCAGGCGCTGGCGAGGAGGAACGGGGCCGGATCGATGCAGCATTGGCGGCCGCTGAGGCAATCTGCCAGCAGGTCGGCGCTGCCTGCGGCCAGCGTCAGGCCGAGGGCACCGTGGCCGATGTTCACATACAGGTTGTCATGGCCAATGCGGTCGATCAGCGGCCGCCCGGAAGGGGTCGCCGGCCGCAGGCCTGCCCACGGCGTCGCCTGCTCGTAGTCGCCCGCCTGCGGAAAGACCTCGCGCGCCTGGCGAATGAGCGTCGCCAGCCGGCGCGCCGGAATGTCGGTGCGCTCGTTGCCCATGTCGACCATCCCGGCGACGCGCAGGCGGTCGCCGAGGCGGGCGAAGACGATCTTGTTCCGGCTGTCGGTGATCGACAGCGCGGGCGCCACGCCGCGAGCGCAGTCGAGCGTCAGCGAGTAGCCCTTGAGGCCGAGCAGCGGGACCCGCAGCCCCATGCCGGCGAGCAGATCGCGGCTCTCGAGACCACCGGTGAGAACGAAGTGGTCGGCAACGATCTCCGCATCGGGCACCAGCAATGCCGCGATGCGTCTCCCCGCCAACCGCCGCCCGCGTACCGGGGCTCCGTAACGGATTTCGCCGCCGCCACTGCCGATCAGCGCCGCGAGGTGCACGCACAGCGCGTGGCTGTCGATGACGTCCTCGGATGGTGTGTGGATGCCGCCGGCGAGCCGCTCCTCCAGTCCTGCCAGCGCCGGCTCGACGGCAGCACATTCGGCGGCGTCAAGGGCGAACTGCTCGCAGCCGAACTGCGCCTGCAGGCTGAGTTGCCTCTGTGCGGCGTGATAGGCGTCGGCATCGCGATACACGACGAGCTTGCCGTTCTGCCGATAGTGCAGCGCCGCTGCGGGCGACTCGTGCAGCAGTGCGTGCAGGCAGCGGCGCGACAGGAAGCCCAGCGCCAGCAATTGGCGCGTCGTCTGCCGCGCGCGCGCCGTCGTGCAGTGGGCCGCGAAGCGGCAGCACCAGTGCCAGAAGCGGGGCGACAGCGACGGCCGGAAGCAGAGCGGTGCGCTGGCGTCGAGCAGGTAGCCTGGAAAGCGGCCGAGGGCTGCCGGTTCGGCCAGCGGCGCGACGTAGCTGTACGACAACTGTGCGCCGTTGGCGAAACTCGTCGCCAGGCCGGGGCCGTCGCGGCTCTCGAGCAGCGTCACGCGATAACCCTCGCGCAGAAGTCGCCAGGCGGAAAACAGCCCGACGATGCCAGCACCGACGATACAGACATGTTGGCTCATCGGCCCGCCGTCACCTCGCCACAGCCCTGCCGGGCATCGACACACGCCGTGTGCACTGCCTGACGCCGCCATGCCGCCGCGCGACCCACGCCAGCCGCCTGGCGGCAGCGCGCCGATGGGGCGGCGGCGGAGAACCCGGTCTGCATGGCGACTGTCCTTCCTGATGGGTGAAAACAGGGATGGCTGTGCCGGCATCGTGGACAGTCATCGGCAGGCTCTCGCGGGCAGCAATCGCCAGCAACGAAGGATAGCGAAGATCATCCGGCTGCGGCAGCAAACCGATCAGCAAGGGACCGCTTGCCCGCGCGCAACCGGTCGGCACGGGCTGCAGGGCAGCCGGCTGCCGGCGCGCGTGCTCTCCGCGCGGGCGGCCTGACGGCGAAAAGAGCGACGAAAACGGGACAACCTGCGCGCCAGACCTTGCCCGGAAGCCTTTCGCGAACGACAATGGCAACCCGCACGACGATCCCGCTGGCGTTCCCGCCGCGACCTGCCGTGCCGCAACCCGAAGACGATGAAGACATTGCCGACCCTCGCCCGCCTGCTCCTGCTCCTCAACCTCTTGCTCGCCGCCTGCTCGGGGCCGCCGGGCTTCAAGTCGACCGACATCTCCGGCGTCGACTGGGGCAAGGAACTGGCGCTCACCGACCACCACGGCCAACCGCGCCGGCTGGCCGACTTCAAGGGCAAGGCGGTGATCGTCTTCTTCGGCTACACGCAATGTCCGGATGTCTGCCCGACGACGCTGCTGTCGATGCGCGACGTGGTCGATCGTCTCGGCAGCGACGGCCAACGCGTGCAGGTTCTCTTCGTCACGCTTGACCCGGCGCGTGACACGCAGCAGTTGCTCGCCGAATACGTGACCGCATTCAACCCGGGTTTCATCGGCCTGCGCGGCGACGAGGCGACAACCGCGGCGGCGGCGCGGGAATTCAAGGTCTTCCATGCGAGGCAACCGGGCAGTACCCCTGACAGCTACAGCATCGATCACTCGACCGGCAGTTACGCTTTCGACCCGCAGGGCCGCCTGCGGCTGCTCGTCCGTCACGGCGAGGCACCCGAGAATGTCGCCGCCGACCTGCGGCTGCTGCTTGCCGGCAAGTGATCACCCAGGAGTCCCGACATGAAACGCCTTCTGCTGCTGCTCGCCTTTCTCGCCCTGCCGGCTGCCGCGGCGCCGAGCCCCGACCAGGTCAATCTCGATCTCGGGACGCCACCGGTGGTGATCGTCAAACACAGCCTCGCGCAGCGCGCCTCGCGCCTCGTCCGCTTCTACGATGCCGGCATCATCGGTCTCGGTGCCGACGGCATGGTGAAGCTGCGCGATGCGAGCCGGCTCAACCTGGCGCAACGCCAGATCGCCGAGAAGCTGATCGACAACGAGAACCCCGACCGCAACTCGCTGATCTACGCGCTCGCCGAGGGGCATGGTGGACAGGGCTGGGAGCCGGCGGTGCGCGCTGCGCAGATCCAGCGCTGGAAGGCGCAATGGCACTCCGGGTGGTGGGTCGAGGACGCGCAGGGCCGGTGGTCGATCAAGCCCTGAGCATGGCAGCCATCGCCAGTCCCCGCAGCCTGGCCCGGTGACCGGCTGCCCGCGGCTGCGACACCTTGCCGCAGAACGATGCGCAAGTAGCAGTTTATAATCGATTTCCCTGAAAAAGAACGGAGGCTGGCGTGAACAAGAGGCAAATGATTTCCGCGTCGCTGCTGCTTTTCGGCCTTGGCTCGGCCGCGGCACTGGCCGCCGATGTCGAAGTGCGCAACGCCTGGGTGCGTGGTACCGTCGCCGGCCAGCAGGCCACCGGCGCGTTCATGGACATCAGCAGCAAGTCCGGCGCGACGCTGGTCGGCGCCAGCAGCCCCGCCGCCGCCGTGACCGAGATCCACGAAATGAAGATGGACGGCCAGGTGATGCGGATGCGCGCCGTTCCGCGCCTCGAGCTGCCGGCCGGCAAGACGGTGCAGCTCGGCCCGAGCGGCTACCACGTGATGTTGATCCGGCTCAAGCAGCCGTTGCAGAAGGGCGAATCGGTACCGCTGGCGCTGCAGGTCGAAGGCAAGGACCGCAAGGTCGAGACGATCGAGGTCAAGGCCGAGGTGCGCGACCTCACCGCCGCTGCTTCGCCGGCGGGCGAACACAGCCACTGAGCGCCGACAGCTCAGAGCACGTAGAGCAGGATGGCGACGTACTGGGCAGCGCTGCCGGCGAGAACGAAAAGGTGCCAGATGCCGTGCGCGTGCGGCAACCGCGAGTCGAGCGCGTAGAAAATGATTCCCACCGTGTAGGCCACGCCACCGACTGCCAGCCAGACGAAGCCGGCGGTGCCGAGCGCCCGCAGCAGGGGCAGCAGCGCCGCCAGCACCGCCCAGCCCATGACGACATAGATCACCACCGACAGCACGCGCGCCTCGCTCTTCAGCCAGAATTCCTGCACCGAGCCGACGACCGCCAGACCCCAGACGACGGCGAGCAGCGACCAGCCCCAGGGGCCGCGCAGGGTGACGAGGCAGAAAGGCGTGTAGCTGCCGGCGATCAGCAGATAGATGCTCTGGTGGTCGAGCTTCTGGAAGATCTCCTTGGCACGGCCACGAAAGCTGTGGTACAGGGTCGAGAAGCTGTAGAGGAGGACGAGGGTCGCCCCGTAGATCGAAACGCTGACGATCTTCCACGGGTCGCCGGTCCGCGCCGCGAGCACGATCAGGACGACCCCGCCGACCAGCGCCAGCACCGCCCCGAGCAGATGCGTCCAAGCATTGAGTTTTTCACCATGGTACATGCGCCCCCGCCCCAACCTGGAGAATTCCCGGCGCGCCCCGCAGTCGGGCGCTGCCCGGACAGCCGGCTGAACGGCCATGCAGGCCATTGTCGGGGATTGCCTCTGCACCGGTCAATGCAATCGATGGTTCAGTGACAGAATGTCGAATTGAACGATGGTAGACGGATCGCCGCGACTGCCCGGCCTCGCGATTGATCGCGCGGCCGCGCCGAGGCCGGCCATTCGGTGACGACGGCGATTCACTGACCGTATACTGGATTCCTCGACAACGCTGCGGCGGCCAGGCTCCCTTCCCGGCAGCCCCCTCTGCCTTCCTCCACCCGACAAGATGCGGCCCATCAAGTATTCCGTCCCTGAATCGGAAGCGATCGAGATCGTTGCGGTGCGGGCTTTCGAGACGGCCGACGGTTCGCATGCGCTGTGGTCCGATGCCGACCGCGCCTGGGCCAGCCGGGCCGCCGCCGAGGCCGTCGGCGAAGGAGCAGCGGACGCGGAGTTCCTCGCCGAGCGCGCGCGGCTGGCGCTCGGGCGCATCGGCGAGCGGTTCCCGGTCATCCTGCGCGCCGTGCGCGCGCTGCGCTGGCGGCCCTGGCTGCCCGGCACGATTGCCGTCTTCGCCTTCCTCGGCGGCCTGCTGGTCGACCGCATCGGCGGTGGCCAGCGAATCAACGTGCTGATGCCGCCGGTGCTGGCACTGCTCGCCTGGAACCTCGTCGTCTACCTGCTGCTGTTGGTGCGCCTGTGCCTGCGCCGCCCCGGCGATTCGCTGCCGCAACCGTGGCGCAGAGCCATTGGCCGGATCGCGACGGGGCTGCGGCAGCCGCATCCAGGAGCCGAACTCGGGGTTGCCGTCGGCCGCCTGAGCGGCGACTGGAGCCGCCTCTCGGCAGCACTGCACGGCGCCCGCGCCGCGCGCACCCTGCACCTGGCGGCGGCGCTGCTGGCGGCCGGCGTGCTCGCCGGCTGCTACCTGCGCGGCATCGCCCTCGCCTACCAGGCGGACTGGGAGAGCACCTTTCTCGCTGCCGCCGACGTGCATCGGCTGCTCGCCATCGCGCTCGCGCCCGGCGCCGCGCTGAGCGGGATTCCCGTGCCGACGGCGGGCGAGATCGAAGCCATCCGCGCGCCCGCCAGCGAGAACGCCGCGCGCTGGCTGCACCTGCTGGGGGCAACAGTCGTCGCTGTCGTCATCGTCCCGCGCCTCGTGCTGGCGCTGCTCGCCTGGCTCGTCGAGCGCCGCCGTTCGGCCGGCCTGCCGATCGACTTCGCTGAACCGTACTTCGATCGCCTCCTGCGTGACTACCGCGGCGGGCCGCTGCGACTGCGTGTCGTACCCTACAGCTACACGCTGCCGCCCGCCGCGGCAAACGGCCTCGAACGGGTCGTCGCCCGCGCGCTCGGCGGCAACACCCTGCTGACGATCGCCCCGCCGGTGCGCTACGGTGACGAGGATGCGCTGCTCGATGCCGGCACGCGCAACGGCAGCGGCGACCTCGTCGCCCTGTTCAATGCCACGGCGACGCCGGAACGCGAGGCGCACGGCGCTTTCCTGCAGGCGCTCGGCCAGCACAGCGGCGCCAACGGACGCCTCGTCGCGCTGGTCGACGAGGGCAGCTTTCTCGCCCGTGGCCGCGAGACGGTGCGAGTCGAGGCACGCCGCGCTGCCTGGCGCGAACTGTGCGCGACGCTGCGGATCGGCTGCGTCTTCGCCGACCTGGCAACGATCGCCACCGCCGGCAGCAGCGGCGCCGCCAGCCTCGGCGAAGCGGCCAGCGCGCTCGCCGACAGCCTCGGGGGGCACAGCCGATGAGCGCCGACGCCCGCGCCGTCGCCCTGTCGCTGATCTCGCACACCAATGCCGGCAAGACGACGCTGGCGCGCACCTTGCTCGGGCGCGACGTCGGCGAGGTGCGCGACGCCGCACACGTCACCACCGAGGCGACCCCCTACCCGCTGATCGACACCGCCGAGGGCGATGCACTGCTGCTCTGGGATACCCCCGGTTTTGGCGACAGTGCGCGCCTGGCACGACGGCTGGCACAGCAGGGGAATCCGATCGGCTGGTTCCTGTCGCAAGTCTGGGACCGTTTTCGCGACCAGCCCTTCTACCTCTCGCAACAGGCGGTGCGCAACGTTCGCGACGAGGCCGATGTCGTCCTCTACCTGGTGAACGCCGCCGAGTCCCCCGCCGACGCCGGCTACCTGGCGCCCGAGCTCGACGTGCTGGCGTGGATCGGCCGGCCGGTCGTCGTCCTGCTCAACCAGACCGGACCGCCCCGGCCACGCACGGAGGAGCAGGCGGACGTCGAACGCTGGCACGCGGCGCTCGGGGACCGACCCTTCGTCCGCCAAGTGCTGGCGCTGGACGCCTTCGCCCGTTGCTGGGTGCAGGAGATCGTCCTCCTGCGGGCACTCGCATCGGCGATCGCTGCCGACAAGGCTGCCGCCTACCAGCGTCTGGTCGCCGCCTGGACGAGCCGGCGCGAGCGGCAGTTCGCGCAGGCGATGGCGGCCCTGGCGACGGCAATCGCCGGCGCCGCCTGCGACAGCGAAACGCTCGCCACCCCGCGCCTGCGCGACCAGCTGCGCACGGCGCTGCGCTCGGTGATCGCCGGTGACGACGAAGACGTCGAGCGGCAGCGCGCCGCGCACGCGCTGGCCAGCCGCCTCGACGACCGCCTGCGTGCCAGCACCGATCGCCTGCTCGTCATCCACGGCCTCGCCGGCCACGCCGCCGACGCAGTCCGTGCGCGCATCAGCGAGCACCTGCGGACGCAGGCACCGCTGCACACCGGCAAGGCCGCTGCGGTTGGTGGCGTCGTCTCCGGTGCCCTCTCCGGGCTGGCAGCCGACCTCGCCGCCGGCGGCCTGACCTTCGGCGCCGGCACGCTGCTCGGTGCGCTCGCCGGCGCCGCCGGCGGTGCCGGTGTGGCGCGCGGCGTCAACGCGCTGCGCGGCCGCAGCGCGACACGGCTCGGCTGGGACGACGAACTGCTCGAGCGCCTGGTCGTCTCGGCCTTGCTGCGCTATCTGGCGATTGCCCACTTCGGCCGCGGCCGCGGCGAGTGGTCGGAAAGCGAATACCCGCCGTTCTGGCGCGAACTGGTCGAGGAACTGGTCGCCGCCCGCCGCCCGGCCCTGGCCGCTCTCTGGGAGCAGCGGCCGCCCGCCGGCAAGGCGACGAGCACCAGCGAGGACATGCTCGCGGCAAGCCTGTGCCGACTGCTCGCCGACACCGCGCGCGCGGTGCTCGAACGGCTCTACCCGGGCGCGATCAGCGGCGCGGCAAGCGATTGAGCAGCCGCTTTCCGACCGCTGCGGCCAAGCTGCCGGCGCGAGCGCGGGGCTCGGCGCCGGCCGCCGTTTCCTTACTCGGGCAGGCCGTTGAGCAGGAACATGGCCTGCAACGCATCGCCCGGCTTGCCGAAGGGCTCGAACCAGCGCTTGACGATCGGGCCGATCTCGCCCGAGCGATAGAGGCGGGCCAGCGTCCGGTCCACCGCCAGCCGGAGATCGTCATCGCGGCGCATCATCAGGCCGTAGGGCTCGTAGCTGAACTGCATCTCGGCCAGCGCGAACGGCTGCCCCTTGCCACGAATCAGCGCCGTCGTGACGAGGACGGTGCGATCGGCAGCGTAGGCAGTCGCAGTCTTGTCGGTCAGCGCCCTGATCGCCGCGTCGTGGTCCGGCACCCGGATCAGCAGCATGCCGAGCTTGCCCGCCTTGATCATCTGGTCGAGCGTCTTCTCGGTCGTCGTGTCGGCGACGACCGCCACCCGCTGGCCTTTCAGCGATTCGACCGTGGTCGGCACCTCGCCCTCGCGGAAAAGCAGGCCGGCACCGTCGACGAAGGTCATCAGGCTGAAATCGAAGTCGGCCCGACGCGAAATGGTCTGTGTCGTGTTGCCGCATTCGAGGTCGATCTCGCCGTTCTTCAGCGCCGTGAAGCGGCTGTGGGCCGTCACCGGCACCCAGCGAACGTCGAGCTTCGGCAGGTTCAACTGCTTGCCGATGTCGTCGGCGACGAGGCGGCAGAGGTCGACGCTGTAGCCACGCGGCTGTTTGTCGTCGCCGGTGAACGAGAAGGGGACCGAGTTTTCGCGGTAGCCGAGCTTCAGCGTGCCGCTCTGCTTGATCCGCGAGAGGGCCGATTCCGACGCGCTGACCGGCGCGGCAAGGGCAAGACTCGCGGCAAGACCGGCAAGCAGCAGGGTTCTTTTCAGCATGATGGGTTGTCCTTGATGTGGGTTGGGGGTGACGATCCGCGCGGCAGGCCTGCCGCCGGCGCGGCAAGTATGCCGAAGAAGGGGGTTTCTTTCCACCTCTGCGGGGGTATCGCCCGCCACCGCGCTACGCCAGGCGGTGGCGATGGGAGAGGTTGAGGACGAAAACACTGCGCGGGGGATCGCCGGCGTCGTTCGCTCTCCCGGACCGAGAGGCGCTTGTCCTCACTCCGGGCAGCCGCGCAAGGGATGCGGCGCGCAAGCCCGCGCCGGCCCTCGCCAGCCCGGCTACGACGTCCGGCCCGTCGCTCGCGCACGCCGGCAATACGGGCCGGCGCGCGACGGGTCATTCACTACCGCTCAGCCGCCGCCGAACTGCCGCGTCAGGTTGGCGACGCTGGCGACGAGTTGGTCGAGATCGGGCACCTGGCCGTCCGGCGTGACGCGGTCGATGACGTCCGGCAGGAGTCGTGCCAGTCCGGCGCCGGCCTCGGCTTCGCTGACGCCCGCCTGACGGGCGATCTGCGCCAGCATGTCTGCGCCGAGCACCTGGCCGACCGCCTCCGGTGGCAGCGGCAGGTTGGCGCCGGTAGACACCCACGAACTTGCCTGCTCGCCAAGACCCGCCCGCTGGAACTGCTCGAGCAGCGCCCCCAGGCCACCGGCACCACCTGCACCACCTGCGAGCACGCCGCCGAGCACCGACCCCAGCCCACCTGCACCCGCGCCGCCTCCAGTCCCGCCGAGCATGCCGCCGAGAACGTCGCCCAGACCACCCCCCTGGCGGCCGCCGCCGAGCAGACCGCCGAGCGCATCACCGAGGCCACCGCCGCCACTGGCCGACGCTGCGCCGCCCTGCCTGTTCAGCAGCATCCCGAGCACCACCGGCAACAGCGCCGTCAGCAGCTGGCTGCCCCCGCCCGCCTGGCCGTCGGCCGGCGAAGCGCCGCCGCTGTTCCCGAGTACGCCGCCAAGTATTCCGTCCAGCAATCCCATGTTGCATCCCTTCGAGATGTCCGATCAAGCCGCCGCGCGACGGGAGGAACCCCGCCACATCCACGCCCACCTCTCCTGCCACCCCGCCGGCAACCGTTCGCGAGGCCGGCGCGGATGCCGTCAGGCCGTGGAATCCGCCGTACCGCCGCGCAGCACCGCGGGCCAGGATGGAGGCGGCCCACATGATGACAGACTCGATGCCGCAAGCAAACAGCCATGCTCCGGGCGCTGCCGACGACAGTGCTGACGACCATGCAAGGCCGGGAGCCAGACACGCCAGTCGGCGACCTTGCCATCGTTCACAACGCGGGGCAGAATGATGAGCAGTCTGCCTGTCGGCAAGGCCGCGGCCCAAGCCTGAACTTCCCGCCAAACCGACCGGCGACGGGAAGGCGGCGACCGAGGGCAGGTTTGACCACGCTGGCGCAGCCATCGGCGAGGTCGCCACGAGCCTCAAGGACAAGCTCCCGGGCAAGAGCTGAGCCACTTGACAACGGCCGTCCCGTCCGCGGCAGGACGGTCGGCCCCCTACCCTGCAGGACAAGAGAATGGACCTCATCGTTACCCTGATCGTCGGCCTCGTCGTCGGCGCCATCGCCAAGTTGCTCATGCCCGGCCGCGACCCGGGCGGAGTCATCGTCACCACGCTCCTCGGCATCGCCGGCGCCTTCGTCGGCAATTTCGTCGCTCGGGGCCTGGGACTGCACGCGCCGGTCGGCTGGATCGGCTCGATCCTCGGCGCCATGCTGATCCTCTTCGTCTACCGCCTGCTGAAGAGGCGCTGAACCCGGCGGGCATCCGCCCGCGCGCAGCGCTGTGACCCAACCACAACGGCGGATTCCTGTATCGCGCCGTAACCGACCGGCAACGGCAGGCCGGGAGTGCAGGCTCACGGCAACCGGCACGGCACTCGCGGCGTCAATGGCACAACAGCCAGCGGCCGGCGCATCGGTGACGGCGGGGCGCCGCCGACCCGGTCCTGGCGAGCTGTCGTTGACGCCCAAAGAGACTCCGAAGGCCTGGAGGATAGCCGCCCCCTGGCGCACAATCAGGGCGCGCCAGCAGATTCCCCGGAAGCCGTGAGCGATGCCAGAACGCCCCGTTCCACAAGAATCTTGCGTCGCCTTGTCGCTCGCCGGCGACCAGCGCGAGCTCGTGCAGGCCATCGCGCAGGCGGTCGAGGATCGACTGGGTCGTGGCCGCGTCTTTCTCGAGGAGTGGTTCGAGCACTACATTGCTGGCGACGACGCGGACCTGAAGCTGCAGGAGATCTACGCCCGCAGGTGCCAGTTGCCGGTCGTGTGCGTCTCCCGGCAACACCTATGGGCAGCAGGGACATCCCGCTGACAGAGATCCTGAACATGTGGCCGCCGCGCTCTCGTATCAGCGACGCACGCGGAAGGCCGTGCGGTCCTGACTCAGTGCGAGCGGCCTGCGCATCAGGCTGGCGCTGCAACCGGCATCCGCCTCTCGGTCTTTCGCTCCGATCAGAAAAAGCGCCAGTCTTTCAGGCGCTTGTCGGACCAGGGCGGTGGCGACGCTCCTTTCGCTTGCGCGGCCTGTTGCAGGACCGCAGACGATCGATGGCTTGCCGTTGACAGGGTACGAGCGACCGAAGATACTGCCTCGCGTGCTGCCGAAACTCCCGTGCCTTGCGTTTGCCCAGGGCACCCCTGGGTCGATGGCTCAGGTTGCAGGGCTGCAGTGGCTGTGCGACGCCCGCTCCTCGGCCTTGGTCCGACGCCACGGAGACTGATCGATGCCCCTTAGCGCCCAAACTCGCGAACAACTCAAGACGCTGTACAACGCACTTGCCGATCGTGTGCTCGAACCCGGTGATCCGGTCTATGTGGCGCAGGTGAACTGCCAGGGCTTCAGCGATGCGATCGAGGAGATCGCCACCGAGATCGAATGGCAGGACGGCGGTGGCGTGTGCCTGTTTACCGGCCAGCGCGGTACCGGCAAGAGCACCGAGCTCAAGCGCCTCAAGAAGCGCCTCGAGGATGGCGGCACGGTGGTCTTCTACGCCGACCTGTCGGAGTTCCTGTTGCTCACCAAGGAGGTCGAGATCAGCGATTTCCTGGTCTCGGTGGCAGGCGCGATGTCGGAGAGGGTGCAGGCGGTCTACGGTGCGTCGCCGGGAAATCGCAGCTACTGGGACCGCTTCCGTGAGTTCATGCAGACCAAAGTCGAGATCAGGGAATTCGCCGCCCGATTGCCCGGCGTGGACATCAAGGCAGCGCTGAAGAGCGATCCGGATTTCAAGCACCGCGTGCAGGAAGCGGCACGCGGTCATGTGGCGCAACTGGCGCGCGAAGCGCACGACTTCCTTGCCGAGGCGGTGCTTTTCGTTCGCGAGAGAGAGTCTGACCCGGCGCGCAAGGTGGTCCTGCTGATCGATTCGGTCGAGCGGATTCGCGGCGTCGGCAGCGAGGCCATGGCCGTCTACGAGAGCGTCCGCAATCTCTTCTTCGGCCACGCCGAACTCTTGCGCGTGCCCTTGCTGCACATCGTCTATACGATTCCACCTTACCTGTCGGTACTCGGCCCCGGCGCCGGGGCTCTGATGGGCGGTGCGGTGCCGCGCCGGCTGGTCAGCACGCACGTCTTCAGGGACCGCAGCCGCGAACCCGATCCCGACGGGTTGGCGGTGCTGCGCACCGTCGTCGAAAGGCGCCATCCCGATTGGTCACGGCTGTTTGAGCAGAAGGCACTAGACCAACTGGCGATCAGCTCCGGCGGTGACCTGCGCGAATTCTTCCGCCTGATCCGGCTTTGTCTGCCGGCGGTGCGCGACGAGTCGCAACTGCCGCTGTCACCCAGTGCCGTCAAAGGGGCCGAGAACGCGGCGCGCAGCGAGATGCTGCCGATCCCGGGCGAGCACCTGCTCTGGTTGCAGCGCATCGCCCGAACCCACGACACCTGTCTCGAGAAGGACAGCGAGTTGCCGACACTGGCGCACTTCCTCGACAACCGCCTGGTGCTGAACTACCGCAACGGCAGTGACTGGTACGACGTGCATCCGCTGTTGCGCGAACTGGTCGACGCCCATGTCGCCCGCACTGGCGCTTGACGCGCCGACCGAACGCGTTGCCGTCACTCTGCTGCGTCACCTCGAGTGGCAGCACGATGGCTTCTCGCTGGTGTTCGTGTTCGCCGACGTCGGTCCCTCGCTGCAACTCGCCGACTGGCTGGATCAGCGTCTGGCGATGCAGGGCCGGGCGCTGCGTCGGCACGAAGCGAAGGACAGCTTCGTGCATGACCCGGAGGCGGCGGTCGACGCGCTGGTCGGCCGTCTTGCCGAACTCTCGGCGCAGCCGGGCGGTGTGTGGTATGCGATTCAGCGCCATCCCGGCGACGCGCAGTGGAACCGCGCCCGCACGCTGTTCCTGGCGCGCCTCAACGAACGCCGCTTCCTCCTCGAGCGCGACCTGAAGCGGCCGCTGGTACTGGTCCTGCCGGCGCATTTCCGTGCCGAGACGCGCGCCATGGCCCCGGACATCTGGCACAAGCGGGACCTCAGCGAGGAGTTGCGCTGGCTGCGCGACGCCGTGCCGACGTCTGTACCGGTTACCGTGGAGCCGTTGGCAACGCGTGTGGCAGCGGACGGTTCCCTGCCGGCATTTGCCGAATGGCAACGGATGGCGTCAGCATCGGCGGCCGAGCAGGCCTTCCTGCCGACGGCCTGGTCAGCCAGCAACGAACTGCTCGCCGCCGGACGGCCCGGCGACGCCGAGCACGTTGCCCGCGGCGCACTGTCGCTGGCCAGGCGCCGTGCCCAGGCGAGACCCGATGGGTCGAGCGACCGCGACCTGTCGGTGTCGCTCAGCAACCTCGGCCGCGTGGCAGAGGCGCAGGGCGACTGGACGCAGGCCGACGCGGTGTACCGCGAAAGCCTGGCGCTCAGTCGCCAGCTCGTCGAGCGGCTGGGCGGCACGCCGGAGTCGCTGCGCGACCTGTCGGTGTCGCTCGACAACCTCGGCAGCGTCGCACAGGCGCAGGGCGACTGGACGCAGGCCGACGCGGTGTACCGCGAAAGCCTGGCGCTCAGTCGCCAGCTCGTCGAGCGGCTGGGCGGCACGCCGGAGTCGCTGCGCGACCTGTCGGTGTCGCTCGACAACCTCGGCCGCGTGGCACAGGCGCAGGGCGACTGGACGCAGGCCGACGCGGTGTACCGCGAAAGCCTGGCGCTCAGACGCCAGCTCGTCGAGCGGCTGGGCGGCACGCCCGAGTCGCTGCGCGACCTGTCGGTGTCGCTCAACAACCTCGGCCGCGTGGCACAGGCGCAGGGCGACTGGACGCAGGCCGACGCGCTGTACCGCGAAAGCCTGGCGCTCAGACGCCAGCTCGTCGAGCGGCTGGGCGGCACGCCCGAGTCGCTGCGCGACCTGTCAATCTCGCTCGACAACCTCGGCCGCGTCGCACAGGCGCAGGGCGACTGGACGCAGGCCGACGCGCTGTACCGCGAAAGCCTGGCGCTCAGTCGCCAGCTCGTCGAGCGGCTGGGCGGCACGCCCGAGTCGCTGCGCGACCTGTCGGTGTCGCTCAACAACCTCGGCCGTGTGGCACAGGCGCAGGGCGACTGGACGCAGGCCGACGCGCTGTACCGCGAAAGCCTGGCGCTCAGTCGCCAGCTCGTCGAGCGGCTGGGCGGCACGCCCGAGTCGCTGCGCGACCTGTCGGTGTCGCTCAACAACCTCGGCAGCGTCGCACAGGCGCAGGGCGACTGGACGCAGGCCGACGCGGTATACCGCGAAAGCCTGGCGCTCAGACGCCAGCTCGTCGAGCGGCTGGGCGGCACGCCCGAGTCGCTGCGCGACCTGTCGGTGTCGCTCGACAACCTCGGCCGCGTCGCACAGGCGCAGGGCGACTGGACGCAGGCCGACGCGCTGTACCGCGAAAGCCTGGCGCTCAGTCGCCAGCTCGTCGAGCGGCTGGGCGGCACGCCCGAGTCGCTGCGCGACCTGTCGGTGTCGCTCAACAACCTCGGCCGTGTGGCACAGGCGCAGGGCGACTGGACGCAGGCCGACGCGCTGTACCGCGAAAGCCTGGCGCTCAGTCGCCAGCTCGTCGAGCGGCTGGGCGGCACGCCCGAGTCGCTGCGCGACCTGTCGGTGTCGCTCAACAACCTCGGCAGCGTCGCACAGGCGCAGGGCGACTGGACGCAGGCCGACGCGGTATACCGCGAAAGCCTGGCGCTCAGACGCCAGCTCGTCGAGCGGCTGGGCGGCACGCCCGAGTCGCTGCGCGACCTGTCGGTGTCGCTCGACAACCTCGGCCGTGTGGCACAGGCGCAGGGCGACTGGACGCAGGCCGACGCGCTGTACCGCGAAAGCCTGGCGCTCAGACGCCAGCTCGTCGAGCGGCTGGGCGGCACGCCCGAGTCGCTGCGCGACCTGTCAATCTCGCTCGACAACCTCGGCCGCGTCGCACAGGCGCAGGGCGACTGGACGCAGGCCGACGCGCTGTACCGCGAAAGCCTGGCGCTCAGTCGCCAGCTCGTCGAGCGGCTGGGCGGCACGCCCGAGTCGCTGGATGATCTGGCGGTGTCGCTGCTCAACGCCAGCGCAATTCCTCCCGGCGATGCTGCGGCGCGCGCCGAGGCGGTCGATATCTACCGTCGGCTCTGCACACGGTTTCCCGACACGGTGCGCTATGCGCAGCGCCTGCAGGCGCTGTCGGGTGAGAATGGTGCGCCCCTGGGAAGCGGGACCATGCCTACGAGTTGACGGCGGAAACAGCGGCGTTCGCGACGCAGCCGATCTGCCAGAAATGCTGGTCTTCCCGGCCGGGAGCTTCCTGACGGGCTCGCCGACGAGCGAGGCGGGGCGAAGCGCGGGCGAAGAGCAGCGGCGCCAATGCCCACCGTCCTCGCCACGACGGGCGCCCACGCCGCGCATCGACCGACCGTGATGCTGGCACTTCCGCGGGCGCGAGCACCGTCGCCCGCGCCGCTCATTTCCTCTTCGCGCCTGTCGTCAACGGCGTCGTTCCCGCCCCGCGCCTGCCTTTCCGGCTGCCCTCGTCGAGCCGCAGCAGGGTGTCGGCATGGGACACGAAACGCTTGAGGTAGCCGGGCGACAGGTCGCGCATCGACGACAGCGCGCTGAGCACGAGCATGTGCGAATTGAGCGGCCCGGCGTTCGCGGGGGCCCGAGCGATGGCTTGCACCGCCTGCCGCTCGGCGCTGCGCTGCGCCCAGGTGCTGCGGAACAGACGCAGGCTTTTCAGCTCGCCAGGCGCTCCGTCCTCGCCGTTCGGGCCCGCGGCATCCTCCTGCGCCGATGGTCGCGCGCCGCAACGCGCCAGCTCGGCCAGCGGCGAACGACGCTCGTCGCCTTCGAGCCCGGCGACGCGACGTGCGACGCCGGCGAAATCCGCCGCCACGAACAGTCGTTGCAGCTCATCGGCAGCGTCGGGATGCCGCCGGACGGCGCGCTCGATCGTCTGCCCGGCCTCGTCGCGCGTGCGTCGAACGCGCCCGCTGCAGGCCGCCAGCGCCTCGCCCAGCCGGCCTTCGAGAATTCGCCTGACCTCGCCTTCGTGCGTGCGCAGCCGCCGCGCCAGCGCCTCGATGAAATGGAAACGCAGCGGATCGATTCGCCCGGCGCCGCTGCTGCGCAAGGCCGCGATTTCCGCTTCGCGATCGTCTGCCCGACTGGCGCCCGTGTGCCCGATCTCACCCTGCCCCGGCTCAGCCATCGGCCGGTTTTCCCGGGTTGGCGGAGCGCGGCACCGGCGCCATCTCGACTCGCCGGTTGCGCGACCGCCCACGGTCGTCGGCGTTGGAAGCCACCGGCTGCTCGGCGCCGAAAGCCGCCGCGAAGACCAGCGACGACGGCATCCCTTCGTCGATCAGTGCGCGGGTGACGGTCAGTGCCCGCTGCGCCGACAGTTCCCAGTTGTCGGCGAAGCGGGTGCTGCCCTGATGGATCGGCACATCGTCGGTGAAACCGCTGACCATCAGCAGTTCGTTGCGCTCGCCGAGGTAGACGCGCAGCGGCGCGACCAGGCTCTTCAGCAGCAGTCGGCCCTCGGGCTGCAACTGCGCCGAGTTGAAGAGGAAGAGGACGCTGCCGCTGATGCCGATGCGGCCGTCGTTGAGGCTCACCCGACCGGCCGTGATCGGGATCGCCAGTGCCTTCTCCAGCGCCATGCGGCGCTGCTCCTCCTGCTTGCGCTTCTGCACCTCACTCTCGAGGTGGGTCGCCAGTTCGAGCTGGACGCCGAGGACGCCGATCAGGATCAGCACGAAAGCGCCCAGCAGCCCGGACATCAGGTCGCCGAAGACGGTCCATACGGGAGCGATCTGCTCGACGCCGGCGTCGCTGTCGTCCATCAGTCGGGCCGCTCGCCGTGCGATGGCGCCTTGTCGCCAAGCTGGCGCAACTCGGCGACGACCTTCTCCTGCGCCATGAGCGAGAGATCGATGAGTTCGCGCGCCTGCGCAACGTAGTACGCGAGTTGCTCGTCGCTCCTCGCCGTCGATTGGTCGAGCGCCACCTCGATCCGCTGCAGGCTGGCGATCAGCTTCTCGTTGCCGGCGGCGAACGACTGGACTGCGAGAGCGAAGGCTTCGCCGAGGCTGGCGACTTCGGCGGCGCTGCCGCCGAGTTGCGCGGCGACTTCGGCAAGCCGCGCCGATCCCGCGTCGACCTCGTCGGCGAAGCGGCTGCCGGCGGTGCCGAGCAGCGCCGCCGACGAAGTGACCAGCGAGTCGATCGTCGTCCGCTGTTCGCTCGCCGCACGGTCGATCGCCGCCAGCAGCGAATCGAGCGTCTGCATGGTGCGGGCGCGCTCGTCGAGAAGCCTGTTGTCCCGTTCCAGGCTGCTGCTCATCTCCTGGCGCAACTGCGCGATGAGTTCGGCAGCGGCACGCGGCGCCTCCGACGCGCTGGCGATCAGACGTTGCAGCGGCTCTTCGAGCGCCGCACCAAGCGTCTGCAGGTGCAACGCCAGTGCCGCCTGCAGTTCGCCCAGCCGTTCGACCGCGGCGTCGCCGCGGCGGGCCTCGGCATCGCGCAGGGCCCCAAGTTCGCTACGCCAGAGCCCCGCCATCTGGTCCATGCGCTCGCCGTGGCCAGCGATCCAGTCGGCTTCGCCAGCGATGCGCGAGCGGACGAGGTCTTCGGCGCAGGTGAGGAGCCGCGCCGTCTCCTCCAGCGTCCGGGCGGCATGGGCCTGCGCCTGCTCGCTGACCGCCTGCGCGGTCTTCTCGAGCGTCGCGCAGAGTTGCTGCTGCCGGGCCAGCATCTGCGCTTCCGCCGCCTGCCAGTCACTGCGCGCCGCCGCCGCCAGATCTGCCAGCGATCCGGTCCACGCTGCGAAGCGTTGTCTCTCGGCGGCGGCCTGGTTCGCCAGCGAGGTGGACAAGGTCTCGCCGACCGCTGCCAGCAGCGCCTGCGAACGCTGCTCGAGGCGCGCGTCGAATGCCGCCAGCGAGTGCTCGATGCCGGCCAGCAGGCGATCACTGGTGCCGCGCTGCGTTTCCAGCACCTCGGTCCACGTCTGCGCGACACTCTGCGCGGTCTCGCCAAAGCGCGCAGCCAGCCCGCCGAGCTGTATCCCTGTCGACTCGATCACCCTTTCGTGCGCCAACCTCGTTTCACGGGCAATCGCCGCCATCGCACCTTCGACCGCCGGCCTGATGTTCTCGCCGGCGACACGGGCGCTCGCGCGCAGGCTGTCGTCGAGTGCTGCGGCGACCGAGCGGGCGAGGCCGTCATAGGCAGCCTGGACCTCGCCGTGGAAGCGCTCCTGGCCGGCGACGAGGCTCTCGCCCAACTGCGTCTGGCGGCGCTCCATCTGCTCCATCAGGGCCTGCAGCCTGTCGACCACGGCCGGCATCGCCTGCGCCTGCAACTGCAGTGCCCGGAATCCTTCCTGGCGCTGCTGGCTGAACGAGAAGGCGTGCAGGGGGCCGGTGGCGATCCGCGCATCGAGCAGTTGCGCCGCCAGAGCCCTGTCGCGGCGGCTCAGCGCCGAGATCAGTCCGAGCATTGCCGACGCCGCAACACCCGCCACCGAGGTGCCGAAAGCCAGCCCCAGGCCCCTGATCGGCGTCGCCAGCTCGGCGCGCATGGCCTGCAGGTCGGTGGTCCCGTGCAGCGCCGCGACCACTCCGTCGAGGGTGACCACCATGCCAAGGAAGGTGCCGAGCATCCCGAGCATCACCAGCAGCCCAACCAAGTACGGGGTCAGCGCCGGACCGGGCAAGCCGATCCGCTCGCCCTCGATGCGCAGGCGAACCGGGTTCTGCAGCGATGGATGCAGCCGGCCAAGCCAGTCGGCGAGACTCGCAAGCTGCTCGGGAATCGCCGCCAGCGCCTGCGCCAGCGACGCGGTGGCGCGACGAAAGTCGAGAAGCTCGAGCGCGCCGAGGAGGTAGACGACGGCGATGACCAGCGTCATCAGCAACGCCAGCGGATTCGCCGCGACGAAACCGGCACCGACCCAGGCGACGACCGCGGCGCCCGACAGGAAGGCGAGAGCGCAGATGCTTCTGTTGATCAACGCCGGCCCGCCTCGTCGTGCCATGCTTCAACGAGCCCGAGCGCCGGCTGCAGGCGCAGATCCAGCTCGGCGATCAGCACCGACTGCAGTTCGTCGCGAAAGGTCGCCAGCCAGCCGCCGGGCTGCATCCACAGGCCCGGATCATCGGCCTGCTCGTCGTCGTTCAGTCTCTGCCGATGCGCCGCCAGCAATTGCCCGAATCGCTTCTCGAGCAGCGCCGGCAGCGTCGTCGCCAGCAATTGGCGCTCGCGGGCGGCGAGGACTCGGTCGAGCGCCTCGTCCAGGATCGCGAGCCGCCGCAGTCTTGCCGAGGCCGGCGCCAGCGCGCGTCGAAGGCTGCCGCGCAACGCTCGCACCCCAGCTTCCATCTCGGTCTGCAGGGCCAGGTGAAAGCGACGATACGGTCCGTAGGCAGCGGCGATTTCCGGCTCGACGCCGGGTTTCGGCGATGGCAGCCGGATGCGGCTGCCCCTGCTGCCGACAGGCGAACAACTCGCGGTGATCAGGTCAACCAGCGCGGCGCGCACGCGCGCATAGTTGTCGGCGGCGGCGACTCCGGCGGCGGGCTGCAGCGCCGGTGGCGCCGGCACCATCGCCGACCCTGCGCTCTGCGCGCCATGGAGCGTGATCGCGTCGGCAACGCCCAGCCACTGACCGAGTCTCTCGGCAGGAAACTGCCTCGACCCGCTTGCTTCGACGAGCGACAGTCCAGCGAGCAGATGGATCAGCCGCGAACGGTTGAAATCTGTCCGCGGCAAGGCTTGCGTCGTACCGATCTGCGTGCTCCTGATGGGACTGGAAGGAGCGGTAGCGTACTACATCTTCAAGACCGGACCAACCGGGCGGGGCGACACAGGACGACGCAGGACGATTGGCAGCGGCCGCCCGGGCCAGGCGGTGGAACGGCCCGGCTACCCTGCTGCCGCTCCGGCGCGGCCAGGTGCCGCTCCCGCGCAGTAGCACCCAGCCACGATCCGGCACAGTCCGTCCACCTCGTTCCGGCCCCCCCGGCCCACCTCACAAGGTCTTCAGGTATTCCAGCAGCGCCTCCTTCTCGGTCGCCGACAGTTGGGTGCCGAACTCGTGCCCCTGATTGCCACCACCCCGAGTCTGCGTATCCAGCCTCGTGCCAACGCGCTGCGCGGCCTCGCCGTCGCTGACAAAGCCGACCTTCTTCTGGTCATAGACGTCGTAGCCGCGCCAGAATACCGGCGGGCGCCTGGCGACGGGTTCGAGCAGGTCGTGCAGCGTCGGCACCGAACCATTGTGCAGGTAGGGCGCCTTCAGCCAGATGCCGTCGAGGAAGGCTGCGACATAGCCCTGCGGGTCGGCCTCGACGAGTCCGCGGCGTTCGAGACCCATTTCCCTGACGACCTGGTTTGCCTTGATTGCCGCCGCCTTGTTCCAGGAATCGATGCGGCCCCGGTCCGTACCGACCTCGGCCAGTGGCAGCGGCCGGCCGGTCAGTTCGCTGTCATGGCAGCGGGCGCAGTGGGCGACGAACAGCGGCTTGCCGGCGGCCGCCCTGGCGGCGTCGATCGCGAAGGGGTACTTCGGCGCCGGCAGCTGCGCGAGGTAGCCGTGCAGCCATTTCACCTGCTCGACGAACTCGTCCCGGTTCGCCGGTGCGGCGCCGAGCAGGCCCAGTGCCGAGTCCATGATCACCGACCAGGCGTCGTGGCTGTCGCCAGCGTAGTTCATGCGGTGCCCCTGATCCCAACGGTACTTGCCGAGGTTCCACACCGAAGGCATGTCGGTGGGACCAAAAGTGTCGTCCATCGGCGCGCGGATCATGAAGTACTTGGTCAGGTTCATCGCATCGTCGCGACCGCGACCCCATTCAGGGAAATCGGCGCGGTAGATCCAGGCAAACTGCGCCTCGCGTTCGAGCAGGCGCTTCTTGGTGATCGGAATGATGAAGAAGCGGTAGAGCAACCTGTCGATGACGTCCAGTTCGGTGACGCGATTGATCTCGGCCATCAGGATGTCGGCGTTGAAACGCGGATCCTTGGCGCAGTCGATCAGGTAACGGAAGAAGGCCTCGACGTTGGTGGTGTGCGCCGGGCCGGCGACGACGAAGGTCGGGTTGGCATCCGCGGCGGCGCGGATGCTGGTCGTGTGGCAGACGGCGCAGTTGTTGGCGACGCGGGGAAAGCCGATGGTTTTCTTCGTGAAACCGATCGGCAGTTCCTGCCCCAGTTCCCACGGCACGCCGAGCGCGGCGTAGCCGCCGGGAGCGATGCGGCCATCCTGCCGCAGCTTCTCGGGGAAGACACGCGGCAGGACGTAGAAGATCCAGTACGGCACGCCGGCGTCGTGCTCGGCGCCGATCGATCCGTACTTGAAGCGCATTTCGGGCGTCGCGCCGACCCAGTCGGGTTGCGGATGCTCGCGGAAGCCGCGGTCGTAGCCGATCATGGCGCCGAGGATGCCGACGACGACGGCCAGGATGGCGATTGCCCGGACCCAGGGCTTGCAGGCGCAGATGCTCATCGTGACGTCCTCAGAAGGTTTTCAGGAATTCGACCAGCGCCGCCTTGTCGGCAGCCGACAGTTCGGTGCCGTAGGCCCGCCCTTCATGGCCGGTGTTGGCGTTGCCCGGCAGCCGCGTGTCGAAGCGGAACAACGACCGGCCGTCGACCTCCGACCGGTCGGAAACGAAGCCGACCCGCACCGGGTCGTAGAGGTCGTTGCCGCGGTAGAAGACCGGCGGCCGCTTCGCCGCCGGCTCGAGCAGGTCGCGCAGGCTGGGGACCGATCCGTTGTGCAGGTACGGCGCCCGCAGCCAGAGACCGTCGAGCGGCATGTTGGCGTAGCCGTGCGTCTTCTGGAAGTGCGTGAAGCGCCACGGATAGCCGGCGTAGAGCGTCGCCTGGTTTACCGCCAGGGTGTAGGTGTACGAATCGAGGCGTCGGCGGTCGGTGCCGATCTCGGCCACCGGCACCACCTTGCCGACATGCTCGCCGCTGAAATCGCTGCCTGAGGCACCGTGACAGGCGGAGCAGTACTGCTGGTAGAGCGGCGCGCCACGCGCCGCGAGTTGACGGTCGATGGCGAAGAAGCCGTCGAAGGCTGGCGGCGTGGCGTCCAGGAGCCAGTCCTCGACGCGCCGGATGCGCGCCAGGTCGATCGTCGGCGGCGTCGTCCCGGTGCCGAAGGCAGCGCTCTTGTTGCGCTCCTCGACGGTGGTGTTGTTGCCGTCCCAGTGCAGTTGCATCTCGCGCGGCTGCTTGCGCTGGCGCTGCCGCCAGATCGACGGGAAGTCCGCCGGCGCGTCGAGCTCCCGCGGGTCGAGGTGCGCCATCGGGAAATTGAAGATGACCTTCGCCGAGTTGAAGGTGTCGACGCGCCCCGGGCCCCATTCGTGCTGCCTGAAGACCCAGTCGAATCGTCCGGCAAGCGCCAGCACCCGGTCGCGCATGATGGCGATCGCCACCGGATAGACGAGCATCCGGTCGAGGAGATCGAGCTGGCCACCCTGGCGCTCGATTTCGGGCAGGATGTATTCCTTGGCGAACCTGGGGTCGGCGGCGCAGCGGAAGAAGAACTCCTCGAAACCCTTCATGTTGAAGGTGGCCGCCGGCATGCCGAGAATGATCTGCGGCGGCTCATCGGCAGCGGTGCGCACGGTGCTCGTATGGCAGACGGCGCAATTGACGAAGACGC
This sequence comes from Candidatus Accumulibacter similis, assembly GCA_013347225.1. NCBI lineage: Bacteria > Pseudomonadati > Pseudomonadota > Betaproteobacteria > Candidatus Accumulibacter > Candidatus Accumulibacter similis. The sequence goes on along the minus strand of CP054595.1, from coordinate 2,365,231 downwards.
GGTCGATCCCCTGGTAGCGGCGGCGCGAGGTGCCGACCGGAACGTCGCGCTCGCTGCCGTCGGCATTCTTCTCGAAGACCATGCCGAGCGACTGGTAGCCCCGGCCCGGCAGGTACTGCGGACAGATCTCGGGCAGCGCGCGCCAGATCCAGTAGGGGAAGCCCATCTCGTGCTCGCCGCCGGTCGAACCGTACTTGAAGTGCTCGACGACGCTTTCATGATCCACCGGCACGTCGTCGCCGAAGCGCCGCAACAGCCACAGCGCGACGAGCAGCGGAATGATCACGGTGACGACGAAGAGGATGATGAAGCGCCTCCTCCAGGGGTTCTCCACCGGCTGTGTCTGGTTGTCATGCATCTTCTTCTCTCCGGATCGTCGGTCGTTCGGGGTCGTTCAATGCACCGGCAGGCATGGCCGCAAGGCTTCGTAGCCGCCGGCGAGCAGGCGCTCGAGTTGCGCTGGCTGCCCGCTCTCGGCGCGCAGCCAGCCATCGACCTGTGCGAGCAGCGCCTTGCGCGCCGGACTGTTGCGCCAGCCGTCGCTGTCAGTGCCAAAGACCGGCAACAGGCTCTCCGGCGGCATGGGCGTCTTCTGCCGCCGCGCCGGCGGCTCGTCGGCCATGGCCAGGCGCACGTAGAGGCGCGGCGCGCAGTGACGCAGTCTGGCCGCGACCTCGTCGGCGTTGCCCTGGAGGAAGTTCGGCGGGAAGGTCTCGGCGCTCTGGTGGCAGGCGGCGCAGTAGGGCTGGAAGCTGCGGCTGGCCGGATCGCTGCCGGCAACTCCCGGCGCGGCGGCGGCAAGCTCGAGGCGCGCCGGTGGCAGCAGGGCTGCTGCCTGGCAGCAGACGGCCGGTGCGTGCGCACCGAGTTCGGCAAACAACGCCTGGAACAGCGGCTGCCGCGGGAAGACCGTCGCGCCGAAGAGCGCGGCAGCTGCCGGACCGGCGAGCAGCCGGTCGATCGCCCGCTGCGCGACGGCGAAATCGTGGCGCAGGCGGATGCCGACCTCACCGCTGACGCGGTCCGCGCCCTGCCTCAGATCGAGGCCGACGATGGCATCACCGGCGGCGCTGCGCGGCACCTCGCCGGCACCGCCGCTGCGCGGCTGCAGGGTCGCCCGCGTCGCCGTCGGCTTGCCGCTGGCGATCAGCTCGATGCCCGTCAACGCCGTGCCGCCGGGCAGCATCAGGCGCGTCAGCACGCCAGCCAGCGGCCGCCCGCCGCGCAGCTCCAGGCGGCCTTCAACGACGCCCTCGCCCGGACCACCGCAACGAAGCTCGCGGCGGCTGCCGGCAGCGTTGTCTTCGAAACGGCACGGCAGCCTGATCTCGCTGCCGGCAACCTTCACCGCGCCAGCGAGGGCCGCCGCCAGCCGCTGCCGGTCGGGAGCGGCGACGAACTCGCCGAGGCCGGCCGTGGCGCGTCGCAGCGCGTCGGGCGAGTCCGGCAGCCAGACCTCGGCCGCGTTGCGTGGCAGCAGCGGGTCGAAGGCGGCGGCGACATGCGACAGGGCGACGCGGCGCTCCGGATCGGCCGGCAACCCGGCGACGCCCGACAGCGGGTCGCGGTTCGGCAGATCGGGGTTGCCGACGGCGAGACCCTGCGGCCAACGGCGACGTGCTTCGTTCCTCAGCGGTGTGGCGACGGCGTCGGCAAAGGCCGCGTCGCCCGCCCAGACCTGGCTGCCCGACAGCGCGTGGCGCAGGCTGGCGGCGAACAGTCCGGCGCGACAGCGCTGCGCGGCCGGCTCGTCGCCGCCGCAGCCCTGGCGCCAGAGAAGCTGCGTCAGGGCGAAGCCGTTGGCGCGATCGCTGGCGTTGTCGATGGCGTAAGGCAGGTCGACGCCGCGCCTGGCGGCGATGCCGTGGAAGTTGCCGCCACTGGCCAGCAACTCGCTGGCGACGCGCGGATTGGCGTTGGTTTCATCCCACAGCGCGCGGGCAAAGATCGGTGCGCCGTTCTGATGGCAGGCGAAGCACAGCAGGCGGTTGGCGTGGAAGACGCGCGGCCTGCCGCCGGCGCGGTAGTCCTTGACGAGCTGGAACTCGAAGCGCCCCTCCTCCTCGTTGTAGCTGATCACTTCGAGGACTGCCGAGCGCTCCTGATAGCCAATGTAGAGTCGGTCCTTGAGCAGCAGCGCCGCCGCGTTCGCCGGCTGGCCGTCGACGGCGGCGACGACACGCGGAAAGGCGAAGTGGTCGGGAGCGGCCGCCGTACGCTGCAGCGAGCGGCCGAGCGGAATGAGGACAGTCTTCACCGCCGGCAAGGAGCCGTCGGCCGCCCGCTGCAGTTGCGCCTCGATTCGCGCCAGCAGGGCCGAGAACGGGAACGGCAGCTCGATCTCCGCCTGCGCGCCGCGACCGACGGCAAACAGACGGTCGAACAGCGAACGCCCGCGGCGCGGCAGGTTGTCGCCCGGACGCGTCGGGTCGACCACCCACACGGGCGCAGCGTGCTCAGCCGCCGGACTGGCGTTTGCACTCGTCAGCGAGCACGCCAGTCCGAGCAGCGCTGCCGGGAAGAGACGCCGCAACCGCCGCCGGCTCATCGGGTACCTTCACTTTCTTCAGCCAGCTCTGGCGGCGATCAGGAGGGGGCAGCGGCAAGCGTCCGCACCTGGGTTCCCGGCCAGCACTCCTGCTGCACCTTGCCGGTGCGGACGAACTCCTCGCGCAGCCGGTCGTCGGTGGCCTTGTCGTAGAGCGTGAAGTTGAGCGCGAAGCCACGGTCGAGGTAGGCACGCCCGAGGTAGAAGCCGGGACGGAGCATGCGGATCTCATCGCGCACGCGCAGGCCGCGACGGCCGGCGAGATAGTCCGGCTTCTCCTGGTAACCAGCGATCTCGTCGCTGAAGAAGTAGTCGATGATGATCGATTCGCGACGGGCGTCGAGCAGGCTCTGACCACAGTACAACCTGGCGGGAAAGAGAAGCCACGTTTCCTTGCCGCCGTAGCTCATCTTTGCCGGTTCGCCTTCGACCAGCCCGGCCTTCTTCAGGAGCGAGAGATCCTCGATGCGGTTGCGCAGCACCCGTTCATCGCGGTAGAAGACCTTGCCGCGCCACAGGGTCTCGCCGACATCTTCGACCACCAGCCCCTTCAGATGCAGCACGCTGCCGGCAAAGCCGCCGACGATCTCCGACAGGCGGAACTTGCCGCTCTCACCACGCGGCAGCAGGATGCGGCCGTCGAAGGCGCCATCGGGGATCGGTCCGGCCGGCAGGCGGGCGTAGATCTGGTCAAGCTGCTCCTGGTCGAGCGTCGCCAGGTATTCCGGCGTGACCCGGGCCAGCTCGGCCGGCGCGATCGGGAACTTGTGGTCGACCTGTGCCAGGTCCATTTTCGAGTGTTGGCTCTGGTCGTAGGGAGCAAAGGCAATCTTCGGCGGTTCCGGCTTGCCGCAGGCGGCGAGCGCCAGGACGACGCAGGCGATGGCGAAGCGGCCGAGGCTGGCGGCGGCGATGTGCTGAGTGTTCATCTGCTGACCCTCCCGTTGGCTAGAGCGTCGCCAGGAAGGCGGTGAGCGCCATCTTGTCGGCCGGCGAGAGATCCTCGCCAAAGCGATGCCCCTCGTTCTCGATTTCCTGCGTGCAGGTCTGGTAGTTGGCGCTGATGAAATCACGCTGCTCGCGCAGGATATCGACGAAGCGCGCCGGGTTCTTGACGATGTCGTCAGCCATTGCCTGCAGAGTCGGCACGAGTTGCTTCTTGCCGGCTGCCTCGAGCTTGGCCGGGTCGCGCTTGGCGAGGAAGAGGTCGCCGACCAGTTGCTTGTGCGTCAACCCGTTGAGGAAACCAGCGCTGGTGCCCGCCGGGATCTGCACCTGGCCAAAACCGAGCAGTGGCTTCTCGATCGTGCCGTCGAGCGGCCGCACGCCGACGTCGATCAGCAGGTCGGCGTTGGTCAGCGTCCGCTTGCGGCCGCGCTCCTGCGGATTCAGGAGGTCGTGCATCGAGCGCCGATAGAGCGTGAAGCGGCCCTCGACGCTCGGGTCGTAGCGCAGGCAGTCGGGCTGCTCCGGCAGCAGCTTGCCGCCCGCATCGACGTAGCGGGCACGATGAAAATCGTTCGCCTTGTTCGCCGGCTTGCCGCAGATTTCGGGACCGATGGCGTTGTTGTGCATGAACGGCGCACTCGCCCAGACATTGACCAGCGAGATGTTGCGATAGAAGCCGCGGCCGCCGTCCTTCAGTTCGTCGCGCTCGGGAATGTCGGCGACGAGCGGCTGCCGGCGCAGCGTCTCGGAGCCATACTCCATGTACAGGTGGCCGGCCTTGTGGTTCGAATGCAGTGCCCGGCAACGGAAGGTACCGACCTCGGTCACCGCCGTCGGCCGGTCGTTGCCCAGGAAGTCGGCACGTACCTTGCGTGGATGCTCTTCGTTGGCGGCGGCGAAGTCGCGATTGCGGAACGGGCCGCCGACACTTTCCGGGATGCTGGAGTGGCAGCGGGCGCAGTTGTCGGCGAAGACGAGCTGGCCACGGCTGACGGCCCCCTTGCCGAATTCCTTCTCGAGATCGGCAATGAAATCCGTCCGCGTATAGGTGGCTGCCGGGTTGGCCGCCTTGCGCGCCCGCGCGCGCGCGGCCTCGAGGTCGGTCTGGTCGGATTCGGCGGAAGCGAAGAAGTCGAGCAGATTCTGCAGGCGATCCTCGATCGCCCTGAACTCGGGGCAATCGCGCCGGCACTGGCCGATGTTGAACGGTGTCTGGGCAAAGCCGCGCTGCGCCGGGTCGACCTGGCGCATGTCGGCGAAGTGGTTGACCCAGCACTGCTCGGAACACGAGCCGATGTTGAAGTAGACGCGCTGGATCGCTTCCAGGGCGCCGATCGAGTCCTCGCCGCCCTTCAGGATGTGGTGTACGCCCGGCAGCACGACTTTCCGGCCGCCGAGATTGACCGGCGTCGTGTCGTCGTCACGCGTGCTCTTCAGCCAGCACTTGCCGCTGCGACCCGGCTCGCACCAGCACTTGTCGTCGTCCTTCTCGGCGCCGCAGGAGGCGGTCTTGCGCCACTTGCTGACCACCTCGCCCTGGAACACCGGCCGCTGGGCGACATTGACGAGGGCGTTGATCGTCCCCGGATTGTTGATCTGGTCGTGCGAAATCGCCGAGGTATCGGTCACCCCCGGGCGGGCGTGCGCGAACATCTGGTATTCGAGGCTGCTGATCGGCATCCCCGAACCGAGGAGTTCGGACATGCGCGTGTACTGGTTGCCGACCAGCCCCTTGATGTTCTCCCATTTCGGTTTCGCCGGATCGGCCGGTGGGTTGAGCGGATCGAAGGCGATGTGGCACGAGCCACACGAGGTGCCGATCAGGAACGGGGGTTCGATCGACGCATCTGCCAGCCTGCTTACCCGCTGGTCCGATTCGATGCCGGTCTTCACCGCCAGCGGTCGCGAATAGCCGCTCCAGTCCGCCATGCTGCCGTTGAGCTGCTGCCAGCGGGCGGCGTCGAAGCGTGGATTGGGAAACTTGCGAATTCCAAGGGCACCGGTCGAGGTGCCAAATTTGAGGTCGCAGGCCGAGTGTCGCTGGTCGAGCTTGCCGCCCTGGCTGTGTGGATCGTCGGCGTCGAGCGCGGCGTCCTTGAGGCCGCAGGCGGGGTCGACGTAGCCGCTCCTGCCGACGTACTTGAGCAGCACGTCGTCCCCCGGGCACCAGTCGAAGCCGTAGGTCTCGTCGAGCGACTTCGCCGGACAATCGGCTTCGCCCGGCCGGCAGCAGGCGGGGTCGTTGATGATTCCCCAGGCCCAGAAGCGATCGTCGCGCTGGTCCGCGCGCAGCACGCGGAACCAGTCGACGAGGACACCGATTCGCTGCTGGAAGGTGTACGTGTGGAAGCGGTCGTTGCCCGCCGTTGCCTTGAACCAGATCAGCCGCCCGACGCATTCCGACTCGCTGAGCCCCTCACGGGCGCAGGCCTCGCGGTACGGTGCATCCTGATCCACGACCGATGCCTCCGGCGACGCAGGCGTCGCCGCGGCAACCAGCGCGGCCGGCGCATTCTGTGCCTGCGCAACCCCCACGGTTCGCTGCTGCGAAAGGCCGAAGCCGGCGCCGACGATGACGATGGCCGCAATCGCGGCGATCAGAACACGTTTCATGCTGTCCCTCCTGATAGGCATGCTGTTGGGCAGGCGACTGGTTCAGCGTTGTTGTTGTCGCCACGACTCCGTTCGGGTCATTTGCCCATTGACGTTCGTACCGGCGTCGCTGCTGGAGGTTCCATAGAGTTGTCAAATGACCATGGAGGTCATCGGCAAACCGGATAAGCGAGGTGCTGGGCACACGGACGCCGAATGCCGAGCCGCCACGACAGCCGGGCACAGGCCGACAGCACGATGAGCGTTGGCGCGACGGTGAAAAGGAAAACACCGCGGGAAGAGCGGGGCTGGTGCGCGAAACGCGGAGTAAGTCGCCTCAATGCCCTGGTGCTTACGCACGACTCGGCCAGAACTGGCCGCCGCGGCCGTCGACACGGCCACTGCCGCCTGTCCGTCCAGTCAGTGGGTCTGCTGTGCAGCCGCACCCTCCGCTGACGGCGCCGCGCCTTGTGCGGCCTGGGCCTGCGCCGCAGCAGCGCTGCGCAACAACTGGTTCAACTGATTGGCCAGGTTGGCGACGGTGTCGATGCTCAATGCCATGCGGCATGCGAGTGTGCCGCCGATGGCTTCCGGTACGGTCACACCAGGCTGCCCAAGCCGAGCCAGATTCGCGATCGTTTGCGGTTCGAGAAAGCCAAAGTCGATGAATACGACACCGGTCCCGGCTTGAACGGTCGTGAAATTGGAAAATACCGGTTGTTGGGAGTGCTCGACCGGCTGCAGGCGCACCGCCACCGTAACCGCCTGCGGGACGGCTGGGGCCGGCTTGGCGACATCGGCATCAGGCAGGGCCTGAGCATCGGTCGGGGATTCCTTGTTGCTCTTCATGGGGATTTCTCTCGTCTCTTAAGGGGTTGGGAAAGCACGCATCTACCGGCGACGCTGTCGCTCGGTGAGAGGGGCTGCGCAGCGCACCTTCCGCAGCGACACGGCGGAGGCGGCTGCCGGCAAAGCGAATTTGACACCATCTTGTCCCAGGCGATCCGTGCGTTACTCCCTCCCCGCCGCCGCACCTTCCTGTCGCTTACCGCCCTGCGGGCTTCATCCTGCGCATCGACGACCCAAGACCGGCGACGGCAAGCCCGAGCAGAGCCAGAGAACCCGGCTCCGGAACACCTCTGAAATCGCGGCATCTCGGTCACATCCGGGACGATCTTCGCCTTCCACAAGCTGCCCCTGCGGCTGTACCTCGCGGCGGCGATCCTGTTCACCAACGCCGTCAAGGGCATTTCTGCCCTGCAGGTGGGCCGCGACCTGCGGGTATCGCACAAGACCGCCTACGTTCTGCTGCACAAGATTCGCGAGAGCCTGCTGGTGGGCCGGGACGAATGCGCCCTGTCGGGTGCGGTTCATGTGGACGGGGCGTACGTGGGCGGGAAGGTCCGGCCGGAGAACAGGAAGGAAGACCGGGTAGACCGCCGCCTGGCCGAGAATCAAGACGCGGACAAGCGCTGCATCCTGGTGATGCGTCAGGTGCACGGCGAGGCGGAAGTGGCGGCCGGCAACGCCGGCGCCAGGAAGACGCTGACCTTCAGCCAGATCCACAAGATGGCGCCGAAGTATCTCGACAACTACGCCAACGAGATGGCCTACCGGGAAGACGCCCGGCGCTGGAGCAACGGCGACATCTTCCGCGATAGCTTCGGCAAGTGCGCCCGGGCCCTGGTGAGCCGGGACTGGTGCGGGTACTGGCAGGGCAACCACCGCCAGGGGGAAAGCCTGGCGGTGTGAAGCGGTCAGGCGACGGCCCAGGTGGCACCGTGCCCGTCACCGCCGGCAAGGATCAGGGTTCCGGTACGCTCCGGGCGACGCACCACGTCAATGGCGTTCTTCCGCATCTGCTCGATCGTGACGGTGGTCGCTTCCAGTCCCCGGCGGGCCGTCAGCGCTTCGCCGATCTGGCGGCTGCTCAGCGCCGCGCCTTCGGCCTCGCGGAAGATGTCGAGAACCATGCGCTGGCATTCGCCCGGCCGGAAGAAGCGGTTCCGCACCCTATGGCCCTTGGCCCGGATCGTCCCCAGGTCGATTTCCGGGGAAAACAGCTTGAGGGTCGCGTCGAGGTGGGCCAGATCGTCCGCCAGGCGTCCCATCTCCTTCCGGTGATGCTCGATCAGCCCCGCCAGCTCCGCGCGCTTGGTGATCAGGGCCGCAACGACGTGGCTCTCAGCCATGAGAAATGCTCCCGTTCAGTGAAAACGAAAGCATTCTCGTCGAGCAGGCGGCCGGGTGCCGGGGGTGGTTGCTCCATAATGCCGTGAAATCGTCGAGGAAGAGTTCCGCATCGTAGTAGTAGTCGCCGCCGCCGCTCACCACGCCAGAACCAATCGTCTAGTGACCGGTTGCTGGCAGGGTGTACAGGAAGTTGCCGCACCCTGAGGTGGCCGACGCTCCCGCGCCAAGCGCCCCTGGGAAGCAGCCGCCGCCTGTCGTGCATCCGCCCCGGCCTGCGTCCTTTGCCGGGTTGCCGCGTCTACACGGGAAGGAAAACTGGCGCACAATGCTGTCTGCGTCGCGCTGCCAGGAGGGATACCGGCAATGGAATTCGTGTTCAACGCACTGCAGGGTGGCGTGGCCAGTCTGGCCGCCTATCTCGCGGCGCACGTCCTTCTCTGTCTGGTGCCGGCTTTCTTCATCGCCGGCGCGCTTTCGGCTCTGGTGCCGCAGCAGTCGATCATCCGCTTTCTTGGCCCGGCGGCGCCGAAAGGTGTGTCCTACGCGGCCGCTGCCGGCGCCGGCAGCCTGCTCGCGGTGTGTTCCTGCACCATCCAGCCGCTGTTCGCCGGCATCTACCGCAAGGGCGCTGGACTCGGGCCGGCGATCACCTTCCTCTTCTTCGCTCCGGCGGCCAACGTCCTCGCGCTCTCGTATACCGGGGTCGCTCTCGGCGCCGAGTTTGCCATCGCGCGCATCGTCCTCGCGCTGGCTTTCGGTGTCGGCATCGGCATGATCATGGCGGTGCTCTTCCGCGACAGCTCCCCCACCCCCGCCGCACCGGATGCGGTCTTCGCCGGCGGCGATGGCATCCCGCGGCACGTTCTGCACTTCCTCGGCACGCTGCTGGCGCTGCTGCTGGCGGGAACGCTGCAGCTGGACTCCCTCGCCACCGTCGTCTGGCAAGGGGAGTGGCGTTGGTCGCTCGCGCCGCTGATGCAGGCGACGCTCGATCGCTGGGTGCCGATCAACGAGGCGATCGGAGCCGAAGGGTTGAGCCTGCAGGGAACCGTGCTGATCGGGCTGCTCGCGCTCATCGGCGGCAGCGCCTGGCGCGGGCTGGGACAGGCGGACCGTGGCTGCAACCAGCTCACCTGGGTGACGCTGGCGCTGGTCGGCCTGACCCTGGTCTTCGCCGCCAGCGGCGTCCGCGTCACCGGCAGCGGACTGACGCTCAGCCTCAACGCTCGCAGCCTCGTCGTCTGCCTGCTCTGCCTGCTGCTGCTGCCGCAGGCCCGCCGCTTCGAAGCCTGGGAGATGCAGCAATGGCTGTGGGAAAGCTGGCGCTTCGTGAAGCAGATTTTCCCCCTGCTGGTCGTCGGCGTCTTCCTGGTCGGCGTCATTCGTGTCTTCATCCAGCCACAATGGATTCAGGCGGTTGCCGGCAGCAACACCGTCCTCGCCAACCTCGCCGGCGTCACTTTCGGCGTCTTCATGTACTTCCCGACGCTCGTCGAGGTGCCGATCGCCAGAATGTTCCTGTCGCTGGGAATGCACCCCGGACCGCTTATCGCCTACCTGATGTCCGACCCCGAACTGTCGCTGCAGAGCATCCTCATCACCTCGGCGATCATCGGCCGTCTGCGCGCGTGGACCTACGTCGGGCTCGTCGCCGTCTTCTCGACGCTTGCCGGGCTGAGTTTCGGTGCCTGGACCGATGGCACGCCCCTCGGGCTGCTGGCCCTCCTCCTCCTTTCCTTCATCGCCGCCTTGGTCACCATCCTTCGCCGGATCGACCGGCGGCAACACCCTGGAGTACCCCCATGCTGATCAAGATCCTCGGTAGCGGCTGCGCCAAGTGCGAGCGCCTCGAACAACTCGCTCGCGAAGTAGTCGCCGAGCGCGGGCTGACGGCGACTTTCGAGCACGTCCGGGAGATGGACCGGATCATGGCCTATCCGGTCATGACGACGCCGGCGCTGGTCGTCGACGAAGTCGTCAAGGTTTCCGGCCGGCTGCCGAGCAAGGCGGAACTTGCCGGCTGGCTGCAGGGCTGAACGCCCGGCGGAAAATCGTCGTCAGCAGGGCAGGACGAAAGGAAGTAAAATCCCGCCTTCTCGTCCTGCCCGCCAATCTCTCATGCCTACCTTCCAGGAAGTCATTCTGCGTCTCCAGGGTTTCTGGGACAAGCAGGGCTGTGCACTGCTGCAGCCCTACGATATCGAAGTCGGTGCCGGTACCTTCCACACTGCGACCTTCCTCCGCGCCGTCGGGCCCGAGCCGTGGAACGCAGCCTACGTGCAGCCGTCGCGGCGACCGAAGGACGGGCGCTACGGCGAAAACCCGAACCGCCTGCAGCACTACTACCAGTACCAGGTGGTGCTGAAGCCCTCCCCCACCAACATCCAGGATCTCTACCTCGAATCGCTGCGCGCACTCGGCATCGACACCGCGCAGCACGACATCCGCTTCGTCGAGGATGACTGGGAAAGCCCGACGCTGGGCGCCTGGGGACTCGGCTGGGAGGTCTGGCTCGACGGCATGGAAGTCACCCAGTTCACCTATTTCCAGGAGGTCGGCTCGCTGCCCTGCCGGCCCGTGCTTGGCGAGATCACCTACGGCATCGAGCGGCTGGCCATGTATCTGCAGGGCGTCGAGAACGTCTTCGACCTGGTCTGGGCCGAGGGCCCGGGCTACCGCGTGACCTACGGCGACGTCTACCACCAGAACGAGGTCGAGCAATCGAAGTACAACTTCGAGCAGGCGAACGTCGAGCTGCTGTTCCGCCACTTCGGCGAGCACGAATCCGAGGCGCGCCGTCTGATCGCCGCCGGCCTCGCGCTGCCTGGCTACGAGATGGTCATGAAGTGCTCGCACACCTTCAACCTGCTCGATGCCCGCGGCGCCATCTCGGTCACCGAACGGGCCGCCTACATCGGCCGCGTGCGCGCACTGGCGCGCGAAGTCGCGCAGGCCTACCACGACTCGCGGCAGGCGCTCGGCTTCCCGATGTGCCACAGCAGCGGCGGAGCGCAATGAGATGAACGACACGATCCTGATCGAGCTGCGCACCGAAGAGCTGCCGCCGAAATCGCTCAAGCTGCTGTCGGACGCCTTTGCCGAGGCGGTCTTCGCCGCCCTCAGGGCGCAGGACTTCGCGACTGCCGACAGTGTCTGCACACCCTACGCGACGCCCCGCAGGCTGGCGCTGACGATCACCGAGGTCGCCAAACGCCAGCCCGACCGCGTACTGGAGAAGAAGGGGCCGGCCGTGGCCGGCGCCGTCGACGCCGCCGGCAAGCCGACCCGGGCACTCGAGGGCTTCATGCGCGCCGCCGGCGTCAGCTTTGCGCAACTGCACCGGACCACCGACGCCAGGGGCGAGTACTTCGTCGCCCGGCGCGAGCAGAAGGGCGAAGATCTGTCGGTACACCTCGCCGCGATCGTCGCCCAGGCCGTCAGGAAACTGCCGATCCCGAAAGTGATGCGCTGGGGCGATTCCGATCACCAGTTCGTGCGACCGGTGCACAGCCTTGTTCTCCTGCATGGCAGCCACGTCGTCGCGGGCGAGGTTCTCGGACTGGGCAGTGGCCGGACAACGATGGGGCACCGCTTCCTGTCCGCCGGCGAGATCAGCATCGAGCGGGCGGATGACTACCCGGCGCGGCTCGCCGCCGGCAAGGTCATCGCCTCCTTCGACGAGCGCCGCGCGCTGATCGCGACGCAGCTCGAAGCGGCAGCGGCCAGGCTCGGCGCCCGCATCAACCCGGCGGCGGCGCTGCTCGACGAAGTGACGGCATTGGTCGAATGGCCCGCCGTCTATGTCGGCGAGTTCGAGGCCGAGTTCCTCGAGGTACCGCAGGAGTGCCTGGTCCTGACCATGCAGCAGAACCAGAAGTACTTCCCGCTGCTCGACCCGGCAGGCAGGTTGCTGAACCGCTTCCTGATCGTCGCCAACATGCAGGTCGACGACCCGAGCCACATCATACGCGGCAATGAGCGCGTCGTTCGGCCGCGACTGGCGGACGCACGCTTCTTCTTCAACCAGGACCGCAAGGCGGGTTTCGCCAACCGCGTCATGCGACTGGGCGCCGTCGTCTATCACAACCGCCTCGGCTCGCTCGGTGATCGCGCGCAGCGTGTCGGCCGCGTCGCGCGGGCGATCGCCGAGAAGCTTGGCGCCGACGGCAATCTCGCCGAGCGCGCGGGAATGTTCGCCAAGATCGACCTGCTCACCGACATGGTCGGCGAGTTCCCCGAACTGCAGGGAATCATGGGCCGCTACTACCTGCTGCACGAAGGCGGCCTGCCCGTGGTGGCCGACGCCATCGAGCAGCACTACCGGCCACGCTTTGCGGGCGACTCGCTGCCGCATGGCAACATCGCCTGCGCCGCCGCACTCGCCGACAAGCTCGACGCGCTCGTCGGCTTCTTCGGCATCGGCGTGGTGCCGACCGGCGACAAGGATCCCTTCGGCCTGCGGCGCGCCGCCCTCGGGGTCCTGCGCATCCTCATGGAAACGCCACTGCCGCTCGACCTCGGTGCGCTGATCGCCGACGCCCGCGACGCGCTGCTGAGCCAGGGAATCGAGCTCGCGGCGGTCGATGAAAGCCTGCTGGCATTCATGCTCGACCGGCTGCGCGGCATGCTGCGCGATGCGGGTCATGCCGTCGACATCGTCGAGGCAGTACTGGCACAACGGCCGTCGCGGATCGACCTGGTTCCCGCCCGACTGGCCGCGGTGCGCGAGTTCCAGGCGCTCCCCGAAGCGCTGGCGCTGGCCGCCGCCAACAAACGTATCGGCAACATCCTCAAGAAAGCGGACGAGGATCTGCCTGAACCGGACATCGCTCTGCTCGAGGAGCAGGCGGAGAAAGCCCTCTTCGAGCGAGTCGTCCTGCTGACCCCGCTGGTCCGCTCGCACGTCGCCAACGAGGACTACGCCGACGCGCTGAAGGTACTCGCCGCGGTGCGCAGCGAGGTCGACCGCTTCTTCGACGAAGTGATGGTCAACGTCGATGAGCCGCTGCTGCGCGGCAACCGTCTCGGCCTCCTGAAAGCGCTCTACGAGCAGCTCAACGCCGTCGCCGACATCTCGAAGCTGGCCGTATGAAGCTGGTCATCCTCGATCGCGACGGCGTCATCAACCACGACTCGAAGCAGTTCATCAAGTCGCCGGCTGAGTGGCGCCCGATCCCCGGCAGCCTCGAGGCGATCGCCCGCCTCAACCAGGCCGGCTATCGGGTGGTGGTGGCGACCAACCAGTCGGGCATCGGCCGCGGCCTCTTCGACATGGATACGCTCAACGCCATCCACGACAAGATGCACCGGGCGGTGCTGGCAGCCGGCGGACGCATCGACGCGATCTTCTACTGCCCACACGCGATCGACGCCGGGTGCCACTGCCGCAAACCGGCGACCGGCATGTTCGAGCGCATCGCCGGCTGCTTCAACATCGACCTGCCCGGGACACCGGCGGTTGGCGATTCGCTGCGCGACCTGCAGGCAGCCGTCGCCGTTGGCGCGCTGCCGCTGCTGGTGCTGACCGGCAAGGGAGCGCAGACGCAGATCGACGGCGGTCTGCCGGACGGCACCCTGGTCTTCGCCGATCTGGCGGCTGCCACCGACCACATCCTGCTCCTCTGATGGCCACCGTGCGCACGGCGCTCTTCATGGTGCTGGTCGGTCTGTGGACGATCCCCTTCGGGATCCTCGTCACGCTGGCGATCGCCCTGCCGATGGCCAGCCGCTACCGCGTCATCGAGATCTGGCGCAAGGGGTTCATGGCGCTCTGCCGCCGCCTCCTCGGGCTGCGTTACCGCGTCCTCGGGCGCGAGAACCTGCCCGCGACGCCGGCGGTGGTGATGGCCAAGCACCAATCGGCCTGGGAGACGGTGGGACTGCAGGATATCCTGCCTCCCTTGGTGTTCGTCCTCAAGAAGGAGTTGCTGCGGATCCCGTTCTTCGGCTGGGGACTGGCGGCGATGAAGATGATCTCGATCGATCGCGCGGCGGCCAAGGACGCGCTGAAGCAGGTCTTCGAGCAGGGCAAGGAGCGACTCGCTGCCGGCTACTGGGTGGTGATCTTCCCCGAAGGCACCCGCGTCGAACCCGGCGAGACCGCGCGCTACAAGCCCGGCGGCGCCCATCTCGCGCTGCGCGGCGGCAGCCTGGTCGTCCCGGTGGCGCACGATGCGGGCGAGTTCTGGCGCAAGAGCGTCTTCGCGGTCTCCCCCGGCACCATCACCGTCAGCATCGGGCCGCCGATCGATCCCGCCGGCAAGTCGGCGGCGCGCATCAACGCCCTCGCCGCAGCCTGGATCGAGGCCGAGATGCGGCGCATTTCGCCACACCGTTATCCGGCTGCCGCCGATGCCGTGGCTGCCTGAGAAGGCAAGCGCCGGTGGCCGGCTGCCGGCTGCCAGCGAGACCCAGCGGACGATCGAACTCGGCGAGCGGACGGTCGCCTATGTCCTGCGCCGCAGCCGGCGGCGCACGATCGGCCTGTCGATCGATCATCGCGGCCTGCGCGTCGGCGCCCCGCCACGCGCCCCAGTGCATGAAGTCGAGTCCATCCTCCTGCGGCACGGCGAATGGATCGGCCGCAAGCTCGACGAGTGGCACGCGCGGCGACCGGCACGACCGCAGGCCATCAACGATGGCCTGCGGTTGCCCTTCCTCGGTCAGGCGCTGGACATCCGCCTGGCGATTGGCGGCAATCGCTGCCTGTGGAGCCTGCACGCGGGCGGAGCGACGCTGACCCTCTGCCTGCGCACACCTGCAGACGCGCAGCGGGTCCTCGAGCGGGCACTGCGCGCAAGGGCGCGCGAACTCTTCGCCGAACGGCTGGCGCATTACGCACCGTTGCTGGCAGTCGTGCCACCGCCACTGAGCCTGTCCGCCGCACGCACCCGCTGGGGCAGTTGCAGCACCCGCAGCGGCATCCGTCTGAACTGGCGACTGCTGCATTTTCCGTTGCCGGTGATCGACTATGTCGTCGTGCACGAGCTGGCACACCTGCGCGAGATGAACCACAGCCCGCGTTTCTGGGCGATCGTCTCTGGTGTCTGCCCCAACTGGCAAGCGTTGCGGGTCGAACTGCGGGTACTCGGCAAGACGCTTCCGGGCCTCGCGTAGGGCCGCTGCACGGACCGCGCCACCTTCGGCGATGGGTCATGACGATCGACGAGGCCGCGGCTCGCCGGCATGGACGTTCCTCGAATCATGGGAGGCAGCAATGAAGGATCTGCAAACGGAAACCGACACGCCATACCAAGCCTTTCCCGATGAGCCGCTGATACGCCGCCTCCGCGGCAGCATCCGCCATGCGGCACGCGTACTGGCGGTGCTGATGGTCCTGGTGATCTGGTGGGGTGTCGCCGACGTGGTCTATGTGCTCTACAGCCGGGTCATAGTGCACCCCTATTTTTTGCTCGAGATCAGCGATATTCTCGCCACCTTCGGCGCCTTCATGGCCGTACTGATCGCCATCGAAGTGTTCGTCAACATTGTGAGCTACCTGCAGGAAGACGGACTGCACCTCGACATCGTTCTGGCAACCGCCTACATGGCCGTTCTGCGCAAGATCGTCATCCTCGATTACAAGGAAATCAGTCCGGACTACGTCTACGCCACTGCCGCACTCGCCCTGGCATTGTCGGTGGGCTACTACCTGACCAGATCGCTGCACCGAACGCAGGCGAATCCGAATGGACCGTGACTGAAGCCGGTGAGCTTGTGCATGGAGTTCCTGCTGGTGAGGTTGGGATTGGCACTCACCAGGGACCTCGGCTTGGCGTCCTGCCATGTCCATCAACGGAGCTTGCCGCGCTGGCGTTGACGCGGTGCGACACTCACGTGCGCAGACGCCTGCGGCAACCCGAGCCGGCGACGTCGGGCCGCTCGTCTTCCAGTTCGCAATGGCCAACGCGTGGACGCTGGAGTCCCTGCCGCAAGCGCGCGATTCGCGAATCGCCCTGCGCTCGTGCGCGCCGGGCGAGTGGAGCAAGCTGCTGGGTCTGGATCGGGTTCCTGAAGTGCGCACCCTGTGCGAGGAGATCGGGCTCCTGCTTCAGGGCGCTCGGACCGGGAAAGGGAGCGCCGACCTGCGTTGGCGCCGAATGGCGCTGATCGGCTGCGCCGGTGCGGACCACCGCTTGCCGGGTCACCCGCTTCAATGCCCGTGCGTGTGGGCAGCATGTTCGACGGACTGATCCTCGTCGATCGGGAAGCTCAAGGCGCTGCGAAGCCTCTTGCCATGACGCAGCCAGCCGCGCCCATTTGCCATGATCCCGCCGGTGACGAAGCGGCCCTGGCTGTCTTCGGTGCCGAAACCGGCGTTGTGTGCTGGCAGGCCTGGCTGACCGTCGCAGGGCGTGTGCTGCCCCCCGCCACCGCGACCAAGCCGCCACTCGGCAACCGGTGTCGCCCGCGACCGGCGAGTGGGAATCTCAGGCGGGCAGGACGGTAGACGCCAAGCCCCGCGACAATTCGGCGAGCGCTTGCGCCAGCGCCCACAACTCGTCGTCAAGGTGACCGGAGGAAAGCTCGGACGGACTCCTGTCGCTCAGCTGAAGCTCGATCCGGCTGGCGGTCGACCGGATCGCGTCCGCGCCGAGCGTCGCCGCAGCTCCCTTGAGCGAATGTGCCAGGCGACGCGCCTCGACGAAACAACCGGCGCGGAGGTTCTCCCGGATCGCCACCGGATCGTGCACGTGATCCTGCACCAACCGTTCGAGCAGTTGCCGGTAGCGGGCACGCTTGCCCCGCAGGCAGGTCAAGCCCGCGGCGATGTCGAGGCCCGCCATCACCGGGAAATCGGCCTCCTCCTCCGGAAGGGTCGGCGGAGGCGCCCCGGCGCGGTCGGGCGTCCTGGATGGCTGGGGCACGCCGACCGGCAGCGGCAACCATTGGCGCAGGGCCGTATACAGGCGTTCCGGGACGACCGGCTTGCCCAAGTGACCGTTCATGCCTGCCTTGAGGCAGCGCTGGCGATCCGACTCGAAGGCATTGGCCGTCATGGCGAGGATCGGCGTCTTCTGGTAACCCGCCAAGCGTCGTATCGCCCGCGTCGCTTCAAGCCCGCCCATCACCGGCATCTGCATGTCCATCAGGATCAGGTCGTAGTGCCGTTCGAGAGCCATGCTCAGCGCCACCCGGCCGTCCTCCGCCACGTCCGCCTGCAACCCCGCAGCCGTCAGCACATCGAGCATCACCTCCTGATTGAGGGTATTGTCCTCGACCAGCAGGAGCTTGCATCGGGCATAGAGCGACAGGTCGCTCGCCGAACCCTTCCCGGTGCCGGCTGTAGCGCCATCCGTGGTGTCCGCGGGCAAGCCGGCGAGCAATCCCCGCAGCACCTCGACCAGATAATCTGCGTCGGCGGGCAGCGGCACGATGGCATCGAAGAAACCTGACTTCTCCTCGGGTTGATCCGCAGGCAAGTTGCCAACGCCAAACGCCCAGACCCGGTGGGGCCGCACCGTCTGGCCGCCAGATCCCAAGAGCGGCGTGGCGGTTGCTGCTTCCAGCAGCTCATCGAGGAAGGCCCCGTACCCGACGCAGACAATGAAATCGTAGGGCCGGCCGGCCCTGGCCGCTACGTCGATGCGCGTCAGCAATTGATGCACCGCATCCGCTTGCTGGACATGGATGCCTTGCCGAGCCAGGATGTGGCGGATCTGCTCGAGATCCCCGGTCTCGGCACTGATCAACATCGCGCGCCGGCCATTGAGCTTCGCCCGGCTGGCCAGGAATGGCTGAGGGACGGCCTCTGGCAGCGTCGTTTCGAACCAGAACGTGCTGCCGCGTCCGGGTTCGGTCTCTGCGCCGACTGCTCCGGCCATCAGGCCGGCAAGCTGGCGACAAATCGCCAAGCCCAGTCCACAGCCGCCATGCTTGCGTGTCGTCGAACCGTCCTCCTGTACGAAGGGCCGAAAGATGCGGTCTGCCTTGGCTGGATCGAAGCCGCAGCCGGTATCGCGCACGGCGAAGCGGATGCGGTGCCCGGCCACATCTTCCCCCACCCGGTGCACGGTCAGGGCGACCTCGCCCCGGTCGGTGAACTTCACGGCATTGCCAGCAAAGTTGACCAGAATTTGCCCGAGCCGCAAAGGATCACCCAGCACGCGCTCCGGAACCCCGGGGCCGATCTCCACCAGCCACGCAATCCCCTTGTCGCGCAAGCGTTCTTCAACCTGGCTCGAAACCGTATCAAGGACGCTCGCCAGCATGAACGGCGTCCTCTCGATTTCGATCTTGCCTGCCTCGATCTTGGCGAGGTCGAGGATGCTGCTGATGAGGGCCAGCAAGTGCTGCGAAGACGACACGATCCGCTGCAGCCGCCTGCGCTGGCCAGGCTCACGAATGTCCTTGAGCATCAGCAGCGACGACGCGACGACCGCGTTCAATGGCGTGCGAATCTCATGGCTCATGTTGGAGAGAAATTCGGTCTTGGCCTGCGCGGCCTTCTCGGCCGTCGCCAGGGCATCGGCCAGTTGCCTTGCCATCGCGATGCTGTCGCTGACATCACGATTCGACGCGCGGCGGCCCTGGAATTGGCCATCGTCGTCGAACACCGGTTGGCAGACATGCTCCAGCCAGCGCCAGTTGCCCCCGGGGTCCCGGATGCGGAATGTCATCTCATGCCAACCGGCGTCGGCAGACCCGCCGCAGAGATGCTTGCCCACCACCGCTGCATCGTCCGGGTGGGTGATCGACAGCAGCAGGCCCGGGTTGTCGAAAAACGCCTTGGCGTCATGACCGGTGATGCGCAGGCACGAGGGTGAACAGTAGCGCATCTCGCCGTCGGGAGCGGTCCAGGTTTCCCAATCGCAGGTATAGTCCGCGATGAGCCTGTTCCGCAGTTCCAACTCGCCGACCAGGGTCTCGTGATGCTCCGCCATCTCGCTGAAATGCGCGTACATGTCGATCAGCGCATGGCTCAGGGCCAGCCGGGCCGGGTCCATCGCGCAGCTTCCGATGCTTTCGAAGGCGGCGTGCGGCGCCATGCCATCGCCGATGCCGTGCAACTGCCGAGCCAGATCCTGGTCCTCGCCGAGGATGTGGAACACGACCCAGTGGGTGATGAATCCCAGCAGCTTGCGCCCGCTGGCACCACCGCGGCTCAGGCAGGCGGCCGCCATTTCCTCGACTTCGGCGGCGAAGCGCCGGTGTGCCTCGTGGTGCTTGGCGATGTGCCGCGGGTCGACGCCCTGGCTGCTCATCAGTTCTTCTTCGCTGGCGAAATGCCGGTCGGCATAATCACGCAACTGGTCGAACAGCTCGGCGATTCCGTCCGGCACCTGGTCGCCAGCCGTGGCCAGCAATGGGGCCAACTCGTTGACGCGCTCGACCAGCCAGCGATGCTGGCTGTCCACCGATTCGATACCGGTTTCGAAGTGCGAATTCCAACCCAGAAGGGACATGGCTCCGTCAAGGTGCGCGCGTGCCCAGTGGGCACATCTCATGCAGCGATACTAGGCTCCCATGCGTTTCAGGGCTAGGGGTGCCATCCCTTAGGTGGAGACCCTTAACGAAGCAAGCAGTTCGATGAGCCTTGCCGTCGGCAGCCCGCCCTGTTCACAACAACGCTGCCAGTCCTGGACCGAAGCGGCCTCTAGCTTGAGCAGCAGTCGCGAACGATGGGCCTCGATGGTTCTCAGGCTCAAGCCCAGGATCTTGGCAATGGCCCAGTTGCGAATCCCCTGCAGCGCAAAGCCCAGAATCTCACGCTCACGCCCGGTCAGGCGTTGCAGGACGCAGAGCACTTGTTCTTGAAGTTGCCAAGCCTGGAAACGAGCAGTCTCCTCCTGCCAACAGGCGGCAAGCCTGCGCAGCAGCAACCTGCCATCGGCCGGCTTGAGCAGGAAGTCGACCGCGCCGGCCCGCAACGCGACCAGCGCATCCGGCAATTCGCCATGGCCCGTCAGGAAGAGGATCGGGATCGTGCCGCCTGCCTCGACGAGGCGACGCTGCAAGGCCAGGCCATCCAGCCCCGGCATGCGAAGATCGAGAATCACGCAGCCGGCAAGCGCCGCAATGCTTTCCGCGACGGCATCAAGAAAAAACTCTGCACTCGCAAACCCTTGCGTTGGATAACCGGCCGATTCCAGCAGCGACACCAGCGCGTTGCGGACATCTGCGTCGTCATCGACGACGTACACCAGCAGGCTCCTCATGCACGCGGTCCACCGGCAATCTCTTCGATGGCCGGCAGCGTGAGGCGGAAGCGCGCTCCGCCGCCCGGCGGAACCTCGTAGGCCAGCGCGCCGCCGAGCGACCGGGCCAGGGAGTGGCTGATCGCCAGCCCCATGCCGAGACCGCCCGGCTTGCTGCTGACAAAAGGCTGGAACAGGCGCGGAACCAGTTCTGCCGGCACCCCGGGACCATTGTCGTCGACCTGGAGGCAGACGCTGCGTGCCACCTCGAACACCTCGATGACGATCCTGCACAACCTGCCTGGAGTGTGAACCGATTGGCAGGCCTCCACCGCATTGCGCAACAGGTTGAGCACGATCTTCTCGATCTGCAGGGCATTGCCCGCAACCTGGGGCAAATCGCCGGGCAAACGCACCTCGATCTCGCCGGCGAACGGCCGACCGGCCTGACATTGCACGACGACTTCTTGCAGGAGCGCAGCCAGATCGAAGGCTTCCGGCGTGCGCTCGGCCTGGCGGAGGAAGCCCATCTATTCATGCACGACACGGCCCGCGCGCTGCGCGCCTTGGGCGATGCCCTCGAGTGCACTTGCCACCGGTACCACCGGAACCGGATCGCAGCCGTGCAACTGTTGGCGAGCGGCCTCGGCCAACGTGGTGATGGCGTTCAGCGGCTGGTTCAATTCATGTGCGATGCCGGCGACGGTCTGATGTGCCACCTGGAGAGCCAGCGTCCGCTCCATCTCTTCCCGATGCTGCCGCACCAACGCTTCGGCCTGCTTGCGCGGCGTCGCGTCGCGCATCATGACATGGACGGCGCGGCGCCCCTGGTATTCGATGGCCGCCGAAACGCCGTCGACGGGCAATGGCGTGCCATCGCAGCGATTGATCTCGACCTCAGCAATGGGGCTCACCCCTCCCGGCTTCAGGGCACGCCCGATCCGCCCTCGCAGCATTGGGTGCGACCGCGGGCTGGTCAGAGACCAGACATCCCGGCCGAGCAATTCCTGTTCGGAGGACGCCAGAAACAGTCGGACGCTGGCCGGATTGGCCATGACGACACGCTGGTCGAAAAAGATCAGGATGGCATCGGGCGCCGACTCGACGACCGTGCGGTAACGCGCTTCGCTTTCCTGCAATGCCAGTTCGGCCTGCTTGCGGGCGGTGATATCCAGTAGCGTACCGGCGATCCGGATCGGCTGTCCCTGCGCATCGGTGCTGAAGACCCGCCCGCGGTCATGCAGCCACACCCAGCTGCCATCCCTGTGACGCAGACGGTACTCGATGTCGACATGTCGCAGGTCGCCTGTGACAATGCGATCGTAGTGCGACTGTATGCGCGGCAGGTCTTCCAGGTTGACGCGATCCATCCAGGCCGCCACCGACATCGCGAGTTCCCCGGGGGCATACCCCAGCAGAGCCAGGTACCGGTCATTGACCTCGGCGCGGCCGCTCGGCAGGTGCGCATCGTAGGTGCCCAGGCTGGCACCGACCAGCGCGAGTTCAAGCTCTTCATGAGCTTCAGACAGTTGTGCCTCGATACGCCTGCGGTCGGTGATGTCCTCGAAACAGGCAAACGCACCGACAAGCTTGCTCTTGACCCGCAACGGACTGGCATGAACCCGGAGCCAGCGCCGTTCTCGTCTGGCCCGGCTCGTTACGCCCATGATGACATCCCTGACCGGCGCCCCGGTTTCCAGGCAGATCATCACCGGGTGCTGTTTGCCGGGAAATGGACCGCCGTCTGCGCTCACTGCCCGCCATTCCGCGTCCATGGCGGTCTCGCCGGTGATCTCGGCAAGGCTCAGCCCGAGAATTTCCGGCGCCGTTTCGTTCGCAGCAACGACGCGGCCAGCATGATCATAGACGACAACCCCCTCCAGCAGGGAATCGAACAAGGCCGTGAGCAGGGCTTGATCCAGCAAGTACGCAGTATCGGGCGAGCTTTTCACGAGGATGGACGGGTCGGCGGATGAACCCGAATTATGACGGCTTGTCGGGACCCTGCACTACCGTAGCGACACGTAAACCCGCGGCAAACCAGCAACGCCCGCTGGCAACGGCGTACCATCGCCGCTGAGGAACCCGCGTTGCGCGCAAGCGGGTGAGTCAGCAGGGCGGCCGCCGGTGCCTTGACAAATCAATGACCCGCAACCCAGACAAAACAGGAGGCTGCAACGAAGCGCAACGACGTGACCGGAATGGTCGTCGGCACCGGGATCCAGAAGGGCATCAAGTGGCGCAACCTAACCAGCAAGCTCGGATTGTCCAGGGAATCGCTGACGGCCAGCTGCCTCGGCGAGATGAGCTTCGACAAGAACCACGCGACCACCATCGGCCGGATCTTCAGCCTGCCTTCCGCAGCAGTGGCTCTGCTGCAGGCGGTGCCCTGCAATGCGAGCCCAACGCGGCCGGCGACCGGGTTAATATCGTGGTGTCCGGCAAGTTCCTGTCCTGCAAGACGTACTGATCAGTCGTTCCCCTTGCCACCCTTCGATTTGCTATCCTCCCATGCGTGCCACGCGCCGCATCAATCGGCAGTTGCGGCGTGCCCTGGCACTCAAGTCCAATCCGGTGAGGAACTGCCATGAGAATCCTGCATACCATGCTGCGCGTCGGCGATCTCGATCGCTCGATCGCCTTTTACACCGAGATCCTTGGCATGCGCGAGTTGCGCCGCCAGGACTATCCGGGCGGGCGCTTCACCCTCGCCTTTGTCGGCTACGGCCCCGAGTCGGAGGGAGCCGTCCTCGAACTGACGCACAACTGGGATACCGCTGCGTACGAGATCGGCAACGGCTTCGGCCATGTGGCGATCGAGGTCAACGACGCCTACGCAGCCTGCGAGCAGATCCGGGCGCGCGGCGGCAAGGTCGTTCGCGAGGCCGGGCCGATGAAGCATGGCACGACGGTGATCGCCTTCGTCGAGGATCCGGACGGCTACCGCATCGAGCTGATCCAGAGAAGGGGTTGAGGCCGTGACATTCCCGGCCTTCTTCGCACAGGTGCCATCGATCACACTGCGCGACCGCCTCGCCGACTTCCTCGGTGCCGCTGCCGGCGGGCTGATCGAGTACCGCTATGCCGACGCCGTCCGCCTCGCCGGTCACTCGTGCCCGACCGTCGCCGGCAGCTACCTGTTGAGCCACCGTGCGCTGCGCGCCCTCTACGGCGACGAGCCACCGCTGCGCGGCGAGATCGCCGTTGACTTCCGCGAGGCCGCGGAGGCCGGTGTCAGCGGCGTCATGGCGGCGGTCGTCGGCCTGCTCACCGGCGCAGCCGGAGCCGGCGGCTTCAAGGGTCTGGCCGGACGATTCGTCCGCCGCGACCTGCTGCGTTTCGCGCAGGAGCTGCCCGGCGGGATCCGCTTCCGGCGCCTTGACAGCGGGCAGAGCGTCACGGCAACGCTGCAGCTCGCGCAGGTCCCCGCCGATCCCCGTCTGCCATCGTTGCTGCAGCGGCTGCTCGCCGGTGACGACGACCCGGCGACCAGCGAGCTGTTCGCCAACCTGTGGCAGGATCGGGTGCGCCGCATCCTGCTCGATCATTTCGACGATCCGCGACTGCTGGTTCTGGCGTAAGCGGCGAGTTTCCTTCAGAATCACGCTCCGGACGAGGCGTCTCCGGCACCCCGACGGCGACTGCTGCAACTCGCCGGCTGCAGCCCGTTCGCTGCGACGGCGCGAGGTTCGCCGACAATATCGTGTCCCCAACCGGAGTCTGCCTGACGTGATTCGCCGCCATCCCGCATGCCGCCGTCGTCGGCTGGCCCGAGCGCTGGCGCTCGTCCTGCTGGTCTGCGGCAGCCCGATGACGGCGCATGCCGGCCTGGCGATCGCCCTCAATTCGGCTGACGGCACGATCAGCCTGATCGATACAGACAGCTACAAGGTCACCGGCAAGATCAACGTCTGCAAGGAGCCGCATCATCTGATGCCGACTCCCGACGACAAGTCGCTGATCGTCGCCTGCGCCGCATCCAACCAGCTCGTCTTCTTTGACCCCGTGACCGGCAAGGAGCAACGGCGCGTGCGCGACATCTCCGACCCCTACCAGCTCGGCTATTCGCCGAACCGCAAGTGGTTCGTCGCCACCTCGCTCCGCCTCGACCGCGTCGACATCTACGACCCTGCCGACTTCCGCCTGATCGCCCGCCTGCCGGCACCGAAGACACCGTCGCACATGGCCTTCGACGATGCCAGTCAGTTCGTCTTCGTCACCCTGCAGGACTCGAACGAGGTGATGGCAATCAGCCTGCCGACGCAGAAGATCGCCTGGGTGATGCCGGTCGCGGCGACGCCGGCGGGTATCGTCATGTCGCCGGACAATCGCCACCTGCTCGTCGCCAGCATGGGCGAGGGGGTGGTCGAGGTGATCGAGTGGCGGACACGCAAGAGCGTGCGCAGGATCGCCACCGCGACGGCGGCGCACAACCTGCAACCGAAGGGTGACGGACGCCATTTCTACGTCTCCAACCGCAGCATCGACGGCAGCATCTCGCTGCTCGACACGCAGACGATGAGCGTCGTCGAGAAGTACGACGTCCCCGGTGGCCCCGACGACATGATGGTCCGCGCCGACGGCAAGGAACTGTGGGCGACCGCCCGCTTCGCGCGCAAGGTGCAGGTCGTCGATCTGGTGAGCAAGCAGCTCAAGCTGTCGATCCCGGTCGGCAGTTCGCCGCACGGGGTCTTCTTCCTCAACCACGCCGGGCTGAGGTGAGGATGTTGCGGCTTCATTCCGTCCTCGCCGTGGCAATCGGACTGGCAACGGCAGGCGTGACCATCGCCGGCACGCCGCCGTCGCCTGAATGCAAGGGAACGCTCTACCTGACCTTCGACACCGGCAACATGCGCGACGCCGAACTGATCGCCGACACGCTGGCGCGACATGGCGTCAAGGCAACATTCTTTCTTGCGCAGGAGAAGACGACGCGCGGCGACAGCGCCCTCGATGCCGGCTGGGCACCCTACTGGCGAGCGCGCGTCGCCGAAGGCCACGCCTTCGGCAGCCACACCTGGCGGCATGGCAGTTTTCGTGCCGACAGCGGTGCGCTGGTGCGCTACCGGCTGCAGGACGGCAACAGCGAGACGCTCGACGCAGCCGGAGTCTGTGCCGAGTTGCAGCGGCCGGACACGCGCTTCCAGGAACTCACCGGCCGCCGCCTCGACCCCCTCTGGCGAGCGCCCGGAGGACGCACGACGCCCAACACGCTGGCCGCGGCCCAGGCCTGCGGCTACCGCCATGTCGGCTGGGCGGCAGCCGGCTTCCTCGGCGACGAGCTGCCGTCGGAAACCCACCCCAATGCGATGTTGCTGCAGCGCGCTCTCGAGCGTCTTCGCGACGGCGACATCGTCATGGCGCATCTCGGCATCTGGTCACGCAAGGATCCGTTCGCGCCGATGTTCGAGCCGCTGATCGCCGGCCTGAAGGCCAGAGGCTTCTGTTTCGCCACCCGGCGAGGCCAGACATGATCGACGCGCTGACCGAGGCCTTCGTGCGCGTCCAGGGCTGGATGTTCGATCGGCTGGTACAGCCACCGCTGCTCGCCCTCGGGCTCGGCAGCCATCTCGAAATGGCGTTCGACGGCATCCAGTTCTTCCTCGCCGGCGTGCTGCAGATCGGTGTCGCCTACCTGCTGCTGCGGCCGCTCGAGGCCTGGCGCCCGGTCGAGGTGTGGCCGGACCGCCGGGCGGTGCGCGTCGATGTGCTCTACTCGCTGCTCGATCGCCTGGGAATCATTCCGCTGGCGGTGTTTGCGCTGCTGGCACCGCTCTTCGCCGCCATCGATGGCTGGCTGCGCCTGCACGACATCATCCCGCCGCAGCTCGAAGACTTCTTGCCGGCACTTGAGACGAGGCCACTGCTCTGTTTTCTCGTCTATCTCCTTGTTCTCGACTTCGCCGAATACTGGCGCCATCGGCTGTCGCATGTCCTGCGCTGGTGGTGGGCGCTGCACGCGATCCATCACAGCCAGCGGCGGATGACCCTGTGGACCGACAGCCGCAACCATCTGCTCGAGGACCTGATCGGTGGCTTCTGGTTCGCCAGCATCGCCCTGCTGATCGGTGTGCCGCCCGGGCAGTTCATCGGCCTGCTGCTCGTCGTCAAGACGGTCGAGAATCTCGCCCACGTCAATGCCCGCCTCTCGTTCGGCAGCCGTGGCGAAAGGCTGCTGGTCAGCCCGCGCTACCACCGCTGGCACCACGCGCTGGAGCTACCGGCGGGCGACCGGTACCGTCATGGCTGCAACTTCGCCGTCCTGCTGCCGGTCTGGGACCAGCTCTTCGGCACTCAGTACCGTGGGCAGGAGCTGCCGCGCTGCGGCCTCGCCGGCGACCCGCTGCCACCTGACGCCGCCAGCAGTGGCTTCTGGCGACAGCAGCGGCAAGGACTGCAGGCCTTCGCTGCCGCCCTGTGGTCGCGCGACAGCGCGGCGGACGGGCAACGGGAAGGCACGCATGCTCGATGAAGCCCGCGCCTTCGCCTTCCGCGCGCACAGCGGCCAGATGTACGGCACCCGCCCCTATTCCTGGCATCTCGAGGCTGTCGCCGAATTGCTCGCTCCCTACGGCGTGCAGGCGCAGGTCATCGGCTACCTGCACGATGTCGTCGAGGACACGGTGGTCAGCGAGGACGACGTGCACGCCCGCTTCGGGCCCTTCATCGGCGAATGCGTCGGCCTGCTCACCGACGCGCCCGCCCCAACTCGCGCCGAGCGCAAGGCACGGACGCATGCCCGTCTGGCGCGCGTCGGCAGCGGCCCGGCGGAACTGGCACTGGTGGTCAAGGCTGCCGACCGCCTGGCGAACGTCCGCAGTTGCGTCGCCGACGACCGGCAGGTTCTCTGGCACACCTATCGCCGCGAGCATCCGGCCTTCCGTGAGGCCGTCTACCGCGCCGGCCTCTGCGACCCCCTGTGGCGCGAACTCGACATGCTGCTGGCTCCCGCACAGCTGGCGACGAGCGATGACTGAGGCAAGTCGCAGCACGCTGCCGCCGCAACCCGCGTCGCCGGTCAACCGGGCGCAGCCCGGGTCCACCCCGCAGCCGCTCGGCCGGCGAGCTCGGCGCAAGAGCCCATGATGGCAACCCAGCGTCGCGCACTGATTGCCCTTTGCGTACTCCTCGCGGCCTGCACGCCAGGCCCCGAGAAGGCAGGGGAACTCACCCGCGTCTCGATGCAGGAGTATTTTCGCTACGAGCCGCAGTTCAGGGATCAGGGTATCGAAGTCCTCGCGGTCCGCGTCACCGGCGGGCAGGACAGGCAGTTCGAAGGCGTGGCGACCATCCGACACGCCGGCAAGAGCCACGAGGTACCGGTGATCATCGTCCTCGATGCCGTCAACCTGGCCTGGTTTGCCCAGCCAGGCGGACTCGCCTTCTTGGCCGGTCAACGGCCCGACGGCGCGCAGCAAGTCCCGCGATAGGCTGCCATTGCCGGCGCCGAACTGCACCACAATCAGGAGAGCCGTCGTTACCGGCGAGGGCGCGACCTGCCGGCAGCCGACATCCGGGAACAGGCAGGTTTCACCTCGCCGCTTGGTCCGGAACTGGGGCGACCACTCGCCACCAGGTCGCCGCTTGCTGTGCGCCACGGCAGAGACAGGCAACTTCGGCCCAGGCGCAATCCATATGGCAAGTCTCTGGGTGATTCCTGGCAATTGAGCCTCCGAGATCAACGGAAATCTTCCTAGCGGCCAGTTGCTTGCCCATCAGCTACGACATTGGCAATTGACCGGGTGGCGCGCTGCGCAATGAGAAAGTCATTGACCGTCTATAATTCAAAGTGCTAGCCTGATTTTCATCACGGTTGGGGACGCCGAGAAAGAACACGCTGGCGAACCGGACGCTCGTTGGTTTACCGCTTCTCTCTGCACAGGAGGCATGCCATGCGTTGGTCAAGCAACTCATCCAGATCCCTTGGCTCGCGAAGTATCGCTGTCGTCGGCGTTCTCATGATGACCGCCTGCGGCCAGCCCGCGAGCCCACCGGCGAGCCAGACGGCGAGTCAGGCGGCGAGTGCGCCGGCGACGAGCGCAGCGGACGACGTCCGCAGCTTCAGCGGCAACTGGACCGTCACCGGTAATCGCCGCGTCATGAACCTCCTGCCGGGACAACAGGCGGTCATCTTCCAGGTCAGCGGTTCGATGATGCTGAGCGGCAAGCAGCGACTAAATCGCGCTTTCCAGTCAGAGGCAATGGGCTTCTCCGACACCACCACCGGCCTGCAAGGGCGGAGCGTGTGGACGGATGAGCATGGCGACAAGGTCTTCAGCGAGTTGAGCGGCGAAGGCTTCGGCCCCAGCCAGTTGATCGAAGGCAAGTTCACCGGCGGCACGGGTCGGTACACAGGCATCAGCGGCGAATACAGCTTCAAGTGGCAGCGCCTCGGCGCCATCGAAGGCGACGAACTCGCGGGCCGGGTCGTCGGTCTCCAAGGGTCGGCGCGCCTCGGCTCGCCGAATGTGAATTCGCCCACCGCCGCAGGAGGTTCAAGATGAGTACGACTGCTTTCGGAGCGAAAGGAATCCTGAAATTGGTGGCCCTCCTGGCCCTGTTCCTCGGTCTCTGGTTCACGCCCGTTCCCGAGGGACTGACGCGTGAGTCCTGGCATCTCTTTGCGATCTTCGCCTCCGCCATCTTCTCGGTGGTGATCAATGTCTTTCCGCTGTTCACCTCGGCGCTGATAGCGGTCGCGGTCGTCGTGCTCACGGAGACCCTGACTCCGGCCAAGGCCTATGGCGCCTTTGCCAACGCGATCGTGCTGCTGGTGGTGACCGCCTTTCTGGTCTCGCAGTCAGTGGTCAAGAGCGGACTCGGCAAGCGGATCAGCCTGTACGTGGTTTCGTTGTTCGGGAAATCGACGCTCGGCCTGGCGTACAGCATCTTCATCACCGACACCCTGATCGCACCCGGCTTCCCGAGCAATACCGCGCGCGGTGGCGTACTCTTCCCGGTCATCCTGGCGCTGGCGAACAACGGCGGCTCGACACCCGACGACGAGAAGACGCGGCGGTTTGGCGGCTACCTGATGTTTTGCGGCATGGCCAGCCTGGCCATCACTTCGGCGCTGTGGTTCACCGCCACCTCGGGCAACCCAGTCGGAGCGTCGCTGGCCGCCGAACAGGGACTGAAGGTGGATTTCGCGTCCTGGCTGCTCGCCTCCTGCGTTCCGTGTCTGGTGGTGATCGCATTGCTGCCGGCGCTGCTCTATCGGCTCTATCCACCCGGGATCACCGCGACTCCGGAGGCACCGGAGCGCGCCCGCCAGGAATTGCGCAAGATGGGGCCGATGTCGCGCGACGAGTGGATCACGGCGATCACTTTCATCCTCATGATCACCGGCTGGGTGCTGGCCGCGCCCTTCAAACTCAACCTGACGGCGATCGCCTTCGCCGGCTTCGCCGTGCTGATGATCTCCGGCGTCCTGACGTTGGAGGACATGCACCAGCAGGGTGGCACACTGGTCACTTTCATCTGGCTGGCGGTGCTCTTTGGCATGAGCGGGCAGCTCAACGAAATGGGGTTCATGGGCTACGTTGGAGAGCGGCTGGCTGTCGGCCTCAAAGGCCTCGCCTGGCCAGCGGCCTATGTCGCCTTGCTGACGATCTACGTGTTCCTCCACTTCGGTTTCGTCAGTCAGAACGCTCAGGTCCTGGCGCTGCTCGGGGTGTTTCTTGACGTCGGGGTGAAATCGGGCGTTCCGGTTCACTTGATGGCCTATGCGCTGCTCTTCGCCAGCAGCTATTTCTCGGTCATCACGCCTCAGGGCGGCAGCCAGAACATCATCTTCGTCGCCAGCGGCTATCTCAAGCAGGGAGAACTGTACCGCTTGGGAATGCTGACGACTCTCTTCTGCCTGCTCGTCTTTCTCGTCATCGGCACGCCCTGGATACTCTGGGTTGGATGACCCATCCTGCCTGTTGCCATGCGAACGGCAGCCACGGTATCGACCGGCTTCACTTCACCCATCCCGCCTTGGCACGAGACGATGACGAGGCGGGCACACGCCCTGGGCGGGGCCGCGCAGCGTGAACCAACGCGGCGCGGGCGGCTGCAGCGCCATCAGCATCGCTACACGACCGGCGGCGAAGCACCGCCGACGCCTTTGGAGACAAGTCATGAATACACCTTCTTCCGCCGGCAGCAAAGCTTCTGCACCCCTGAGTCGCCACCGCAGCGTCTGGGAAGTGCGGACGGAGAGCTGGATCGATCTGGTCGATGAGCTGTCGCAACTCGCCAACCCGACCGGCGAGAAGAGGGATCGCGACGCACGGCTGGCGCATGTGCACGAATTGACCGACATCCTGGCGCCGATCGAAGTCTGCTGGGCGTATCCAGGCCGCCTTGCCTTCGCCGAACTGTGCGGCTTCATCAAACGCGGCGAGCTGGCGCATGCGGCAATCCTCGCTCGCCGCCACCACCGCATCCTGGCCTCGCTGACCTATCGCCACGGTAGCCCCGGATCCACCAGCGACGCCGACCTGCCGACGCAGATGGAAACCGAAAGGGAGTTCCAGACACAGATGCGATGCCCCTACTTCGAGGTCCTGTGGGTCGATGACCTGCCGGCTGACGAAGAGGAGTCGCTGCGCCGCCGTGTGCGCAGCCGGCGTCGCCTCGACGACGATTTCATCTTCGACATCGTCGTCGTGCCGACCTTCGAGGATGCCCTCGTCGCGTCGATGGTGAACTTCAACCTGCAGGCCGTGGTAATCGGCTACGGCTTTCCCTACCGCTCGCTCTACGTTCCGGAAATCGTGACGCGTCGCTTCTTTGAAGGCCTCGAAGTCAGTGGCGAAAACATGCCGGAATCCGAGCGCGCCCAGTTGCTCGGCCAGCAGATTGCCAGGCTGCGGCCTGCGCTCGATCTCTACCTGGTGACGGACGCCAGGGTCGAAGATGTCGCCGCCAAGGCGGCAGCGACCTTCAAACGCATCTTCTTCGGCGAGGAAGATCAGCTTGAACTGTATTACTCGATCCTCAAGGGTGTTGCCGAGCGCTACGAGGCACCGTTCTTCAATGCGCTGCGCGAGTACGCCAAGCAGCCTACCGGCGTTTTCCACGCGCTGCCACTGGCACGCGGCAAGTCGATCATGAATTCGAACTGGATTGGTGACCTGGGCGAGTTCTATGGCATGAACCTGTTCATGGCCGAAACCTCGGCGACCGCCGGCGGCCTCGATTCACTGCTCGAGCCCACGAGTTCGCTGAAGCTGGCGCAGGAGTACGCCGCGCGTGCCTTCGGCGCGCGCCGCACCTTTCTCGCCACCAATGGCACCTCGACGGCCAACAAGATCGTCGTCCAGGCGATGGTCCGGCCCGATGACATCGTCCTGGTGGACCGCAACTGCCACAAGTCGCACCATTACGGCATGGTGCTGGCGGGCGCGCAGATCACCTACCTCGAGGCCTATCCGCTGCACGAGTACTCGATGTACGGCGCGGTGCCGATCCGCCACATCAAGGAAACGCTGCTCGAAATGCGCCGTGCCGGAACGCTCAACCGGGTGCGCATGGTTCTGCTTACGAATTGCACCTTCGACGGCATCGTCTACGACGTCGAGCGGCTGATGCTGGAATGCCTGGCGATCAAGCCCGATCTGGTATTCCTCTGGGACGAGGCGTGGTTTGCCTTTGCTCGCTTCCACCCGGTATACCGGCAGCGCACCGGCATGGCGGCGGCCGCCAAGCTGACCGAAATGTTCCAGAGCGAGGCCTATGCCCAGCGCTACGCCGAATTCGCCAGCAGTTTTGACGCCGATGCCTGGGCCGATGACGAACGGGTGCTCAACACGCGCCTGCTGCCCGACCCGAACAAGGCGAGGGTGCGGGTCTACGCCACGCAGTCCACGCACAAGACACTGACGGCGCTGCGCCAGGGTTCGATGATCCATGTCTGGGATGTGGACTTCAAGGACAAGGCCGAGGAGGCCTTCCACGAAGCCTACATGACGCACACCTCGACCTCCCCCAACTACCAGATCCTCGCCACCCTCGACGTCGGCCGCCGGCAGATGGAACTCGAAGGCTACGAACTGGTGCAGCGCCAGCTCGAACTGGCCATGAATCTGCGGGAGCAGGTCAAGGCGCATCCACTCCTGCAACGCTATTTCCGCTTCCTGACGGTGGTTGATCTGGTACCCGAGGAGTTTCGCGAGTCCCATGTCGAGTCGCTGTACAACGTCGAGACCGGCTGGGTTAACCTGTTCAAGGCCTGGCACACCGACGAGTTCGCGCTCGACCCGAGCCGGGCGACGCTGGCCATCGGCCTGTCGGGGATGGATGGCGACACGATGAAGAACAAGTACCTGGCGGACAAGTACGACATCCAGATCAACAAGACCTCGCGCAACACGGTGCTCTTCATGACCAACATCGGCAGCACTCGCTCGACGATCGCCTACCTGATCGAGGTCCTGGTGAACATCGCCCGCGACATCGACGAGCGGGTCGCCGACATGAGCACACTCGAACGTCGGATCCACGAAAGGCGCGTGCGTTCGCTGACTGTCGAGCTGCCGCCGCTACCCAATTTCTCATGTTTCCACACCGCCTTCCGCGGCCGCAGCGTAGACGGTGGCACCGAGACCCGCGATGGCGACATCCGCAGTGCATTTTTCCTGGGTTACGACGAGGGGAACTGTGAATACCTCCTCATGGACGAGACCGACAAGGCAATCAAGGGCGGACGCAAATGCGTTTCCGCCCAGTTCGTCATCCCCTATCCGCCCGGTTTCCCGATCCTGGTGCCGGGACAGGTGATCAGTCCGGAGATCCTGACCTTCATGCAGGCGCTCGATGTGCGGGAGATCCACGGCTTCCGGCCCGAGCTGGGTTTTCGCATCTACACCGAGGCCGCGCTGCAACGTTCCGCTCGGGCGAATGCGGTATGGACGGCGCAGATCAATGCGCAGGCCGAACCCGGTTGAATCGGCCGGCGGCGGTCAGCGCCAACAAAGCAGTTTCATGGCAGTCACCATCACGAGGAGAAGACAATGGCCCACACCGTCAAGAATGTTGCCGACCTGCTGCTGCTGTTCCACCGCAACGAGCGCCCGATCTACTTCATCAGCGCCACCAACTTCAACCTGCTGGGAATGGATCGCTGGGTCAACCGCTTCCGTTACATCAGCTACATCGATTGCTTCGATGGCCGGCATCCGAATGTGTTCGTGCCACCGGAGTCGCCGCACGCCGAGTTCGAATCCATCGAGGACATCAACAACTATCTGCTGCAGCACAAGGACGTGGTCGACCTGATCGAGCGCCGCGGTGGCAATCCGGTAGCGACCTTCCTGATGTTCGACGAGAAGACCGAGTCACTGGCCAAGGAACTCGGCATGGAAGTCTGGTTTCCGCCAGCCAAGCTGCGCCAGCGCCTGGACAACAAGATGGAAACCGTGCGCATCGGCAACAAGGTTGGTGTCCTGTCGGTGCCCAATGCCCTCGAGAAGGTGAGCAGCTACGCCAGCCTCAGGGAGACTTGCGAGCGCAACGGCCTGGGGCATGACCTGGTGATCCAGTCGGCCTATGGCGACTCTGGCCACACTACCTTCTTCATTGCGTCCGAAGAGGATTTCAACAAGTACAAGGACGAAATCATCAACGACCCCGAGGTCAAGATCATGAAGCGCATCAACTGCCGTGGCGCGACGCTCGAAGCCTGCGCCACCCAGTCGGGCACGCTGGTCGGTCCACTGCTGACGGAAGTGGTCGGTGCCCGCGAACTGACGCCCTACAAGGGTGGCTGGTGTGGCAACGAGGTGTTTCCCGGCGCCTTTACCGAAGATGTGCGTGCGAAGTGCCGCGACATGGCGGAGCGCTTCGGCAACCAGTTGCTGGAGGAGGGTTACCGGGGTTATTTCGACCTCGATTTCCTGATCGACCAGGACACCGGCGAGGTCTACCTCGGCGAACTGAACCCGCGCGTGTGTGGCGCCAGCCCGATGACCAACCATGCAGCGCATGCCTATGCCGATGCGCCGCTGTTCCTGTTCCACCTGCTCGAGTTCTCCGGCGTGCCGTTCGACCTGAACGTGCGTGAAATCAACGATCGTTGGGCGCAACCGCACTTCATCGATTCCTGGTCGCAGGTGGTGATGAAATATACCGAGAATCACGTCGACCAGGTCACGCACGCGCCCGCCACCGGCATCTATCGCATGGGCGAAGACGGCGGGGTCAGCTACCAGCGCTTCGACTACAACCGCAGGGCCATCGATACCGAGCGCGAAGCCTTCTTCCTGCGCATCACCGGCCCGGGGGACTATCGTTACGAGGGCGCCGACCTGGGTATCCTCATCACCCGCGGCCGCGCCATGGACGACAACTTCAAGCTCAACCTGCGCGCCCGCGACTGGATCCGCGGCATCAAGAACTACTACGCCGGCAAGCCCATCATCACCACCCAGCATGAGGCCGCACCAGAGCCGGGTGCGTTCAAGATTCTCTGACGTGCTCCATTCCGACATGCCCATCCATCAGCGCTTCGCGGCGCTGGTGGAGGACCGGCCCGGCGAGGGGTGGCAGGCGCTGTTCGAGCGCTGCTGGTCGGGATACCGTGACTGGTACCTGCGCAGCGGCGTCTTCGAACGACCCAGCTATCTGGACTGTCGGCGCGCGCTGCGTCAGCACATGCCGGAACTGGTGCCTGTCTGGGAGCGCCTGGTCGACTTGGCTGGCGCTGGTGACATCGAGGCCCGTGTTCTCTCGCTTTGGTGTCCGCCGGCCTACATTGCCGGCTGCTCGCAAGGGATCTGGATCGACCCCAGCCATCAGCAAGGACCGGCCCTCCTGCGCAACTATGACTATTCTCCCGCGCTGCTGGAGGGCAACTGGCTGGCTACACGCTGGTGCGGTCACCAGGTTCTGGCCATGGGGGATTGCCTGTGGGGTGCGCTGGACGGAATGAACGAAGCGGGCCTGGCCGCGTCACTGAGCTTTGGTGGCAGGAATCAGGCGGGCAAGGGCTTTGGGATCCCTCTGGTCGTCCGCTACCTGCTCGAAGTGTCGAGTACCGTGGAAGAGGCTTGCGCTGTCCTCAAGCGCGTTCCCGTACACATGTCGTACACCATCACCCTGCTGGACGGTGCGGCCCATTGGGCAACCGTGTTCGTGGGGCCGGACATCGCCACCTATGTCACGCGTCGCCGGGCCATCAGCAACTTCCAGCACCAGGTGGATTGGCCCCAGCACGCCAAGGCCACCTTTGCAGTGGAACGTCTGGTCGCCATGCAGCAGTTGGTGGAGCGGCCTGGAACCTTGTCCGAAGCAACGGCCGCACTGCTGCAACCGCCGCTGTTCCAGACCAGTTACCGGCGCGGCTACGGCACGCTGTACAGCGCGGTGTACCAGCCGGCAATCCACAGTGTCGTGCTGTTTTGGCAAGACCAGCGCTGGCAGCAGTCGCTGCTCGCGCCGCTCGCCGGCGAGCGCGAGATCGTGTTTCCGACTGGCCCTGCCACACCCTGAAGCAATTTGAAAAGGAGACAGGCACAATGTTCACAATCTCACGGCGCTTCGCCATTGCTGCAACGCTCGCCACTGCGCTTGCTTCGGCGCCAGCCCTGGCGCAGGAACTGACCGGTACGTTGAAGAAGATCAAGGAGACCGGGGTCATCACGCTGGGACATCGCGAGTCGTCGATCCCATTCTCGTACTACGACGACAAGCAGCAGGTCGTCGGCTACTCGCAGGAAATGATGCTCAAGGCGGTGGATGCGATCAAGGCCGAACTGAAGCTTGCCAAGCTCGATGTCAAGCTCGTTCCCGTCACTTCCGAGAATCGCATCGCGCTCGTCCAGAACGGAACCGTTGACCTGGAATGCGGTTCGACGACCAACACCCTCGAGCGTCAGAAACAGGCCACCTTCTCGAACACCATCTTCGTCGTCGGCAACCGCCTCATGGTCAAGGCCAAATCGGGGATCAAGGACTTTTCCGACCTGGCCGGCAAGACCGTGGTGACGACCGCCGGCACCACCTCCGAGCGTCTGCTGCGCAAGATGAACGACGGCAGCAACAGCAAGATGAAGATCATCAGCGCCAAGGATCATGGCGAAGCGTTCCTGACCCTGGAAAGCGGCCGTGCGGCGGCCTTCGTGATGGATGAAGTGTTGCTCTACGGCGAACTGGCAAAAGCCAAGAACGCCAGCGAGTGGGCGGTGGTCGGTACGCCGCAGTTGTATCAGGCCTATGCCTGCATGATGCGCAAGGATGACCTGGCGTTGAAGAAGATCGTCGATGGCGCGCTCGCCAAAGTGATGACCTCAGGCGAAGCCGACACGATATACGCCAAGTGGTTCCTGCAGCCGATCCCGCCGAAGGGCCTGAACCTCAACTTCCAGATGTCGTACGCCCTGAAGAAACTCTACAAATCACCCAACGACAAGGCCTACGACTAGGTTTCGCGTTGGCGACGAAGCTTCCTCCGGCGCCCTGCAGCGCCGCAGGAACCAACGCTGAAACACCACGGCAAGCGAGGCGACAACGACTCAGGAGCAGAGGCCGACGCCAGCCCCGTTGATCGATGGCGCGGAAGGAAGCGAGAAGGCCGTGGAGCGCAAGAAGTCGACCAGCAGGATATCCAAATGCGGCCTGCCTCAAGGACCTCGGGAAGCTGCAGGCGCTACTCGTTCATCTCCAGTCCTGGCTGATCGCAAAGGGCCTCAAGGTCATCCTGGTCTTCGAAGGCCGCGGTGCGGCCGGCGACAGCGGCACGATCAAGGCGATGACCGCGCGCGTCTTCCGCATGGTCGCGCTGCCGACGCCGAGCGAACGCCAGAAGAACCAGCTGTACTCACAGCGCCACATCGAGCAGTTCCCGGCAGCCGGCGAAGTGATCATCTTCGACCACAGCCGGTACAACCGCATCGGAGTCGAATCGGTGATGGGCTTCGTTCGTGATGGTCAGGTGGAGCCTCTCCTCAGCATGACGCCGATGCTCGAAAAGGCAGCCGTGAAGGAAAAGGGCATCATCCTGTACAGGTACTGGCTGGACGTGTACATGGCCGAGCAGACGCGGCGCCTCGAGCACATCCCGGAAGTACATTGAGCGCGCAGCCAGCCGCCAGTCGGTACCGTGGATGGCCGCCGCAGGAAGACCGCGGCAGCCACCGGCTGCCGGGCCGTGGGGCTGCCGCCGCGCCGGGTGCGAGTACTGGCCGCCGCCGGTGCAGCGCCGGTCGGATCAGATGTGGGCGTGCAGCAAGGGCATCGCCTCAGCCGATGCGAGCGTCGTGCCGGCATCGCCGGCAATGCCGCCCAGCCCGGCGATGCAGCCGGCACCTGCCGCAGTCGCTCGCTCAGGCGGCAGTGCGCGATCGGACCGTGAGCCGCGCGATGGCTTGATCAGCGGCCCCAGGCTGTCGAGGTAGTCGGTCCTGCCCAGATGCTTCTGGTAGACGGGAAACTCGATCGGCCGGTCACGGAAGCTCTTAAGCGTCTGGCCGAGGCCGCGGATGCCCACCTCGCGCTCGCGGCGAACCCGCGACAGGTCGATTTCGACTGGCATGGTCTCTTCGCCTCCCCCTGCTTCGTGAATGACGTAGCCGGAGGGGCCGACGATGATCGACCTCCCCGTGCCGCAATCGCCGACCCCGTTGACATCGAAGAAGTAGCACTGGTTGATCGTTGCGCTGGCGCGCGCGATCGGCAGTTCGACATCACGGTCGATGGTGTCGGTCATCGTCGGATGGAGGATGCACTCGGCGCCCATCGACACCAGGGTCCGCGTAGTCTCCGGGAACCACATGTCGTAACAGATCGAAACACCAAAGCGCCCGACATCCGGCACGTCGAAAACACAGAACTCGGTCCCGGGCCTGATTCCCATTTCGTAGGGCAGGAAGGGGAACATCTTGCGGTAGCGCGCCACCACATGGCCATTCGGATCGATCACCGGGGCTGTGTTGTAGATATCGTCACCCACCCGCTCGAACAGCGAGCCCGGAAGCAACCAGAGTCCGTGCCTTGCCGCCATCTGGCAGAAAGCCAGTTCGGCCGGTCCACCGGTGGGCTGGGCGTGGCGCGGCGCCGGGCCGAACGGCGCCAGTTCGCTGAACACCACCATCTGCACCCAGGGGAAACGTGCCACCAACACATCCAGCTTGTGCCCCATGGCATCGATGTTGGCGTGCTCCATCGAGATGTTCATCTGGATTCCGGCAATTGAGAAAGGAACCATCACTGAGCGTCTCCTTGCGCCTGAACTGATTGTACGAGCGGCAACAGTCGGAAGCGGCGCCGGGCGCAGTCATCGGCGTCGCCTTCGCTGCCGATGGTAGCACGCACCTGCCTGCGCCGCCCGGCTTTGACGGGCAGCGGCGCAGGCGGCCACGAACCAGCGTCGGCCTGCGCCGCGAGCGGATCATCAGGCGCCGACTTCCCGCAGGGACGCCTCGATGATGTCCAGTCCCTCGTCGAGAACGGCATGCGGGATGGTCAGCGGCACCATCACCCTCAGGACGTTGCCATGCGGCCCGCAGAGCAGGAGCAGCAGACCGCGTTTCG
Source organism: Candidatus Accumulibacter similis (assembly GCA_013347225.1). Classification (NCBI taxonomy): domain Bacteria; kingdom Pseudomonadati; phylum Pseudomonadota; class Betaproteobacteria; genus Candidatus Accumulibacter; species Candidatus Accumulibacter similis. Next base: position 2,326,297 of record CP054595.1, on the reverse strand, counting down.
CCGCTTCGTTCTTCAACGCGGTGGCGATGTCCGCCGCCGGCCGCTGCGGGTCGCCATTGTGACAGAACTCCACCGCGGTCATCGCGCCGAGTCCGCGGACCTCGACGATCGACGGAAAGCGCGCCATCATGGACCCGAAGCGCGCACGCATCCGCTCCCCGAGCGCCATCGAGCGCGCGCAGAGCCGCTCTTCCTCGACGGCGTCGAGCACCGCCAGCGCGCCGGCTACCGCTACCGGGTTGCCGGCATAGGTCGAACCCAGGCCACCAACGTCCGCCGCGTCCATGATCTCCGCCTTGCCGACCACGGCGGCGACGGGAAGGCCACCACCGAGGCCCTTGGCCATGGTGATGATGTCGGGCTCGACGCCGTAGTGTTCGCTGGCGAACATCTTGCCACAGCGGGCAATCCCGGTCTGCACTTCATCGGCAACGAGAAGGATGCCATGGCGGTCGCACAGGGCCCGCAGCCGGCGCAGGAAGCCCAGCGGAGCCGGAACATAGCCACCCTCTCCCTGCACCGGCTCGATGAAGATCGCAGCGACCCGCGAAGCCTCGATACTGGTGGCGAACAGTCGCTCGATGGCCGCGATCGAATCATCTTCCGAAACCCCTTGCAGGGCGTTCGGGAACGGGACATGGAAAATCTCGCCAGGGAATGGGCCGAACTTGATCTTGTACGGTGCAACCTTGCCGGTCAGCGCCATGCCGAACATCGTCCGGCCATGGAAGCCACCGCCAAAGGCGATCAGGCCAGAGCGGCCGGTTGCCGCGCGAGCGATCTTGACCGCGTTCTCGACGGCCTCGGCACCGGTGTTGACGAGGAAGGACTTCTTCGGTGTGCTGCCCGGAGCGGCAACATTCAGCCGCTCACAGAGTTCGACGTAAGCTTCGTAGGCAACCACCTGGAAGCAGGTGTGGGTGAAGGACTGCAACTGCTGACGCGCGGCTTCCATGACCCGCGGATGGCAGTGGCCGGTATTGACGACGGCGATTCCAGCGCAGAAGTCGATCCAGCGCCGCCCCTCGACATCCCAGATTTCGGCATTCTCCGCCCGCTCGGCGAACAGCGCGTGCCCCTGGCCGACGCCTCGTGGCAACGCCGCTGCGCGGCGGCTCATCAGGTCGCCGTTGGTTTTCAGGGGCAGTTTCTCGTTCGGTGCATTCATGTTGATCTCCTGTGAGGATTGAATCGGATAGACGGCTCAGTTGATGCCACCGATACAGAGGTACTTGATTTCGACGTAGTCCTCGATGCCGTACCGGGAACCTTCGCGGCCGAGTCCGGACGACTTCATGCCACCGAACGGCGCCACCTCGGTCGAGATGAGCCCGGTGTTGATGCCAACCATGCCGTACTCCAGGGCACTGGCGACGCGCAGGCTGCGCGCCAGGTTCTCGGTGTAGAAGTAGGACGCCAGTCCGTATTCGGTGTCATTGGCCATCGCCACCGCCTCGGCCTCGGTGGTGAAGCGGAACACCGGGGCCACCGGCCCGAACACTTCTTCGCTGGCGAGCCGCATTTCGCGGGTCACGCCGGCGAGGATGGTCGGCTCGTAGTAGGTTCCACCGAGACCGTGGCGCCGGCCCCCACAGACGACACGGGCGCCCAGGGAACAGGCGTCGGCGACCAGTTCCTCGACCTTGAGGATGGCCGCGTCATCGATCAGCGGCCCCTGTGTCACGCCATCGTCGATGCCATTGCCGACGCGCAGCGCGGCCACGGCAGTCGCGAGCCTGGCGACGAAGGCATCGTGGACACCGTCCTGGACCAGCAGGCGGTTGGCGCAGACGCAGGTCTGGCCCGTGTTGCGATACTTGGAGAGCATCGCTCCCTGTACCGCAGCGTCGAGGTCCGCGTCGTCGAAGACGATGAACGGCGCGTTGCCTCCCAACTCGAGCGAAAGCTTCTTGATCGTCGGCGCACACTGCTGCATGAGAATCCGCCCGACTTCGGTCGATCCGGTGAAGCTGAGCTTGCGCACGGTCGGGTTGGCGCACAGTTCGCCACCGATGGCGACTGGATCGCCGGTCAGTACATTGAATACGCCCGCCGGGATGCCGGCCCGCTCGGCCAGTTCGGCCAGCGCCAGTGCCGACAGCGGGGTCGCCTCGGCCGGCTTCAGGACGATCGTGCAGCCCGCGGCGAGCGCCGGTCCGACCTTGCGCGTGATCATCGCGGCCGGGAAGTTCCACGGCGTGATCGCAGCGCAGACGCCGATCGGCTCCTTGCTGACGAGGACGCGCTTGTCGGCGTGATGCGCCGGAATCACATCGCCGTAGAGGCGCTTGCCTTCTTCGGCGAACCACTCGATGAACGAGGCAGCATAGACGATCTCGCCGCGCGCTTCGGCAAGCGGTTTGCCCTGCTCGGCCGTCATCAGCCGCGCCAGATCTTCCTGATTGGCAAGCAGCAGTTCATGCCAGCGGCGCAGGAGCCTGGCCCTCTCGCCGGCCGTCCTGGCACGCCACCCGGGCTGCGCCACGCGCGCCGCCTCGATGGCGCGACGGGTCTCGATCACGCCCGCGTCGGGAACACTCGCCAGTTGCTCCCCGGTCGCCGGGTTGCTGACGGCGAAGGTCCGCGCACTGTCGGCGCCGACCCACTGCCCATCGATGTAGCACGCCTGCCTGAGCAGTGATCTGTCGCTGAGTTCCAATGGCTTGTCTCCTTGTGGCTGGTGCAAACGGCAAGAAACGTCCACCCGCTGAGCAGGCTGTCCGTGTCGCCCGCTGCGGATTGGCCAGACTGTACCGGTGCAAATGGTCCCTGGAAGAACCAATTGCTGCGACAATGACGATACCAATTTGGTGAGACCACGGATGGACAAGTCGCTCAGCGCCGAACTGATCCGCACGCGGCTCGAGAGCCTGACCAGCGAATCCGGTTCACAGGCCAGCCTCTACCTCGCGATTCGCCGCCTGATCCTCGATGGCGAACTGCCGCCGGGCACACCGCTGCCTCCCAGCCGCGTTCTATCGGCCGACGTCGGTCTCAGCCGCAGCACCGTGGTCAGGGCCTACGAGAAGCTGCGCGTCGAGGGCTATCTGCAGAGCTGCGGCGGCTCCGCCACACTCGTGTCGGAGGCACTGGCACTGGCCCCACCGGGCCGAGTGCGGCGGGATCGCCCCTGGCGCCAGGGCAGGCCGCTGTCAAGACGGGGTGCAGAGATCGCGCGCCACGCAACGAGCAGCCCGATCCAGAGTGGCGCCTTCGTTCCCGGAGTGCCCGACGTCGGCCTCTTCCCCTTCGCCACCTGGCGACGGCTGCTGGCCAAGTATACGAACTTCGAACACCGCCACCTGGCCCGTTACGGGCACGGCGGCCATGGACCGCTGAAGGCGGCTCTCGCCGAGTACCTGCGGGCGTCACGGATGATGTCGTGCTCGCCGCGCCAGATCCTGATCGTAAACGGTTCGCACCAGGCCATCGACCTCTGTGCGCGCATGCTGTGCGATGAGAAGGATCGTGTCTGGATGGAGGATCCGGGGTACTGGGGCGCCAGCAACGTCCTGCGGGCGAGCGGACTGCAGCTCGAGCCCATCCCGGTCGATGAGCAGGGAATGGCACCGCCGGCGGCGCCGGTGTCACCGCCGCGGCTGATCTTCGTCTCGCCGTCAAGCCAGTACCCGAGCGGCGTCGTGATGTCGTTGAACAGGCGAATCAAGCTGCTCGAACTGGCCGAGGAACACAACGCGTGGATCATCGAAGACGACTACGACAACGAGATCCGCTTTCATCCTTACGCCATCGGCTCGCTTTTCGGCCAGGCGCGGTCGCAGCGGGTCATTTATCTGGGCACGTTCAGCAAGACGATGTTCCCGGGGCTGCGACTGGCCTACCTGGTGGTTCCCGAGGACCTCGCCGAATCCTTCGCCACCGGCAATGCGGAACTCTATCGGGAAGGACGCATGATCGAACAGGCCGCCCTCGCCGAGTTCATTGACGGCGGCCACCTCGGCGCGCACCTGCGGCGGGTTCGCAACATCTATCAGGAGCGCCGCAACGTCCTGCGCAAGGCAATCGAATCCCGCCTCGGCAACCTGGTGAGCACGACCGGTGGACTGGCCGGCCTGCACCTTCCCTACTTCTTCAGGCAGCCGATCGACGACGTGTCCCTGGCCCGCGAGATGCTCGAAGCGGGGATCGTCGTGCGCCCGTTGTCGATGTACTACGCCGATTCCGGTCAGCAGCGCTCGGGGATGATCCTCGGTTTCGCGGCGGTCGACTCCGGGGTCATCGAGGCTGCCGCACCACGCCTCTGCGCCGCGGTCGAGCGGCGAAGCCAGGACGGTGGATCATGCCCCGAGCCATCGGCCACGGGGCACGGCTGATCGCCGGCAACCGCAGACGGTGGGCTAGCGGTAGACGATCACCGGCACCCGTGCGTGCGACAGCACCTTCTGCGTCACGCTGCCGAGCAGCAGCTTCTTGACCTCGCTGCGCCCGCGCGACGCCATGAAGATGGCATCGCAACGCTTCTTCTTCGCGGCATCGATGATTCCTTCGTAGGTGATCACCGGCTTGGTGATCAGCCCGACATACTCGACACCAGCCTCCTTGGCGGCCTGGTCGATCTCGTCGAGATACTTCTGTCCGGTCGTACGCGCCAAACGGTCGAGCTTGGTCACCATTTCCTTGTTCATCAATTCGCCGTCACCGAAGGCGGCGGGCTGCAGGAAAGGTATGGCGTAGTAACCCGTCACCTTCGCCCCCAGCGACTGCGCCAGTTTGACACCGGCCTTGATCGCCTTGCGCGACACTTCCGAGCCATCGGTCGGAATGAGGATGTTCTTCAACATATGGCTTGCTCCCGGTAGGCCTCGCGTTGACACGGGCGCAGCCCCCGCATTCCCCCACGCCGGACGGCAAGTACGGGTTGCAGGCACCGTGTCGCTGGCCAGTGGTTGCTGAAGGGCGGGAACAGCCGGAGTCGCCCCCCCCGCTGCCCATCCCACCTCTCCTCCCCGGCCGACTTGGCGTAAACGGGAAGAAGGAAGCAAGACGACACGGCAGTATAGGCCGGCTCGAAAAACAGAGTCAATCGCGCACCGCGGGGCGTGGCAGGAACCGGCAGCGGCGGCTGAACCGGCCAAGTCGGCAACCCGCGCCAGCCCTGAAGCATGACCGGCGAAGCCCAGTGGCAGCAAGGCCTGGCAGCAACCGCGAAACAAAACCTTCGCCAAGGGTGGCCCCGCGCCAGTCGCTTTTTCGGTTGCACCCCCCCGGCGCCCATCATGCCGGTGGGCAGCTCGAGCCTGCGGTACAATTGCCTGCTTTCGCCGGACGATGGGCGTTGCCTGGCGCCGCCCCGGTGGCGACCCGGCTGGCGGCAGGTCGCCGCGGCTGGACGCCGCGCCGTTGCCCACCCGCGGTCCATCGCCATCCTTTCTCGCCCGACTTTCGCGCATCCGATCTTCCAGAGGTTCCTTCGTGCTCATAGCCAACAACATCACCATGCAGTTCGGGGCCCGCCCCCTGTTCGAGAACGTCTCCCTCAAGTTCGGCGAGGGCTATCGCTATGGACTGATCGGCGCCAACGGCTCGGGCAAATCGACCTTCATGAAGATCCTGGCACGCGAACTCGAGCCGACTGCCGGCAACGTCACCAAGGACGTCCACGAACGCCTGGCCTACCTGCGCCAGGACCAGTTCGCCTTCGAGGAGCAGCGGGTGATCGACGTCGTCATGATGGGACATGAGGAAATGTGGACCTGCATGCTCGAGAAGGACGCCATCTACGCCAACCCGGATGCCACCGAGGCCGACTACATGCACGCCGCCGACCTCGAAGCCCGTTTTGCCGAGTACGGTGGCTACAGCGCCGAGTCGCGCGCCGGCGAACTGCTGCTCGGCGTCGGCATTCCGGCAGCGCAGCACCATGGCCCGATGAGTGATGTCGCACCCGGCTGGAAACTGCGCGTCCTGCTGATCCAGGCGCTGTTCGCCGACCCGGACATCCTGCTCCTCGACGAGCCGACCAACAACCTCGACATCGGCACGATCCGCTGGCTGGAAAACGTGATCAACGAGCGCAACAGCACGATGGTCATCATCTCGCACGATCGCCACTTCCTCAACCAGGTCTGCACGCACATGGCGGACCTCGATTACGGCAAGATCACCGTCTACCCAGGCAACTACGACGACTTCATGGAGGCCTCGACGCAGGCCCGGCAACGACAGCAGAGCGCCAACGCCAAGGCGAAGGAGCGGATCGCCGAACTGCAGAGCTTCGTCCGCCGCTTCTCGGCGAACGCATCGAAGGCCAAACAGGCCACCTCGCGCCTGAAGCTGATCGACAAACTGAAACCCGAGGACGTCAAACCGTCGTCGCGCCAGTATCCGTGGATCCGCTTCGAGTTCGACGACAAGGAGAAGCTGCACCGGCAGGCGGTCGAGATCCAGAATCTCGGATTCGCCTATCACGGTGCCGAGCGGCCAATCTTCAGCAAGCTCGACCTCAGCCTCAACGGAGGTGAGCGTCTGGCGATCATCGGCGAGAACGGCGTCGGCAAGACGACTCTGCTGAAGCTGCTGCTGGGCGAACTGCAGCCGCAGCGCGGCAGCATCAAGTGGGCCGAGAAGGCGCGCCCGGGCTACTACGCGCAGGACCACGCGCTGGACTTCGACAGCGATCTCAGCCTGACCGACTGGATCGCCGGCTACGCCCGCGGCAGCGCCGACGAGGGCGACGATCTGGCGACGCTGATCCGCGGCACCCTCGGCCGCCTGCTGTTCTCGGGCAACGAGGTGCAGAAGCCGGTACGCGTCATCTCCGGTGGCGAGCAGGGGCGGATGATCTTCGGCAGGCTGATGCTGCAGCGGCCGAACGTGCTGGTGATGGACGAACCGACCAACCACCTCGACATGGAATCGATCGAGTCGCTCAATACCGCGCTCGAGAAGTTCAAGGGAACGCTGATCTTCGTCTCGCACGACCGCGAGTTCGTCTCATCACTGGCGACACGGGTGCTCGAGATCCGCCCCGACGGCACGCTCGTAAACTACCTCGGCAACTACGAGGACTACCTCGCCAGCCAGGGTCTCGCCTGAAGCGACGCGCCGCTTCGCGGCAACCCTCAGGCGATGACGCCGCCACCGAGGCAGACCCGGCTCTCGTACACCACCACCGACTGCCCCGGAGTCACCGCCCACTGCGGCTCGGCGAAGCGGATCCGGCAGGCATCCGCCGCCACCCACTCGATCTCACACGGCGCGTCGGCCTGCCGGTAGCGCGTCTTCGCCGTATACACCCAGTGCGCGTGCGGCGGCTGAGCGGACACCCAGGACAGATCGCGGGCCGTCAGCTCTTCGCTGAGCAGCGCTGGGTGATGATGGCCCTGCACGACATGCAGCACGTTGTTGACGATGTCCTTGCCGGCGACGAACCAGGCGTCGTGGTCGCCGCTCGCGCCACCCCTGCCGCCCTTGACGCCGCCGATGTGCAGCCCCTTGCGCTGGCCGATCGTGTGGTAGGCGACGCCGTCGTGCTCACCGAGGACGCGGTCGTCGTCGAGGCAGCGAATCTCGCCCTTCTGCGGCGGCAGGTAGCGCATCAGGAATTCCTTGAAGGGTCGCTCGCCGATGAAGCAGATGCCGGTCGAGTCCTTCTTGAGCGCGACATGCAGGCCGGCATCGGCGGCGATCCGGCGCACCTCGCGCTTGTACAGACCGGCGAGCGGGAACAGCGTCCGCGCCAGATGCTCCTGCTGCAGCCGATGCAGGAAATAGCTCTGGTCCTTGGTGCCATCCTCGGCCTTGAGCAACTGCCAGGCGCCCTCGAACTCGCGCACGCCGGCGTAGTGACCGGTGGCGATGCAGTCGGCGCCGATCGTCGCAGCGTGCTCGAGGAAGGCCTTGAACTTGATCTCGGAATTGCAGAGGACGTCCGGGTTCGGCGTCCGTCCCGCCTCGTGCTCGCGCAGGAAATGTGCGAAGACGCGCTCGCGGTACTCGGCGGCGAAGTTCATCACCTCGACGTCGATGCCCAGCGTATCGGCGACACTCATCACATCGACCAGATCCTGCCGCGACGCGCAGTGCTCGTCGGTATCGTCGTCTTCCCAGTTCTTCATGAACAGACCGACCACCCGCCAGCCCTGCTGCTTGAGCAGCAGCGCGGCCACCGCCGAATCGACGCCGCCGGAAAGGCCGACGACCACTGTACTTCCTTCGTTCATCTCTGTGTCCCTGCAGCCATCGGCTCACGGGCCGGCAGCCGGCGCCCCGCTGGCCAGCGAGGCCATCGCGGCCAGCGAACTCTCTTCCTCGCCGCCGCCGGCGAGCCATTCCGGCAGCGGCATCACCACCGCCGGCCGGCCATTGTCGCGAAACCAGCTATCGACGACATAGTGCCCCGGTGCGCCGGCAGCCTCGTCCGGCGTCGCTGCTTCTGGCCGCTGCCCGATCTGTGCCGAGAAGTGTGCAGCAACAAGATAGCGGGTCCGCTGCACCGGTTCGAGCACCTCATGGAAGCGCAACCAGCCACGACGCTCGAGCAGGCGCAGCAGTCGGGTGGTCGTCGTCGAGTGGTCGATGCAGTCCATGCGGCCGTCGATCCCGTCGTCGGCAACATTGCCGCCACGGTCAGCGGCGATCGCCGTCTGCTCACCCGCCCAGGCGAGCAGCCAGCCGATCACCAGTGACAACCGGTCGCGTTCGTCGGCAGCGTCGCCGGCCGCCAGGAGAAAGGCCCCCACGAGCGCGAGCTGCCGTTCAGTGTAGCGCACCTCAGCATCCTGCAGGCAACCGTAGTTGTAGCAGACCCACAGCGTGTCGTCGCCCGCAGCCGTCTGCGCCAATGTCGCCAACAGCAGTGCGATCAGCCAGCGCATGGGAAATGGTTGAGAAGCTGCAGTGGGTAACGCCTGCCGGCCAGCCAGTCGTCGATGCAGCGCAGGACCATCGGACTGCGGTGCTGCGCCTGCCGCGCCCGGATTTCGTCAACCGTCAGCCAGTGTGCCGCCAGGATGCCGGCGTCGAGCTGCCGCGCGGGATCATGGTCGACGATCTCGCCGGCGAAGGCAAAACGCAGATAGGCGAGATCGCCGGCGCCGGTGGGATAAAGGTAGATGCCGACCAGCGAGTCGGGGCGCATCGTGTACGCAGTCTCCTCGAGGGTCTCGCGAACGGCCGCGTCGAGCAGCGACTCGCCCCGGTCGAGATGGCCTGCGGGCTGGTTGAAGCGGATGCCGTACTCCGTTTCCTCTTCGACAAGCAGGAAGCGGCCATCGCGTTCGAGCACCGAGGCGACGGTGACGTTCGGTTTCCAGATCATGTCGGGAGCCCAGCGGGGGTCGGCGAAGCCGCCATTTTACCGCCAACCGGGGGGCGAAATCGGCTAGAATTTCCGCTTCAGGTTTACCGGCACGAGGGGAGAAGAGGATGTCCATGGCGGATCGCGACGGCTTCATCTGGTACGATGGCAAGCTGGTCCCATGGCGCGAGGCCACGACCCACGTGCTGACCCATACCCTGCACTATGGCATGGGCGTCTTCGAGGGTATCCGCGCCTACAGGGCGGCCAGAGGCACGGCGATCTTCCGCCTCGCAGAGCATACAGAGCGCCTGTTCAACTCCGCCTACATCTTCCAGATGAAGATGCCCTACGACCGTGAGACCCTGCTCGAAGCCCAGAAGGAAGTGGTGCGCGCGAATGGCCTCGAGTCGTGCTACATCCGGCCGATCGTCTTCTACGGCTCGGAAGCGATGGGCATCGCCGCCACCGCGATCAGCACGCATGTCGCCATCGCCGCCTGGCCGTGGGGCGCGTACCTCGGTGCCGAAGGAATGGAGAAGGGCATCCGCGTCAAGACCTCGTCCTTCACCCGCCATCACGTGAACATCAACATGTGCCGCTCGAAGTCGGTCGGCACGTACACCAACTCGATCCTCGCCCACCAGGAGGTGGCGCACGACGGTTACGACGAGGCGCTGCTGCTCGACGTCGACGGCTACGTCGCCGAAGGTGCCGGCGAGAATGTCTTCATCGTCAAGAAGGGCAAGCTGTACACACCCGACCTGACGTCGTGCCTCGAGGGAATCACGCGCGCCTCGGTACTCGAACTCGCCGACGAACTCGGCATTCCGGTAATCGAGAAGCGCATCACGCGTGATGAGGTCTATTGTGCCGACGAGGCCTTCTTCACGGGTACAGCCGCCGAAGTCACGCCCATCCGCGAACTCGACAATCGCCAGATCGGCGCCGGCCACCGCGGCCCGATCACGACGAAAATCCAGAGCCTGTTCTTCGACTGCGTCAACGGCCGCGTGCCGGCGCACGAAGACTGGCTTGCCTACGTCTAACCGCTGCCTGCAAGGTTACCAGGAAGATGTCCCAGAACGACCAACCGAAGCCCATCGCGGTCACCGCTCACGACCTGCCGCTGCACTGCCCGACGAAGGATGCGCCGCTCTGGGCCCGGCACCCGCGCGTCTTCCTCGACATCACCCAGAGCGGCGAGGTCACCTGCCCCTATTGCAGCGCCCACTACGTGCTGCAGGGCGGCCTCCCGAAAGGCCACCACTGAGCCTCCGCTACCCGAACACGGGTAGCGCACCGCACAGGCAGCGATGAAAGCTCTCGTCGTCGCACCTTCGTGGATTGGTGACTCGGTGCTGGCGCAGCCGCTGTTCATCCGGCTGCACGAACGCATCCCCGGCCTGCAGATCGACGCCCTGGCACCGCGCTGGGTGGCGCCGGTCCTCGAACGGATGCCGCAGATCGACCGCATCATCGACAGCCCGTTCGCGCATGGTGAACTGTCGCTGCGGACACGCCACCGCGTCGCCCGGGAGCTGGCACGCCGCGGCTACCAGCGCGCCTATGTCCTGCCCAACTCGCTCAAGTCGGCCCTGATCCCGTTCCTTGCCGACATCCCCGAACGCATCGGCTTCGTCGGCGAAACCCGCTATGGGCTGATCAACCACCGGCACACGCTGGACAAGAAGCTGCTGCCGCAAATGGCGGAGCGCTTCGCCCAGCTCGCCGAAGCGCCGGGAGCGCCATTGCCGCGCCCGCTGCCGCTGCCGTGCCTGCGCACCAGCCCGGCGCAGCGCATCGAGACGCTGGCAGCGCTCGGAGTCAACCTGCCAGCGAAGCTGGCGGTCTTCTGTCCCGGCGCCGAGTACGGGCCAGCGAAGCGCTGGCCGGCCAGGCATTTTGCTGCCCTGGCAGCCGCCCTGGCGCGGCACGGCTACGCCGTCTGGCTGCTCGGGTCGGCCAAGGACAGGCCGGTCGGCGAGGAGATTCTCGACCATGCCAGCCCCGGCAGCCTGCCGCTCAATCTGTGCGGCACGACGACCCTGGCGCAGGCGATCGACCTGCTCGGCGCCGCCTCGCTGGTAGTCTGCAATGATTCCGGCCTGATGCACGTGGCGGCGGCCCTCGGCCGCCGCGTGGTCGCGGTTTACGGCTCGTCGTCGCCCGGCTTCACGCCGCCCCTCTCGGACCAGGCGACCATCATCAGTCTCAATCTCGCGTGCAGCCCCTGCTTCAAACGGCAGTGTCCGCTTGGCCACCTCGACTGCCTGCAGCAGCTCACACCGCAGCGTGTGCTCGCAGCCTGCCTCGGCGGAGCCGCCGCATGATGGTCATCTTCGCCACGCCCGAGGATGTCGAGGCCGCCTTCTACGAAGCCATCGCCCGCGCCGACCTGGGCGCCCTGATGAGCGTCTGGGCCGAAGACGAGGAGATCGTCTGCATTCACCCGACGGGCCAGCGCCTCGTCGGCGCCGACGCGATCCGCGACAGCTGGCGCAGCATCTTCGCCAACAACCCCCGCCTGTCGGTGCGACTGAGCCGCGGCGTCCGCTGGAGCGGCATGCTGCTGTCGGTGCACACGGTCGTCGAGATGCTGTACATCGGCGATGACCGCACAGCGCACGGCCCGATGCTCGCCACCAACGTCTTCCAGCGTGGCGCCAGCGGCTGGCGACTGCTGGCGCATCACTCATCGACCGCAGCCGAGCGCGAAGCCGCCGAGGGCGACGGCAGCGGCGACCGCAACACCCCACGGACGCTGCATTGATCCCGTATCGCGCCCCTGGCTGGCTGCCCGGCGGCCACCTGCAGACCATCCACCCACTGCTCATCCGCCCCGACGCGCTGCCTTACGACCGCCAGCGCTGGGAGACGCCGGACGGCGACTTCATCGACCTCGACTGGCTGGCCGCCCCCGGCGGCGCGTCGGCGCAGCACGATGCGCCGACGCTGCTGGTGGTCTTTCACGGTCTCGAAGGCAGTTCGAACAGTCACTACGTGCTGACGCTGCTGGCCGCTGCGGCAGCGATCGGCTGGGCGGCGGTGGCAGTCAACTTTCGTGGCTGTTCTGGCGAGAGCAATCGGCTGCCGCGCGCCTACCATTCGGGCGACAGCGAGGAGATCGACTGGATCCTGCGCCGTCTGCGGGCAGCCTTCCCGGCGCGCCGGCACTACGCCGTCGGCGTTTCGCTCGGCGGCAACGCGCTGCTCAAGTGGCTGGGCGAACGCGGAACCGCGGCGAGCACTTGCCTGCACGCGGCGGCCGCCGTCAGCGCCCCGGTCGATCTCGCCGCGTGTGGTCATCATCTCGCGCGCGGCTGCAACCGTATCTACACCTGGCACTTCCTGCACAGCCTGAAGCGCAACGCCGCCAGCAAGCTGCGACGCTACCCGGGCCTTTTCGACGAGCGACGGATGCGCGCGGCCAGAAACCTGTACGAATTCGACGATGTCGTCACCGCACCGCTGCATGGTTTCGCCGGCGCCGACGACTACTGGCGACGGGCGTCGAGCAAGCAGTGGCTCGCCGGGATCCGGCTGCCAACGCTGCTGCTGCATGCCGTCAACGACCCCTTTCTGCCGCCGCAGGCGCTGCCCGCCCCCGGCCAGGTCGGCGGCAGTGTCCGCATCGACTTCCCGCGCCAGGGTGGCCACGTCGGCTTCGTCACCGGCAGTCCGCCGGGGCAGCTGGTGTGGTTGCCCCAACGAATCCTGCACTACTTCCAGCACGAGGTGTGAAATGAACGCTTCCCTGCCACAGGAAATCTTCAAGGCTTACGACATCCGCGGCATTGTCGGCCAGACGCTGACGCCGGCCATCGTCAGCCGCATCGGGCATGGACTTGGTTCGCTGGCGGTCGAGCGTGGCCAGCGCGCGATCGCGGTTGGCCGCGACGGACGGCTGTCGGGCCCGGAGTTGGCGGAAGCATTGATGGCCGGCATCCGCATGGCCGGCATCGACACCATCGACGTCGGCTGCGTGCCAACACCGGTCGTCTACTTCGCGGCGCACGAACTCGGCTGCCACAGCTGCGTCGCCGTCACCGGCAGCCACAACCCGCCCGACTACAACGGACTGAAGATGGTCATCGGCGGCGAGACCCTGGCCGGGGAGACGATCCAGGGCATCCGGCTGCGCGTCGACGCCGACCGCCTGCAGCACGGCGCGGGCCAGGCAAGCAGCGCCGCAGTGCAGCCGGCGTACCTGGCGCGGATCACCGGCGACGTCCGCCTGGCGCGGCCGATGAGGATCGCCATCGATTGCGGCAACGGGGTCGCCGGCGGCATCGCGCCGCAACTCTTCCGGGCACTCGGTTGCGAACTCGTCGAACTGTTCTGCGAAGTCGATGGCAGCTTCCCCAACCACCACCCCGATCCGTCGAAGCCCGAGAACCTGCAGGACCTGATCCGGGCGCTGCGCAACGGTGAGGCGGAAATCGGACTCGCCTTCGATGGTGACGGCGACCGTCTCGGAGTCGTCACCCGGGACGGCGGAATCATCTATCCCGATCGCCAGTTGATGCTCTTTGCCGCCGACGTCCTGCGCCGCTGTCCCGGCCAGCCGATCATCTACGATGTCAAGTGCACCCGTCTGCTGGCGCCATGGATCCGGCAGCACGGCGGCGAGCCCCTGATGTGGAAGACCGGTCATGCGCTGGTCAAGGCGAAGCTGAAGGAAACCGGATCACCGCTGGCGGGCGAAATGAGTGGCCACGTCTTCTTCAAGGAACGCTGGTTCGGCTTTGACGACGGCCTCTATGCCGGCGCCCGCCTGCTCGAGATCGTCTCGCAGGCGGCCGACGCCAACGCCGTCCTGCATTCGCTGCCCGACAGCAGCTCGACACCCGAACTCAACATCAGCATGCGCGAGGGCGAACCGTTCGCACTGATCGAGGAGTTGCAGCGCCAGGCGCACTTCGCGGGCGCACGCGAGATCATCGGCATCGACGGTCTGCGCGTCGAGTACGCCGACGGTTTCGGCCTCGCCCGCCCGTCCAACACGACGCCGGTCGTCGTCCTGCGCTTCGAGGCCGACTCGGCCGCCGCGCTGGCGCGCATCCAGGCGGACTTTCGCCGCGTCTTCCACGAGGCGCGGCCCGATCTGCATCTGCCCTTCTGACCCGTCGTCAGCCACCCGGGATACCGCCAAGGACGAGCCACCGTGATCACCGAGCAGTCCCTGCAGAAATCCTTTCTCTTCCGCCAGCCGATCGTCAGCCGGCAGCAGGAGCTCGCCGGCTATCAGCTCCTGCTGCGCAGGGCAGAAGGCGACGGCGACGAACAGCAGCAGACCCTGACCACGGCCGCGCTCTGCGCCGCCTACCTGGAACTGGGAATGCAGAGCGCTCTCGGCAACAGCTCTGCCTACCTCGGGATCACCCCCGACTTCCTGGAGCAGGAGGCGCTCGAGCTGCTGCCGGCAGCCGGCGTAGTGCTCGAACTGCTGCTCGATCGCCCGCCGGACAAGACGGTCCAGACCCGCTGCCGCTGCCTGCGTGACCGCGGCTATGTGCTGGCACTCGGTGACTACCGCGGCATCGATGATCGCAGCCGGCCGCTGCTGCCGATGGTCGATGTCATCAAGATCGACGCCCGCGCGACGGACGAGCGCACGCTGGCCAACCTCGCCGGCTCGTTGCGCAACCTGCCGATAAAGCTGCTGGCGCAGGGTGTGGACAGCCGCGAATTGCTGGAGCGTTGCAGCAACCTCGGCTTCGCGCTGTTTCAGGGCCGCCATTTCGCGCAGGCCGAGATCGTCAGCGGCCGCCGCCTGTCGGCTTCGCAGGCGGCACTGATTCGCCTGATCAACCTCGTCGGGCGCGACGTCGATGTGGCGTTGATCGAGGACGCCTTCAAGCACGAGCCGGCGCTGACGCTCAACCTGCTGCGTGTCGTCAACTCGGTCGGGCACCGCGGCAACCGCCTCTCGCAACCGGTGACCTCGCTGCGGCATGCGATCAACCTCTTCGGCCGACGGCACCTGCAACGCTGGCTGTCGCTGTTGCTGCTCGCACCGGGCAGCAACAGCAGCGACCCGGCGCAGTCACCGCTGCTGCAGGTGGCGGCGCTGCGCGGACGAATGATGGAGCTGCTGATCGCCGTCGACCCGTCCGGCGAGAATGGCAGGCTGGCCGACCTGGCCTTCATGACCGGCATCCTGTCGATGATGCCGGCAGCGCTCGGACTGCCGATCGACGAGATTCTCGGCCAGATCGCCGTCGAGGACGAGGTTCGCGCCGCGCTCTGTGAGCACACCGGCTTGCTGGGGGGCATCCTCGCTCTGCTCGAGCATTTCGACAGCGACGATGCACGCGGCTGCGACCTGCTGCTCGGGCAATTGCCGGGGCACCTGGATCGTCAGACGCTCAACACCTGCCTCAGCGTCGCGCTGCGCTGGCTGAACGGCAACGGCGGGTAGGCGCACCCAGCAGGGTGACAGGCCGTGAGCGGCCAAGTCAAAACTTGTAGCTGACGCTGGCTGCGAGGAAGAGAATGCCCGCTGGCTGGTCATAGGAGCCGGCCAGGTTGCCGCGGCCGCCAGCAACGACGGGCTGCCCCGTCAGACTGGTCTTGAGCGATCCGGCATAGAGATACTCCAGGCTCACGCCCCAATTGAAGTTTCTGGATTCCACCACCTGCGCGCCCAGCCCGAAACGCCAGGCGTCATTGGCCGGGATGGCGGGGGGAATATCGTTGCTGTCCTGGAACTCGCTGTCGTAGGCGATGCCGCCCATGAGCATGACCCGTTCGCTGGCTCGATATTGAGCCCCGCCGGCCAGGTGCCACGTGTCCTTGTAATTGCGGTCGGCGGTGAGCGCAACCGGGTTGTTGGCGTCGATGCCGACGTCGACTTCGCCGAACCTCGACCATTGCTGCCATCCGACACTGCCGAGCAGCGACCATCTGGGGTTGACCTCATGGTAGAGGCCGGCATTGACGCCCTGCGGTACGGTGATGCCGAGGTCGACCCTGGCGTTCTGCAACCCGGTCGCGCCCAGCACAGCTCCGAGGAGAGGACCGGTGCCGGACCACTTCGGCCGTGTCGAGAAATCGAGCTTGACCGGGGAGTTGTAGGTGAGCCCGACGCGGGTCCCGGGGTCGAATTCATAGAGCAGTCCGAGATTGCCACCGAAACCCCAGACGTTGTCGTCGAGTTCGAGCTGGCCGTCTGGGCCGAAGATGTTGTTGACGCCAACTTTGGTCTTGAACATGCCGCGCATCGCGTTGACCGACGCGCCGATGGAGAGTTGTTCATTGACACGGTAGGCCACGGCCGGCACGAAGGAGACGCCGATCAGCGTCGACTCCTGAGTGCGGTAGCGCCCGGCCCAGGAGTCGCTGTACTTGATCGACAGCCCGAAGTTGCCGGTCAGCGCCATGCCAACCTTGAGATCGGGCGAGATGCTGTGGGAGTAGAAAACGCCGCCGCCGGGGAACCAGCCGATGGCGTTGCCGCCACCGTCGGTGCCCAGCCGGGGCGAGGTAGCCGCCGGGTCGACCGAGAAGTTGGCGCGCCCGTACAGCGCCTGCAAACCCAGCGTGACCTGCTCGCCCTCCAGGCGCGTCATGCCCGCCGGGTTGGTGAAAACCGTCGCCGCATCCTGCGCACGGGCAGCATAGCCGGCCGAAGCGAGGCCGACATCGGCGGTCCCGATCTCGTAGAGCAGCAGGCCGCCGGCCTGGGCGGACGCGCTGGCCAGCACGGACGCGGCGCAGATCCCCAAGGTGATGAAATGCCTCGAAATGTTTCTTTTCATGTCACAGCATTCCTGCAAATCCGTTGAATTGCCTCATGCCCCGCCCCTCGTGCGCCTGACGGCACACCTGCGGGGCATTCTGGCGCGGATCAGTCGTGGTCGTCGAAAACCACAATCTCGAACGGCTTGGGTGCCTTGGCCGGCGTCTTTGGCGCAGTGCCCGGCATGATCTCGAAATCCGGCGTAAAGGCCACGAGGATGGCGCGCAGCTGGTCGAAGCCGGTGCGGTCGCCGTCAAATCTTGCCTTGCCGGCGGCGATCAGGTCGTCGAACGACGCAACGCCCATCATCACGCGGTTGAGGTCGGCGCGATTCACCGTCACGGTCAGGTCCGGTTTCGGCGCCTGGAAACCCTTGATCGTCGTGAGCGTCGCATTACTCATTTCGACGACGAATTTCTCGCCGTTGTCGGGCGTCATCAGGTTGATCGTGAAGCGCAGTCCATCGGCCCGCTTTGGATCCATGCTGATGCCGAGGAAGTCGAGCCATTGCTCGGTCGACATGGCTCGAATCGTGTCCGGCCCGGTCGACCTTGGCGCGGCACCGCCCGGCTGGCCGTGGCGCAGTTCGAAGGCGCCCTGCAGGAAATTGTTGCGCACGCTGGTGCTCTCCGCTTGGTAGCCCAGTTGCTCGAAGGCGTCCGCGAGCAAGCGGCGTGCCTCCTGGTTGCGCGGCTCGGCAAAGGCAAGTTTATTGAGGATTTCCGTGGCGTGCAGGTACTTGCCCTGCGCGATCAGGGCGTTGCCTTTGGCGATGATCTTTGCCGATCCCCCCATCATCTCGACATAGAGCGGCGCCGAGTCCTTCGGCGAGAGCGGAATCAGGTTGGTCGGGTTGCCGTCGAAGTGGCCGAGGAAGCGGTTGACCACGCCGCGCACGTTGTTCTGCACGTCGCCGTGGTAGCTGCGTACCGACCATTGCTGCTGCAGGCTCTTCGGCACTTCGTAGACGTTGTGGATCTCGTTGATCGTGACGCCGCGATTGGCATGATGCAGCGTCTGGTTGTTCAGGTTGGCGTAGGCGTCACGCTGGGCACGCATCACTTCCTGTATGCGGTCGTTGCCCCAGCGCGGCCAGCTGTGCGAGGCGAACATCACCTCGGCCTCGCCACCGAACTGGTAGAGCGCCGCGTTGATGTGCTTCTGCCAGTTGTGCGCGTTGCGCACCGCCGCGCCACGGATCGTGTAGATGTTGTGCACCGTGCCGCTAATGTTTTCCGCCGCCCAAAACGCCTTGAACTGCGGGAAATAGGTATTCATCTCAACCGGCGCCTCGGTGTCCGGCGTATTCTGGAATACCATCTTCACGCCGTCGAGGGTGATTTCCTCGAAGTCCTTGCTGACGATCCGGTTCGGTGCGATGAGGCCGACATTGCCGATGGCAATGTTCTTGCCGATGGCCTGGTCGACGTGGCCGTGCGGGTCACGAGGCAGGAGCATGGAATACTGCCATTGCAGGCGCCGCGACATCGCGTTGCCGGCGAAGACGTTTTCGGCGATCGCCGCCTCGAGGAAACGCTCGGGCGCGATGACCACCACCTTGCCGCTCGCGACATCGGCTTCCTCAACGACGCCACGCACGCCGCCGAAGTGGTCACCGTGGGAGTGCGAATAGACGACACCGACCACCGGCCGTTTGCCGAGCTTTTCGTTGATGAACTCGAGCGCCGCACGGGCCGTCTCCTTCGCCGTCAATGGATCAAAGATGATCCAGCCGGTGTCGCCCTTGATGAAGCTGATGTTGGCGAGGTCGTAGCCGCGCACCTGGTAGATGCGGCCGGGCAGCACTTCGTACAGCCCGTAGGCCATGTTGAGCACGGCCTGGCGTTGCAGCGACGGATGGATGGTCTCGAAGTCCTTGCCACTCAGCAGCCAGCCGTAACTGCCCATGTCCCAGGCGACGTGGCCGGCATCGGCCATGATCCTGGTGTAGGTCGGCTCGGCGATGAAGCCCTTCCTGGCTTCGTCGAAATCGCGCTTGTCGGCGAAGGGCAGCGATGCCTTCTGGCCATTGCGCAGTTCCAGCGTGAATCGAGACGCCGGTTTCCCGAGGGTATCGAAGTGGGTAGTCGCGCTTGCCCGCTGCTCCACCGCCTTCAGCCCGGCACCCGGTGTCTGGGCCAGGGCGATGGCCGGCAGCAGGCCGGCGAGCAGGAAGCTCAGTTTGCGGGGTGCGTCGAGGATGGTGGTCATGGGGTCTCCTTGTGTTTGACTCGAGCCGGCGCCGCGTCGGGCGACCAACCCTCGGAGCCCGCAGTATGGGATATCCAGCACAACCTGCACAAGTGTTCACGGCTCCGACAGGCCCTGCGCTGCCCGGGCAACAAGCATGATTCGAGGACAGCGCGCCGACATCGGTGGTCTGCTTCTTGGCACACGAACCCGCCTGACGCCGCCGCCGGGTAGCCGGCCACCGCCGCCTGCCGCAACACCGGACGCCGATCATCGTGCCGGATCAGCACCGCTGAAACACTTGCCCACTTCGAGCTCCTTGCCTGCCTTCACGGCCAGGTATTTCTGCAGGAAGGAACTGTCGATCTCGCGCAGGCCGGCGCGCTGCGTGGGCTGCCGGTAGCGGTTGAGGTGCCCGGGCCCGCCGTTGTAGACGGCGTAGGTGGCACGGGCGAGATCATCGGCATCGCCAGCCGCCGCGGCCTCGCTCCGCGCCAGCGCATAGTCACGCAGATAGTGGTGCAGGATCTCGGCGCCAGCGCGGCCGTTGTAAGCAACGTCGCCATGCAGCCCCGCGACATCGTAGAAGCCGCGCCAGACACGCGGGTACACCTGCATCAGGCCGACTGCGCCGATCCCCGATTGAATCGGCTGCACCTTCCCCTTGCGGCGAACGAACTGCCGCCAGCAACTTTCCTGCCACGCAGTCGCGAGCACCAGGTCGCGGTAGAGTTCGTTGAAGCGAGGCTCGATTGCCCGTCCGGCACCTTCCCGCTGTTGCCAGGTGGCATCGGCAATGCGCTGCAGCAACGTCCGCATCGCCGGCAGATAGTCGGGCAGGTCGCTGCGTGTCGGCAGCCAGTCGTTCAGGCGCCGGGCCAGCGCCGCCGTCTCCGGGTCGATCGCCAGCTGCGCCGGCGCTGGCGCGGCGAAGGCACTGGCAATGAACCAGCGCGCGTTGTCGGCTGTTGCCGCCGGCAGGCTCGAGCGGAGCAGCCGGCTCGGCTGCGCGGCCGGCAGCGGCGGCCCGAAACCGAAGAGCAGCCGCAGATCCGGGTCGAGCGCCAGATCGTAGGCCAGCGGATCGCCGGCGCTCTCCGGAAGCACCAGGCGGGCGAGTTCGCGCAGCGCCTGCGGTGTCACCCGCAGGCCAATCGCGTCGCCGAGCGCCTGCGCCGCCCGCAGCGCATCACCGGCCTCGAGGAGGGCGCGCAGCGACTTCGCCGCCTGGCTGTCGAGTTCCTGCACCAATTGTCGCAGCTCCGGCGCCAGGCGATCCCAACTGAGGAGGAAGAGCTCGCGCAACGGCTCGGGAACGGGCACGTCGCTCGCCAGCAGTGCCACCCCGTCGTGGCGGCCACTGAGCAGGACCAACAGGAACCGCTGCCGGCGAGCGGCGTCGTCCGACTCGCCAGCGGTGTGCTTGACCAGCCGCGTCAGCACGGCATCCCAAAGCTCGGCAGCCTCGACCTTCGACACCGCCGGCCGCGGCCGGCGGAGATCGGCGGCGGGTTTTCCACTCTGGCGCAGGACTTCGCCAACCACCTCCCACGGATTGGGGCCGGAATCGCGTGCCAGCGCCGGCATCGCCATGCCGGCCAGCAGAAGCGGCAGCAGCGTGCAGGATCGCGTCATCGCCGACTGCAGCTTGCGCCCTCCCGGACCCCGTCCGAGGAGAATCCTGCCAGCGGCCGTGGCACGACCGACGAGCGAGCGGACCGCACCGGCAACACGAACACGCACAGCCGTGGCAGCGCCGAGGGCTGTCATCGACGCCGTCCCTGCAGCCAGTCCCTGACCGCCAGCCCGGTCCCGAAATCCCAGGGCTTGAGTTTATCCGGAGCGATCAGCCGGAACTCGGCGAGTTCCTCGTTGAGCCGGATCTCGCCGTGCGCGCGCAGATGGTAGGCGATGACCACCTCGTGCCTGCGGGCGAAGGGATAGACGCCGATCAGCGTCGCCCTGCCGGCAGTGAGCCCCAGTTCCTCGCGCACTTCGCGCGCGACGCCGGCGGCCGGATCCTCACCGCGTTCGAGGAAGCCGGTGATCAGGCCGAAGGCACCGGGCGCCCAGGCGTGGTTGCGGGCGAGCAGGATGCGGCCCTCATACTCGACCAGCGCCGCCAGCACCGGCGCCGGATTGTCCCAGTGGACGAAACCGCAGCGCGCCGCGCAGACGAGCCGCTCGCGGCCGCCTTCCTCGCCGGCGACGAGGAAGGCGGCGCAACGCGGGCAGAAACGCCAGTCGCTCATTCGCCGCCGGCCGCCAGCTCGCGGATGTCGGCCAGCAGTCGATCGACCGTCTCCGGCGCGGTGTCCCAGCCGCACATGAAGCGGCTACCGCCGGCGGCGATGAAGTTGTAGAACAGCCAGCCGCGCGCGCGCAGGCCGGCGTCGATGCGCTCGGGCAGGTGCACGAAGACGCCGTTCGCCTGCACCGGAAAGATCGCCGGCCAGCCGGTCGCCTCGGCCAACCCGCCGGCCAGCCGCCGCGCCATCGCGTTGGCGTGCGCGGCATGGCGCAGCCAGGCGCCGTCGTCAAGAATGCCGAGCCACGGTGCCGAGAGGAAGCGCATCTTCGACGCCAGCTGTCCGGCCTGCTTGCAGCGGTAGGCGAAATCCTCGGCCAGGCGGCGGTCGAAGAACAGCACGGCCTCGCCGACCGGCAATCCCATCTTGGTGCCGCCGAAACAGAGGACATCGACGCCGGCGCGCCAGGTGACGTCGGCCGGGCTGACGCCGAGACCGGCAACGGCGTTGGCAAAGCGCGCACCATCCATGTGCACGCGCAGGCCATGTTCGCGCGCCGTGTCGGCGATGGCGCGCAGTTCGTCCGGCCGGTAGACGGTGCCGACCTCTGTCGCCTGCGTGAGCGTCACCACCTTCGGCTTCGGATAGTGGATGTCGCTGCGCCGCGTGACCGCCTCGACGATCGTCGCCGGCGTCAGTTTGCCCTGCTCGCCGGCGACCGGCAGCAGCTTGGCACCGTTGGAGAAGAACTCCGGCGCCCCGCACTCGTCGGTGGCGACGTGCGCCAGCTGGTGGCAGATGACGCTGTGGTAGGACTGGCAGAGAGCCGCCAGCGCCAGCGAATTGGCCGCCGTGCCATTGAAGACGAAATAGACGTCGCAATCGGTTTCGAATACCGCCCGCAGGCGCTCGGCGACGCGCAGAGTCCACTCGTCGTCACCGTAGGAACGGGCGTGGCCGTCGTTCGCCGCCAGCAGGGCGCTCAGTGCCTCCGGACAGACGCCGGCGTAGTTGTCACTGGCGAAGTGCTGCATCGCCGTGCCTCGTCCCGCAACGCGCTCGCCGGTTGGCACTCCGGCCCGGCGCTCGGGCGCCACATCGCCGCGCGCCGCCGTCGCGACGGCTCAAAGCCGCTGCTCGACCCAGGCACGCACCGACGCCAGCGCTGCCGGCAGCTTCGCCGGTTCGCTGCCGCCGGCCTGCGCCATGTCGGGACGGCCGCCGCCCTTGCCTCCGACCTGCTGCGCGACCATGTTGACCAGCTCGCCGGCACGCACCTTGCCGGTCAGGTCGGCGCTGACGCCGGCGATCAGCGTGATCCGCCCGCCACTGACCGACGCCAGGACAACGGCAGCGCTCTTCAGCTTGTCGCGCAGCGTGTCGATCGTCGAGCGCAGGGTGTTGACGTCGGCGCCTTCGACGACCGCCGCGACGACATGCGCGCCCTTGACGGCGACCGACTGCGCCAGCAGATCGTCGCCCTGCGACGACGCCAGCTTCTGCTTCAGGCGGGCGAGCTCGCGCTCGAGCGAACGGACGTTGTCGAGCACCTGCGCCAGCTTGGCCGGCATCTCTGCCGGCGGCGCCTTGATCGCTGCCGCAGCTTCGGCGAGCAGCGCCTGCTGCTCCTGCACCAGCGCCAGCGCACCATCGCCGGTGACCGCCTCGACGCGCCGGACGCCGGCGGCAACGCCGCTTTCGGCGACGATCTTGAACAGACCGATGTCCCCGCTGCGCTGCACATGCACGCCGCCACAGAGCTCCTTCGACGAGCCGATGGTCACCACGCGCACCTCGTCGCCGTACTTTTCGCCGAAGAGCATCATCGCGCCTGCCCGCCTGGCCTCGTCGATCGGCAGCACCGCCGCCTCGCGCGCGGCGTTGGCGAGGATCTCTTCATTGACCAGGATCTCGACGCGGCGAATCTGCTCGGCAGTCATCGGCGCGTTGTGCGCGAAATCGAAACGGGTCCGCTCGGCATCGACCAGCGAGCCCTTCTGCTGCACGTGCGCGCCGAGCACCTCGCGCAACGCCTTGTGCATCAGGTGCGTCGCCGAATGGTTGCGCACCGTGCGGGCGCGCGCGACGACGTCAACCCGCGCCGCGACCCGGTCACCGACGCTGATGCGGCCGGTCCGGACGACTCCCTGGTGGCCGAAGACGGCGGCCTGGATTTTCTGCGTATCCTCGACGGCGAAGATCCCCTGCGGGCCCTGCAGCGCGCCACGGTCGCCGACCTGGCCGCCGGACTCGGCATAGAAGGGGGTGTCGTCGAGGACGACGACGCCCAGCTCGCCCTCGTTGAGCTGCTCGACGGCGCTGCCATCGCGGTACAGAGCGAGTACGCTGCCGTTGCACTCGAGCGCCTCGTAGCCATGGAAGGCGGTTTCCGGGCCGCTGTATTCGAGTGCCGCCGCCATGCGGAACTTGCCGGCCGCGCGCGCCTGCTCCTTCTGCTGTGCCATCGCCGCGTCGAAGGTGGCGACATCGACCCGCACGCCACGCTCGCGGCAGACGTCGGCCGTCAGGTCGAGCGGGAAACCGAAGGTATCGTGCAGCTTGAACGCGGTCTGCCCGTTGAAGACGCCGTTGCCAGCCAGCGCCGCGAGTTCGCCCTCGAGGATTCCCATGCCGTGCTCGATGGTCTCGAAGAAGCGCACCTCCTCCTGCCGCAGCACCTCGACCACGCGTGCCTGGCTGCTCAACAGCTCGGGATATGCTCCACCCATCTCGACGACCAGGTCGGGCACCAGTCGATGGAAGAACGGCGCGCGCGCGCCGAGCTTGTAGCCGTGCCGGATGGCGCGCCGGATGATCCGCCGCAGGACGTAACCGCGCCCCTCGTTGCCGGGAATGACGCCATCGGCGATCAGGAACGAGCAGGCGCGGATGTGGTCGGCGAGGACGCGCAGCGAGGGGCTGTCGAGGTCGGTCGCCGCCGTTTCGCGCGCGGCGGCGGCGATGAGGTTGACGAAGAGGTCGATCTCGTAGTTGCTGTGCACGTGCTGCAGGACCGCCGCTGTCCGCTCGAGCCCCATGCCGGTATCGACCGATGGCTTCGGCAGCGGGTGCATGACGCCCGCCTCGTCGCGGTTGAACTGCATGAAGACGTTGTTCCAGATCTCGATGTAGCGGTCGCCCTCCTCGTCCGGCGATCCAGGCGGCCCGCCCGGAATTCCCTCGCCGTGGTCGTAGAAGATCTCGGTGCATGGCCCGCAGGGACCGGTATCGCCCATCATCCAGAAGTTGTCCGAGGCGTAGCGCGCACCCTTGTTGTCGCCGATCCGCACCACCCGCTCGGGCGGCACGCCGATGTCGCGCGTCCACAGGTCGTAGGCTTCGTCGTCCTCGGCATAGACGCTCACCCAGAGTCGCTCGGGCGGCAGCCTGTAGACGTCGACCAGCAGTTCCCAGGCGTAGCGGATCGCGTCGCGCTTGAAGTAGTCGCCGAAGGAGAAGTTGCCGAGCATCTCGAAGAAGGTGTGGTGACGCGCCGTGTAGCCGACGTTCTCGAGGTCATTGTGCTTGCCGCCGGCACGGACGCACTTTTGCGAGGTCGTCGCGCGCAGGTAGGGCCGCTTGTCGAAGCCGAGGAAGACGTCCTTGAACTGGTTCATGCCGGCATTGGTGAACAGCAGCGTCGGATCGTCGTGCGGCACGAGCGAACTCGAGGCAACGATCTGGTGGCCTTTGGATTCGAAGAACCTGAGGAACTTCTCGCGGATTTCAGCACTCTTCATTGTCGTCGTCAGGGGGTGGGGCGCGTTCAGGGAGTTGCGATTCTAACTTGAAAGTCGCGCCGACGACCGCTTTCGCCGACCGCAAGGGGCCGGCTAGGGCGCCACCTGCTGTACGACCGGCGCGAAATCGAGCCGCCGCCTCTCGACGATCCGCTGCGGCCCGACCCGGCCTTCGACGATCTCGTAACCGATCAGCGCGAAGACGCGCGAGCCGATGAAGAGCGGTCGCGAGTTGCCGTACCAATCCACGCACGAGGCCCGGCAACCGTCGCCGCGCTCAGCCGCCGCGCGCCGACCGTCGAGCGTGCCGAGTTCGCTCAGCGCCAGGCCCCGGTTGCGCAGGAACAGCACCGCCGCCGATGCCTGGCGCAGCTGCCGGCCGGCAGCCTCGCCGCCGCCGCTGATCGGCAGGCCGAGGAATCCATCGTCCTCGCCGACCGGCTTGTAGAAGAAGCCATGGCTGCGCGTCTCGCCCTGCGCCGCGTCCCCGCGTGTGTACCGGTCGACGGTCACCGGCAGGCGTCCGAGACGGACGCTGCTGAACTGCAGGTCGCGACCGTCGCTGCCGACGACCAGCGCGTTGCTGCCCAGCGCTTCGATCCGGTCGACCGCGTGCGGCAGCGGCAGCTCGTAGACCCTGCCCTCGGCATGGCGCACCACGTAGAGCCCGGCCCGCTGCGTGGCCCGCGGCGCCCGCCAGCCACTGCCGCCGCCATAGAGCAGGAAGGGACCAACGAAGCGGTTCTGCAGGGCCTTGTCCGCGACCGGCGGCAGCCGGCGATAGGCGGCTGCCGGTGCCGCCTCGCGGCCGTCGGAAAAACTCGCCAGCGGCACGCGCAACAGCGCCAGATCGCCGCCACCCCGTTCGACTTCCCACATGCCGTCACCGCCACCGTCCGCCCGCAACAGGACGTTCAGCATGCCCCCCGCGTCCTCGTGGAAGGAGAACTGGTCGATCGGGCTGCCGCTGGCCTTCAGCGCACTCGGCGGCGAACCGTCGAGCGGAATGCGGAACACCGCCGACGCCGGCTGGCCGGCGTCGCCACCGCGCCGCGGTTGCGTCGCCCACACGAAGACCGAACGCGGCGAGACGTGGAAGACGCGCCCCGGCGGGCCAAGGACGGCGGTACTCTGGCAGTCGACCTGCGGCGCCGCCAGCTCGCAGATCGTCACGCTGTGCAGCGCCACGCCGGCGAAGGGATCGAGCGGCTCGTCGCTGCGGTAGATCCGCGTTGCCGGCGCGATGCGCCGGAAGTCGGCCGGCGACGCCCCCGGCCGCCACCGGCGCAGCGCCGGGAAGGCGGCATGCGGATCACCCCAGGGATTGAGGAAGTGTGGCGAATAGATCACCAGCCGGCTGCCGATCAGCCGGCTGGCGTAGTTGCGCGACGAATAATAGTCGTTCGAGCGCAGGTGCAGGGTGCTGCGGTGGGCGATCCGGCCGGCGCGCGAAATGTCGAAGACACCGATCTCGGTACCGCCGCGTGCGTAACTGAAACCGATGACGACGATGGTGTCGCCCGCAATCAGCATTTCGTCGTACCAGGCGCCAGCGGGATCGATTCCCTGCCCCCAGGCATCGACCACCGCCACCGGCCGCAGTTCGTCGTCACCGACACGCACCGTGAACAGGCGCCCGCGCCGCAGGATGACGAGATGATCGCCATGCAGCTTGACGATGCCGCCCTCATCGACGCCGGCGTGCTGCACGTTGGTCAGCGAATCGGCGGTCGCCGCGGCCACCTCCTTGGCAAGGGCAGCCGGTGCTGCCGCCGGGGCAGCCTGCGCCAGCGCCGCCGACCCACCGGCGCTCTGCCGGGCGCGCTGCTCGCCGCGTCGGCGCTCGGCCTCGTCGACCCACCGCCGAAAGAGCGCCGCGAGTTCGGGCTCGCCGCTGAAGGGCCTGAGCGTTCGCTGCGGCGCCGTCGGGTCGGAGGCAGGGGTCGCCGCTGCCACCGGCAGCGCAATGACGGCCGCGACGATGGCGGCCCGGAGGGACTTGCGGAGATGGCGTTTCATGGTCGACCTTTCGAGGTGGATGCAGGGGCGTAAACGAGCGCCGCCGGCAAACGGGGTCAAGTCCCCGCGCGCGCGCCGACCCGCTTGCCGGCGGCAACTCGTCTGCTGGCAAGGGAAATCAGGTCGCCTGCTGCAGACGCCCCTCTCGCCCATCGTGGCACCCGTTGGTCCCATGTTCATGTTCCATGGCGCGGTGGCGGCTGTTTCGGCCACGGGCGCAGCGGAGAAAACGCCTTGCCGGGCGGGCAAAATGGATGCGCGGGCAGACATTTGGTCCTAAACTGCGACCGTCTGCAAGAAAACCAATGGAGGACATCATGGAGGGTCTGGGCAGGGTGCGACCAACGGCACGGGTCGCGTCGATCATCATTGGCGCCGCCGCGCTCGCGTCCTGCGTGACGCCGCCGTACAGCGAAACACCCCTGGCAACCAACTTCCCGACGTCGGAACAACCCAAGCTGCAGGCCGCGGCCCACTGGACGAGCGTTGCCGATGGCGCTGCCGAAGCGCTCGTCGCCTCGCTCGGCCTTGGTGCCTCCTGCGCCGCCGCCCCCGCCCCGTGCCCGCCCGTCTTCGTCCGCCCGCCGGCACAGCAGACCGCCTTCGCGAAGGGCTTCCACTCCGCCTTGATCACCGCGCTGGTGCGGCAGAAGGCCGCCGTCAGCCACGCACCCGCCGGTGCGATCAGCCTCGACATCGACATACAGACCGTTCGCTTCTCGCCCAACCGGCGAGACGGACGCTTCCTGCCGCTGAGCATACCCTACGCCGGCGGCTGGGCGGCCTACGGCCTGGCGAAGCATGCCGCGCCGGCAGTTGCCGGCGCCGCTGGCGCCGTTGTCATTGGCGGCCTCGACATCTATCGCTGGAACATTTCCGATTGGGCCAGCGGCCCGACGCCGCAAACGGAGGTCATCGTCACCGTTTCCGCCAGCGACGCCACGCGCTACCTCGGCCGCGTCAGCAACGTCTATTACGTCGCCGACGGCGATGCTTCGCTCTACGTCGGCCCACCGCAGCTCTACAGCGTCCCCGTCGGAGGCGACCGATGAAAGCACCCGCTCTCGCCGCCGCGCTCGTCGCCTGCCTCGCCGCCGGCTGCGCCACCGAAACCTCCCGCCAGCGCGTACCCGAACCCACTTACGCCGCGGCGGCGAACAGCGAACTCGTCGCCACCAACTATCGCGCCGCCGACGCCCTCATGGCGCACTTCGGCGGCACTCCCGCCAGCGGTCCGCTGATCGTCGCCACCGTCGTCAACATCGATGCCCTCGAGTTGTCCTCGACGCTCGGCCGCATGATCTCCGAACAGGTTTCCGCGCGCTTCTCGCAACGGGGCTGGCTGATGGTCGAAATGAAGCTGCGCGGATCGATCTACATGCGGCGCGGCGAAGGCGAACTGATCCTGACACGCGAGATCAGCGACATCGCGCGCACCAACCAGGCGCAGGCGGTCATCGTCGGCAGCTATGCCGTCGGCGCCACCGCCGTCTATGTCAATCTCAAGATCGTCCAGCCCGTCAGCAACGCCGTCCTGTCCGCCTACGACTACGTCCTGCCGGCGAATCAGGAGATCCGCACCATGCTTGGCCGCAACATCGGTCGCTGAGGGCGTCGAAACGGGGTCAGGACGGGCGCTTTCCCGGCTCAGGCAGCGGCCGGCAGGGTCAGGGTGACACGCAGGCCGCGCAGCGGCGAGACCGCCAGGTCGACGCTGCCACCGTAGAGACGAGCGAGTTCGTCGACGATGGCCAGACCGAGGCCCGAACCCGGCGTCCGCTCGTCCGCCCGCACGCCCCGGCCGAGAACCGCGTCGCGCTGCGCCGCGGTCAGTCCGCTGCCGTCGTCGTCGATCGTGATGCGCAGCACCTCGCCGTCCCGCTGCGCCGCCAGCTCGACGCGCTGCGCCGCCCACTTGCAGGCGTTGTCGAGCAGGTTGCCGAGCATCTCCTGCAGATCCTGCACTTCGCCGCGAAAGGCCAGTGTCTCCGGGATCACCGACACCTGCAGCGCGAGTGGACGCTCGGCATGAATCCTGCGCATCGTCCGCAGCAGGCCGGCAACCACCGGCGCCAGCAGCGTCCGTACCGCCGCGCCATGCGTCGCGGCCGCGGCCTGCGCCCTGGCGAGGTGGTAGTCGACCTGTCTCCGGGCCAGCGCCACCTGTTCGGCGATCATCCTCGACTGCTCATCCTGCCTGCCGTGGGCAGCGTTGGCGAGAACGCTCAACGGCGTCTTCAGGGCGTGTGCGAGGTTGCCGGCCTGGGTGCGGGCGCGCTCGACGATCTCGCCGTTGCGCGCGAGGACGCCATTGAAATCCTCGACGAGCGGCATCAGCTCGGCAGGAAAGCTTCCTTCGAGACGCTCCGCGGCACCCTCGCGCACCCGTCCGAGCGCGACACGCAGCCGGCGCAGGGGTGCCAGACCAACTGCCACCTGCACGACAACCGCCAACCCCAGCCCGCTGCCGAGCAGCCCGAGCGACAGCCAGAGCGCGCCGCTGAAACGGGCCACCGGCTCGGCGATCAGGCGCTCGTCCGCGGCGACGATCAGCCGCCAGCGGGCCGCGCTGGCGGCTGCCGCGGCCTCGAAACGCACGCTGCGTTCGACCAGCCCGAGCGTCGAACCGACGGGCCCGGCCAGCCGGTGCCGGTGCATCTCGCCATCGGCAAGGCCGTCGGCCGGCAGGGCGAGGACGCTGTCCCACAGCGAGCGTGAACGCAGGACGCCAGTCGCCACCGCGCTGCCGTCGCCGGCGAGGTGATCGATCTGCCAGTACAGGCCGCCGTAGGGCCTGCTCAACCGCGGGTCGCTCAACGCCATCGCGAGCGCGGCCCGCCCCTGCTCGTCAACGGTGAAGCTGGCAGTGAGCTGGTCGAGATGGCTCTGCAGGCTGGCGTGGAACTGCTCGGCAACATGGTCGCGAAACAGCCTGTCGAGACTCAGGCCGGCAACCACGAGTGAAGCCGCGACCCAGAACAGGGTGCCCACCAGCAGGCGGACACGCAGCGAGCCGCGCAAGGCGGCGACGCGGGCCATCTTCACGGTCGCTCGAGCAAGCGATACCCGAGGCCGCGCACGGTTTCGATCAGGCCGGGCGGCAGCTTCTTGCGCAGGCGGGCGATGAACACCTCGACGGTATTCGAATCGCGATCGAAATCCTGCGCGTAGATGTGCTCGATCAGCTCGCTGCGCGACACCAGTTCGCCGGCGTGGTGGATCAGGTAGGCCAGTACGCGGTACTCGTGGGCGGTCAGCGCGAGCACCTGTCCACCCACCATCACCCGACCGTTGCGCGTGTCCAGCAGCAGCGGTCCGCAGGCGATCTCGGCACTGGCATGTCCGCCGGCACGGCGGATCAGTGCGCGCAGGCGGGCGAGCAGTTCCTCCATGTGGAAGGGCTTGGTCAGGTAATCGTCGGCACCGGCGTCGATGCCGGTGACCTTCTCGTGCCAGCCGTCGCGGGCCGTGAGGATCAGCACCGGCATCGTCCGGCCACCGGCGCGCCATTTGCGCAGAACCGTCAGGCCATCCATCCGCGGCAGGCCCAGGTCGAGCACGACGGCGTCGAAGGCTTCGCTGTCGCCCATGAAACGCGCGTCGACCCCGTTGTCAGTGCAGTCGACGACATAGCCCGCGGCGCGCAGGCTGCTGACGAGCTGTGCATTGAGGGTCGGCTCGTCTTCGACGACGAGAATGCGCATCAGTGACGGTCTCCGTCTCGTTCCCGCTGCCGGAGGTCGATCAGGCTGCCGTCACGGGCATCGACCTGCAGTCTGTTCAGCGCCCCACCACGACGCAGGAGCTTGATCTCGTACACCCAGCGGCCGTCCTTGCGCTCCAGCTCGACCTCCATGACCTGCCCGGGGTGGTTTCGTTCGAGGCGATCGAGGATCGTCCGCAAGGGCAGGATCTCGCCCGCCTCCAGAGCCTGGCGCGCGCGGTCGTGGTCGTGATCCTCGCCACGCCGGTCGCCGCCGGCGACGGCCGCTCCGGCGCCGAGGACAAGCAGCAGCGCTGCACCGGCGAGGGCGGCATCGCCGCCGCGGCGGCACGATCTTCGATTCCCTTCCACGGCAAGCTGGCCCCCTGATTGCACGGTGTCCTCCATTCCCTTTCTACCTTCACCGGGGTGAACGCAGGATGAACGGCGAATTCACCTTGCGTTCATTTCGCTGCCCGTATCCTGCGCCTCATCCCGACCAGACAACGGAGACCCGCATGAACCGCAGGAAAACCCTTGGCGCGCTGGCCGCAATGCTGGCGCTCAGCCTGTCGTCTGCCGCCACCGCCGCGGCACACACCGAAGTGCTGGCCCAGCATGCCGCCGCCGCGAAAGCTGCCAACCCGGCCTTCGCCGGCTTCTCCGTCGAACGTGGCCGGCTGCTGCATGCCCGTTCCTTCGCTGGCGGCAAGCCGGAAACGCCGGCCTGCACCTCGTGTCACGGCAACGACCCGCGTGCCGCCGGTCGAACACCCAGCGGCAAGAACATCGACCCGCTCGCCATCTCCGTCTCACCGGCACGCTACACCGACCCGGCGAAGGTCGACAAGTGGTTCCGGCGCAACTGCATCGAGGTCCTCGGCCGCGAGTGCAGCGCGCTCGAAAAAGGCGACTGGCTGAGCTACGTCCTCAGCCAGTAGGCTGCCAACCCGCCATCCCGCCAACGGCCATGAACCGTCGACACACCCCGGGGCAAGCATGCCATGCCGCTGCCCCTCGTCCCCGGCCCTGCTGTCGCGGCCGAGCAAGGGAAGGCGCGTGCCTTGCTGGCTTCCCTTTCACGTCAAGGAGTTCCCCAATGAACGCTGCCGCCCGGCCGCTCGCCATCGGCCTGCTCGTCCTCGCCTTCTCCGCCATCGTCCTCGGCCGCGCGCAAGCCGGCGGTGGGCACTACTTCCCGCCGGTCGCCGAGCCGCTGGTCAGGGAAGAGTGCGGCAGCTGCCACCTCGCCTTCGCACCGTCGATGCTACCCGCTCGATCCTGGACACGCCTGCTGGCCGACCTGCAGAACCATTTCGGTGACGACGCCAGCGTCGACGCCGCCACCGCCGCGCGCATCGGCGACTACCTGACTGCCAACGCCGCCGACAGCGGCGGCCGTCGCCACGGCGAGAAACTGCTGCGCGGCGTCGGCGCCGCCAGTTCGCCGCTGCGCATCACCGAGCTGCCGAAGTGGGTCAAGGAGCATCGCGAGATTCGCGACGCCGAATGGCGGCGCCGCGAGATCGGCAGCCGGGCCAATTGCACCGCCTGTCACCGCGACGCCGAACGCGGCTACTACGACGACTGAGAGATGCTGCGGAAGACAACGTGCGCGGGCCGCGATCTGCGACCCGCGGCAGCAACCCGGCAATGCCGCCGGGCGGTTGATGAGCAAGCGCTCGCCTCGCGCTCCCGGCGGCAATCAGGTATCGACTCCCTGCAGGAATCATCATGAAGAAACTTCTCGTTCTTCTCGTTGCGCTGGCCACACTCGCCTGGAGCTACGATGTCGCACTCTCCACCAGTCCGCCGGGGGCGCACCCCCTCTGGGTCCTGCGGCAGGAGGCACTCCATCTCAGCGGCCTGCTGTCGGTCTCCCTGATGTCGCTGGCGATGTTTCTGGCAACCCGGCCAGCCTGGCTCGAAGGGCCGCTGGGCGGCATGGACCAGGTCTACCGTGCGCACAAATGGGCCGGCATCCTGGCGGTCGCTTTCGCTGCAATGCACTGGCTGATCGAGCTCGCGGGCGACCTTCTGAAAACCGCAATCGGCCGCGCCGGACGCCTGCCGAAAGTGAAGTACGAGGGACTTCTCGAAGTCCTGCGCGACCTCGCCGAGGACATGGGCGAATGGGCGATCTACGGCGTTCTGCTGATGCTGGCGATCACTCTCTGGCAACGCTTCCCCTACCGGCCGTGGCGCTGCGTGCACCGCGCGATGCCGGTGCTCTATCTGATGCTCGCCCTGCATGCCGCCCTGCTGGCTCCGCCCGACTACTGGCTGCAGCCGGTGGGTGCGCTGCTCGCCGTGCTGCTCGCGGCCGGCATCCATGGCGCCGTGCGCTCGCTTGCCGGCCTGATCGGCCGCGAGCGAACGGTGGGCGGCGAGATCATCGAGGTCGAGCGACCGGCAGCCGATGTACTGCGCCTGCGCTGCCGTCTCGACGCCCGCTGGCGCGGGCACCGTGCGGGTCAGTTCGCCTTCGTCACCTTCGATGAGCGCGAAGGCGCGCACCCATTCACCATCGCCAGTGCCGATCGCGGCGACCGCGTGGTCAGCTTCGCGATCAAGGCGCTCGGCGACCATACCGCGCGCCTTGCCGACGACCTGCATCCGGGCCAGCCGTTGCGCCTCGAAGGACCCTACGGCCGCTTCGAGCTCAGCCGCTGCGACCGGCGTGCGCAACAGATCTGGATCGCCGGCGGCATCGGCATCACACCCTTCCTTGCCTGGCTCGAATCGCTGCAGGGCGCCCCGGAGACCGCACCGGCCGCCGAACTGCACTACTGTATCCGGGATCACCGCACCGACGCCTTCGTCACCCGCCTGCACGAGCTGTGCGCCCGCCTGCCGTCCGTGCGCCTGCAGGTGCACGACAGCGGCCGCGGCGACGGCCTGACCAGCTGGAATCCGGGCGACGTGCGTAGCGCGGAAGTCTGGTTCTGCGGCCCGGCCGGCCTCGCGCAGACGATCAGGAAGATCCTCCCGCGCCGCCTCCGTTTTCATCAGGAAGCCTTCGCGATCCGTTGAGGGACCGGCGTGCCGAGGGTCGCAGCGCCAGCGCCGGTCTCGAAACGCCGCGACGAGCTCATCGGCCTGCCCCGCCTTTGCCCTGATGGCCATCGTCCCACAACAAACGGCAAGCAGACCGCCGCCTACGCCTCTAGTCGCGGTGGTGCATCCGGCTCGGTGAAGCCGGCGGACGCACGAAGCCTCGGTAAGCGCCGCAGCGATCCCAGTAGCCGTTTTCCTGGTAAGAGTCCGACCAGTACCAGCACAGTCCGGGCGTCGGCGGCTGCGGCGTACTGCCGCGTGCGGCGGCGGCGATCACCACGCCTGCGACGATCTCGCCCGTGCGGTCGCGATTGCGATCCCAGCGGCCATAGCGCACCTCGGGCAAGCCGAGGATCGATGAACGTCGGCGCCCCGACATGATGGAGTCTAGAGTTTCCTGACGTTCTTCTGAAATGTCAAAGATTGGCCTCCAGTCCCCGCGACAAGGCGGAGGATTTCCCATTCCCGGTCGATCGGCATTCACGGGTGCCTGTACTCAGGACGCGGCATCTGTTCTCCGGGACAATTCGCAATCCGGTGACAGTATTGCGAATCAGGCGGATGAATCAGCCCTCATGTCGCCCGACTGTGCGCAGTGTCTTGCCCCGACACCGACGCGGTCATCGGCAGCGGCTCAACGGTTCTCGAGCCGGTTGTAGTCCAGCAGCCCGGCAGTCGCCGGCGCCAGCTGGAGGTGCGTCGCCTGCAGTTCGTCGCTGTACTGCCAGAAGGCGGGATCGCTGCGGCGAACGGCGAAGCGGTCGGCGAGCGCGCGGTAGTCGTCCTCGCTGGCCAGCTGCCCGATCGCGCCGGCCAGATCACCGATCTCCGATCGCTGCACGCGGTAGATGGCGTTCGGATAGGCGCCGACGAAGCCACGGGCAATGGTCAGCGTGTTCTCTTCAGGCAGCAGTTCGCGTCCCTCGCGCAGCAGGCTCGAGACGTTGCTGTGGCCCGTGTTGCGCAGCAGGGTCAGGTAGCGCGGTGCGCGCGCTCCATCCTCGATGCGCAGGATCACCAGTTCCGGCATCCACGACAGCGCCGGGCCGCGCACTGCGGCGAGCAGTGCGAGATCAGCCTGCAGCGCGGCATCGCCGAGTCCGGCAAGCTCGTACCGGCGGTCGGCGGCCGGCGCCAGACGCTGCTGCAGCAGGCCGAAGAACTCGCGCCGGGAATCGCCACCCCGGAACGTGATCCCGGTCTCGACATCGAAGCGTGCCAGGCTGCCATAGACGTGCTCCTTGACGTCGTCGCTGGCGCCACGGTACCAGTAATCGCGCACCGCCGGCCGCTGTGCCAGCGGCAGGAAGCCAAGAAAGTTGAACTCACCCTCCATGCGCATGAAATCCATGTACAGGCGCGAGAGCAGCTGGTGGCCGACGTTGCCGTAGACGTCGAAGCCGGCCACGAGCAGATAATGAATGCGTTCGAGCAGTGGGTAGCCGATCACCCAGCCGGTCTTCGGCACATCGCCGACCAGACCCCTGACGACCGAGGCGCTGTCAAAGTGGCGAAAGACCGTCAGCGCGGCGTTCGGGTTGCTGCCGTCCCCATCCCAGATCCAGCTCAGCGCGGGCCGGCCCCGCTGGTCCGCGAGAGCCCCGAGATGATCCGACTTGTCCTGCAGGTACCGCTGCTCCTTCTTCGCGTACTCGCGCCACGGTCCGATGATTGCCGCATCGCTGCCCTGCGCCGTGGGCAATTCGAGGAACCGCGACTCGCGAGCGAGAAACTCGTCGGCAGCCTGCCCGGAGCCATCGTTGGCAAGAAAGAAGACCCAGAAGCGATCCTCGATCACGTTCAACGCCACCTGCCCGCGACAGACCGGCCCCTTGATGAAGCCCATGATGCTGAACTCCGCCTCGTCGAGCATGAACTGGTAGCGCGCCCTGACCGGCAAATCCCGAAAGGTGACGAAGGGGTTGGCGCCGGCGGCGAGCGAGTATGGCGGCAGCTCGCCTACCGCGTAGACAGGCTGCAGGAAGAGTTCGCGCCAGCGCGCCAGGCGCTTCGCGCCGAGGGCGTAGGGCATGTGCGTCTTGTCGACGATGCTCTCCTTCTCGCGCTCGAGGCGGTAGTGGAAGCGCTCGCCGCCGGGGTCGTCATACGGCCGGCGGCTGGCGATCGGGTCGATCGGCTGCCCCGGCGGCGTGCGCGACCGGACGAGGCGGAAGAAGTGCTGCTGCGGATCGCCGTCGAAGTACAGGTGGGCGAGGAAAAGGTGCTCGTAGATGTAGCGACTGACCAGCCGCTCCTTGCGCGAACCACCGTTGAAGAAGCGTTCCCATTCGGCCACCTGTCGCTCGACAGCCGCCGGCAACGGCGGCAGCCCTTCGAAGGGCGCACCCTGCTCGAGCCAGGCGCGCAGAGTGGCGAACTCGCCGTCGCTCACCGCGGGCAGCCCAAAGGGCATTCCCCACAGCGGCTTGGCGGCAGCGAACGAGTCGTACTCCTCGATCCGCGGGCACTGCTGCGCACGGTCGAGCGAGAAATCGAAGGTCGGCGGCAGCACCGCGGTCTCCGGCAGCGGGTGGCTGTGCTTGAGCTGCAGCGCGCGGTAGATGACGCTCGCCGCGAGGTTGGCCGCCGGCGTCGGCGCACGCTCGTTGAGGACCGGAAAGAAACCCTGCGTCCGCCACTCGGACGCCTTGCCGGCGTCAACGAACAGGCGCGACGGTGCCGGCGGGACATCGAAGCGCTGCGGGTCGGCAGGCCCGTACTGCTGGTCGAGCGTGTGCCGGGTGATGACGGCACAGCCGCTGAGGACGGCGATCGACAGCAACAGAAGCCTCTTGTCCATGGTCGTAGCGCAATATGTGGACGGGAGAACGGCCCGTGCTCGCAAACGGGCGATTCCTGACGAGGAACGAAGGATAGCGAATCCGGCACCAACTGCGCCAGCCCGGAGTGGGGAGGAAGAATGGCGGAAGAAGGCGCGACGCCAAAACAGGCGAAAACCCGTGTTTGCCGCGCGCCGGAACACGGTTTCCACGATAATAGCGACGGGAGGAAAGCGAACATGCGGGATTCCGAACAAGCCCACCAACTGCTCCGATGACCCGGCCGGAAGAATGACATCTGAACCGCTCGACCCAACTCTGGTCTTTGCCAGGACCGCTGCCGGCGAGGAAGCCATGGCGCAGCGGACGCGGGTCGTCCAGCGCAACAATCGCATGGTGCTCATTCTCGTCGACGGCAACGCGACGGTTGCCGACCTGTGCGAGAAGACGGGCAACGTGCAACTCACCGAGAATGCGCTGATCGAGCTGGAAGGCGATGGCTTCATCGAGCGCCGCGCCGAGACGAAGTCGGTCTGGCGGTTCACCGGCAACGTGGGCAGCCGCAAGCAACCGCAGGCACCACGGCCGCACTCGGAATTCTCGACCTTCGGCCCGAGCGGGGTGTCGACACCGGCCAGCTCGGGCCTTTCGGGCACGCCGGAAACGCAGATCATTCCCTTCCCGAACGTGCGGCCCGGCAGACCAGCACCGCCGGCGGCCGCGCCGGCAGCGAGCGGGCCGGCACCGAGCACGCTGACACCGGGCACCCTGACGCCGAGCACGCTTGGCCCGGGCTCGTCGACGCTGGGCACCAGCAACGCGTCGATCGTCGCGGACGAACTGGCCGCTGAATCGGTCATGCCAGCAACGCCCGCGACCGGCGACCGCCCGCCGCTCCTGACGCGCCTGCGAACGTGGCTGGCACGTGGGCGGGAGGAGGCAGGGCCGGACTTGAGGCCAATTCGCCGGGGCCGCCGGCGCTGGACGCTGACCTGGCCGATGGCCACCATGCTCGGACTGGTGCTGCTCGGTGCGGCATTGCTGGTCGGCGCTCTGCTCTTCCCCTACGCCAGCTATCTGCCCGAGGTCGAAGCGGCCCTGGCCCAGAGCAGCGGTCGCCCGGCGCGGATCGGTGCCATGCGCATCAGCATCTATCCCCGACCAGGACTGCTGCTCGAAGAGGTGCGCCTGGGTGACGACGGCGCGGCCGATCAGCTCAGCATGGCTTCGTTGCGCCTGCGGCCGCAAGTGGCCACGTTGCTGTCGCCCCAAGTGGTCTTTCGCGAGGCCGAGCTGATCGGCATCACGCTGTCGGCCGCGACCTTCGACGGCCTGGCGCAGGCCCTCGCCGCGTCGGCCACGGGATCGGCACGTGCCAGCGTCATCCAGGTCTCGCTGTCCGACGCCGCGATCACGTTTGGCGACCTTGCGGTTGCCGGCCTCGCTGGCCAGTTGCAGCTCACCGCCGATCATCTGCTGGAATCCGCTTCGCTGCACTCGGCCAGCAAGAACCTGCAGGTCGAACTGAAACCCATGACCGGCGGCGGCGTGACCGTCAAACTCGAGGGGATCGCCTGGCGGCCTGCCCCGAAGTCTCCCTATCTCTTCGACTCACTGGAGCTGCAGGGACGGATCTCGGGACCCGAGTTCATGATCGACCGCCTCGAAGGACGGATCTTCGACGGCGTGCTGCGCGGCAGCAGCATCCTGCGGATCGGCAACAAGGCCGCGGTGACCGGAGACATCGCCTTCGAGCGGATCAACACCGCAGCGCTGGTGGCGGCCCTCGGTTTCAACGGCCGCATTGGCGGCGAAGCCAAGGGCAAGCTGAGCTTCTCGAGCAGCGCCGACAGCCTGCCGGACGCGATCGCCCGGTCGCAAGCCGGCGGCAGCTTCACCATCCACCGCGGACACCTGGGCGGCCTCGATCTGGCCGAGGCGGTACGCCGCTTCTCGGTGGTACCGCTGACGCTCGGCGGAGCGACCCGCTTCGAGGAATTGTCGGGCGTTGTCACCCTGACGCCCGGGGCGCTGCGCTTGTCGCGTCTCAACCTGAGCGCCGGACTGATGCACGCGACGGGGCAGATCGAGGTCAGCCGCGAACTGCAACTGCGCGGGCGGATGGACGTCATGATGACGCGTCGCCGCGCCGACTACACGGCGATGCCGGTGCTGATCAGCGGTGCCCTGGCGTCGCCGCTGACCCAGACGGCGCACTGACCGGCATCGTCAGCCGCCGGCCCGCTACGGGCATACGCCAGCCGCGCGATCTGCTGCGGCCGCCGGTGCGCTGCCGCAGCGACGCCACGAACCCGCGCAGCAGATGCGGCCGGACAGCCACCTGGCACGGCGAGCTGCCGCACGCGCGCCTTACAGCACCGTCGCGATCGCCTCGGCGACGTAATCGACGTTGCGCGTGTTGAGCGCCGCCAGGCAGATGCGGCCGGTACTGACCGCGTAGATGCCGAACTCGTCACGCAGGCGGTCGACCTGCGCCGCGGTCAGGCCGGTGTAAGAGAACATGCCGCGCTGCCGGTTGATGAACGAGAAATCGGCGCTGACACCGACGCCGTGCAGACGCTCGACGAGGCCGAGTCGCATGTCGAGAATGCGCTGGCGCATCTGCGCCAGTTCGTCTTCCCACAGCCGGCGCAGTTCGGCACTGGCGAGAACCGCTGCCACGACGGCGCCGCCGTGGGTCGGCGGGTTCGAGTAGTTGGTGCGCACCAGGCGCTTGATCTGCGACAGCACGCGAGCCGTCTCGTCATGACTGGCGGTGACCACCGACAGCGCACCGACCCGCTCGCCGTAGAGCGAGAACGACTTCGAGAAGGAACTGGCGATGAGGAACTGCAGGCCCGAGGCAGCGAACAGATCAAGGGCAACGGCATCCTCCCGGATGCCGTCGGCGAAACCCTGGTAGGCGATGTCGATGAAGGGCACCAGCCCGCGCGCAGCGACAACGTCGATGACTTCGCGCCACTGCGCGGCAGCGAGATCGGCGCCGGTCGGATTGTGGCAACAGGCGTGCAGGACGACGATCGATCCTGCCGGCAGCGCGTTCAACCCCGCCTTCATCGCCGCGAAATCGACGCCACGCGTCAGCGCATCGTAGTAGGGGTAGGAGTCGACGCGGAAACCGGCAAACTCGAACAGTGCGCGGTGATTCTCCCAGCTCGGGTCGCTGATGTAGACCGTCGCCTCGGGCAGCAACCGGCGCAGGTAATCGGCACCCACCTTGAGACCGCCGGTGCCACCGAGCGCCTCGATGGTCAATACGCGACCGTCGGCGAGCAGCGGCGACTGCTCACCGAAGAGCAGCTTCTGCACCGCCTGGTTGTAGGCGGGCATACCGTCGATCGGCTGGTAGCCGCGTGGCGGCATCGCCTCCAGACGCGCCTTCTCGGCGAGCTTCACCGCCGCCAGCAACGGCACCTTGCCACCGTCGTCGAGGTAGACGCCGACGCCCAGATTGACCTTCGTCGCCCGGTTGTCGGCATTGAACGCCTCGGTCAGGCCAAGGATGGGATCCCGTGGAGCCATCTCCACGGCAGCAAAGATCGAAGCGGTCATGGTCTGTTCGTCCTGTAAACGGTGAGCAAGCGGGCGGTGGGCCACTGGCAGGCGATCCGCCGATTCGGGCAAGCACGCACAACGAGCACCGGCAACGCCATCCTGCCTGACAGGGAATCTGCCTGCCGGCTCGCCGCGCCGACCAGTGCTCGCAAAAAAACGTAGAATTCTAGCATGGCCAAACAAGCACACACTGACGGGAGGCCCCCTTCGCTGACCTTCGAGGGCAGCCCGTTCCGGCTCTACCAGCCATTCCAGCCGGCCGGCGACCAGCCGCAGGCGATCGAACGGTTGCTCGCCGGCCTGCGCGACGGTCTCGCCTTCCAGACCCTGCTCGGCGTCACCGGCTCGGGCAAGACCTACACCATGGCCAACGTCATCGCCCGCAGCGGCCGCCCGGCGCTCGTCCTGGCACCGAACAAGACGCTGGCGGCACAGCTCTACGCCGAGTTCCGCGAGTTCTTCCCCGACAACGCCGTCGAGTATTTCGTCTCCTACTACGACTACTACCAGCCCGAGGCCTACGTGCCGTCACGCGACCTGTACATCGAGAAGGACTCGTCGATCAACGAGCACATCGAACAGATGCGCCTCTCGGCCACCAAGAGCCTGCTCGAACGGCGCGACTGCGTGCTGGTGGCAACGGTGTCGTGCATCTACGGCATCGGCGACCGCGACGAATACCACCGCATGATCCTCACCATGCGCGTCGGTGACCGGCTGGGGCAGCGCGAGATCATCAAGCGACTGACGGCGATGCAGTACGAGCGCAACGAGACCGATTTCCGCCGCGGCAGCTTCCGCGTCCGCGGCGACGTCGTCGACGTCTTTCCGGCCGAGCACGCCGAGCAGGCGATCCGCATCTCGCTCTTCGACGACGAGATCGACGGCCTGCAGCTCTTCGACCCGCTGACCGGCCACCTGCAGAGCCGCCTCCTGCGTTTCACCGTCTTTCCGTCGTCGCACTACGTGACCCCGCGCGAGACGGTCTTGCGGGCAATCGAAGCGATCAAGGTCGAGTTGTCCGAACGGGTTGCCGGCTTCCAGGCCACTGGCCGCCTCGTCGAGGCGCAGCGGATCGAACAGCGCACCCGCTTCGATCTCGAGATGCTCGACCAGGTCGGCTTCTGCAAGGGCATCGAGAACTACTCCCGCCATCTCTCGGGACGCCAGCCCGGGCAGCCGCCGCCAACGCTGATCGAC
Source organism: Candidatus Accumulibacter similis (assembly GCA_013347225.1). Taxonomy (NCBI): domain Bacteria; kingdom Pseudomonadati; phylum Pseudomonadota; class Betaproteobacteria; genus Candidatus Accumulibacter; species Candidatus Accumulibacter similis. Next base: position 2,284,780 of record CP054595.1, on the reverse strand, counting down.
TATCTCGCCGCCGATGCCCTGCTGTTCATCGACGAGTCGCATGTCGCGATATCGCAGGTCGGCGGCATGTACAAGGGCGACCGATCACGCAAGGAGAACCTCGTCGAGTACGGCTTCCGCCTGCCCTCGGCGCTCGACAACCGGCCGCTGCAGTTCGCCGAGTTCGAGGCGCTGCTGCGGCAGACGATCTTCGTCTCGGCAACGCCGGGCGACTACGAGGCGGCGCACCAGGGACAGGTCGTCGAACAGCTCGTGCGCCCGACCGGGCTGGTCGACCCGATGCTGCTCGTGCGCCCGGCCTCGACGCAGGTCGACGACCTGCTGTCCGAAATCCGGCGCCGTGCCGAAGCCGGCGAGCGCGTCCTGGTGACCACCCTGACCAAGCGGATGGCGGAGGACCTGACCGACTTCCTCAGCGACCACGAAGTGCGCGTCCGCTATCTGCATTCCGACATCGATACCGTCGAGCGCGTCGAGATCATCCGCGACCTGCGCCTCGGCAAGTTCGACGTCCTCGTCGGCATCAACCTGTTGCGCGAGGGCCTCGACATCCCCGAAGTGTCGCTGGTCGCCATCCTCGATGCCGACAAGGAAGGCTTCCTGCGCTCCGAGCGATCGCTGATCCAGACCATCGGCCGTGCCGCCCGCCATCTGCACGGGACCGCCATCCTCTATGCCGACCGGGTGACCGGATCGATGCAGCGGGCGATCGCCGAAACCGAACGGCGCCGGCAACGGCAGCTTGCCTTCAACGACAGCCACGGCATCGTTCCGACCGGCATCAGCAAGCGGATCATCGACATCATCGACGGCGTCTACGACAGCGACAGCGCGCACAAGGAACTCAAGGCCGCGCAGCGCCAGGCCAGCTACGAGGCGATGAGCGAGAAGGAACTGGCGCGCGAACTGCGCCGCCTGGAAAAGGAGATGCTCGACTGCGCCCGCAACCTCGAGTTCGAGAAGGCCGCCGCCGCACGGGACGAACTCTTCCGCATCCGCCGCCAGGTTTTCGGCATCAGCGGCGAGGAAAGCGCCCCAACCGCACCCCCGGCGTAGGCGGTGACGGCACGCCGCGCGGGCTCATGGGCGAGCCGCCGCGCCATCGGCAGCGGCGGCGAAGCCAGCGATCGCGAGTTGCTCGCCGGCGATCGCCTGCGAGTCGACGACGCGATGCAGGAGCGCGCAGGCGACCCGCCAGCGAGCCCGTCCACAGAGCAGCGTCACCGTCTTGTCGTTCAAACGCAGCACCGTTCCGCTGCGCTCCTGCTGATCGCGATCGATGAAGACGAGGACGTCGCCGACCGCCACCTCGTTGCGGCCAAGGCCGCGCCGGACCTGCTCGCGAATCTGCACGTCGGCATTGTCGACATTGATCGACGCATAGTGCATCAGCCACCGCTTCTGGCTCTCGAGGTCGAGTACCAGCACCTGCTTGCGTCGCAGTTCGAGCACCTGCGCCTTGCGGCCGGCATTGAGTTGCCCGTCGAAGTACTCGACGATCTGCCCGACGCGAAGCCGCGAGCGAATCGCCTCGATCCATTGCGGCTGATCGATGACGCGGTCGATGGCGGCGCGCATGCGGTACAGCTCGAACGCCGAGGCCTGATTCATGGCCTGCAGCACCTCCGAAAAATCCATCCCTCGATTCCCTTCCGGTGCAGGCTGGAGCCGGTTCAGCGGATGAACTCGCGGCTGAGCGAGCGAAAGAGGTCGCTCCCCGCCTGCCGCAGCCACTCGAAGACGACCATCTCGCGCGACACGATGTCGGCGCCGTGGCGGCGCATGCGCTCGACCGCCAGCGCCTTGTCGCTGGCACGCCGCGAGCCGATCGCCTCATCGACGACGAAGACGTTGCGGCCGGCTGCCAGCAGGTCGAGAACCGTCTGCTGCACGCAGACATGCGCCTCGGTGCCGGCGACGATGAACTGCGGCCGATCGCCACCGGCAAGCTGCAGGAGCCTGCCGTCAGCAAGCGCCGAGAAGTGCATCTTTTCGATCACGCACTCGTCCGGCAGCAGGCGGCGCAGGTCGGACATCGTCGGCCCGAGGCCTTTCACATACTGCTCGGTACAGATCACCGGCACCTGCAGGCGCTGCGCGACGCGCGTCAGCCAGATGCTGGCCGCAAGCACCGAAGCGGCATCATGGATCGCCGGCTGCAGCCGCTCCTGCAGATCGACGAGCAGGAGAACGGAACGATCAACGGACATCAACATCGACAAGCCCTCCCGTGAGTCAGGACACCGCGGCGCGAAGCCGCACGGCCACCGGACGGCACGCCGGCAGATGGCAGGGGAGAAAGGCCCCGACCGCCGGCGCGGCGCGCCGTGGCGAGTCGGGTGCGATGGCGCAGCCTGCACTGCGCGGCATCGGCAGCGATGTTAATCGTTGTTCCGACCTGGCGCCAAGGACTGGCGGTTAGCGAAGCCAAAAAAGAATTGCTGCGGCGCAACACAAGTACTATATTTCTTCTTGGCGGAATCCTTCCGCCAACGGTTGTACGAGAAACTGATGTATATCGTTGATGATCCCACCCTGGCGCTGATCTCCCGCTTCGTCGGTGACAGAGAACGCCCGGAACTGTCGGACGAGGACTTCTTCCGGAGGCAGCTGGCAACCGTCGAAGCGTACGTTGCCGCCTTTCCGGAAGCCGAGCGCGAGGAACGGGCGCTGTCCTGGATCGAAGACAACGCCCGCCTCTATCGGCAGCAATGGCAGAAGCAGGCCGCCGTCGCCATGCTGCAGGCGGCTCGCTGCCCGGACTGCCCGCTGAACGGCAGCGAACGGCAGACGCCCTGCACCATCCACGAGCGCTGGCTGGAATTGCTGCGCCGCTACGCCGGCAACCAGCTCAGCTCGCACGACTACGTCGAACAGAGTCTGGCGCTGCTCGCCCGGCACAAGGCTGGGCTGCGCGCCGGCCGCGCGCGCTGCGCGGCACCCGCTGCGGAGCTGATGCCCGACGCCGGCGCCGGCGGCAACCGCCAGCGCTGCACCGACGACGCCCAGCCGACGCCTGCCGGCTCCGCAGTGCCTTCCTGACGCGACCGGCACCGGCCCCGACGCCTCATGCATGAGGCATTGTGCTGCGCAACACGCCCGGGTTGCCGCCGCGCCCCGTTGTCGGCCGGCCAGCGCCACCGCGAACAGCGACCCAGACGGTGACCGCCAAGCCACACCGGCCCAGCCGACATGCCGGCGGCAGCGCCTCACGGCCCGGCAAGCAACTGGCCAAGCACGAAGGGCAGGATGCCACCGGCACGGTAATAGCTCACCTCGATCGGCGTATCGATGCGGCAGAGCAGCGCACACTCGCGTCGCTCGCCGTCGGCCCGCGTGATCACCAGTGCGACCGTCTGCATCGGCGACAGCCCGCTGGCCAGCCCGGTGATGTCAAAGCGCTCGTCGCCGCGCAGGCCGAGCGAGGCGGCCGACTCGTCGCCGATGAACTGCAACGGCAGGACGCCCATGCCGACCAGGTTGGCGCGGTGGATCCGCTCGTAGCTGCGGGCGATCACCGCGCGCACGCCGAGCAGTCGTGTTCCCTTGGCGGCCCAGTCGCGCGACGAGCCGGTACCATACTCCTCGCCGGCGACGACGATGCTGGGTATCCCCCGCTCCAGGTAGCTCATCGCCGCATCAAAGACCGTCGTCGCCTGCCCGTCGAGCAGCGTGTAACCGCCCTCTCGCCGACGGCCATCGGCATCGGGCGGCAGCATCAGGTTGCGAATCCGGACATTGGCAAAGGTGCCGCGCATCATCACCTCATGATGGCCGCGGCGGGAACCGTAGGAGTTGAAATCGGCGCGCTCGACCCCCTGTGCGCGCAGCCACTGCCCCGCCGGCGTCGCCTCGCCGAACGAGCCGGCCGGCGAGATGTGGTCGGTGGTCACGGAATCGCCGAGCAGCAGCAGCGCGCGGGCACCGCGGATGTCGCCGGTCGCCTGTGGCGGCAGCTCGAAGAACGGCGGCCGGGCGATGTAGCTCGACGCCGGCCAGTCGTAGACCTCACCGCCGGGCGCCGGGATCGCCTGCCACAGATCCTGGTCGGCGCTGACATCGGCGTAGCGCCGACGGAACGTCTGTGGATCGAGTGCCAGCGGCAGCACGGCGCCGATTTCGTCCGAACTCGGCCAGATGTCCCGCAGATACACCGGCTGGCCATCGGCGCCTGTTCCCAGAGGCTCGTTCTCGAGATCGATGTTGACCCGGCCGGCAATCGCGAACGCCACCACCAGCGGCGGTGATGCCAGATAGTTGGCCCGCAGACCGGGGTGGATGCGCGCCTCGAAGTTGCGGTTGCCCGAGAGCACCGCCGCAGCGATCAACTGCTGTTCGGCGATCGTCCTGTTGAACGCCGGATCGAGATCGCCGGCGTTGCCGATGCAGGTCGTGCAGCCATAGCCGACGAGCGCGAAGCCCAGTTCCGCCAGCGGCGCCAGCAGCCCGGCCCGCTCGAGATAATCGGTCACCACCCGCGACCCGGGAGCCAGCGAAGTCTTGATGTGTTGCCTGACCCGCAGCCCCTTCGCCACCGCCTTCCTCGCCAGCAGGCCGGCAGCGATCATCACCGCCGGATTGCTGGTGTTGGTGCACGAGGTGATCGCCGCGATCAGGACGTCACCATGACCGAGGTCGATGCCCGGCAGCCCGGTCGGGTGGCGCTGCGCCAGGCTCGCCGCCGGCCGCCCGAAGCCGTCCGCCGACTCCGCGGCAGTCAACAGGGTGTTGAAGCGGCTGGCCATGTCGGGCAACGCGATCCGGTCCTGTGGTCGCTTCGGGCCGGCGAGCGACGGAACGATCGTCGACAGGTCGAGGTACACGCGCCGCGAGTAGTCGACCTCACCGGCACGCGGGATGCCGAACAGCCCCTGGGCACGAAAATAGGCTTCGAAGAGCACGCAGTCCTCTTCGCTGCGACCACTGCTGCGCATGTAGTCGACCGTTTTCTCGTCGACCGGGAAGAAACCCATCGTCGCGCCGTACTCGGGCGCCATGTTGGCCAGCGTTGCGCGATCGGTCACCGACAGCGTGCTCGCGCCGTCGCCGAAATACTCGACGAAGGTGCCGACCACTTTCTCGCGCCGCAGCAGCTCGGTCACCGTCAGCACCAGATCGGTCGCCGTGACGCCTTCGCGCAGGCGACCGCCCAGTTCGACCCCGACCACGTCGGGCGTCAGGAAATAGACCGGCTGGCCGAGCATCGCCGCCTCGGCCTCGATACCGCCGACACCCCAGCCGACGACGCCGACGGCATTGATCATCGTCGTGTGCGAATCGGTACCGACCAGCGTGTCGGGAAAGCACAGCGTACCGTCAGCCGTCTCCTGCTGCCGCACGCCGCGGAACAGGTACTCGAGGTTGACCTGGTGGACGATGCCGACTCCGGGCGGCACGACGCGAAAGGTGTCGAAAGCCTGCATGCCCCACTTCATGAACTGATAGCGTTCGCCATTGCGCGCGAACTCGCGGCGCATGTTCTGCTGCAGCGCCTCCGGTGTCCCGTAGTGATCGACCTGGATCGAGTGGTCGACGACCAGATCGACCGGCACCAGCGGCTCGATGCGTCGTGGATCGAGCCCACGCTCGGCCGCCACCTGGCGCATCGCCGCCAGGTCGCAGAGCAGCGGCACGCCGGTGAAGTCCTGCAGGACGACACGCGCAACGACGAAGGGAATCTCCTCGCTGCGCTCCGCCCGGGGCTGCCACTGCGCCAGCTCGACGATGTGCTTCTCGCTCACCCGCAGCCCGTCGCAGTGACGCAGCAGCGCCTCGAGGACGATTCGCAGCGACACCGGCAGGCGATCGACATGGCCGATACCGGCTCTGGCGAGTGCCGGCAGCGAGTAATACAGAGCCTCCGGCTGGCCGGGAGGGCTGAAGCGGGACAGGGTGTTGAATGGCGAGTGGCGCATGCGGGTTCTCCGGAAGGGTGCCTGTTGCGAGCGGTGCCCGCAGTCAACATGACAGTGGCTGGCGGCGGCCGTTCAACCGGCGCCGCGGCAGCGGCCCGCACAGCGACATGCTTGCGCGCCGGGGACGAATGCTCCAGACTTGCCGCAGCGGTCGTAGCCGGGCGCAGACCTGTTGCGGGGGGCCTGTCCGGCGCCGGCGGCGGTCGTGCCGCGTGTTGCCGCGCATGCGGGCAGCCTCCTCGCCGCCGGCGCGGGCCGGCTCGTCAGCCGCCGGCTGCAGGGACGTGACGCGCGCGTCGCGGTCGCGACCGTCGCCGCCGGCAAGCGCCCCGGCGGTGGGTGACTGGCCGAGAGCAACACTTTCCTGGAGAAGCGAGATGAAGAAGAACCTGGTTGCAGCAGTCACTGCGGCGGTCCTCAGCCTTGCCCTGACGAGCGCGTCGGCCGCCGTCGTCCGCTCCGACTTCAACTTCGACGCAGAGGGCTGGGGAACCGGCAAGATCAGCCTGTCCGGCCTGCTGCCGGCGGTCGACGACAGCTTCACCGGCCCTGTCGGTCATGACCCGACCGCCGGCACACTGCGAACCGGTGACCTCTATCCGTGGACCACCTTCCGCTCGTCGGCAGCCTACAGCGGGGACAAGAGTGCCTTCTTCGGCGGCTCGATCAGCTACGACCTGCAGGACAGCCAGAACGATGGCAACTCCTTCCCCAACATCGCGATTCTCGGCGACGCGGGCCGCATGATCTTCATTGCGACCGCACCACCGGGAACCGCCAGCCTGACGCACTACGACTTCGCCCTCGACACAACGGCCGGCTGGCTGACGAACAACCCGTTCGCACTGGTGGCAAGCGACGCCTACATCCAGGCCGTCCTCGCCAACGTGCATGGCATCTGGATCAATGCCGACTGGAAGACCGGCGACGACCAGGGCAACGACGATTCCCGGCTCGACAACGTCTGCCTGCGCGACGCCCGCTCGTCGTGCGCCGTCGGCCGCATCCCGGAACCTGCCGCGCTGACCCTGTTCGGCCTCGCGATCGGTCTCCTCGGGCTGTCCAGGAGCGACCGCCGACCAGCGGCCCAGCGGCAGCGCTGAACAGCTGCAACGGCAGCGGGACATGCGGCAGATGGAACTCGGGACACCCGGCCTCGGCGATGCCGCGCTGATCGACACCACCTTCCTGTTTACCGACATCGAAGGGTCGACGAGCCTCTGGGAAATCGAGTCGCAGGCGATGCGGCTCGCGCTGCAGCGGCACAACACGCTCCTCTCGGCGGCGATCGAGCGCCACGGGGGACTGGTCTTCAAGACCGTCGGCGACGCCTACTGCGTCACCTTCGATGACGCTGCAGCGGCGCTGCGGGCCGCCAGCCAGATCCAGACGGGCCTCGCCGGTGAACAGTGGCCGACGCGCAGCCCGCTGCGCGTGCGCATTGCACTGCACAGCGGGCCGGCCTACCTGAGCGGCGGCGACTACTTCGGTCGCACGCTCAATCGCGTTGCCCGCCTGCTGGCGGTGACCCACGGCGGCCAGACCCTGCTCAGCTCGGCGACCGAGGCGCTGGTGCGCAGCACCCTGCCCGCCGGCAGCAGCCTGCACGATGTCGGCATGCTCCGCCTGCGCGACCTGCCGCAGCCGATCCACGCCTTCCAGCTCGTCCATCCCGGGCTGCCGACCCGGCTCCTCGAAGCGAACGACGGCCTCGACGGCAACAAGCTGACGGCCGAGCCACTGGCCCGCTTCCGGCCGATCGACGTCTATGAGGTGCCGACCCTGCCGGCAGTGGTCATGCAGGCGCTGCGAGTGATGCAGGATCCCGCCAGCGATGCGCGCGCCGTCGAGCAGGTGATCATTCACGACCCGGCGATCTCGGCGAAGATCCTGCGTGTTGCCAACTCGGCGTTCTTCGGCCTCAGCCGCCGCGTCGGTACGATTGCCGATGCCGTCCGCGTCCTCGGTTTCACCAACGTCCAGGGCATGCTGATCTCGGTCGGCGCCTTCGATTCCTTTCGCACCGAGAGACTGAATCTGGTTGCGTTCTGGAAACACTCGATCGCCGCCGCGACGGCAGCCCGCTTCCTCGCGGCCGCCATCCGCTACCCTGGCGACGAGGCTTTCATGGCCGGGCTGCTGCACGACATCGGCAAGCTCATCTTCGCCGTCCAGGCCGAGTCGAGCTACCGCCATGTGCTCGAGCTGGAACGCAATTCGGCGCTCGGCAGTCTCGACGCCGAGCGCACGCTGTTCGAGTTCACCCACCCGGAAGTCGGCCAGATGGTTGCCGAACGCTGGGACCTGCCGGCACGCTACATCGCCGCAATTGCCCACCACCACGACCCCGACGCCAGCGGTGACGAGTACCGCTTCTGCGCCCTGGTCGGCCTCGCCAACCGGGCCGCGCACGCTGCCCTCGACGGTTTCGTCGAGACAATCGCCAGCGACCAGGATGCCGCGCAACTGCGACGCCTCGGGCTGCGCCCCGCGCTCTGGGACGACTGCCTGGCGCACCTGCACGCAGCGCGGCCAACGATCGAAGGCTTCGTCGGCGCGATCCGCTGAACGATCTACTCCTCTGGCGCCCTGCAGGGCCTTGCGCAGGGCTGGAGGCAGCACCCCCTCGCTTCAACGAGGCTCCACTTGTCCTGAACAGTTGCGGGACGCCCGGTTTGCCGAGCGGCACATCGATGCCGGCCACCTCGACGAACGCTTCATCGATGGACTGAACGCGCACCAAGCGAGCGCGCACACACCCTGCGCTTGCCGGCAGCCGGGCAGCCGTTCAGGGCGGGATCAGTGCAGTTCGGCCGGCCGCCAGAACCTGCCGGGTCAATCCATCAAGCAATGCCGATGATGCTCTTGCGTGCTGCCAATACAGCGGCACGTCAAACGCCGTATCCGGCACCAGTTCGACGAGCGAGCCATCGTCGAGCTGAGGAGCGATCAGCGCCTGCGGATGCAGTCCCCACCCCATGCCCGCCAATGTCGCGATCACGAATGCTTGCGTCGACGGCAACGTGTGGTGAGGCAATTCGACATGCCGCTGGCAGAGTCGAAACACCCAGCGCGTCTGCAGCTCGTCCTTGGCATTGAAGGCGAGACTCGGTGCGCGCGCCAGACTGCCCGCGCCAACCCCGTCACTGAAATGAAGTTGCATGAAGGACGGACTGCAAGCCGCCAGATAGCGCATCGCACCCAGCGGCTGGCTATTGCAGCCGACCGCCGGACGTGCTGAGCCAGTCACGGCGGCGAGGACGATGCCGCTGCGCAACCACTCGGCGGTGTGGTCCTGGTCGTCCACCGCGACCTCCAGCAGCACCGGAGCTTCGGCGGCGAAAGTGGCGAGCGCCGGTGCGAACCAGGTGGCCAGGCTGTCGGCATTGACCGCGATGGGCAGCGGCACCCTGAAGTCGCCTGTCGGTGCAAGCGTCGGCAATGCTTCGTGCAACTCCTGCTCCAGAAGACGAACCCGGTCGACATGCTGGCAAAGACGGCGACCCATTGCCGTCGCCTGGCAGGGCTGTCCGCGTACCACGAGTGCGCAACCGACACGATCCTCCAACAGCCGAATCCGCTGCGAAATGGCTGACGGCGTCACCTTGAGCGCGCGAGCGGCACGCTCGAAGCTGCCCTCGCGGACGATGGCCGCCAGCGCAGCCAGTGAAGCATAGTCGAGCATGGTTCAGTTTTTCTGAATGCAGGTTAGCAAAGACAGTTTGCCTTCATGGCGGCGAGCTGACAAGCTGGCGATCCATTCGATCAACAGGCGCACCACCGATGTTCTTCGCGGCATTCGTTCAGGGACTCGCGCTGGGCCTTGGACTCATCGTCGCCATCGGCGCGCAGAACGCCTTCGTGTTGCGTCAGGGCCTGCGCCGGGAGCATGTCGGCAGCGTCATCGCGTTCTGTGCCCTGACGGACGCGCTGTTGATCGCCGCCGGCGTCATGGGAATGGCGCAAGCGCTCGCCGAAAGCGCCGGCGTCGCACGCGTCCTGGCTCTGGCAGGCGCTGCCTTCCTGAGCTTCTACGGGTTCCAGGCCCTGCGCCGTGCGCGCCGTTCGCACCAGCTGCAGGCAGCACCAGGCGGTGCGGCGCTGAGCCACAGGACGGCCGTTGCTCAGGCTGCGGCGTTCTCGCTGCTCAACCCCCACGTCTACCTCGATACGGTGCTCCTGGTGGGCAGCATCGGCGCCCGGCAGCCCGCCGACTCGCGCTGGTGCTTCGTCCTCGGGGCAAGCACGGCCAGCCTCCTCTGGTTTGGGCTGCTTGGACTCGGCGCTCGCTGGCTGGCGCCCTGGTTTGCCCGACCACGCGCCTGGCAGGTGCTCGACGTGCTGACCGGCTTGACCATGTGTGCCTTGGCCGGCCTGCTCCTGCGGCACCTCGGCAATGGTTCTTGAGGATGGCGGAACCGAGGAGGGAACGACCTTTACGGCTCGCTACGCTCCGCAGGCGACAATGCCAAGCTGGCCGCCGGGGCACACGCAGCGCGCGGGCGCAGCCCGCAGCCCCCTCGAGCGGGCCGCACGTTGCCTGTCGGCCGCTGGCGCATCTCAGCCCGTACCTGGTGTGTGGCGGCGCATGGTCTGGAGCACCGGGAACAGCGCAAAGGCAAGCTGCCCGGCCAGCCCCAGCCGATGCGCGGTCTCGGAGTAGAGCGCCAGGTGCGCCGCAAGGCTCCGGTTGGCAAGCAGCATGGAGATCGACAGCTCTGCCGTCAGCAGCAATGCAAGGGCAGAAGCGCCCATGACGACCGCTGCCACCCGCCACAGCGATGCCTGCTGCAGGATGCGGCCGCAGATCAGCCAGGACGCTCCGAGAATGACCGGCAGCTCGATGAGCACTGCCACGACTTCGCCGACGCGAGGCACGAGCACCAAGGTCCGCGGTACGCCAAGCAGGAAGCCGACGGCGAACACCCCGGCGAAATAGCGACAGCCCGCCTGCGATGCCTTCAACATGGAGAACTCACGCCGCGATGATCACCTCCCTGACCGGGCGGCGCAGGGAACGGGGCATCGGCGCAGCGTGGCCGTAACGGACCAGCAGGTCGACAAGACGATCACCCACCCCCAGCAGCGCGCCAAGATGCCGGCGCAGGGACGCGATCTCCAGTAAGATGCGCATGGCGGATACCGAGCGCGGTCGCCTGCAGGGCGAGGCGCTGATGCCTCCGTCCGGCCTGAACCCAGTGCGCCCTGTCGTCGCGTGCCGAAACGAAGAGAGCCAGCCCGGAACTGGAGCGTACCTGCCGGGCATGGCGCTGGCTCTCTGCCGCCGGCTTGAAGCAGGCGGCGAACAGCATCGATCCCAGCCAGGTGGGCATCGCCGGATTGCCGGAACAGGCGACACGCAGGCCGTCACCACTAACGACTGCCGCGGCGGCATTGAAACGCAGCCACGATCGCAGCTCCGCCACGAAAGCCGGGTCGGCAGCCTGCATCGTCGTCGCCGCCACGATCAGCTCGAGCACCTGTTCGATCCGGCTGCGATCCTCGATCAGCAGCAACTCGCATCAGGTTTTCGGCGGCGCAGCCGAGCGAGGCGTAGAGCTGATGGTTGTCGGCGTCGGCCACGGGCAGCGAGCGATCGAAGTCCGGCGATATCGCGACCCCCGTGGGCGTCGGCCGGAAATGCCAGGCCTGGGCGTTGTGGCTGTTCGCCGCCATGGTCGCGCAGTGCACCCGATCGGCGAACTCGGCGCCGCTGGCGGACGCGCGATGCCGCCACAAGAGGGCCGCCGCTGCGTCATAATCCCGACTGCGCGCCAGCCAATGCACGCCTGCGCCTGCAGCAGCCGCGACGCCGGCACCGACGAGGAAGATCTGCCGCTGCATGCTGATCACCTCCGGGTGAGATCCACTGGGCAGCCGCAGAATAGGCGCCTTCCCGGGGGTCGGTGTTGACGCCCGTCAGTGTCTCGGTGAATCGTCGCATCCGCAAACCCTGATCGCCGCAATGGCGACCGCCCCCCTCTCGGCGACATCCGCCATCGACCCGCAGCCACGATGCCCGACACGAACTCCCGTCGCGATCCTTTTTCCCTGCCCATGAACGGCCTCGCCAACGCCCGGACGCTCGTGCGCGCGATCGCAGCCTGGGCTCAGCCAGCGGAGCCTCAACCTGCGCCCTCCGCCGCGTGTGCCGGACACCTGCCGTCGTCGGGGCTGCAACGGTTGTGTCTGGCAGCGATACTGCGCCGCGCTGGTTGACGCCCAGACTTCCCAAGCGGCCCCAGAATCCGGAAGTCCGGGAGTCCGAGCACTGGTAAGATGCGGGCCTCGTTGCAGGAGCTTGATTTCACTCGCGCCGAACCCCATGCCGCCCCTCAGTATAGGTTGTTCCACTCTGCCGAAGGGTCAGTATGGCTTCTGCCGAATACACCAAGAAACCTGTACTGCAAAGCCAGGGGTAGACGGGAGCAGAAGACCGTACTGGGGCCTCAAGCATCCGCTCACACTACCGCCTCACCGCGCCAAATCAATGGGTTGTCTGTAACATGCAGAAAAATCAAGGGCTGAAGAGCGGACCAGAATCGGCCCACACGCCAATGATGCAGCAGTACCTGCGGCTGAAGGCGGAGCATCCTGGCCTGCTGCTCTTCTACCGCATGGGCGACTTCTACGAGTTGTTCCATGAAGACGCCGAAAAGGCCGCGCGCCTGCTCGACATCACGTTGACGACGCGCGGACAGTCGGCCGGGCAGCCGATCCGGATGGCCGGCGTGCCTTACCACGCGCTCGAGCAATATCTCGCGAAGCTGGTGAAGCTCGGCGAATCGGTGGTCATCTGCGAGCAGGTGGGCGACCCGGCGACCAGCAAGGGGCCGGTCGAACGAGCCGTGTCGCGCATCGTCACCCCCGGCACGCTCACCGACGCGGCGCTGCTCGACGAGAAGCGCGACACGCTGCTGCTGGCGATCCATTTCACCCGCCAGCTCGCGGGACTCGCCTGGATCAACCTGGCGAGCGGCGAGTTCCGCGTCTGCGAGGTCGCTCCCGGCCGGGTCACTGGCACCCTCGAACGGATCCGGCCGGCCGAGATCGTCGTCGCCGAGACGCTGACACCCGCTTTCACCACCGATGCACCGCTGACCCGGCAGCCGGACTGGCATTTCGACGTCGAGGCCGGTGGCCGCGAGCTGTGCGCGCACTTCGGCACGAGTTCGCTCGCCGGCTTTGGCGCCGATGGCCTGCGGCCGGCGATTGCCGCTGCCGGCGCGCTGCTGCGCTATGCGCGGGCGACGCAGACGCGCGCCCTGCCGCACCTGCGGGCGCTGACCGTCGAGCGCGACGCCACCTTTCTCGGACTCGACACCGCCACCCGGCGCAACCTCGAACTCACCGAAACCCTGCGCGGGCAGCCGGCACCGACGCTGTACAGCCTGCTCGACTCATGCGTCTGTGCCATGGGCTCGCGGCTCCTGCGGCACGCGCTGCATCATCCCTGGCGCGATCCGGCGATCCCGGCGGCGCGGCACGCGGCGATCGCCATGCTGCTCGACGACGGGGGCCGCAGCCTGCGCGCGCTGCGCCAGGCGCTGCGCGGCTTCGCCGACATCGAGCGGATCGCCGGCCGCATCGGCCTTGCCAGCGCCCGCCCGCGCGACCTGTCGAGCTTGCGCGACAGCCTGCGACGACTGGCCGACCTGCGCGCGCCGCTGCAGGCGATCAGCGGCGCACCCCTGCTGGCCGAACTGCTGCTGCAACTGGCGACGCCGACGACCACCCTCGACCTGCTGCAGCGCGCGATCCAGCCCGAGCCGGCGGCGCTGGTCCGCGACGGTGGTGTCATCGCCACCGGTTTCGACGCCGAACTCGACGAACTGCGCGCGCTGAACGAGAACTGCGGAGCGTTCCTCGTCGAACTCGAGGCACGCGAGCGCGAGCGGACGGGAATCGCCAACCTGAAGGTGGAATACAACCGCGTGCATGGGTTCTACATCGAAGTCAGCCATGCCAACGCCAGCCGCGTGCCCGACGACTACCGCCGGCGGCAGACGCTGAAGAACGCCGAGCGCTACCTGACACCGGAGCTGAAGGCCTTCGAGGACAAGGCGCTGTCGGCGCAGGATCGGGCGCTGGCGCGCGAGCGGCTGCTCTACGACGGCGTCCTGGCGACCCTGCAGCCAGAGCTGCCGGAGCTGCAGCGGGTGGCGCAGGCAGTCGCCGCCAGCGACCTGCTGGCGAGTCTTGCCGACACGGCGCAGCGGCGCAACTACTGCCGACCGGTGTTCAGCAACGAACCCGGACTGCTGATCGAGGGCGGCCGCCACCCGGTCGTCGAGGAGCAGCTCGCCGGCGGCGAGAGCTTCATCGCCAACGATACCCGCCTGAGCGACGAGCGGCGGCTACTGCTGATCACCGGCCCGAACATGGGCGGCAAGTCGACCTACATGCGGCAGACGGCGCTGATCGCGCTGCTCGCCCACATCGGCAGCTATGTGCCGGCAACCCGCGCCGTGCTCGGCCCGCTCGACCAGATCTTCACCCGCATCGGCGCCGCCGACGATCTGGCAGGTGGACGTTCGACCTTCATGGTCGAGATGACCGAATCGGCCGCCATCCTGCACCACGCCGGCGAGCAGAGCCTGGTGCTTATGGACGAGGTCGGGCGCGGCACCTCGACCTTCGACGGCATGGCGCTGGCTTTCGCCATCTGCCGGCAGCTGATCGAGAAGAATCGCTGCCTGACGCTCTTCGCCACGCATTACTTCGAGCTGACCCTGCTCGCCAACGAATACGCCGAACTGGCGAACGTGCACCTGGACGCGATCGAGCATGGGCAGCGCATCGTCTTCCTGCATGCCGTCGAGGAGGGGCCGGCGAACCAGAGCTACGGCATCCAGGTGGCAGCGCTGGCCGGCATCCCGACTGCGGTGCTGAAGGCAGCGCGGCGGCAGTTGCGCGAGTTCGAGCAGCGGGCGTCGATCAACCCGTTGCAGCCCGACCTCTTTGCCAGCGCGCTGTCGACGGCCGCCGAAGCCGGCGAACCGGCCACCCACCCGGCGATCGAGCGGCTGCAAGCCATCGATCCCGACCGGCTGACGCCGCGCGAGGCGCTCGATGCGCTCTACGAACTGCGGGCGCTGCTGCAATGAAGCGGGCCAGAACGGGCCGGCAACTGCTCGCCGGGCTCGGCGGCCTGCTGCTGGCGTGCACGCTGCAGGCGGCGACCTGGCGCTTCGCGGCGATCGGCGACACCCCGTACAGCGGCCACGAACTGCGCGAACTGCCGCGGATGTTCGCCGACATCGCCGCCGAGCATCCGGCCTTCATCGTGCACGTCGGCGACATCAAGGACAGTCGCGAGGTCTGCAGTGACGCACTGCTCGACGCTCGCCGCGATCTCCTCGACGCCTCGCCGGTACCGCTGATCTACGTTCCCGGTGACAACGAGTGGACCGACTGCCGCCATCTCCCGGCCGGGAAGTTCGATCCGCTCGAGCGTCTGCAGAAGCTGCGGCAGTTGTTCTTTGCCGCGCCGCGCTCGCTCGGCCAATCGCCTCTGCCGCTCGAGCGGCAGCCGGGAGACTACCCGGAACATCTGCGCTGGCGGCTCGGCCCGGTACTCTTCATCTCGCTCAACGTTCCCGGGCCGAACAACAACTTCGGTCTGGGCCTCGAGCCATCCGGCGAGTTCGTCGCCCGCAACCCGGTCGTCATCGACTGGCTGCGGCAGGGCTTTGCCGTTGCTCGGCACGAGGGGTTCGCCGGCATCGTCATCGTCATGCAGGGGAACCCGGCGTTCCGCCACCACGCCGCCGGCCTGCCGCATGCCGGCTATCGCACGCTGCTCGACACCCTGAGCCGGGAAAGCGTCGCCTTCGCCGGGCAGGTGCTGCTGATCCACGGCGACTCGCACTGGCAACGCATCGACCAGCCGTTGCGCGATCCGCTGACGAAGCGGCCGATCGGCAACGTCACCCGTCTCGAGACCTTCGGTTACCCGTTCATGGGCTGGATGAAGGTCATCATCGACGATCAGCAGCCGCAGTTGTTCCGCTTCGAGGTTCACCCGCATCCGCGTCGCCTGCCCTGAGGACGCAGAAGCCAGTCGACAGCGGCCGTCACAGGCTCTAGACTTGCTTCGCGAATCGTCCGCTTCGCGATGGCGAGCAGACCCGCCCTGCCGGCTGCACGGATGGGGTGGCGGGCGATGGCAAGTGATCGGGCCGGCCCGCCCGCGGGCTTGATCCCGGCCAGGACAGCTTGATCGTCACGGCTTCTTGTCGCCTCGGGAGGGAAGGATCATGAGACTATCCGCCTGGCTGCGCGCTGCGCTCGCTTCACTGCTTGCGTTCCTGGCTGCGAGTGCCGGCGCCGACATCGTCATCGGCCAGGTGGCAGCGTTCAGCGGCCCGCTTGCTCCCACCGGCACACACATGCGTGCAGGCGCACAGCTCCTGTTCGACGCCGTAAACGCCGAGGGCGGGATACACGGGGCGCGGATTCGGCTGGTTTCGGCCGACGACGGCTACAAGACCGACGAGACAGTCCGTCTCGCGCGCGAAATGCTCCGGCACGAGCAGCCGCTGGCTTTCATCGGCTTCGTCGGCACCGGCAACGTCGAGGCGATGCTCGACCACAAGGTGCTCGCCGAAGCCGGCATTCCGCTCATCGCCGTCCGCTCGGGCGCGGAAACGCTGGTCCGCCGCAACGACCCCTTCCTGTTCATGACGCGCGCCAGCTACGCGGAGGAGATCGACAGGATCACCGACCAGTACGCGACCACCGGCTACAAACGCTTTGCCGTCCTCTACCAGGACGACGCCTTCGGCAAGGGCGCCTTGGCGAGTGCCGAGCAGTCGATCCAGAAGGCCGGCGGCACCCTCGTCGCCAAGGGAGCATACGAGAAGAACACGACCAACGTCGGCGCCGCCGTGCAGACCATCGCTGCCGCGCAGCCGCAGGCCGTCATCCTGATCGCCAACACGGCCGCCAGCGCCGAGTTTCTGCTGCAGTCACGCGCCGCCGGCAACCTGGCGCAGTATGTCGCGCTGTCGGTGACCGACGCCGCGCAGGTGGTGCAGAAGATCGGCGCCGAGAAGGCTGCGGGGCTGGCATTGACGCAGGTGGTGCCCGATCCGAACAGCCACACGATTCCCCTGATCAAGGAGATTCAGGACAACTTCAGGAAGTTCAAACCAAAGGACGTGACCCTCAATCACACGTTCGTCGAGGGCTACCTGGGTGCCAAGGTGCTGGTCGAGGCGCTCCGCCGGGCGGGCCCCGAACCAACGCGACGCAGGCTGCGCGACGCGCTCGAAGCGCTCCCGAACCACGACGTCGGCGGCGTCTTCATCAGCTTTTCGCCACGGCGGCACGCCGGGTCGCGCTTCGTCGACATCACCATCCTCAACCGCAGCGGCAAGCTGCTGCGCTGATCGGGCAGACGCGACATCAGCCGAAGAGCAGCCGCCAGACCTCGAGCAAGAGGCGGACGCCGCCGGCGATGAACAACGCCACGGCCACCGACAGGACAACCGAGAAGCCGGCCTGCCGCGGGCCGATCGTCCGCAGCATGAGGGCAAAGGTCGACACACAGGGAACGTAGAAGGTGATGAAGACGAGAAAGGTGGCGATCTGCACGTGGTCGAGCAGCGGCACGATCTCGATCGTGCCCAGCGCCTGATAGACCATCAGCAGCGACAGTTCCTTGCGCAGGATGCCAAACAGGATCGGCACGCCGAGCAGGACGGGCAGGCCCAGCCACCAGTGTGTGACCGGCGACAGCGCCAGGTTGATCCACTCGTCGGCGCCGAAGTGGCCGAGCAGCGCCAGCAGGATGCTGCCCGCCACCAGCAGCGGCGTGACGATGGTCACGATGTCGCGGCAGCGCTCCCAGGTCCGGGACAGCAAGGGGCGCCAGCGCGGCAGCGCATAGGGCGGAATCTCCTGGATCAGCCCGACGGCGACGTGCGCATAGTGCCGTGCGAGCAGGCTCCCGAGCAGGGTCAGGACGACGAAGGTGAGGGCGAAGATGGCGAACACGCCGAGTCCGCCAAGGTACTTGCCGCCCATCGCGAGGATGATCGCCGAGCGCGCCGAACACGGGACGAAGGCGAGCAGCAGCGTCGCGACGAGCCGCTCCTTGCCGCTGCTGCCTGCCGCCACCATCGAGATGGCCGGCACATTGCAGCCGAGTCCGACGAGGAACGGCGCGGCTACTCCGCCGTGCAGACCGATGCGGTGGAAGCCGCGATCGACGACGAAGGCGACGCGGTGCATGATCCCGGATTCCTCGAGTGCCACCAGCAGCAGCACCAGCGGCAGCATGTAGGGGACGACGATGGCGACCAGACCGATCAGGCCGTCGACCACCGCCCGGCCGACGACGCCGGTGGTCGAAGCGGGCTGCCACTGCTGCGCCCAGTCGACGAGCGGTGCCGCCGTCCACGCGTCGATCGTGCTGCTGACCTTGAACACCACCAGCAGGACCAACGCAAAGACCAGCGTGCTGCCGACCAGGCCCCAGCGCGGATGCAGAAAGAAGCCGTCGAGCAGGCGCTGCCAGCGACCGGCAGTGGCCGTGCCGCCGTAGCGGCTGACGTTCTCGAAGAGAGTCGCCGCCTGATGGTGGCGGTCGGCGTGCAACTCGTCCGGCAGTGGTCGCGGCAAACGCCGCGCGGCGGCTTCGCGCGCCGCCAGCACCTGCGGCAACAATTGCGGCAGGTGGCAGGCCAACTCGTGCAGGAAGTAATCGTTGTTCTCCGCCACTTGCATGCACAGGAAAGGCAGAGGAACGTCAAAGTTCTGCGCCACCGCCGGCTGCGCGAGCAGCGCACGCAGCGGCTCGAGGGCGGCGGCGATGTGCGGACTCGGTGCCGGGACGGGCGGCAGCCGCTTCGCGCGCGCGACCTCCAGCGCCGCGGCAAAGAGTTCACTGACGCCAATCCCCATGTGCGCCACGGTCGGCAGCACCGGCACGCCGAGCAGCTCCGCCAGGGCGCCGATATTCAGGTATACGCCCTTGCGCCGCGCCTCGTCGACGCGGTTCAGAGCGATCAGCAGCGGTTTGCCGAGCAGACACAGTTCGCGGCTGAGTTCGAGATCGCGTTGCAGCGCCGTCGCGTCGACGACCTGGATGAGGACGTCGGGCGCGTCGAAGGGATCTGCCGGCAGATCGTCTTCGTGCGCCGCCACCGGTGGCCAGCGGTCGCCCCACAGCAGGTACTTCAGCAACAGGACGTCACGCGCCCCGGGCAGATGCAGCGAGTCGACCGCCGGCAGGTCGACGAGCGAGATCTGCTCGAGCCCGATATCGACCACGCACTCGGCGTAGACATCGCCCGCGCGCGGCAGCCGCCGCTGCTGCGGCGATGCACTCGAGGCAGCCAGAAACAGGCTGCTCCTGCCGCTGCGCTGGCGACCGACCAGGGCCACGCGTGGGCGGCGCCTGCCGCGCAGCAAGGGCTGCGGCAGGACGACGCTGGCGCTGCCTGCGTTCACCCTGCGCCCAGAGCGCGCGCCCTGACCACCGGCCAGCCGCCGCGCCGCCGCTCAGGACGGACGCCTGCCGCCGGCGGCAAGCGGCAGCCGTGAATCACCGGTCCGGTCGCCGTCGGCAAGCAGGTCGCCGCGCGCAAACGATTGCATCGGCCGCCGATCAGTCCTCATCGTCAAGATCGTCGTCGTGCGTGTGGCCATGCCTGATTTCATCGGCCGTCGCCGGACGAACGTCGGTCACCGTGCAGGTGAAGATCAGCGACATCCCGGCCAGCGGGTGGTTGCCATCGAGCACCACCTTGTCGGCGGCAATCTCGGTCACGCGGTAGATCAGGACATCCTCTTCGTCGTCCTCATCGCCGCCCTCTGGAATGCCCTCGAACTGCATTCCCACCTGCAGTTCGTCGGGAAACTGGCTGCGCGGCTCGAGTTGTACGAGCGTCGCATCGTACTCGCCAAACGCATCGTCCGGCTGCATCTTGACGACCACCGATTCGCCGACGCGCTTGCCGTGGACGGCTTCCTCGATCAGCGGAAAGATGTCGTCGTAGCCGCCGTGCAGATAGACCAGCGGTTCCTGGCCGGCATCGACCAACTCGCCCTCGAAATCGGTGACGCTGTAATCGAGGGTGACGACGGTATTCTTGGCAACTTGCATGTTCATGAATTGAGTTCCTTCACCGCCCGCAGCATGGCGAGCGCGTGGCCCTTGGCGTTGACTCCGTACTCCGCGAGCCGAAGGACGCCCTGTTTGTCGATGATGAAAGTCGAGCGGACGATGCCGGACTTCCGGACACCATTCACCTCCCGTTCCTGCCAGACACCGTACTGCCTGCACGCCATGCCGTCTTCGTCGGACAGCAGGCAGACGGAGATACCGTGCTCGTCCCGGAACTCGGCGTGCTTCAGACAGTCGTCGGGACTGATGCCGAAGATCTGGCAATCGAACCGCGCGAACTCGTCCTCGTGATCCGAGAAGTCGGTTGCCTGCAGGGTACAGCACGGTGCGCCATCTCTTGGGTAGAAGAAGAGGATGACATTGCTTCTGCCCTGAAAGTGGGCGATATCGATGAGTTCCATGTCCGCATCGGGGAGGACGAACATCGGCGCTGCCTGTCCTGCTTTCAGCATGCTACCCCCTCAAAGACCCCAACCGCGCACAAGAAGCGCGCGAGCGGAACAGATTCTAACCAAGCTTCCCGGATCTGACTACCGGAAAGACAAGCGGCAATGCGGCTAGAATGACTCCCTCCGCCGGCCGCTGGTGCGCCCACGAAGCAGCGCGGCGCCTGCAGCGCGGCGGCCCGGCGACCCCTCATCGCCACCTGGCGTCCGAACTGGAGAGAAAGATGAAAGCACTCGCGGCACTGCGCAACGCCCTGCCCCTCCTCGCCCTGCCCTTCCTCGGCCTGCTGCCTGTTCCGCCGGCGCTGGCGGCCACCGCAGAGCGCACGACGACTGTCGACCTGGCCGCAGAAGCCAGCCGGCCGGCGGCCAACGACCTGGCACGCGCGACGGTCTTCGCCGAAGCCAGCGGTGCGACACCGGGCGAACTGGGCAGACGGGTCAACGGCCTGGTCGCCGACGGGCTGAGGATCGCCAGGTCCTACGGCAACGTCCGCGTGCAGAGTGGTGCCACGCACACGCAGCCCATGTACGGCAAGGGCAACCGGATCGAAGGTTGGCGCATGCGATCCGACCTGACACTCGAGTCCACCGACCCGGCGGCACTCTCGGAACTTCTCGGCAAGCTGCAGGCCTCGCTCGGCGTTGCCAGCCTGAACATGCTGCCAGCGGCCGAAACGCGCCGCAGGGCGGAGACCGAAGCGACCATCGCTGCGCTGGCTGCCTTCCGCGAGCGCGCCAAGGTGATCGCCGACGCGCTCGGAAAGCCCTTCCGGATCCGGCACCTGACGGTCAACAGCAGTGGCCGCCCGCCCGTGATGCCGCTCATGCGTTCGCCGGCGATGGCTGCCGACGCAGCGCCGCCGATGCCGTTGGAGGCTGGCGAGAGCCTGGTCAGCACGACGGTCTCGGGACAGATCGAGTTGCTCGAATAGCCCATCCGGCGGCTGGCCGCAGGATGCTGCGGGCCGCCACGACCGGAGCGCTACGGCGGCGCCGCCTTTGCCGGCTGCAGCGACGCTGCGCCCGGCTTCGCCGCTGCCGCCACCTTGGCCGGAGCCGCCGCTACCGCCTTGGCGGCGGGCGCCGCTGGCGCTTTCCCGGGGATCACTGCGGCCGCTGGTTCTGCCGCTGCCCGTTCGGGAATCTGGACGAACACCTCACCCTGCTTGACCATCCCCAGCTCGAAGCGGGCACGCTCCTCGATCGCGTCGTAACCCTGCTTGAGGTCACGCACCTCGGCATCGAGCCCGGCATTGCGCAGTTCGAGGACATGATTGATCTCCTTCTGCTCCGCCAGTTGCCGGTCGACTTCCCAGACCCGCAGCCAGCCGCCCTTGCCCAGCCACAGCGGGTGCTGCAGCAGGACGATGACCACCACCAGGGCGATAGCCAGCCAGCGCACCTTGCCTCAACCGCGCCGGTTTGTCAGATGAGATTG
The DNA here is from genome assembly GCA_013347225.1 of Candidatus Accumulibacter similis. Classification (NCBI taxonomy): domain Bacteria; kingdom Pseudomonadati; phylum Pseudomonadota; class Betaproteobacteria; genus Candidatus Accumulibacter; species Candidatus Accumulibacter similis. Next base: position 2,262,844 of record CP054595.1, on the reverse strand, counting down.
TAGAAGGCGTCGCGACCGGGGTAACCCGCCGTATCGCCGAGATCCTCCTCGATGCGCAGCAACTGGTTGTACTTGGCGATGCGGTCGGAACGCGACAGCGAACCGGTCTTGATCTGCAGCGCGTTCATGCCGACCGCGATGTCGGCGATGGTGCTGTCCTCGGTCTCGCCCGAACGGTGCGAGATGACCGCCGTGTAGCCGGCACGCTTGGCCATCTCGATGGCGGCGAAGGTTTCGGAAAGGGTGCCGATCTGGTTGATCTTGATCAGGATCGAGTTGCCGATTCCCTGCCTGATGCCTTCCTTGAAAATGCGCGTGTTGGTGACGAAGACGTCGTCACCGACGATCTGCACCCCCTTGCCGAGACGGCTGGTGAGGAGCTTCCAGCCATCCCAGTCGCCTTCGGCCATGCCGTCCTCGATCGAGACGATCGGGAAGCGATCGGCGAGGCTGGCCAGGTAATCGACCAGTTCGGGCGGGCTCAGTTGCAGGTGCTCGCCGGCCAGGTGGTAGCGACCGTCGCGGTACAGTTCCGAGGCTGCGCAATCGAGACCGATCAGCACGTCTTCACCGGCCCCGTAGCCGGCGTTCTCGATCGCCTGCATGATGAGTTGCAGCGCCTCGGCATGACTGCCGAGGTTGGGCGCGAAGCCACCCTCATCGCCGACCGCGGTCGAGAAACCCTTCTTGTGCAACAGCTTCTTCAGGGCGTGGAAGACCTCGGCGCCGCAGCGCAGCGCCTCCCGGAACGACGTCTGACTGACCGGGAGAATCATGAACTCCTGGAAATCGAGGCTGTTGTTGGCGTGCTCGCCACCGTTGATGATGTTCATCATCGGCACCGGCATCTGCATCGGGCCCGAGCCGCCGAAGTAGCGGTAGAGCGGCAGACCGGACTCCTCGGCGGCCGCCTTGGCAACTGCCATCGACACCGCGAGCATCGCGTTCGCCCCGAGGCGCGCCTTGTTGTCGGTGCCATCGAGATGAATCAGCGTCTGGTCGATGAACGCCTGCTCCTGCGCATCGAGACCGACGATCGCCTCGGAAATCTCGGTGTTGACGTTCTCGACCGCCTGCAGGACACCCTTGCCGAGATAGCGGGCGGCATCACCGTCGCGCAGCTCGATCGCCTCCCGCGACCCGGTCGAGGCGCCCGACGGAACCGCAGCCCGGCCCATCACCCCCGACTCGAGAAGGACGTCGCATTCGACGGTTGGGTTGCCACGCGAATCCAGCACCTCGCGGGCGACGACATCAACGACTGAGCTCATGGTCTTTCCTTTGCAAGTCTCAAGATGATCAAAGCGGCAATCCTTCGACGACCAGCACGTTCATGGCCGCCGCATCGCCGCGTGCGGCTCGTGCCTGCTGGTACTCGGGCGAATCATAAAACCTCTTCGCCTGCTGCAGCGAATCGAATTCGACGATCAGCAAGCGGCCGGGCGCCCGCCAGTTCCCCTCCAGCACCTCGCTGCGGCCGCCACTTGCCAACAGGCGGCCACCGTGGCAGGCGATGGCCGCCTCGGCCAGCACCTCGCAGGCGGCAGCGGCCGGCGCCTCGGCAAACTGCGCCTCGGCCAGCAGATAGGCCGTCACAACCCGATCTCCGCCAGACCGGCCGTCTTGACCAGGCGATCAATGGCGACGAGGGTCGTCAGCAGGCTTTCCATGCGAGCCAGCGGCCAACTGTTGGGACCGTCCGACAGTGCGATCTCCGGACGTGGATGGGTTTCCATGAACAGCCCGGCAATGCCGGCGGCAACCGCAGCCCGCGCCAGCACCGGAATGACCTCGCGCTGGCCACCGGAAACCGTTCCCTGGCCGCCGGGCAACTGCACCGAATGGGTGGCGTCGAAGACCACCGGGCAGCCGCTGTCGCGCATGATCGCCAGACTGCGCATGTCGGCGACGAGATTGTTGTAGCCAAAGGAGACGCCCCGCTCGCAGACCATGATGGTATCGGCGCCAGCGGCGGCGCTGCGCGCCTTGTCGACGACGTTGCGCATGTCGGCAGGCGCCAGGAACTGCCCCTTCTTGATGTTGACCGGTTTGCCCGAGGCGGCGACGGCCTCGATGAAGTCGGTCTGTCGACAGAGGAAGGCCGGCGTCTGCAGGACGTCGACGACGGCTGCGACAGCGGCGATGTCCTGCTCGCGATGGACGTCGGTGAGGACCGGGACAGCGATCTGCCGCCGCACCTCGGCCAGGATGCGCAGACCCTCGTCGATCCCCGGTCCACGCGGCGACCGACCGGAACTGCGGTTGGCCTTGTCGTAGGAGGCCTTGAAGATGTACGGCAAACCAAGGCGGGCACAGACCTGCTGCAGCTGCCCGGCGACCTCGAGGCAGAGGCCGAGCGACTCGGCGGTGCACGGGCCGGCGATCAGGAAGAGCGGTTGCGCGAGTCCCGCCTCGAAGTTGCAGAGCCTCATGCCGCGCCCCGGCGAGCCGCCGCTGCCTGCACGAAGGAAGTGAACAGTGGATGGCCCCGGCGCGGCGAGGAGGTGAACTCGGGATGGAACTGGCAGCCGAGGAACCAGGGATGGGCATTGGCCCCCTCCTTCGGCAACTCGACGATCTCGCACAGCTCGGTAACCGGCGCCCGCCCGGAAACCACCAGCCCGACCCGCTCGAGTTCTCCGAGCAGCGTGTTGTTGACCTCGTAGCGGTGCCGATGCCGTTCGACGATTTCCGCCCGACCGTAGATCGCCCGCGCCATCGTCCCCTCGGCCAGCCGGCAAAGCTGGCCGCCAAGGCGCATCGTGCCGCCGAGATCCGAATTCTCGTCGCGCGTCTCGACGCGTCCCGACGCATCCCGCCACTCGGTGATCAGACCGACGACCGGATAGGGCGTGTCCTGGTCGAACTCGCTGCTGTGCGCGCCGGCCATGCCGGCGACGTCACGGGCGAACTCGACGACCGCCAGCTGCATGCCGAGGCAGATGCCGAGGAAGGGAACCCGGTTCTCGCGCGCGTGCCGGATCGCGGCAATCTTGCCCTCGGTGCCCCGCCGGCCGAAGCCGCCCGGCACCAGGATCGCATCCATTTTCTGCAGGGCGTCGCAGCCGTTGCGTTCGATCTCCTCGGAATCGATGTAGCTGATGCGGACCTTGCTGCGGGTGGCAATGCCGGCGTGCACCAGGGCTTCGGTGAGCGACTTGTACGATTCCGTGAGGTCCACGTACTTGCCGACGAAAGCGACGTCGAGCACCCGTTCGGGATTCTCCAGCGCGTGCACGATGCTCTTCCAGACTCCGAGATCGGCCGCCCGGGCGAGTATGCCGAGCTTGTGGCAGACGATCTCGTCGAGCATCTGGTCGTGCAGCATCGCCGGGATCTTGTAGATCGAATCGGCATCGCGCGCCTCGATCACCGCTTCGCGCTGGACGTTGCAGAACAGCGCCATCTTGCGCTTGTCATCCTCGGGAATCGGCCGGTCGGTGCGGCAAAGGAGGATGTCCGGCTGGATGCCGATCTCGCGCAGTTCCTTGACCGAATGCTGCGTCGGCTTGGTCTTCAGTTCGCCGGCCGTGGCGATGTACGGCACCAGCGTCAAGTGCATGTAACAGGCGTTGGTGCGTCCTTCCTGCAGTGCCATCTGGCGAATCGCCTCGAGGAAGGGGAGCGATTCGATGTCGCCAACCGTCCCGCCGACCTCGACGATCGCCAGGTCGGCGCCCTCGGCGCCACGCCGTATGTGTGCCTTGATCTCGTCGGTGATGTGCGGAATCACCTGCACCGTCTTGCCGAGATACTCGCCGCGCCGCTCCTTGCGGATGACCGAATCGTAGATCTGCCCGGTGGTGAAGTTGTTGCGCCGCTCCATGCGGGCGTTGGTGAAACGCTCGTAGTGCCCGAGGTCGAGGTCGGTCTCCGCACCATCCTCGGTGACGAAGACCTCGCCATGCTGGAACGGGCTCATCGTGCCCGGATCGACGTTGATGTAGGGATCGAGCTTGAGATGGGTGACCCTGATTCCGCGCGATTCGAGGATCGCTCCGAGTGAGGCGGCGGCGATTCCCTTGCCGAGGGACGAAACGACTCCACCGGTGACGAAAACGTATTTGATCATGGAGATGGCTGCGGCGGGAAAGCCCGATTGTAGCCGATAAACCATGCTCTCTCCAACCGGCGCCCGGAGTTGGCGAGCGACGACCGGCGTTGCCGGCGGGTGGCGGGCGGCGACCCGGCGCGAGCGACAACGCAATCGCCGGACGCTGGACCCGGGCTCGAGCACGGCTCCATCACCGCCGCACCTCCCCTTCCGCTTTCCCCCCGACTCGTTGACCTATCCTGTCCAGGAGGATAGGATTCAGCCGTGAACACGCACGCCGCGCACCCGGAGATCATCAAGCGCCTGAAGCGGGCGGAGGGCCACTTGCGCAGCATCGTCGCCATGCTTGAGGACAACCGTGGCTGCCTCGAGGTCGCGCAGCAACTGCAGGCCGTCGAACGCGCCATCGCCAGCGCCAAGAAGACGCTGGTACACGACCACATCGACCACTGTCTCGATCAGGCCACCGGCGACGGGCCACGCAGTGCGAACGACGCCATCCGCGAGTTCAAGGAAATCTGCAAGTACCTCTGACGCTGCAAAGGATCCGCCCCATGCAACAAGCCGAGACATCCCCCTGGAGCCACACGCACGTCTTCGACGAAGGCAACCTGGCGGCTGAAAAGGGCACCCGGTTGGTGATGCTGATCACCGCGACGATGATGTTGGTCGAGATCGTCGCCGGCTGGTGGTTCAACTCGATGGCGCTGCTTGCCGATGGCTGGCACATGAGTTCCCATGCGGTGGCGATCGGCCTCTCGGCCCTCGCCTACAGCGCCGCCAGGCGCTACGCGAACGATCGGAGTTTTGCCTTCGGCACCTGGAAGATCGAGGTTCTCGCCGGCTTCGCCAGTGCCATATTCCTGCTCGGCGTGGCGCTGCTGATGCTCAGCGGCTCGCTCGAACGTCTGCTGTCACCACAGCCGATCCAGTTCACCGAGGCAATCGTCGTCGCCACGCTCGGACTGGCGGTCAACATCGCCTGCGCGCTGATCCTGCATGCGGCGCACGGCCCGGGACACGCCCACCACCACGGCCACGCGCACGACCATCACGATCACCACGACCATCACGATCACCACGCCCAGCACGATTCCCACGCCGATGAGCAGCCGCTTGGCGACGGGCGGCCGCACACGCACGCGAAGCCCGACCAGCGCAGCGATCCCGACCTCAATCTGCGCGCCGCCTACCTGCACGTCGTCGCCGATGCCGCGACCTCCATGCTGGCGATCGTTGCTCTGCTCGGCGGCATGGTCTACGGCTGGAACTGGCTCGATCCGCTCATGGGAATCGTCGGCGGCATCCTCGTCGCGCGCTGGGCGTGGGGACTGATCGGCGACACCGGCCGCGTGCTCCTGGACCGGGAAATGGACCATCCGGTGGTCGACAGGGTGCGACAGACTCTCGCCGGCAACACCGGTTGGCAATCGCCACCGCTGATCGACGACCTGCACGTCTGGCGCGTCGGCCGCGAGAAGTTCGCAGTCATCGCCAGCCTGGTGAGCGACGATCCGGCGCTCACCCCCACGGCCGTGCGCGAGGAACTCTCCCGCCACGCCGAACTCGCGCACATCTCCGTCGAGGTCAATCGAACCGGCGATCTGCGCGCGCTGCGGCCGCCGGCCGCAACCTGATCCGCTCTCCACCATGACGCTCCTGCTGCGAGGCCGGCAAGCGCGCCGCTGACACAGCCTTCCGGCGCCGCCGCCGCTGCGCCGGGAACCTTGCCACGGCGACCGCCACCGCTGCCGGCCTGGGTCAACAGCAGCGACCGGCAGGGTGCAGATGCCGTCCTGTCGGCAAGCCTGCAGTCAGGGCAAGCTGCCGCTGGTCGGACGGGCGGGACAGCAAAAAGCCCGCCTGGTTGGCACCAGACGGGCTTCCGTTCTTGCGGGCCCGGGCCGCCGGATGGCCCCGGCGGCCCGGCCGGTCGTTGCTCAGGCTGCCTTGCGGCGACGGATGCCAGCCATGCCGAGAAGAGCAAGGCCCATCACGCTCAGCGTTGCCGGTTCCGGCAGCGCGACACCGCGGATGTCGATGCTGCCGCTGGCGGCATAGCCGGCGGTGGCAGAACCGCTGTTGAAGCTGCTGCCAAGCGCTGCATCGCTGCCACCCGGGAAGGCGTTGGTGTCGAGGTAGAGCTGCGCAGGACCGCCGGTGAAGTTCAGCAGGCCGTTGCCCGCGCCACTGCCGATCGAGCCCAGGCTGCCGCTGAGGATGAACGAGTCGAGGGCGATCGGGGTGCCGACACCATCGAGGCAGGCGTCGGCAGCGGTGCAAAGCCGCGTCGTGGCGCCGGTGGCGTCAACCCAGAGGTTGCCGGCCGATATGGTCGCCTTATCGGCTGCGAAGCTGCCGGTCGGCACGAACTCGGTCGCCGAGGTGTAGAAGTGGATCGACCCGCCGGAGAACAGGACGTTGAATGGGGGCGTCGCCGGAACAGCAGAATTGATCGCCTGCGTCTTGTAGCCGTCGAACCAGTAGCTCAGGAAGACGCCGTTCTGGCCGCGCGACCAGGTGACGTTGCCCTGCGAATCCTTGAAGTTGTCGATGCGCCCAACACCGGCCAGAATCTGCCCCGGCGCCGTGATGGCGAGCTTGCCGTCGGAAGCGAGCGTGCCCTCATAGACGTCACCGACCTCGAAATAGGCGCCCCCAGCGAACGAAACCCCGTTGACCGTTGCCGCGCCTGCCGCACTCGCACCCATGGCAAGGGCGATGGCAAGAGCGATGCCAGTTTTGTTCATGATTGATACTCCTTATAGTAGAAAGACCCCAGGTTTTCTCGCACCTGGGTGCGCAGCGAGATATAAGCAACATGCGTGCCAGAAAACTGGCAAAGCCCCAACAAGCTGTTTTTATGAATGATTGTTCGTGGAGCGGAGGTGGCCATGCGCCAACGGCGGCAGCAAGTGTAAAAAAAACTGACGCCTGCAGGGCTGCCCGGCCTCGTCTCGCCAAGGCGCCCGCCGGCGGCGGGCGCGGAACGCACGGCAGCGACGGCTGGCGCTGACGGCATCGCGCGAGCGCCAGCGCTGCCCGCACGGCACTGGCCGGCCATCCATCTGGGCTGCGGACGCGAGCAACTGCCCCGCCCGCAAGGCCGCGGAATCAGTAGCGGGGCGAAGCGCCTGTGCGGTCCGGCTGCCTTCTACCGTTCCTGCGGAAAGCCGGCGAGCAGTTGCTCGACGATCCAGCGTGCCTCTGCTTCGCTGAGAAAGCGGTGCCAGGGCGGCATGGGCGTTCCCGGGCGCCCGCCGTGGATCGTCGCGACCAGCGAGTCGACGGGCTTGTCGTGCAGGGCTTCGGGCTGCAGCGATGGGCCAAGCCCCCCCTGCAGCGTCATGCCGTGGCACGAGCCACAGTCCTGTCGCACGAGATGGACCAGTTCGCGCTGCCTGGCTGCCGATGGCAGGGGCTCTGCCGGCAGCGGCGTACCGACCAGGAAAAGCCCAAGGGCAATGACAAGGCGCATGTGTTGTCGGGCGGACCAGACGCCGCTGCGACGCAATGCCGCATGCGACGAGGTGGCGAAGAACACCAGGATTCCCTATTCTAGCTCTAGCCGAACCGCAGAACCAGCCAAGGGAGACGACGATGCAGGATAACGATCAACCGCACCGCGACGAGAACGAAGGCGAACTGGCGTCACTGCTTCTCGGCGCGGGCTTCGCCCTGGCATCGCTGATCATCCTGCCGGCGATCGCCCAGCGCGTCGGCATCGGCAGCAGCCTGACGATCGCCCTGCGCGGCGCCCTGATGCGCGCTGCCAACAGCGTCTGACAGCTGGCTCGCGGCAGCGCCACAGGCGGCTGGCTGCGGCCGCTGCCGACCGCGCAGGCTGGCGGCGCAGCGACAACCGAAGCGAGCCCGAGGACCCGCCGAGCAATGCCTGCCACGCGCCCGAGCCACCTCGCCCTGTGCCTCCTCTGCTGCGGCGGCGCCCTCTTCGCCGCGAGCTTGGCCGACGCCGCCCGGATACCTGGAGCGGATCGGCCGCGTTCGCGGCGTCCAGGAAAAGCCGGGGCGCCTCTGGGGTTACCACTACGACCCGGTGGTCAAGGCCAACTACACCTTCATGGTCGCCGACGACCGCGTGCTGGCGCCCGGCAAGCTGGTCGTCGGCGCCGGACTCGCCCGCACGCGCGGCGTCGCGCCGGGCAATCACATTTCCTTCCACGCCTATTCGGGCAAGCTGTTCACCTTCGGCATCGCCGACATCCTGCCGGCGAAGTCCGAACTCGTCAGAGCCGACCTGGTGCTGCTGAGCAAGGCCGACTACCGAGCCTTCTTCGACATCCCGCCGGGCCATTGCACCGACATCACGCTGCGCGTCGCCAACCCGCTCGAAGTGCGCAGCGTCGCCAGCAAGCTGGCGCAACAGTTCCCCGACTCGCGGCCGATCCTGCGCGAAGAGATCCTGCGCACCTACGAGTCGATCTTCAGTTGGCGGGAAGGCATCGTCCTCGCCCTCGCCACGCTCGCCTTCGCCATCCTCGCCTGGGAGAAGGCGTCCGGGCTGTCGGCCGACGAGCGGCGCGAGATCGGCATCCTGAAGGCGATCGACTGGGAGACCGGTGACGTCCTGCGGATGAAGTTCTGGGAAGGCGCTTTGCTGTCGCTGAGCGCTTTCCTCATCGGCTACCTCGCCGCCTATGTGCACGTCTTACACTTCGCGGCATCGCTCCTGGCGCGGGTTCTGAAGGGCTGGGCGGTGCTCTATCCGCGCTTCGAACTCGGCCCGGTGATCGACGACCTGCAGGTGACGACGCTGTTCGTCTTCACCGTCTTCCCCTACGCGGCGGCGACGCTGGTGCCCATCTGGCGCGTCGCGATCACCGACCCGGACGCGGTGATGCGCGGCTGAACAGGCGATGATCGAACTCATCGTCCGCCTGCTAGATCAGGCGCAGGGCAGCAAGCTGCCGGTGCAGAAGCTCTGCCGACAACATCGCCGAGCGCTTCGTTCCTGCCGTCGGCGGCGTCGCCGGGCTGACCTTCGGCGGCTGGCTGCTCGCCGGCAGCCCGCCGGCGACGGCACTGGCAGGCGCCATCGCCGTCCTGCTCATTGCCTGCCCGTGTGCACTCGGGCTGGCGACGCCGACAGCGATCATGGTCGGCACCGGCCAAGCGGCGCGGCATCTACATCCGCAACGGCGAGGCACTGGAAGGCGCTGCCGGGCTGAACGTGGTCGTCTTCGACAAGACCGGTACGATCACCGAAGGTCGACCCGTGGTCACCGACTTCCTCCCCGCCGCCAACGTCGACCGGAGCAGGCTGCTGGCGATCATTGCCGCTGCGGAGGCCGGCTCCGAACACCTCCTCGGCCGGGCGATCGCGGCCTGGTGCACGGCGCAGGCGATCGTAGCGGCAGAGTGCAGCGCGTTCACGGCGATACCCGGGCGAGACGTGCGTGCCATCTGCGAGCACCAGACGGTGCTGATCGGCAACTCGGCGCTGCTCGCGGCAGCAGGCATCACCCTCGTCGGCGGCGACGTCGGCGGCGTCGCGGCGACCATCGAGCTGTCCCGGCGAACGATGCGCATCGTCCGTCAGAACCTCTTCTGGGCACTCGGCTACAACGTCGTCGCGATTCCGGTGGCCGCCGCCGGTCGCCTCAGCCCGATGATCGCCTCGGCGGCTATGCGCTGATCGGCCTGCTGGCCGCGGCGCTCGGCGCGGTCCTCGTGGAAACCGGCGCCTTCGGCAGACTGCAGGGACCACTGCAGATCGTCGCCGGCGCTGTCGTCATCCTGCTCGGTCTCGACCTGCTCGGCGTCTCGCCGCGGCGCAACACGCTCGCCTTCGCGCCGATCGACTGGCTGCGCCGCCAGTTCGTGGGTGCCAGCGCGCGCGGTGTGCTGCCGGGAGCGATGATCGGCGGCGCGATCAACGGCCTCATGCCGTGCTGAATGACCATGGCGATGGCGATCAAGGCGACGACCGCGCCTTCGGTCGTCGAAGTCGGCCTGTTGCTGCTCGCGCCTTCGGCGCCGGCACTCTGCCGTCGATGCTCTCGGCGAGCTTCCTCTTCGGCCGGCTCGGCGTGCGCACGCGCGGCTGGCTCTTGCGCGGCGCCGCGCTGTTCGTCATCGTCCTCGGTCTGACGACCATCTGGCAAGGCATCCGCTATGACCTCGTGATGCAGCGGCTGCTCGGCTGAGCGACGGCCATGTCGACATTCTCGGCATACCGGCGGCGCGACCGTGGCAGCGCCTGCTGGCGGCCGAATTCGCCTGCGGCGACGGCCCCGGGGCTGCCGCAGCAGGCGCCGCTCCGCCGGCAGTGCCAGCGCACCGGAGGCTTCGCGGCCGCTGCGACGATTTGCCGGCAGCTCAGGGTCCGGCAAGGGCCCTACCATGCGCCGTGATGCCACCCCGCGCGGCACCATTTCACCCTTGGCCAAGAGTATGACCGTGAACCGCCGTGATCTGCTGAAAATGTCGCTTGCCTCGACCGGCCTTGTTGCTACCACCGCACATGCGCAACCATCCTGTGCCACCGACGGCACGCCGGCCCAGTTCATCCCGAAGAAGGCGGCCGATCCCCGACCCGCCGAGAACGACCTCGAGAGATTCCCGAAATGCCCGTACTGCGGCATGGATCGCCGCCCGTTTCACCACTCGCGCATGCTGCTGCAGTACAGCGATGACCTGCCCGACGGCGTTTGTTCGCTGCATTGCGCAGCGATCAGCCTGGCGGTCAACGTCGACCGCGAGCCGAAGAGCATCTGGGTCGCCGACAACGCGTCAAACGCCGGGATCAAACCGCTGATCGGAGTCGACCGGGCCACCTTCCTGATCGGCAGCCGCATCAAGGGGTGGTGAGCAGACACAGCAAGGTCGCTTACGGCAGCGAAGCGGCAGCCCGGACGGCCATGGCGGAGAACGGCGGCGACCTCGGCAGTTTCGAGCAGGCGCTGCTCGCCGCCTACACCGATATGTCGCAGGATGTCGCGATGATTCGCAGGAGTCGTGAAGAGCGGCGGCAGCGGGCAGCGCGACCTCAGGGGTGAACGCCGCCGTGTCGCCGTCGCGACCGCCGCAGTGGCTCGCTGCCGGCGTCTTCTGGCTGGCTGCCAGCCTCGCAATGGCCGGCCCGCTGCGACCAACGCCGGGCGAGCGGGATCTCTGCCCGGTTTGCGGCATGCTCGTCTCGCGTTACCCACACTAGGTCGCCGTGGTCGCCTACCGTGACGGTCAGGCGCATTTCTTCGATGGCGCCAGGGATCTGTTCAAGTACCTCGGCAACCTGCCGCGCCATGCGCCTGGCAGGAGCGCCGGCGAAATCGCCAGCATCTGGGTCACCGAGTACGACGGACTCACCCGAATCGACGCCCGCCTTGTCTTCTACGTCATCGGTTCCCACACGCCGGGACCGATGGGACACGAGTTGGTTGCCTTTGCCACGCGCGCCGACGCGGAAGAGTTCCTCAAGGAACATCCCGGTCGGCGCATCCTCGCCTTTGGCAAGGTGACTGCGGAACTCGCGGCACGGCTCGACAAAGGACTGTTCGACTGAAGCAGCCGCGACCTCAGTGACCCCGGTCGCAGCCCGCCGGTTCAGGGCAGAGTCAGGATCCAGCGCACGAGGATGCGGATGTTGTCCATGCCGGCACGCTTGTTGGCCGACATGTAGTCATTCCCCCAGGCACCGCCACCACCCTCAAACACCTTCTTGACGAGAATCTCCTCGACTTCCGGCTTGCCGCGGTAGCGCCTGGCGACGTCGCGCCAGGCAGGGCCGCGCAGCGTTTCATCGACATCGTGACAGGTCAGGCAGCGGCTCTGGTCAGCCAGTTCGAGCATCGCCGGATCGACCGGTGGCGGCGCTGCCCGCGTCACTGATGGGAACAGCGCGAGACAGAGAATCAGGGCCTTCGCTTTCATCGCTTCTCCTGCCGGCAGACGGCCACCTGCTGCCTCGTCCGCCGCACCATGAAAAGACGGGGGGCCGCAGCCCCCCGTTCGCTTCGACTGCGGTCTTGGCTCAGTAGATGTCGTGCTGCGTGTTGTACACGTTGAACTTGCCGGTCGGCGTCACGAGACGAGGATCCTTGATCACGTTCTTGACGGTCCGTGTCTTGTCATCGACGACGACGATCGCCGACGGCTCGGTCTTGTTGCCGGTCCAGACGGAGAACCAGATCTCGTCGCCCTTCTCGTTGTACTCGCCATGCACGACGCGCTGGATGCCCTTCGTCTTGCCGAGATCAGCGGCAGCGGCGAGGTCGAGCACCTGCGGCTTGGGATCCGGATTGCCGAGGTCGGCGATGCTGTAGACGGTCACTGAACCGGCCAGTTTCGGATCCGGGTTCAGCGGCGCATCCGCCCACAGGTTCTTCGACTTCGGATGCGTCTTGACGAAGAGCGAGTTGGCGCCATGGTTCTTCACTTCCTGCACCACCTTCCAGGCGTGCTGCGGATTCTTCGCCGGGTCGGTACCGATGATGCTGATCACGTCGGCACCCAAATGCGAGGTGGCCCAGACGGGACCATACTTGGGATGGATGAAGTTGGCACCGCGGCCCGGATGCGGGATCTTGGCCGTGTCGACCAATGCTGCCAGCTTGCCTTCCTTGGTATCGACGACGGCCACCTTGTTGGAGGCGTTGGCGGCGACGAGGAAGTAGCGCTTTGAGGCATCCCAGCCACCGTCGTGCAGGAACTTGGCCGAGTTGACGGTGACTTCCTTCAGGTTGTTGATGTCCGAGTAGTCGACCAGCTTGATCATGCCGGTTTCCTTGATGTTGATCACCCACTCGGGCTTGTCGTGCGAAGAGACGATCGAGGCGACACGCGGCTCCGGATGGTACTCGCCGTCGACGGTGACGCCACGGGTCGAGATGAGCTTCAGCGGCTCGAGCGTCTCACCGTCGAGAATCGCGTATTGCGGCGGCCAGTACGAGCCGACGACGGCATACTTGTCCTCGAAACCCTTGTATTTCGAGGTATCGACCGAGCGCGCCTCGTAGCCCGCCTTCATCGTCGCGACGATCGTCGGCTTCTCGTACCACATGTCGATGAGGTCGTAACGACCGTCACGACCGATCACGTGCACATAGCGCCCGGAGGCGGAGAGGCGCGAGATATGCACCGCGTACCCGGTCTTGACGATGCCCCAGATCTTCTTCGTGTCGCCGTCGATCAGCGCCACCTCGCCGGAATCGCGCAGCGTGACGGCGAAGACGTTCTTCAGGTTGATGTCGTTCATCTGCTTCGTCGGCCGCTGCGCGACCGGCACGTGCAGCTTCCAGCTCGCCTTCATGTCCTTCATGCCCCACTCCGGCGGGGCTTCGGCAGGCATCTGGATGTAGGCCGCCATGTTGGCGATCTCCTTCTTCGACAGGATGTCGTCGAAGTTGGGCATGCCGCCTTCGGTACCGTAGGACATGATCTTCTCGAGGCGCGAGCTGCCGAGCTTGGCGGTGTTCGCCGGCTCCAGGTTCTTGCCCGTGGCGCCCTTGCGCAGCATGCCGTGGCAGCCGGCGCAGCGCTCGAAGTAGGTCTTGCCGGCCGCCGCCTTGTCTTCCGCGGAAAGCGTCGGCGCTGCAGCTGGTGCGGCACTGGCGGCTGGCGCAGCGGCCTTTTCGGCCGGTGCGGCAAACGCCAGGTTCATGGCCAGCGGCAGGCTTGCCAGCATCAGTACGTTACGGATTCGCTTCTGCATTGTTCGATTCCTCTCCTCTTGAAGTTGCTTGTTCGGCGCTCGCGGTCAGACCCTTGTCAGACTGCTCTCAGGATGACACGCCGGCCCGTGGTGATTCCTTGACCTTCATCAAATCGCCCAGCGTCGTTGGCAGGCGGTCGCGGATCAGTTGAACATGCCGGCGCGGACGCTTATGCTTGCGCCTCAGCGAAAAATCGGAAACCGTGCAATGAGTCAGTCGCCTCCGTCAGCAACCTGCGGCACCGTCTACATCGTCGGCAGCGGGCCCGGAAATCTCGACCTGCTGACGCTGCGCGCCGCGCGCCTGATCGGCGAGGCGGATGCGATCGTCTATGACCACCTGATCGCCGAGGGCGCACTGGAACTGGCGCGGCCGGGCGCCGAGAAGATCTACGCCGGCAAGGAAAGCTCGAAGCATAGCGTGCCACAGGCCGATCTCAACCGGATGCTCGTGCGCCTGGCGCGCAGTGGCAGGACCGTGGTCCGCCTGAAGGGCGGTGACCCCTTCGTTTTCGGGCGTGGTGGCGAGGAGATCGAAGCCCTGGTCGACTCGGGAGTCCCCTTCGAGGTCGTCCCGGGGGTGACGGCCGCCGCCGGTTGTTCCGCCTACGCCGGCATCCCGCTCACCCACCGCGATCACGCACAGGCGGTCGCCTTCGCCACCGGGCACCTGAAGGACGGCACGATCAACCTCGACTGGCAGTCGCTGGCGCGGCCGCGGCAGACCGTCGTCTTCTACATGGGAGTCGGCGGACTGGCCGAAATCTGCCGGCAGATGATGGCTCATGGCCTGCCCGCCGAGCACCCGGCGGCCATCGTGCAGAATGGCACGACGCGCCGGCAGCGGGTGCTGACAGCCGACCTCGCGACCCTGCCGACGAAGGTGGTAGCCGCCGGCATCAGGTCACCGGCGCTGATCATCATCGGCACGGTCGTTCGCCTGCAATCGACGCTCGCCTGGTTTCCCGACCCGAAGACCGCCAGGACGGAGGCTTAGGGCACCCCGGCCAGCAGCCCGCCCGCGAGCAGGAGAGCAAAGAGCAACTGCAGTCGGGCCGTGTCGGCAAGCAGTTCATTGTAAGCGGCCCCGGCCGCGTGCCGGAAGCGCGCGATCTGCCGCAGGCAGAGCGGCAGCGCCAGGCTCGGCAGCGCAAGCCAGAAGCCGCGGCCACTCAGCATCGCCAGCCAGAGCAGAAGAACGAACGGCAGCAGCAGTTCGCCTGCGTAGATGCCGCAGGCGGCCCGCCGCCCGCAGAGAACCGCCAGCGTTCGCCGTCCGACACGGGCGTCGCTTTCGCGGTCGCGGGTGTTGTTGACGGTGATGACGGCAGCGGCGGGAAGGCCGACGATGGCGCCGGCAAGCACGGCGGCCGGCGCCAGCGAGAGCGTCTGCAGGTAGTAGCTGCCGCTGACCGCGACCACGCCGAAGAAGAGCAGCACGAAGGACTCGCCGAAAGCGGTGCCGGCGATCGGCCGCGACCCGCCGCTGTACGCCCAGCCGGCAGCCAGCGACGCCAGGCCGATGACGACGATCGGCCAGCCGCCGTGATGGACGAGATAGACTCCGAGATTGAATGCCAAGGCAAAGGCGATCCACGCTCCGCGCCGCACCGCCGTCGCCGCCAGCCAGCCCATCGCCGTCGCGCGCGGCGGCCCGAGTCGCTGCGGCCCATCCGCTCCGCGCTCGAAGTCGGCGACGTCGTTGTGCAGGTTGGTTCCGACCTGGATCAGCAGCGCGGCGAGCAACGCAACCAGCGCCGGCAGCCAGAGGACGGCCGCCTGCTGCGACCACGCCAGCGAAGTGCCGACGAGCACAGGCACCACTGACACGCTGAGCGTCTTCGGACGAATCGCGAGCCACCAGGCATAGCCGCGGCGCGGCATCGCACCCCCCCGCATCACTGCCGCTGCCTGACTGGCATCGTCTGCGGCGAGCGGCCTTTCGGCGGTTGCCAACGATTCGACTGTGCGGCCGTCCGGCGTTGCCCGCCTGCCCGCCTGGCGCCTGCTCAGCGGCATTTGGTCGCCGTTCGCTCCTTCTTGCCTTGCATCCCGCGGCCTGCCCGCGATGGTTCGATCACCACCCACCTGCCCGCAACGCGCCGGGTGAGGCTGCTATAATCCGCGGCTTTGCGGGCTCGGGTAGTCTTTGTGTGTGGTGCCGAGAGGGGGAATCGAA
This sequence comes from Candidatus Accumulibacter similis, assembly GCA_013347225.1. Lineage (NCBI taxonomy): Bacteria > Pseudomonadati > Pseudomonadota > Betaproteobacteria > Candidatus Accumulibacter > Candidatus Accumulibacter similis. The sequence goes on along the minus strand of CP054595.1, from coordinate 2,246,938 downwards.
CCCCCACGCCTTGCGGCGGCGGATTTTGAGTCTCGAGACTTTCAACGATCGGCAGCAACAGGCAACAACATAACGCAGTCGAATCAGACACTTGAAGCACCCCCCTTTGTTGTGCTTGATTGTGGATAACTGGCGCTTTTTCGTGCGCACTGTCCCAGATTTGTCCCATGACGTTGCAATACCGGCGTTACGGCGCGCCGTCGCCGCGCGCTGCAGGATAGCAGGATTCAGCCGAAGGGGAAGCAGAAGGGAAGGTTGGCGGCTTCCACCCGCTCGCGCGGGGTCGCCAGCCGCCGGCCAGCGCGGTCTTTCCGAGACTTGGCGCCGGCGCTGCGTGCACGCCCATGTGTAAGGAGCTGCCGGCCGGCGCTATGGGCGGCTCTCTCGCGCCGGCAGGGGTTCCCCGGCCAGGGGTTCAAAATCAGGTCAGCTTGGCGTCTTCCATCACGGCGAAAGCGGCCGGCCGGATGACGGTCATTCCTGCGTGCAAGGCGGCGGTGATCCTCACTTGGCCCACGGAAGCCAAAGTAACCTTGTCGATCGTCAAATCGATGCCGGCGCCGTAAATCCCGAGGACGAGGCTTGACCAGTCGGAAGAGTAGACCAGCGCCGAGCAGACGTTGCCGGATGCGCCCTTGGCGAGATTGGCCGGCAAGCAGGCCGTGATGCCGGCGCGATGCTGCATCAGCGGCCGGTCGCCGCCTTCCCACATGAAATCGAGATAGGTTGATCTCAGCGTCTTGCGCAAGAATTTCGCCGTTGCCGGGTTCAGGGCCCAGCCGGAAAGCTCCGTCACTGGCGCATTGGCCAGGCCAGGCGCGGCTTCCAGGTCGGCGAGGTGCGCCCAGCTCAGCAACGCTCCATCGACGCCGCCGGCAACAGAGCTGACGCCGGCCGTCGCGCGGATGCCGGTCGGCGCGTTGCTCGTGCCGTCTCCCGTGAAGATTCCTACCTCGAGCTGCTCAAAACACGCCTGCGTCAAATGTCGCGCGATGACGGCATCAACCTGCGGCTGCGCAGCAATCACGGCTTGCCGGCTCAGAGTCAGTGTCGCGGCGCAGCGAACGGGCGTCAGGTCGTGACCGCCAGTGGTCTCGGCGATGCTCGTTGCCGCTCCGATCTCGCCGGGCCAGGTCAAGCTCGTCGAGCTGCTGAAGGCCGGCAGGTTCAGCGGATCCCGCAGGCCGGTAATCACGGTCGCACCCAAGGCGGCGGCCACTGAGCAGCGGCGCAGCGGGTCGGCCGTCAGCGATCCGGCCGCGTCGCGGGCGGCGCCGATCAGCGCGCCAGCCTGGGTCGCCGAACCCAGATTGAAGTCGCGGGACTCCAGACTCCGGGCGGCAATTTGCAACGGAAGCCAGACCCCGTTTGGCACCGTGCCCGTGCGGTTTGCGACGAGCGCGCTAACATCGGCCTCCAGCCGCCCATTGCGAGAGTTCTCCTCCAGCATCGTGCGGCAGGCTCGCAAGACGGAAAACCCAGAGGCTTCGCGCTGCTCCTCGACGCCGAGCAGGCTGTCGGCCGCGCGCGCGAGCTGGCGGTCCTGGGCGGAAGCGCGCAGGCGGCGCAGGAACTCAGTTTTCTTGTCGCGGACGCCCGATCGCGAAACCTGCAGGGCGAGCAGTTGGCCGCCGTACTCGGCAGTTAATGCGCCCAAGGCGTGGAGTTCGTCATCGGGGCGCAGCGGGTAAATCTCGTTCATCTCGGGTTCCTTCCGGGGTTGTGTCATGGAGAGTCGCCATCGTGCCGCGGTCGGCCGTGCCGCTGCTATCGGATAGCGGCGCGTCAGCAGCCATGATTTCCCACAGGCGCCGCTGGCTCGTCGCGCCCTCCCGCTGCCGCCGGATCTGCTCAACGATCTGCCCGAGTTCGCCGAAAGCGGCCGCGCGACCTTGCAGCAGGTCGCTCAGCCTGCCGGCCGCTTCCCACGTCGTCCCGATGATCTGGCCAGCAGCTCGCACCAAGGCGTATCGCCGCGCGGTGCGGACCGCACGCGGGGTCTTGCGCTCGTGCGCGGCGCGCAGGGCAGCCAGAATCGCGCGCTGCCCGGCCTCGATCGCTTGCAAGCGGGCCTCGATCGCCTGCAAGCGGGATTCAGGCGACGCTGGCATCTGGAGCGCGCCGCGGTGGCACGCGGTCAGCAAGGAAAGTGCGGCGCCGGCAGAGCTCAGCGACGAATAACGCTGCGGCCCGGCAGCGATGCGCGACCAGCGCCATGTCTCCAGCGGCAGCAGGCCACGCGCGGCAGGCGAGTGCGCGCGGGTCGGCCTCGCCAACGCCGAGGATGCGCCGCCAGGATGTCTCCAACACGTCAGTGTGTGACAACTCGAGAGCGTCGCAGACTCCGAGCAGCTCGCCGAACCATCTGCCGGCTGCGAAGGCCGCAGCCACTCCGTCTCCCGGTCGGGCGCTCTGTCGCCCGAGAAGCACGCGCGGGCCGGGTATGGCGCCGACAACAACCGGCGCGGGGTCTCTCGGGCCGCTCGTCGTCATTGGCGCGGCCCGTGCCAGCGGGGTTCGCGAATCTCGCCGGGCGTCAGCACGACGCCGCGCGCTGCCAGGTCCTTCTCGATCGCATTCGGTATCCGGCCGTCCAAGCCCAGCGCCTCAAGCCTTCGCCGAAAGTTGGCGACCGTCTCGCTATCCGGCGGTCGCCCCTGGCTGTCGTCGAGCCCGCAGAACCGGCAAGCCGCCGGGCTGTCGATCAGCAAGTCCTCGATCTGCCGCTCGTTGGCACTGAAGACCCAGGCCAGCGCGCAGATCCGAATCATTGCGGCCAGCGGCACGGGCTGCCTACCGCGGCCGGGCTTCGGAAAGTGCTCCTCGAGCGCCCGCGCGATCGCAAGCCAGTCGACCGAACGATCGAGATCTGCCAGCAGCGTCTGCAGGCGGCTCGCGCGGGCCTTTGGCCAGCGCATTTCGGAAAACGCCATTTGACTCATCGGATTTCTTGAAAATGACTCGCGCAACACCCCGAAAAAGAAAGTGTTGCGCTTGATTTTGAGCCGTTGCCTGGCGGACCGCCGCGGCTCGCATTACCCGAGAGCAGGCGAGCAGGAAGGACCCACGAAACCCTTGCCACAAGGGGCTTCTGGCGGTGGGCGTTGCCGATCCTCGCAGGCTCATGGTACGCAGGAGGGCGTGCATCCGGCGCATCCTCGCAGGTCCGCCCGGATGGCGGCGCGCCGGTTCCTGCAAGGGACAAACCGTACTTGCTTAAAGGACAGCGACGGGACAACGAAGGGACAGCGGCGGCCGGAAGAGGACAACGAAGGGACAAAACGCAAGGCGACGCGGCGCCACATGCGCGCGAAGGGACAAGGGACACACACATATTAATATGTGTGTCCCTTGTCCCTTCGCTGTAGCGGCCTCGCCAATGGCTTCTCACCGCCCTGCTCCTTCGGCTCCAGAGGCAGGAACATAGACGCCGCGGCCGGTGCCTTGCTCAATGCTGCCAGCATCGAGTAGCATCTTGACGAGGCGCTGCATGGCTTTCTTGCCGGCTTCGCCGTCAGCCGATCGGATGGCGCCACCTGCGGCGCACGCATGCCGCCAGGCCTCGAGCTTCGGGACCGCGGTAGCACATAGCTCGCGCAGAATCGCCAGCGCCTTCAGGGCGTCGTCGCTGACGGCTCGTGTCGTCTTCTCGATGTCAGCAGGAAACAGCGCGCCCCTTTCGCCGCGACGGAGCCAGATCGGGGCATACGAACCTGACGGCAGCTCGTTGCCTTTCGTCGCCGCCAGCTGGACATACCGCCGGCGCTCCTCAACGGACGAGATGCCGAACGCAGTGGCTTCGCGCGCCGTCATCGTCCGCAGCGCGTGCTCTGACCGCAGGGCGTCGGTGATGGCGCCGCCTCCACGGCTCATGTGCGAGGATAGCTCGTCAGAACCAGAACTCCCTTTCGCGGCATGGGTGATCAGCACGACCGCGGCGCCAGTGCGAACAGCCAAGCTGTCGGCCAGCGCGCCGAGTGCCCGCTGATGAGCTTGGTCAACCTCCTGTCCGTCGGTCAGTGCCACGGCCGGATCAAGCCCGACAAGAACGACGTCGCCCAGGCTCTCGACGAGTCGCCGCAGGCCATCAAAGAGGTTCGTGTAGAGCGGGATACCGGACCGGTCGATCGTCAGCAGCTTCACGGTTTGCCCAGCCAGCGGAAACACCACGAGGCGGTCGGCAACCAGCTCGCGCTCATCTGCCGACAGCCGCATCGCATCGGCCGTCGCGTGCACATGCCGGTGCGTGTCGCCCGGAGTGTCTTCGGTCAAGACGAGCAGCACGCGGCCGGTGCGGGCGATCTCCCACTCCTTCCACGGCATGCGCCCAACCGCTGCGCCTACGCCGAGCGTCCGCAGTAGCGTAGTCTTCGAACTGCCGCCGGTGCCAGTGAACCCGTGCCCGCGGCCAAGCTGTACCCGGTTGCGCACCAACCACTCGATCGTGGGCGGCGGTGTGAGTAGGCAATGCCGAACGTCGATGCGCTCGTACGGCCAGTCGTCGCTTGATTCCTGCGGCGGGGGCGACGTATCGCCGTCACGGCCGGCCAGCGGGTCGGGGTCCAGGCACTCGGCCATCGCGAGGTCGCGCCAGTTCTCCGGCGGGGGGTCGGGGTCGATCGGCGGCGGGTCTACGTACGGCGGGTCTACGTACGGTGCGTCCTCTCCCGGCCGCGGCGCGCGCTCGTCGCGCCAAGCTTCGATCTCAGCCTCGTCGTCCTGGCAGATCTGCCCGTACAGACCGCGGTAAGGGCTGAAGTGAATCTCTTCCGGCGCGAAGCCTTGGCTCAACAGCGCCGCCACGTCGTTCGCGCGCCAAGCATGCGGGCCGGGCGCTTCGGCAAAGATCCTGTCGAGCAACACCTGGCGGTCGCCGTGCGTATAGCGCCCAAGAACGTGCGCAATGGCGCGGTGATCGCCAGTCAGAAGCCTCTCAATCGCAGCGGCGGGGGCGCTCATTGCTGCGTGCGCAGCGAGTCCAGCCACGCCCCATAACGGTCGACGTCGATGAGCACCTTCCGGCCGACACGAATGATGGCACCCGCGCGGCCAAGTCCGTTACCGGGCAGCAGCTCGCCGCGCGAGTTTCGCCGGTCGTCAGCGCGAAAAATCTGATTGCGAACTGCCGCCGGGGTCAGGCGAGCGTGCGGGAAGAATTCCGGGAGTGAATCCACCGCGCAGAGGCGCGGCAGAGGGGAAGCGGGCGCAGCTTCCGGGAAGCGGGAAGATTCACGTTGCATCGTCTCTGTCTCATGTCGTCAAGTTTCGCCGTGCGCTTTGGGTTGCGCTTGCGGCTTGCCGACATTGTGAAACGACACAGGGCTGCGGTTTTTTCCCGCGGCCACAATGGGATTCCCGCGGGAGACTTTTACACGATGCGCCCGGCCGTGCGAAGCTCTGACCGGTCGTCGTGCCGGAGTTGAAGTCCCGCTTCCGATGCGCCCGGCCGTGCGAAGCTCTGACCGGTCGTCGTGCCGGAGTTGAAGTCCCGCTTCAGATGCGCCCGGCCGTGCGAAGCTCTGACAGGCGACTTTCGACGGTGTGGCGCTTCACTTGGCCACCGCCGGCCAGCCGTAGAACATCGTTCGACAAGGGGGCTTGCGTGTCGAAAACATCCGGGCGCCCATGCTTTTGTAGCCATCGCATGACATCGATGGCGCGCGGCTTCGGTTTGCCGGATGCCTCGATGATGCTCGGCCAGCTCTGCACGATCGCCTCCTGCCAGGGTACGGGGTCTTTGGCGAGCGCTTGCCTTTCCACTCCCGCCAGCCAAGCAACCACCATCGCGGCCGGGCGGTCGACGGCCAGCCACTCGCGCGCGGATTCTCGGTCGACGTACCACGCGCGGCCGGTGCGATGGGGCATTGGCGCGACCGCGCGATGAAGGACCGAACCGATGCGGCGGGGGCTTGGCAGCGGCACGTCGCGCGCGCTCGCCCGCAGCTCGCCGCGCTCGATCGATACCAGCACGGCGCCCAGCCAGTCTCGGGCTCGTTTGCGGTCTCCATCCGCCAGGAGCGCGGCCAAGCCGTCAACAGGCAGCGTGTCCGGCCACCCGTCCAGCGGGTCGAAGCCAGCCAGACGGGCAGCCTGCGCAAGCAAGCGGGTTGCGCCAGCGGCCATCAGTCGCCGATTTCCTGATACCAACCGCAGCGGCAGTCGCCGAGTGCCTCCTGCGCGTCATCCAAGCAGCGCGCCGCGTCGCGCGCCATCGCGGCAACGCCGTAGGCCACGGCTGCGGCGATTTCTTCGTCGAACCCGTCGTCGATCCAGCGCTCAATCAAACCGTGGAGAGCGTGAATCGTCGCACCCGCGCGCCCAAGGTGGCCAACGGCGAGATGTGCGTCAATTTTGCGAGCAGTTGCGGTAGAGTTTGGGGTAGCCATGAGTGAAGGTCCTTTCACATGTGGTTAGGGCAGAGCTGGCGTTGCTGCGCCTCCCCTGCCCGATTTGCCTGAAAACCGTTCAGGCGGCGGGCTTGCGGCCGGCAAGCGAGAGCTTTTCCGCGAGTGTGTCGCCCATCGCCACAACATGCGAGGGATCGAGGTGCGAATAGCGCGCCACCATCGCAAGCGTGCGGTGCCCCAGGACTTTCGCGATCTCCACCTGCGATCGCCCGCTCATCGCCAGATAGCTCGCTGCAGTGTGGCGCAGGTCATGCCAGCGAAAATCCTCAATGCCGGCTGCCAGCAGTGCGCGCCGCCACCCTTCGCGCAGGCTCCGGCTCTGCCCCTTCAGCGTTACGGGCGGAAACACGCGGTCATCGTGCAGGCTGCGAACCTTGGCGCGCTCGCGCAGCAGCTCGCCGGCTTCGCCGGAAATCGGCAGCGCGCGGGCGTCACCGTTCTTCGTCGCACCTTGGCGAAGCGTGATCAGGCGGCGCGACAAGTCGAGTTGCGGCCAGCGCAAGCCCATGATTTCCGCTTGCCGGGCGCCAGTCGTCAGGCTCAGGACGACGGCGAGATACAGATCAGGCGATGGGCGACAGGCGTCCAGCAGTCTCGGGATCTCGGATTCGGTCAGGAACCGCACGCGACCGGGGTTCTCTCGGTTCTTCGCCGTGCGCTCGCAAGGATTACGTTCGAGCCAGCCAAGCGTCTTCACTGCAAAGCTCAAGCAGGCGCTCAGCGTCGCCAGGTAGCGGTTCACGGTCGGCCCGCTCCGGGTTCCCATGACTCGGGCAGCGTCCTTGTTTGGGTCGCCGGTCGCACGGCTCTTGTAGCGCGTCGAGCCGGCCAGCAGCCGGTCGCGGGCCAGCGCGATTCGCTGTGGTGTGATCTCGTTGAGCAGCGCTGCGCCGAACTCGGCGCGCCAGTGCATAAGGTGCCGCCGGCGGTCGGGAAACGACTTCAGGTCATGCGCGGCGCGCTCGTACTCGTCAGCCAGGGCGTTGAAAGTGTGGAGCCGTGCGGAACCGAAGAATCGGCCGGCGCGCATGTCTGACTCAGTGCGCGTCGCCCATTCCCGTGCATCCGTCAGGCGGTCGAACGTCGCAGACTCAGGCGGATAGCCCTTGACGCGAATCTTTACCCGGTAGGACGGCTTACCGTCACTGCCCACCCGCTTCTCGATTGTCGCCATGCTCGCGCCCCATGCCAGAACAACAAGTAACAGTGTAGCGCATCGGGCAGCAGATAGCAACAGCGGATAGCAAATCCGCCGTCTGCGAAACGCAAAGATCTGTTTCTATGCGCTTCCTGTGGAACATGGGACAACACGAGGGACAGTCTGGATCCGGGTTGATGCGCTCGGCCAGGCTCATTCCGGGATGGTTCGCGAGTAGAATGCAGCGGCCGACAAACTGTCCCGATCGGGACAGCATTATCTGGCAGGATGGACAGGGGAAACGATGAGGATCCGCGCTTACATGGGACAGTTTTCCGGCACTGTCCCAAATTTGCCCCATGAACGGCCTTTGGAGCTGGCCGCAGCAGGCTTGAATGACGGAAAACCTCAATAATTCAATGTGGTGCCGAGAGGGGGAATCGAACCCCCACGCCTTGCGGCGGCGGATTTTGAGTCCGCTGCGTCTACCGATTCCGCCATCTCGGCCTGTGCGCGCGAGCTGTGCGCGGCAGGAGGCGGCGATTATCGCGCATTCTGCGGCAGCGAACAAGCCGACGCCCGCCGTCCGTCGCCGCCCTTCAGTTGCTGCCGCATTCTTCCGGGCCCTGCGATGCTGACTCTCGACGACTTCGACTTCGACCTGCCGGCCGAACTGATCGCCCAGGAGCCGGCTGCCGAGCGCAGCGGCAGCCGGCTCCTGCAGGTGTGCGGCAGCGGCATCAGCGACCACCGCTTCAACGAACTGCCGGCGTTGCTCAGCGCCGGTGATCTGCTGGTGTTCAACGACACGCGCGTGATCCGCGCCCGCCTGCTCGGTCGCAAGGCGAGCGGCGGGCGTATCGAGGTCCTGGTCGAGCGCATCGTCGATGCCCGCCACGCCGTCGCCCAGATCCGCGCCAGCAAGTCGCCACGGCCCGGCAGCCTGATCCTGCTCGAGGACGCGATCCCCTTGCGCGTTTGCGGTCGCAGCGGCGAGCAGGGCGAGTTCTTCGCCCTGGAACTCGCCGGCGACGGTGACCTGTGGCGCCTGGTCGAGCGCCACGGGCGGCTGCCGCTGCCGCCATACATCACGCACGCTGCCGCGGATGCCGACGAGGAGCGCTACCAGACCGTCTTTGCCCGCTCGCCGGGCGCCGTGGCGGCGCCAACAGCCGGCCTGCACTTCGACGCCGCGCTGCTGCAGCGACTCGCCGGGCATGCTGTCGGCGCCGCCTGGCTGACCCTGCACGTCGGTGCCGGTACCTTCCAACCGGTGCGCGTCCGCAATCTCGCCGAGCACCGGATGCACAGTGAGCGTTTCGCGATTCCCGCCGCGACGGTGGACGCCATCGCCCGGACACGCAGCGGTGGCGGTCGCGTCGTCGCCGTCGGCACGACCAGCCTGCGAGCACTCGAAGCGGCAGCACAGTCCGGCGAGCTGCGCGCCGGTGCCGGCGAAACCGATCTCTTCATCACGCCGGGCTACGAGTTCCGGATCGTGGACCGGCTGCTGACCAACTTCCACCTGCCGAAGTCGACGCTGCTGATGCTGGTCTCGGCTTTCGCCGGGCGGGAGCCCGTCCGCCGCGCCTACGAACACGCGATTCGCCAGCGCTACCGCTTTTTCAGCTACGGTGATGCGATGCTGCTGGCTCGCCAGTGATCGTCACCTCCGGCCCAACGATGGCCATTGCCAGGAACCCATGCTCAAGAACCCGCTGAACGGTGCCGCCATCGACCGGCTCGACACCCTCGGCCTGACTCCCGACACGCACCGGGTGGCGCTGGCCTGCGCGCTGCTGTGGACGGCACGCTCGCCAGTCGACGTGCATCGATTGCTCGTCGTCAGCCGCCTTCAGGACAGCGGCGGCACCGCCTTCAGCCTCAACGACGTCCGGCACGCCTGGCACGAGCTGACGGGAAGGAATCTGCTGCTCGAGGATCCGTTGCGTCGCGGTGCCTTTCAGTTGCTCGACGGCCTGCGCGCCCCCCTTTACCGGCAGTGGCTCGAGACGACCCCGGGCAGCACGCTGCTTCAGCTGATCTGTGAAGCCACCCATTTCGACCCGGGCCGATCGGGTTACTACTGGGGCGCCGGCAGCCTGGCAACGACGGTTGCCTACGTTCGCGCCAAGTACCTGAGCGGAGCGCCCGCGGCCGAGTTGCGGGCGCTCCGGAGCAGCGTCTCGCAGGTGCTCAACTGGGATACCGTCGTCCTCAGAGCGATCTTCGAGGCCTTCGATGGCCCCACCTTTGCCCGCATCGATGCACCCGAACGCTGGTCACTCGCCTGTCAGGCCGTCGCCGGCGTCTGCCTGCTGCACTGTGCGCCCGACTACCTGGCAATCGCCGACTGGGCCGCTGCACAGCTCGCTGAGCACGCCGCCACGCTGCCCGAAAGCCTGCGCCTGCTACTCGCCGACCTGGCGTTGCTGCGCGGCGATGCCGGGCTGCTGCAGAGCGCCCTGGCCGGCGTCGACAACGGCTGGGCCGCCGGCGTCCGGGCGGCACTGCTGGTGCTCGACGGTCACTGGGCTGCCGGACAGGCCGCCTTCGAAGCCGCCTTCAAGCAACGCCGCGGCGAGATCGGCGGCAGCAAGCACTTCCTGCCCGACAGCATTGCCTGGTTCTACCCGCTTTCGCTGCTCGCCCAGGCAACGCCTCGCCACCTCGAACTGGCGCGCAAGTTCTGTGCCGCCGAATCCGGCCGACGCCAGCCTGACCCGGAAGCGAGCTGGGGACGCTGGGTGCACGCGATCGACGTCCGCCTCGGCAGGGTCGCGCTCGTCCGCAGCGCGTTCCTGCCCCCGCACCCCTCCGCCGACCGCTGGTACGGGCCGCCACTCGACTCGCTGTGGGCGATCCTGCTCGCCGCCTGGCTGGGCAGCGAGGCGATCGCCGACGGCGGCGAGCGCGATCCGCGGCGGGAATGGCCACCGACCATCGCCCTGCTGCGCAGCAGGCTGAACGCCTGCCGCATGCAGTCACTGCTGCACCAGCTCGACAGTGCCGCAGCCGTGCTCGATGGTCGTGAGCCGCCGGCCGCCTTCTTCATCGCGGGCGACGGCGAACACTGGCGCGAGATCCTGCTCGCCCTGCAGTCGCTCGGCGGCGCAGCCGGCACTGCCGAGGCTGCCGGTGACGCGAGCAGGCTGCTGTGGGAAGTGGCGATCGGCCAGGACGGCCGCCTCGCTGGCATCCGGCCGCTCGAGCAGAAGCGGGGCCCGCGCGGCTGGGGCCGGCCGCGCCCCATCAGCCTGGCGCGCATCGCCGCCAATCAGCAGCTCGCGGCAGCGGACGGCAAGGTCGCGCGTGCCATCCGCCCCGAGCCCCGTTACAACAGCCGCTTTCACCTCGACCTCGCAGCGGCGATCGTCGCCCTCGTCGGGCATCCGGCGGTCATCCTGGCCGACGCGCCGGAACAGTTCGTCGATCTGACGGAAAGCGCGCCAGCGCTCGAACTGGTTCGCGAGGGCGACCGCTACCTGATGCGCATCGACCCGCCGCTGCGGACGAATGCCAGCAACGAGGCATACTACATGGATGCCGAACAGCAGCGCGAAGCCGCAGCGCTGCGCCTGATCACGCTCATCCGGGACGGCCCGCAGCGACTGCGGCTGGTGCGCTTCTCGGCCGAGCAGCAGCAGGCGGCGCAGCTGGTCAGCGGCCGCTTTGCCATTCCGGCCAGCGCTCCCGGTGTGCAGGAGGAGGTCGAGAAGACGCTGCGCGCACTTGCCACCCGTTTCCAGGTTCACGCCGACTCGGCGCAGGCGGCGCGACAGGTCGTCAGCGACTCACGCCTGCGCGCCGAGCTGGCGCCGGCCGGCGACCAGCTCTCGCTGCGTCTGGTGGTGACGCCACTCGGCAGCGACGGGCCGCGACTGACACCAGCGAGCGGCCGCCGACGGTTGCTCGCAGTCGTCGACGGCGAAACGGTCGGCACCGAGCGCGATCTGGCGAGTGAGGAGCGGCACCTCGAGACGATCCTCGACGCCCTGCCCTTCCTTGACAGCAGCGAGCGCAGTTGCGAATGGCTGATCGAGGATGCGGAAGACGCCCTGGCTGCCGTCGAGAAGCTGCCGACCCTGTCCGATCTGGCTGCCGTCGAGTGGCCGAAGGGCAAGACTGTGCGTGTCGTCACCCTCAGCACGCGGCAACTAGGCGTGCGCGTCAGTCGTGAGCGGGACTGGTTCCGCCTCGCCGGCGAGGCGAAGCTCGACGAGGGACTGGTGCTGCAGCTATCGACCCTGCTCGGCGCCGCCCGCGACCGATCGCGCTTCGTACCGATGGGCAACGGCGTCTACGCGGCACTGACGCGCTCGCTGAAGCAGAAGCTTGCCGATCTCGCGGCGGTGCTCGAGCCCGACCGGGATGGCGGCAAGGCACCGCTGGTCGCCGCTGCCTGGCTCGACGAGGTGCTCGACGGCACCGAGCTCAGCGCCGGCCGGGATTTCCGCCAGGCGATCGAGCGCCTGCGCCATGCCCAAGTGCTCGCGCCGCAGTTGCCGAGGCTGCTGCAGGCCAGCCTGCGGCCGTATCAGGAGGACGGCTACCAGTGGGCGATGCGCCTCGCGACCGCCGGCATGGGCGGCTGCCTGGCCGACGACATGGGTCTCGGAAAGACCCTGCAGGCCCTCGCCGCACTGCTCGAACGGGCCGCGGGCGGAGCGGCGCTGGTGATCGCACCGACCTCGGTCTGCGGCAACTGGCTCGCCGAATGCCGCCGTTTCGCACCGACACTCAACGCCCGCATCTACAGCGAGGCGGGCGACAGCGAACGCGAGGCGCTGGTCAGCAACGCCGGACCACAGGACCTGCTGATCGTCTCCTACACGTTGCTGCAACTGGCGCAGGAGCGCTTTGCCGGTCGCTCCTGGCACACGCTCGTCGCCGATGAAGCGCAGGCGATCAAGAACGCCGCCACCAAGCGCTCGCAGGCGGTATTCGAGCTGCAGGCCGACTTCCGCCTGGCGCTCACCGGAACGCCGGTGGAGAACCGCCTCGCCGACCTCTGGTCGATCATGCGCTTTGCCAACCCTGGTCTGCTGGGCAGCAGCAACCGCTTCAACGAGCGCTTCGCCGGGCCGATCGAACGTAACCGCGACCGCGAAGCGCAGCATGTCCTGAAGCGTCTGGTGGGTCCATTCGTCCTCAGACGGACGAAGTCCGAGGTGCTGCAGGATCTGCCAGCGCGTACCGAGCTGATCCTCAGCGTCGCCCCCGAAGCCGCCGAAGCGGCGCATTACGAGGCCCTGCGCCGCGAGGCGGCGCGCGAGATTGACGCCACCCTCGAAGACGCCCCCGCAGCGCAGGCGCGCTTCAACATCCTCGCGCAACTGACCCGCCTGCGCCGCGCCGCCTGCGACCCGCGCCTCTGCAGTCCGGAGTTCGGCATCGCCGGCGCCAAGATGCAGGCCTTCGCCGACCTCGCTGGCGAATTGATCGCCAACGGCCACAAGGCCCTCGTCTTCAGCCAGTTCGTCGACTTCCTGCAGATCCTGCGTGCGCCGCTCGACGAGGCGGGGATCAGCTACCAGTACCTCGACGGCGCCACGCCTGCCGCCGAACGCAGCCGCCGCGTCGCCGCCTTCCAGGCCGGCGACGGCGACCTCTTCCTGATCAGCCTGAAGGCCGGCGGCTTCGGCCTCAACCTCACCGCCGCCGATTACGTGGTCATCACCGACCCGTGGTGGAACCCGGCGGCCGAGGACCAGGCGATGGGCCGCGCGCACCGCATCGGTCAGTTGCGGCCGGTGACCGTCTACCGTCTGGTCACCCGCGGCACCGTCGAGGAACGGATCGTCGACCTGCACCACGAGAAACGTGCCCTCGCCGACAGCATCCTCGCCGATGGCGACGCCAGCGCGCTGCCGTCGACCGACGATCTGGTGGCGCTGATCCGCGGCGAGTGACAGCCGGACCGGCGGGCCACGTTGCGACTACTGGTGCCGGTACACGGCGACCCCGTCGGCTTCGCCCGGATTGCCTTGCCGCTCACCCCCGCAGCACCCGCGGGAGCAGACGACGTGCGGAGATCGACACGGAGCACCCCCGGTTCGCAGGCAGCAGGAGTATTCTATGAGATTTAGGAGAAACGGTCTCTCAAAGCCTCATCTTTTTGTTAGTATCAACCGAAAACTGTTTCTTACAGGTGAAAAGAATGCTTCTACGCTTCTCCGCGGCTAACTTCCTGTCGATTGACGGCGAGCTTGAATTGTCTCTCGTAGCGACGCGAGAAACGCAACACGGCAAGCGCTTGGCGGAGACCAAAGCCGTCGCGCATCGGCTACTACAGGCAGCAGCGATCTGGGGCGGTAACGCGGCCGGCAAGTCGAACCTGTGCAAAGTGCTCGAGTTTGCGCAACGACTGATCGTGAAGGGAACTCGCCCCGATGCGTCGACCGGGCGCATCCCGTTTCGTCTGCGCGAGAACGCTGGCAAGGAGCCAACGCGCCTGTCTTTCGACATCCTGCTCGAGATCGACGGCAAGGAACGTGCGTTTCGTTATGCGTTCGCCGTCGGCAGCCGCGAAGTGGTCGAGGAGGCGCTGACGGAAATCCGCCCGTCGTCCGAACGCGTCTACTTCACGCGCTCGGCGGGCACGGGAGGCAGGCCCGACTTCTCACTCGACGCCTGGGCGCGGCCTGGGGTCGCGGATGATGACCGGCAGTTTGCCCGCTTCGTCGCCAAGGGTACAGCACCGAATCAGCTCTTTCTGCACGAGGCCATGGACCGCAACCTCGGCCTGCTGGCGCCGGTTTTCCGCTGGTTCCGCGACCAGCTGATCGTTCTCGAGCCAGGCGCGCCGTATCTCCCCCTCGAACTGGAAGGATCGAATCGGCAGGACTTGCGTGACTACACGGTCGATCTCCTCAGCCGTGCCGGCACCGGCGTCACCGGTGTCGAGCCGCGGGAGCAGCCACTCGCGAACAGCGGTATAGGCGCCGAGATGGCCAAGGAACTGGGTAGCCTGCTCGCCGACGACGACACGGGCATCATGCTGCGCGGGCCGCGGGGAGAACGCGTCTCGGTCTTTCGCAAGGAAGGCGAACTGGTCGCCTCGCGGATTGTCACCCGCCGGCTTACCGATGAAGGAAGGGAGGTGCATTTCGAGACGGTCGACGAGAGCGACGGCACGCTGCGGCTGCTCGACTTGGCGCCGATCCTGCACGACCTCGAACGCCCCGGCGCGCGACGCACGTACGTCATCGACGAACTCGATCGCTCGATGCACAACCAACTCACCGAAGCCCTGCTGCAGCACTACCTGACGACGCGCAGCAGCGCAACGCGCACGCAACTCGTGTTCACCACGCACGATTTGCAGCTGATGGATCAGCGCCTGCTGCGCCGCGACGAGATCTGGCTCATCGAGCGCGGCCCGCACGGCGAGACGCTGTTGGAGAGCCTGGCCGACTATCAGGGACTGCGCGCCGACAGAGACATTCGAAAAGCCTATCTGGACGGTCGCTTTTCGGGCATCCCGCACCTAGCGCCGCTCCGGGCGCGTGGCCGCCGCGCCTCAATAGCCGCGGTCGAGGGCGAGACGCAGCCTTCCGGTGATCCGGTCGCTGTGTCAACCGATACCAGAGGCGGCACTTGATCTCCCGGCGCAGCGCTTTCAAAAAGACCAAGCGCCTATTCGTTATTGCCGCCGAGGGCGATGCGACGGAACCGTCGTACTTCGCCGCTTTTCACCCTGGACGTCACGGGACCTTTCGGTTGAAAGTCCTGGACAACCCAAGGCACAAGACCAGCCCGCTCAAGGTCGTTGAGCGCCTCACCGACTACGAGCGCCTGTGCCAGCCCGGTCCAGACACCGAATATTGGGCGGTCGTCGATCGCGACACTTGGAGTGAGGGCGAACTCGCCGCCGCTTGGGCGCTAATCGGCAAGCAAAAAAACCGCTACCACCTAGCACTGAGCAATCCGTGTTTCGAGCTCTGGCTGTGGTTGCATGTCTTGCCGAACCGCCCGTTCGCCGACCGGCATGACTGTTATCGCTCTTTGGCCCGCGAATGGCCGGGATTTCGTACCAAGAGCGATTTCGACGTGGCTGCGCTCGTAACCACCCCGCGCCTCGCGGATGCCTGCAGGCGTGCGCGTGAACTCGATACCGACCCGAGCACACCTTGGCCACGCGACCAGGCGACACGCATCTATCATCTCGTCGAAAGCCTCCGCTAACGGCCAGGATCTGCGGCAGCAACCCTGCTCATGATGGCCTTGACCACTGGCCGACCACAGTCCGCCGTCGACGGTTATGGCCATGGCGTCGCCGCCGCTGGTTTCGACTAGCGGGCCGCCTCGGCAAGCTCTGCCCTGGCGCTCATCGCCAGCGTGCCGTCGGGTCCCTGTGCCGCAAGCGCATAGCCGCCCTCCTCCGGGGTGCACACCAGCCGGAAGGGCGCCAGGTCGAAGAGCGGTGCCAGACCGCGAAAACTGTACTCCTTCACCGGCCGTGTCACCTGCCGCCGCAGCAGTTCCATCAGCAGCACCGCAGTCAGCGGGCCATGCACGACGAGGCCGGGATAGCCTTCCTCGTCGATCGCGTACGGGCGATCGTAATGAATCCGGTGCGCGTTGAAGGTCAGCGCCGAGAAGCGGAAGAGCAGTCGCGGATCGGGCGTGACGACACGCGCGCTGGCGGCCGCCGGCAACGGCGGCCAGTCGAGAACGGGCGGTGCAGGCAGCGCCGGACCGGGTTCGCGGTAGACGATGTCCTGTTCTTCGTCGATGCAGAGGCGATCGTCCTGATAATATCCATGATGCAGCGAGACGAAGGCGAGGGAGCCGGAACGTCCGCTCTTCAACCGGACATCGCGAATGGTGGCGACGCGCCGCGCCGGCTGGCCGATCAGCAACGGCGCGTGAAAGCGCAGCCGGGCGCCGGCGAACATCCGTCGCGGGAAGGGAATCGGCGGCATGAAGCCACCGCGCTGCGGATGCCCGTCGACGCCGAGGCTCGCCTGCGGCACTCGCGGCAGGAAGTAGAACCAGTGCCAGAGCGGCGGCAGCGCTCGGCCGCCAGCGATGCTCGTCGAACTGTCGTCGAGCGTCGCCGCGGCTGTCAGCGCGGCCGCCAGCGCGAGATCGTCGTCAGTGCTTTCCTGACGACCGACCCAGGCACTGAAGTCGGTACCGAGGTCGGCCATCCTACTTCCCAGCGGCCTCGCGCTTCTTGCGCGAGGTGGGCATCAGCGTCGCTTCACCGTCGATGACCACCTTGTCACCAACGGTGCAAACGGTATCGAGGACGACCCGGCCCTTTTCGGCAATCACTTCCTTGACGGTCACCCTGGCGCGAACCGTGTCGCCGGGACGAACCGGAGCGCGAAAGCGCAGCGACTGATTCATGTAGATCGTTCCCGGTCCGGGCAGGCGATTTCCCAACACCGCCGAGATCAGGCTGGCCGACAACATGCCGTGTGCGATGCGGCCACCGAACATCGTCGTGCGACCGAACTCTTCGTCCATATGAACCGCATTGACGTCCGTCGACACGCCCGCGAAGAGCACGAGGTCGGCATCCGTGATGGTCTTGGCGGTTTCCGCACTCATTCCGACCGACAAATCTTCAATGTCGTAACCGTTTTGTGGATTCATGACAGTCCTTTCTGTTGAACGTCGGCGCGGCATTGGCCGCGCCCTGGAAAAAGGCGCTCGCGATTGCCAGCGCCAGTCGGATCATCCGGCAGGTCCTGCCGTGCGCCTGGTCTCGCCCCAGGACGACGAACACGACCGCGGGAAGCAAAGCATTCTCGCGACGGATACCTCGGTGGGCAGGCTACAGCCGCCACCGCGTGACCGCCGATGGACGCATCCTGCCATTGCTAGTTCATCACAATCAAGACCTTACCCGTCGACTTGCGGCTCAGCACCTGATTCAGCGCCTCGACCGCCCGTGCGAGTGGATAGGTCGCAGAAACATGCGGCTTGATCGCGCCGTCGACCACCCACTGCAGCAGCCTCCGGAAGCTCGCGCTCATCACCTGCGGATGCATTTCGGCGTAAGCGGGCCAGTTGACGCCGATCACGTCAACGTTCTTGACGAGCAGGTGATTGGCGGGGATCTGCGGGACGCCGCCACCTGCGAAACCAATCACCAGGATCCGGCCTTCAAAGGCCATGCTGCGCAGCGAAGCGGTGAACAAGTCGCCGCCGACCGGATCGTAGACGACGTCGGCACCGTGGCCGCCGGTGAGTTCCTTGATCCGCAGACGGACATCTTCCACGCTGGTGTCAATCAGGTGATCGGCACCGTTTGCACGCGCCACCTGCAGCTTCGCCTGCCCGTTGGCGGTGGCAATGACCCTGGCCTGCAACAGCTTGCCGATGACGACGGCAGTCAGGCCGACGCCGCCGGCCGCGCCATGCACGACCAACGTCTCTCCGGCGCGCAGGCGCGCCCGATGCCACAACGCAACATGCGAGGTTCCGAAGACTACCGGAAACGCGGCTCCGTCCTCCCACGACATCTCTGCCGGCATCGCGACACAGCGGGTCGCCTCGGCGACCAGCTGCTCGGCGTAGCCCCCGTGCGGAGTCAGGGCAATCACCCGATCGCCGACGGCAAGGCCCTGCACGTCGGCACCGAGTTCGAGAACCTCGCCGGCAGCCTCAAAACCCGGGCTGAACGGCGGCTGCGGTTGCTTCTGGTACTGGCCACGGGTGATCAGGCTGTCGGCAAAATTGACCCCACAGGCGCGGACGCGAATGCGCACCTGGCCAGGACCGGGACGAGGCTCGGCGACGTCCTCGAGACACAACGAATCGGGCCCGGTGAGCGCACGGCAGACGATGGCTTTCATGGCTGTGGTTCAGGCGGTCGAGAAGAAGTCTCGCTTCCCTGCTGCGACGGCAGGGAAGCGATCCGAAGAACGTCGTGGCAATTCGTGCTCATTCCCCTCCCCGGAAAAGGGAGGGGAAGGCACGACAGCGGATCAACTCGCGCAAGCGGAACTCATTCGCCGATGATCTTGCGCACGACGTCGGTCATCGAGATGACGCCGACCGGCTGCTCGTTCTCGGTGACCACCAAGCGATGCATGCGGCGCGCCGTCAGCAGGCTGACGGCGTCGCTCAGCAGCATGTCCGCATCGCAGGTTGCGCAGCCGGGAGTCATGACCTCCCGGGCCAGCATCGTCCGAGCCTGCTCCGGAGTCCGGCCCTGCCGCGCCAGCACCATGTCGGTCTGCGACACGACACCGACCGCCCTGCCGTCGGCGTCCATCACGACGACCGCGTGGATCTCCTTGTCCACCATGATCTTGGCGACCGTGCCGACATTGTCGTCCGGGGTGCAGGAGATGATGCCGCGATGCATCAGGTCGCGCACGCGGGTGCCATCGTCGGCGATCGTGATCGGTTCGCCTTCGGCGATGCTCGGCAGCGGAACCGACATCGGGTATGGGGCCGGCGTCGTATGGACGTCGCCCTTGGGCAGGGTCGGATGAACGATCGTCACCGGCGCCTTGCCGCTGACGCCGAGACCGAAGCCGGTGGCCCCGATCAGTACCGACATGTTGCCGTGCGGATGTTTGTTGTCGTGCATCAGTTGATGGGCTACCGGCAGTTCCTCGTAAGCGAAGGCGCGCGACATGCAGGGATCGAGCTGGCCACGCAGCGCCAACTGGTTCATTTCGTTGGACTGCACCGCATTGGCGAAATGCGAGCCCTGCAGCCGCTTCTGCCGCATCCAGAGATAGCGCAGATCGACCGTCGCATTGTAGCCGGTCGTGCCGGCGCAGACCACCACCATGCCACCCGTTTCACAGACGAAGATCGATGTCGGGATCGTCGTTTCGCCGGGATGCTCGAACACGACGTTCGGCGCCCGCCGCTCACCCAGAATGTCCCAGATCTTCGAGCCGAAGGCGCGCACTCCCTTGAGCCACTTGGCGTAGCCGGCGTTGTCCTTCCAGTGTGGCAGCATTCCCCAATGATCGAACTCGTTGCGATTGATGCAGCCCTTGGCGCCGAGCTTCATGCAGTAGTCGTACTTGTCCTCGCCGGAGACGACGGCGACCGAAGTGGCGCCAACCGCCTTGGCAATCTGGATCGCCATCGATCCGAGACCGCCGGCCCCTCCCCAGATCAGTGCCACATCGCCCTTCTTGATCGAGCTCGCACCCCAGCCGTGCAGCATCCGCCAGGCGGTCGCCGCCACGAGCGTATAGGCTGCCGACTCTTCCCACGTCATGTGTTTTGGTTTCGGCATGCACTGGTGACCCTGCACCCGGGTGAACTGGGCAAAGCTGCCGAAGTTGGTCTCGTAGCCCCAGATGCGGAAGCTGGGCGAGTACATCGGATCGCCACCGTTCTTCACCCAGTCGCAGTTGCGGCTCCACTGGCCACAGTGCATGACCACTTCATCGCCGACCTTGACATTGGTGACGTCCTTGCCGACCTTGTACACGATGCCGGAAGCGTCGCTGCCGCCAATGTGGAAATCTTCCGGTTCGCCGCCCTTGTTGCGCGCGGCGATGACGTTGACCGGGATGCCGAGCGCCGCCCAGACGTTGTTGTAGTTGATGCCGGCGGCCATCACCAGGACCAGCACTTCGTCATCGGCAATCGACGGCGTGTTGACGACCTCCTGCTGAAATGCATCGGTCGGCTTGCCAAAGCGCTCCGGGCGAATCAGCCAGGCATGCATCTTTTCCGGAACTTCGCCCAAGGGGGGCATTTCGCCAAGTGCATACAGTTGCTTGCTCATCAGATGCTCCTTTTATGGTGAAAGGGTCGGTTGATTGACCGACAGCAAACGGGAAAGAATATGCTCTCGCATACGTTCGTACTCCTCAAACTGGCTCGACCGATACTCGCCCAGACGCTTCTCGATGGCGGCGCGGCCGCCGACCAGCTCGAGGCCGAAAGTGCCGAATTCCTCCTTCAGCAGCCGCAGCACCCAGGCACTCTGATGCTGGCTGCGCTGCCGCGCGAGGAGACCGGCCGCGACGAGGAAGCGGCGGTGTCGATCGAAGTGCGCGTGAAACTCCTTGATCCCCGTCTGCATGGTCGCGCTCAGTAGGCAGACCGGGTAATCCCATCCCTCGCGGCGATCCTGCCGCGGGGCGCTGCGGCCGATCTCGCTCGCCGTCTTGCGCGCCGCGGCGCCGAGATCGGCCTTGTTGACGGCGAAGATGTCCGGAATCTCGATGATGCCGGACTTGAGATACTGGATCGTGTCACCGGACGCCGGTTGTGCCACATAGCAGACGGTGTCGCCGATCTCGGCGATGTCGATTTCCGTCTGGCCGACGCCGACGGTCTCGATGACGACGATGTCGAAGCAGGCCAGCATCAGCCAGCTCATCGGCCAGACCTCGGCGGTAACCCCACCGAGCTGGTTGCGATTGGCGAGCGAACGGATGAAGAGTCCATCATCCTGCGCCGCGGTCTTGATCCGGATGCGGTCGCCGAGGAGCGCACCACCGCCCAGTTCGGGCCGGCTGGACGGGTCGACCGCCAGCACGCCGACCGTCGTGCCGGCCAGTCGCCATTCGCGTATCATCGCCGAAACCAGCGACGACTTGCCTGCACCGGGTGGTCCGGTCACCCCGATCAAATGGCCAGCGGTCAGCCAGCGCTCGCCGGAGAGGCACGCCAGCAGCCGCACGGCGCGGCCGCGCGCTGCCGGCAGCCGGTTGTCGAGCAAGTTGAGGCCGCTGGCAACGGCTGCCCGCTCACCGCGCAGGATGCGCGCCGCGAGCTGTTCGGGATCGGGAAGGCCGAGGTTCGTCATCTACCTCTCAAGACAGCGAGCCGAGTCGCTCGAGGCCGTTGTTTTCCCGCACGACGTCGACGATGTCGCCCATGATCGAGTTCAGGTTGAAGTCCTTCGGCGTATAGATGGCACGTACCCCAAGCGACCGCAGACGCTCGGCATCCGCTGGCGGGATGATTCCGCCGGCAACCACCGGCAGCGCCGCCAAGTCGCGGGCACGCAGTTCCTGCAGCACCGACCCGACCAGCTCCATGTGGCTTCCCGAGAGGATCGACAGCCCGACGACATGCACCCCTTCCTCCTGCGCCGCCTGGGCGATCTGCTGCGGCGTCAGGCGGATGCCGTCGTAGACGACCTCGAAACCGACATCCCTTGCCTTGACCGCCACCTGCTCGGCGCCGTTCGAATGGCCATCGAGCCCTGGCTTGCCGACGAGAATCTTCAGCGGCCGACCCAGCGCGTTGCCGGTGCGGCCGACCCGCTCCCTGAGTTCGCTCACATGGTCCTTCCTGCCCAGCACCTCACGGCTGTCGATGGCGATGTCGACCCCGGTGGGCGGACGGAACTCGCCGAAGACGGCGCGCAGCAAGTCACCCCACTCGCCGGTGGTGACACCGGCGAGTGCGCAGCGGATCGAGCTGGGCATGATGTTGTCGCCGCCCTTCGCCGCATCGCTGAGCCCCTGCAGGGCCGCCCGCACGTCGGCGTCGTTGCGCTGCCGGCGGTGCTGCTGCAAGCGTTCGATCTGTTGCCGCTCGGCCTCCGGATCGGACTTCATGATGGCGCCGTCGCTGCCAGTCGTCAGCGGCGAGTCGGCCGTCTCCTGGAAGCAGTTGACGCCGATGATCTTCAGCTCGCCCGATTCGATCGCGCGCAGGCGGCTCATGTGGCTGCCGACGAGTTCGCGCTTGATGTAGCCGGATTCGATTGCGGCAATGATCCCGCCCTGTGCCTCGACGTTGTCGATCTCGCGCCTGGCACCGGCGATCAATTCGTTGACCTTGGCGGCAATCACCGGCGATCCGTCGAGGATGTCCTCGTACTCGAGCAGGTCGGTCTCGAAGGCCATCACCTGCTGCATCCGCAGCGCCCACTGCTGATCCCACGGGCGCGGCAGCCCCATTGCCTCGTTCCAGGCGGGAAGCTGGATGGCGCGCGCCCGGGCGCGCTTCGACAACGCCACGGCGAGCATTTCGAGGACGATCCGCTGCACGTTGTTCTCCGGCTGCGCCTCGGTCAGCCCGAGCGAGTTCACCTGCACACCGTAGCGGAAGCGGCGCAGCTTGGGATCTGCCACCTGGTAGCGGGTCAGCGTCAGCTCGTCCCACATCTCGCCGAAGGCCCGCAGCTTGCAGCACTCCTCGATGAAGCGGATGCCGGCATTGACGAAGAACGAGATGCGCTCGACGACTTGCGGGAACTCCGCCGGTGGCACTTCACCCGAAGCCTTGACCCGATCGAGGACCGCCATCGCCGTGCACAGGGCGTAGGCGAGTTCCTGCACCGGCGTCGCTCCCGCTTCCTGCAGGTGGTAGCTGCAGATGTTGGTCGGGTTCCACTTCGGTACGTTCTTCACCGTGTAGTTGATCGTGTCGGCGATCAGGCGCATCGACGGGCCCGGCGGATAGATGTAGGTGCCGCGCGAGAGGTACTCCTTGATGATGTCGTTCTGGGTCGTGCCGCTGAGTTTGCGCGGGTCGATCCCGCGTCGCTGCGCCAGGCCGATGTACAGGGACAGCAACCAGGCCGCGGTGGCGTTGATCGTCATCGAGGTGTTCATCTGGTCGAGCGGGATCTGGTCGAACAGCTGATCCATGTCCTCGATGTGCGAGATCGGCACACCGACCTTGCCGACCTCGCCGCGCGCCAGCGGACTGTCGGCGTCGTAGCCGGTCTGCGTCGGCAGGTCGAAGGCGACCGACAACCCGGTCTGCCCCTTGGCGAGGTTGGTTCGATAGAGGGCATTGGACGCCCTGGCCGAGCTGTGACCGCTGTAGGTCCGCATCAACCAGGGCTGATCGCGATTCTTGCGCGGGGCAACCATGACTATCTCCTCTTTCTGATCAAGAGGCGCCTCTCGATCTCAAAAATCTTCTCGTCGATCTTTTCCTTGCCGAGATCCTTCTTGTCGTTCTCCTTGATGAACAGGTCGGCGCCATGCTTCGCCAGCGCCGCGGCGGCGCTGACGTTCTTGACGCCGATGAGCTGGAAGCTGACGATCCCGAAGCGGGCAGCAAGTTCGCCCGGAGCGTCTTCGCTCGCCAGTACCCGCGACAGCGCCGCGACGGTGTCGCCGGCGATCGACGGCTGCGTGTGGTAGCCCTCGGTGAAACCGAGTTCCCAGACGCTGTTGTCGCTGACATCGCGACTGGCGAGTCCTTCGAGCCAGGCGAAGACGAGACCGCCATAGACGATCGGGTCACCGCTCATCTTGCCAGACAGGCCGGAGCTGAAGACGCGGTCGAAGTGCAGCGGATGGGTGTTGCCCACCGCATAGGTCAGCGGCAGATGCTCGTCGGTGATGGTGCGGCCGTTGGCATGGACGATGATCTCGCCGACCGTGAAATCCTCGCAGCAGGAACTCGGGCCGGTGAGCCCGGCGGGCAGGACATCCGGAAAACGCGGCAGGAAGACCTCGGCCTCATCGACCCACGGAAAGGCTGGCATCCGCCCGTCCGCCGACGGCGGCAATGGTGTCGTCGGCGGCCGCCCGCCCTGCCCGGCGACCATGATCTTGCGCTGGTACTGCAGCACGACCTCGTCGTGCTGGTTGATTCCCAGCGTGCGGATGGTGACGATCCCCGGCTTGCCGGCGCCGCGCTCCTTGCGGTCGATGACCTTGGTCAGCGAGCGGATCGTATCCTGCGCATGCACGGGCCGCAGATACTGCGCATCGTAGTAGCCAAGGTTGGCCATCGCCTTCTCCGAATCGTTCTGCACGCCCAGCGAGAGAACGACGTTGAAGACCATCTGCGGCGACGCCGGCAAAGCGGCGAAACCGCTCGCCCGCGCGAACTCCTCGTTCAGGTAGAGCGGATTGCACTGCATGTAGGTCCGCGCGAACGCTTCCATCTGCGCCCGGAAGAAGGTGAAACCACGCGGGTGAACGAAAACCTGTCCGGGCTCGAACTCCTCGAGATAGCGGCCATAGTGCGGATGGCGGACCTTGCCGACGTCCACCCCGACCGTCCGTGCGAGTTCGACCTGCGGTCGGAAACGAATTGCCTGCGACATTGAAAGCTCCTCTTGCGAAACGCGCCGTGGCGGCTGCAGCCCCTACTGGACGGCGTCGATCAATGAACGGGCAATGACTTTCAGGGCCAGGGTTTCCTCCGCGCCCTCGAAGATCGACAGCACCCGCGCATCCAGGAAGTAGCGGCTGACGGCCGTCTCCTCGGCATAACCCATGCCGCCGTGAATCTGCATCGCCTCGCGTGTCAGCCACTCGGCGGTGCGGCAGGTAAACAGCTTGACCATGCTCGCTTCCATCTGCCCCTGACCCTGGTCCATCAGCCGACCGACGGCATAGGTGAATTGACGCGAGACGGTCAGCAGCGTCGCCATGCGCGCCAGCTTGACGCGCGTCAGCTGAAAGTCGCCGATCGGCTTGCCGAATGCCTTGCGCTCCTGGGCGTAGGAAACCGCCTTCTCGAACGCTGCCTGCATGACGCCAATGGCCCGCGCAGCGGTCTGGATGCGACCACCGGCAAAGCCGGCCATGGTGAAGTAGAAACCCTTGCCCTCGCCCTCCGGCCCCCCGACCAGGTTTTCGTCGGGCACGAAGACGTGGTCGAAGAAGACCTCGTAGGAATGCATTCCGCGGTAGCCGATGGTGGCGATCGCGCGGCCGCTGAGAACGCCTCCTCCGGGCTGGCGGTACTCGAAGTCGTGACCCGCGTACGAATCCTTCTCGACCAGGAACATGCTGAGCCCCTTGTGGCCCAGCGAGCGGTCGGGGTTGGAGCGGGCGAGGACGAGCAGGACGCCGGCCTTGCCGGCCATCGTGCACCAGGTCTTGACCCCGTCGAGGATCCAGCCGCCCTCGCACTTGCTGGCCTTGAGGCGCATGGCGGCGACGTCCGAACCGGTATCCGGCTCGGTGACGGCGATGGCGCACAGCGGATCGCCCATCGCCACCCGTGGCAGCCACTTCTCGCGCTGCGCCTCGGTGCCGCCCTTGAGCAGCGACCGGCTGAGTATCTCCGGTCGCGTGATCAGGCTGCCGGCGCCACCGAGCGAGCCCCGCGACAGTTCTTCGGTGACGACGATCATCCCCATGTTGTCTTCATGATCGTCGCTCTGGATGCCGCCGTAGCGCTCGGGGATCGACAGGCCGAAACAGCCCATCTCGGTCAGCGGCTCGAGAATCTCCTGCGGGATGATCCGGTCGTGGCGATGGATTTCCTCGGCCAGCGGCATCACCACGTTCGTCGCCAGCTTGCGGAACGAATCCTGCATCATGGTCGCATCATCGCTGAGCATGTAGGCGCCGCTGGCCCCATTCAGCGCCATGACGTCACGGCCGAGCGCTTCGAGGTGAGCGGCGTCGAGCTGCAACTGGCAGAAACGGCTGAGGCCGGAGGAAGCCAGCGCGGCGACATCCGCCTCGCTCAGACCGAAACTCTGCGGTCTCGCCCACAACCGGTTGTGAATGTTCTGCAGTGCCTCGGCGCAGAACGCCAGCGCCATCCGCTCCTCGAGGCAGACGCCGCCGCCCTGCTGGCCGGCAGCCACCACCCTGGCGGCGTAGTCCGCGGCAAAACGCGCCGCGGTCGCTTCGGCGGCACACCAGGCCAGATCGAAACTGGCCATCTGGTGCTCGTCGAGTTTCTCGTTCGACACGCCCTTGCTGCCCATGCACCGCTGCTTCATCCAGCCCAGCGCTTTCCCGATCGCCGCATCGGCTGCATCGAGATACGGCAACCCCCCCTGGATCCCGCAGTTGACCTCAGTCATCACTCATTCCTTTCTGCTTGCGTGGTTCCGGAGCGGTGTCTATTGCCGTGTCCGGTTATTGACGATGCGGACAAACGAACGCGAGCGCAGTTCGTCCAGAGTGATCCCCGTTGCCAGCACTTCCTGCTCCGTGATGGCACCGCAGGCCATGCCGCGCAGGAAGAAGTTCAGCAGCCCCTGACCGGTGGCCGCGTCGTCGAAAGTGTTGCCCACCAGCGTCGCCTGTGCTGCCTTGTTCAGGAAGGCATTCAGCCGCGCCGAGGCATCCTGCAGCCCGCTGAGGAAAAAGGTGTCGACCGCCGCATAGCGCACCGGCAGCTGCCCGGGGTTGAGGTCCCATCCCTGATAGTAGGCATGCTGCAGCGAGTGCATGATGTTGTCGTAATGCAGCTTCCAGGCGCCGTGCACGACGGCGCGGTTCTCGTCCAGCTGCTGTGGCGAAAGGGCGGACCCCGCGGAGGCCTTGTGCGGCCCGATCGGCATGCTGGTGGTCGCGCCATCGCTGATCGTGATGCCGGTACCGGCGAGGCTGACCTGCAGCACGTGGCGGGCGAAGTCGCACGAGGGGTGGGTGTGGCTCTGGTGCGCGGCCGTGATGTTGCACGAGGCGGTGTAATCGTATGTGCCGAAGATCGCCGACCGGCAGCGGCCGGCAGCGGCTGCAACGAGCAGCGGCACCGTGTTCTCGCCGCGGTGGTTGATGATCGACTGGGTCGTCTCGATCATGATCTCCATGCGCAGCGAGTCCTTCGGATAACCCAGCCGCGCCTCGAGCCTTGCCAGAATGCCGGCACAGGCCGACACCTGCTCCGGAGTCGTCACCTTGGGCAGGGTGACGATGAAGTTCTCCGGCAAGCGGCTGCCGGTCTTCTGTGCCAGCCGTGTGAGGAAGATGTCGAGCGTGCGGATCGAGCGCACCTTGCACTCGTCGGAGAAGGTCTTGATGCGAATGCCGATGAACGGCGAGAGGACGCTCTCGCTCATCCCCTTGGCGACCTCGTCCGCTGCGGCGACGGCATGACCATCCTCCTCGTCGTCCGGCCGATTGCCGTAGCCATCCTCGAAGTCGATGCGGTTGTCCTCGATGGGCTCGGTCCGCAGCTTCTTGACGACCCGGTTATAGACGGTGAATGCCAGCCAGGCAGCCTGCTTGATCTCGCGCACCTGCTCCGGGTTGCTTTCCAGCGCCCGGGTCAGGCTGTCGATTTCGACCGGGTTGCTGGGCAGGGTCTCCGCACCCGGCAAACCGAGAACGCGGGCGAAAACGTGATAGTTCGGCGCATAGGTGTCGAGGGTCTTCAGCGCCACCTCGCCGAGTTTGCCGGCAAACCCGGCCTTGAACAGATTGGCCCCGCCGTAAACCGTGTGTACCGGCTGCCTCTCGGAGGAATCCGCGGGGTAATGCCCCTTGAAGGCTGCATTCGCCTCGTGCAGCTCGCCATAGCAGGCGTTGAGTTCGTCAGGGGTCAGCGTGAGCTTCATGTGTTGCCTCCGTAATCGTTTCTGAGGTCAGGGGAATACGTCATTCGCGTGCCAGTCGCGCCAGCGACGCACGACCAATCCCTCGCCCGCAATCGGCAGAGGGGTCGGGGATAGGGAAAGGATGGCTGCCGGATCGCAGCCCGCCACGCCGAAAGGGGCGGGCAAGCTGCCGCCCGCTGCGGCCCGCGACCTCTGCCGGCCGGCGCGAGCGATTCCAGGACGGCCATCGCCGCCGCGTGCTGGCGTCGCCCTGAATGCGCCGGCCACGTCCCCGGGACGGGGAGGAGGAAGCGCCGCCAGCGACTTGGCCGTACACGGCGCTGCCGGCAACCGGCAACGGCATCGGCTGGCGACCCAGGCTGGCGAACGGTCGCCGGCAGAAGCCCGGGCTGGCGCGCGACGGCATCCGGCGAGGTCGGAACGGAAACGAGGACAAGCCGCTCCCGCCCGCCAACGACAGGCTGCTCCCTGGCTCCTTCTTCGCCGGTCAGGTTCCACCTTCGACTCGCAAGTATTGCTGTCCGGCAAGCGGCGTCCTCGCCGGGCCACCTGCAGCCCCGGACTTCGCTCGCCCCCCCCAAATGCCATTGCCGGCGCCCGAGACGCCTGCGACTGCCAAGCCAACGCCGTTGCGACTCGTGCCTGCGTACTGCGTGACCGCCCGCCAGGGCCCTTCGCGCAGCAGCCGACTGCCGCCTCTGCAGGTTCCACGGTGGCTTCGCGCCGACACGACGATGGACTGCCCGACCGTTCCCGCAAGACTGGAACCACTATAGACCATGCCTGACCACTTTTCCAGGCGGGTTTCGGATCTCCCGCTCATGCCGGCGCCGATGCTGCTGACGCCTCGCGCCAGGCCCATCCGAGTGCACGCAGGACGGCCCCAGGCCACCGACGCGCCCCCGATGCCCGCACCCTTGCGGGTCGCGTCCATTGCCAAGGCGTCGCCACTTATACCGGCGACCGCCTTTTGAAACTATACTGCGAGGCTTGCTTTGGCGCCGGGTGGCACACGCCAATCGATCGGCCTGCCGGCCGTGCCCGGCGTGCGGCGATCGCTGCAGGCCCACCGGCGGCCGAGGAGCGGCCGGGCAATGCCGGCGCTATCTGAAACGGGGGGTCAAGCCGGCAATGCAGGGAATACTCAAGGGTTTGCGAGTCGTCGAGGGATCGGCCTTCGTCGCCGCACCACTCGGCGGGATGACGCTCGCGCAACTCGGTGCCGAGGTCATCCGCTTCGACCCGCCTGGCGGTGGCCTCGACCAGGGTCGCTGGCCACTGACCCTCGATGGCCGGCACAGCCTGTTCTGGGCCGGTCTGAACAAGGGCAAGCGGTCGATCGTCGTCGATTTCCGCTTCCCGCGCGGACAGGAGCTGCTGACACAGCTGATCTGCGCGCCGGGCGAGCACGCCGGCCTGTTCAGCACCAACTTCCCGGCCAGGGGCTGGTTGGCTTACGAGGTGCTGCAGGCACACCGCCAGGACCTCATCATGGTCAACCTCAGCGGACGCCGTGACGGCAGCTCGGAGGTGGACTACACGCTGAACCCGCAGGTCGGCCTGCCGATGATGACCGGACCGATCAGTTCGCCGGAAATGGTCAATCACGTCTTCCCCGCCTGGGATTTCATCAGCGGCCAGATGATCGCCGTCGGCCTGCTGGCCGCCGAGCGGCATCGGCGCCTGAGCGGTGAAGGACAACTCGTCCGCTTGGCGCTGAAGGACGTGGCGCTGGCCATGCTCGGCAATTTCGGCATGCTGGCCGAGGTGATGGTCAATGACAGCGACCGGCCGCGGCAGGGCAACTATCTGTATGGCGCTTTCGGCCGCGACTTCGCAACGCTCGACGGCAAGCGGGTGATGATCGTCGGTCTGACGGCCATGCAATGGCACCGCCTGCTGAAGGCCACCGGTCTGCGCGAGGCAATCGCCACCCTCGCTGCCCGCCTCGGCCTCGACCTCGAGAATGAAGGCAACCGCTATCGGGCGCGGCAACAGATCGCTGCCCTGCTCGACCCGTGGTTTCATGCCCGCACGCTCGCCGAGGCGGCGCAGACCCTCGATGCGCATGGCGTCACCTGGGGTCCGTACCGGAGCGTGCGTGAAGCGATCGCGCTCGACCCGGACTGTTCGACCGACAACCCGATGTTTTCGCTGGTCGACCAGCCGGGCGTCGGCTCCTACCTGATGCCAGCGACACCGCTGGACTTCAGCCGCGTACCGCGCCTGCCGGCGATGCCGGCGCCGAGGCTCGGCGAGCACACCGACGAGATTCTGCTCGACATTCTCGGCTTGAGCGAGGCCGAGGTGGGCCGCCTGCACGACGCGCGCATCGTTGCCGGACCGGCCTGACACCACCGCTGCAGGACACTTCCTGCCGCCGCACCCATCCGCTTTCTTGCTACCAGGGGAAACGCCATGAAACTGCCCGTCCATTTCTACAAACCGCTCGCCATCGGTGCGCCGCAACCCCTGCGTGAACTGCCGGTACGACCCGAAAGGATGATCCACTTCTTTCCGCCGCACATCGAGAAGATTCGCGCCAAGGCGCCGGAGACCGCCCGGCAGTGCGACGTCCTGTGCGGCAACCTCGAGGACGCGATCCCGATCGACGCCAAGGAAGCGGCGCGTTCCGGCTTCATCGAACTGTTGCGCCAGCACGATTTCGGCGACACCGCGATGTGGGTGCGCGTCAATGCGCTGAACAGCCCATGGGTTCTCGATGACCTTGAACAGATCATCCGCCATGTCGGCAACAAACTCGACGTGATCATGATTCCCAAGGTCGAGGGACCGTGGGACATCCATTTCGTCGATCAGTACGTCGCGCTACTGGAAGCGAAGTACGCGGTGCGCAAGCCGATCCTGCTGCACGCACTGCTGGAGACGGCGCAGGGTGTCACCAACGTCGAGGCGATCTGCGGCGCCAGCCCGCGCATGCATGGCCTCAGCCTGGGCCCGGCCGATCTGGCGGCTTCCCGCGGCATGAAGACGACGCGCGTCGGCGGCGGCCATCCGGGCTACGGCGTCCTCGCCGACCCCGAGGCGGGCCAGGCGCAGCGCCCCTTCTTCCAGCAGGACCTCTGGCATTACACGGTCGCGCGCATGGTCGACGCAGCCGTCGCACATGGTCTGCGCTCGTTCTACGGGCCGTTTGGCGACCTCAAGGACGAAGCCGCCTGCGAGGCGCAGTTCCGCAATGCCTTCCTGATGGGCTGCTCGGGTGCCTGGTCGCTGGCACCGAACCAGATAGCCATCGCCAAGCGCGTTTTCAGCCCCGAGATCAAGGAAGTCCTCTTCGCCAAGCGTATCCTCGAGGCGATGCCTGACGGCAGCGGCGTGGCGACGATCGACGGCAAGATGCAGGACGATGCCACCTGGAAACAGGCGAAGGTCATTGTCGACCTGGCGCGGCTGGTCGCCCGACGCGACCCCGAGCTCGCCGCCGCCTATGGCCTGTAGGAAACCCGATCAACGGCAGAGGGAGGACATTCAGTGAGAGCGAAGAACAGACTCGGCAACTTCTTTGAGGATTTCCAGGTTGGCCAGAAGATCGCCCATGCGCCGCCGCGAACGATCACCGAAGGCGACGTTGCGCTGTACACGGCCCTGACCGGATCGCGCTTCGCGACCACCTCCGCCGATACCTTCGCCCACAGTCTCGGCTTCCCGCGCGCGCCGGTCGACGACCTGCTCGCGCTCAACATGGTGTTCGGGCGCACGGTGCAGGACATCTCGCTCAACGCCGTTGCCAACCTGGGCTACGCGGCCGGCCGTTTCGGCCACCCGGTCTATCCGGGCGACACGCTGAGCGCCGACTCGACGGTGATCGGGCTCAAGGAGAACAGCGACGGCAGGTCCGGCATCGTCCACGTCCGTTCTTGCGGCGTCAACCAGCGCGGCCAGATCGCCCTCGAATACTGCCGCTGGGTGATGGTGCACAAGCGCGATCCGCAGTCGCCGGCCCCGCCGACCTGTGTCCCCGAGTTGCCCGAGGCGATCGATGTGAGCGAACTGGTCGTGCCGGCGGGAATCCGCCTCAGCCAGTACGACGGCTCGCTGGCCGGCAGCGACGAACTGTGGGAAGACTATGCTGCCGGCGAGCGCATCGACCACGTCGACGGGATGACGATCGAAGAGAGCGAACACATGCTGGCCACCCGCCTCTACCAGAACGCCTCGCGTGTGCATTTCAACCAGCAGAGCGAGCGCGGCGGCCGTTTTGGGCGGCGCGTGGTCTATGGCGGGCACATCGTCAGCCTGGCACGGGCGCTGTCGTTCAACGGGCTCGCCAATGCCTTCAGCATCGCCGCCATCAATGGCGGGCGGCACGTCAGCCCCGCCTTCGCCGGCGACACCATCTACGCGTGGACGGAAGTCATCGAGCCGCTGGCACTACCCGGGCGCAGCGACGTCGGCGCACTGCGGCTGCGTACCGTGGCTACCAAGGACCTGCCGTGTGCCAACTTCCCGTACCGGACCGCAGACGGAGCCTACGAGACGGGTGTACTGCTCGATTTCGACTACACCGTGCTGATCCCCCGCCGGGCGTAGCAACGCGGGCGCCGCACGGATCGCGCTTCGCCGCGCGCCGCCAGGGATGGCGAACAAGGCTTCCGGGCGCAGATCGTGCCGATCGACACCCGCCACGGGCTGCGGCGGGTCGCCTGCCCGTGCCGACCAGCGGAAGAGCATGAAGCTGCCGTCGTCGCTGGGCGGAGCGGCGACGATCAGGCAGGACGACCCCGTCAGTTCAATGCTGCGGAACCGGCGGCCAGCGAGGTCGATTTCGCTCGCCACGCGAGATTCTGTGGGCGGCCCCGCCGGCCACCACCGCTGCGGAGCTGAGCAGGAGGACCAATAGCGCCCGCTACCGAGGCAACGGGGTTGCGCGCCCGATCAGCAGATTGTCGACTTCATCATCCGGCGAGACGCCGAGGAAACGCGTCCTGTCGACGGCCCGACGGACAGCGGCCGGCCTCGCCAGCAGCCCCAGCTGACGACCGTCGCCCGGCGACCGCGCGGTCAGCGTCGCCTTCTGTCCTGGCGCGCCGATCCTGAGCGGACTCTTCACATCGTGGCGGGAACCTTCACCATACGCCGCGGTATCGTTGTTTTCATCGGAGTTGAACTCGGCTATGCTGCGCGAACGTCGAAAGAACGATGTAAAACAATGGAGGAAATATGTTCCAGGTCCGAATACACGGTCGCGGCGGCCAAGGCGTGGTGACGGCTGCCGAGATGCTGTCGATTGCTGCTTTTGAGGAGGGCCGCCACGCTCAGGCCTTCCCGAGTTTCGGTTCGGAACGGACCGGTGCCCCTGTCGTCGCCTTCTGCCGCATCGCCGACAAGGAGATCCGGCTGCGCGAACCGATCATGGAACCGGACGCACTGATCATCCAGGATCCCACCCTGCTCTATCAGGTCGATGTCTTCAGCGGCCTGAAGAAGAACGGCTACATCCTGATCAACACCAGCCGCAGCTTCGACGAACTGGGCCTCGGCGATTATGTCCGCGACTGGCCGAAGGAGCGCCTGTGCACGGTGCCGGCCACCGACCTCAGCCGCAAGCATGTCGGCCGGCCGATGCCGAACGTGCCGCTGCTGGCCGGTTTTGCCGCCGCCTCGGGGATCATTCGCCTGGAATCGGTGATCCAGGCGATCAACGCCAAGTTCTCCGACAAGGTGGCGAGCAGCAACGTCGCCGCCGCCAGCGAGGCTTTCCAGTTCGTCGTCGATGAGATCGCGGGCGCGCGGCACGAGGAGACTGCACATGCTTAAACAGACCGAGGGTTCACACGCCGTCGCCGAAGCGGTCGCACTCTGTCGGCCGGAGGTGATCTGCGCCTATCCGATCTCGCCGCAGACGCACATCGTCGAAGGCCTTGGCGAAATGGTCAAGGCGGGTGAGGTTGCCAACTGCGAGTTCATCAACGTCGAGTCCGAGTTCGCCGCCATGAGCGTCGCCATCGGCTCGTCGGCTACCGGCGCCCGGACGTACACGGCCACTGCCTCGCAGGGCTTGCTGTTCATGGTCGAGGCCGTCTACAACGCTTCCGGACTCGGACTGCCGATCGTCATGACGGTCGCCAACCGCGCCATCGGTGCGCCGATCAACATCTGGAACGACCACTCCGACTCGCTGTCGCAGCGCGACTGCGGCTGGATCCAGCTGTTTGCCGAAACCAACCAGGAGGCGCTCGACCTGCACATCCAGGCCTTCAAGCTGGCCGAAGAGGTCAGCCTGCCGGTGATGGTGTGCATGGACGGCTTCATCCTGACGCACGCCTACGAGCGCGTCGACGTCCCGACGCAGGAGCAGGTCGACGCCTTCCTGCCGCCGTACGAGCCCCGCCAGGTGCTCGATCCGAAGGAGCCGGTGTCGATCGGCGCGATGGTCGGTCCGGAAGCCTTTTCCGAGGTCCGTTACCTGGCGCACGCGAAGCAGATGCAGGCGCTCGAGCGGATTCCACAGCTGGCCGAGCAGTTCAAGGCGGTCTTCGGCCGCGATTCCGGTGGCCTGACCCACAGTTACCTGGTTGACGATGCCGACATCGTCGTCGTCGCCATGGGCTCGGTCCTCGGCACGATCAAGGACACCGTCGACGAGATGCGCCAGGAGGGCCAGCGGAT
Source organism: Candidatus Accumulibacter similis (assembly GCA_013347225.1). Taxonomy (NCBI): domain Bacteria; kingdom Pseudomonadati; phylum Pseudomonadota; class Betaproteobacteria; genus Candidatus Accumulibacter; species Candidatus Accumulibacter similis. Next base: position 2,212,593 of record CP054595.1, on the reverse strand, counting down.
CGGCGTCCTCGGCATCACCTCGTACCGTCCGTTCCCGCTCGACAACGTCCGTGCCGCGCTGCAGAACGCGCAGCGTGTGGTGGTCCTCGAGAAGAGCCTGGCGGTCGGCATCGGCGGCATTCTGTCGACCGACGTGCGCATGGCGATGTCCGGGTTGCAGTTGCACGGCCATACCGTGGTCGCCGGACTCGGCGGCCGCGCCATCACGCGCAAGTCGCTGCGCGGACTGTTCAGCAAGGCGATCAGTGGCGAGCTCGGCCACCTCACGTTCCTCGATCTCGACTGGAAGGTCGTCAACAAGCAGCTCGAACGTGAGCGCACCACGCGCCGTTCGGGTCCGGCAGCCGAGAGCATGCTGCGCGATATCGGCGTCGTTGCCGCCCGCATCGGCTGAGGAGAACGATCATGAGCTTCCAACCCGTTCATTTCTACCAGACCGGCACCTTCACGGTCGGCAACCGCCTGCTCTCCGCCGAGGAGCGCAGCGTCCAGGCCAACGTCGAGCGCACCAATTCACTCAACTCGGGACACCGCGCCTGTCAGGGCTGCGGCGAGGCGCTTGGCGCCCGCTACGCGATCGATGCGGCGATGAATGCCGCCCGCGGACGCCTGATCGCTGCCAACGCCACCGGCTGCCTCGAGGTCTTCTCGACCCCTTACCCGGAAACCTCCTGGCAAATCCCGTGGATTCACTCGCTGTTCGGCAACACGGCGGCAATCGGTACCGGCATCGCCGCGGCGATCAAGGTCAAGCGGCAGAAGGGCCAGATGGATGACGTCCGCGTCGTCGCCCAGGGCGGTGACGGCGGCACGACCGACATCGGTTTCGGCTGTCTGTCCGGGATGTTCGAGCGCAACGACGATGTGCTCTACATCTGCTACGACAACGGCGGCTACATGAACACCGGCGTCCAGCGCAGTTCGGCGACGCCACCGGCAGCCCGCACGGCGACCACCATGCCGGTCGGGCCGGAGCCGGGCAACAATTTCGGCCAAGGCAAGTTCGTGCCGGCGATCGCCATGGCACACGAGATCCCCTACGTCGCAACGGCGACCGTCGCCGACCTGCGCGACCTCGAGTACAAGGTCACCAAGGCGATGGGTCTGCGTGGCGCCCGCTACATCCACATTCTCGTGCCCTGCCCGCTCGGCTGGGGCGCGGCGTCACAGGACACCATCAAGCTGGCGCGACTGGCGAAGGAAACCGGCATCTTCCCGGTGTTCGAGGCCGAAAATGGCGAGGTCACGGGGGTTCTCAAGATCCGCCGGCCGCAACCCGTCGAGGAATACCTCAAGTTGCAGAAGCGCTATGCACACCTGTTCGGCAAGAAGCCGGCAGTGGAGACGATCGCGCGCCTGCAGGCGGCTGCAGACAAGAACATTCGCAAGTACGGACTGCTCGACCAGGAGGCGAACTGATGGACAAACCCTTTGCGATCACACTGGATCCCGGCTCATCGCTGGCCAACCGCACCGGCTCCTGGCGCACCTCGCGGCCGGTCTATCTCGACCGCCTGCCACCGTGCAACAAGCAGTGCCCGGCCGGCGAGGACATCCAGGGCTGGTTGTTCCACGCCGAATCGGGCGACTACGAAAGCGCCTGGCGACACCTGACGAAAGACAACCCGTTCCCGGCGATCATGGGGCGGGTCTGCTATCACACCTGCGAGGGCGCCTGCAACCGCGGCCAGCTCGATGCGCCGGTGGGCATCAATTCGGTCGAACGCTTCCTCGGCGACGAGGCGCTCAAGCGCGGCTGGAAACTGACGGCGCCTGCCAGCGAGTCGGGCAAGCGCGTCCTGATAGTCGGCGCCGGACCATCGGGAATGTCGGCCGCCTACCACCTGCGCCGCCTCGGCCACCAGGTCACGGTGCAGGAAGCCGGGCCACTGCTCGGCGGCATGATGCGCTTCGGCATTCCCAAATACCGCCTGCCGCGCGACGTGCTGGAAGCCGAGATGCAGCGGGTCGTCGACCTCGGTGTCACTGTGAAGCTCGGCAGCAAGGTCGAGAACATCCTCGCGACGATGCAGGATGGTGGCTTCGACGCGGCCTTCCTCGCGGTCGGCGCACACATCGGCAAGCGGGCAATGATTCCCGCCGGTGACGCGGCGAAGATCATCGATGCCATCTCGTTGCTGCGCAGCATGGAGGGAGAGGACAAGCCGCTGCTCGGCCGCCGCGTAGTCGTCTATGGTGGCGGCAACACGGCCATCGACGTTGCCCGCACGGCCAAGCGCATGGGGGCCGAACCACTGATCGTCTATCGCCGCACGCGTGAGAAGATGCCGGCGCACGACTTCGAAGTCGAAGAGGCGCTGCAGGAAGGCATCATGGTCAAGTGGCTGTCGACGATCAAGCAGGCGCACGAATCCTCGCTGACGATCGAGAAGATGGCACTCGACAGCAAGGGCTTCCCGCAACCGACGGGCGAGTACGAGACCATCGAGGCCGACTCGCTGGTGCTGGCTCTGGGTCAGGATGTCGATCTCGGGCTGCTCGAGGGAGTGCCCGGACTCCAGGTCAGCGACGGTGTGGTGCAGGTCAACGCCAACATGATGACCGGTCACGCCGGAATCTTTGCCGGCGGCGACATGGTGCCGGCCGAGCGCAACGTCACGGTCGCGATCGGTCACGGCAAGAAGGCGGCGCGGAACATCGATGCCTGGCTGCGGGGCGAAGAGTATGTGGCACCACCCAAGCATGAGGTGGCGACCTTCGAAAACCTCAACACCTGGTATTACGCCGATGCACCGAAGACGGTGCGACCGATGCTCGACATCATTCGCCGCCAGTCGACCTTCGAAGAGGTGCAGGGTGGGCTGGACGAGAGCAACGCCCTCTTCGAGGCGCGGCGCTGCCTGTCTTGTGGCAACTGCTTCGAATGCGACAACTGCTATGGCGTCTGCCCCGACAATGCGGTGATCAAGCTCGGCCCCGGCAAGCGCTTCGAGTTCAATTACGACTACTGCAAGGGTTGCGGCATGTGCGTTGCCGAATGCCCCTGCGGCGCGATCAAGATGGAGGCGGAAGAGATATAGTCCCGTCCGCCTTGCCCGGGCTTTGGCGCCCCTGACCGGCAGCATCGGCAGCGGCGCAGCAACACCGTGATCCGGCGCAGGCGCCCGGATCACCGACTCTCGGGGCACTGCGAACGTGCCGTTCGAAGTGCCCTTTTCTTCTTTCCTCACGAGTGGGGTTTTTATGACGACTGCAAGCAAGAACGTATACGTATTCGGTTCCGCGCGAACCGACGGCGACGCCAAGATGAAGAATCTGCTCGGCGGCAAGGGCGCCAACCTGGCTGAGATGTGCCGCCTGGGAATCGCCGTCCCGCCCGGATTCACGATCAGCACCGAGGTGTGCACGGTATATACCGAACAGGGTCAGGATGCGGTCCTGAAGCTGATCGATGCCGAGGTCCGCGCCGGCGTCGCCTATGTCGAGCAGGAGATGGGCAAGAAGTTCGGTGATGCGGCGGACCCGCTTCTGCTGTCGGTACGTTCGGGCTCGCGCGCCTCGATGCCGGGAATGATGGACACCATCCTCAACCTCGGGCTCAACGACGAGGCGGTCGAAGGCCTGGCCCGGAAGGCGAAGAATGAGCGCTTTGCCTGGGACTCGTATCGCCGCTTCATCCAGATGTACGGCGACGTCGTCATGGGCCTCAAGCCGGTTTCGAAAGAGGATCACGATCCGTTCGAAGTCGTTATCGACATGGTCAAGGAAAAGAAGGGGGTCCAGCTCGATACCGACCTCGACACCGAGGATCTGAAGGAACTCGTGACGCGCTTCAAGGGGCTGATTCGCGCGCGCGTCGGCCGCGAATTCCCGAGCGATCCGTGGGAACAGCTCTGGGGATCGGTGATGGCCGTCTTCCAGAGCTGGAACAATGACCGCGCGAAGGTATACCGCGAACTGAACGATATCCCGGACACCTGGGGAACGGCGGTCAACGTGCAGGCGATGGTCTTCGGAAACCTCGGCGACAACAGCGGCACCGGTGTCGCGTTCACTCGCGACGCGAGCACCGGCGAGGACCTCTTCAACGGCGAGTTCCTGATCAATGCCCAGGGCGAGGACGTCGTCGCCGGCATCCGGACGCCGCAACAGGTGACGCTCGAGGGCTCGCGCCGCTGGGCGCAACTGGCCATGGTCAGCGAAGACGAACGGCGGGCGCGCTTCCCATCGCTCGAGGAGTTGATGCCGGACATCTACCAGCAGCTCCTGCAGGCAGAGACCAAGCTCGAGCGGCACTATGCCGACATGCAGGACGTCGAGTTCACCATCCAGGAGGGCCGCCTGTGGATGCTGCAGACGCGAAACGGCAAGCGGACTGGCGCAGCGATGGTGCGCATCGCCATGGAAATGCTGCGGCAGGGCATCATCGACGAGAAGGAAGCGCTGCGCCGGGTCAACCCCGAGCGACTGAACGAGCTGCTGCACCCGGTCTTCGACCCGCAGGCGATCCGCAAGGCGCGCGTCATCGCGCATGGCCTGCCGGCTTCGCCCGGTGCGGCGACCGGCCAGATCGTCTTCTTTGCCGATGAGGCCGAAGACTGGGTGCGCAAGGGCAAGACCGTCATCCTCGTGCGCCAGGAAACCTCACCGGAAGACCTGCGCGGCATGAGTGTCGCCAAGGGCATCCTCACCGCCCGCGGCGGCATGACCTCGCACGCGGCGGTGGTCGCACGCGGCATGGGCAAGTGCTGTGTTTCCGGCGCCGGGGCGGTGCACGTCGACTACCATGCGCGCACCATGTCGGTCGGCGGCGAGACTTGGAAGGAAGGCGAGTGGCTGTCACTCGACGGTTCGACCGGCGACGTCTTCCTCGGCCAGGTGCCGACCAAGGAAGCCGAGCTGACCGGTGACTTCGGTACCCTGATGGAACTGGCCGACCGCCATCGGCGGCTTGGGGTGCGTGCCAATGCCGATACGCCGGAAGATGCCAAGGTGGCACGCAACTTCGGTGCCAAGGGCATCGGGCTGTGCCGGACGGAACACATGTTCTTCGAGGGCGACCGCATCAAGGCGGTGCGCGAGATGATCCTCGCCGAAGACGAGACGGGTCGCCGCAAGGCGCTGGCGAAACTGCTGCCGATGCAGCGCGGCGACTTCGAGGGCCTGTTCCGCGAGATGAACGGTCTGGCGGTCACCATCCGTCTGCTCGATCCGCCGTTGCACGAGTTCGTTCCGCACGACGAGGAGAACCAGCGCGTGATGGCGCACGAGATGAACTTGCCGCTGGCGGTGATCAAGATGCGGGTCGACGATCTGCACGAGTTCAACCCGATGATGGGTCATCGCGGTTGTCGTCTCGGCATCACCTACCCGGAAATCACCGAGATGCAGACGCGCGCCATCCTCGAGGCCGGCCTCAACATGAAGGCCAAGGGAATCGAGGTCAAGGCGGAAATCATGATTCCGCTGGTCGGCACGGTGCGTGAATTCAACGCGCAGGCGAAGGTGATCCGGGCAACGGCGGCAGCCGTCTTCGCCGAGCGCGGCGAGAAGCTCGACTACCTGCTGGGCACCATGATCGAGACGCCGCGTGCCGCGCTGATCGCCGACAGCATCGGCCATCAGGCGGAGTTCTTCTCCTTCGGCACCAACGACCTGACGCAGATGACCATGGGCTTCTCGCGCGACGATGCCGGCAAGTTCCTGCCGAGCTACCTCAAGAATGGCATGTACGAGAGCGATCCCTTCCAGTCGATCGACCAGAAGGGAGTCGGCCTGCTGGTCCGGATGGCGGTCGAGAAGGGCCGTTCGGTCCGCCCGGGAATCAAGCTCGGCGTCTGCGGCGAGCACGGCGGTGATCCGGCCTCGGTCGATTTCTTCCATCGCGTCGGCCTCGACTACGTCAGCTGCTCGCCGTTCCGTGTGCCGATCGCCCGTCTGGCAGCAGCCCAGGCAGCGATCGACAATCCCGCCTGAGGCGCCACTGCGTGCCCTGCTGCCCGCCTGGTCGGGCAGCAGGCCGTGTCGCCCGACCGGTCACCGCCGGTCGGGCTTTTCGTTTCCGCCGGCACCCCGGGGCGCCGGCGACGCTGCCGACCGTTACCGTGATGCAGCCATGCTGGCCGGCGGTGCGGCCTTGATCACCTCCAACGCCAATGAGATTCGAGCTCCTTGCCAGCGACGGCGCAGCACGCCGCGGTCGTCTCCACCTCCGCCACGGCACCGTCGACACACCCGCCTTCATGCCGGTAGGCACCTATGGCACGGTGAAGGCGATGAGCCCGCGTGACCTGCTGGCCACCGGCAGCCAGATCTGTCTCGGCAACACCTTCCATCTCTGGCTGCGTCCGGGCCTCGAAGTGATCGCGGCGCATTCCGGACTGCACCGGTTCATGTCCTGGGAACGGCCGATCCTCACCGACTCGGGCGGCTTTCAGGTGTTCTCGCTCGGCGCCCTGCGCCGCATCACCGAGGAGGGCGTGCGCTTCCAGTCGCCGGTCAACGGCGACCGCCTCTTCCTGACGCCCGAGGAATCGATGCGCATCCAGCACGTGCTCGACTCGGACATCGTCATGATCCTCGACGAATGCACGCCGTACCCTGCCAGCCGCGCCGAGGCTGCCAGCTCGATGCGCCTGTCGCTGCGCTGGGCCAGCCGCTCGCGCGCGACTCACGACCGGCTGCAGAACCGCAACGCCCTGTTCGGTATCGTCCAGGGTGGCATGCACGAAGACCTGCGCGACGAATCACTCGCCGGGCTGCTGGAAATCGGCTTCGACGGCTTCGCCATCGGCGGTCTCTCGGTCGGCGAGCCGAAGGACGACATGGCGCGCATCCTCGCGCACACCGCACCACGGCTGCCGCTGCAGCAGCCGCGCTATCTGATGGGCGTCGGCACGCCGGAGGACCTCGTCGCTGCCGTCGCGGCGGGGATCGACATGTTCGACTGCGTGTTGCCGACACGCAACGCGCGCAACGGTCACCTGTTCACCCGCCACGGCGACGTCCGCATCCGCAACGCGCGCCACCGCAACGACCTGCGGCCCGTCGACGCGAGCTGCACCTGCTACACCTGCCAGAATTTCTCGCGCGCCTATCTGCATCACCTCAACCGCAGCGGCGAGATCCTGGGCGCGCAACTGGCGACGATGCACAACCTCCACTACTATCAGGACCTGATGCGCGACCTGCGGCAGGCGATCGGCTCCGGCACGCTGCAGACCATGATGGCGTCTTTCCATCTGGCGCGTGCGCAGCACGGCGAAGGCTAGTGGTACAATCGCCGGCTCAATTCCAACGCCTCTGTCTTGACAGGAGAACGATGTGCTGATCAGCACCGCCCATGCCCAACAGGCTGCCTCTTCCGACCCGACCGGCGGCTTCATGCAGTTGCTGCCGATCATTCTGATGTTCGTCGTCCTCTATTTCCTGATGATCCGGCCACAAATGAAACGCGCCAAGGAACACAAGGCGCTGGTCGAAGCACTCGCCAAGGGCGATGAAGTCATCGCCGGTGGTGGCATCGCCGGCCGCATCACCAAGGTCGGCGAGCAGTTCGTCAGTCTCGAAGTGGCCGAAGGCGTCGAGATCCAGGTACAGAAGCCGGCCGTGCAGTTGGTTCTGCCCAAGGGCTCGCTGAAGGCGCTCTAACCAGCCCGCCCGTTGCCTGCCCTGCGGGCAGCCGGCGCACACAACTGACGGCAAGCATTCATGAATCGTTATCCGCTCTGGAAGTACGTCATCGTCGGCCTCGCACTGCTCTTCGGCCTGATCTACACACTGCCGAACTTTTTCGGCGAATCGCCGGCCGTGCAGGTTTCCAGCGCCAAGGCGACGATCAAGATCGACGACCGGGCCCGTGAGCGTGTCGCCAGCGCCTTGCAAGCCGCCGCCATCGCCGACAGCGGCATCTTCCTCGACAGCAACGGCGTCAAGGTGCGGCTGGCAACGACCGACCAGCAACTGCAGGCGAAGGACGTACTGGAAAGGCAGTTCAACCCGGACCCGTCTGACCCGCAGTACGTCGTCGCACTCAACCTGCTGTCGAGTTCGCCGCAGTGGCTGACCCGACTGCGCGCGCTGCCGATGTATCTCGGCCTCGACCTGCGCGGCGGCGTGCACTTCCTGCTGCAGGTGGACATGAAGGGCGCCGTCACCAAGCGCCTCGATGCCCTCGGCGGTGACCTGCGCAGCCTCCTGCGCGACAAGAACATCCGCCATGCGGGCATCAGTCGCGAAGGCGAGCGGATGGTGATCCGCTTCCGCGACGGCGAGACGCGCAACAAGGCGCGCATCGCCATCGAGGACAACCAGTCCGAACTGCTCCTCGCCGACCAGGGCGAAGGCGACGATCTGCGTCTGGTCGGTACGCTGAGGCCGGAAGCGATCAAGCGGATCCAGGAATTCGCGATCAAGCAGAACATGACGACGCTGCACAACCGGATCAACGAGCTCGGCGTCGCCGAACCGGTGATCGCGCAGCAGGGGGCCGACCGGATCGTCGTCCAGTTGCCGGGAGTCCAGGACACGGCCAAGGCGAAGGACATTCTCGGCCGCACGGCGACGCTGGAAATCCGCATGGTCGAGGAGACGCCGGGCGCGATCGACGCCGCCCTCGCCGGGCAGGTGCCCTTCGGCACCGAGCTCTACGTCGAACGTGGCGGCATGCCGCTGCTGGTGAAGAAGCAGGTCGTGCTGACCGGTGACCGGCTGACCGACGCACAGCCCGGATTCGACAATCAGACGACCGAGCCGGCGGTGCACCTGACGCTCGACTCCGCCGGCGCGCGCATCTTCAAGGACGTCACGCGCGACAACGTCGGCAAGCGCATGGCGATCGTGCTCATCGAGAAGGGCAAAGGGGAAGTGATCACGGCACCGGTGATCCGGGCCGAGATCGCCGGCGGACGTGTCCAGATTTCTGGCCGCATGAGCACCGTCGAGGCCAACGACACGGCCCTGCTGCTGCGCGCAGGATCACTCGCTGCACCGATGGAGATCATCGAGGAACGGACCATCGGCCCCAGCCTCGGCGCCGAAAACATCAGCAAGGGCTTCCATTCGACGATGTGGGGCTTCGCCGCGATCGCCGTCTTCATGATCTCCTACTACATGCTCTTCGGACTGGTGTCGGTCCTCGCGTTGGCGGCCAACCTGCTCTTTCTCGTCGCCCTCCTCTCGCTGCTGCAGGCCACCCTGACGCTGCCGGGAATCGCCGCCATCGCGCTGACGCTGGGCATGGCGATCGACGCCAACGTCCTGATCAACGAGCGCATCCGCGAGGAACTGCGCAATGGCTCGACACCCCAGGCGGCGATTCACTCCGGTTACGAGCGGGCGTTCGGCACCATCCTCGACTCCAACATCACTACCCTGATCGCCGGCGTCGCTCTGCTGATCTTCGGTTCCGGACCGGTTCGCGGCTTCGCCGTCGTGCACTGTCTCGGCATCCTGACCTCGCTGTTTTCCGCCGTTGTCGTCTCGCGCGCGATGATCAACCTGATTTACGGCCGCCGCCGCAAGCTCGAGTCGCTGGCCATCGGCCAGGTCTGGAAGCCGACCGATACCGGCGCCGCGACAGCCAGATAAGGAAACGGAAAGATGGAATTCTTCCGCATCAGAAGAGACATCCCGTTCATGCGCCATGCGGTCGCGTTCAACGTCATCTCGCTGCTGACGTTTCTGCTGGCGGTCTTCTTCCTTTTCAGTCGCGGACTGCACCTGTCGGTCGAGTTCACCGGCGGCACGCTGATCGAGATCAACTACGCGCAGGCGGCGGATCTCGAGAAGGTTCGCGAGGGGCTCGGCAAGGCCGGCTACAGCGACTTCTCGGTACAGAACTTCGGCTCCAGCCGCGATGTCCTGATCCGCCTGCCACTCAAGGCGGAGCAGAACACCGCCCGGATCGGCGAATCGGTGATGCAGGCCCTGACTGCCGACGCCCCTGGTGCCAGCCTGCGGCGGGTCGAGTTCGTTGGCCCGCAGGTGGGCAGGGAACTGGCGGAAAACGGTGCGCTGGCGCTGCTGCTGGTGATCGTCGGCATCGTGCTCTATCTCGCCTTCCGCTTCGAGTGGCGTTTCTCGGTCTCGGCGATCATCGCCAACCTGCACGATGTGATCATCATCCTTGGCTTTTTCGCTTTCTTCCAGTGGGAGTTCTCCCTCTCCGTCCTGGCCGCCGTGCTGGCCGTCCTCGGCTATTCGGTCAACGAGTCGGTGGTCGTCTTCGACCGCGTGCGCGAGACCTTCAAGAAGACGCGCGGCCTGACGACCCCGCAGGTGCTCGATCACGCGATCACCAGCACGATTTCGCGCACCATCATCACGCATGGTTCGACGCAGATGATGGTCCTGTCGATGCTCATCTTCGGTGGCGAGACGCTCTACTATTTCTCGCTGGCCCTGACCATCGGCATCTGCTTCGGCATCTACTCGTCCGTCCTCGTCGCCAGCCCGCTGGTGATGTGGCTTGGGGTGTCGCGCGAACAGTTCGTCACGCCAAAACGGCAGATCGAAGGCGCCAACGAGGAAGGTGCAGTCGTCTGACAGGCATATCCGGAACCGCTTCTGGTACGGCACGAGGACTAGACATGAGCACGCAGCGCATCCGCCTCTGGGATCTGCCCACCCGGGTCTTCCACTGGGCTCTGGTGCTGCTCGTAGTTGCCTCCTTCGTCAGCGGCAAGATCGGCGGCAACGCGATGGTCTGGCACGGCCGCTTCGGTCTCGCCATCCTCGGGCTGTTGAGCTTTCGCCTGCTGTGGGGAGTGATCGGCTCGACCTACGCCCGTTTTCTCACCTTCCTGCCGACACCCGCCGCGGTCGTCACCTACCTGCGCGGCCAGTGGCGCGGACTCGGACACAATCCGCTCGGCGCGCTCTCCGTTTACGGCCTGCTCGGGCTCCTTGCCTTCCAGGTCGGCAGCGGTCTCTTCGCCAATGACGACATCGCCTTCCGCGGCCCGCTGTATGCCCTGGTCAGCAGCGGACTCAGCGAGCGCCTCACCGGCTGGCACAAGCTGTCGGTCAACCTGCTGCTGCTGCTGGTGATGCTGCACCTGGCGGCGATCGCCTTCTATGCGCACGTCAAGAAGGAGAACCTGGTCGGAGCGATGCTGACCGGCTGGAAGGAGGTCGCCGACGACCAAGGGCCGCCGGCAACGGGTGGCGGTCCGCTGGCGTTCATCGTCGCGCTGGCGTTTGCCGTCGCCGCCGTCTACGCCGGCAGCGGCGCGTGGCTGCCGCCGCCAGCCGCAGCACCAGTCTCTGCCCCCGCCTGGTAGGCGGCGGGCGGCAGACGGAACGCGCGCTGCCGGCCGCGACTGGGCGACCGACGGCGACGCGCGGACAGCAATCAATCCTTGCGGTACTTGTCGTGGCAGGCCTTGCAGCTCTCGCCGGTCTTGCCGAACTGCACCTTCACCGCCGCCGCGTCGCCCGTGGCAGCCACCTTCTGCAACTCGTTGGCTTCCTTGATGTACGCCATCGCCAGTTCCTTGACCTTGTCCTGTTCCTTGAAGAACTCCGGCTTGACGCGCGTCTTCTCGCTGCCGGCGTCCTTGTCGGTACCCGCTCCAAACAGTGCCCCCATGCCGGAATTGGCCGTCGCGGCCACCACATTGGCGGCAGCAACCACCTGCTCCTTGTTGTAGGTGCCCTCGAGATTGGCCTTGATCTTGCCCATGTTCCACGCCATGAAGCTGTAACCGGCCTTTCGGTACTTGATCATCTCTTCCGGTTTCAGTGCCTGCTGCGCGAAGACAGCCCCGGCACAGGTGGTCAGCAAGAGCGCTACGACAACTTTCTTCATTCCTTCTCTCCGCTATGGTTGATAAGAAAGCTTACGGGAAGCCCCGGAAAGCGTTGCTCCCATGTACTGGCCCGGTCGATCGCCACGCTGCCGCTGGGCGAGACCCTCGCCACAGCGAAACATCCCCGGCGGTCGGCCGCGGCAGGCGGACGTCGCCAGCCGCGGGGGATTGTGCCACATTGCGCGGCATCGGGTCTGTAACCGCAGTCACGTGGACAGCCCGAACGGCCCGCCGAGATGATTCAGAGCGCGAAGACGTGCTTCGTACGCAGGGTCCGCTGCTCGCTGACGAGCAGAAGCAGACGATCGATGTTGGGATGCCTGCCGGGATTGGCCCGCGCCTCATCGACGTGTTCGGCAAAGAGTTCCAGGCCCTTGGCCGCCGCCTCGGGAGTGATCGCGCCATAGGTCTGCGCCAGGTGATTGTAGACCGCCAGCGCACCCTGACTTCCCGCCCGGTTCTCGATGCTCGCGGCCAACTCGCCCGCCGCATCCAGCAGGCGGATCGCCTGCAGATGCGATATCCCCGGCAACTTGCGCAGATTCTCGGCAAAGGTGGGCACGGTTTACCGTCGCCAGTTGACGATCATGCCGATGATGACCCCCGCTGCGGCACAGCCGAAGGTCGTCATCAGCACCGGTGTCCAGGTCGTCTGCTCGGGGCCGACGTACGACGACCAGGCGGCGCTCGCCAGCCCGCCGGTCAGGAAACCGAACAGCCAGCCCAGCATGGCGCCGCGCATCAGCGCGCCACGCCGGCCGTCCGCACCGCAGCAGTACGGGCAATACGGCGAGCCAACGGGCACCAGCTGCGAGCAACTCGGGCAGGCGATCATCGCCGGTGCCGGTTCGCCACTCGGGTCCGCCGTCGCCGGCAAACGCTGATCGGCACCCATCAGATTCTCCTCGCGAGCTCAGCCGCCAGACCGGTGTAGGTCCACGGCGTCATGCTCATCAGTTCGGCCGTGACCGCCTCGGGCAGCCCCAGCGATTCGACGAAAGAGCGCATCTCGGCGCGTGAAACCCGCTTGCCACGCGTCAGCTCCTTCAGTTTCTCATAGGGATTCGCGACGCCATGGCGCCGCATGACGGTCTGTATCGGTTCGGCCAGCAGTTCCCAATTGGCATCGAGATCCGCTTGCATGCGTTCGCCATCGGCTTCCAGCTTGCCCAGGCCGCGCAGCAGCGAGTCGTAGGCGAGCAGCGTGTACCCGAGCGCCACGCCCATGTTGCGCAGGACCGTCGAATCGCTGAGGTCGCGTTGCCAGCGTGAGATCGGCAACTTGTCTGCGAGATGGCGCAGGAGCGCATTCGCCAGGCCGAGGTTGCCCTCCGAATTCTCGAAGTCGATCGGGTTGACCTTGTGTGGCATCGTTGACGAACCGATCTCGCCGACCTTGAGCTTTTGTCGGAAGAAACCCAGCGAGATGTAGCCCCAGATGTCGCGGTTGAGATCGATGAGGATCAGGTTGGCACGCGCGAAGGCATCGAACAGTTCCGCCATCGAGTCATGCGGTTCGATCTGGATGGTGTAGGGATTGAACTCGAGCCCGAGCGATTCGACGAAGCGGCGGGCAAAGCTCTCCCAGTCGTGGTCCGGGTACGCAGCCAGATGCGCGTTGTAGTTGCCGACCGCACCATTCATCTTGCCCAGCAGACGGACGCCGGCGATCGCCGAGCGCGCGCGCCGCAGACGAAAGGCGACGTTCGCCATTTCCTTGCCGAGCGTCGTCGGGGTAGCCGGTTGCCCATGCGTACGCGACATCATCGGCAGATCGGCAAACGCATGCGCCAGTTCCCGTAGACGCTCGACGATGCCGTCCAGCATCGGCAGCATGGTGTCGGCTCGCGCGCCCTGCAACATCAGCGCATGCGCCAGGTTGTTGATGTCCTCCGACGTGCAGGCAAAATGGATGAACCCGGCGACGCGCATGACCTCGGCGTCGTCCGCCAGTCGCTTGCGGATCCAGTACTCCAGTGCCTTGACGTCGTGATTGGTGACCGCCTCGATCTCCTTGACCTCAGCCGCCGCAGCGGGACCGAAGTCGGCCACCAGGGCATCGAGCCGGCACAGCGTAGCGGCCGAGAAGGGCGGTACCTCGCGCAGATGCGGATCGGCAGCGAGCGCCTGCAGCCAAGCCACCTCGACCTGCAGGCGGCGCCTGATGAGCCCGCATTCCGAAAACTGCGGGCGCAGCGGATCCAGCTTGCCGGCGTAGCGGCCGTCGAGAGGAGAAAGCGCAGTGAGCGGTGAAGGCAGCATGCAGGGTGGTCCTTGAAGGGTCGATGGCACGGCCCCGTATTCTACCCGTCCCAGACCTGCAGCCGATACCGGGATGCGTGCCCAATGCTATAATCGCGCGCAGTTTTCTACCATCGGGAATCAGATGAAGCTCATCGGATCACTAACCAGTCCGTACGTCCGCAAGACGCGGGTCGTCCTGGCCGAGAAGAAGATCGATTACGACTTCGAGATCGACTCGCCATGGGCGCCGGAAAACGAGGTGACCAACGTCAATCCGCTGGGCAAAATCCCGGTGCTGGTCCTCGACGACAACACCGCGCTGTTTGATTCGCGAGTCATCGTCGAGTACCTCGACAACTCCGCGCCCAACAACAAGCTGATGCCCGCGCCAAACCGCGAACGTTCCGAGGTGAAGCGCTGGGAGGCGCTCGCCGACGGGATCTGTGACGCCGCGGCTCTGATCTTTCTCGAGAGGAAGCGCCAGGCAGCCCAGCAGAGCCCGGACTGGATCGCTCGCCAGCAGGCCAAGATCATCAGCAGTCTCGGCTACATGTCGAGCGAGCTTGGCGACAGTAGCTGGTGCATGGGCACGCACTTCTCGCTCGCCGACGTCGCCAGTGGCTGTGCGCTCGGCTACCTCGTTTTCCGCTTTCCGGAGATCGACTGGCGTGGCAAGCACCCCAATCTCGCTCGCCTGTATGAGAAGCTCATGCTGCGCCCGGCGTTCATCGAAACCGTCCCGCAGGGCTGAGGCTCCGGTACGGCGAGAGCGCGAGGCCTTTGCTGCCTCGGCGAGTCGTCTCGGCAGTCACTCAGCGATCGCCCTCGCGAGGTCATGCGCCGCAGCTGGCGGGTAGGCTTCTGCGCGAGGCTCATTTCCCCGGAGCCGCCGGCGCGGCGACGGCAGCCGGATCCAGTCCCTGTGCCCCGACTTCAACCGCGTCCACCTTGCCGTCTTCCTGCAGCAACGCCTCTTCCGCCTTCCGGTTCAGCACGACGATGCTGATGCGGCGATTGATCGAACTCAGCGGGTCGTTGCGATCGAAGAGGACCGTCGACGCCAGACCGACGACCCGCAGGACCTTGTGCTCGTCCATGCCGCCGGCGATCAGTTCGCGCCGCGACGCGTTCGCCCGGTTCGCGGACAGCTCCCAGTTCGAGAACCCCTTGTCGCCACCGCCAAACTGCGCCGCGTCGGTATGGCCGGAAAGGCTCAGCTTGTTGGGCACTGCGTTCAGCGCCTTGCCGATCTCGCGCAGGATCACCCGTGTATGGGGCTTCAGCTCGGCGCTGCTGGTATCGAACATCGGCCGGTTCTGCTCGTCGACGATCTGAATGCGCAGCCCCTCGCTGGTCACGTCCACCAACAGCTGGTTCTTGAACTGCCGGAGCGCGGGGTTGCTTTCGATCAGTTTCTCGATGTTCTGCTTCAGTTCGCCGAGCATCAGTTTCTCGCGCTCCTCGAATTCCCTGCGCACCTGCTCGGCGTTGGTTTCCTTCAGGTTGACGGTCCTATTCTTGGCGTCGATGTCACCACCCTTGACCTGGCCCGCCGTGCGCGTCAGATCCTTGCCGCCACCCTTGAGCACGCTCGAACTGTCGCCCGTTCCCGACCCGCCCTGCGACGCGATCTTGAGCGGGTTCTGGAAGTAGTCGGCAATGCCCTTGAGATCGCCGCTGGCGGTCGATCCCAGCAGCCACATCAGGAGGAAAAAGGCCATCATCGCCGTCACGAAGTCGGCATAGGCAATCTTCCAGGCACCGCCATGGTGGCCGCCGGCAACCTTCCTGATGCGCTTGACGACTATCGGGCGCAGATCATCGCTCATTCATTCTCCCCAATCGGTCGCCAGAGCAGGGCTTACTTGCCCTTGCGGTTCTTGAGTTCCTCTTCCAGCTCGCGGAAACTCGGGCGGACATCGGCGGCCAGGGCCTTGCGTCCGAACTCGACGGCCACCTGCGGCGCATAACCCGACATCGACGCCAGCAGGACGACCTTGATCACCTGGTAGATCTTCGAGCCCTCGCGCGCCTTCTGCTCGAGCAGGCTGGCGACCGGCGAAACGAAGCCGTAGGCGATGAGGATGCCGAGGAAGGTTCCGACCAGCGCACCGCCGATCATCTTCCCGAGGACGGCTGGCGGCTCGCCCACCGACCCCATGACGTTGACCACCCCCATCACGGCGACGACGATACCGAAGGCGGGCACCGCATCGCCCACCTTCGACATCACGTGACCAGGGGTCTCGACCTCGTGGTGGTGCGTTTCGATCTCGATGTCCATCAGGCTCTCGATCTCGATTGCGTTGAGGTTGCCGCCGACCATCATCCGCAGATAATCCGTAATGAATTCGATCACATGGTGGTCGCCGGCCAGCGCCGGGTACTTGCTGAAGATCGGGCTTGCCTCCGGATTCTCGACATCGCTCTCGATCGACATCAGCCCCTCCTTGCGGACCTTCGCCAGCACCTCGAAGAGCATCGCCAGCAGGTCAATGTAGAGCACGCGGGAATAGCGCGAGCCCTTGAACAGGCTCGGTAGCGCACCGATCGTCGCCTTGATGATCTTGATGTCGTTGGATGCAACGAAGCCGCCAATCGTCAGGCCGACGATCGCCACATACTCGAGTGGAACCCACAATGCGGCCAGGCTACCGTGAACCGCATAGGTTCCCAGCGCCGAAGCCAGAATGATGACATAGCCAACAATCAGAAACATCCGCCCCCCTTTCATGGCGCGCCCATACGGCCTGGCTGCTCGAACCCGACCATGATCGCGCATTGTAGCCACATTGAGCCGCATCGGCATCGGCCAATCGTCCTTAAGTTCGGGCAGGACCGCGGCGTTCCGGCCGCGTTCGGGCTGTCTCCAGGCCGCAGCGGCAGAAGACCCTGCCCCGCCCCCTGACGGACAAATGGTTTACACTTGCCGCGTCCGCAGTCAGCTCCCGAGGCAAGCAGGGGAATGAAATTTTGCAGCGCATGTGGCGCAACGGTCGAATTGGCGATCCCGGCGGGTGACAGCCTGCCGCGGCACGTCTGCCCGCAATGCGGAACGATTCATTACCAGAATCCGAAACTGGTGGTCGGCTGCATCGCCGAGTGGCACGACCGGATCCTGCTCTGCCGGCGCTCGATCGAGCCACGTTACGGACTGTGGACCCTGCCAGCCGGGTTCATGGAGAACGGCGAGTCAACGGCGCAGGCGGCGATCCGGGAAACGCTTGAGGAAGCCTGTGCACGGGTCGAGATCGAGCAACTTTTCTCGCTCGTCAATGTGCCGCACATCAACCAGGTGCACCTCTTCTATCGCGCCCGCCTGCTCGACATCGGCTTCGCCGCCGGCCTCGAGACACTCGAGACGCAACTGTTTGCCGAGGACTGCGTGCCTTGGCAATCGCTTGCCTTCCAGACTGTCGCCCTGTGCCTGCAGGCGTACTTTGCGGATCGGCGCAGGGGCCGATTCGGGCTGCACGAGGACTGCATCGAACGCCGCGGCAAGCAAGCCTAGCGGGTATCGTCCAGCGTGAACTCGATCGGCAACAGGATGCGGAAGTCGCGCCCCTTGAGCCCCGCAGGCAGAGCCGTGTCCGCAGAAGCCTGCTCGAGCATCGCCACCGCCTGCTGATCGAGAGCGGCGTGCCCGCTCGAACGAACTAGCGACAATTGTGGACGTGACTGCCAAGCGCTGACACTGACCGCCACCTCGACACGCCCCTCCCAGCCGCGCTCGCGCGCCAGCGCAGGGTAGCGCTTGAAGCGGCGCGAGGCAATCGCCAGATTGACCCGATACTGCCGCAGATCATCGGCACTGATCGCCGGGTCCGGAGTCGCCGCCCGCGAACCGGAGTCTGCCGCGACCACTTCGCGCGCCGCCGATCCGCCCTCCACGGTCGTCGTCGCACTGCCTGCCGGCAAGGCGCCGGCAGGCACCGATCGTGCCGGCCCAGGCTGTGCCAGCCGAGGATCGCGCGACGACGAGGCTGACTGCGCGCGCACTGCTCGGGTTGCCGGCGTGCGCGGCGCTGCAGGCGTGGCTGCCATGGACGGCTCGCGCGCTCCCGGGCCGGATGCCGGAAAATCCGGCCCGGCCCCAATTTCTGCAGCAACTTCGGTAGACACAGACGGCCGGTCAACGAGCTTGGCGACGACCGGACCGGCTGCCGTCACGAGCGGCCGCTGCGGTAGATGATGGGCCGGCGTCAGCAGGCCTGCGTGCGCCAGGAGCGAAGCCAGCAGCGCCAGCAGGAGCCGCCGGCGCGACGATTCAGCCATGACTCATCGCGCCAGCTCGCAGAGCCGTACTCACGTCGGCGCCCCCGCAGCCACGGTGTGCGGGCCGCTGCCGCTCGGCCCGCAGCCGCTGGCGTTGCCGGCGGCCCGCCGCTGGTCGCGGTTTCGGTGCGGCGCCGCCGGCAGACGGCGGCGACAAGTCGCGGCAGACCCGCGTTGCCAGCCGCGTGTACGTCTCGACCCGGCACCCCGCCAAGCGGCGTCGATCGCCGCAGCGTGCCCCTCTACTTGCCGAACCGCGCTTGGTCCTCACGCATCTTCGTGCTGAAAAAGCGCGCGAACCAGACTCCCATGCCGATCACGAAGACGATGACGAACAGACTGAACAGACCATAATCCGTCGACAACAGCAGATCCCAAGCCATCTCCAAGTTCCTCTCTCATTTGCCTTGCACCACGGGCTTCGGCGGGCGCCGAGCCCACAATTTCAACACCCCCTCGGGCTCCGCGACCCAGTCACCGATCAGACGCCACTCCTGCCCCTCGTCTTCGAGGATGATGTGCCACCGCCCCTGCAGCGGCCGCAGTGTGCCACCGTAGACCGACCCGCCCTCGGAGCGCAGCAACAGCTTCTGGTCGAACCCCGGACGCGTCGGATGCGCGACGCGCATGATCAGCGACTCGGGGAGGCGGACGCCCTCATTGGCCTGCAGAAGGGCGCGAATCCGCTCACCGTTGCCACCGAGGACCAACTCGGCGACGATCCCGAGGTCGGCGGCGCGCTGATCACGCGCCGTTCGCTGATTGATCCCCAGCCCCTCCTTGTAGTAGTCATCGACGACCAGGCCATCGTTGCTGACCACTGCCAGGTAGGCAGTGACCAGACCCGCAACGACGACGATCAACGGTCCGAGCATCAGCAGCCATGGCCAGGGTTCCCGATACCACGGCGTTGCCGGCAAGTGGGCAGGCTTGCTCATGGCAGGTAGAAACTCGTCTTCTCGCGCACGGCGATCTCAGGATCGTTCTCGGCGCGAATGTCGAAGTGGACAACGTTCGAACCCTTCTTGCCGACGCCCGGGTCCACGCGCGCCGCCAGCAGGAAGGTCTTCGACGACGCTGCGGGCACCTCGACGCTGCGGTCGCCGACGATTTCGACCCCCTCCAGCCCGCTGACACTGACGACGAAA
Organism: Candidatus Accumulibacter similis; assembly: GCA_013347225.1. Lineage (NCBI taxonomy): Bacteria > Pseudomonadati > Pseudomonadota > Betaproteobacteria > Candidatus Accumulibacter > Candidatus Accumulibacter similis. The sequence continues at coordinate 2,193,155 of CP054595.1, read as the reverse complement.
CGGTGCGCGGATTCGCCGGTGTTCGAAATGTGCAGGCTGAACACGTTCTCTATGCGCCCGTCGTCCGCCTCGCGCGACAGCGTCGAACGGTCGCGCAGCACGTCAACCTTCAGCGGCACCCGATGCGCCAGACTCCATACGGTCGCCAGGATGATTGCCAGCAGGATGCTCGTGTACAGCAGGGTGCGTGGCCGCAGCAGGTGCGCCGCCATCTGCCGCGGTGAATAATGCTGCGCCAAGGCGTTTTCGGTCGAGTAGCGGATCAGGCCGCGCGGCGAGCCCACCTTGTCCATCACCTGATCACAGGCATCGATGCAGGCGGCGCAGGCGATGCACTCGAGCTGCAGTCCGTTGCGGATGTCGATACCGGTCGGACATACCTGCACGCAGATGCTGCAGTCCACGCAGTCGCCAAGCGGTGCCGATTTCGCCGCCGCAGCCTTGCGGCGCGCACCCCGCGGCTCCCCGCGCTCGGGGTCGTAGCTGATGATCAGCGTGTCGGGGTCGAACATCACGCCCTGGAAGCGCGCATACGGGCACATGTACTTGCAGACCTGCTCACGCAGGAAGCCGGCCATCATGTAGAGGAAGGCGGCATAGAAGAAGATCCAGAAAGCCTCCCACGGCCCGAGGGCGAAGGATGCGATGGCGGGCAGCAACTCCTTGATCGGCGTGAAGTAGCCGACGAAGGTGATGCCGGTCCACAGTGCGACGAGCAGCCACAGGGCGTGCTTGACGAACTTGAGGCGGAACTTGCGCGCGTTCATCGGCTGCGCGTCGAGCTTCATTCGTGCCGGCCGCTCGCCCTCGATCCTGCGCTCGATCCACATCAGGATCTCCGTATACACTGTCTGCGGGCAGGCGTAGCCGCAGAAGAGGCGACCGCCGACGGCGGTGACGAGAAACAGTCCATAAGCGGAGATGACCAGCAGGACCGCCAGGTAGATCACATCCTGCGGCCAGAAGACCATGCCGAAGATGTAGAAACGACGCTCCTCGATGTGGAACAGCACCGCCTGTCGGCCACCCCAATCGAGCCAGCAAAGCCCGTAGAACAGCGCCTGCGTCAGGAAGACCATCGCCCAGCGCCAGTTGTTGAACAGGCCCGTGGTGCTGCGCGCATAGACGGTCCGGTGCTTCTCGTACAGCCCGTCCACGTTGATGGGAATTGCCTTGGCCTTGCTCGCGACCGCCTGGTCCATGATCTCAGCTCCGATCCATTTGAGAATTACACCAAAATCTAATATTAGCTTCTGGCTCGAGAGCGAACTTGATCTGAATCAGCCGCGGCTGCATCGTGAACCAGCCGGCGGCGCGGGCAACGCGCGCCGCCGGCCGGTCCCCGCAATCGCCCCGCAAATGGCGAACGCGGGCTGCGCTCGCCGAGGCAGTTGTGGTCAACGAGGCGCATCGGGAAGGTTCCCCGCCGCTGCATCTGGCGTGTGGCCCCGGCACGGGGAGAACAACGGAGCGGGCGACCCGCTCCGTTCGTGAGGGACGATTACTTGCCGCCTGCGGCCGGGCCGAGGCTAAGGACGTAGGCTGCCAGGACATGTACCTTCTCGTCACCGAGAAACTCCTTCCACGCCGGCATCTGGTTGTTGCGGCCCTTGGTGATGGTCTCGATGATCGTCGCCTCGGAACTGCCATACAGCCAGACCTTGTCAGTCAGGTTGGGTGCGCCGAGGGCCTGCATGCCCTTGGCATCGGGGCCGTGGCAGCCCGCGCAGCCCGCACTGTTGAACGCCTCCTGTCCCTTGCCGGCACGCACCGAATCGGCGGGCAGACCCGACAGCGAACGGACGTAGTTCGCCAGGTCCTTGATCGTCTCGGCGCCAAGCTGGGTATGCGGCGGCATCACGCCGTTGCGCCCGATGGCGATCGTCTCGACGATCTGGGCAGGTTCACCGCCCCACTGCCAGTCAGCGTCCGTCAGATTCGGGAAGCCCTTCGATCCCTTGGCATCCGCACCGTGACACTGGACGCAATAGGTCAGGTACAGCCGCTTGCCCGTCTCCATCGCGACGTTGTCGCCCGCCAGCGCCCTGAGATCCGTCTGCATGTACTTCGTGTAGAGCGGTCTGGTCTGCTCGGCGACCCTGGCTTTCTCCTTCTCCAACTGTCCGACCGACGACCAACCAAGAATCCCCGGGAAGCTGCCCAGCGTCGGATAGAGTGCGCTGTAGACCAGAGCGAAGACCACCGTGATGTAGAACAGCCACATCCACCACTTCGGCAGCGGGTGGTTGTACTCCTCGAGGTTCTCGTCCCAGACGTGACCGGTCGTGTCGAGCTTCGCCGGTGGCGGTGTACTCTGCACCCAAAGCAGCACGGCGCAGGCAATGATGCTCCCCAGTACGAGCAGAATGACATACCAGTTCCAAAACTGATTCACAAAATCGTTCATGATGCTTTCCTTTGTCCGTTGCGATCCTGGCCAAGTTCGGCCCGATCCGCTTCCTCATCGGTGAATGGCAGCATCGCTGCTTCTTCGAAGCGCTTCTTGTTGCCCTTGACGCCGTACGCCCACCAGACGATCCCGAGGAAGGTCAGCAGGGAAACGACGGTGACGATGGACCGCAGATCGTTGATGTCCATGCGCTTACCTGGCGCTCTTCATTTCCAGGCCCATCCCCTGCAGGTAGGCGATGAGGGCGTCTAGCTCGCTCTTGCCTTCGAGCTGCTTCTTCGCACCGGCGATCTCCTCGTCGGCGTAGGGAACGCCAACCTTGCGCAGAGCGCGCATCTTCGTTTCGATGGTGCTGGCATCGGCCGGCGCCTTCTCGAGGAAGGCGAAAGCAGGCATGTTCGAGTCGGGAACCACATCGCGCGGGTTGATCAGGTGCACGCGGTGCCACTCGTCGGAGTACCGTCCGCCCACACGGGCCAGATCGGGACCGGTCCGCTTCGAACCCCACTGGAACGGATGGTCGTAGACGAACTCGCCGGCGACCGAAAAATGGCCGTAGCGCTCGGTCTCGGCACGGAAGGGACGAATCATCTGCGAGTGACAGAGAAAACACCCCTCGCGGATATAGACGTCGCGGCCCGTAAGCCGCAGCGGATCGTACGGCTTGAGCCCGGTCACCGGTTCGGTGGTCGACTTCTGGAAGAACTGCGGTACGATTTCCACCAGGCCGCCGACGCTGACCACCAGCAGGGTCAGCACGATCATCAGCGGCACACTGCGTTCAACTGCTTCTTGCGTGATCTTCATTGCTTCTTCCTCGTCATGCGTGGTGAGCGGCAGGCATCAGGACGCGTGCGTCATCGACCGAGCGCCCGCCAGCGATCGTCTTGAACATGTTGTAGGCCATCACCAGCATGCCTGCCAGGAACAGAACGCCACCCAGGAAGCGGATCGCCCAGAAGGGATACGAGGCCTTGACCGATTCGACGAAGCTGTAGGTCAGCGTGCCGTCGGCATTGACCGCCCGCCACATGAGACCTTGCATCACACCGGCGATCCACATCGACGCAATGTAGAGCACGACGCCGATCGTTGCCACCCAGAAGTGCACGGTGATCAGCTTGACGCTGAACATCTCGCTCTTGCCGAACAGCCGCGGCAGCAGGTAGTAGATCGCACCAATGGAAACCATCGCCACCCAGCCGAGAGCACCCGAGTGCACGTGACCGACGGTCCAGTCAGTGTAATGCGATAGCGCATTGACCGTCTTGATCGACATCATCGGGCCTTCGAAGGTCGACATGCCGTAGAAGGAAAGCGAGGTGATGAGGAACTTGAGGATCGGATCGTCGCGCAGCTTGTGCCAAGCACCCGAAAGGGTCATGACGCCGTTGATCATGCCGCCCCACGAAGGCGCCAGGAGGATCAACGAGAACAACATCCCGACCGACTGCGTCCAGTCGGGAAGTGCCGTGTAGTGCAGGTGGTGGGGGCCGGCCCACATGTAGGTGAAGATCAGCGCCCAGAAGTGCACCACCGACAGCCGGTACGAGTACACAGGCCGCTCGGCCTGCTTCGGGACGAAGTAGTACATCATGCCGAGGAAGCCCGCCGTCAGGAAGAAACCGACCGCGTTGTGGCCATACCACCACTGGATCATCGCGTCCTGCACGCCGGCGTAGGCCGAGTACGATTTGGTCAGGCTGACCGGAATCGCAGCACTGTTGACCACGTGCAGCAGCGCGACGGCCAGGATGAAACCACCGTAGAACCAGTTGGCGACGTAGATGTGGGTCACCTTGCGCTTGGCGAGGGTGCCAAAGAAGACGACCGCGTAAGCCACCCAGACGAGCGTGATCAGGATGTCGATGGGCCACTCCAGTTCGGCGTATTCCTTGCCCGAAGTCACACCAAGCGGCAGCGTCACCGCAGCGAGAACGATGATCAGCTGCCAGCCCCAGAAGGTGAAGGCTGCCAGCCCATCGGAAAACAGCCGTGTGTGGCATGTCCGCTGGACGACGTAGTACGAAGTGGCGAACAGCGCGCAGCCGCCGAAGGCGAAGATCACGGCATTGGTGTGCAGCGGACGCAGGCGCCCGAAGTGCAGGAAGCCGAGATTCAGATCAGGCCAGACCAGTTGGGCGGCGATGATCACCCCCACCAGCATCCCGACAATCCCCCAGATGACGGTCATTACGGCAAACTGCCGCACTACCTTGTAGTTGTATGTTGACTGAGTTTCCGACATGGACTCACCTCATTCCTGATCAAGAAAACCGGCTTTCACCGCCCTGAATGCCCTTGTCCCGGGCACTGAATAAACGGATGCTATTCTAACCCCACGGCGCCAAATTTGACGCAGATCAACCTCCATGCTCGACCTGGCTGGCGCCCGCGGACAAAAAAATGGGTGCGCCTGGGCGCACCCGAAACCCCAACAGAGAAACATCCCTGGACGCCTCAGGAGGCAAATGCCTTAACACTCCCGCCGGCGACCCGCGCATTGTCGCCGCCCCGCGGAAAGCGGTCTTGACCTGCGTCAAGAGTCGCGCAGATCGGCCGGCGGCGCGCCGTCCTGGCGGTCGTCGCCGGAGTTGGCCGCCGGCGACGACCGGTCGTCATCCATCAGGATCCGGTAGGCTGGCCCCTCCATGTCGTCAAACTGGCCGCTGCGCAGTGACCACCAGAAAGCGAGCGCGATCAGGAAGACCAGCACGACGGAAATCGGGATCAGCAGGTAGAGGGTTTCCATCAGGGATCAGCTTCCGGCGGCCTTCTGCAAACGCAGCGAATTCGCCACCACCAGCAGCGAACTGCCTGACATGCCGATGCCGGCCATCCATGGAGTGATGAAACCGGCAACGGCCAGCGGCAGGACGACGAAATTATAGGCGAACGACCACCACAGATTCTGCCGAATGACGCGCAGCGCGCGGCGCGACACCCGGATGCCACGCCGCAGATGCTCGAGGTTCTCCGACAGCAGCACCAGATCCGCCTGTGTGCGCGCCAGTTGCGAACCGCCGCCCATTGCCACCGACACCTGCGCCTGGGCGAGAACAGGAGCGTCGTTGACCCCGTCGCCAACCATCGCGACGACCGCGCCCGCCGCCTGCAGGCGCCGCACATGATCGTGCTTCGCCTGCGGCGAAGCGTCTGCCACCACCTCGTCGATCGCCAGCCCCTGCGCGACGCGACGGGCGACCGGCGGACAGTCTCCGGTCAGCAGCACCACCCGCCTGCCGGCGGCACGGAGATCGGCGAGCAGCGCCGCGGCTTCCGGCCGCACGTCGTCGCCGAGGCGAAAGAGCGCGATCCAGCCGGCCTCGTCGCCCAGGGCGATCACCGTGTCGCTGCTGGCCAGCACGACCTCGGCCGCCACCGGCGTCGCCCGGCCATGCAGCGAACGCACGTAGTCCGGCCTGCCGAGGCGCAGGCGCCTGCCGCCAGAGACGGCCGTCACGCCACAACCCGGCTCGTTGCCGGACCCTTCGACTGCCGGCAGGGGGCGGCCGGCCGCTGCCTCGCGCAGAGCTCGCCCGAGCGGATGCTCCGAACTCTGTTCGAGCGCCGCCGCCAGTTCCAGGCAATCGTCGGCGCTCAGCCCGGCCAGCGGCAGCACCTCGAGCACCCGCATCTCGCCGGTCGTCAGGGTGCCCGTCTTGTCGAAGACGAAGTGGCTGGCCCGCGCCAGCGTCTCGACCGCATGACTGCGCGTCACCAGCAGGCCGGCACGGGCCATGGCGCCGCTGGCCACGGTCAGCGCCACCGGCGTTGCAAGCGACAGCGCGCAGGGACAGGTGACGACCAGCACCGAAACCGTGATCCACAGCGCCTGCCGCGGATCGATGAACCACCAGGCGAGCGCCACCGCCGCCGCCAGCAAGAGCAGCGCGATGATGAAATGGCCGGCGATGCGATCGGCCATCTCGACGAGCCGCGGCTTCTCGGTTGCCGCCCTCTCCATCAGGCGGACGATGGCCGACAGCCGAGTGGCGTCACCCACCTGTTGCACCTCGACCAGCAGCGGGCTCCCGATGTTGACCGCGCCCCCGGTCACCGCCGACCCCGGGCGCTTGTCGACTGGCGCGCTCTCGCCGGTGAGGAGCGATTCATTGACGCTGCTTTCGCCGTCGAGAACCTGGCCGTCGGCCGGGATCGTCTCGCCGGCGCGCACGAGCACCACCTCGCCCGGCCGCAGGTCGGCCACGAGAACCTGCTCCTGCCCGCTCTGCGCCGGGTAACCCGGCAGCCGGGTGGCGACCGCCGGCATCAGCCGCGCCAGCGCCTCGGTCGTGCTGACGGCCCGCTGGCGCGCCGTCATCTCGAGAAAGCGTCCACTGAGCAGGAAGAAGACGAACATCGTCACCGAGTCGAAATAGACCTCGCCGCTGGCCGTCAGGGTTGCCCAGACGCTCGCCAGAAAGGCCGCGCCGATGCCCAGCGCGACTGGCACGTCCATGCCCGCACGCCGCAGCCGCAGGTCGCGCCAGGCGCTGCCGAAGAAGGGTGCAGCCGAATAGAGGACCACCGGCAGCGTCAACGTCAGGCTCGCCCAGCGCATCAACTGTTCGACCGCTGGCGTCATCTCGCCTTCGCCCGCCAGATAAACCGGGACGGCGTACATCATTACCTGCATCATCCCGAAACCGGCGACGAACACCCGCCACAGCGCGCGGCGCCGCTCCTGCCGCGCCATCTCCTCGCTCTTCGCCGGATCGTAGGGATAGGCACGGTAGCCAATGGCGGCGATCGCCGCCAGGATCCCCGACAGGCGGATTCGCCGCTCGTCCCAGCGCACACGCGCCCGTCGCGTGGCGTAATTGATCTCCACCGATGTGACGCCTGCGAGTCGCGACAGGTGCTGCTCGTTGAGCCAGATGCACGCCGAGCAGGTGATCCCCTCGAGGATCAGTGAGGCTTCGCGTTCGCCCTGGCCGGCCTCATCCGACAGGACGCGCACGAAGCTCTTCTGGAAATCGGCATGGTCGTAAAGCTGCAGCCCCTCGACGATCGCCGGCATCGCCTCGCGCGGCGCGTCGGGCAGCGAATCGCGAGTGCGGTAGTAGTCGCCGAGGCCGTTGTCGACAATCGCCTGCGATACCGCCTGGCAACCGCCACAGCACATGGGGCGCGGCTGTCCATCGATGCGCGTACGCAGCTCGACGCCCGCCGGGATGGGCTGACCACAATGGTAGCAATTGCCGATGTTCATCACCGCAACAGACGAGGAAAAAGGCGCCAGCGCCGGTCGGCGTGGCGGCAAGCCGGGTATAATCGCACGTTTTGTCCGCCCCCACTCGCGCCCGATGCTCGTCTATCGCGGTTTTTCACAGACAGCGCCCAGCGCCACCGTCCTCACCATAGGCAACTTCGATGGCGTGCATCTCGGCCATCGCGCCCTCCTCGCCCGTCTGACGGCGGCTGCCGCCAGCGCTGGCCTGCCGGCCGCGGTCCTCACCTTCGAGCCGCATCCGCGCGAGTTCTTCGCCCCGCAGGACGCTCCGCCGCGCTTGTCGACACTGCGCGAGAAGCTCGAACTGCTCGCCGACGACGGCGTCGACCTGGTGCACGTCTGCCACTTCAACGCCGCCTTCGCCGCCCAGAGCGCAACCGCCTTCATCGAGCGGATCCTGCTCGGCGCACTGCGTGTGCGACTGCTGCTCGTCGGTGACGATTTCCGCTTCGGCGCCGGGCGCAGCGGCGACTTCGCCCTCCTCTGCGCCGCCGGCACCCGGCTCGGCTTCCGCGTCGAGGCCATGGAGAGCATCACGCTCGATGGCGAACGCGTCTCCAGTTCGGCCGTCCGCGACGCGCTGCAGGCGGGGCGGATCGAACACGCGGCACGCCTGCTCGGCCGCCCGTACACGATCGACGGCCGCGTCGTCCGTGGCGACGGGGTCGGGCGCCAGCTCGGTTTCCACACCGCCAACATCCGCATCAAGCACGAGCGGCCGCCGCTGCGCGGCGTCTTCGCCGTCGAGGTCCACGGGCTGCCCGGCGGACCGCACCGGGGCGCCGCCAACCTGGGCTACCGTCCGAGCGCCAACCAGGTGGCGCGACCACTGCTCGAAGTCCACCTGCTCGATTTCAGCGCTGACATCTATGGCGCGCACCTCAGCGTCCGCTTCCTGCACAAGCTGCGCGACGAAATGAAATTCCCCGACTTCGACGCGCTGTGCACACAGATCGGCAGCGACGTTGCCGCCGTCAAGGCCTATTTCCAGTTGTGAGAACCATCATGGCCGACTACAGGAAGACCCTCAACCTCACAGACACCCCGTTTCCGATGCGCGGCGACCTAGCCCGACGCGAGCCGCAGTGGGTTGCCGACTGGCAGAAGTCCGGTCTCTACGAGCGCATCCGCGAGGTGTCGCAGGGGCGCCCGCGCTTCGTCCTGCACGACGGACCGCCCTACGCAAATGGCGACATCCACATCGGCCACGCGGTGAACAAGATTCTCAAGGACATCATCGTGCGTGCGCGAACACTCGCCGGCTTCGATGCGCCCTACGTCCCGGGCTGGGACTGTCATGGCTTGCCGATCGAACACCAGATCGAAAAGCTGCACGGCAAGCACCTCCCCGCCGACCGTGTGCGTGCCCTGTGCCGCGCCTTCGCAAGCGAGCAGATCGAGCGGCAGAAGAAGGACTTCATCCGCCTCGGCGTCCTCGGCGCCTGGCAACAGCCCTACCTGACGATGGACTTCAAGACCGAGGCCGACGAGATCCGCACCCTCGGTCGCATCCTCGACAGGGGTTACCTCTATCAGGGTCTGAAGCCTGTGAACTGGTGCCTCGACTGCGGTTCCGCCCTCGCCGAAGCCGAGGTGGAGTATGAAGACAAGAGCTCGGCGGCGATCGATGTCGCCTTCGAAGTGCATCCCAACCACGCCGCCAAGCTGGCGCGCGCCTGCGGCCTGACGCACCTGCGCGGTCCGGCCTTCGCCGTCATCTGGACCACCACACCGTGGACGCTGCCCGCCAACGAGGCGGTCTGCGCCCACCCGGATTTCGTCTACGACCTGATCGAGACCGCCAAGGGAGCCCTGCTCCTGGTGCGCGAACTCGCGCCGGCCTGTCTGCAACGCTACGGCCTGGACGGCACGGTGATCGGCTCGGCGACCGGCAGCGCACTCGAACAGCTGTTGCTCAGGCACCCCTTCCAGGCGCGCGACGTGGCGCTGATCTGCGGCCGCCACGTCACCCTCGAGGCCGGCACCGGACTGGTCCACACGGCGCCGGCACACGGCACCGACGACTACCTGATCGGCAAGGTCTACGGCCTGCCGATGAACAATCCGGTCGCTGACGACGGCCGTTTCGTTGCCGGTACGCCGGCCCTCGCTGGCGGCGAACTCGCCGGTCGATCGGTCTGGGAAGCCAACCCGCTGGTCCTGCAGGAACTCGCCGCTGGTGGCCGCCTGCTGCACTCGGAGACCATCCGCCACAGCTATCCGCACTGCTGGCGCCACAAGACACCGATCATCTTTCGTGCGACGACGCAGTGGTTCATCGGCATGGAGCACCGTCCGCCCCCCCCGCCGTCGTCGCCGACGCACACCGGAGACGAGGAAGCGACGCTGCGCTGGCGGGCCGAACGGGCGGTCGACGAAACGCAGTTCTTCCCGAGCTGGGGACGCGCGCGCCTCGAGGCGATGATGCGCACGCGCCCCGACTGGTGCGTCTCGCGGCAGCGCAACTGGGGCGTGCCGCTGCCCTTCTTCCTGCATCGCGAGAGCGGCGAGCTGCATCCGCGCACCGCCGAACTGATCGAAGCGGTCGCGCAACGGGTAGAGCAGGCCGGCATCGAAGCCTGGTTCGCCCTCGACCCGGCCGAGCTTCTCGGCAGCGAAGCCGCCGACTACCACAAGATGAGCGACACGCTCGACGTCTGGTTCGACTCCGGATCGACCCACGCCAGCGTCCTGCGCGGCTCGCACCGTGACGACCTGGCCTATCCGGCCGATCTCTATCTTGAAGGCTCCGACCAGCACCGCGGCTGGTTCCAGAGCTCGCTGCTGATCGGCTGCGCGACCGATGGCCGCGCACCGTACAGGGCGCTGCTGACGCACGGCTTCGTCGTCGATGGCAAGGGCCTCAAGATGTCGAAGTCGAAAGGCAACGTCATCGCGCCGCAGAAGATCGCCGATACCCTCGGCGCCGAGATCCTGCGGCTGTGGGTGGCAGCGACCGACTATTCGGGCGAGTTGTCGATCTCCGACGAAATCCTCAAGCGCGTCGTCGAAAGCTACCGCCGCATCCGCAACACCCTGCGCTTCCTGCTCGCCAACACCGCCGACTTCGACCCCACGCACGACATGCCGGCGATCGAACGATGGCTGGAGATCGACCGCTATGCACTGGCGATGACGCGGCAACTGCAGGCACAGTGCGAAGCCGACTACGACCGCTTCGAGTTCCATCGCGTCGTGCAGGCGCTGCAGACCTTCTGCTCCGAGGATCTCGGCGGCTTCTACCTCGACATCCTCAAGGACCGCCTGTATACCACGGCTGCGGCTTCGCATGCCCGCCGTTCGGCGCAGGGCGCCCTGTGGCACATCCTGCAGTGTCTGCTCAAGCTGATGGCGCCGGTTCTCTGTTTCACTGCCGAGGAAATCTGGCAACTGCAGAGCGCTGACCGCCAGGACTCCGTGATGCTGCATACCTGGCAGCCGCTGCCGGCACCGGCGGACGAAGCAGCACTGGTCGATAAATGGCGCCGCCTGCGGGGCTACCGCGCCGAGGTCATGCGCGCGCTCGAGGAATTGCGCATTGCCGGCCGCATTGGCTCCTCGCTGCAGGCCGAGGTATGCATCCACTGCGACGGCGAGAAGTACGACACCCTCGCCGCCCTCGGCGACGACCTGCGCTTCGTCCTCCTCTGCTCGCAGACGACGCTCGTCCGCGACAGCCGGGAAGAGCTGCGCTGTGCGCCGCTGCCGCACGCCAAGTGCGAACGCTGCTGGCACGTTCGCGCCGACGTCGGCAGCCATCCCGAGCACCCGGGACTCTGTGGTCGCTGTCTCGACAACCTCTTCGGTGCGGGCGAAGAACGTGCCTTCGCCTAATGTCGACCGCTGGTTGTGGCTGGCGGGGATCGTCGTCGTCCTCGACCAGCTCAGCAAGTGGCTGGTGCTCGGCTGGCTGCGGCCCGGCGAAAGCGTGTACGTCGCCCCCTTCTTCAACTGGGTGCTGGTATTCAACCCGGGCGCCGCGTTCAGCTTCCTCTCCGATGCCGGCGGCTGGCAGCGCTGGTTCTTCACCGCGCTGGCGATCGGCATCGCGGCCTGGATCGTCAGCATCCTGCCGCGCCACAGTGGCGAGTTCCGGCTATCGTTGGCGCTGACCATGATCCTCGGCGGCGCCGTCGGCAACGTCATCGACCGCCTGCGCTTCGGCGCCGTCGTCGACTTCATCCAGTGGCACGCGGCCGGCTTCTACTGGCCGGCTTTCAACCTCGCCGACGCGGCAATCTGTCTCGGTGCAGCACTGATGATCTGGGACCAGTTCGCCGGCGGCAGCGCCAGGCGCGACTGCCGCCAGCCATAGCAGCCAACCGCCGTGCCACAGCAGTTCCGTCGCCAATAAGCACAGGGAAGCGCATGCAGCCAACCGCCATACCCCCAGCAGCCCGCAGCGTCGGTCGCGACAGCTACCTGACGCTGCACTACAGCCTCGCCGACCTCGATGGCAACGAATACGTCAGCACCTTCGGGCTGTCGCCCGCGACGCTGCAGATGGGTAGCGGTCAACTTGCCGAGACCCTCGAGAACTGCCTCCTCGGTCTCGCCGCCGGCGAACGCCACGTCTTCGAACTGGCTGCGAGCGACGCCTTTGGCGAGCACAATCCACGCCTGCTCGAACGGATCGCGCGCAGTGCCCTGCCGCCGGACATCGAACTGCGGCCCAATTCGCTGATCGAATTCACTTCGGCCGATGGCGGCGCGAGTTTTGCCGGCCTCCTTTGCGAAATCGACGACGACAGCGCGCTGTTCGACTTCAACCATCCGCTCGCCGGCAAGCCGATCCGCTTCGAGATCGAGCTCGTCGCCATTCTCTGAGATTCAACGCATGCGCATCCTGCTCGCCAACCCCCGCGGTTTCTGCGCCGGCGTCGACCGCGCCATCGCCATCGTCGAACGGGCGATCGAGAAGTTCGGCGCGCCGATCTACGTCCGCCACGAAGTCGTCCACAACCGCTTCGTCTGCGACAACCTGCGCGCCAAGGGCGCCGTCTTCGTCGACCACCTCGCCGACGTGCCCGCCGGCAGCATCGTCATCTTCAGCGCCCACGGCGTCTCGAAGGCGGTCATCGACGAGGCCGCCGGGCGTGGTCTGAGGGTTTTCGACGCCACCTGCCCGCTGGTCACGAAGGTCCATATCGAGGTCGCCAGGATGCGTCGCGAGGGACGCGAGATCGTCATGATCGGCCACAAGGGGCACCCCGAGGTCGAGGGAACGATGGGCCAGAGTGCCGACGGCATGTACCTCGTCGAAACCGTCAGCGATGTGCACGCACTCGTCGTCGAGACTCCTGCCCGCCTCGCCTACGTCACGCAGACGACACTCTCGGTCGACGACGCGGCGCAGGTCGTGGCGGCGCTCAGGGAGCGCTTCCCGGAAATCGTCGGCCCGAAGAAGGACGACATCTGCTACGCGACGCAGAACCGCCAGGACGCCGTCAAGCAATTGGCGCGCCAGAGTGAGGTGGTGCTTGTCGTCGGCAGCCCGTCGAGTTCGAACTCGAACCGGCTGCGCGAGGTCGCCGAACTCGTCGGCGCCCGCGCCTATCTCGTCGATCAGGCCGAGCAGATCGACCCCGACTGGCTCGCCGGCGCCAGCAGCGTCGGCGTCACCGCCGGCGCCTCGGCACCGGAAGTCCTCGTCGACCGCGTCGTTGACCGCCTCGCTGCCGGCGACCGCGACCTCGTCAGCCAGCTTGCCGGCAACGAGGAGAACGTCACCTTCGCCCTGCCGCGCGAGTTGCAGCCCTGAAGGGCCACCGGCAACCGCTCAGCGCCGGGCGGCGGCAGGCGGCGGCGCCGGGCTGCCGCGCGGGCGCGGCGCGTCGATGCCGACCCGGTCACTGACATGGCTGCTGCCGGCAGCAGCCTCGTCGAAGTCGACGGTGAAGCGCGCCTCACTGCTCACCGCAACGCCCTCGATCTCGCCCGGACGAAAACGCAGGCCGGCGAAAGCGGCCACCGCCGCGTCGCTGTAGCCGGCCGGCACGCTGCTGGCGAGCACTTCGACGCGATCGACTGCACCGTCGGCGGCGACCAGCACCCGCAGCAGGACGCGCCCGCCGCGCCCGGGGCTGCTGTCGGCCGGCGGCCGCAGCAGGGGCTCGTCCTGCAGCACGGGCGGCAGCGTCAGCTCCCGGCGCGGGAAATACCAGGTATCGGCCGCCGGCGGCAACGCCAGCACCGACGCCAGATAGGGCGGAAGCTCCGCCGCCAGCCGGCGCTCGCCGAGGGCGGCGAGCACTGCCGGAGCCAGCGCCGGAACTTGGCGTTCGACCGATGAAGAAGCCGCCGCGTCACCCGCCGCGTCCGCCGCCGGCTGCTCGACCGCGATGGCCGGCACCTCCGGCAGCGTGGGTGACGCCGCTGCCGCCTCGGCTGTCGGTGCGGCAGCCGGCGCCGGTGCCACGCGCAGAGTCGCCAGCACCCCCGTCGCTGGCTCCGCTCCGCGCCTGCCGGCCGCGGCCGGCAAGGCTTCGAGCAGGCACGCGAGCAGCAGATGCAGCAGCAGCGAAGCGATCAGCGCCCAGCGCAGGCGGCTGCGTTGCTCCTGCTGCAGCACACTGCCGGGAATGGCTGGGGTCGACAGAGGCACAGGCAGGAAGGAGGATGCCGGAGCCGGCGGAAGCTGGATTCTACCGCCCGTCGCGTCGCCACCACCGCCACTCGTCCGCCAGGACGTGCCGCACGTCGGTCGCAGCTTGTCCCGTCGCCGGCGCGAGCTATCATCTCGACATACGTGCTGCCGGCTGCGCTGCCGCGTCGCCCGCGCGATCCGCAAGGGAGTTCAATGCCGTGAAAAGACCAGATGGCTTCACCCTGATCGAGGTCATGATCGTCGTCGCGATCATCAGCATCCTTGCCGCCATCGCCATTCCCAACTACAACGACTACCTGATCCGCTCGCGCATCACGCATGCCACCTCGCAGCTCGCCGAGCGCCGCGTCCGCCTCGAGCAGTTCTTCCAGGACAACCATCTCTACTATCAGGCGGCGTCCGGCGGCAATCCGGCGATCATGTCGCCCGCCTGCGACCCGAACAACGCCGACACGACGACCAGTCCGTATTTCGACTTCAGTTGCCCGGGCCCGACCGCCACCACCTATGTGCTCACCGCCACCGGCAAGAGTTCGATGACCGGCTTCACGTACACCGTCAACCAGGCCAACCAGCGGCAGACCACCGCCGTCATCACAGGTTGGGGAACCGCGCCGGTCAACTGCTGGGTGACCAGCAAGGGAGGCGGCTGTTGAACGCCCAGCGCGGCTTCAGCCTGATCGAACTGCTCGTCGGCATCGTCATCCTCGGCGTGCTGATGGCGATGGCCGTTCCCCGCTTCAGCGACTGGCTGCGCAACGCCCGCATCCGCACCTCCGCCGAGGCGATCCAGAACGGTCTGCAGCTCGCCCGGGCCGAGGCCGTCCGGCGCAACGCGACGGTCCGCTTCCAGCTCGTCAACACCATCGACGACAGCTGCGCCCTCGACACCGCCGGTCCGCACTGGGTCGTCAGCATGGACAACCCGGCCGGCCAGTGCGCGTCGGCGCCCTCCGACACGGCGGCGCCGCGCATCATCCAGGTCCGCAACCGGGCCGAAGGCTCGGTACAGACGCTGGTTGCCGCCGGCCAGTCGGCCTTCGTCTTCAATGGCCTCGGCCGGCTGACGCCGGTGCCAGCGGGCAACGTCGCGATCGACGTCTCGAGCACCACCGGCGGCACCTGCGTCGCCAGCGGCGGTTCGGTACGTTGTCTGCGCCTGGTGGTTTCGGTCGGCGGCCAGATCCGAATGTGTGATCCGGCTTTGCCGGCGGGCGACGCGCAGGCCTGCTGATGAAGACGACGAACAGCCCGGTTGCCACCAGCCAAGCCGGCGTCATGCTCCTCGAGGCGCTGATCGCCATCCTCGTCTTCTCGCTCGGCATCCTCTCGCTGGTCGCGCTGCAGGCGACGACCGTCCAGCTCACCAGCGACGCCAAGTACCGGACCGACGCGACGCTGCTCGCCAACCGGTTGATCGGCCAGATGTGGACCAGTAGCGGCAGCCTAGCCCCTTTCCAGACCGGCGGCACGGCCTACAATGCCTGGCTCGCCGACGTCTCCGGCAGGGACGGGCTCCCCGGCGTCGTCGCCGCGTCAACCGGCGTCGTCTCGACCCTGCCGACGGTGGCGGTCACCATCAACCCCGGAGCCGCGGACGACGGCCAAGTGGTCATCACCCTCCGCTGGCGCACGCCAGAGATGCCGCTGAACGCTGCTGGACACCAGCATATCGTCGTCTCACAAGTTTCGCGCAACCCCTGATCCCGCATGAAGACGTTCGCGCCCCCGCTGCACCACGCCACTGCCCGCGGTTTCACCCTCGTCGAGGTGATGGTCGCGATGGTCATCGGCATGATCGGCATGATCATCATGCTGCAGGTCTTCTCGGCCGCCGAAGGACAGCGACGTTCGACCACCGGAACCGGCGACGCCCAGGGCAGCGGCGCGATGGCCCTGTACACGCTGCAACGCGACATCCGCCAGGCCGGCTTCGGCTTCAACGCGCTGAATGCGCTCGGCTGCCCACTCACCCTTCCGGCACCGGCGAGCCGCACGCTGGCGCAGCTCGCGCCGGTGGTGATCAACCCGCCGACGACTGACGTCCCCGCTGGCGACGCCAACAGCGACACGCTGCTGATCGCCTTTGGCAGCGGCAACGGCTCGCCCGAAGGCGATGTCGTCACTGCCGTCCTGGGGCTGCAGCTCGGCCTGCAGAGTGCCGGTTCCTTCGCCACCGGCGACCGGGTGATCGCCGGCCCTTCGGCGCCGACTGTCGGGTGTGCTCTGACCCTGGCGACGGTGACGGCGGTGACGCCGCCCGTCATCACCGTGCCGAGCAGCGGTGCCGTCGATGGCGGGACGCTGTTCAACCTCGGCCCGAACCCGCGCATCCTCGCCTACGCCATCCGCGCCGGCAATCTCACGGTCTGCAACTACATGGCGGCCAATTGCGGCGCCGCCTGTACCGCCACCGACGGCACCTGCAGCGCCAACTGGGTGCCGATCGTCAACAACATCGCCGCACTGCGCGCGCAGTATGGACACGCCTCGACCGCCACCAGTGGGGTCGACACCTGGGACCAGGCGACACCACAGCAGCCCAGCCCACCAAATCAGGACACCCTGGCCTGCAGTTGGGCGAGAACGTCGGCCGTCCGCATCGTCGTCGTCGCCCGCAACAGCCAGGTCGATCGCGATCAGGTCACCCAGCAGGCACCGGCGTGGGCAGGCAGCGGCGCCGCCGCGATCAACCTCAGCGCGCGCGCCAACTGGCAGAACTACCGTTACCGGACTTTCGAGACCGTGATCCCGATTCGCAACCTGCCCTGGATGGCCACATGTTGAGGCCCGTCGATCGGCCGCGCCATGGCTTGGCGACGGCCAGCAACAACCGGCAGCAGGGCGTCGTCCTGCTCGTCGCGCTGATCGTCCTCGTCGCGCTGACGCTCGCCGGCGTCGCCCTCGTGCGGTCGGTCGATACCGCCAACCTCGTCGCCGGCAACATGTCCTTCCACCAGTCGGCGGTCCAGGCCGGCGAGCGCAGCACCGAGCTGGCGCTCAACAACTGGCTGCAACCCAACAACACCCTGGGCAACACGACCCTGCACACCAACATCATTAATAACACCGCCTCCCCTCAGGGGCCGTTCTACATCGCCGCAGGCATCGCCCAGTCGCCGGCCACCGGCCAGTCCTGGGATGCCTACTGGGCGGCCCTGAAAGCCGGCGGCGTGGCGCCGATGGCCGCTGGCGGCACCGACGCCGCCGGCAACACCGTCCAGTACGTCATCCACCGCCTGTGCGCAACGACCGGTGCGCCGCATCTCGCCAACTGCGCGCGCGAACCGGCCAGCACCAACACCGGCGGCAGCCAGACCGCCGGCGGCATCGCACCGATCGGCAACAACCGCGTCTACTACCGCGTCACGACGCGCATCGAGGGACCGCGCCGCACGGTCGCCTACATCCAGACCATTGTTGCCCTGTAGTCCGCAGCGGGTTTCACGAGGAGCTTGCCATGACCACCAACATTCGCACCATCCGCTCGATCGTCCTGCTGAGCCTGCTGATGCTGGGCGGCAACGTCCTGGCAGCGCCAACGCAACTGGCCAACTCGCCGATCTCCGGCGCCTCGTCGGTCGAGATCGCGCCAAACATCCTCTTCGTCCTCGACGACTCGGGCAGCATGGACTGGGACTACCTGCCCGACTGGGCCGGCCTCGCGGCCGGCCTCCACCAGTCGAAGAACGCCGGCTTCAACGGCCTCGCCTACAACCCGGCAGTCACCTATCTGGCGCCGAAGTACTTCGACGCCAGCGGCGCGCCCGACACGACGACCTACCCCAGCCAGAACTCCGCCGCCACCACCGCCTGGACCTCGGTCAAGGACGACGGCTACGGCGTCCAGAGCGCCGGCCGCAGCAACCTGATCGGCAACGCCTACTACTACACGACGGTTGCCGGCGAGTACTGCACCAACCAGAGCATGAAGACCTGCGTCGCCGCGACTGCCCCAAGCGCCACCTACCCGGTCGCGGCGCGGTTGCGCTGGTGCCGGACGGCCGCCGATGCCGTCGCCGCGACGCCCGGCAGCGGCGCCTGCCAGGCGACGCAGATCGACCCCAACCCGGGGCCACCGGCGACACCGACCAACATCCCGTTCAACTACCCGCGCATGCCGGCGCCGCGAGCCAGCGTCCTCACCATCAGCGGCAGCAGCACGACCTCGGTCAGCAGCATCACCGTCGGTGGCCAGCAGATCCTCTCGGCGGCAACGCCGACGACCAGCAGCCCGGCGGTGCTCGCCGGCTACATCGAGAGCGCCATCAACGCCTGCAGCTTCACCCTCGTGTCTCCGTGCCAGGTCGTCGGCTACCGCGCCGTCGCCGTCGGCGACACCGTGACGATCAGCGCGCCGGGCCTAACCACCGCGACCCCGGTGCTCACCCAGACTGGAACGATGACGCTGACGGCAACTGCCTTCGGTCGGCCGGCGAACAATCTCGCTCCCGGCGAGAACCTGCTGACGGTCATCACCCCCAGCGTCACGCTGCCGGCCAAGGCGGCGACGCGCAGCGACTGCGCCGCCGACCCGTGCACCAACGCCGAGGAAATGACCAACTACGCCAACTGGTGGGCCTACTACCGAACCCGCATGCAGTCGATGAAGACCGCCACCAGCCTCTCGTTCCAGCCGATCGGCAGTTCCTACCGTATCGGCTACATGAGCATCAACAACAATACGACGCAGGACTTCCAGAACATCGACAGCTTCAGTGCGACGCAGAAGAAAGCCTGGTACGACAAGATCTTCGCCGCCGTCCCGAACCAGAACACACCGCTGCGCGTGGCGCTGTCGAATGCCGGCCGCCTCTACGCCGGGCGCCTCAACGGCGGCACCCTGAACGGCGTCAGCGTCGTCGATCCGGTGCAGTTCTACTGCCAGCCGAACGTCACGCTGCTGTCCACCGACGGCTACTGGAACCAGGGTGCCGGTTTCCAGTGGGACGGCACGACCGCCGTCGGCGACCAGGACGGCCCGGGGCTCGAGGTACGACCACAACTCGACGGCGGCCCCTGGAAGCAGCAGAAGATCACGACCCAGATCACCGAGACGCAGACGCCGACGCAGGCCACCCAGGCGCAGGTCACCTCCAGCCAGTTGCAGAGCCTGGATGCGCTCGTCGAGGAGCGGACCTTCACGCAGCCGCAGGAAAGCACCTCCAGGCTGCAGCGCCTGGACGGCCAGTGGCAGACCAGGACCTCGGAACTTCTTGGCCGCACCTACACGCAGGCGCAGACCAGCACGCTGACGCAACTGCAACGGCGACGGATGTTGCTGCAGAGCCGCAGCGGCCCGCTGCAGCAGAGAAGCGGCACCCTGCAGACACGCACGCAGACGCAGACGCAGGAACGGACAGCGCAACTGCAGAGCATGACGGCGCAGGTGCAGAGCAAGACCTACCAGTTGCAGCAGCGGCTGACGCAGGTGCAGCAGCGTACCTCGACCAACGCCGGCACGACCTGGAGTGCCTGGACCGACACGACCTCCTGTTCGCAACTCACGAAGGGCGCTACCGGCACCAATCGCACCGAGTGCCGGGTACTGGCGCAGACCGCGTGGACGGACGTTTCGAGCTGCTCGGTCGCCGCCGGCGGAGCAGTGCTCGTCAACCCCGGTCTCGACAGCGAAGCGACGCTCTACACCACCGACTCGCAGTGTCAATACACCTCCCCGGCCTGGGTCAACACCTCGAGCTGCACGGCGGTCGCCAAGTCCCCCGGGCCGACCAACTATACGGTCGGAACGGCGGTCGACTGTCAGACGACTTGGCCGAACCCGTGGGTGAACGCATCCTCCTGCACCCGCTCACCGACCGTCGATTGCCGTTACGACAGCTGGACGGCCTACAGCAACGTCAGCTCGTGTACCGCGCAGCCGCAGTCTTCGGGACCGAACTACACCGTCGGCCTCGCCCGCGAGTGCCTGACCAACCAGTGGACTCCGTGGGCGAACGCCAGCGGAACCTGCACCAGCTCGGCGACCGTCGAATGCCAGTACGCCTGGAACAACTGGAGCAACGTCAGCAGTTGTACCGCCAACCCCGCCTCCGCCTCGTCGCCTTACAGCGTCACGAGCCCGGTCGAATGTCAGGTCGCCTACAGTTCGTGGACGACGCTTTCGTCGAGCGCAACCTGCACCGAGGTCACCACCGGCGCCACCCGCACACAGTGCCAGTACACCGGCACGTGGCAAGGCGGTAACCCCGGCTGGTCGAACGTTGCGAGCTGCAGCGCAGTGCCCCCATCGACGGGCCCGACCTACAGCACGGTGCAGGAGTGCCAGACGGTCTGGACGGGCTATACCAACACCCCCAGTTGCACCACCAACGCGACGACCCAATGTCGGACGACCTGGACCGGGTGGAACCCGGTCGCCTCGTGCACCGTTTCATCGACCCAGCAATGCGGCTACGGCTCGTGGTCAGGCTGGAGCAACGTCGCCTCGTGCACGATCGTGAACAAGTCGCCCGGCCCCACGAACTACACGGTGGCGCTCGCCCGCGACTGCCAAGCGACCTGGCCGAATGCCTGGGTTGACGCGCCTTCGTGCACCGTCGCCTCCACCTCGTCTCTCCTCACGCAGTGTCAATACACACCATGGAGCGGCTACACCGACACCGCCTCGTGTGCCCCGGTGGCGCAGTCGACGGGCCCGACCAATTTCACGGTCGACGTGGCCCGCCAGTGCCAGACCACCTGGACCGCCTGGTCGCCGGTCGCATCCTGCACGCCGGCCACCGGCACCCGCGAGTGCCAGACGAGCTGGCCCAACCCATGGGCGAATGCGAGCACCTGCACCGTCAGCGCGACGCAGGACTGCCGCTCGCTGCCGGTCATCGGCAGCTGGACCAACGTCGCCTCCTGCAGCCCCGGCACCGTCGGCGGTCTGACGACCAACTGCCAGTACGTCGTGCCACCGCCGACCTCGCAGTTCGTCGCCAGTTGCACGCCGGGAACCTCCGGCACCGGCGTCGTCACGAGCTGCAGCACCGACACCCAGGGCCCGGTCGACGTCGCCTCCTGTACCCCCGAGCCCGCGACTGCCGCGAACAACTATCTCGAGACGACCTGCCCGATCGTCTCGCTCGGCGCCACTCCGGATACCCTCGCCGACGTCGCCGAGTACTACTGGAAGACCGACCTGCGCGACCCGTCACAGACCCCCGATCGCTGCACCGGCGGACCGGTCGTCGCGGGCGGGGTGACGACGCAGAACAACGTCTGTACCAACGATACCAAGTACCCGCGGCAGTACATGAGCACCTACACCCTCGGCCTCGGCGCCTCCGGCCTGATGCAGTACCAGGCGGACTATCTGACTGCGGCCAGCGGCGACTTCAACACCGTCAAGCTCGGCCTCGTCGCCGACCCGAGCGCCGGCGTCTGCCCATGGCAGACCATCGGCGAGTGCAACTGGCCGAAGCCGGAGAGCAACACGCAGAGCAACATCGACGACCTCTGGCATGCGGCGGTCAATGGCCGCGGCACCTACTTCAGCGCCACCGACCCGTCGTCGCTCGCCGCCGGCATCAGCGGCGCGCTGCAGACGGTCACCGTCCGCGACGGTGCCTTGGCCGCGGTGACGGTCACCAGCCCGAATCTGGCGGCCGGCAGCAACGAGCTTTTCGAGGTCTCGTTCCGCGTCGGCGAGTGGTCGGGCGACATCGTCAAGCGCACGATCGACGGCACGACCGGCGCCATCTCGGCCACCGCCGCCTGGTCGGCGCAGGCACGGCTCGACGCCAAGGTCTCGTCGGGAACCCACACCGCACGCACGATCTACCTCTTCGAATCCGGCGGCAGCAGTTCCGGCAGCGGGGTCGACAACCTCAAGCTCTTCCTCTGGGCGAACCTCAGCACCAGCCAGAAGAACAACTTCCTCTCGCCGCAGATCGATACCCTGACCCAGTTCTGCAGCATCGGCACGACCTGCCTGACGGCCACGTCAAAAACCAATGCCGAAGGCGAGAACCTGCTCAACTTCATCCGCGGCGACAAGAGCAACGAGGGGCCGCTCGCCGACCTCGGCAAGTACTACCGGCAACGGGCGCACATCCTCGGCGACATCGTCGGTTCGGAAGCGGTGTACGTCAAGGGATCGCCGTGGAACTACGTCGACTACAACTACGCCGGCTTCAAGATCGCCAACCAGACGCGCACCGCGATGGTCTATGTCGGCGCCAACGACGGCATGCTGCACGCCTTCGACGCCAGCACCGGCGAGGAGGCCTGGGCCTACGTACCGGGCGTGGTCCTCTCGCGCCTGTTCAAGCTCGCAGACAAGAACTACGGTGCGCAGAACATGCACCAGTTCACCGTCGATGGCACGCCGGTGGTCGGCGACGTCTGCGTCAGTGACTGCGCCACGCCGGCATCCGGATCGCTGCCGACCGTCTGGAAGACGATTCTCGTCGGCGGCCTGAACAATGGCGGCCGCGGCTACTACGCGCTCGACATCACCGACCCGGCAGCACCGAAGGGCTTGTGGGAATTCACCCACAACGACCTTGGCTACAGCTACGGCAACCCGGTGATCACCAAGCTCAAGGACGGCACCTGGGTGGTCATCGTCACCTCGGGATACAACAACATCTCGCCGGGTGACGGCGGCGGCCACCTGTTCATCATCAGGGCGAGCGACGGCACCCTGCTGCGAACCATCTCGACCGGTGCCGGCGACACCACCACCCCCAGCGGCCTGTCGCGGATCTCGGCCTGGGCCAACTTCCCCGACGCCAACAACACCGCGCAGCGCGTCTACGGTGGCGACCAGCTCGGCAACCTCTGGCGTTTCGACGTCAATGGCGACATCCCGCTGCCCGCCGTCCCGCCCGCGACGCCGGTATACGACGCACAGCGCCTCGCCACGCTGAAGGATCCGTCGGGTGTCGCACAGCCGATCACGACCCGGCCCGAGCTCGGCAAGGTCGGCCCGCACGCCGTCGTGTACGTCGGCACCGGGCAACTGCTCGGCACCGACGACCTGGCAACCAGCCAGACGCAGACGATCTACGGCATCAAGGACCGCCTGCTCGACGTCGACTACGGCAGCCCGCGCCCGCTCAGCCCGCCGCAGACGACGCCGACGCCCGGCGACTTCGTCGAGCAGACGCTGACCTCGGCTACCTGCCAGGCGGGCAACCCGTTCTGCACCGTCGGCCAGGCAATCGTCACGGGCACCAGCAACCCCGTGGACTTCGACGTCGACGACGGCTGGTACGCGGATTTCCCGGTCGCCGGCGAGCGTGTCAACACCGAACTGCGACTGCAACTCGGAACGCTGGCGCTGAACACAAACACGCCGACGCTCGGCGCCTGTG
Organism: Candidatus Accumulibacter similis; assembly: GCA_013347225.1. Lineage (NCBI taxonomy): Bacteria > Pseudomonadati > Pseudomonadota > Betaproteobacteria > Candidatus Accumulibacter > Candidatus Accumulibacter similis. Next base: position 2,169,576 of record CP054595.1, on the reverse strand, counting down.
TTCCGGTCGGCGTCAGTTTCGCCTACTTCTTCGACTTCGACTGCGGCTGCCCGGTCGACGGTACCAACGGTCTCTCCGGCATACGACTCGGCGATTACCTGAGCAGTGCACCGAGCGTCATTCGCCTGACTGACGGCACGATCAAGGAGCTGATCCGCACCGACGCACCCGGCACCATCAGCTCGCCGGTACCGACAGCCCCGTCGCCACTCGATACCCGCCGCGTCTCGTGGCGCGAACTGGTCACCGAGTAGGAGGACAGGCTCCCGCAGGACCAAGAAAGCCGCGCCAGCGGCTTTCTTTTTTTGGTTCGCCGCACCGCCCAGCCGAAGAACCACAGCGCCGCGCCGAAGGCCAAACCCCCGGCAGGTGTCGAGAATTTTTACACTGGCCATCCACAGCGACTCCGCAGGACCCCGGCCGACAACCGAACAGCACCTTAAATCAACCCGTTGGTGATCCGAGAGAAAGTCTGGCACGGTTACTGCTTTATGTTGGTTGCGGGACGAATCGTTCTTCCCCGAACTGACCAACTGAAGAGAGGACAACATGAAAAAACTCAGCAAGGCACTGGCCGTCGCGGCCGTTGCAGTAAGCGCAGCCTACATGCCGGCCGCCAGCGCCGCCCCCGTCAAACTCGAGCTCGCACTTCTTGTCGATACGTCAGGCAGCGTTAATGACCAGGAGTACGCTCTGCAGAAGGGCGGCTATGTCAATGCGTTCCAGAGCGCGGCCATCCACAACCTGATCGCCGGTGCCGCCGGCGGCATCGCCGTCACCTACATCGAATGGTCGGGCGGCAGCGAGCAGTCACAGCGGGTTGGCTGGACCCACCTGACGAACGCCGCCGAATCCAACGCCTTCGCCGCCGCAATCTCCGGCCTCGTTGGCCGCCCCTTCAGTGGCTTGACTGCCCCGGGCAGCGCGATCAACTTTGCAGCCCCGCTGTTCACCAATAACAATTTCGAGGGCGGTCGTTTGGTCATCGACGTTTCGGGCGATGGTGCCCAGAACGACGGCGCTAATACGGCGGTCGCTCGTGACGACGCGCTCGCTGGGATTCCTGGAACGCAAGACGCCATCAACGCAATCAACGGTCTGCCGATCCTTGGCGAAGCCGGACTGCTCTCCTTCTATCAGAACAACATCCAGGGTGGTCTCAACTCCTTCACCCTGCCTGCCAACACTTTCGCAGAATTCGGAGCATCCGTCGAAACGAAGATCGGCCGCGAGATCAACCCGACCCCGGAGCCGGGTTCGCTGGCCCTCGCCGGCCTCGCCTTGGCTGGTGTCGCTGGCCTGCGCCGCAAGCAGCGCTCCTGATCGTCGTTCCACCCGAAAGGCCGGCACCCTTGGGCTGCCGGCCTTTTTCTTGGTACGGCACGGCAAGCGGCGCAACCCCGGGCTTTGGTATACCGGAGCCGCACGACCGTCACATCCTCACCCCGGAACAGCCGTTGCCGCTCGAGACCGGAACAAGCACGACCCTGGCCGCGCCGTTCGGGCCGCCGGGCCGCCAGCCAGGCGTCCTCTGCTCGCAGCCAAGCCATCGCCAGTCGACCATGCCCAGCCGGTGCTCGACCCGCCGTGGGCTGAAGCGGCAGACCGAGCCCCGCCGCCACTCCTGACGAGGCGACGCTCACCTTGCCCGGCATGCACCGGCACAAGCGACGCCAAACCGGCACGCGCCGGCATACGGCAGCGCTCGCCCGCGCTGCCGCGCATGCGATAATCCGCCCTTGGCGGTCTGCGTTACCGCCAACATTCGCGCCGACGAACAGTCGGCCACCAGCAGCACCGTAAGTCGCGGGGGCTTCCGCCTCGCGACGGATGATGAAATCGGGAGAAGTCGATCGCCGCTGCAGCGCCCCTGATGCGCCGCGCCGTGCTGTCGCCCGCGCGGCGACTGGCCGGGCGCGTCTGCCGCATGCTCCTGCTGCTCGCCTGTGCGCTGTCACCGGCCGCAGCCGCCGCCGAACTGCGCGACGTGTCGGCACGCCGGCTGTCCGGCACCGCCGGGACGCCGCTCGACTCGCTGCTGGCACCGCTTGCCGGCCGCCCGGTGATCATCAACTTCTGGGCCTCGTGGTGCGAACCCTGCCGCGACGAGATGCCGGCGCTGCAGCAGCTCGGCACCCGCTGGCGCGAGCAGCGGCTGGCGGTGTTGACCGTCGCCGTCGCCGATCAGCGGGCACGGCTCGACTCGTTCCTGACGGCGCACGCCATCGAACTGCCGGTGATCGACGATCGCGAGCAGCAACTCAGCCGCGCATTGGGCGTCCGCCTGCTGCCGACCACCCTCGTCCTCGACCGCCACCACCGCACCCGCCTGCGCGCCGAGGGCGCCATCGACTGGCATTCGGCGACCGTCAGCAAGCGCTTGCGGGCCGTTCTCGAGCTGCCCGCCAGATTGGAGCGGCCGGCACGATGAAGCGCGCTCGCTGGCAAGACGACCGGCCACCGGCGCGTGGACGAAGTCCGTGGGCACCGCACGGCAGCGGCAGATCAATCGGCACCGGCGCATCGGCCAAGCCGCGCCAACCCGCAACTTCGCCCGACGGCGGCCGGCTCGTCAGAGACCGCCAGATTCCCCCTGCGTCGCCGCTGCGACCGTACCGTTCACCCACTCAGGAGCCCCACCATGGATCGTCGTGATTTCCTCAAGACCACCGCCCTCTTCAGCATCGCCGGCTCTGCCGCCTGGCGGCCGGCGCGCGCCGAGCCACAGTCCTTCGACCCCAACCCGGCCAACGGCTGGCGAGTCTTCGAAGTCAGCATGCGCGCCGAAGTCCTCCGTGGCGGCAGCGAGACGCGCGTCTGGCTGCCGTTGCCCTCGCTCGATGAAGCCGCCTGGATCAGACCGATGGGCAACCTCTGGCAGGGCAACGCGGCGAACATGCAGATCGCGCGCGACCCGGTTTATGGTGCGCAGATGCTGGTCGCCACCTGGAGCGCCGAAGCCGCCGCTCCCGTCGTCGAAGTCACCAGCCGCATCGCCACCCGCGACCGGGCGATCGACTTCGGCCAGCCCGGCTCGGTGAAGGCGCTCGACAGGGCGAGCTTCAAGCTCTACACCGGGCCAACCGAACTGTTGCCGACCGACGGCATCGTCCGCCGCACGGCGAGCGAGATCACGCGTGGCGCGCGCAGCGACCTCGACAAGGCACGCGCCATCTACGAGTGGGTCGTCGACCATACGGCGCGCAACCCGAAGACACGCGGCTGCGGCGTCGGCGACATTCGCGCGATGCTCGAAAGCGGCGACCTCTCCGGCAAGTGCGCCGACCTCAACGCGCTCTACGTCGGTCTCGCGCGTGCCGCCGGGCTGCCGGCGCGCGACGTCTACGGCATCCGCATCGCCGATTCGCGCTTCGGCTACAGGAGCCTCGGCAAATCCGGCGAGATCAGCAAGGCGCAGCATTGCCGGGCGGAAGTATGGCTCGCCGGATTCGGCTGGGTCCCGGTCGATCCCGCCGACGTGCGCAAGGTGGTGCTCGAGGAGAAGCCGGGGCTGAAGCTGCAGGACGAGGTGGTCGTCGTCGTCCGCAACCGGCTCTTCGGCAGTTGGGAGATGAACTGGCTGGCCTACAACGCCGCGCACGACATCAGCCTGCCTGGCTCGAGCGGGCCGAAGATTCCCTTCCTGATGTATCCGCAGGGGGAAAACGCCGGCGGCCGCTTCGACAGCCTCGACCCGGAAAGCTTCCGTTACCGCATCAGCTCGCGTGAGGTGAGCGCCTGAGGTGGCAGCGGGCCGGCGTCGCCAACATCATGCCGATCGGCGCGTCAGGCCGCAATCGCCATCGCGCGGATGCTGTCCAGGATTCTCACCAACTCATCAACCTGTCCCGAACTGAACATCCCGTCGGGGCCGCGCGGCGTCAGGTCGGTGAAAGGGGATTCGTACAGCCGTGCTGCGTCCATCACGCCATGCTCGGTGAGGTGGTCCACGATCAGGTTCACGAAATCGATCTGGTTGGCGGCCAGCGCCTTCCCTGCCAGAAACCCGGACAGGGCCTCCTTCGCCGCCTGACGATCGAGCCCGACCAGCGAGCGGACCAGAAGGCCCATCCCCTGCGACTGCGCAGCGGCACGCTGGAGGTCTGCCGCCGCGCCGACCCCACTCTCCACGAGCATGCGCTGCAGCTCGGCAAGATCGGCGGTGGTCAACGGCCTGTTCATCCTCAACTTGTGAATCGCGATGTGGTCCTGGTGCGCGCGCAGGAAGGCCTGCGCCTTGGCGCGGAACCTCCCGTAGTCGGTGCCCTCGCCGAAACCGGGCAGCTCGACCGCCGTCTCGCCGCCGATCTCGTCCTCGAAGTCGGTGTAGATGGGCTTGCGCTTCTGCTTCTCGATGAGCTTGATCAGGTCACGCAGGCGCCGGCGCATCTCCTCGAGCATCGGGACGGTCACGTCCTGCCACCACTCGTCGGTCTGCACGTCCTGGATCAGCGCCATCCGGTCGCGCACCATCGGAATCGCCGACTTCTCTTCCAGCAGACCGGCAAGCGCCTTGACCTGATCGCGCAGGCGAGCGAAGCCTGGCTCTGACCGCAGCATCGCGAGTTGGAGGTTCAGTACCAGCAGGTCGAAGCGCTTCGCCTCCTCGTTTTCCGGGTCGAGTTCCGACGGCAGACCCGCGACCTGATGCGACAGGTCCGAGAGCGCTTCCGGAGACAAGACAGCCCATGCTTCGGGCTTGGCGTACTTCTCGACGATGCGCCGCCGTGGCCGCACGACGAAGTTGTCAAGGTTCATGCTGGCCACTTCCCTTTGCAGCAGCGCTGCGACCTGCGCGCGCACCTCGTCATCCGATGCCGGGTGCCCATGCGGCGGCGCCCGTGTCTCGCGCGCCGTTTGGCGGGCGGCTTCGGCCAACTTCTTGTCCAGTTCGCCGATCAGCTCCAGCCGGGCATCGAACAGCCGCTTGCCCAGCGATCCAGCGACTGCGCCCTCGGTGGCGGGGATGTTCTGGCTGAAGTACTCCAGGTTCTGGCAGTAGTCGAAGACGCAGAAGTACTCTTTGTGCTTGCCCGGCCCGAACAGGTCCGCGCAAAGGCGCGTGCCCCGACCGAGCATCTGCCAGAACTTGGTCTTCGAGCGCACCAGCTTGAAGAAGACCAGGTTCACGACCTCGGGAATGTCGATTCCGGTGTCGAGCATGTCCACCGAGATGGCGATGTGGGGTTCCTTGTCCTTGGCCGAGAAGTTGTCGATCAGGCACTGCGCGTACTCGGTCTTGAATGTGATCACGCGCGCGAACTCGCCCTTGTGGTGCGGGTAGTTGGCGTTGAAGCGCTCCGCGATGAACTCGGCGTGCTGCTGGTTCCTGGCGAACAGGATGGTCTTGCCGAGCCGATCGCCGCCGGCCACCGTCAGGCCCCTCGTCATGAGGTGTTCCAGGACCTTGTCCACGGTGTCCTTGTTGAACAGCCACTTGTTGACCGCCTCGGCCTCCACGCGATTGGGGACGTTGCCGTCTTCGTCCCACTCCAGCGCGTCCCACCGATCCTTGTCCTCTTCGGACAGCTCGTCGTAGTTGATCCCTTCGCGCTGGAACTTCAGCGGCACCGACACGGCCTTGGGCGGCACGAGAAAACCCTCGCGCACGGCTTCGTCGAGTCCGTAGGCGTCGGTCGGCACGCCGTTCTCCAGGTCGAAGAGGCTGGACGTGTTGCGGTCCACTTCGTCCTTGGGCGTGGCCGTGAGCCCAACCAGCAGCGAGTCGAAGTAGTCGAAGATGGCGCGGTACTTCCGGAACACCGAGCGATGCGCCGTATGCCGCGCGTCTGGTAGTAGCGCTCGACGATGGCGGGATTGATCTCGCCCGCCGCCAGAGGCTTGCGCGTACTGCGCCGCTGGATCGCAAGCTCCAGCTCCGCCTTCTTGTAGAAGCCCTGCACCGCGCGCGGCGGGTAGCGGGTGTCGTCCCAAATCCACTGCTCGTAGCCATTGGAGTAGAAGATCAGCGGGCGCTGCCCGAACTGGCGCTCCAGGCAGTCCGCGTACAGCTTGGCCTGCTGCTGGCCGACGCGCGCATCGCGCCGGGTGCGCTTGGCTTCCACGAGCCCGAGTGGCTTGCCGTCGTCGCCCCAGAGCACGTAATCGACGAAGCCCTTGCCCCGGTTGTTGGGCATGCCGGCGACTTCGAACTCCCGGTCCCGCGGCTGGTCGAGCCGCCAGCCAGCTTCCTTCAGCAGCAGGTCGATGAAATAGTCGCGGGTCTCTGCCTCGGAGTAGTCGTGAGTGTCCGGCTGTGCCGCTGCCGCCTGCTTGGCCGCCGCCACTTCAGCGCGCAGGCGCTTCAGCTCCTCGCCCAGCGTGGTCTTGTCGGCCAGCAAGGCGGCGAGCTTCTCGTCGCGCTCGCGCAGACCCGCTTCGAGCTGTTGCAACTGCTCGGCGCTCTGCCCGCGAACCGGTGCCGCCTTCGGCAGCGCGCCCGCGTCGAAGGCCAGGCCCGGCGCCGGTCGCGCTGCGCGACCGTAGGTGCGGGCGAGCCAGTACGCCACGTGGAACAGCTCGCGCACCGCGACCATCGCGTCGTCGAGCGGGCTCGCCCGATGCCCGTGCACGGCACGGTTGCCCAGCGTGTTGATGACCCGCGCCTTGCTGAACACCGCCTCGCCTGCGGCTTCCTTGAAGCTGGGGTCGTGGATCAGCGCCGACAGGTTGTCCTGGTACGGCAGCTTCAGCGACGCATCGTGTCTGTACGCCCAGCTCACTGCCAGTTCGAGCGCGCGGCGCGCGTAGAAGCAAGCCGTGCGTGGATCGGCGTGCACGGCCGTCTCGGCCCGCGCAGCGGACTCGAACACTGCCGCCCACTCACCCTGCAGGAAGGCGAACTGGCTCACTGGACTACCCTCCGCGCTGACGCGCTGCGCGGCTGTTCGCCCTTGGGGCGGCCCTTCGGGCTCACGCGGGCTCCTCCAGTTCGGCGGCCAGTTCCTCGACGTACCTGCGATAGCTGAACACGCGGCCACGCTGCCGGTTCGTGACTTCACCCACGATGCCGATGCGCTCCAGATGCGCCAGCGACTTGTTGACCGTGGCCGGGGTAAGCCCGGTGGCCTTGACCAGCGCGGCCGAGGTGGCGATCGGCTGGCGCTGCAGCGCCTGTTGTACCGCCAACGCTGACGCTGCCGCGCGGCCCAGGCCGGCGATGCGGTCGCGATCCGCGTTGACCAGCGCGAGCAACGCATTCGCCGTCGCCACGCCCTGCGTCGCGCTCGCCTCGATGCCCTCCGCAAAGAAGTCGAGCCAGCGCTCCCAATCCCCGCGCAGGCGCACCTCGTTGAGCAGCTCGTAGTACAGCGCCCGATGGGTCTTGAAGAACAGGCTGGGATAGAGCATCGGCTCGCGCAGCACGCCGTCGGCCACCAGCTGCAGCACGATCAGCAGCCGCCCGAGGCGCCCGTTGCCGTCGAGAAACGGATGGATGGTCTCGAACTGCACGTGCACGAGCGCCGCCTTGATCAGCGGCGGCACGGGCTCGTCGTTGAGGAAGCGCTCGAGCGACGTCAGGCACTCCGGGACCGCATCAGCCGGCGGCGGAACGAAGGCCGCGTTGCCGGGCCGGGTGCCGCCGATCCACACCGGCGTGCGGCGCACTTCACCGGGCGTCTTGCCCCGGCCGCCGGGATGCGTCAGCAGCACCTTGTGCATCTCGCACAGCAGGCGGGTGCACAGCGGCAGCCCGCCGCGCAGCTTCTTCAGGCCGCGTTCGAGCGCGGCCACGCAGCGGCTGACCTCGCGCGCATCGTCCACCGGCACGCCCGGCTGCTCGTCGATCTCGTACAGCAGCAGGTCCGCCAGTGAGGACTGCGTGCCCTCGATCTGCGAGGACAGCACCGCCTCCTTGCGCACGAAGCTGTAGAGCAGCAGCGCCGCGTTGGGCAGCAGCGCGGTGACCGCGTCCAGCCGCCCCAGGGCGACCAGTGCCGCGTCGAAGCGCCGCCGCAGTGCGGCCGACCACACGATCGGCGGCTCCGGCGGCAGCGGCACTGGCACGAAGGACTGGAACGGTTCTCCGGCCGTCGTGACGGTGACGTAGCGGCCGGGAGCGGGTCGGTGCATCGGATGGGGAACCTATAACAAGACTCGGCATAATTTTAGGTTAGGCTGCGAACGTAAATCAATGGTCGAGCTTGTTGTAGGGTGGGGCGATCACCGGCGTGGCAGCGGCAAGCTGCGGCAGCTCGGTCGTCTTCGTCTTGACAATCTGCAGCAGGTCCTTGGCGGTGTTCTCGTAGTCCAGACTGCCGGCAAAGGGCGGATTGGCCAGCACCAGCGTGTACTTCTCCTCCTCGCCGGCGTGGTCCTGCGCCAGCGAGTCGCGGTAGCGGATGTCCGGGTTCTCCACGCCGTGCAGCAGCATGTTCATGCTGCCGATGCGCAGCATGGTGTTGTCGAAGTCGAAGCCGTGGAACATGCGGTGGTGGAAGTGCGCTCGCAGCCTGGCGTCGTGCAGGATGGTCGGGTGGCGCTCGCGCAGGTGCTCCCCCGCGGCGACAAGAAAGCCCGCCGTGCCGCAGGCCGGATCGCAGATCACGTCGCCGGGCTGCGGCGCGGTCAGCTCCACCATCAGCCGGATGATGTGGCGCGGCGTGCCGAATTGGCCGTTCTGCCCGGCGCTGGCGATCTTGCCGAGCATGTACTCGTAGACGTCGCCCTTGGTGTCGCGGTCCTCCAGGTGAGTCGTGCTCAGGGGCTCCGCAGCCAGGATCTCCATACCCGGCTGTCACGGTGGCGTGAGGCCCGGAATACGGTCACCGCAACCGGGCGATGATCTCGTCCGCCATGCCGGTCGTGCCCAGGCTGCCGCCGAGATCGGCGGTGCGGGCACCGGCGGTGATGGTGGCGTCTACCGCCTGCTCGATGGCGGCGGCTTCGGCCTCGAGTCCCAGCGAGTGGCGCAGCAGCATGGCCGTGGACAGGATCATGCCGACCGGGTTGGCGATGCCCTTGCCGGCGATGTCCGGGGCGGAGCCGTGGATCGGCTCGTAGAGGCCGACGCGGCCCTGGCCGAGACTGGCGGAGGGCAGCATGCCCATCGAGCCGGCGAGCACCGACGCCTCGTCGGTCAGGATGTCGCCGAACATGTTTTCCGTCACCACGACGTCCATCGAGGCGGGACCGGTTATCAGGCGCATGGCGGCGGTATCGACGAGGACGTGCTCGAGCGCGATCTCCGGGTTCGCCACGCCGATCGCGCTCGCGATCTGGCGCCACAGGCGCGACGACTCGAGCACGTTGGCCTTGTCGACCGAGGTGACCTTGCGCTGCCGGCCCTTGGCGAGTTCGAAGGCCAGCTCCACGACGCGGCGAATCTCGTAGTCGTAATACTCGAGGGTGTCGACGGCGCGCTCACGGCCATCCTTGACGTCACGGCCCTTCGGCCAGCCGAAGTAGAGGCCGCCGGTCAGCTCGCGGATGACGAGGATGTCGACGCCACGCAGCTTTTCCGCCTTCAACGGCGAGGAATCGATCAGCGCCGGGTGCACCTTGACCGGCCGCAGGTTGGCGAACACGCCAAGCCCCTTGCGCAGTGCGAGGAGACCGCGTTCGGGCCGATCCCTGGCGTTCGGATCATCCCATTTCGGCCCGCCGACGGCACCGAGCAGGACGGCATCGGCCTCCTGGCAGGCGGCCAGCGTCTCGTCGGTCAGCGACGAGCCGAAGCGGTCGATCGAACAGCCGCCCATCAGGCATTCCTGGTATTCCCACTGGTGCCGGTGGCTGTTGGCAACCGCATCGAGAACGCGAACGGCCTCACGGACGACTTCCGGACCGATTCCGTCACCGGGGAGCAAGACGATTTTTGCTTTCATGATTCTTCCATTTCACGAAGGCACAGCAGCGCTGCGCCGGGACACGACCGTTCTGCCGGCAGCGCGCTCATTGCGCCACGGACAGCCCGTACTCGACTGCATCGACCAGCGCCTGCCACGACGCCTCGATGATGTTGGCGCTGGCGCCGACGGTACTCCATACCTTGTCGGCGCTGCGCGTGTCGATCAGCACGCGGGTGATCGCCTGCGTGCCGTCACGGCCATCGAGGATGCGCACCTTGTAATCCGCGAGGTGAAAGGCGGCGATCTCCGGATAGTGCCCCAGCAGCGCCTTGCGCAGGGCGATGTCGAGGGCGTTCACCGGACCGTTGCCCTCGGCGGCGGTATGCAGCACCTCGCCCTTGACCTTCACCTTGACCATCGCTTCGGCGAAGATGCCGCGCCCCTGGCGGTGCTCGACATTCACCAGGAAATCGACCAGCTCGAACGGCGGCGCGTAATCCGGCTGCTGCCGCTTGAGCATCATGGCGACCGACGCCTCGGCCGCCTCGAAGGAGAAACCGCGCGCCTCGAGTTCCTTGACATCGTTGAGCACCCCGACCACGTCGGCGACGCTGCCGACATCGACACCGTGCTCCTCGGCCTTGCTGAGGATGTTGGCGCGCCCCGACAGCGCCGAGACGACCACCCGCATGCGGTTGCCGACGCGCTCCGGGGCAACGTGCTGGTACGACTGCTCCGAGCGCCGCATCGCCGCCACGTGCACGCCGCCCTTGTGCGCGAAGGCGCTCCGGCCGACATAGGGCAGGTGGTCGTTTGGCGTGATGTTGGCCACTTCGTCGACCACGTGCGACAGCTCGTACAGCTTCTGCAGGCGGCCCTCCGGCAGGCAGCGGCGCCCCATCTTGAGCTCGAGGTTGGCCATCACCGAGCACAGGTTGGCGTTGCCGCAGCGCTCGCCGACGCCATTGATCGTCCCCTGCACCTGCACCGCACCCTGCCGCACCGCGACCAGCGCGTTGATCACCGCGCAGTCGCCGTCGTTGTGGGTGTGGATGCCGAACGGGTGAGCGATCGACTCGCGCATCTCGCTGATCGTCCTCTCGACCTCCCACGGCATGCTGCCGCCGTTGGTATCGCACAGGACCACCGTCTCGGCGCCGCCACGAATGGCCGCCTGCAGCGTGGCCAGAGCGTACAGCGGATCCGCCCGGTAACCGTCGAAGAAGTGCTCGGCGTCGTAGATGACGCGGCGGCCGGCAGCGCGCAGGTAGGCGACCGACTGCTCGATGATGCGCAGGTTGTCATCCAGGGTGGTGAGCAGGACGTCGGTGACGTGCAGCGTCCACGTCTTGCCGAAGATCGTGCACACCTCGGTGCGCGCGTCGAGCAGGGCGCGGATGTTGGCGTCCTCATCGGGGCCGCCCTTCACCCGGCAGGTCGAGCCGAAGGCCGTGATCAGCGCGCTCTGCCACTCGATGTCGCGGGCGCGCTCGAAGAACTCGGCATCCTCGGGGTTGGAGCCGGGCCAGCCGCCTTCGATGAAAGCCACCCCGAGATCGTCGAGCCGCTGCGCGAGGCGGATCTTGCTGTGGCCGGAAAGGGAGAAACCCTCGCTCTGGGTGCCATCGCGCAGGGTGGTGTCGTAGATCTGGACGGCAGGCATCGGTCTAGCTCCGCGCCTCGAAGGCGGCAATCTCGTCCTCGAAGCTCAGGATGTAACCGAGCTCGTCGACGCCGTTGAGGAGACATGTCTTGCTGAACGGGTCGATCGGAAAGCGCACCGACCCGCCCGGGAACGACAGCGTCTGCGACGCCAGGTCGAGGGCGAGTTCGACCTCCGGCTGCGCACGCAGCAGCGCCAGCAGCGATGCGTGCGTCTGCGCATCGACGACGATCGGCAGCAGGCCGTTCTTCAGCGCGTTGCTGCGGAAGATGTCGGCGAACGAGGTGCTGATGACGGCGCGAAAACCGAAGCCGGTCAGCGCCCACGGCGCGTGCTCGCGCGACGAACCGCAACCGAAGTTGTCGCCGGCGAGCAGGATGCGACAGCCCGCCGCCTGCGGCTGGTTGAGGACGAAATCGGGCTGCGGCGAGCCGTCGCCCTGGTAGCGCCAGTCGGCGAAGAGGTTGTCGCCCATTCCCGCCTTGTCGGTCGCCTTCAGGAAACGGGCGGGGATGATCTGGTCGGTGTCGATGTCGTTGACCGGCAGCGCGACGACCCGCGAGGTGAGCGAAGTGAACTGGGCCATCCTAGCGGTCTCCTGCGAAACGGCGCGGGTCGGCGACGGCACCGGCGACCGCGCTGGCGGCGGCAGTGAGCGGCGAGGCGAGGAAGGTGCGCCCACCCTGCCCCTGGCGGCCCTCGAAATTGCGGTTGCTGGTACTGACGGCGTACTGGCCGGGCTGCAGTTGGTCGCCGTTCATGGCGATGCACATGCTGCATCCGGGCTCGCGCCATTCGGCGCCGGCCAACCGGAAGACCTCGTCGAGCCCCTCCGCCTCGGCCTGCTGCTTGATCACCTGCGAACCCGGCACGACCAGCAGCCGGACGTTGCCGGCGACCTTGCGGCCGCGCAGCAGCGACGCCGCCTCGCGCAGGTCGGAGATGCGCGAGTTGGTGCAACTGCCGATGAAGACGACATCGACCTTCTGCCCCAGCAGCGCCTGACCGGGCTGCAGCCCCATGTAGCGCAGCGCCTTGTCGAGCGCCGATCGCTGGTTGGCGTCGGCGACGCTGGCGGGATCGGGGATGCGATCGCCGATCGCCATTCCCATTCCGGGATTGGTGCCGAAGGTGATCATCGGTTCGAGCGTCGAGGCGTCGAGGCCGAGGTGATGATCGTAGACCGCATCCGCGTCGCTGGCGAGCGCTCGCCAGCGCGCGACCGCCCGATCCCACGCCGCCCCGCGCGGGGCGTGCTCGCGCCCGGCAAGATAGTCGAAGGTGGTGTCGTCGGGAGCGATCATGCCGGCGCGCGCGCCGGCCTCGATCGACATGTTGCACACCGTCATCCGCTGTTCCATCGTCAGCCCGCGGATGGCGGCGCCGGTATACTCGAAGACGTGGCCGGTGCCACCGCCGACGCCGATGCGCGCGATCAGTGCCAGGATCAGGTCCTTCGCCGAAACACCGGCGGACAGGCGACCATCGACGCGCACCTCGCAGGTTCGCGGCCGTGTCTGCAGCAGGCACTGGCTGGCGAGGACATGCTCGACCTCGCTCGTGCCGATGCCGAAGGCGAGCGCGCCGAAAGCGCCGTGCGTCGCGGTATGGCTGTCGCCACAGACGATCGTCATGCCAGGCTGCGTCAGCCCGAGTTCCGGTCCGATCACATGGACGATGCCGCGATGGGCGCTGGCCATGCCGTGCAGGGTGATGCCGAACTCGGCGGCATTCGCCTCCATCTGCCGGATCTGCGCCGCTGCCAGCGGGTCGGCGATCGGCACGTGCAGCGGCGTCGTCGGGATCGAGTGATCCATCGTCGCGACGGTCCGCTCGGGACGACGCACCTGCAGCCCGCGCTGGCGAAGTCCGCTGAACGCCTGTGGCGAGGTCACCTCGTGCACGAGGTGCAGGTCGATGTAGAGGATGGCCGGTGAATCGGGTCGTTCGGCAACGACGTGCGACTCCCAGACCTTTTCGAAGAGTGTTCTTGACATGAGCAGTCGGTGACAGTGGGGTGAACCCTGATTTCCGGCAGGTGGTCGGAAACCATGGCGAGAGCGTCGACCGTCTTCGGGCTGGTCGCTGCTGCACCAGCGCGCGTGTCGGCGCGGATGCGGATTTTCCCATGCTTTGCCGATTGGCGATAGCCGGCAGTGCGGCCGGCAGTGCGGCCCGCAACCGCGGCCGATGAGCCGGGGGCCGGCTCCGCCGGCGGGCAGCGGGCGCTTGCACCGCCGCGGCGCCCCGCTTGCGAATCGCAGGCAGTGGCACCGGGCCGGCGATCGGGGTGGTGCCAGACCGCTGGCGGCCCGCGGCGGAACGCAAGGCGCAGCATGGTCGTCCAAGTGGTGATGGCAGAGACTGACTTCGCCGAGCCGTCCGCCAGAGTTCACGGGCGCCGCGAAACGGCCCCCGTGCGGCGTCAGGCCTGCCCGCGTGGGGTCGCCGCAGGTGCGAACCTGCAGTCGGCTCTCGTCGTTTCATCGATGAAGGAGAAGAACCATGACCACCGCCCTCAGTGGCATCGCCATCGACGCCGCCTGCCGGCTGACCGCCGGCAAGGCCCAGTACCAGACACCGACCGTGGTGACCTCACCGCAATCACCACACGTCGGCCCAGACTTCGCCGGCCCCTTCTCGACGCCCGAACCGGGGCCCAATCCGACCATCGAAGTCAAGCAGGAGTGGACGGCGATGCGCATCGACGCCAGACGCGACCTGCTCGCGGATGTGGCGATCGCAGTCCTCGACACGGTCGCCAGCTTCAACCCACGCACCGCGAGTGGCGCGCGCGAGGCGTTGGCAGCGATCATCGCCTTCAAGGATCGGCTGATCGGCCTGCTCGAGGAAGGCACCTGGACGATCAGCCAGGACTGGTCCTTCGACTTCAAGATCGAGGGCAGCCATTGCTGCGTCGTGCAGCCGACGCTGATGGCGCGCGCCTGGAAGAACGATACCTACTTCAGGTGGGACGTTCGCCTCGAAACACGGCTCAACGGCGCCTCGGCCGTGGCCGAGGACCATTCCCGCGACGAGACGCGCGCCCTCAGCGTCATCGGTCTCGCCCCCGAACCGGTCTTCGCGACCACGGCGCAACCCGGCATCAACACCGTCACCCAGTCGATCACCGCCAACGTCCGCTTCCAGGGATACATGGACGAGTTCCGCGACACCCTGGCGGCACTGGATCGTGCGGTGTCGTTCCTTGGCGAGCAGATCCAGGCGATCTGGGACTGGTTTACCGAGCGCCTCGATGAGATCATGTCCGACGACAGCAAGACGGACGAGGAGAAGGAGGAGGCGGAGCGGCGCGCCGAGCAGGAAAGGGTGCGCCGCGAGCGCCGCGCCGCCGAGCGCGGTGCCGATCTCGCCGAGCAGGCGAAGCCGTCGGCGACTTCGGCCATCAATCGACTGCGCACCCACATCGCGTATCTCGACATCGATTACAGCCGCGTCCGGGTAACCGGGGTCAGCGGCAGCGTCGAGCAGAACCAGGGCATCATCGATCGCAACCAGCGCAGCGCGAACGACGACAGCCGCGTCAGGGACGGCCAGCGGCAGATGCGTGACGCGCTCGAGCTGCAGCCGATCGGCAAGCACGGCGAGCTGCCGTTGCCCACCGTGGACGAGAGCCTGCGCCAGGAGCTTGCCGTTTGGGCGAACAAGGAACTCCTGCGTCACCGTCTGGAAATCCGCCGCCTCGCCTTCGAGCGGCTGCCGCGTGGCGACGGCTGAAGTCTCGACCAGCGCGCGAGATCCCGATCGGCGGCGCCGGCGGCACCACGACAGACGCGGCAGGAGGCGGCGGGCAGGCAAGCGTTCGGCTTGCGGCCGCAGCCGCGGTGTTACCATTGCCCGTCGCGAGCATGCCGTCTGTTCGGAATCCCGAAATGTTCCCTGTCGCCAATGACCGCAATCCGCCTTCGCACGCAGAAGTCATCAGCGCCGGCCGCGATCGGCGGCCGCTTGCGCCGACGCTGCTGCGGCCGTCAACGGCGACGGTCATCCTGGTGCACGGTCTGTGGACCCCGGCGGTGGTCTGCAGCCTGCATGCCCACTGGCTGGCACAACGGGGCTACGGCACGCTGCGCTTCGGCTACCCGAGCGTGCGGCGGACGCTGGTGGAGAACGCCGAGAACCTGCGTCGCTTCGTCGCTGCGAGCGGCGCGGGCGACATCCACCTCGTCGGCCACAGCCTCGGCGGCCTGCTGATCCTCGAGATGCTGGCGCAGGCGGACGAGCCACGATTGCGGCGGGTCGTGCTGCTCGGCACCCCGTGCCGGGGCAGCCACTGTGCGCAGCGGCTGGCGGCAGTGAAGGGAATGCCGGCGCTGCTCGGGCGTTCGATCATGCAGTGGCTGGCGCGGCCGGGCGATGCGGCCGCACGGCTGCCGACGACGGTCGCCGTCGGCGTCATCGCCGGCACGCGCAGCGTCGGCCTCGGCCGGGTCGTGCCGGGATTGCCGCGACCCAACGACGGCGTCGTGACGCTGGCGGAAACGCAGCTGCCCGGCGCCGCCGATTTCCTCGCGCTGCCGTTGGCGCACTCGCAACTGCTCGCGTCACGATCGTGTGCGCTGCAGATCGCCTCCTTCCTGGACAGCGGTCGTTTCCAGCATGCGCTGGCGCGGTAGGGCCGTCCGCCGGCAGCGCGCAGCGGCCCTCGTGCTGGCTGCCGGCGTCGCCGCCGGCCTCGCTGGCTGCAGCCAGGTCGGCTACTACGGCCAGGCGGTCGGCGGCCATCTCGAGCTGATGCGGGCGCGGGTACCGATCGACGAACTGCTGCACGCGCCGGCAACCGATGCCGATCTCAGGCGCCGGCTGGCCGAGGTGCAGGCGATCCGCGACTTCGCCAGCCGCGAACTCGGACTGCCGGACAACGGCAGCTACCGCAGCTACGTCGACCTCGGTCGCCCCTACGTCGTCTGGAACGTCTTCGCCGCGCCGGAACTTTCGCTGCAGGCGAAGAGCTGGTGCCTGCTGGTCGTCGGCTGCGTCAACTATCGCGGCTACTACGACCGGCACGCCGCCGAGCAGCTCGCCGCCGCGTTGCGCGCGCAGGGGTACGACACCTACGTCGGCGGCGTTCCGGCGTATTCGACCCTCGGCCACTTCGACGACCCGGTGCTGAACACCTTCCTGCGCCTGGGAACGCTGACGGTCGCCCGGACGCTGTTCCATGAACTGGCGCACCAGCTCGTCTTCGTGCCGGGCGATACGCCGTTCAACGAGTCGTTCGCGACGGCGGTCGAGCGAGACGGGCTGCGGCGCTGGCTGCGCGAGCACGGCAGCAGCGAGCTGCAGGCCGCCGACGCCGCGCAGCGGCAACGCCGGGCAGCCTTCACGGCACTCCTGCAGAGCTATCGCGAGCGCTTCGTGGCGCTCTATGCCAGCGAGTTGCCAGTCGCCGAGAAGCGCGCCGCCAAGGCCGCCCTGTTCGCCGGACTGCGCAACGCTCATGCCGGGCTGCGGCCGGCGTGCGGTGTCCTGGCCGGCGATGCTCGGCAGGTTGACGAAGATCCGAACAACGCCTGGCTCGCCTCGCTCGCCCTCTACAGTGAGCTGCTACCGGCCTTCGAACTGCTCCTCGCGAGCCACGATCACGACCTGCCGCGCTTCTACCGTGAAGTCGCCGGCCTGGCGGCGCTCCCCACGAGTGAACGGCACGCGGCGCTGCGCTCGCTGCTCTCTGCGGCAGCAGGCGGCGAACGGCGGGACGCTGTCATCGCCAGCGGGGGTGGCGACAGCTGCCGACGGTGATCCCCGGCGGCGACCTGCTGGCCGGCGCACCGCCGCAGCGCGTAGACGCGGCGCCTTCGGGCTGCTGCCGGGAGCGCATGGGCGACGACAGGTTGCCAGGCCGGTAAGCAATATCCTAGAATCTTCTTACGCGCCGCCCCGGCGATGCTGCTGCCGGGAACGCCGGGCGGGGTGGCTCGTGCCAGGTCGAGTTCCGTTCACCGCAGCCTGCGACAGGGCCTGACACACGGAGGAGTTGCGATGCACATGGCCGATGCACTGATCTCGCCGCTGGTCGGTGGTGTGATGTGGGGAGTGACCGCCGCAGTCACCGCCTGCATCGCGAGGAAGATCAAGGCAGGCACCGACGACGGCGTGGTGCCGCTGATGGGGGTACTCGGAGCCTTCATCTTCGCTGCGCAGATGATCATTTCAGCATCCCGGGCACCGGCTCGAGCGGCCACCTCGGCGGCGGCATGATCCTCAGCATCCTGCTCGGCCCGCACGCCGCCTTCCTGACGATGGCGTCGGTACTCACCGTGCAGGCGCTGTTCTTCGCCGATGGCGGTCTGCTCGCGCTCGGCTGCAACATCTTCAATCTCGCCTTCCTGCCGTGCTTCGTCGCCTACCCGCTGATCTACCGGACGATCGTCGGCGCGCACCCCAGCGAGCAGCGCGTCCGCGTGGCGTCGATCATCGCCGCGGTCGTCGGCCTGCAGCTCGGCGCGCTCGCGGTCGTTCTCGCAACCTTCTTCTCGGGGGTCTCGGAACTGCCATTCACCACTTTCCTGCTGCTGATGCTGCCGATCCATTTGGCGATCGGCATGGTCGAAGGACTGCTGACGGCCGCCGTCGCCACTTGCGTCGGCAAGGCGCGTCCCGGCGTGTTGGCAACGTCTGCGGCGCCTCCCCTGGCGCCGCAGCCCGGCAGCAGCAGACTCCTGGCGCGATGGCTGCTGCTGGCGGCGATCACCGGCGGTCTGCTTTCCTGGTTCGCATCGACCCGGCTCGACGGCGAGCTGCGGCTGCTGCGCCCGCTGCGCATCGGCATGACCGATGTCGCCTTCCTGATCGGCTGCACGACCGCCCTGCTCGGCCTGCGCTTCGCCGACCAGGCGCCGGCGCTCGGCCACGCGATCGGCGGACTGCTGTCGTGGTGACGCGTCCGCTCGTCGCCGTCAGCGACCTCCGTCATGCCTACGCCGATGGCAACGCGGCGCTGCGCGGCATCGCGTTCGCCGTCGGCGGCGGCGAACGACTGGCGATCGTCGGCGCCAACGGCGCCGGCAAGTCGACCACCCTGCTGCACCTCGCCGGATGCCTGCTGCCGCAGGCGGGCAGCGTGCGCATCGGCGACCTCCTCCTCTGCCGCGACAACCTGCCGCAGCTGCGCCGCAGCGTCGGCCTGCTCTTCCAGAACCCCGACGATCAGCTCTTCATGCCACGGGTTTTCGACGACGTCGCCTTCGGTCCGGTGAACCTCGGGTTGCCGGCAGACGAGGTGAACGCGCGGGTGATGCACGCACTTGCCGTCGTCGGCGCCACGCATCTGGCGCAACGCCAGCCGCACCGGCTCTCCGGCGGCGAGAAGCGCGCCGTCGCCATCGCTTCGGTCCTGGCGCTATCGCCCACCATCCTGCTCATGGATGAACCGACCGCCAGTCTCGATCCCGCGTCGCGGCGGCAATTCATCGACCTTCTGCTGACCCTCGACCAGACCCTGATCATCGCCACGCACGACCTCGACCTGGTCCTCGATCTCTGCCCGCGGACGCTGGTCCTCCGCGAAGGGACGATCATCGCCGACGGCGCCAGTGCGGTCGTCCTGCAGAATGCGGATCTGCTGGCGGCGGCTCGTCTCGAGAAGCCGCTGCGGTTGCAGGCCTGCCCGGTTTGCAGCGGCGCGAGCGGGCGGGAAGCGCCTCAATTCCCCGCTTGGACCCGCGTGTAGGAAGCGTCGGTCCCGCACTGGCGGGCATGGCGGCGGGCAGGCGGAGTCGACACGAATGCCGGCGGCACGCATGATCAGGCGCACACACCGAACCTGACCGGAACGGCTGGAAGCGGCCAGGGCAGCATCCACGCCACCAGAGCAGGAATCAGGGCTGGCCGACGCCCGTGCTGCCCGTCAAGCCCGCAGTCAGCCGTTCCCAAGGCCTCTCGTGCGGCAAGTCCACCGCCGCGATGAGCGATCCATCACGGGCGGTGTAGGTCTCGGCAAAGGCGGCCGGCGAGACGGAGCGAACCCTGCGCTCGCCGGTCTCCGGGTTGACCGAGACGAGGAGGAAGACGCCACCTTCAGCGCCGAGATGCAGGTCGCCGACCGATGCCGGACCGGGCACGAATACGGCTTGAACCATCTCGTTGGCACGCAGGTGAAGGCCGAAACAGGGCATACCGGTCGCCGCATCCGCAACCACCGTCAGCGATCTGGCCGCATAGGCGCGAGTCGAGTCGTAGCGGTCGTCGAGACCAATGCGCTGCGCACGCTCGAGCAGCAGCAGCACACGCTCCACCGAGTCGAGCGCGGACGGGCCGCCCATGTCCGCAACGAAGGTCTGCAGCGCCTGCGCCTGCGCCTGCGCGGCTGTCGGGCGGTTGAAGATGACGATCCCGTCACCCGCACTGCTGACTCCCTGAAAGGTAGCGTCCTCGTAGTTGAAGAAGACGACCCCCCTGGGTACCAATCCGTCCGCTCCGACAATCGGCCGGCAGTGCCAGTCCTCAAGGGGGTATCCGGCCTTCGGGTGCGGCAGCCCGGCCAAGGGGTGCCGCGATCCATCCCGCTGCCGCATGTCCGGCGGATAACGCGCCGGATAGCGCAAATCCTCGCCCGTGAAAGCAGGGATCGGCACCACGAAGCGCGACGCCTTGTGCCGATCATGGCTGGGCAACACCATGGCCGCCGCATCGAACCGGATCGCCTCGATGGAAAAGCACGGTGCGGTTGCGTCGATGTTCATTGAAACTGGTCTCCCTCGTGTCCTGGGCGGACTGTCAAGATGGCTCCACCTGGCTACAGGCGTCTTCGCGGTAGATCTCGTGCCGTCGGACGTAGTCCGCCACTTTCGCCGTCAGCCCGGCGGCGGGCCGGCCGTCGCGAAGCGCCTCGCGAATGGCGGTCGACGACAGACCACGATCGAGGTCGTCGATCGTGGGCACCGGTTGTCCGTCGACTGACGACGGCAGCGGTGGTCCGTCATGCCGGTCGTTCACAAGGATCTGGACCCCCCGTGGCCGCTGGCCCGGCGTCAAGCCGGCATACCAGCGCAGGGCGTCACTGCCCAGAATGACAAAGACCGTAGCCGCCCGGTGCAGTTGCCGCACACCTTCGAGCAGCTCCCACAGTTCGCCCCCACCGAAGCGATCGTCGGCGTTGGCCTGCACCACACGGATGCCTTCCACGCCATCGAAAAGGAGGCTGGTCATTGCCACCCGGTGCTCGAGCGGCTGCATGCATTTGATCAGCCGCCAGTGCCGAAGCCCCGCCTTCACCGACGGCGCCGGGCGCGCGGTCAACCAGGAAATACGGCATGCCCAGTTGCGCTGCGTGGTCGATGCGCTGCGTGGTCGATTCCCTCTCCGACGATGCTGCCGCCGCCGACGAATACGGCATAGCCGCCGTGCGCCTCGGCAACGGTCAGCGCGGCCAGCAGGGGCGCCGACCAATCCTGATGGGCTCCGGCAAGCACCACCATCTCCACCATGCCGATCTCGGCCGCAATCGCACCTTGCTGGATGAAGCCGAAGACGTCGTAGCCCCTTGCTCGGATGCCACCGTGCGCATCGATGGTGATCGTCGAGTGGGCACCGGCGCGTCGATGCGATGTATCCGCCATCAGCCTCAGGAAGCCTTCTGCCTTCAGCGGACCCGGTACGTCGCCAAAGGGCGAATGGCCGACGATCTCGGTGTCGATCCCAGCGGCGCGCAGATAGGCGATCGCCTGCTCGTCGGGCGCGCGGAAGTTGCCGCGCTCGCGCTGACGGAACGGATAGATCAGGCTCACATCATTCATGAACAGCGCACCCGAGCCCGCGCGAGCACTCGCGTCCCAGATGGCGTCCGCGTAGCGGATGAATCCGTCGGGGAAGCTGGCCTCCCGACCCTGCGAGCGGACTGCCCGTTCGATCAGTTCCATCTGCTCACGCCCATAGGCGTTCAGCGCCGTGATCCACTACCGCGCGTCCGCGATGCGGCTCGTGGCGCCGGGAACGAAACCAATGTTCGACCGCGAGACGCCGCCGTGATCGATGAGGACGTTGCCGTGCAGGATGGCAACCTGCCCGAGGCGCAGAAATTCGAACATTGTCCCGCCCGGCTGCAGCCGAGCGACGTAGTCCCCGGCGGCCTCCAGGCTGGTCACGAGATGTCCACGAATCTCACCGAGCTCCTGCTGGTGAAATTCGAAAGCCCGCGAAGCGCCCTGCCGCATCAGCCAGTGGGCGATGCGCCGGTCGAGCGTGTCGCGCCCGACCCCGCGCGCACGCGCCGCACTGCCGTCGACCAGCGGTACCCCGTCTGCGGACCCGGTGTCGGTCTGGCGGTACAGCCAGGCTTCGTAATCCGGCGACCCGCGCGCGAGCAGCGGCAGATCGCGCAGCAATACATGGGCTCTCCGGCCTCGGGCGGCCGGAACACGCGGGCACGGATTGCTCGGCGCGCTGCCTGGCATGGGCGGCGGGTACATGACGTCGAAGGCTTCGCTGGCTCGGGATCCGGTTGCACCCTGCTACCGATGCGTGCACCAAGGACAGCAGGCGCGGGCGAACCCTGCTCAGGACATGAGTCGTGATTCCTTGACCGAAGCCAGACATGGCCGCTGACGAGCGATGCCGTCCCTGGCAATGTGCCGGGCGGGACGCTCCGAGCGCTACACGTGCCGGCGAAAATGCGCTACCGTTCGGGGCTTGCGCGGCGGACGGGCAGCCGGACCAGTCGCCCGGGCAAACAGAGAGGACATGCAGACAGACGTGAAAAGACAGCGCGCCACGATCATCGTCGAGCTTGACGGCCGCATCCTGCTGGTCGAGAACCGCGGCGGACTCGTCCTGCTGCCGGGCGGCGGGGTGCATGCCGACGAGTCGCGCCTGCAGGCGGCCGCCCGCGAGCTCGCCGAGGAAACGCGCCTGGTGGCGCAGTCGCTGCTCTTCCTCTTCGACCACGAGTCGCCAACCAACCGCCATGCCGTATTCTGGGCGGCAGCATCGGGGGTTGCGCTTGCCGGCGATGACGCGACGGCACTGCACCTGTTCGCTGCCGGCGACACGGCGCTGGGCGAGCGCATGTCGGCGGCCAGCCGCCAGATCATCGAGCGTTTCCTCGACCTGCCGCGCGACGCCGCCGGTGTTCCCCGGCTACCCGCCAGCGCGCTCGAATGAGTCCCGAAACTGCCCGGCAACCGGCAGCACCTGCGCTTCACCGGCAAACCGGCGTCGGCGATGATGGCGTGCCGGGAAGGCACCATGCAGCAGGCGGCGGCTCGACGACGATCGGCTCGAGCTGCGCACGGCCGGCGGCGCGCTGGCGGTGAGCCTTGCGGCAGGGAAAGCTGTGGCTGCCGGAGGTCGATCTCGAGGTAGACGCAGCCGCGGCGCAGGGCTGGCGCCGCCCCCCCGGCTCGCCAGGCTCGGCCTGCAGGCCACCCTGGCCGGGAAGCGGTGAGGCTCCTCCGTCGCCAGGAATGCCAGATGGCGGATGGAGCTGGTCGGCGAACGGCCGCAGCGATGCCGCCCGGTCGCCAGGCGGTCACGACCAGGCGCGGCAGCGGGTATAATGCGAAGCTCTTTGACCCAGCGAGCGACGCCACCATGGAAGCCGAACAACTCAACAGCATCGAGAACCGCATCGCCGATGTCGCCGAGCGAGGCAACGAGCTGCGGAGGTATCTTTGACTACGATCAGAAGGCAGATCAGTTAAGGGCCGTCGCGCGCGAACTGGAGGACCCGAAGGTCTGGGACAACGCCGAGCGCGCGCAGGAACTCGGCCGCCAGAAGCGCTCGCTGGAAAACGTCGTGCTGACGCTGGACCGCGTCGCCGATGGCCTGCGTGACGCCGGCGAGCTGTTCGCCATGGCCCGCGATGAAGGCGACGACGACACGCTGCAGGCGGTCCTCGCCGACATCGACGGCATCGAGAAGGAGGTCGCCGCGCTCGAGTTCCGGCGCATGTTCAACAACCCGGCCGACCCGCTCAACTGCTTCCTCGACATCCAGGCAGGCGCCGGCGGCACCGAGGCGCAGGACTGGGCGGCGATGCTGCTGCGCATGTACCTGCGCTACGCCGAGCGCAAGGGTTACGCGGTCGAGGTGCTCGAGGAATCCGAAGGCGAGGTCGCCGGCATCAAGACGGCGAGCATCCGCATCTCCGGCGACTACGCCTACGGCATGCTGCGCTCGGAAACCGGCATCCACCGTCTGGTGCGCAAGTCGCCGTTCGACTCGAACGCCCGTCGCCATACGAGCTTCTGCTCGGTGTCGGCCTACCCCGAGATCGACGATTCCTTCGCCGTCGAGATCAACCCGGCAGACCTGCGCATCGACACCTACCGCGCTTCCGGCGCCGGCGGCCAGCACATCAACAAGACCGATTCGGCGGTCCGCATCACGCACCTGCCGACCAACATCGTCGTCCAGTGCCAGAACGACCGCTCGCAGCACCGCAACCGCGCCGAAGCCATGGCGATGCTGAAGTCGCGCCTCTACGAGGCCGAGATGCGCAAGCGGCAGGCCGAGCAGCAGAAGCTCGAGGACGCCAAGTCCGACATCGGCTGGGGCCACCAGATCCGCTCCTACGTCCTCGACCAGTCACGAATCAAGGACCTGCGCACCAACGTCGAGGTCGGCAACACGCAGGGCGTGCTCGATGGCGACCTCGACCAGTTCATCGAAGCCAGCCTGAAGCAGGGAGTCTGAGCCGTGCCACCCGGTCTGCCGCGACGCGCGGGCAGAGGCGGCGCGGCGACCTGCACCACATCCCACTGATCGCGAGAAAGCCGCACACCATGTCCCAGCTCGACCAGCCGCAGCAGAACCCGCCCGACGCCCCGGCACAGGACGAAAACCACATCATCGCCGAACGCCGCGCCAAGCTCGCCGAGCTGCGCCAGCTCGGCCCGGCCTACCCGAACGACTTCGCGCGCGAGAACACGGCCGGCAAGATCAACGAGCTCTACGACGGCAAGCGCAGCGAAGAGCTGGCGGAGACGCCGGTCGAGGTACGCGTCGCCGGCCGCATCATGCTCAAGCGGGTGATGGGCAAGGCGTCGTTCGTCACGCTGCAGGATCTCTCGGGCCGCATCCAGGCCTACGTCAGCCGTGACGACATCGGCGAGGAAGCCTACTCGGCTTTCAGGCGCTGGGACATGGGCGACATCGTCGGCGTCGTCGGCACCCTCTTTCGCACGCGCACCGGCGAACTGACGATCCGCAGCACGGCGATCCGCCTGCTGACGAAGTCGCTGCGGCCGCTGCCGGAGAAGTTCCACGGCCTCACGGACCAGGAACAGAAGTACCGCATGCGCTATGTCGACCTAATCACCAGCGAGCAGTCGCGCTTCACCTTCGCCGTCCGCAGCCGCATCGTGCAGTCGATCCGCGGCTACATGGTGCATCATGGCTTCCTCGAGGTGGAAACGCCGATGATGCACCCGATCCCCGGTGGCGCGACGGCACGGCCTTTCCAGACGCACCACAACACGCTCGACATGGATCTCTTCCTGCGCATCGCGCCCGAGCTCTATCTCAAGCGACTGGTCGTCGGTGGCCTGGAGAGGGTTTTCGAGATCAACCGCAACTTCCGCAACGAGGGCATCAGCCCGCGCCACAACCCCGAGTTCACGATGATGGAGTTCTATGAGGCCTACTCGGAGTACCGGCAGCTGATGAACTTCACCGAAGGGCTGCTGCGCCAGAGCGCGCGCGAGGCGCTCGGCTGCGAGGTCTTCGAATACCAGGGCCGCACACTCGATTTCGCGCGCCCCTTCGCCCGCCTGACGATCGTCGAGGCGATCCGCCAGAGCCATCCCGGCTTCAGCGTCGAGCAACTGGGCGACGCCGCTTGGCTGCGCGACCGGCTGCGGGCGATGAAGGTCGACTGCCCACCCAGCGCCGGCCTCGGCGCGCTGCAACTGCAGCTCTTCGAGGAGACGACCGAAGCCGACCTCTGGCAGCCGACCTTCATCATCGACTACCCGGCCGAGGTCAGCCCGCTGGCCCGCCGCAGTGACCGCAACCCGGAGATCGCCGAGCGCTTCGAACTGTTCATCGCCGGGCGCGAGATCGCCAACGGCTTCTCCGAACTCAACGACCCGGAAGACCAGGCGGCCCGCCTCCTCGAGCAGGCACGCGCGAAGGAGGCAGGTGACGAGGAGGCGATGTACTACGACGCCGATTACGTGCGGGCGCTCGAGTACGGTCTGCCGCCGACCGCCGGCTGTGGCGTCGGCATCGACCGCCTGGTGATGCTGCTCACCGACGCGGCGAACATCCGCGACGTCATCCTCTTCCCGCAGATGCGCCCGGAATAGGAGCGCAGCCGGCACGCACCGACGCGACAGCCGATGGACCGCCACGCGATCGTCATCGGGGCCGGCCTCGCCGGCAGCAGTGCCGCCGAACGCCTGGCGGCGCGCGGCTGGCGGATCAGCCTGGTCGAGCGCGCGGCGGCCCCCGGCGCGGGCGCCTCGGGCAATCTCGCCGGCGTCCTGCGGCCACTGCCGTCACTCGACGACAACCGCCTGGCGCGGCTGACACGTGCCGCTTTCGAATACGCCCTCGCCCACTTGCAGGCGCTCACTGCTGCCGGCCTGCCGCTGCGCTGGGGACAGACCGGAGTCCTGCACCTGGCACGCGACGAGCGCCACGCAGCCAGCCAGCAACGCGTCGTCGCCGAGCAGGCACCGGCCGCCGGCTACCTGCGCTGGGTCGCGCGCGAGACCGCCAGCGAACTCGCCGGCTGGCCGGTGGCCGGTGGCGGCTGGTGGTTTGCCGGAGGCGGCTGGGTCGATCCGGCCTCGCTGTGCCGCGCCAACCTCGCCCGCCACGGCGCCGCGGTGATGCCGCACTACGGGCTTGCGGTCGAGCGCGTCGAGTACGCTGCGGGCTGCTGGCGATGCTTCGCCAGCAGCGGCGAAATCATCGCCGCGGCGCCGATCCTGGTCCTCGCCAACGCCGGCGACGCCCGCCGTTTCGCTGCCACCAGCCACCTGCCGCTGCGCACCGCGCGCGGGCAGGTGTCGCACCTGCCCGCCGCCGCCGGCTCGGCGCCGGGAGTCGTCGTCTGCCGCCTCGGCTACGTGACGCCGGCGATCGACGGCCTGCGCTGCGCCGGCGCCACCTTCGCGGTAGACGACGACGAAGCCGGGCTGCGCGGGGCCGATCACGCCGACAACCTGGCGCGGCTCGAATTCATCCTGCCCGGCTACAGCCGGCACATCGACGCCGCAGAACTCGGCGGTCGCGTCGGCTTCCGCCCGCTGTCACCCGACCGCCTGCCGATGATCGGCGCCGTCGCCGATGCGGCAGCCTTCGCCGCCGGCAGCGCTGCCGCCACCCTCGCCGACCTGCGCCGCGTCCCCGGCCTGTTCCTGGTCAACGGCTTCGGCGCCCGCGGCATCGTCTGGTCGGCACTCGCCGGCGAACTGCTCGCCTGCCTGATCGAGCGCCGCACGCCGCCGCTCGCCGCCGACCTCGTAGCCGCCGTCGACCCCGGCCGTTTCCTGCTCCGTCGCCAGCGGCAGCACCGGCACTCCGGCGTCGGGCAGCGGCAAGGCGGTGGCGGGCCGCTGGCATGCGGCAATGGCTGACGGACGCGAACCGGCAGCGATGGGCTTCAGCTTCCATTACAGCGAGAGCGAGGATCGCATCGCCCTGCATGCTCCGACCGAGGACGACGAAACCGTCGTCTGGCTGACGCGCCGGATGACCGCCGGCCTGCTGGTGGCGCTGGCGACACTGCTCGCGCGCAGCAACCCGAACGCCTTGCGGGCGCCCGAGCACGCCGCCGAGATCCTCGGCTTCGAGCACCAGAATGCGCTCGTCGTCGCCAGCGGTGGCCAGGGACTCAGGCTGCAGGCGAGCAGCTTGCCACGGACGCTGCCGGCGCGCCTCGTCGAGCATATCGAACTCACGGCGCTGACGAACGGTCGTGGGCGCATCGCGCTGCGCGCCGGCGACAGTCGCCTCAGCCTCGAGCTGCCGCGCGAGAACCTGCACCTGCTCTACGATCAGGTGATCGGCCTGGCGAAGCATGCGCACTGGAATCTCGAACTCGGTGAACCGTGGGCGGCCTCTCCCGCGACCGCGGACAGCGAGCCGCGCATCACGCACTGAGGGCGATGGCCGCCGCCGGCCATGAACCGCGGCGCCAGCGGTGGGCGCGGCGGCAGTCCCCACGCATCAACATGCTTCAGCCGCCCGCAGGCAGCGCGGCGAAAACGCCGGCCCGCGCGTTCTCGCTGACCGCTCGCGCAGCCGGATGGGTCAACCGCCGTTCGGCTGAAATGAGGAAGAATCGCTCGCGCAGTTCCTCCGTCTCGCCCAGCTTGACGACCCGGTAGTGCGTGGTCACGTCCGGCACGCTCGCCGCGGGCGTCGGAAAGACCCCCGCGCCGGCCTCGCCGAAAGCCTTCAGCAGAGCGCTGTCGTCGAATTCGCCGACGATGCGCAGCCGCTTCCCGTGCCGTTCCAGCCAGCGGGGCAGGGTTCCGTGCAGTGCGCTGTCGCGTCCCGGCAGGAGCAGGGGCGCGCCATCCAGACAATCCGGGAAGCCGCCGCTCAGTCGCGCAGCGAGCGCCGGTGCGGCCATGAAGGCCACCCCCGATTCGCCGAGCGGATGGCTGTAGCCCTTGATCTCGGTGCCCGGCGGCAGCGGACGGTCGGCCAGCACCATGTCGAGGCGGTGGATCGCCAGATCGGCCAACAGACGTTCCAGCCGGTCCTCCTGGCAGATCAGGCGCACCGCGGCCGGAAGTTCGAGCACCGGCGCCAGCAGGCGATGGGCAATGAACTTCGGCACGACGTCGGCGATGCCGACGCGGAAGGTGATGAAACGCCCGTCGCTGCCATTCTTCAGCAGGTCTTCCAGCTCCGCCCCGGTCTGGAAGATCTCCTCGGCGTAGGAGAGCGCCAGCTTGCCGGTCTCGGTCAGTTCCAGGCGGCGCCCGACGCGCCGGAACAGCGCCACGCCGAGCCGTTCCTCGAACTGGGTGATCTGCCCGGAGAGCGTCTGGGGCGTCAGGTGCAGTCGCTCCGCCGCGCGGCTGACGCCGCCCGAGCGGGCGACAGTGACGAAGTAGTGCAGATGCCTGTAGTTGATCACGCGGCTTCCTTGATTTCGATTTTTTCGATCATATCGCATCTTTATATCTGTTTGTGTCGAACATTGAACGTCCCCATAATCGGCCTGTCTTCTTCCCACCCTGACCGAGGAATGCCATGAACCTGCAAATCCAGGCCAACGACTTCGCCCTGACCGATGGGCTGCGACAACATGTGGCGACGCGCCTCGCCTGCGCCCTGAATCATGGCCAGGAGGTCGTCACGCGCGTCGTCGTGCGTCTCGCCGACGTCAATGGCCCGCGCGGTGGCGAGGACAAGTGCTGCAGCATCGAAGTGCGCCTCAAGGGTGCTCCTGCCCTGCTCGTCGAGGATACCCAGAGCGACCTTTACGTCGCCGTCGATCGCGCGGCCGGGCGCATCGGCCGCACCCTCGACCGCCACCTCGCCCGCCGGCGCGCTGCTGCCGTGGCAGCGGGCAGCCAGCAGCCACCGCCCAGCGAGGAGATGCCATGACCGTGCGGTTCGGGGCGTCACTGATGGGGCCCTGTCGTGGCACCCGGCTGTCGTTGGCCGTGGCAGCGCCGGATATCGTCGTCGTGCGCATCGGCGCTGCGGTGCCGGGCTCCGGCTGCCGGCACGGGGCTGCGACACGCGCCTGCGGCCAACGCATCGCGCTGACGCGCGGCAACACGCGGAGTCGTGCATGACCACCGGTGTCGACAGTTTCGCCAGCGGCCCGATGTGGGCCGGCTTCATCGCCTTCGTGCTCGGCATGCTGGCGCTCGACCTGTTCGTCTTCGGGGGCCGCAAGGCGCACCGCGTATCGGTCAGGGAGGCGCTGGCCTGGGTGATCGCCTGGGTCTGCCTTGCGCTCGCCTTTGCCGGCCTGCTCTGGTGGCATCTGCACGGCACCCAGGGGGCCGAGGTGGCGCAGCGCAAGACGCTCGAGTTCCTCGCCGGCTACCTGATCGAACAATCGCTGTCGATCGACAACATGTTCGTCTTCGTCATGATCTTCAGCTACTTCGCGGTGCCGCCGGAACTGCAGCGCCGCGTGCTGCTGTATGGCGTTCTCGGCGCCATCGTCATGCGCGCCGGCATGATCCTCGCCGGCGTCTGGCTGGTATCGGAGTTCGCCTGGGTGCTGTACGTCTTTGGCGCCTTCCTGGTGATCACCGGCATCAAGATGCTGATCTTCGCCGATCATGAACCCGACCTCGAGAAGAACCCGCTGCTGCGCTGGCTGCGGCGGCATTTGCGCATCACGCCGGGGTTCCACGGCGAATCCTTCTTCGTCCGCCAGGACGGCGTCCTGTGGGCGACGCCGATGTTTCTCGTGCTGATCCTGATCGAGGCCAGCGACCTGGTGTTCGCGGTCGACAGCATCCCGGCGATCTTCGCCGTCACCACCGATCCATTCATCGTGTTCACTTCGAACATCTTCGCCATCATGGGCCTGCGCGCGCTGTATTTCCTGCTTGCCGACATGGCGGACCGCTTCCACCTGCTGAAGTACGGCCTCGCCCTGGTGCTGGTCTTCATCGGCGGCAAGATGCTGGCGGCGCCGTGGTTCCACACGCCCATCCAGTGGTCGCTGGCGATCGTTGCCACGACCATCCTGATTTCGGTGGTGGCCAGCCTGGCCCTTTCGAAACCCCAGGCGACAGCAACGGGAGAAGCACCATGAGCCAACCGAGCGACGTTCCCGCGGCTGCGGGTTGCGAGCGCGACGCCGATGGCCGTCTCGTCGGCCTGGTTTTCGACAGCGCACCACCGCTGCCGGCGCCAAACGACAATCCCTGGCTGCTCGCCGTCGACGGTTCGGACAACGCGTTGCGCGCCGTCGCCCATGCCGTCCGGCAGGCCGGAGCGATGACCGCCTGCGCGCTGCACCTCGTCAGCGTTCAGCCCTGGCTCAGCCGGGAAGCGGCGGCAGCCGAACTCGCGCTGCGGGCCTGGCACACCACCGCGCGCGCACGTTCGCTGCTCGATGCGCACGGCCAGCCGTGGCGGCTGCATGTGGCGATGGGCGAGGCCGCCGAACAGATCGCTGCCCTGGCCGCGCGCCTCGGTTGTTCGGTCATCGTCATCGGCGGTCGTGGGCTGGGTTTCGGCGAAAGCCTGCTGCGCGCTGCGGTGGCCAACAAGCTGGTGCACCTCTGTCCGTGCCCGCTGCTGCTGGTACCTTGAGCACACCGTCCGGGCAGGCGCCGGATCCGGCAACAGCTCCGTCGAACGACCTGGCGACCCGACGACGTGTCACGCGCCAACCTGGCCTGCGCAGCGCAGCATGCCCGCAGCTGGCTATCGACCGCGCGCCGGGCCGCCGTGGCGCCACCGGCACGTCGCCGAAATCGCCATGACGGCGGCCATGAACACGTTCCCTGACGGCAAGAGACGCCAGCGCGTCCGCGCCTGGGTCGAGCAGCCGCGCGTCCAGAACGGCATCATCGGCCTCA
Organism: Candidatus Accumulibacter similis; assembly: GCA_013347225.1. Classification (NCBI taxonomy): domain Bacteria; kingdom Pseudomonadati; phylum Pseudomonadota; class Betaproteobacteria; genus Candidatus Accumulibacter; species Candidatus Accumulibacter similis. The sequence continues at coordinate 2,138,643 of CP054595.1, read as the reverse complement.
TTCTGGTCAATGCCGCGCTGCTCGGCCTGGAAACCTCGAGCAGCGCGATGGCAGCGGCGGGCGGCCTGATCGTCCTGCTCGACCGAGCCATCCTGGCCGTTTTCGTCGGCGAGATCGCCCTGCGCCTCTACGCCCACCGCGCGGCGTTCTGGCGCGACCCCTGGAGCGTCTTCGACTTCGCCGTGGTCGCCATCGCGCTGCTCCCGGCAACCGGGCCACTAGCCGTCCTGCGCGCGTTGCGCGTGTTGCGGGTGCTGCGCCTGCTGACGATGGTGCCTTCGATGCGGCGGGTGGTCGGTGCCTTGCTGGCGGCGATTCCGGGGCTCGGGTCGATCGCCATGGTGCTGCTGATCGCCTACATCATCGTCAACGCCATGCAGAGCTACACCGAGGCGGAGCAGCGCGACACGAAACGGGCCGTGGAGGCGGCGCGCGAGCACATCGAGGCCGACCTGCACGCCGAGATGCGCAGCCTGCGCGACGAGATCCGCGTCCTGAAATCGTTGCTGTCCGGCAACGCCAGCAACCCGCCCGCGCTGGCGCCGGACCGCACCGCCAGCGAAAGGCGATGAAACAGGGAGCGCAACCCCTTCTTTTTCCTCACTCGGAGACCACGCCGGTGACCATGCCTGAGCCCACATCGCGTTCCCATCCCGACGACGAGTTGCCCTGGCACGCCCGCGCCGCGGCGGCCGCGGCCAGCGACCTGGGTGTCGAGCCTGCGGCCGGCCTGAGTGCCACTGAAGCTGCCGCCAGGCTCGCCCGCCACGGTCCCAACCAGCTTGCCAGCAAGGCACCGCGCGCGGCGTGGAAGAAGTTCCTCGACCAGTTCCGCAATTTCCTCGTCATCGTGCTGCTCGGCGCTGCCGTGCTGGCCGCAGTGGTGGGCGATCTCAAGGACGCACTGGTCATCGCCATCGTCGTGATCCTCAACGCGACGCTGGGTTTCTTTCAGGAACACCGGGCCGAAGCGGCGCTGACGGCGCTGAAGAACATGCTGGCACCGATCGCACGTGTCCGCCGTGACGGGCAGATGGTGCAGATCGCTGCGGTCGACCTCGTGCCGGGCGACATCCTGCTCCTCGAAGCCGGCGACCGCATCCCGGCCGATGCGCGCGTGCTCGATGCCCATGCGGCCGAGGTGGCGGAAGCCGCGCTCACTGGCGAATCGCAAGCGGTGGCGAAGAGTCCCGAGGAGGTCGCGGCAGGTTCAGCGCTGGCTGAACGGCGCAGCATGATCTTCATGAACACCGTGGTGACGCGCGGCCGCCTGGAGGCCGTCGTCACCGCCACCGGCATGCGCAGCGAAATGGGCAGGATCGCGGGCATGCTCGCCGACTGCGCCGACGCCGCGACGCCCTTGCAGGTGCAGCTCGACAGGCTCGGCAAACGGCTGGCAGCGATCGCCGGCGTCGTCGTCACGCTGATCCTGGTCCTCGGCATCGTGCGCGGCGACGCCCTCCTGGAGACCGCGATGACCGCAATCGCCCTGGCCGTCGCGGCAATTCCCGAAGGCTTGCCAGCGGTGGTGACGGTGACTCTTGCGCTCGGCATGCACCGCATGGCCAGGCGCCACGCGATCGTCAAGAAACTGGCGGCGGTTGAGACGCTGGGCTGTACGACGGCGATCTGCTCCGACAAGACCGGCACGCTTACGCTGAACCAGATGACGGCTCGCCGCCTCTATTGCCTCGGTCGCCGCTTCGCCGTCGACGGCGCAGGCTACGGCGGTACCGGCAGCATCCGGCCGGAGGACGGCCAGGGTACGCCCGACTGGGTACCGCTGCTGGCGCCAGCCGCGCTGTGTTCCGACAGCCGCATTCACGACGGCGAACTGGTCGGTGACCCGACCGAGGGTGCGCTGCTGGCGTTGGCGGCAAAGGGTGGGTTGGACCTCGAGGAACTCGCCCGACGCAACCCGCGCGTCGCCGAAATCCCGTTCGACTCGGCGCACAAGTTCATGGCCACTTTTCACCACGACGGCGCCGTCGTGCGCATGTGGATCAAGGGCGCGCCCGACGTGCTACTCGCACGCGCTCGACGCCATCTCGCCGCGACCGGCGAGATGGCCATCGACAGCGCCGCCGGCGCCGCCTTCGCGTCCGAGAACGCCGCCCTCGCCGAGAGCGCGATGCGCGTGCTGGCCCTTGCCGGAAGGACCATTCCGGCGACCGACTTCGACCCCGCCGGCGACCTGATGCGCTGGACCGACGATCTGACCCTGATCGCTCTGGTCGGCATCATCGACCCGCCGCGCCCGGAGGCGAAGGAAGCCATCCGGGTCTGCCAGGCCGCCGGCATCGCGGTGAAGATGATCACGGGCGACCACCCCGCAACCGCCGCTGCCATTGCGCGCGACCTCGGCCTGAGCGGCGTGGCGCGCGAAGGCCGCGAGATCGAGGGCCTTGGCGGTGCGGCGCTGAGCGAGATGGTCGAAGCTACGGCCGTCTTCGCCCGCGTCGCGCCCGAGCACAAGTTGCGCATCGTCGAGGCACTGCAGGCGCGCGGCCATGTCGTCGCCATGACCGGCGACGGCGTCAATGATGCACCGGCACTGAAGGCTGCCGACATCGGCGTCGCCATGGGCATCACCGGTACCCACGTCACCCGGGAAGCCGCCACCATGGTGCTCACGGACGACAATTTCGCCAGCATCGTCCGTGCGATCGAAGAGGGACGCACCATTTACGACAACATCGTCAAGTTCGTGCGCTTCCAGCTATCCACCAACAGCGGCGCCATCCTCACCGTGCTCGGCGCACCGCTGTTCGGCATGCCCATACCGTTCACCGCAATCCAGATCCTTTGGGTCAATATCATCATGGACGGCCCGCCGGCGATGACGCTCGGCATCGAGCCGCCGCGGCCCGGCATCATGCACGACGCGCCCCGCGCAGCCGAAGCCCACATCCTGAGTGGCCCGCGCCTCTGGCGCCTGGGCCTCTACGGCCTGACCATGGCGGTCGGTACGCTGGCCGCCTACGCCTGGGGCGCACACGCAGGAAAGGGCGATGGCAGCGGCCAGGCCCATGCCGTGACGCTGGCCTTCACCACTTTCGTCCTGTTCCAGTTCTTCAACATCTTCAATGCCCGCGCCGAGTTCGGCAGCGCCTTCAATCGCCAGTTCTTCACCAACGGCAAGCTCTGGCTGGCACTCGCCGGCGTCGTCGCCCTGCAGGTGGTCGCCGTGCATTGGGGGCCGGCACAGGCGGTATTCGACACCGTCGACCTGAGCCTCGACGACTGGCTGCTGGCGACGGCGATCGCGTCGACGACGCTGCTGCTGGAAGAGGCACGCAAGCTGTTGATCGTGCTCGGCAGTGCTCTTTCGGCGAAGCTGAAGAGCGCACTCGGCCGGACGTAGGCCCGAAGTTCGGATCTCCAGCCACGGATCCTTTCGTGACAGGCTCTTGCCACCGATCCCGATTCGGGACTATGCTGACGCATGCGAATCATTGCCCTCAGCTACCTGCGATCATTCTGGGAGAGCAATCCGGATGCGGAGCAGCACTTGAAATCGTGGGCAGATGAGGCCAGGAAGGCCAGTTGGAGGCAGCCGGCGGACATCAAGGCTCAGTACCGAAACGCCAGCATCCTCAGGAATCGCCGGGTCGTGTTCAACATCAAGGGCAATGACTATCGCCTGGTGGCCTCGGTAGCGTATCGCTACCAGGCTGTCTACGTGAAATTCGTCGGCACACACGCCGAGTACGACTTGATTGACGCCGAAACCGTCGAAATGGATCGCTGACATGGACATCCGCCCGATTCACACCGATACCGACTACAAGGCTGCCCTGCGCGAGCTATCGGCATATTTTGATGACGAACCGGAACCGGGCACACCGGATGGAGATCGGTTCGAGGTGCTGTTGACGTTGGTCGAAGCCTACGAAGCCAGACACTTCCCCATCGACCTTCCCGATCCGGTGGAAGCCATCAAGTTCCGCATGGAGCAGGCCGGGCTGACAGCGAAGGATCTGGTTCCAGCCATTGGTCGCTTGAACCGGGTCTATGAAATCCTCGCCCGCAAGCGTCCTTTGACGCTCAACATGATCTGGCGGCTGCACGACAGATTCGGCATTCCTGCCGAGAGCCTGATTCGTCCGTCCAAGCCATCTGCTGCCGCCTGACCGGCGGGGACCGCCAGGATGCTGCCGGTTCGCATCCTGACGATCGGATGGCAGCGGCAGCGAGGGCGCGCAGCCGACGCTCTTCCGCGCATCGCTGACACCGCTCCGACAGAAGGAGAGCGGTGACATCCGGCCGGCCGCTGTCCAGCCAGCGACCGCCGACGAGAGCCTTTTCCTGCGGCCACTTGGCACGGCACTGGCGGCTGCAGCCACGGCTGCACCGCGTGAGGCGGCGGCCTTCCGGCAAACCGCTTCGACGAGCGGGGGCTCGCTGTCCATCGCCGCCGCAAAGTCTGCCTTCGCTTGCTGCAGCCGTCACTGGCGGCACCGGCTCCAAACGGTTCAACCGGGAATCGTCGGGCCGACCTTTACCGCCAGCCGCATACGCCCCATAATCGGTGGCGTCTGCCGCAGCCATCCAACAGCAATCACTGAAGGAACATGACATGAAGACAGCAGGAACTGCCCTCGTCGTCGCCACCGCCTTGGCTGCCCTTGGCTTGCAGCCGGCTTGTGCGGCAGCCCCCGACTGGGGCCAGGTTCCGAAGCGCGACATCCAGGTATTCCATCCGGGCACGGTATCGCACCAATGGATCATGAAGAAATCCAGCCATAGCGGGCGCACCGGCCTGACCAAGGGGGAAAGCTGCGTTGCCTGCCACGAAACCAGGAATGGTCTCGATCTCGACCTCAAGCGCCTGGCCAGCGCGGAGCTCGAACCATTGGGCGCACCGAAGACCATGATCTTTCCGGTTGCCGTCCAGGCCGCGTTCGACAACGAGAACCTCTACCTGCGCCTGACTTTCAAGGCGCCGGCCGATGAAGCGGTCGATGCGCCGCGCGAGGAAGCCCCGCCAAGGCACGAGGTCAAGGTGGCAATCATGTTCGCCAGCCCGCAGATCGAACACGCCATGCAGCACGGCTGCTGGCTGGCTTGCCATGCGGACGTGCGCTCGATGCCGGGTGCCGACCCGAAGAAGAAGAAATACGTCGAGCACGGCGACCTTCCGGGCGGCGTTTTCTACGACTACATCCAGTGGAAAAGCGGTGAGGCGGGCCAGGGCGCGACGCAGGTCGACGGCCATGTCGCGGGCGAACGCGTCAACAAGGGAGGCAAGGCACTGACCAAGGCCGAAGGCGAACTCCGGGACGGCATCTACACCGTTACTTTCACACGCCGTCTGAGCGGTGGCGAGGGCGATCTGACGCTCACTCCCGGGCAGACGATCCCCTTCGGCATCGCCGTTCACACCGACCGGACGGTATGGCGTTTCCATCATGTTTCGCTGGGCTACACGCTTGGGCTGCGGGCGCCCGGCGACATCAAGGCGATCAAGCAATAGCCCGTGCAAGGCACGCGAGGAGGCGGCCTTCCGGCAAACCGCTTCGACAAGCGGGGGGGGCTCGCTGTCGATGGCCGCCGAAAGGCCTGCCTTCGCTTGCTGCAGCCGCCAGTGACGACACGGTCTGCCGACGGTTCCGGCGGGAACGGTCGGGTCGGGCCGGGCCACATCCGCAGCCTAGGCTGGCGGCCCGATCCCGCACGGGGCCGAGACACCGACTGTAGGCGGCGAACAGCTTGAGTGACTCCAAAGCACGATCCGTGCCCAATGAAAAACAACCATTAAAGCAGGATCGCTGGTTTTCGATCGGCAGTACCGTGTAAAAAAGGCCGACAGCCGGCTGGCGACGGCCAGCCTCGCCGCCCGGGTCGCCCAGCCGGCGCATTCCCCATGCTACTCGCTGACGACCACCGTCAGCGGATCCATCTCCCGATACAGCAGCCCCAGCGGCGGCTTGCTGGAAACGGTGATGATCCGCGTTCCCGGGGGGTAGATCAGGTGATAGGTGAGGAACATGTGCGCCTCGTCGCAGCCGAGCAGCAGCGCACGCAGGGCCGCGTAGCCGTCGGTCGCCAGCACCTCGACCTCGTCGTAAGGGCGCCGGTTGAGACGGATCGAACGCGGATGGAACTCGACCTCGGGATGCCTTTCCGCCAGCAGCTGGCGCATCAGCCAGTGCCGCACCTCGGGCAGGACGATGACGCCGACGCTGTCGGCACCCACCACCCACTCGACGGCGCGGGCCTCGCCGAAAGGATCGGGAACGTGGTCGCCGAAGGCCTGGCACCAGCGCGGGAAAAAGGCCGAGTAGCGGCGCAGGAGCTTCTTCATGGTGCGTCGCAGGCTAGCGCCCGCCGACGGCGCGGTCGATCAGGCTGCCGACGACGTCGGTATCCGAGACATAGCCCTCGAGCTCGTTGTTGTCGATCACCAGCACGCTCTTGACCGAATACTGGATCATCAGGCGCGCCAGGTAACGCACCTCGAGGTGCTGCGACACCTGCAGCGCCGGTTTCTGCGCGATGTCGTAGACGTTGAGCAGGTCGATGTCGCCGTCGTCGGCGATCACCGCCCGCGCCACGTCGCGATACGAGATCAGCCCGTAGGCATCGCCCGGGTGGCGCTTCTCGACGACCAGCGACTTGACGCCGCGGTCCTTCATCATCATCAACGCCTCGCGGACGGTCGCCAGCGGGCTGATGGTGACGACTTTCTTCTTCATGATTCCGGCAACCAACATGGCAAGGACTCCTTCGGTCAATGAGCGGATGGGCAGTGAAGCGGGAAGACGGGCGCCGGGCGGCTCACAGTTCCTCCTCGACTTCGCGCCGGAAGGCCTGCATCTGCGCCAGGCCGATGCCGACGACGCTGCCCAGCGGCAGCGAGAAGGCCAGCCCACCGCCGGGCAGGTCCATCTTCATCTGCATCTTGACCGCCCGCAGGATGCGCATCGCGAGCTGCTTCTCGACGACGCACAGCAGCAGCGACTCCTTGCGCTCGAGGCCGAGGCCGAGGAAGGTCTTGCGCTCGTTGTGCCGCAGCCCCTTGCCCTTGAGAATGGTGATGCCGGTCGCTCCGGCTTCCTTGAGGATGTCGACCGCGCGGTTCTCGTCCTCCTCCGGAACGATCAATACGACGGCGGAAAACTTCATCGGCTTTACTCCTTGGCGGGTTTCCTGGCGCGCAGCAACCAGGTGGCAAGCATGCCATAAGACATGACGATGATCATCGGCAGCAGCGAGGCGAAGGCGATCAGGCCGAAGCCGTCGATCATCGGGTCGCGGCCGGGTGTGCGCGTGGCCAGCCCGACGCCGAGCGCGGTGACCAACGGCACGGTCACCGTCGAGGTCGTCACGCCGCCGCAGTCATAGGCGATCGGGACGATGAAGCGCGGCGCAAAGCGGGTCATCAGCAACACCAACAGGTAGCCGGGAATCAGCCAGTAGGCGATGTTCGTGCCAGCGACGATGCGCGCACAGCCGATGACGATGCCGATGCCGACACCGATCGACACCAGCGTGCGCAACCAGAAGCCCTTCAACTGCCCGAGGCTGACCTCGTCGGCCTTGATCGACAGCGCGATCAAGGCGGGTTCGGCCATCGTCGTCGCAAAACCGATCAGGAAGCCGTAGAGGTAGAGCACCCACATCGCCACCCCGTCGCGCATCAGGCCGTTGGTCATTTCGTCGCCGAGCGGGAAGAGCCCGACCTGCAGACCCTCGTCGAACATGAACAGGCCGATCGCCACCAGCACCATTCCCACCGCCAGACCCCGCGGGTCGGCAAGCGGCCGGCGCAGGATGACGAAACTCGAGAACAGTACGACGGCGATGATCGGCAGCAGGTTCCTGACCATGATCAGGAAGTCGAGCAGCAACTCGAGCGCGGCGTACTTGTGCTGGTCGTCGCTCGGAATCAGCAGCACCGCGGTGCCCGCCTCGGCGGGGACGAAGAAGACGATGCCGTAGAGCTGGATGATGATCATCGGCGCCAGGGCGCCGAAGGCGATCAGCCCGAAGCCGTCGAGCATCGGGTTGCGACCGCGGATGCTGGTCGCCAGGCCGACGCCGAGAGCGGTCAGCAGCGGCGCGGTGACGGTCGAGGCGACGACCCCGCCGGAATCGAACGCCAGACCGACCAGTTGCGGCGGCGAGAAGATCGTCAGCACGATGACGATCAGATAACCGGGAATCAGGTAGTTGCCGATCGAGTGGCCGAGGACGATGCGCCAGACGCCGACGACGACCGCCAGGCCGACGCCGAGCGCCGCCACCATGCGCAGCGTCAGCGCGCCCATGCTGCCGCCCGACACCGCCTCCGCCTTGTAGGCAACCGCCATCAGCGCCGGCTCGGCGGCCACCGACGCGAAGCTGACGCAGAAGGCGAAGAACATCAGCCAGAGAAAGGAGCCGCGCCGCGCGAAATCGAAAGCCATCGTCTCGCCGGCGGGAAAGATCGCCGCGTCCAGCCCCTTGACGAACAGCGCCAGCCCGAGCAGGACGACGGCAAAACCACCGATCAGCGCCGCCGGGCTGTCGGGCATGCTCTGGATGAAGAAGACCTGGAAGATGACGACGACGATCAGCGTCGGCGCGAGATCGCGCGCCGCTTCGTGCAGCAGCTCGCGGATGACGCGGATGAGCGAACCGAGACGCACCCTAGGCCTCCACCGCCGTCAGCGAGCGGCGGCGGGCCTGGAAAACGGCGAAGCGGCGACGGTGAAAATATGCTGCAGGAAACGGGTCGGGATCAGTCGTCTTCGCCATGGGCCGGAATCATGCCCGAGATCGTCGGCGGAGACAAGACTTGCAGGTCAAATCCCCATGGCATGGCCGCGCGCCGCCGTCCTGGTTCGCGGAAGGCCACTGCAGAATGTCGGCAGCGGCGATCGTGATTGACGGCTGCGGCCACGAAAGGCCATACTCATGTCCGCATCATCGACCGGCCCAGGGCGCCGGGGCCTGCGGCAAAGAGCGCCATGCGGAGGGTCGGCGCGACGTGCCGCCGACGGCCGCGCGCCCGGATCCGGTCGCCAAGCCGCCGATCCCGCGCCCCACACTTGGATCGGTTTTTCGCCGCCGGCAGGGCCCGCAGATGATCGACCGCTTCGCACCCGTAATCTACATTCTCGGTATCCTGATCGTCGGCTTCGGCGGGCTGATGCTGGTACCGCTCAGCCTCTCCTGGCTGAGCGACGACGGCGCGCACAGCGCCTACGACGAAGCCGTCCTGATCACCGTCGCCGTCGGCGCCGCGCTGACCTTCTCGGTGCGCCACCGGCGGCGCGAGATGCGCGTGCGCGAGAGCTTCCTGCTGGTGGCGCTGATCTGGTCGCTGCTGCCGGCCTTCGGCGCGCTGCCGCTCTACCTGCACATCGACGGGCTGTCGTGGACCGACGCCTATTTCGAAGCCGTCTCGGGACTGACGGCGACCGGGGCGACGGTTCTTTCGGGGCTCGACCACCTGCCGCTGTCGATCAATTTCTGGCGCACCTTCATGCACTGGATCGGCGGCCTCGGCGTCGTCGTCCTCGCCGTGGCGATCCTGCCGCTGCTCGGCTTCGGCGGCCGCAGCATGCTCAAGGCGGAAACGCCCGGCCCGATGAAGGATTCGAAGATCACGCCGCGGTTGACCGAAACCGCCAAGGGGCTGTGGGTGGTGTATGTGATCCTGACGGTCGCCTGCGGACTCTGCCTCCACCATGCCGGGATGACGCCGTGGGACGCGCTGCTGCACGCCTTCTCGATCATGGGCCTCGGCGGCTTCTCGACCAAGGATGCCAGCCTCGGCCACTTCGACAGCCTCGAGATCGAACTCGTCGTCCTCTTCTTCGCGCTGCTCGCCGGCATCAATTACAGCACCCACTTCCTCGCCCTGGCGAAGCGTTCGTTGCGCCCCTACCGCCTTGACGTCGAAGCACACTATTTCCTCGGCTTTCTCGCCCTGAGCAGCCTGGCGCTGACCGTCTATCTGCTGCCGGATGGCATCTACGACGATTTTCTGACCACTTTCCGTTATGTCGCCTTCCACTCGGTATCGCTCGCCACCTCGCTCGGCTTTGCCACCACCGATTATGCCCAATGGCCGCTGTTCGCGCAGTTGTGGATCCTCTTCCTCGGCAGCTTCGTCGCCTGCTCGGGATCGGCCGGCGGCGGCATCAAGATGATCCGGGCGGTGATCCTCTACAAGCAGGTGTTCCGCGAACTGATGCGGGCGATGCACCCGCGCGGCCTGCAGAGCGTGCGCTTCGGGACCAGCGTCGTCCCCGACCACGTGCTGCACGCGATCCTCGGCTTCCTCTTCATCTACGTCGTGTCGATCGTCTCGCTGACGCTGCTGCTGGTCGCCACACGGCTCGACGTGATCACCGCCTTTTCGGCCGTCGTCGCCTGCATCAACAACACCGGCCCCGGTCTCAACCTCGTCGGCCCGGCGACCACCTACGCCGTGCTCACCGACTTCCAGACCTGGGTATGCACCTGGGCCATGCTGCTCGGCCGCCTCGAGATCTTCACGCTGCTGGTCCTGCTGATGCCGGCTTTCTGGCGGCGCTAGCTCCACCGGGAAGCCGGCGCCGGCGGAACATGGTCCCGCGACGGCGCCGGCGCCTTCTACCAGCGGATCTGGACTTCCTGGATGACCTGCGGTGTCGCGCGCTGAATCGTGAACTTGATTCCTGCGACCTCGATCGTCGTTCCCGGCTTGGGAATCTCGCGCGCAAACTCGAGCAGGAAGCCGGACAGCGTATCGTAGCTGCCCTCGCCCGGCAGTTTCAGGCCGAGCTTCTCGAGCAGCAGCGTCGGGTTGGCACGCGCACTGACGAGGTAGTCGTGATGGCCGATCTTGCGGAACCATTCGGCCGGCTTCTCCTGGCGGTCGTACTCGTCCTCGATGTCCTCGACCACTTCCTCGATGATGTCCTCGATCGTGACGATGCCCTCGGCGCCGCCGAATTCGTCCATCACCACCGCCATCGCGTCGCCATCCTTGCGCAGCTCGACGAGCATCGACTCGGCGCTCTTGCTCGTCGGCACATAGCGCGTCGGTCCGATGAATCCCTCGATCGGCGTCGCCGGGTCGACACCGAGCAGGTCCATCGTATTGAGCACGCCGATGACGCGGTCGATCCGCCCGTCGTAGACCGGCAGGCGGACGTGCGAACACTGCACCGCCAGACGCACCGCCTCACCGACGGTGCAGCGCCGGTCGACGGCGTTGACGTCGATCAGCGGCACCATCACCTTGTAGACCGTGGTCTCCGAGAAGTTGAACATGCGGCGGATCATCGTCTTCTCGATCTGCTGGATGTCGCCGCCCTCCTGCGGCGGCATCTGCACCATGCTCTGGATCTGTTCGCGCAGCGTGAACGGGTTGTGCTCGGCGCCCGCGCCGGCGAGGCGCGAGAGGAACTTCGACAGGGTGACGAAGAAGATCAGGATCGGCGCAAAGACGATCGAGAAGAAGCGCAGGATGTAGATGACGTAGGGCGTGATCACGTCGGCGCGCTGCTGGAAGACGCTCTTCGGCACGATCTCGCCGAACACCCAGATCAGCGGCGCGACGAGGACGACCGCGAGCCAGCTGCCGGCCTCGCCGAAGAGCTGGATCATCAGCGCGGTGGCGATCGTCGAGTTGGCGACGACGGCGATGTTGGTCCCGACGAGCGTCGTCGACAGCAGCCACTCGGGCCGCTTCTCGAGCATTTCGAGCGCCATCCGCGCGCCGCGCGATCCCTTGGCCGCGTCGTGGCGCAGCTTCATGCGGTCGGCGCTGACAACGCCCAGCTCGGAGCCGGAAAAGAAGGCCTCGGCCAGCAGGCAGACGACCATCAGCAGGGCCGTGAGCAGAATGTCAGGCATTCAGGCACCCTCCCTCTTGTTGTCCGATTTGGCCTCGTTCGACGCTGCGGCCGCATCCACCGCGGCGGCCGCCGGCGACGTTTCGTTGCCGGCAGCGGCGTCAGCGCCGTCAGCCGCCGCCGGCGCGCTCGGTGCCGGCAGGCGTTCGACGAGAACGCGCGTGATGCGGTTGTGTTCCAGGTCTTCGACCGTGAACCTGAGACCACAGAGTTCGATCGTCGCGCCGCTCGCCGGCAGCTCGCCGAAGGCCTGCAGCAGCGCCCCGGCGACGGTTTCGACTTCCTCGCTCTCGATCCGCACGCCGAACTCCTGGCTGAAGTCGTCGAGCGGCATGCTGGTGTCGATCAGGCGGCGGCCGTCCGCCAGGTCGCTCATCAGGTGCCGTGGCACGACGTCGCTGTCGGAGGGACTGGCGATCTCGCCGAAGACGCATTCGAGCAGGTCCTCCATCGTCACCAGGCCGGTGACGCCGCCGTACTCGTCGACGATCAGCGCGAACGACAGCTTGCGCTGGCGGAAGGTGTGGAACAGCTCGACGGCCGGTTTCGATTCCGGGAAGAAGTTCGGCTGCCGCAGCAGCTTGCGGATTCCCTGCGGGTCGCGCTCTAGCCTGGCGAGATCGACCCCGAGCAGGTCGCGCGTATAGAGGATGCCGAGGATCGTGTCACGATGCCCCTTGAAGACCGGATAGCGCGACTGCCGCGTCGCCCGGATCTGCGCCAGCAGCTCGCTCACCGGCAGGTCGGCCGAAAGGAACTGGATGTCCGAGCGCGGTCGCATGATGTCGCTCAGCGACTTGTTGCCGAAGTCGAAAATCTTCTCGATGTACTGGGCTTCCTGGCTGTCGAGCGCGCCCTCGCCGACGGCATCATGCACCAGCGTGCGGATCATGTCCTCGGTGACCAGATTGCCCTCCGAGCGCTGCTTGCCGACGATCAGCGTGATGAAGAAATCGGCGATGTGCCGGATGACCTCGCGCAGCGGCGTGATCAGCCGGGCAAAGAGGGCAATCGGACGACACTCCGCGCTGGCAAAGGCAACGTTGTTGCGGATCGCCAGGACCTTCGGCGTGATCTCGCCGAAGAGCAGCAGGATCGGCACCATCACCAGCAGGTTGATCATCTCGTTCTCGGCGCCGAAGAGGTGGATGATCATCGCTGCCGAGATCACCGATGCCGAAACATTGACGAATTCGTTGCCGATCAGGATGGTGACGATCAGCCGCCGCGGTTCGCTGCGCAGACGTTCAATGAGTTCGATGCGCGGATTCTTCGCCGCGCGCATCTGGTCGAGCTGGAACTGGCTGAGCGAGAACAGCGACGTTTCAGTGCTCGAGAAGAAGCCCGAGAAACCGAGCAGGACGACAAAGACAATCAGTTCGATCCATAGGGCAGGATCCATGGTTCACACCTTCCTCCAGTAAGAGACCACAATGAGACATCATCCGCCTTTCGGCGGCCAAGGGATTGCGCAACAGGCCGGCGGCAGCCGCACTGACACCGGTACCGGCCAACCGGGCAGTCGATCGCCAGCCGACATCCGTCGGCGACGGTCACAACAGAATGCAGGATGGGAACTGTCTTTGGCACCGGCGGATGCTCGCGCAACGACCGGTCTTCGTGCCACGAAACGAATGTCCGCCGGCAGGCGGGGGAGGAGAGACACGTCGCCGGCAGCATCGCTGCGGCGAGAGGGCAGACGTAAAATGGGGAATCAACCCGCGAACGACATGGGGGCAGATTGTGCGGCAGCTTGATGCCAGAGTCAAGGACGATGCGACTGCCTGGCCATCGTTGACAGCAAGGGCAATTCGCCGCCAAGTCTGGGGGCAGCCCGTCGCAAGTGGTTTCTGGAGCGTCGCCTCGACAACTCCCGCGCCTGGGACGTGCGCCCGTCGTCGACAGCTCTCATGACGAACGACTGGCCGCAGCCGGCGCCCAGGCAGCGAGGCTTCGTCGCCCGCTTACGCAACGGCGAGCGCTTGTTGTCCGGAGGCAGGTTCTCGTGTAAATAGGCGATTCGTCCCCCCATTCCACCCAGCCAGGACTCCGCCTGCTGCAAACGGTCGCCGATGCTCGAAGCCTTCGTCCTCTTCATCCTGCTGGTTTTCTCGGCCTTCTTCTCCGGCTCCGAAACGGCGATCACGTCGCTCTCGCGAGCACGTGTCGAGGCGCTGCTGGCCGAGCGGCGCTTCGGCGCGAAGGCGCTGCACCGGATGAAGGGCAATCTCAACCGCACGCTGGTGATCATCCTGATCGGCAACAACCTGGTGAACACCGCCGCCGCAACCCTCGCCACCGTCGTCGCAACCGAGCATTTCGGGCATCTCGGCCCCGGTCTCGCGGTCGGCGTGATCACCCTGCTGCTGCTGATGTTCGGCGAGATCACGCCGAAGACCTTCGGATCGCGCTACGCGATCGCCGTCGCGCTGCTGGCGGCCGGCCCACTCGAACTGCTCGGCAGGCTGATGCTGCCACTGGTGTGGGCGCTCGAGGGCTTCATCAGCTGGATGCACAGCCTGACCAGCCCGCCGAAGGATCCGACGGTGACCGAAAGCGAACTGATCGCGATGGCCGAGCACGGCACGCAGGAGGGATCGATCGAGGCCGGCGAGCACCAGATGATTCGCCGCATCTTCGACTTCAGCACGCTGCGTGCCGGCGACATCATGGTTCACCGCCACCAGATCTTCTCGCTCGACGGCCAACGGACGATCGGCGACGCGCTGGCCGAGATCGCCAGTCAGTCGCACTACCGGATTCCACTCTATGCTGGCAACCCCGAAGAGATCAGCCACGTCGTGACGCTGCCGGAGATCCTCAGGGAAGTCGCGCGGGGCAACCTGCACAGGACCCTCGCGGAAGCCGGCAGCGAGCCGATGTTCGTCCCGCCGAACCAGCCGGTCGACCGGCTGCTCGACGTGCTGCGGGCGAACAAGGACCAGTTGATCGTCGTCGTCAACGAGTTCGGCGGCCTGCTCGGCATCTTCACGCTCGAGGACATTCTCGAGGAACTCGTCGGCGAAATTTACGACGACCAGGAAGCGCCGCCGGACGAACAGGTCCTGCTGATGAAACCGGACGGCAGCGAACTGGTGGTGGACGGAACGACCGAGTTGCGCATCATGGAGGCGCATTTCGAACAGGATTTCGCCGGCAAACCGTACGACTCGGTGAATCTCTGGATCATCCGCAGTCTCGAACGGATCCCGGGCCCCGGGGAGAGCTTCCAGATCGAGGGTCTCGAGGTGAAGATCGAGCGCGCCTCGCGGCGCCGCATCCATGAGGTACGCATCAGGCGCCCCTCTGCCAGGGTAGCGGCGGCGGCTGACACCGCCGCCGACCGTCCGCCTGGCAGGATGGAAGGCGACGGCAATGCTTCGCAGCAGTAGCGCGATGGCACCCGCAGGCGGCACGCGAGCTCTGCCGCGCCCGCCGCCCCCCGCCGCCCCCCGCCTCACTCGCGCTGCAGGATCGCCGCGGGCAGCACCGTCCGGGCCATCCGCTTGGCAAAGTAGTAGATCCGCTTCTGCTTCTCGATGATGTCGATCTCCATCGTGTAGGCCGGGATGCGGTTCGGTTCCTCGGCGACGAGGCGGCGCGCCTCGTGCAGCGCCGCTGAATCGGCGATCTCGTTGATCTCCTCCTTCATCCCGGTGACCACCTGCGCCGCACGCTGGTTGCGTTGGGCAACCGCCTGCACGGCCGCCGTCACCGCCCGTGTGATCGCCTGCTGGAAGCCGTTGAGCACGTCCTGCGTCGCCTCGCTGATCTCGACCTTGTCCCTGATGCGATCGTATCCCAGCACCACCAGGTTGGTTTCGACGATGTCGCCGATGTTCTCGAGGTTGCTCACCGCTTCCATCAACTGCAGGAGTTCGCGCGTCTGCTCGTCGCTGAGTTGCTGCTTGCTGATGCGGCCGAGGTAGTCGATGATCCCCGCGTGCAGGATGTCGACGGTGTCGTCCATCTGCCGGATCTCCTCGAGCGCCGAGCGGTCGCCGCGGATGATCGCCGGCATGATCCGCTGCAGCATGGTATTGACCGTCTCGCCCATGTGCATCACCTCCATCCGCACCTGGTCGAGCGCCAGCGACGGCGTTCCCAACAGTTCCTCCTGCAGGAACCTGGTGCGCACGATGATCG
This sequence comes from Candidatus Accumulibacter similis, assembly GCA_013347225.1. Lineage (NCBI taxonomy): Bacteria > Pseudomonadati > Pseudomonadota > Betaproteobacteria > Candidatus Accumulibacter > Candidatus Accumulibacter similis. Next base: position 2,122,663 of record CP054595.1, on the reverse strand, counting down.
CTTCCTCCTCGAGCGCCTTGTCGGGCACCAGCCATTCGACGAGGCGCGCGATCTGCGTCGTGAACCAGATGAAGATCAGCGTGTTGGCGACGTTGAAGAAGGTGTGTGCGTTGGCGATCTGGCGCGGCGTTTCGGCCGCCAGCCGGGCGGCTCCGGAGAGATCCGGGTACGACGGCGAGATGGCGGTGACCAGATTGGCGATGAAGCCGATGAAGGGCAACCAGATGAGCACGCCGCCGACGTTGAAGAAGAGGTGCACCAGCGCCGCACGGACTGCCTCGCGCGGCTTGCCGATGACCGCCAGCAGCGCCGTCGCGCAGGTGCCGATGTTGGCGCCGAAAGCCAGCGCGATGCCCGCCTGCAGGCTGATGAACCCCTGGCTGGCCATGACGATGACGATGCCGGTCGAGGCCGACGACGACTGGATCAGCGCGGTGAAGGCAGTGGCGATCAGGACGCCGACGAGCGGGTTGTCCATCGTCTTCATCAGGTCGAGGAAGGGCTGGAAGCTGCGCAGCGGTTCCATCGCCTCGCTCATCACGTGCATGCCGAAGAAGACCATGCCGAGGCCCATCAGCATCTCGCCGTAGTGCTTGGTCCTGTCGCTCTTGGCGATGAACAGCATCGCGAAACCGACGGCGATCATCCCCAGCGCGGCCTTGGTGATCTTGAAGGCGACGATCTGGGCGGTGATCGTCGTGCCGATGTTGGCTCCCATGATGACGCCGACCGACTGCGACAGCGACATCAGGCCGGCCGAAATGAAGCCGACGACGAGCACGGTGGTGACCGACGACGACTGGATCACCGCCGTCACCAGCGCGCCGGTGCCGACGCCCATGAAGCGATTGACCGTCAGCTTGGCGAGGATGCCCTTCATCCTTTCGCCGGCAACCGCCTTCAGCCCCTCCTCCATCTGCATCATGCCGAAGAGGAAGATCGCCAGGCCGCCGAGCAGTTCGACGGTCATCATCAACCAGTCGGGATCGCTGGCAGCGCCATCGGCGGCCAGCGCCGACCGCGCCAGCAGGCCGAGCGCCACGGCGAGCATGCCGACCGCGAGCTGCAGCACGAGCGGCTGCCGGCGGTGCAACTGTTCGAGATTCATGTTGTTGTCTCCTCGTGTGGGTAGAAATCAGCTCTTCGGCAGATCCTTGACGATGGTCACCGGCAGCCTGGCCAGGCTGACGACCTGCTCGGCCACCGAACCGAGCAGCAGGTGCCGCAGGCCAGTCGCTCCCTTGCTGCCCAGTACCAGCATGCCTGCCTTCTCCTTCTGCGCCACCTGCAGGATGCGCGTCACCGGGATTCCCTTGACCAGCAGCAGCTCAGCCTTCTGCAGCGCCTGCCGCTGCGGGTGCTTCTTCTTCGCTTCGGCGACGAAGGCGTCGAGCATCTCGCCGGCGATGTCCTCCATCCGCGTCAGCGTCTTCTTGCGCGCCATGCGCGCGTAGTAGCCGGGCATGTTCAGCGGATCGTGAACGACGTGCAGCACCAGCAGCCGCACGCCGAGGCCGTCGGCGAGATCGCCGGCGAGCAGCAGTGCGCTCTCCGAGTGCGGCGAGAAATCGACCGCCGCCAGGATCGGCCCCCGTGCTGCCGCTGTCATCCGGGCGTCGTCATGCTTGTCTTCAGCCATCTGCAGGTACTCCTCCGAAAAAGGAACAAGTCGCTCGACCGTCGGCCGACCTTCAGCGGCAGCAGCGTCCGCTCATCACGGCAACCACCGCCGGACACCCCGCGCGGCGGCACTGGTTTGCCCGTGAAGCGGCACTCAAACCGCCATTTTTTGCCAAAGCTGCCACGGCAGTCGATAAAAATACAACAGATTCCCTGCGCATAGAAGACTTGCTCGCCGCCTGACGGACTTCGACGATGCCGTCGCGGCAGCCGCGAGAGGCTTGCCAGCCGCCGTCACGGCGACCGCGGCGGGCCGGCAAAAGTGCTTGTTTCGATGTCGGAATGCGCCTATCCTTCTCGCCTGCGCGTCACCGCCGCGAAGGCGCGGCCGAATGCCTGCCGGTGACGCAGGACCGGGCCGGCGGCAAGCGCCCACGACATCGCGGCGACTCGCGGATCAAGAGGATTTCCTGAGGGGAAAGTGGATGGAGGGATGGAGCATGTCCGGCGCCCTGGGCAGCCTGGCGGCGGTCAACTGGGAACTGGTGATCCGCATCCTGGTGCAATGCTGCCTGTTCTCGATGTCGGCCTTCTTTTCCGGATCGGAAACCGCCCTCTTCTCGCTCAGCCGGATTGATCTGCAGAAACTGCGGAATTCACGCAACCCTCATTCGGAGAGCATCCACGCGATGCTCGACGAGCCGCGACGGCTGATCGTCTCGCTGCTCTGCGGCAACGAACTCGTCAACATCGCCGCCGCAGCGAACATGACGATGATCCTCATCACCGCCTTCGGCGAGGACGATGCCGGCTGGATCAACGTCCTCGTGATGGTGCCGCTGCTGCTGCTCTTCGGTGAGGTGACGCCAAAGACGATCGCCGTCAACTTCCCGGTGAAGTTCGCCACCCTGCTGTCGGCGCGCTTCCTGCCGAAATGGATCTTCATCGTCACGCCGCTGCGCAACGTCGTGCGGCTGGTCGCCGACCGCGTCACCACTTTCGTCGTCGGCGAGCACGTCGGTCGCGAGAACATCCTGAAGCCGGACGAACTGCGCACGCTGATGGCCGACAGCGAGGAAACCGGCGTCATCCAGGCCGCCGAGCGGGTGCTGATCGACAAGGTCCTCGAAGCGGCGGAAACCGACGTCGCACGCATCATGACCCCGGGGCCACGCATCCGCTTTCTCGACGGCGACCTGCCGGTCGACGAACTGATCGAGCGCTTCCGCAGCTATCGCCATCCGCGGGTTCCGGTGTATCGCGGGCATTGGGACAACGTCATCGGCTTCCTGCAGGCCGAGGATTTGCTGCGCCGCGTCCGCGGTGGTGGCGGCAGGATCGAGCTCAAGGAGATCCTGCGGCCGGCGCATTTCGTGCCGCCGACGAAGAAGGTCGACGAGATGCTGGAGTACTTCCAGCGCTTCAACACGCGCGCCGCGGTGGTCATCGGCGAGTACGGCGAGGTGCTCGGCATCGTCACGATGAAGGACGTGCTGAGTTTCATCTTCGGCGAGATCTCGGGCAAGCTGCGCGGCCAGGAGCACTTCCAGGAGGAGGACAACGACAGCTATACGGTGCCGGGCTACATGCGGCTGGCGGACCTGCGCACGCTGACCAATTTCGACATCGACGACCCACTGATGAACACCATCGGCGGTGTCACGCTGGTCCTCTTCGGGCGCCTGCCACGGGTCGGCGAGAAGGTCTTCTACGCCGACTACGAGATCACCGTGCGCGAGGTCGTCGGCATGCGCATCACCAAGGTACGCGTGACGCGCGGTCGTACCCCCGACGAACCGGAGGAGACCAGCGAGGAACCGGAAGAGATGGAGAGCATCGCGGCGCCGTTGCCCGGCATCTCGGCCGAGGATCAGCAGCAGCAGGCACAGGAGGAGTACGAGGAAGCCGACCTGCTGCATGAGTCGTCGCCTGAGGAGCAGGAAAAGTTGCCCGCGGACGAAGCCACCGCCGAAGCGACGGCGGTCGGCGCGGCGTCGGACAGGGCGGCTGCGGCCGCAGGCTAGATACGGAGACGAACGATGGACCTGATTCTGCAGTTGCTGGTGATCCTGATCTTTCTGCTGCTCAAGGGATTCTTCTCCGGTTCCGAACTGGCGATGGTCAATTCGGACAAGATCCACCTGCGCCACGAGGCGCGGATGGGCAACCAGGGAGCCAAGCTGGTTCTCACCCTGTTCCGCACTCCCGACGTGATGCTTGGCACGACGCTGGTCGGCACCAACATCGCGACGGTGACGATCACCACCCTCGGCACGCTGATCTTCGTCCGTCTCTTCGGCGACGCCGGCGATATCCTATCGGTCCTGGTGTTCACCCCATTCCTGCTGATCTTCGGCGAGATCGTTCCGAAGAGCATCTTCCAGCAGAAGGCCGACACGATCGTCACCCGCATCATCTATGGGCTGCGCTTCTTCTCCTACGTCTTCTACCCGGTGATCTTCGTCTTCAGCCGCGTCGCCCGTTTCGCCGCGCGGCTCTTCGGCGGCGCCGGTTCGGCGTCGAGCGGCTTCATCAGCAAGGACGAACTGCGCGTCCTGATCGACCTGTCCGAAACCGCTTCCGACAGCGCGGCGACCAGCAAGCAGCGCATCCGGCGCATCTTCCGCTTCGCCGACACCACCGTCGGCGAGGTGATGACGCCGCTGGCCGAGGTCATCGGCTTCAACGAGACACGCGAGATGGCGGAAGCGGTGCGCCGCGTCTGGTCTTCCGGCTTCAACCGCCTGCCGGTGTTTCGCGGCAACATCACCAACGTCACCGGCGTCATGACGCTGAGCACCTGGGATCTGCTGCTGCCGGACATCGAGCAACGGCCGGTGAGCGACTTCGTCAAGCCGGCGCTCTATCTTTCGCCGCGGCAGAGCCTCGACCAGGTCCTGCCGCTGCTGCGCTCGCGCGCTGACCACATGGCGGTGGTCGTCGATGAGTTCGGCTCGGCGATCGGCATCCTGACGATGGAAGACATCTTCGAGGAGGTCGTCGGCCCGGTCGATTCGGGCTTCGACTTCGACGGCATGAAGACCCGTCGCATCAGCATCGAGGCGATCAACGACGATACGCACCTGATCAGCGGCCGGGCGCCGATTTCCGAACTCAACGATTCGCTCAAGCTCGGCCTGCCGGTGGGCGAGGCGCATACCATCGCCGGCTTCCTGATCAACCGCCTGCGGCGCATTCCGCAGGTGGGCGACACGGTGGTGGAACAGACCTACCGCTATACGGTGATCGAAGCCGATGCGCGCACCGCAACCAGGGTGCGCGCGGAGCGCATCTGAAGCGGATGGCGGCGGCGAGCACTGCCCGCCGCAGGAATGTGGCAAATCGACGCACCCCGGCGCGCTGCCGCTTGCGATCGACGGCCGCCAGGGAAGCCCCGCGTTCAGCCCGCAGGGAAGACGCCCGCGGGCGGCACCGGCAGCTCGTCCGACACGGCCGGCAGGAGCCTTTGCGCGATTTCCCGCGCCCACGGGTTGATCTCGCCGTAGGTCTTGACGATGCGGCCCTCCGAGGCGCGAAACAGCAGCCGCGCACGCGCGTTGTCGATCGAGTTGTCGTAGAGGTAGGTCCGGTCGGCAAGCCAGGCGACGAAATAGCAGTAGGCCAGCGACCGGGTGTAGCGGGCGATGATCTTCGGAATCGGCACGTCGTGGCCGCCCTCCATGACGCGCATCGCGACCCGCTTGGCGTTGATCGACGGATCGTCCGTGCCGACGAAAAAGAGGCGGATGAAGAAGCCGGCATCGCGTGCGCGGCGGATGTAATCGAGCTTGTCGGCTGCCGAGAGGACCGTTTCGAAAGCCAGGCTGACGCCCCGCTCGAGGCACTGTTCGCGAATCTCGGTTGCCCGCTGCGCCGCCTGGATCACCGCCGCCGGCGAGTTCCAGTCACCGAATTCGTCGCGCGCAATGAAATCCGGATTGACGTACACGCAGCCGCCCATCCACTCGTGCATCAGGAGTTGCTGCGTGATCGAGGTCTTGCCGGAACCATTCGGCCCGGCGACGATGATCAACCGGGGTCTCGCCCCGGGGGTCATGCCTCGCGGCGGAAAGGGAGATTGATCGCCGAGATCTCGGCCTGCAGACGAAGCATCAGTTGCGCCCGTGCGGCGTCGGCGTGCCGGCGCGCCGCGGCGGCGACCTCCTCCATCAAGTCATCGAGTTGCTCGTCGGAGGGTTCGTGGAGGATGTCATTCAGATCGAATGGTTGCAGTTGCATCGCTTTCTCCAGACTTTCCAGACTTGCTCGACTGTGGCGGAACCTCGCCCAGTTGCGTTCCGGGCACGGTCGATTCTACCGCAGAAACCGCCGCTTCAGGGCACTTGCACCGGTGCGCTGGTGGCGGGGCCCATCAAGGCAGCGATCTCGGCCCGCAAGTCGGACCCGTTGCACCGGCGCGCGCAGCCAGCCGCGGCAGGCACGCGCGCCTTCGCGCGCCGCATCGCCGGCGCCGTGCCGCGTGCAGGTGCAGGGCGCGCAGCGTGTCCGGCCTGGTCTGGTCGCAAGCCAGGCAGACGAGGATGGGTGGTTGAAACGGCAGGCACGGGCCTGTCGCGGCCGGCGAAGATGCGATTCTGCTCTTCTTTGTCGCGCGCAACGCCCGCCTTGCGTCGATCGCTGCCGCTCGCCTTGTCGACTGCGGGTACAGCCTGCGATACTGTAGCCAGTCGTGTCATCGCCCTGCAACCGGCGTGTCTGACGCAAACTGCCATGCACTGCTGCCGGCAACCATGAAACTCCGACGAATCCATACCCTGCACCAGCCGGCTGTCGGCCGCCCGCGCCTGCCGCCGCTGCTTTTCGTCCATGGCGGCTACGCCACCGCCGCCTGCTGGGGCGAGTACTTCCTCCCCTGGTTCAGCCGCCGTGGCTTCGACTGCCATGCCCTAGACCTGTCGGGTCATGGCCGCAGCGAAGGCCGCGAGAGCCTGCACGGCTTCGGCGTCGATGACTACGCCGACGACCTGGCGCAGGTGGTGCACGAACTCGGCCAGCCACCCGTTCTGGTCGGCCACTCGATGGGCTGCGTCGTCGTCGAGCGGCACCTCGAACGTGCAGCGGCCCCGGCAGCGGTCCTGATGGCACCGGTACCGCCAGGCGGAATCCTTGGTGCGACGATGAAGATCGCCCTGACCAGGCCCGCTTTCTTCGACCAGCAGGCGCGCAGCACCCGCGGCGAGTACGCGGCGGAGAACCTGCGCACGCTGCGCGAGGTCTATTATTCGGCCGATACGGGCAGCGACGATCTGCTGCGCTTCGCGCCGCTGTTCCAGGACGAGTCACGCCGCGCACTGCTCGATCTCAGCCTGCTGGCGATGCGCTTCGGCCGTCGGCTGCCGCCATTGCCGGTCCTCGTCGTTGGCGGCGAAGCGGACGCGGTGTTTCCGCCGGCGGTCCTCGGCTTCACCGCCGCCCGCTGGAAGGCCGACGTGGCCGTGATTCCGCGCGCCGGCCATACGCTGATGCTCGACGCACACTGGCGGGCAGCCGCCGAACGGATTGCCGGGTGGCTCGAGCGGCAAGGCTGAGCGGCATGTGCCGGGCGGCCAGGCCCGCCGCCGACCAGCGACGACCGCACGCGGCGCCACGAGCGGGCTGGCAACGCATGCGGCAGCCGCATGCACCCGTGCGGCGGCACGTTCCGGGCAGATCGCCGGCAGACGGCAGATGAAGGAGCCCGTTGCCCGATCCGCTCGCTCCGACGGCGCCCTGCGCGCCAGCGAGGAGCGCCTGCGGCTGGTCATGGAAGCTACCAGCGACGGCATCTGGGACTGGCAACTGGCCACCGACGAGCTGTACTTCAGCGACCGCTGGTACACCATGCTCGGCTACGCCCCGGGCGAGTTCCCGGCCAGTTACGCGGCCTGGCGCGACCGCGTCCACCCGGACGACCTGCCGGCAGCCGAAGCGGCGATCGCGGCCCACCTTGCAGGCCGCAGCAGCGGTTTCAGCATCGAGTTCCGCATGCGCACCAGCGGCGGTGACTGGAAATGGATCAACGGCCGCGGCAAGGTCAGCCTGCGCGACGCCGCGCAGCGGGCACTGCGGGTGGTCGGCACGCATGTCGACATCCACGACCGCAAGCTTGCTGAAGAAGAGCTGCAACTCACCCGCTTCGCCATCGATCATGCTTCGGTCGCAATCGCCTGGGCAAGGGCCGACGGCCGCTACCTCTACGCCAATCGGGAAATGTGCCGCATCCTCGGTTACGGTCGCGAGGAGCTCCTGCAGATGCGCGTGGTCGACGTCGATCCGCGGCCCGACCCGGAGACGCGCTGGCAGGCGCACTGGCAAGCGCTGCAGGCGACTGGCTCGCTGACCAGCGAGAGCGAGCGCCGCCGCAAGGACGGCTCAACCTTCCCGGTCGAACTGTCGGCAAGCCATTTCGAGTACTGCGGCGAGGCCTACAGCATCGCCTTCGTACGCGACATCAGTGACCGCAAGCGGGTCGAAGCCGAGTTGCAGAAGCATCGGCAGGACCTCGAGACTCTGGTAGGCGAGCGCACCGCCGAGTTGCGACAGGCCATGCGCCAACTGGTGCAGAGTGAGAAGCTGGCGGCCCTCGGCCACCTGGTCGCCGGCGTCGCGCACGAGCTCAACACCCCGCTCGGCAATGCCCGGCTGGTTGCGGGCTCGCTGGCGGAACAGGTGGAGGACTTCGCCCGCGCCTGCGCAGCCGGCTCGCTGTATCGCTCGCAACTCGCCGCCTTCGTCGGCCGTTGCCAGGAGGCCGCCCGCCTGCTCGACCGCAACACCGCGCGCGCGGCCGAGCTGATCAGCCAGTTCAAACAGGTGGCAATCGATCAGGCGAGCATCCGCCGCCGCACCTTCGACCTGCGGCAGACGGTCGAGGAGTTGTTCGCCAGCCTGCGCCCGCAGTTCAAGGGCCACCAGCATCGCGTCGAGCTGGACGTTCCCGCCGGGCTGCAGCTCGACAGCTATCCCGGCCCGCTCGAGCAGGTGATAGTCAATCTGGTCAGCAACTCGCTGCTGCACGGCTTTGACGGCGTCGATCACGGCCTGATCAGGCTCGCCGCCGGCGAGATCGACCCTGACCACATCCGGCTCTGCTACAGCGACAACGGCAAGGGAATCGCCGACAGCATCCGCGACCGCATCTTCGATCCCTTCTTCACCACACGGCTGGGCAGCGGCGGCAGCGGCCTCGGGCTGTACATCAGTCATAACCTGGTCAGCAGCGTCCTCGGTGGCACGCTCGCCGTCGACGGCCAGCCGGGACAGGGGGTTCGCTTCGACATCGTCCTGCCGAAAGTGGCGCCCACCGCCAACGCTCCCGGCGGCGCCAACCACTGACTCGGCCGCCGCCGGACCGGTACCCTCAGTCCCCCGCCGGCGCCGGGCTGGCCAGCAGGCCGGGCAGCTCGCACAGGCGGCTGAAGACCCGTGTCGCGCCTGTCGCCTGCAGCGCCGCAGCGGAATCCGGGCGCGCATGGCCGCCGCCATGGAAGCCGAAGACGCACATGCCGGCGGCGCGTGCCGCGCGCACGCCGGCGAGACTGTCTTCGATGACGACGCAACGCGCCGGCGGCACGGCCATCATCGCCGCCGCATGAAGGAACAGATCGGGTGCCGGCTTGCCACGCGCCACCATCGTGGCGCTGAACAGGTGCGGCTCGAGATACTGCAGCAGGCCGGTGCGAGAGAGGTTGCCGCGGATCTTCGCGATCGTTCCCGACGATGCAACGCAGCGCGGCAGCCCGAGACCGGCCAGCATCTCGGCCGCCCCGCTGACCGGCTGCAGTTCCGCGGCAAAGGCTGCCCGGTCGCGTTCGCCGAGCAGGGCGGCGAAATCGGCCGGCAGTCGCCGCCCCCATTCGGCCTCGACCAGCGCCAGGACCGCGCCGAGGCTGATTCCCGTGTAACGATCGATCGCCTGCTGCGCCGTCAGCGGAAAGCCGAGCTCACTGAGTGCTTCGGCGAGGACCCGACTGGCGATCGGCTCGCTATCGACCAGCACGCCATCGCAGTCGAAGATGACGAGAAGTGGCAGGCGCGCGTCGCTCAAGCGGCCCCTCCAGCAAGCGCTGGCGACTCCGAAACCAGCGCGGGCGCGACGCGCGGCAGGCGATGGCGGTTGCCCTCAGTCACCGGGACGCCACTCCAGAACCTCCTCGAAGCGGCGCACGACGACATAGGAGCTGAGCCGGACGCGCACGACCGCACACGAGGCGGAACCGGCGAAGGACTCGAGGTAGGGATGACGGCTGAGGTAGCCGCTGCGCAGGCGCACCTCCTCCTCGCCCGCAACCTCCTCTGCCTCGCCGAGAGCGGTCACCGCGACTGCGTCACGGGTGTCCGCGCCAACGTTCTCGCGGTTGTCGATGAACAGGGCGACGCGCGGATTCGAGCGCAGATTGGCGTACTTGTGGGTGCTGCGCTCGGTCATCAGCGTCAACTGGCGCAGATCGTCGCTGATGACAAAGGCCATCAGGCTGGCATAGGGCTGACCGGCGCTGTCGGTCGCGAGGACTGCATAGCGCTGGCTCGCGAGCAGCCGCTGCAGCACTTCCTGAACGCTTTCCACCTGGCTCATCGTCGCTGCTCTCCCGAACCGCTGCAAATGACGGACTGTCTGACGGCGCCGGAACGGCGCCACCGGCACGATGACCACCCGCAGGCGCACCAAGCGTGCCGGCCGGCCGGCCGGCAGCAATATAGCAGGCCGCGAGCAGCGCCGGAAGCGCGTTGACCACTGCGCAGCGGACCGCGATACTGGCGCCTGTCCCTTTCGCCAGGCATCCGTTTCCGCCCATGTTGCAGCACCGCTTCGCTTCCGCCGGCAGCCGCCGCTACGGGCGCTGCCTGCTCGCCGCGACGCTGCTCTGCGCCCGGCCCGTTGCCGCCGAGACGCTGCTCTGTCACGTCAGCTATGGCGGCGAGACGCAGATCCTGCACGCTGAACCCGTCGCTTCACCCTACGCGGTGCCGGTGCAGGCGATCGGCTCGTACTTCCTCTTCCGCATGGTCTGGCAGAAGGAGCCGGCCGACCTCGCGGCGATCAAGCTCTATGTCCTGGCCGCCAGCGACGGCGGCGCCGTGCCGATCCAGCAGCTCACCCACCTCTACCCGCCGCCGGCGCTCAGCCGTCCGGAATACGGCTTCACCGGCCTGAACAGCGTCTACGAGCCGGTTCGCGACGGCGAGTTGCAGTATTGGTGCGAGTTGTCGGCGGTCGCCGGACGCGCGCCATGAGCGGCGCCCGCCGTCGGCACTGCCTGCGCTGCCTGCTCGTCGCGTTCTGCTGCGCGCTCGGCGGGGCCGTCGCCGCCGAGCCGCTGCGCCTGCTGTTCGTCGGCGACATCATGCTCGACGACGGACCCGGACGCCTGGTCGCCGCCGGTGCCGATCCGCTGGCACCCTTCGCCGCGCTGCTTCGGGATGCCGACTACCGCATCGGCAACCTCGAGTGTCCGGTCGCCACCACCGGCACGCCGCTGGCGAACAAGATCGCCACCTTCCGCGCCCACCCGCGAGTCCTGCCGCTGCTCGCGGGACGCTTCGACGCGCTCGCCGTCGCCAACAACCATTCCGGCGACTACGGGCGCGAGGCCTTCGTCGAGACCCTCGACCTCCTGGCGAGCCAGGGGATCACCGCCTTCGGCGGCGGCCGCAACCTCGAGCAGGCCCACCGACCGCTGTGGATCGAGCGACGTGGCCTGCGCATCGCCGTCCTCGCCTACAACGAATTCAAGCCGCGTTCGTTCGAGGCCGGGCCAGACTGGCCGGGGATCGCCTGGAGCGAGGACAGCCACGTCGTCGCCGACATTCGCGCGGCGCGCGCCGCCGGCGCCGATCTCGTCATCCCCTTCATGCACTGGGGCTGGGAACGCGAACCGCAGGCCAGCGCGCGACAGCGGCAACTGGCGCGGCTGATGATCGATGCCGGTGCCGACCTGGTCGTCGGCGGCCACGCGCACGTCACGCAGGGAGTCGAGTACTACCGCGGCCGTTTGATCGTCTACAGCCTCGGCAACTTCGTCTTCGACGGTTTCGACTACGCGGCCGCGAGGAGCGGCTGGGTGCTGCGCCTGACGCTCGACGGCAGCGGCCTGCTGGCCTGGGATACGGTGACCGCACGCATCGACGATGACGGCACGCCGCAGCCGCTTGCCGGCAGCACCGCACCCTGCGGTCGCCGCGGCGACCCGCTCATCCGTGACTGCCGCTGGCCCTGATGTCGACGCTTCAGTACCACAGCCAGCCGGCGACCAGCGGCAGCGCGAGCCACAACAGCAGGCTGCGGCGGACCAGGAGCCGCGCACGCGCGATGTCGGCAGCCGTCGCCGGGCGGCCCTCGCCAAGCGGCGGCCGCTGCTGCTGCCGGCCATCGTAGGTGGCCGCGCCGCCGAGCACCAGGCCGAGGCTGCCGGCGCCGGCGGCCATCACCGGCCCGGCGTTCGGGCTCTTCCAGCGCGCACCCTGCCGCCAGCAGCAGCGCAGGGCGGTACGCGTATCGCCGACGAGCGCGTAGGAGATCGCCGTCAGGCGGGCCGGAACGAGGTTCAGCAGGTCGTCGATGCGCGCCGCGGCGCAGCCGAAGGCGGCGAAACGCTGGTTGCGGTAACCCCACATCGCATCGAGCGTGTTGCCGAGGCGAAAGAGGATCGCGCCGGCACCACCGAGCAGGGCGAACCAGAACAGCGCGCCGAAGATGGCGTCGTTGCCGTTCTCGAGCGTCGATTCGATGCAGGCGCTGGCAACCGCGTCGGCATCGAGTTCGGCCGTCTGCCGCGACACCATCCAGCCGACATGCTCGCGCGCCGCGCCGAGATCGCCCGCCGCGAGATCGTCGGCGACGCGTCGTGCATGCTCGTCGAGGCTGCGGGCACCGAGCGCCAGGTAGAGCAGCAGCGCGTCGACGATCGCGCCCGGCAGCCCGCCGGGGATCGCCCACAGCGCCAGCCCGGCAAACGGCAGCACGAGCAGCGCCCACGCCAGCAGACCACGCAGGCGACGTCCGCGGCCCGCGTTCAGCACCCGCTCGCAGCCGTTTGCCAGCGCGCCGAAGGCGACCAGCGGGTGTCCGCGCCGCGGCTCGCCGAAAAGACGGTCGAGCAGCACGCCGGCGACCGCCGCCAGCGGCAGCAGCAGCACGGTCGGGCCTTCGGCGGAGGGAAACCATGGGAGGGGCACGGCAGGCGGGCAACGGTCGGTGGCGGCAAAGGCGGGATTCTACGCTGAACGTCGCGCCGCCCGCAGCCGGATGCGGAACGGTCGCGACACCGCGGCGACCGGCCGACGGCGTGCACGCGGCGAGCCTGCAAGTGCCGCCGCGCAGGTGCAGGTGCCACCGGCGCCCACCGCCTGCGTCCACTTGCCTGGCCGTCGTGACTATACTGCTGGTGGCGGCGGCATCTCCGACCGACCCGCCACCACTCTCGCGAAAGGACAACCCATGCGCAAGGCGATCCTGGCGTTTCTCGTCTGCCTCGGCAGCTCGCTGGCCTCGGCGGCGGTCATCAACGTCGAGTTCAAGTTCACCCCCTTCGTCGGCGACCCGCAGAAGAACGAGCAGGTGACGACCGTCGCCGGCAAGGCGCGGCTGTACATCAACAACATCTTTTTCGCCGAGCAGGAAGTACGCCAGGGCAGCGTGCCGGTGCTCTTCGAGGCGCGCGAGGTCGGCCCCGCGGTGTGGCTGCCCGTGGCTTCCGCCGGACCGGCGGTGCGCAGGGGCCGCAATACGCTGCGCATCGAATTCGAACCCGCCGATACGCAGGCCAGCTACCGCGCGCAGTTGCGCTGGGCCGAGGTCAACGACCAGGTGACCGAGGAGCGCAGCGGCGGACAGTTCCGGTCGACCAACCAGAGCGGTGAAGGCGTCGAGGAAAGGGCCGCCACCGGCAGGCTGCGAATCGAGCGCCCGTTCGATGCGCCCTTCGCCAGCGAACATCCTTGGCATCGCGCCGCGGCGGTGACCTCGCTCAGCGACGCCGACCGACAGGAACTCGCGAAGCTGGTCAGGGCACGCGCCGACAGCTTCAAACCGAACTTCGACGGCATCTACACGGCGCTGCAGGGCAACCCGCAGATCCGGGTCGACGACATCCGGAAGATGAAGTGTCTCGACAAGGCCTGGGCGGCAGGCGTGCGCATCGACGCACCGGCTGCCGACCAGCTCGAGGCAACGCTGACCGGCAACGCCGAGGTAGTGCTGCGACGGACGGGCGGCGAGCTCTTCCGTCCCGCCGATCCGGCGAAGTTCGAGAAGATCAAGGGCGAGGACGCCCGCGCCTGCGCCGGCTTTGCGCTGTTTGCCGCCTTCCCGCCGCGAATGGTCGTCGTGCGCGCCGCGGACGGCGGCTGGCAGGCGGTCTACTAGCCGCCTGGTCGCCCGCCGCGACCAGCGGCCTCAATCGCCGCCACAACCACCGCCGCCGCAGCCGTCGCCCGACGACGAGTCGCCGTCGCCCGTACTGCCGCTGCAGCCGCCGCCGCAACCGATGTGGCCGGCGCAGTAGCTGCTGGCGGCGCCGGCCTGCGCTGCCGCGAGGCAGTCGAGCTGGTAGGTGAAACCGCCGGCGATGCCGAGCATGGCGTCGAGGGCGAAGAGCAGCGGCAGCGACTGCGGTGCGCGCGGGTCGATGCCGTCGCGCCGGCAGGCCAGCCGCCAGGCGCGCTTGATTCCCTCCTGCGCGTCGGTCGGCGAGCGCATCGCCTCGGCCGGCGTGTGGTGCAGGAAGCGACCGAGCCCGCGCTGGCAGAACTGCTGGTACTGGCGGGTAAACAGGATGAACTCGTGCCAGGCGTCATCGACGACCTGTGACGGCATCGCCACCAGCCGTTTCTTCGCCTGGTAGCAGAGCTGGAAGTAGTCGCGCAGCGCCCCGAAGACCAGTGTACGCTGCGCCGCGCTGAGTTCCGGCCGGCGCGCCGCCAGGCGCGCGTCGAGGAACTTCGCGTAGGGGTAGTTCTCGATGAAATCGGCGCGGTGACGGCGCAGGGCACGCCACCAGAGGACCATCGCGGCGACCAGACCGACGAACAGCAGGCCGACGAGCAGCTTCATCCCGCTTCCTCCACTGACCGGATCAGACGGCGCTGAAGCACAGATACTTGATCTCGAGATACTCGTCGATGCCGTGCTTCGATCCCTCGCGGCCGATGCCCGATTGCTTGACGCCGCCGAAGGGTGCCACTTCGTTCGAGATCAGCCCGGTGTTGATGCCGACCATGCCGTACTCGAGCGCTTCACCGACCCGCAGGCAGCGCGCGACATCGCGCGAATAGAAGTAGGCGGCAAGACCGGACTCGGTGTCGTTGGCCATCGCCACCGCCTGCGCCTCGTCGCTGAAGCGGAAGACAGGCGCCACCGGGCCGAAGGTCTCTTCGCAGGCGACACGCATCGCCGGCGTCACATCGGCGAGAACCGTCGGCTCGAAGAAGGTGCCGCCGCGCGCATGCCGGCGGCCGCCGGTGACCACCCGCGCGCCGCGTGCCAGCGCGTCGGCGACATGCTCCTCGACCTTGGCCAGCGCTGCGGCGTCGATCAGTGGCCCCTGCGTGACGCCCTCCTCGCTGCCTGCCCCGACCCGCAGCGAGCGCACGCGCTCGGCGAGCAACTCGACGAAGCGATCGTAGACCGCGTCCTGCACCAGCAGCCGGTTGGCACAGACGCAGGTCTGGCCGGTATTGCGATACTTGGCGATGATCGCCCCGTCCACCGCCGCCGCGACATCGGCGTCGTCGAAGACGATGAACGGCGCGTTGCCGCCGAGTTCGAGCGAGATCTTCTTGATCGTCGCCGCGCACTGCGCCATCAGCAGGCGGCCGACCTCGGTCGATCCGGTGAACGACAGCTTGCGCACCAGCGGGCTGGCGGTCAGCGCGCCGCCGATCGCCAGCGGATCGCCGGTCAGCACGTTGAATACGCCCGCCGGCAAGCCCGCATCGTGCGCCAGCAGCGCCAGCGCCAACGCCGTCAGCGGCGTCTGCTCGGCCGGCTTGACGACCACCGTGCAGCCGGCGGCGAGCGCCGGCGCGACCTTGCGCGTGATCATCGCCAGCGGGAAGTTCCACGGCGTGATCGCCGCACAGACGCCGACCGGCTGGCGGATCGTCAGCAGGCGACGATCGCTCGCCGGCGACGGGATCGACTCGCCGTAGACCCGCTTGCCCTCCTCGGCGAACCATTCGACGAAGGAGGCACCATACGCGACTTCGCCAACCGCCTCGGCCAGCGGCTTGCCACACTCGGCGGTGATCAGTTGCGCCAGGTCGCCGCCATTGGCGACGATCAGATCGTGCCAGCGGCGCAGGACGGCGGCCCGCTCCTTGGCCGTCTTCCCCCGCCAGGCTGGCAGCGCGGCAGCGGCGGCGGCGATCGCCCGCCCGCTCTCGACGGCGCCCATCAGCGGCACCTCACCGATGACGAGCGCGCTCGCCGGATCGCTGACCGCGAGCGTGCGACCGTCATCGGCCGCCTGCCAGCAACCGTCGACGTAGCATTCGGCGCGCAGCAGGCGCGAATCTGCCAGTTGCATGGTCTTCCCCCCGAAATCCCGAAAGCTGCAGTCTACTCGGAATGAAATACGCTTGCGTGCGTGACGAACATTCGGGAGCCAAGTGTGGCTGCACGCTTGCTTCAGGATGAACCCCGCGTGCCTGAGCGATGAGCTCTACCGGGATCATCAAGACAGTCTTGCCCAACTGCAGGCAACATGGCGCCCGGCTGCCGGCCCGCGGCCACCGCGGGGACCGAGAAGATGCCTGGCTCAGGCCGCTCCCGGCAGCATGTGAACATACCTGGCGACGACGCACTCCCAACCGCCGGGTCGCCTGACAGGAGCACGCAGCAGCCGGAGCGAATCATGCAGATGCCTGATTCGCCCGCAGAAATTCCGCGAACTGCAGTTTATACTGTGCACCATGCGCGTCCGGACCCTGCTCGCCTGTCTCGTCCCGCTGCTGCTGCTGGCCTGCAGCAGCACGCCGCCAGCGCCCGGGCGGACGGCACAGCAGCCAGCGGCGCGGCCGGCGAGCAGCGACAGGGCGCACGATGTGGTGATGTTCGCCCTTGGCCTGATCGACACCGGTTACCGCTTCGGCGGCAAGAACCCCGACGCCGGTCTCGACTGCAGCGGCATGGTTTCGTATATCTACGACCGGGCCGCCGGCATCCGGGTGAGCGGCAGTGCCGCCGACATCGCCCGCCGCGGACGCGAGGTCGACCGCTCGGGCCTGCGCCCCGGCGATCTGGTCTTCTTCAACACGCGCAACGCACCCTTCTCGCACGTCGGCATCTATATCGGTGATGAGCGCTTCGTGCACGCGCCCTCGGGCAGCGGCCGCGTGCGCATCGACCAGCTCGGCGCCCGTTACTACGCACAGCGCTTCGAGACTGCGCGCACCTACTTCGACTGACCGCCTGTACGGCGGCGAGCAGAGCGGGAAGCGGTGCTCGCCGCCGGATCCTGCGGGCTGCCGTTCGCGCCGTCGCGAACGCGGCGGCAAAGCCGGCCGCCGCCGGTCGACTCGAGCGCGGGTTCAGGCAGCAGCTGGCGCGCGGGCCGGTCGATCTGCCCGATGGAAGAGCCAGATGCTGCCGAGCAGCACCGCGACGCAGGGGCACAGGAACAGCAGGTGGCCGGATTCGAGCGGCCCGGCGTGCAGCAGGACGATCGTCAGAAGACTCGAGCCCGACAGGAGCGCGAGGCTCAGAGCAGCGACCCGGCGCAGCCTCGAGCAGAAGCCAGCGGTGGCAAGCGAGAGAGCGGCCAGGGGAATGAGGTAGACGCCCCAGCCGACAAACCACGCAGCGTGGGCAAAGAGGGCATCGACGGCCGCCCACAAACCACGTGCCCGAGCCAGTTCGCCAACCATCGCGAACCACGCCGCAAGCAGCGCGTATGGCAGCGCGATTGCCGTCGCTATGGCGTGCAGGGCACCGTGCATCGTCGCCGCTTGCTGCTGCCGCAGATGGAGGTCTTCGCGCTCACGGGCCGGCTCGTCCCGGGCGCCGTGTTGGCCGCCATCGTCATGGCGGCAGAACGCTGCCGTCGAGTTCAAGCAGTCGTCCGTTCCGCAGCCGTGCGCCGAGAGTGTGTTCTTCGTCCCACGCCACTCGGTAGCCGATCTCGACACTCGACTCGCCATCGAGGGTGACGACCGCAACGAATTCGACCGAGGCGTGCTGCCAGACCTGGTCTGGCTGGGCGATGCGCGGCAGATCTTCTGCCGAACCCTCGGGCTCACCCATGGCAAGGGCTTCTGCGTACGGAGCGTAATGCTCGAACAGCGATGCCGCGATGCGCCGGCGCCAGCCCGGATAGTCGGTCGGAAGGCAGTGCCGGCACGCCGCTTCGGGACGCTGCCAGCGCCCCGTCATGCGCTTGGCTATCGCGATGCTGCCGCACGACGCGTCTCGAGGAACGTGATGGATGAACACAGATCAGGCTGTGGGTCATCGCTGAGCTGTTTGAGGTATGCAATGGCGTCGGCCAGATCGTCGGCCGTGGCGCCGCTGGCTTGCAGTTGCGATGAAATCTCCTCTGCCAGGATCGTCAGCGAAGCAAGCGCCAGCCCTTCCATTGGGTTGCGGCGGCGAACATACGGCTTCCTGAGAACTGCCAAGCCGCTCCGGGCGAGCACCAGTGCCGCCTCCAGCTTGCCGCGTGCCTGCAACCGATGCGCACGAACCATCGCGGAGTTGGCACGCAGAACCGCGACCATGCTCCGGGCGGAGTCGACGAGGCGCATGATCGGGAGGGGAAAGAGGCTCACGGCGCGCCACCCCCGCGCCACCGTGCGGACGGTTCAGGTACGCGGCGGTTCGACCGATCGGGCCGGCAATTCGAGTCGCCCCGGTTCTGCAGCCGCTTCAGGTGTGGCGGCACGCAAACGGAAGACTGGTCGCGCGCAGCCGCCAGCCGGCGGTCCACTCGAGCCACCGATGGGAACACGACATCAGGCCACGACAGTCCTGGACCACTACTTGCACCACTGCTGCTCGCATGGAACACCATCATTGTTTCCATCCATCTTGGTGCCGGGGCAGTTCCTCAAAAAGTAGGTTGCCTCCGCGCATGATGTCATCTGGGAGCAGTGCGTCCGACCATCACACCTGAACTGGGCGGAAGACGTTGTGCCAGAGCTGGACGCAGCCGGCACGGCTCGCGAACCAATGGCGGTTGTGCTGTCGGCAGGGGCCGCGTGGACCCGGGCGCTCTGAAACTTGGCATAACCTTGCCAGCCAATGACAGCGACAATGGCGAGTAGAACGATCCGCTTCATTTGCGCCTCCGACGGGCCACGCCCTCCAATGAACACCGTTGATCTGCCGCGCCGCAGGTGCTTGGTCGAACCGCTGGTGTGGCGCGGCAGTCCCTCAAGGGGATTGTAAGCGTCCAGCGGCCCGGGTCAAGCCTTCGACGCGTACTTTCGGCTGCTGGACCAGCGCTACGGCCTGCGTCTGTCGACCAAAGGGACGCCGGTCGGCAAGCCGGCAAGCGCGCTACTGCCGCACACCCACTGC
The DNA here is from genome assembly GCA_013347225.1 of Candidatus Accumulibacter similis. Classification (NCBI taxonomy): domain Bacteria; kingdom Pseudomonadati; phylum Pseudomonadota; class Betaproteobacteria; genus Candidatus Accumulibacter; species Candidatus Accumulibacter similis. The sequence goes on along the minus strand of CP054595.1, from coordinate 2,103,528 downwards.
CACGCACCCGCATGGCGCCCGGCCGCTGCTTCAGGGCACGCTACGGCAGGGCGCGACAAGCCGTGGTCTGTGCCCTTTGCCCGCTTCCCGACTGCTGCCGATGGAACAGGACGCCGAACGCGGTTGACGCCTGACACAGAGCGGCTCTAAAGTCCGTACCTCGACCACCGTATCGGCCCCCATAGTGCCATGCTTCGTTTCGTTGCCATCCTGCTGATCGCCCTTCTGCCGCTCCAGGCGGCATCGGCGCTCGTCGGCACGGTGGCCGACCCGCTACTGCCGCGCGTCGCGGCCAACCCGGACCAGCACGACCACCACTCCGACGAGGCGTGTGCCGGCCTGGCGAAAGCCGCCGACCACGGCCAATGCCAGGAGTTCGAGGACCGCTGCAGCTGCTGCCATGGCGGCTGCTGCGCACCACTCGGGCCCGTGCCCCTGCCGACGATCGCCCAACTCGGCGACGCCATCGTCCTCGCCGCCGCACGCGGCAAGCCCTCCCCCACTCTCGCCCGGCCTGAACGGCCGAAATGGACCGGCTTCGCCTGACCGGCGGGGCCTTCCGGACTGACTCACCACCGTCGCCGTACGCACGACGGCTGCTTCCCAGCGCTCCGCCGGATTTTTCCATGCACCAACGGAGAATCCGATGCACGACACCCTAGCGACGCAGTCACCGCTGTTCACCGCCCTCCTGTTCGTCACCGCCAGTCTGAGCGGTCCGGCAGCGATCGCCGAAACCCTGACGCTCGGCCAGGCTTTCGCCGCCGCCTGGGAGCGCCACCCGGCGGCTCGCACCGCGGCTGCCCGCCACCACGAGTTCGCGGCCCGCCGCGATTCGGCCGGCAGCTTCCTGTCCGGCGCACCGACGGCGACTCTGTCCAACCGCAACGACCGCCTGCAACGCGATGCCGGCCAGAGCGAATGGGAGGCCGGCATCGCTCTTCCGCTCTGGCTGCCCGGCTATCAGGAACGAACCCTCGCACTGATCGAGCGCGAGCAGTCCACCTACACGGCGCTGGTCGAGCAGGCGCGCTGGAAGCTCGCCGGCGAGGTGCGTGAGAGCTGGTGGCAGGCCATGCTCGCCGGCAACGAACGCGCCGTCGCCGAAGCGCGCGGCGATGCCGCCCGGCATCTGGCGAACGACGTCGAGCGCCGCGTGCGGGCCGGCGAGTTGCCACGCATGGACGCCCACCAGGCGCGCGCCGCCGAAGCCGCAGCGACGGCGGCGATCGCCGAGGCGGACGGGCGCGCCCACCGCGCCGAGCGGAGCTTCCTCGCGCTGACCGGCTTGCCGTTGCTGCCGGCTCCGAGCGGAATGAACGAGCAGCGCCGGCAGGCTCCGACGACCCCTCACCCGCAGCTTGCAGCGCTCGAAGCGGCCATCGCCACCGCCCGTGCGAGGCTTGACGTGGCGGCCAGGAATTCGCGTGACCTGCCGGAGATCATGCTTGGCATGCGTCGCGAACGGCCTGTTGCCGAGGCCGACTGGGAGAACTCGACGATTGTCGGCGTCCGCATTCCACTCGCCACCGACGCGCGCAATAGCCCGCGGGTTGCCGCAGCAAACGCCGAACTCGTCGAGGCCGAGGCGCTGCTGTCCTACGAGCGGCAGCGCGTGGACGCGGAACGCGATGCCGCCGGGCGCGAACTGCAGCGGGCCGACGAAGCACTCGCCCGCGCCGAAACCAGGCGTACGCTCGCCAGCGAAGTGCGCCGCGAGTACGCCCGCGCCTTCGCGCTCGGCAACATCGACCTGCCGCAGCGTCTGCGTGTCGATGCGGATGCCTTCGCTGCCGAACTCGCCGCCGCGCGCGCCCGCCTCGAAGCCGCACGCGCCGTCTCGCGCTACAACCAGGCCATCGGAGTCCTGCCATGAACCCCCTGCGACACGCCATCGCCGCCTCCGTCTGCGCGGCCGCACTGTTCCTCCCGTCGCCGCCGGCATCAGCCACCGAGGCGGCTCGCCCCTCCTTCGAGGCACACAGCGAGTTGTTCGAACTGGTCGGCCGCATCGATGGCGGTCGCCTGACGCTGACGCTCGACGACTGGGCGAGCAACGAGCCCATCACCGGCGCGCGGATCGAGATCGACTTCGCCGGCCACATCCGCATTGCCGAGGCCCAGGCCGACGGAACGTACACGCTCGACGCCACCCCTTTCGCCGCAGCGGCCACCTACCCACTGACGATCACCGTCACCGCTGGCGAGCAAAGCGACCTGCTCGCGACCGACCTCGTCGTCGGCGATTCCGCCGCGACCGGCGCCATAGCGGCCGGAATCGGCATCAAGGAGATCGGCATCGCCGCGACATTGACGCTGCTCGGCGCCGTCGTGGCCGTCCGGCTGCGCCGGCGCAAGGGAGAAGCCGCATGAACGCCACGACACTTCTGCAACGCACGCTCCAGCCACTGCTCTTCGCCGCCGGCCTGGTCGCCAGCGCCGGTCTGGCGCACGAGGGCCACGTTCACGGTGACGAGCCGGCGCCCGCGCTGACCCGCGGCGACGGCCCGCAACGACTTGCCGACGGCAACGTCTTCCTGCCCAAGACGACCCAGCGCCAGCTCGCACTGCGCACGCAGCTCACCCGGAGCGGCGAGCATCCCGTGACCGTCGAACTCGCCGGCAAGGTGGTGCTCGATCCGGGTAGCGGCGGCCGTGTGCAAGCGATGAACACCGGCCGCGTCGAAGCGCCGGCCGGAGGCATTCCGTCGCTCGGCAAGGCAGTGAAGAAGGGAGAGCTGCTCGCCCGCGTCCATCCGGCCGTCTCTCCCCTCGAACTGGGCGGGCAGAGGGCGCAGGCCGCCGAACTGCGCGCGGCGCTCGGCGTCGCCGAAAGGCGGCTGGCACGACTGCGCGAGCTGGAAGCGACCGTTGCGCGCAAGGATGTCGATGTCGCCGAGGCCGACGTGCAGAGCCTGCGCGAGCGCCTCGCCGCCATCGCCAGGAGCCTCTCGCAGCCCGAGGATCTGCGAGCGCCAGTTGCTGGCGTCGTCGCCTCGGCCAGCGTGGTTGCCGGTCAGGTGGTCGAGGCGCGGGAACTGCTGTTCGAGATCGTCGACCCGGCCAACCTGCGCGTCGAGGCGCTGGCCTACGACCCGCGGCTCGCCGCCGAGATTGCCGGCGCCTACGGGAGTGCCGGACCGGGTCAGGAGGTGCTGCTGACCTTCGTCGGCGCCGGCCGCTCGCTGCGCGAGCAGGCGATCCCGCTGCTCTTCCGTGTCGACGGCGGCACGGCAACGCTGGCACTGAACCAGCCACTGCGGGTGATCGCCCAGACGCGCTCGCCGATTCAGGGCGTGCCGCTGCCGGCTGCGGCGGTCGTGAAGAACTCCGCCAACCAGGAAATCGTCTGGGTGAAGACGAGCGCCGAACGCTTCGCACCGCGCCCGGTACGCACGCAGCCGCTCGACGGGACGCGCGTCGCCGTCGTCGGCGGGCTCGAGGCCGGCGTGCGCGTCGTCGTCCAGGGCGCGGCCCTGCTCAATCAGGTGCGCTGAGAACGCCATGTTCAGGACCATCGTCGAAAAGAGCCTGTCGCAACGCCTGCTGGTACTGGCGGCGGCCATCGTCCTCATCCTCTATGGCGCGCTGGTCGTGCAGAAGACGCCGGTCGACGTCTTCCCCGACCTGAACAAGCCGACCGTCACGCTGATGACCGAAGCAGGCGGCATGGCGCCGGAGGAAGTCGAGGCACTGATAACCTTCCCGATCGAGACGGCAATGAACGGCATGGCCGGCGTCGCCGCGGTGCGCTCGGTGTCGTCGGCCGGGCTGTCGATCGTCTACGTGCAGTTCGACTGGGAGGTCGAGATCTACCTTGCGCGGCAGATGATCACCGAGCGCCTGTCGCTGATTCAGTCGCAGTTGCCGCCAGGCGTGGTGCCGCACATGGGGCCGGTGGCGTCGATCATGGGCGAGATCCTGCTCATCGCGATCCCCATCACTGCGCCTACCGCGGCAGCGATCGAGCCCGCGGCAGGTGCCGCGCAGCGGCCGGCGATGGCGGCTCGCGAGTACGCCGACTGGGTGCTGCGTCCGCGCCTCCTGACGATCCCCGGCGTCGCCCAGGTCATCCCGATCGGCGGCGAGGTGCGCCAGTTCCAGGTGCAGCCGGACACCGTGCGCATGGCCGCGCTCGGCATCACGCTCGACCAGGTCGATGAGGCGCTGCGCGGCTTCGCGGCAAACACCAGCGGCGGTTTCCTCGAACTCAACTCGCGCGAATACCTGATCCGCAACCTCGGCCGTACCAGCCGGCTGGAAGACCTGCAGCGCCTGCCGCTGACGGCCAGGAACGGCCAGCCGATCCTGCTCGCGCAGGTGGCGTCGGTCGGCTTCGCGCCGGCGATCAGACGCGGCGACGCGGGCCTCAACGGCCAGCCGGCGGTGATCCTCTCGGTGCAGAAACAGCCGGCCGCCGACACCGTCGCGTTGACGCGGCAGGTTGAAGCGGCGCTCGCCGAGCTGAAGGGCGGATTGCCGGTTGGCATGGCGGCGCCGCGCGTCACCTTCCGCCAGGCCGACTTCATCGAGGCCAGCATCCGCAACCTCGAGTTGAAGCTGGCCGCCGCCGCCGTCTTCGTCGCCGCCGTGCTCCATCTCTTCCTCGGCAACCTGCGCGCGACACTGATCTCGCTGACCGCGATCCCCGTCTCGATCCTCACCGCGGCGCTGGTGTTCCGCTACTTCGGGCTGTCGATCAATACGATGACGCTCGGCGGGCTGGCCATCGCCATCGGTGAACTGGTCGACGACGCGGTCGTCGACCTCGAGAACATCATCCGCCGCTTGCGCCAGAACCGCCAGAAGCCGGCACCGGAACCCCCGCTGCGGGTGATCGTCAACGCCTCGAACGAGGTGCGCTCGGGAATCGTCGTGTCGACGCTGATCATCGCCCTCGTCTTCGTGCCGCTCTTCGCCCTGCCCGGACTCGAGGGCCGCTTCTTCATCCCGCTCGGCGTCGCCTACCTGACGGCGATCCTCGCCAGCCTCGTCGTCTCGATCACGCTGACACCGGTGCTGGCCTGGTACCTGCTGCGCCATGGCGAGGCGTCGATGCATGGCGATACGCGCTTCGTCGCCTGGCTGAAGTCGCACTACCGACGCTGGCTGGAAACGGCGCTGGCGCAGCGCAAGCGGGTCATCGGTACCGCTGCCGTCGCTGCCCTGCTGGCGGCGGCGAGCGTCCCCTTCTTCGCCACCACCTTCCTGCCCCCCTTCAACGAGGGCGCCGCCTTCGTCGGCCTGCGCCTCAACCCGGGCATCACGCTCGCCGAATCGGTGAAGATCGGCACGCTCGCCGAGCGGCTCGCGCGCGAGGTGCCGGAAGTGACCTACGTCGGACGCCGCTCGGGCCGCGCCGAACTCGACGAGCACGCCGAGGGCGTACACGTCTCCGAGCTCGACATGCGCCTCAAGCCCGGCCGTCCGCCATCGCAGATCCACGCCGACCTGCGCGCGCGGCTCGCTTCGTTGCCGGCTACGGTCAGCATCGGCCAGCCGATCTCGCACCGCATCGACCACATGCTCTCCGGAGTGCGGGCGCAGATCGCCATCCGCATCGTCGGCGACGATCTCGACGTGCTGCGCGGCGAAGGCGCAGCGCTGCGCGACCGGCTGGCGACGATCCCGGGGCTCGCCGACCTCGAGCTGGAAAAGCAGGTACTGGCGCCGCAGATCAAGGTGCGCATCGACTACGCGCGCGCCGAACAGTACGGTGTATCGCCTTCCGCCCTGCTGCGACAACTGCAGACGCTGATCGGTGGCGAGCAGCTCGGCCAGGTGATCGAGGGCGCGCGCCGCTTCGCGCTGGTGCTGCGTCTGCCCGAAGAGGCGCGCGCGCTCTCGGGACTCGCCAACCTGATGATCGAGACGCCGAACGGCCGCGTGCCGCTCGCGCGCGTGACGACCATCGAGGACGGCGACGGGCCGAACCAGATCAGCCGCGACAACGGCCGCAGGCGCATCGTCGTCTCGGCCAACGCGCAGGGCCGCCCGCTCTCCGACGTGGTCGACGACGTGCGCCGCGTCATCGTCGAGACGAAGCTGCCGTCGGGCTACTTCATCACCATCGACGGGCAGTTCCGCGCGCAGGAAGAGGCGGCGCGCATCATCGGCGTGCTGGCGCTGATCTCGCTCGGCCTGATCTTCATCGTCCTCTACAGCCGCTACCGCTCGGCCATCCTCGCCGCACTGGTGATCGCCAACGTGCCACTGGCACTGATCGGCAGCGTCATCGGCCTGTGGCTCTCGGGCCAGCCACTTTCCATCGCAACGCTGATCGGCTTCATCACGCTCGCCGGCATCGCCACCCGCAACGGCATCCTCAAGCTCTCGCACTACGCCAACCTGGTTCGCTTCGAAGGCGAGACCTTCGGCCTCCAGCTGGTCATCCGGGGCTCGCTGGAGCGCCTGACGCCGGTGCTGATGACGGCGCTGGTCGCCGCCTTCGCGCTGGCGCCGCTGCTCTTCGAGGCCGAGGCGCCGGGCACCGAGATCCTCCACCCGGTGGCCGTCGTCATCTTCTCCGGCCTGATTTCCTCCACCCTGCTCGACGCCTTCGTGACGCCGGCGCTGTTCCTCGCCTTCGGCGAGAAGCCGCTCGGCCAGCTGCTCGAATCGCATCAGGGCGAAACATTGTGAAAGCCTGCGAACTTCCCGACGAAAGGAGCCTCACCATGAAGATACCGCTTGCCATCGCCTTCGCCGCGCTTGTCGCGGCCACCGCCACGGTCGCCCACGAGGACCATGGCAAGCCACGCTTCGGCGGCGTCGTCGCCGATGCCGGGCACTACCAGGCAGAACTCGTCGCCCGCAGTGACACCCTGACCATCCATGTCACCGAACACGGCACCCCGCTGTCGACGGCTGCCGGATCGGCCAGGCTGACGCTGCTCGCCGGCGGCAAGAAGACCGAGGTCGCACTCGCACCGGCCGGCAACAACCGTTTCGAGGCGAAGGGTACCTTCGACCTCAAGGGCGCCAAGGTGGTCGCCGCACTCAACATCCCGGGGAAGCCGCCGAAGACGCTGCGCTTCGCACTCGATGACACCCCTGCGCAGCGCTGAGGAATCCACGATGAAAGCAATCCTTGCCGCCCTGCTCGCCACCGCCACCCTCGCAAGCACGCCCCTCGGCGCCGCCGATCTGCCCGAAGTCGAGGTCTACAAGAGCCCGTATTGCAGCTGTTGCACGGAATGGGAAAAGCACATGACCGACAACGGCTTCCGGGTGAAATCGATCAACGTCGAGGACGTACCGACGACCCGCGCCAGGCTCGGCATGCCCGAGCGCTACGGCTCATGCCACACGGCGAAGGTCGGCAACTACCTGATCGAAGGTCATGTGCCGGCCACCGACGTGCAGCGCCTGCTGCGGGAGAAGCCGAAGGCCGTCGGCCTTGCTGCGCCCGGCATGCCCGGTGGTTCACCCGGCATGGAGAGCGCGCGGAAGGAACCGTACGATGTGCTCCTGGTCGGCAGCGACGGCAAGGCGAAGGTGTTTGCCCGTCACTGAGCCGCGGGCGGTTGGCCACGCTCGGTGAACACCCGGTCGCGCTGCCGCTGCCGCGACGCTGCGCGCAACACCAACCATACTGTCTGAGGGCGGGTTGGATTTCCCATCCTTCGGAGAGAGGGCAAGGTTCGGGCAGTACAGACGCGCAAACCAAGCGTGAGGATTTGCTACACTTGCAAACACCATTCGCTGATCGTAGAAGGCCAACCCCATGCCGTCCTCGCTGAAACCACCGACTCGCCTTGAGGAGGCGGCCGCGCACCCGATCGTCGAAAGCGCGCTGACAGCCATTGGTGCATTTGGAGGACTCCCGGGGCTGCTCCTGCCAATCCTCTCGAATACTCTGGCAAGTCAACGCCATCACCGGCGGATCAACGATGCATTCGCCAGCATCGACGCAACGTTGCGACAACACGCGGACGCCCTTCACGCTCTTACGGACTCGCAGTACAAACTGATCAGTGAGGCAATCCTGGCTCTCCTGCACACCACCAGTGAGAAGAAGATTGCATACCTCCGCCGTTCAATCGCCAACGGGGTCCGAACCGCCACGACCGCAACTGAGGACGCGACGGCTCTCGGGCGCGTGTTGCGTGATGTTTCGGCCGAAGAGGCGGAATTCCTGCTCAAGACCGCCCGTTATGGCCACATTGGAATTGGCGACGCAAGCTGCCAAGACGAAGACACCTTGTGGATCGCCCTGCACTCGGCGGAGGGAGTGATCGCCGGTGGTCTGGTGTCATTGGGCCTGCTGCTGCCCGAGACCGATACGTATGGCGGACATCCGATCCTCGCCTGGTCTCCACTGGCGAGCGATCTGCTTGCTCTGCTCCAAGACATTGATTCCTAGCGTCCTTTCAGCAAATCTGTAGGTACCGCGGTGACAGGGAGTGCGGCGCGGCACCCGCCACCGACAGAACGCCAGGAGGGCATTCGTCCCGCGCGAGCGAGCAGCGAGAGCCGTTTGCAAAGCGACTCCGTTCGGCTGCGCTTGCGTCTCGCTGGCGAAGGGTCGGCACGAATCCGGGCCTCGGTATGGTTGCATGGCATCCACCAAAGCGCGCAGGCGCGCGCTCGGCGCGATCAAGACCGTCTCTGCCACAGGCTGTGGGTGATCCCGGCGCTGTCCCTGCTCGCCACTTGCGGCAGCTCGATCCCAGCGCGTGCCCGTGTCGGTGAGACAGGCGGAGGCTGAAAGGGGGTGGGGCGAGCGGCGGACCGGCGTTGAGTTCGACGAAGCCCGCAGGATGCGGTGTGCTGCGCGCCCTTTTGGCCGGGCCGCTGGCGCTGGCGGCCAGCCGGCGCTTCCGGCTGGTGTGTGGTCGAGCCGCAGGCCGACCGGCGCCGAGGCGATGGCGCACCGCCAGGCAAGTTCGGTCGCTCGCGACCACCGGTCGTCCGGAAGGCCGGCACTGCACGGGCTGCCCCTCCGCCCATCGGGCAAAGGCGACGACGGTGTCCGCCAGTTGCGCGTCGACAATGGCAAGGAAGATGGCATCGGCGGGGCTCCGGAGCCAGATGGACGAGCACCACAAGCTGTCAGACGGCCGCGCGGGATTTAACTCGGGGTTGCCGAAAGGACAGCGCCAGTCCGAAAGCCCGACCCCGGAGCAAGCACGGCCCGGACATCAGAGCAGCTCGGTGTCGGCATGCGCGTACGCGGGCGAGCAGCAGCAGAGCAGGACCAGCGCGCCACTGGTCGATGCGCGGACGCGGTGCGGTGTTCCGGGCGCGATGCAGATGGTGTCGCCGGGGCCGATGCGGAACGACTCGGCGCCCAGGATCATCTCGCCCTCGCCGGCCGTGACGTGGTAGATCTCCTCGGTCCGCAGATGCCGGTGCAGCAGGGTGGCGGCGCCGGCGGCAACGGTGGCCTCGGCCAGGCTCTGCCTGCGGTTGCCGTGAACTGCCGGGTGCATCAGCTCGCGGATCAGCGAGCCATCGGCGGTGACGTAGGGCTGGACGGTCGCGTACGGCTGCTGCAGCCGCCTGACCGGGAAGACCTTCTCGATCTCCGCGATCGTCTGCCGGCCGAAACCGGGCAGCCGCTGCAAGTCCCGGCTGCGATGACGGGCCATCACCTCCTCTGCGGTCGACAGACCGGCCCGCAGCAGGAGGTTGCGCGTGCGCCGGCTGATCCGCTCGAAAGGCTCATCGGTGCCAGGCTGCATTCGTTGCTCCCGGTCACGGACACGATTCACGATGCGGCGACAGAGCATGGCCGGCGGCCGTCGACTACCGACGAGGCCGCGCCGGTCAATCGTAGCCGCCGAACATGAACAGCGAGATGTCCTCCTCGCCCGGGTTCATCAGCCCGTGCAACTGGCCGCCCTTGAGCATCGCGAAGTGGCCGGCGCGCAGGGTGCGCAGTTCGAAGGCGCGTTCGCGCCACGGGCGCCGCGTCCAGTCGCCGACGATCATGTAGGCGCGCCCCTGCATCATCAGGAACACCTCCTGGTTGTCGCGGTGGCGATGCAGGCCGATTCCGCACTCGGGCTTGAGGATGTGCAGGTCCATGTAATCGACGGCGAAGAAGTTCTCGCGGCCAGCGGCGTGGTTCTTGTTGCCGTGGGCGTTGAAGTTCCAAGCGTCGAAATCGCGCCCGAGCTCGTTGCGGCCGGCGTAACGTCCGTAGTTCGAGAGCAGGTTGCGGTACTCGAGGAAACCGACGCCGCCATGCGGGTTGGGGCTGATGCCGGCGGCGAGGAAGTTCTCCCAGCCGCGGACGATCATGCTGAACTCGTAGTGGTGATTGCTGCCGCCGCGCGAATCCCAGAAGGTGCCGCTGGCGTCGGCCCAGGCACATTCGACGTGCAGAGGCAGGACCGGATGCAGCGCATGGTTCGGTGCCACCTCGACCAGGTAGCGGTCGTTGAGCCCGTCGCGCGCGAAATCGTCGCGCGTACCCTGGATCAGGTCGTTGCGAACGACGAGTTCGCCGCGGTCGATCGCGTCGCGCCCACGGCCGTCGACTTGCTGCCGCAGGTTGCCCGCCGGAAAGCTCCAGAGCTCGAGCGCATAGCGCTCGCTCGCCGGATCGTAGGGGACGTCGAGGACCTGGCCGACGGGATTCGTGCCGACCCGCAGATAGAGCTTGAGATGGCTGCCGAGACGATCGCCCGACAGCCGGGAGAGCAGCGAATCGGGACCGGCGCGGTAGCTGATGCGCAGGAAGGGGACGACCTGCCCGCCCGCTGCCGCATAGCCGCGGCAGAGGACGACATCGCCGAGGCGGAAGTCGCGCAGGTTCTGCTTCTGGAAGTCGAGCTTGCTGTCCTGGCGGCGGACGTCGAGCTGGTCGGCGTCGCCCCCCGCCGGACCGTAGAGTTCGAGGAAGTCGAAGGGAAAGAGGTACTCCAGCGTCTCGCTCAGGTACTGTTCGCGGCCGCAGGCCAGGCGCTGCCTTTCGAGGATGCCCAGCAGGCGGATCAGGGTGTTGCCGCGGTTGTAGTCGGGCTGGCTGCCGGCAGCGACCCGGAAGACCTGGTCAGAGTGGATCAGTTCCATGGGCCGTCCTCACGCACTGTGGTAGAGGAAGGCAACAAAGCGCAGCGGCTTCGTGCCCGGATTGCGGATGCCGTGGATGCCGCCGCTCTTGGTGTAGATGACGTGCCCGGGCGAAACCGGCAGCTCGCGGCAGCGCTTGGCGCCGATGCCGAAGATCGAGCGCTCGACGACCGGATACGACGCCAGCGACGGATCGTCGTTCTCGCCCATGTAGGCGATGCCTTCGCCCTCGACGATGTAGTACAGCTCCTCGCTGCCAATGTGGCGGTGAGTGCCTTCGACCTTGCCCGGCGGGATCAGGACCTCGTGGAAGAAGACCAGGTTCGAGCCCAGTTCGCGCTGCAGCAGCCAGCGCATCTCGATCACGTTGTCGTCGTGACGATCGGGATCGCCGTCCTCCATCAACGGGTTGCGATAGCGGACCGGAGTGACGTCGGCGCTGCGCAGGTACCAGCCGCGCTGGAAGTTGATCAGGTAGTTGAAGGTGGCGACGGTGTTCGCCGGTGAACTCGGCTCAGTGGTGTTGGCAACCTGGTGGCTGCGCATGTAGTTGTTGTCCCACTGCGGGTTGCCGATGCGGTAGCCGAACGGCAGGTCGCGATCGTTCTCGCGACAGGCGATCTCGACCCGGCGGATGGCGCGGATGTCGGCGAGCGCGGCGGCGAACTCGGGAATGCGGGTGATCTCGCGCTGCCAGCCCATCAGGTCGAGAACGGTGAAATCGTGCGGGCTGGCGTCGGGGCCTTCGAGCGTGCTCCACAGTTCGACGACGTAGGCGTCGACCGGTCGCGAATGATGCAGGCGCAGCGTCGCTTCGGCGGCGGCGGCGCCGTCCGGCAGCAACCGGACGAAGGCGAGGATCTCGCCGGCCGGCAGGCGACCCTGTTCGCGCGCCAGTTCGGTCAGGCGATGCGCCCGGTACTCGATGCGCAGGAAGTTGCCGAGCAGCAGTTCGTCGCGGTAGACCTCACCCTTCATGACGGTGATGTCGGCCTGCGTGCGCACCTCCATGACGTTGTAGCGGTAGCGCGGACTGCGCGTCGCCTCGAGGTGCTGCGCGTGGTAGATGCGATCGGGATAGAAGACGACGCGGAAGATGTTGTTTTCCGGCAGGTCGAGGATGTCGTTGAAGCGGCTGTCCATGGGTCGTTCCTCAGAGGCGGGCGAGCAACTGGTCGGCGACCCGCAGGGCGTTGGCCTGGATGGTGAGGGTCGGGTTGGCGCCGCCGGAAGTCGGCATGAACGCGCCGTCGGTGACGTAGAGGTTGTCGAACTGCCACGCCCGGCAGTTCGGGTCGAGGACCGAATCCGCCGCGTCGCTGCCGAAGCGCATGCCGCCGAGGATGTGGTTGGCGATGCGGGCCCGCGCGTTGGCCGCCATGTAGATGGCGCCGAATTCGCTGACCGGGAACTGCCCCTTGCCGCCATCGCCACCGAAGGCGAGAATCCGTCGGCACTGCTCGGCGAAGACGTTCATCAGGTGCACGTCGTGGCTGTGCCAGGTCTTGCGGATGTAGGCGACGCGACGCCCCCACTTGTCGCGGATGCTCGGGTGCAGCTCGATCCGGTTGTCGAACAGCGGCACCTGGTTGGCCATGAAGCTGACCGAGAGACGGGTGCCGAAGTTGGCGTCGAAGAAGGCGTTGAGTGCGTCGCCCGTGAGCGCGGTATCGTCGACGAAGGTCTGCCAGATGGTGTCCATGTCCTGGCTGCCGTGCGTGCGCGCGAGCGAGATCGGCAGCGCCTGGTCCGAGGTGTTGTTGTAGATGGCGCCGCCGGCCCAGAGTCCCTGGCTGCGAATGAAGGCTTCGCTGGCGCAGGCATCGGTCGCCCAGTCGGAATCGAGCGAGACGCTCTTGTCGAAGCGACCCGGCATGATCGCCTCGGCACCGCCGAAACAGTGGGTCAGGAAATAGCGTCCGAGGAGGCCATTGCCGTTGAGTCGCGCGGCGAACGCCGGATCGCGCTCGCCCGAGAGCAGCAGCAGGCGAACCGACTCGATCGCCGAACAGGCGACGATGACCAGCCCGCCCGCCACCTCGACCGGCCGCCCGGCCACATCGCGATAGACCACCTTGCCGATGCGGTCGCCCGCCATCTCGAGGTGGGTGACGACACAGTTCGCCCGCAGCGTGAAGTTGGCCATGCCGGAGAGTGGCCGCAGCAGCGCCACCCAGGTGTTCGACTTGAGGCCGAGCGGATCGCCGTAACGGTTGACGTAGCCGGTCTTCGCCGCTTCGGCAGCTGCGGGAACGGTGCGGCCGGAGGGTGCGTGATCCTCGGTGATCACCGCCAGCGGCGTCCGGTAGCGCGGCAGGCCGAGCGCGTCCATGCCGGTGGCGACGTAGGCGCTGATCGGGTTCGGCGCATACGGCGTCTGGTAGTGGTCGGCCGAGAACGGTTTGCCCTGGTTGGCGCGCGTACCGTTGATGCCGATCAACCGCTCCGCCTCGCAGTAGTAGGGTTCGAGCGTCGCGTAGTCGATCGGCCAGTCGCGCGCCTCGCGGCGGACATCGCCGTTCGGGTCACCGACGAGGTCGTTGCGACCGGCGTTGAAGCTGCCGAGACGCAGATCGAGTTCCGAGAAACGCAGCGACACCGCGCCGTAGAGCTGCGTGCCGCCGCCGACCACCTGTGCCGTGTAGCCTTCGATGGTCGCGCGGTCGAGGCCGTCGGCCCCCTCGTAGATGTGCGGCTCGTCATTGAGGTCGGGCTCGACGTGGCTGCTGTAGAACGAGTCGAAACGGTTGGCGACGCCGCTCAGCGTCAGCCGCTTCTCGGCGCCGGTGGCGAACAGCTCATCCCGCTTGAAGTCCGAAACGCCGAGCGGATGCTCTTCCTGCGTGCGCAGCAACGGCCCCTTCTCGAGCACCAGTACCGAGTGTCCGGCGCGCGCGAGACGGGCGGCGATCGGTGCGCCGCCGGCGCCGCTGCCGATGATGACTACGTCGAATCGCTCCATCTCACCCCCTGTAGGCGGAATTGCGCCCGAGCGGCGCTTCGATTGCACGGCCCCAGTCGAAGAGCGTCGCGCCGCTGGCATCACGGTAGCGCTCTTCGAGGTACTTCCAGCCCAGGGTCATGGCATTGCCGCCGTAACGCGGATGCGAGAACACCCCGGTCAGCGTGTGCCGGCACAGCAACTGCAGGAAGTAACGCGGATTGCCATAGCGGCCGTAGTTCCAGCCGGCTACGCTGGCAGTCGCCATCTCCCGGTAGAGTCCCGCAAACACCTCGCGCGGCAGCTTCCAGGGCTCGATCACCGGATTGCGCTGGCGCAGCAGGCCGTCGATCAGCTCGAGGCAGATCTGGTAATCGACCAGGTGATGGGCCTCCTCGCGGGCGAGCAGCTTGTCGATGAAATTGACCGCACCGGCACTCTCGTCGAGGCGATAGGCATGCGGCGCGCGATTCGCCGGGCCCTGCGCGTCATGCACGCGCTTGAAGAAGGTTTCGCCGTCGGCCGTGTGGAACGGCAGGATGTGGCTGCACAGCCGCTGCAGCAGGCGCGACTCCCAGCGCTCGAGAACCAGCCGCCGCGTCGCGCCCCAGGTGAAGAAGCGCGACCACTCGACGCCGTTGTCGAGCATCATCCGCTGCGGGTTGATCGGGTCGACCTGCCAGACGCCGTCGATGCGCAGGCGGTAGTGATGCACCTCTCCCTTGCGGATCCGCAGCGTCAGCGTCGCGTAGTGGGTGTCGGCCAGCGGCAGCAGCGGCAGCGGCGTGTGCAGGTCGGCAAAGCTGCCGGCGACCTGCACCGCATGCCCGGGCTGGCGGTCGACCGCCGCGTGCACGAAGGTGACCGCATTGTAGGGTTGCGCCGCATCGTCGCCATCGTACACGGCGTCGACCCAGGGAAAGCGCCACGGCTCGAGGATCCCGGCGCGCGGGTCGGCACCGAGGTGGCCGTAGTCGTGGCGCGGCCGCGCATCGTCGCGCGCCAGGAACTTGCCGATGAGGCCGAACAGATACTCGTTGTCGACCGCCAGAACTGGCACCATGACTCCCTCCTCAGAGCGGATCCGACAGCCCGACGGCTGGCGGGTTGATGCGTTGAAGCACAACGCTGCACCATCAAAAACCACCGCGGCAGCAGGATGGCGCCGCCGCCACGGCGAGTCCCGTTCAGCGGGCGAAGACGAGAATGCTGTTGGCCGGCAGCAGCAGGGACGCCGAGAAGGCGAAGCCGTGCAGGCCCCACGGCTCGGCATCGATCGCGCCGCCGTTGCCGACGACGCCCGGATTGACCCAGTTTTCGTAGACGTCGCTGTTGAAGACCTCACGCCAGCGGCCGCCGCCCGGAAAGCCGATGCGGTAGCCGACGCGGTTGAAGTTGCCGAGGTGCGCGACGACGAGGACATCGTCGCCCTGCCCGACCACCCAGCGATGGAAGGCGAGCACACGGTCGCCGTCGTCGGCATGCACCACCCGCAGGCCCTCGCCGCGCAGGCCCGGAAAGCGCCAGCGCAGCGCGATCAGCTCGCGCATGCAGCGCAGGTGATCGAGCATCTGCCGGTCGCCGCCGGCGAGCCCGGCCCAGTGCAGCAGCAATTGCGGTTGCGATTCGAGATCATCCGACCACTGCTTGTCCTCGAGGAACTCCTGCCCCATGAACAGCATCGGGATTCCCGGCGCGGTCAGACTGATGCCGTTGGCGACGCGCGTCCGGCTGCGCGCGTACCACGATCGCGGATCGTTCGGCTGCGCCAGGCGCGCGATGCGCAGCTCGCGGCCGGCGAAGACGATGTCGTGGTTCTCCGGCCCCTGGACGAACTGCCACGAGGCGTCGAAGCCCGCCGGCCAGAGGCTCGCCGCGAGGCGCGACATCGGCAGCGGCCGCTCGTCGGGCTGGCTGGCTTTGCCGATGACCTCGCGCAGCGCGATGCGCAGCCCGTCCGTCAGGGTGGTGTCGAATCCGGCGCCCTGCGGGCGCGCGCGGACGATCCACGGGTTGACGTTCCAGTATTCGGCAAGGTTGAGGGCACCCGGCCGGATGTGGTCGAGGGTCGCCGTCAGGTCCTGGCAGAAGCTCCAGCCATGCGGCGCGCCGTCGTGGTCGATGACGCTGACCTGGTCGTAGCGAAACCCGTCGACGCGGTACTCCTCGAGGAAGAAGCGGGCGTTCTGGATCAGGAAATCGCGCACCTCCGGCTTGCCGAAATCGAACACCAGCCCGCCCGCATGTCCGCGATCGCTGAAGTAGAGCGAGTTGCGATGCCCGCCGGCGACCGCCTGGCGATCGAGGAAGTACATGCTCTGGTCGCCGAAGTCGCCACCGGCGTGGTTGTAGACCACGTCCAGGATCACCGCCAACCCATGCACGTGGCAGAGGTCGATCAGCGCCTTCAACTGGTTCATCTCGCCGCGCAGCTCGGCCACCTGATAGGGCCTCAGCTGCCGCGCGTCGAGCAGTCTGTTGAGCGCGGCGACATAGGGCGCCAGTTCGGCATCGCCGACGGCGAAATCCATCTCCGGCGAGAAGTAGTCGGTACCGTTGTAGCCCTGGCTGAAGCGGGTCTGGAACTCCTGGATCGGCAGCAACTGGATCGCCGTCACCCCGAGTTCGGCGATGTAGGGGACAAGCCGCGCGACATCGAGGAAGGTGCCGCCCTGACGCGGCAGGCGCGGCGCATGGAAGGTGCCGACGTGCAGCTGGTAGATGACGAAATCGTGGAAGCGCGGCGTCACGTAGCCCGTCTCGTGCCACGGAAAATCGCTGCTGCGAACGACGCACTCGCCGGGATACGGCACCTCCAGCTCGCGTGCGAAGGGGTCCCTCTTCGGACCCTCGCTGCCCGTGCCGACAATGTGGTAGAGGTAGCGGTCGCGATCGCGCACACCGGGAATGAAGCCGCGCCAGTGCCCATTCGCATCGCGACTGAGCAGGCTCGCGTCGTCACAGCGGCGGTCGTTGAAGTCGCCGGTCACGTAGACGGCCAGCGCGCCCGGCGCCCAGAGGCGAAAAGTCGCGCCGTCGGCGATCAGGTTGGCGCCCATCGGCGTCCCGGGATGAATGTGCGCAAGCGATGCCGGCATGTTCTTCGCGCCTCCGCTGTCGGGCAGGACCGATGCGAATGATTGCCGTTTGCGGGGACCGCTGTCAAGCGCTTTCTGAAGCGACGGCCGCGGCTGGCGGCGAGCCGCAGCCGCGGCACGGGAATCCGCCCGGCGACCGGCGACCGGCGACCGGCGATCGTCGCTCGGCGCGCCAGCGCTGCCGGCAGCCAGTCAGTCGCTGCGCAACTCGACGCGCCCTTCGACGACCCGCACCCGGTCGCCCCTGCGGACCGTCGGCTCGTCGTGCTGTTCGATGAAGGCGTAGGTGCCATCCTCGTAGCGCACCGTGACGACGTAGCTGAGCAACGGCTCGTTTGCCTGCCGCGCATCCTCGACGACGGTGCCGGTGCCGACGATCGGCGCTGTCACCAGGCTGGGAGCGATTGCCGGTGCCGGCGGGCGCTGCCGTGGCCCTTCGCGCGTCTGCTGGCGGATCGCCGTCACGACACCGCAGCGCTCGCATGGCCCGCCGCGCGGCTCCTCGATCAATTCGCGGAAATCCTCGTCGCTGCTTGGCAGCTTCAGGCTGGTCTGCGCCAGCGACCACGGGGCAACGACGACGGCCAGCACGATGGCGGCCAGGGCTCTTGAGTACGGCATCGCTTGAACTCCTTTCGCTCGCTCCCGGCGGGCAAGCGACACGCGCCCAGCCCGCGGGCAGGTGCCGATCCTAATGCGAAAACACCGCGCCAGAAAGGCGGACGGTGCCCCGCCAGCTCCGACGCACGACCCTGATGAGAACTGCTGCTGCCGACGCAGCGGCTGCCACCAGGCTGCGGCGTGCTATGATCCGCTTCGCCAGTGACGCACGGCGGCAACCCCAGCATTGCCAGGGCTGACCGGCAGTGCCCCGAAGCGTCCGCCAGGAAGCGTGGCAGAGTGGTCGATTGCACCGGTCTTGAAAACCGGCAACGGGCAACCGTTCGTGAGTTCGAATCTCACCGCTTCCGCCAGAAACAACCACCAACACATTGTTTATTAAACGTAATTCCATTCAGCCCCGGGAACGACTATCGAATCGACTATCAACGTTGTCGTTGATTGGTTGGTCGCTCCCCTGTCATTTCAGTGTCACCAGTCTGCCGCCCGTCGTTGGCCTCCATTCCGCCGCCGACCCGTACCGCCCACCAATGACCCAGCGCCTCCGCCCCGCGAAGCGTTGGCGCTGCACTTGGATGACACACCGGAGCGAGCATGCCACTAGCTGACTACGCCAATGAGATCCTCGAATTCCTCGCGAATCGTCGAGACGAGGTGGATCGCATAGCACCCATTTTCAACCGTGACCTGCTTGTTGCAACCGGCAAAAATCCTTCAGGTTACGCAGTACTCTACGGGCAAGCGAATTCGCTGCTCGACCTCGCCTGCCTCGAAGCCGGGCAGCCGTTGATAGGCAGGCTGGTTCTCTTTGATCACCGTGATCCCCGAGATGGTCCCTGGGCGAACTGGGTTCCCTTTGAAAGTCTCCTGTATACCAGTTCGCCACGGCTCAAGCTTTGGCATGACGACGATCTCGAGGCAATAAGGGGTGGCCTCGTGGAGGGTAGGCCGTCAGATCTATGGCGCGCCAGAGAGTGCCGGAGCGAGGAACTGTTGACGAGCGCCTTGGAAGTCGCACAGCGGGTGATCGAGCGTCACGTACTTGAGATGATCGCGCCCAACCCGCCCGACCTTGGAAACATTCGGCAACGGGCGGGCGGCTGAGCTTGACCATGTGGGCTGGGCGTGGTGTGCGGCCACGATCCAATCAGTTCCTTGGCCGTTTTGCGAAACAGATTCATCACCAGCCGTCGCCGCCATCGTACACACGGCGTTGCCGCCTCTTCATCGACAGCAGCCACTTCACCACCCCCGCCAGCGATGCCTCGGCGCACGCATCGTGGACCGCAGTCAGACGCTCGAACGTGCGCCAGTGCATCCCCTTGGGTTTCCCGCCGTCGCGGTTGGCAATGCCCGCCGGCCAGCCCAGACGCCGCCTGATCTTCTCCGCCCGCCGCCGCGCACGATCGTCCTCGGCTTCCCGCTGGCTCGCATAGACCAGACGGTAGCAGTGCCGACAGGCGAAGATCGAACCGCCATACAGAATCGCCACGCGCCTCCCGCATCCGGTTGCCGGGCAGCGGAACCACGCGCGCCGACTGCCAAGATGGCAGGGTGTCCATTCCAGATAGACGGGGTACTCCATCGGTTGCCATTCGCCGCCGTTGTTCCGGCTGCGATAGCTGAGCATCACACGGTCGACTTCCGTGCGGATCTGGATCGACGCCACCTCCTCGCCGTTGCCTGTCCATTGCCAGCCGAAGGCCCGACCCGGTTGTAGCAGGCCATCGCGTTGCAGCCGCCGGACATCAAGCGTCCGCATGTCGTTTGTCGTGGCCTTGCCGCCTTGGTATCCCCGCCCGCTTCCGCTGCCGCCCATTCTCTTGCACTCCGATTTTGCCGAAATCATGTGGCAAGTTTGCATCGTGCCCTTTGGTGAATCAGCGCGAATCCCTTGCCACATCAAGCATTGCGCCGTTCTCGCTGGTGTTCGGTCTCATGCGCCGCGCAGCTCTTTCAGCTTCAGGAGCATGGCCAATGTCCGCTCGAATTTGCGGTCGAGGTGCGTTTCGTAGCGGTTCAGGTTTTCCAATCGATGCGCTTGCAACCCGGAGCCCAGAGTCTGCGCCTTGATCGCCGCAACATGCCGCACCTGCTGCACCATACCGACGCACAGCGGTTCGAGCGATTCACGAATGAACTCCGCCAAGCCTTCGACGGTGCTCGGGTACTCCTCCTCACTGACCTGAACGTCCCACCAATCGCGCGACCCGGGAAGCAGCGCCCGCCGAGCCTTCTCGTAGCCATTCGGACCACCCTTGGCGAGGATCGCTGCCGCCTTGCGGGTTGCCGCCAAGTCCAACTCGGCCTCCTGCTGAAGTTCCGCGATTCGCTCGGCCGTCGCGTTCAGCAATCTGGGCAAGTCGACATGCTCTCCCGACAGTTCCGATTGGAAAGGTGCGGCGGCCGGTATCAGTGTCGTCGTGCTGCGCAGGACGCTCTTCAACCCGTCGTTGATCCTTGCCCCTTCTGCGAGCAAGACCCGTCGCTTGCGCCAGATGATTGCCGCGAGTTCCTCGACCAGATGCTGCTCGGTCATTCCCGCCGGTTGATGTTCATCGACGAGTGCGACCAACAGGCCGCCGAACTCATCATGATCCTCGTGTGCGAGCACCGCCAGTTTCGAGAGGATGCCGTGCTTCGTGGCGTTGTACCGAACCGCATCGTAGCCACCCCTACGCTGCGCCTGCACAGCGCCGTCTGTCGTCTTGAAAGGGATTTCCTGAGAATTGCACAGTGTGCTGCCTTCGATCACTTCCATGGCCTTGCCTCATTCCGTGATGGTCACGAAGCCGTATCTCCGGCCGATCTCGACCCAGGCACGTTGTGCCGACAGCCTTGCTGGTTCCGAAGCATCAACTCGCCCCAGGATCGCCAGCAGCACCCGAAGTGGTGCGTTCTGCTCATCGCCGATTGCGTCTATCGCTGCCCGACTATCCCGCTGGCGCTGCGCGCGTTTGCGTTCAGTAGCATTCAGCGCTCGCTCGCCGTTGGAAGGCCTGCCTCGTTTCGTGACTGTCAGAGCACGGCTGGACATCGTTTCCTAGTATTTCCCGTGACTGTCACGATATTAGCACATGGCCCGACATTCGGCACACGGATCGCCAGGAGATTTTCTCGGTGGTCGATCCACAATAACGTTGAACACGGAGACGTTGGCGCCAAGCCAGTCCTAATCCAGATGCTTCAAACGACCAAGGGGCAGATCACGCGCTGCCGGTTCAGGCAAGTGTGGAACCCGCAACCATATCCTTGTCGTCAGAGTTGACTGCCTTGCGACCGCGCCGTAGCCTATGCTCAAAAATCTTGGCGCCCGGCTCCGGAGCGCTGCCATCTAGGGGGGCGTCATCTTGACTATTTTCGTTGACATCGCGCCGGTCTGCGCACAAGAAGCGCGCGGCAACGCGCAGTTGGACTCCGTCCAGAGCATTGCGCAGAAGATCGAGCGGCAGCAGAGCATCGCCAATCTCGACAAGCACCTACCGTCTCCAATCGTGAAGAAGGTTGTCGGCAAGACCTTCCGGCTGTACGGGATCGAACAGATCCAGGAGTGCAGCGGGCATCGGGTAATTCGCTTCGCGAGATTCCTCGTCAAGGGACAGAACGAGGATTTCCACCGTCGTCTTGAGGAGGGGACATTCCGCAACAAGTTCTTACACGAGGCCACCCTCGGCGAGGCCGCGCTCGATGCATTCATCCAAGACCGTATCCGCGCCGGAGTCAAAGGAACACCGCCGCTCAAGGAGCACGAAGCTGCCTACCTCGACATCGCCTTGGCAACGCTCTACGAGGACGTGCCGAGCATTTACGAAACCTTGGACTGGGTAGATTTGCTCAAGTCTTCCAAGATGGCCGAATTCCGGTGGTCGATTGCCGCCCTCCTACAGGGACTTGTCGTCCTGACCGCGAAGGAGGACCGCGCCTTACTGACGCGCTTCCCGGCGGACCGCAACCAGCGCGGGATCCTCTATCGTCAGTTCCAGAACGGGTTGCTGCTCGTCGCCCCGGTGGGGTTCCCGGAAGGTCCGCGCGAGGATGAACTGCGCATCCGCTACGCAGACGTCTTTGGCGTCGACGAGGCGCTGGCGGAAGAAGAACTGCGCAAATTCTCGATACGCACTTACCCGGAGTTCGTGGTTGTTGATGAGACTCTCTGGGTGGATCTGCAGAAGGCCGGCAAAGAGGCGAATCTGTCGCTGTCACCAGAGGAACTCGCATTGCTACAGACCCTGCTGACACCCGGCGAAACCCGCAAGCCATATCCGTTGTTCATCAACGGTCGTCCGGGTTCGGGCAAGACGACCATACTGCACTACCTGTTCGCTGAACACCTCCATCACCACCTCAACGCGCCGCAGCCACTGGATGATCCCCCGCTCTACCTGACCTACAGTCCGGCGCTCACGCATCGGGCCAAGGAGACGGTGTCGACGATCTTGGCGTGCGACTACCGGCGACTGGAGGATCCTCCCGACATCGACAGCCCCGAGGCACAGGCGACCATCAACCGGGCGTTCTCTGCATTCCGGGATATGCAGCTGTCGCTCCTCGACGCGGAAGCACGGGTTCGATTCGATATGGCGCGATACGTCGATTTTCCGGAGTTCCGAAAGCTGTGGATCAAGAGCGTTGCACAGGACAGAACGCGCCCAGCGGAACTGCGCAACTCGCCCGAGTTGGCGTGGCACGCCATCCGCACCTTCATCAAGGGGCGCCGCCCGGCGGACGGAGAGGAGGATGACTTCGGGCCGGACTCCTATGCCGAACTGTCAAAGCGCCAGAAGTCCATTGACGACGACCTCTACCGCCAGATCTACGAGAGCATCTGGAAACGCTGGTACAAGCCGCGTTGCGAACAGAACAGCCTGTGGGACGACCAAGACTTGGCGCTAGAGGTTCTGCGACGGGAGGACGATCTGGCGCGCTATCCGGCAATCATCTGCGACGAAGCACAGGACTTCACTTCGAATGAACTGGCGGTGATTCTCCGACTGTCGCTGTTTTCCGCGAGGGAAGTGCCACACTATCTGCTCGGGCGCATTCCGTTCGCTTTCGCCGGCGATCCCTTTCAGACGCTTAATCCCACCGGCTTTGACTGGAACGCCCTCTCCGACAGCTTTCGCGAGAACCTACTACGAGAACTGGATCCGGCCGGGCGCCAACAGCTGCAGGTAAATTTCCGCGAGCTTGAATTTAACTACCGTTCCGCAGAGCCGATCGTTCGCCTGTGCAACCTAGTTCAGTTGCTCCGCGGCATCCTCTTCGAAGTGAGCGGGCTCAAGCCTCAGCAGACTTGGCGCAACGAGGGGGCGCAAGAGCCTGCACTTTTCGACATCGCGGAGTCGGCAACGCGCGACGCGCTGCGCCGGGCGGACGATGTGGTTTTCATCGTCCCAAGTCAAGAGGAACCGGAGCTCGAATACGTTCAGGCTGACGAGCTACTTTCGCACATCGCCCTTTCGGATGGCAAGCTGTCGCGCGACGTCTTCAACCCGATGCGGGCCAAGGGGATGGAATTCGGGCGCGTAGTCATCTATAAGTTCGGCCACTACTGCTTAAAGCAAATCCCCGACCTGCCGGCGCTGCTGGCGAAGCCGGAGCCCCAATCAAAGAGGAACCGCGATCGGCTGGCCTACGAATACTTCCTGAACCGGCTCTACGTGGCGTTGTCGCGCGCGCGCGGCAGCCTGCTGATCGTCGATACCGGCGAGGCCATCGAGAAGTTCTGGCGCTTTGCCCGTGGTCAGGGCTACGAGGACCTGATCGGGCAGTACAAGTCGTCGGGAGGGGTTTGGGGCTTGTCCAACCTCGGGTTGGCTATCGAGGGGGAACCAGGGGCCTGGCAGGAAGATGCGCTAGACGATAACGCCGATATTGGACGACAGTTCTTCGACAGAGGTTACGAGAACCGAGATCCGTACCTGCTAGAGCGCGCAGCCAGCCGCTTCGACCGCGTCGGAGATGAGTCGAATGCACTCAGGGCACGGGCATGGGCATGCCATTTCCGCGAAGAATACCCGCAGGCAGGACGGATGTTTGGCCGCATCCCCGACGTGCCGCTTGCCCTCGACAACTTCTGGCTGGCGGGCGAGTATAAAGATTTTGTCAATCTGGCGCGCAACAAGGGGGTCGCCGGCGATCCGCGTTTCCACGCAGCACGGTACATGGTAAGCCACCGCAGTGAGGAAGATGCGCGGGCATTATTCGCAGCCCTGAACGGAGCAAAGTTGGAGAACAACAGGGCAGCCGGCGCGGCCGGCGAGCGCATGCGCGAAGCGCTGGACGCGGCCTTCGGAATGCTCCTCGCACGCCTCGACGCGGCGCCGGACGACAAGCGCGCGCAGCTTGCTGCGTGCAGCGATCACGCCCACGTGGCCTTGGTTTCGGTGCGTCTTGACTGGACACCGCATCCATCCGTCGGTCATGCAGTCTTGATGGCACTCGGTGGGGCAGCCAACGACGCAGCGACGGCGTGGAGGTCACTGCGGCGGTTGGATGCGGACGCCCCTGAAGCGCTAGTTCCAGCACTAGCGAACGCGACTCCATTTCCGGAAAACCTGCCATACCTGAGACGCTTAGGCGATTTCGACCGCATCCTGGCGGAGACGCGCGCTGGGGACGGGGCAAAGGTGCCGACGAAAGTTGTGGCGGCGATTGCGGCGGACCTGCGTAGGGCCGGCGATGGCAAGCGCTTCGAAGAGTTCGCCTTAGTGCTGCCACGGACGAAGGCGTTTGCCGTGTTCGACGATATCCCGGTTGACGAGCTTAAGGAGGACAAACGTGCAAGGGCCATTCTGGCTAACCTGATCGGCCGCTTGGCGGAAACAGGGGATTTGAAGGCATTTCTCGACTGCGTAGTCGCGCACTTGGTCCCGGACATGGCCAAGGACAAGCAGGTCTGGCTGCGTATGGTCGTAAGCGATGCGCCGGGCGTCCACCGTAACGCCATTCGAGCACTGGCAACCTCGAACGTCAATCGCGATCGACTGGACATCCAGCTAAAAGACCGCATAGAACAGTACTTCGATGGCCTCCTTCGAGCCAACAACGCGGAGCTGAACACCGTTTCGCCGTTCGAGGTGGGAGCGGTGATCGAGCTTTCCGGAAAGTTCCGGTTGATGCAGCAATACTACGAAATGGTGCTCAAGGCGCGCACCCGGGATATGGACCCTGCAATTGTGGGGTTCGCGCAGGAACGGCTGGTCTTCGCGCTGGCCGGCCTTGCTAACGTGCAGAAGGATGCGAAGGCTCGCCGGCGCATTGAGGATGAATACAAGCGGTCGGCGCGAGATTGGTCGGTTAACCTGGGACGGCTGCCGCCCACCATCAGCCTTCACGGCTATCGCGAGGCGATCGAGCGCTTCTACGAAGAGAGCCAGGTTCACCCGGCCGCGCCGCCAGCGACGAGTTCTCCAGAGATCCCAGTCTTGCCGCGGACGAGTGAGGCGGCGACTGGGCAGAAACCTGCGGGAGGAGTTCCCATCCCGAAGAAGCCCATCGCCGAAGCGCTGGGAGGCGGTGAGCGCAAGCCCGACACAGTGGAAATCAAGGCGGCACCAGCAGGGGGCGGGCACGGTGTAGGTGCTGTCGAACCGACAGGAGCGGGGACGAATCCTGATTCACCCGTAGGCGCTAGCCCCGGCGAGGTCGACACGGTAACGGTTCTAGCCAGCAAGGTCTCGCTCGACGTGACCTGCGACTACGGATTTCGGCGAATCGACATTCGCAATCGCAAGACAGGCGATACAGTGGTGGTGAAGGTGAAGAACGGGATACCGGCCGTCAGAAGCGCGGATCTCGACGTCAGCCGCGCCGAGCACGGGACATATCGCTTGGGCGATTGGCCGGTGACGGTTACGGTTCCGGAAGCCAAGGGTGGCGATGTCATTGCTGAGGTGCAGGTTCTGAGCAGCGGTCTTGGCGTCAGGTTTCGTTTGTGACGTAGGTGAAGGCTCACTGATTCGTCATTGCTGCGCTCAAGCATTCATCAAAATCACCCGCAGCCTCGCAACCCGACCTGCAACGCCTCGTTGGCATGCTCGATCTTGAAAACGAAGATGGCGAGAGAGGTGCTCCCAGATCTGAACAACTAGAGCTACATCACAACCGGACCCCGTTCACGCATCTCCGCCCACGCCCGCAGAATGCTGTTCAAGCAGTTCCAACAGCACCAGCGCGTCGTAGTATTTGAGCGGGATCTCCAACTCGAAAGTCGCGACCTCGCGAATCCCCACGGCAACGGCGACCGGGTCCGTAGAAGCGTCATCCACAACCACCGCATAACGCAGACGAGGGTCATCTCCGAGCATCGCCAAGGTCTTCGTGCGCCTGCGCTCCCGCTGCAGCGCGCGAAGAATCCCAGACTTGTTGTCACGAATGATCGGCAGCCAGCCGTCGACGACCGACTGCTCGCCGGTCGCGGTAATGGTGCCGTCAGGACTGAGCGCGAGGATCACCCCTTGCGCCTTGGCGTTCTCGACCAACTGCGCAGCGCTCATACTTCCCTCACGACCACATTCGTCGCGTTCGCAGCGACAGTTTTCGTAACCGGCGCTGGGAAAGGCGGCAAAGGCGTTAAAGGAGGTGATTTCACGGCTACCACACGCCAGGCCGTACGCCCGTCGGCCTCCGCTTGTTGAAACTCAAGCCCGCCGACAATCCGGTTCGCATGTTTTTTCAACAGCCAGCCCAGCTTCGAGCGATTGATCTCGCCGCGTTCTTCGACCGGGAACTCGCGTATCGCATCGAGCAGATTAGGGTGGTTGCACGATGCTGCCTCTACGGCCTTGCGTACCGTCGTCGGGGTCGATCCAAATGCAACATGCCATTCGGTCATCAACCCGCTGAGTGCATCACCATCGGGATCATGACGCACCTGATCGAGCAACGCCGTGGCGGGGTCAGGCTGTCCCAGCCACATCAACGGATAGCGGCAATAGTCCGACCACGCGCCCCCGAAGGTGACGATGCTGTCTGCCGCCGCGCGAGGCATTCCGGCCTTGCGCCATGCCTGGATAATGGTCAGCACCGCTGCGACATAGACCCCTCGGCGCTGGCGCACTTTCCCGACCGGACAGCCCTGGTAGGTTATCGTTGCCGGCGTCGCACAGCGCGGATCGATATGAATCGTCAGCACACGTCGCAACAGGTCGCGTATCGGCCCGACGTTATTGCCCGAACCGAGGAACAACGTGCGCGTGCTCACCGTCGCCGTCTTGCTCACGCCCAGAATCCGGTCGGTGATCTGCTCCGCCGTCAGCATCCGCTTGATCGTGCCGTGCGGTAGCCAGTCGGTATCCATGTCATCGAACTCGATGACGGCGGGGCTGGTCAGCAGCAAGGACAGAATCACCTTGGTGGCTTCCTCCGAGGTCATTGGATAGCTCACCTTGGCATTTCCCGCCGGCCCACCGAAGGCGCCGATCAGCTCGCACAAATAGGTCTTGCCGCTACCGGCTACGGGCGCTCGGACATGAAAGGCCGGCGCATGCGGCAGCGATGGGCGTACCGCGGCGGTGAGGATCGCGGACAGCGCAGCGGCCTTGTCCGAAGGCGCGACGAAGTGGAACTCGGCGAGCAGGTCTTCCAGCACGCGCAGCGCTGCTCGTGCGGCGTCCGGTGTCGGGTCAGGAATGACGAACTGCCGAGCATCGAACACGCCGAAGCGTTGCGTCGACTTGTCGTAACCGGCCTGCGTGATGAGTTCACCGTCCGACTCGCGAAAGTACGGCTGTCTCGCCACCCCAGCCAGCGGTGGCAGGTAGCGAAAGGTCTGCGCGTCATAGAGAACGGCCACGTGCCGCGCCGGCGGATCGCAACGCACCCAGTCGCCTGCACGCCGGTCGAATTTTTCCCAGCTCGCCGCGACCGATAGCTCCCGTGTCAGCGCTGGGGCGCTGGTTGGCACGATGGAGGGATCGCCGCTGGTCGGGTCAGTCGAGATCGAGACGATCAGGCCTCCCGCTTGATAGTGCCGCCCGCGGGTGGTCAATTCCCTCTCTGCCGCATCGACGACGAGGTGCAAATCGCCGGCGACCACGCGGATCACCGGCTTGTGGCGTGCTTCGGAGCTGCGTACCCCGAGAAAATCGAGCAATGCGCGGATGCGGTACTGGTCGCGGTGCGAGTGCTGACAACAGAAGCCACCCAGGGGATAGAGTTCATCCGGCTCGAAGTAGGCCGCGCCGGTATCCAGTGCGTCGGTGTGCTCCTCGACCCACGGGCACGTGATGTCGTGTTTTCCCGAACCCAGCGGCGTCTTGTATAACCCGCGCACCTTGAGCGCCGCAACGACCGGGTTCTCCGCCGCTTTGGGTGTGAGCACATCGTCGGCATAGTTGCCGATGCTGGACGAGATGTCGTCCCCCCCGGTAACGCGCGCAGAGGATCTAGCCGTCTTCTTCGGTCGTCCGGCCGGAGCAAGTTCCAATTGCAGGCGATCCACAATCTCTTCTGGCGTATAGCGGGCGTCCGGTCGCCATTCGAGCAGGCGACATTGAAAGGGCGCTCCGTCGTCGCTGGCATATTTGGGCTTGCCGTTGATGGCCACCGGCAGCCGCGCCCAGCGACTCAATGGCCCCGTCGCGCCCGCATCGCACAGCCCTGATTCGATCACCGCGTTGAGCAGTCGCACGGCGGCCGAACCATCGGTCATCGGTTCGGAGAGGAGGATCCCGCCCTGATGGTTACCGGGGCTGGTCTCGATCAGCCAGGACAACTGGAACCCGGCCAGCCGCTCGATCGGCACCTTGGTGCCCAAGTCATCGAGCATCAGGAAATGGCAGGCGGCAAACTGCGCCTTGCGCGCCCTGAATGAACCATCATCACCAGGGTAAAAGCTCGCACAAGAGACGTAGTTGTTGTTCGCGGCAAAAAGTGCGGCCGCGAACTGATCGGCGCGAAGGGCTGGCCATCCGCCCACACCGGGGTCGCCGCTCTTGGAGCACACTGCCGCGAAGGCGCGTTCGGGGAAGACTGGAAACACCGCCGCCACAAAATCGGCATTGCTTAGCTGAAAATCACCGCCTTCGCCGCCTATACCGGCTTCCAGGGGCTCGGTTACGGAATCTGTCAGCACATTGGGAGCCATGGCCGCTGCTCCTCAGGAGGCCGCTTTGCGGGCAGCTTCGAGGCGGGCAACCAGCTCCCGGATCTCGGCATCCGACTTGCCGGCGATACGCGCCGCCTGCCAAGCCGCGATGGACGCAGAATCCCACGCGACGGCTCGCGCGCTCAATGGGATCGGCGCGGGGAACTCGCCTCGCCGGATCGCCTCGTAAGTCCAGCTACGAGACATGCCGGTGACGGTCTTGACTTGCTTGAGACGGAGAAACGATCGGAGTTGCTCAGCCATGTTCATTTCCTTACGAACAAGGCCGGGTGCTCCGCGTTGCTAGGTGGCCTTGTCCGTGCAATTGAGGATTGCAGCGGATCACCTGGCAAGTATTCTGCGCGGGCAAAAAAACAGGCGAAAGCCGAAGGACTCCGCCTTAAATCATTGAAAAACAAAGGGTTTGAAGGGCAAAAGAAGGCAGTCGGGCAGTCGTCCCGACAATCACCACCTCTTGCGGATCCGCCGCGTAACGGTGCCCACGTCCATGGCCTCCTGTCGGGCCAGAATGCTCGCCACCCTATCGCGCGTAACAATAGCGCGACGATTATTCTTCAGCATGTCCTGAGCAATCGCATTGGCCTTCGCCTGCAAAACGGGGTCATGGTTCAAGTGGCCAGCAGGTTTGGCATCGGGCACCGGCGGCGTGCCGATTCCAAAATCCTCCGCTTCGATCGCCTTCACCTGCGAGAGCGCGAACAAACCACTCTCCAAAGGAGGAAATTCTTCCCGCTCCGGCCACGTCGCTCGCGTTCCCCCATAATTGGGGTGTATGTCGAGCAACCGCGACTCCTCTATCTTCGCCAGCACGAAGGCTTTGGGCTCGATGTGCGGTTCGTTGCCCCATCGTTCAATCAATGTCTTGCCGGTGATGTAGCGCTCGTCTGGCTCGAACGCTTCAATGTCGTCGCGCCGAAACCAGCAGGCCATCAACGGGGATATGTAGTCGTCGCCCATCGTGTAGAAGAATGCAAACTTCGGCGGCGGATCCAGCTCGTTCGCATTGGTATACGCGACCAAACCGCCTTGAGTCTCGCCCCAGAACACCCACGCAGCCACTTCTTCCCGCGTGGCGCCCAAGCGTTCGCGCAGTCGCTTCATGGCCCGCGGGTACGCGATGTACGGGAAATCCTCGTCTGTTCTCGCCGACTCGTCTGGACGATCGCCTCGCCGCACTTTTTCACTGCGCTCTTTGCCGGACATGTGCTTCTCCGCCAGATCGATCTTCGTGATCTCTTCTCTCAGCTCTGCCAGTCGCGCCTCTTTCGTAGCCAGTTCCGTTGCCGTCCCTGCGCAAGTGTGTTCCCACTCTCTCATCTTGCCTTCCACCTCCAGCCTCCGGGCAACCAAGTCCCACGCGGCTTGGCGCTCCGGCTCCGTGGCTGGATCGTTCTTGTAATCCCACTGCTGTGTAAAGTCGCGACGTTGCTCGGGGCTCAAGAGGTCCCACGTGAATGGCAAGAACTCGTGCTCCACTCGCTGCCGCAGGGCTTCCGGCAGATCGGTCAGCGGACGTTCAAACCATTCCTCCAGAGCCTCGCTCAGACTCTCAAACCGCCCTTCCGTCACGACAGCAGATGCGCTCTCGCGCCTGCCTGCAGAAACCGACATCAGTCATCCCTCATCAAGGTGTCTTCCACTTTGGCTTATGCTGGACACTCGGGTACATTATCGCACTTGCACCATAGAAACCCTGAGCACGGCCAAGCAAGGCATGCGTCAAGATCGACACGCTCCCCTTTCGTCTCGAACCACGTCGAAGCTGGCCCGGACGGCACACCAGCGGCCAAGTCGCCTCGTACAACGAGTGCGTCGCCAAAGCAGGTGGTCGAAGCATGGTGCGGGGACTCCCGTCACAACCAATCAGAACAAAGACATGAATGCTGAGAAGCTGATGACCCTGACCCATGCACCCCCGGCAGCGTTGCCTCGCGTAGGCATGCTGGCGACGGTACGCAATCGCCGGGGTGTGATTTCTGCGGTAGATCCTTTCGCCGCCCGTCATGACGCCCAGTTGCTGCACATGGTCACCATCGAATTCAGTGACTCGGATGGCGAGGCGGAAGAAACCCTGTTGTGGGAGCGAGAGCGAGAGCCCGTGCTGCTGGAGCCCAACGCACTGCCTCGCATAGCCCTTGATGCACCGATGCGCATGCGCGACTTCCTAGCTTTGCAGCGGGCTACGCGATGGACGGCCGTCACGCCCTTTCTGTCGGCTCGATCGCCCCAAACGCGCGCCGAGCTAGTTCCCACCGCGCCGGTCTATGGCGCCGTCAGCGCCGATGACTTCCAACTCGTC
This sequence comes from Candidatus Accumulibacter similis, assembly GCA_013347225.1. Taxonomy (NCBI): domain Bacteria; kingdom Pseudomonadati; phylum Pseudomonadota; class Betaproteobacteria; genus Candidatus Accumulibacter; species Candidatus Accumulibacter similis. Next base: position 2,072,437 of record CP054595.1, on the reverse strand, counting down.
CCGTTGGCGCGCGCCATGCGCATGCCTCGCGTCTCGTTGCTGCTGGCCGACGACGTCGGCCTGGGCAAGACCGTCGAGGCGGGCCTGATCCTGGCCGAACTGGTGCGCAAGCGCCGCATCCGGCGCGTTCTGATCCTGACGCCCGCTTCACTGCGCACCCAGTGGCAGCAGGAAATGGAAGACAAGTTCTCCCTCGGCTTCGACATCGTCGACAAGGCGGCCACCCACAAGCTGCAGAAGGACATGGGCCTGGACGCCAACCCCTGGCGCGCGCTGCCCAGGATCATCACCTCGTACCACTACCTCCGGCAGCCCGACGTGCTGGAGCAGTTCATCGCCAACTGCCGCTCCACCCAGTCCCACCAAGGTGCGCAGCTGCCCTGGGATTTACTGATCGTCGATGAGGCGCACAACCTCATGCCGTCGAATTTCGGCCAGGACAGCGATCTGTCCGACATGCTGCGAATGCTGACGCCATGGTTTGAGCATCGGCTGTTCCTGACGGCCACGCCTCACAACGGGCACACCCGATGCTTTTCGGGCCTGTTGGAGCAGCTGGACCCGGTCCGCTTCACGCGCACGCCAGAATTCACCGAAAAAGAGCGCCAGATGATTGGCGACGTGCTGATCCGCCGGCTGAAGAGTGAGATCAACGGGCAGGACAAAGAGGCTGGGCGCCCGCCGCGCTTTGCCACGCGCTATCTCGAACCGCTGCCCCTGTACTTGCCCAAGGCCGAAAAGGAACTGGCCACGGCAGTGCGAGCTTTCTGTGTCGCCCTGAAGCGCCAGATCATCGCTGCACCTGAAGCACGGACCGTCCTCAACTTCGCCATTGAAGTGCTGCGCAAGCGTTTGCTCTCCAGCTCCGTCACCTTCGCCGACAGCTGGCTCCGCTTCAAGGCCGGCCTGGCGGAACGGGAAGCCACGCAGGCCAGCGAAGTGCTGGCGGCCAAGCGGGCATTGCAGGAGGACATCGACGACGACCAGGAACGTGAAAGCCGCAACCTGCACGCGACCCATGTCGTCGGTGCCTGGATGCATCCCTACCTGGGCAACCTCACCGCAGAAATCGCGGCGGTCGACACGGCGCTTCACGCCTTGAAGCTGGATCAACTTCCCGTCGTCAACAAGGTGCCGACGGTCGATGCCCGCTTCGACCGCCTGAAAGACCTGGTGAAGCAGCGCCTGCGCAACGCCGAAGCCTGGAACGGTGACGAGCGGCTGATCGTCTTCACCGAATACAAGACGACCCTGGACTATGTTGTTCAGCGCCTGGAGCGCGAGTTCGGTGCCGACAGCGGCGCGATCATCAAGCTCTACGGTGGCATGAGCGACGAAGACCGTGAGCGCATCAAGCTCGCCTTCAACGACCCCGATTCGCCGGTGCAGATTCTGGTGGCAACCGATGCAGCATCAGAAGGCTTGAACCTCCAGCACACGGCCCGACTGTTGATGCACTTCGAGATTCCCTGGAGCCCTTCGCGTCTTGAACAGCGCAACGGCCGCATTGACCGCCATGGCCAATCACGCGATGTGACCATCTACCACTTCGCCAGCGACGACGATGCCGACCTGGCTTTTGTCGCCCGCGTTCTGGAAAAGGTCAATGGCATCCGCGAAGACCTGGGATCCGTCGGCGAACTCTTCGATGCGGCCTTCCAGCGCCGCATGATGGAGTTCAACGACGACAAGTTCGTGTTCTCCGAGCTTGAGCGCGAAATCAAGAAGCGCCAGTCAGAGTCAGACGATGCCCGCGTGCAAACCCAGGAGAGGGGAACCGAAGACCGTGCCCGGTTCGAACAGTTGCTGGCCGATCTGGACCTCAGCCCGGTGACGCTTCAAGAGACCTTGCGCATCGCCTTGGGCCTGGGCTCTGCGCAAGAACCGATGGACGGGCCCGACGCCCGGGGCCGCATGCGGCTGCGGTCGCCCTTGCCATCGCGCTGGCAGGCGGTGGTGGACGACAGCTTGCGGCTGCGTGCGAACAAGGGCGTCGCCGGTGCGATGCCCTGGCTGGTGTTCGACAACCAGCACTTCATCCACACGATCAACGGCCGACCCGTCTTCCGCCCGTCGATGGACACAGTGCTGCTGCACCTCGGGCACCCGGTCATGCGGCAGGCGCTGGCGTCCTTCGCACGCCTGCGCTTCCCCGGCGGCCAGAGCGAGTTCACGCCGCCCAGCCGCTGGGTGGTCACCCGCGGCCCAGTGCCTGCTGGTGCGGACGCACTGCTGCTGGTGACCGTGGAAGAGATGGCCGTCAACGAGCTGCGCGAAACCTTTCACCACTGGGTGCGCACAGTTGTTTTGCCGATAAAGGGCTGCGTGCTTGGCGATGCAGTGGCCTACGCCGGGCCCCATGGCGCTGCGCAGCCGGGGGTCGAAGATCCCGGCGGTACGGCGAGGGCTCGGGAGATCTGGGACGGCGTGGATGACGAGGTTCGGACCTGGATCAACAACTACCGGACCCAATTGACCACGACGATCAGCGCCGAACTGAAAGCGGCTGGTGCCGAGGCCACGGCGTTCGAGAAGGAGGCCTTCGAGCGTCGAATCCGGGAGGTGTCCGCGCTACAGCGTACCGCCAGCATCGAGAAGATCAAGCGAGAGATCGAGGAGCAGCGCACCGCAGCCTTGCAATATTCGCTGCTGGAAGACGCCAACGCTTTGGCGGAACAGAAGCTGCGCGGCCTGCAGGACGAGTTGAAGCGCCGCCAAGGCCAGTACGGCGATCTGCAGGAACGGCTCGTCCAGGAGCGGGATCGGGTCGTTAACCACGTCTTGCCTGCGCGGTTCAGCCTGCGGTCGACGGCGCAGGTCTTCCCGGTCACGGTCGAGATCCGGATCCCGGGGGCTGCGGCATGAACCACAACATCGCTTGGTGGAGCAGCCTGAACCACGGTGGTCTGCTGATTTCGCCAGACAAGATCTCCACGGCCTTTGCCGCCGAATTGCCCGCACTGTCGACCTTGCATGCCGACAAGCTGCGCCGCGCCCTCACGGCCTTTGATGGCACCAATGAGCGCCTGAGCGCCTTGCTCGACTTCATGCTGCAGGATCTGTCAGCCTTGCCTGAAGCTGAGTGGCAGAAGGCGCAAGGCGTCGATGCGCGCTGGGCGCTGCGCAGCTTCACCGGCGCACTGATCAAGGCGCGGCGTGTCTGGCAAGGACTGCAAGGAGAAGTGCTGCCGGTATTCGTGCCGGACGAGGGCGCGTCCCGCCAGTTCGCCGGCCGCCTGGGTGTCGGTCGTTCGCGCCAGTTGCTGAGCCGCGTGGTGGAGTGGCTGCGTCAGAAGCAGCAGCCCCTGGCGCTGGTCACCAACGGGCGCCAATGGCGCCTCGTGCATGCCGGCCAGGACTATGATGCCTGGTGCGAGTGGGACATCGACTTGTGGTTTGTCGAAGGTCTGCCGGGGCCGCAGGTCATGGCGTGGCGGCACCTGCTGTCCCGCGACGCCTTGGCGGCACCAACCGAGAAGGCCGAAAGCCCCTTGCTCGGCGCCATCCTGGCCTCGCGCAAGGGTCAGGCCGATCTGTCGGCCGTACTGGGCGAGCGCGTCCGCCAGGGCGTGGAAGAGCTGATCACGGCCTCGCATAGCGCCATCGAGCAGGCCCAGCAAGCGGGCACTGCACCGGCCTTTGCCGACCTCTACGTGGCCGGCTCGCGCATCGTCATGCGCTGCATCATCACGCTGTTCGCCGAAGCCCGGAACCTGCTGCCCGTCGACAACCCGATCTACCAGCGCGCCTACAGCCTGGAGGGCCTGCGGCAGAGCCTGGACCGTCGCGCCAGCGGCCGGGGCAACGAACGACTGGCTCAGGGCCGCAGCGCCTGGCCGCGGCTGATGGCGCTGTTCGGCCTGGTATATCACGGCTCTTCGCACGAGGCACTGCCGGTGCCCCAGTACAGCGGCGGCCTGTTCGAGCCGGGTGATCCGCAATCCGGGGACGGCATTTCGCGCGCCCTTGCGCTGCTGGAAAGTCCGGGCAACGCCATTACCGACCGCCAGGTTCAGCACATGCTGCGCCTGCTGACACGAACGCGCTTGCGGCTGCGCCAAGGCCGAAAGAACACGCTGGTGGACGCGCCGGTAGACTTCTCGGCACTGTCGTCCGAGTACATCGGCGTCCTGTACGAAGGCCTGCTGGACTTCGAGCTGAAGCAGGCCGCAGCCGACGACCCGGTAGTGTTCCTGGCGGTGGGCAACGAGCCTGCCCTGACCCTGTCGCAACTGGAGGGAATGGACGACGCCACCATCAAGCAGCTTTTCGAGGCGCTGAAGAAGAAGGACAAACCCGACGCCGGCGAGGACGATTCAGGAGGCGACGAATCTGAAGAGCCGGAGCCGCCAGACGAGCCGATCGACGCGGACGCGGCGGATGAGCCTCCTGAACCCGAGGCCGAGGCGGAGCCCGAGGTCGTCGAATCGGACGACGAACTGGTTCTCAGCGCCGACCACCTCGCACGTGCCCAGACCTGGCTGGAAAAGGCGGCGGTGCTAGCCGGCCTGGTCAAGAAGCCGCGCGGCCGCAAACCTGCCGGCAGCGTCGAAGACACCGAAGCCTTGGCGAAGGCCGCGAGGCAACTGTGCGCCCGACTGGTGGCACCGGGACAGTTCTTCCTGGTGCGCTGGGGCGGTACGCGCAAAGGCGCCGGCACATTCTATACCCGGCCGCAACTGGCGGCGCCCACCGTGCGCCGGACGCTACAGCCGCTCGCCTACGACGCCGTCAGTACCGAGGTGGATGAGCGCACCGGCCTCGACACGGTGGTGGAGTGGGTGCCCAAGCGGCCCGAGGCCATCCTGGCCCTGAAGGTCTGCGACCCCGCGATGGGCTCGGGCTCCTTCCTGGCCGGCGCGCTGCGCTACCTGACCGACGCGCTGGTGGCCTCGCTACACCACCACAAGCTGATCGAGCGCGCCGAAGATGGTGGTGTGCCGCGCATGGCCGACGGCCAAATCTCCGAGGTGCTGAGCGACGAGCTGTTGAAGCTCAACCCCTCGCATGAAGGCTTCGAGGAAGCGCTGCGCGCCCAGCTAAAGCGCCACATTGTCGAGCGCTGCCTATACGGCGTGGATCTGGATCCGCTGGCGGTCGAGCTTGGGCGAATGGCGCTGTGGGTCGAGACCATGGACCGGGATCTTCCCTTCGGGTTCCTGGACCATAAGCTGAAGGTCGGCAATTCGCTGGTCGGCGCCTGGTTCGATACCTACCGCGACTATCCCGCAATGGCCTGGGCGCGCGAAGGCGGCGACAAGGACTACCACAAGGACAAACCCGGCAACCTGGTCAACCACTTCTACGTGAACGCCAAGGGCAAGAAGCAGGGCGACAAGTTCACGGCGGCCATCAACAACCAGGGCAAGGCCGTGCCCGAGCAACTGCGCGCACAGTTGGCGGGCCAGATGAACCTTGGCTCGGCGACCGAAGCCAGCGACGTGCATGACGAACTGCTGAAAGTCTTCCGCGCGCTGCACCGCCTGCCAGTGCATGACAGTGACAAGCGCGCCACCATGTACCGCGACAAGGTATTGAATAACCCGCACTACCACGCACTCAAGGCCCGGATGGACCTGTGGTGCACGCTGTGGTTCTGGCCCGGCGAACAGATCGATTTGGCGCCGCTTCCGTTCGATTTTGTGCTACCCGGAGAGGCAGCGCTCGCGCTGGCCCGAGACGAGGCACGCCGGCGCCGCTTCTTCCACTGGGAGCTGGAGTTCCCGGATGTGTTCACGGCCAGCCAGCCCGGCTTTGACGCCATGCTGGGCAACCCACCGTGGGAGATCCAGAAGCCCAATTCCAAGGAGTTCTTCTCCAACCACGACCCGCTCTACCGCGCCTACGGCAAGCAGGAGGCGCTGGCCAAACAATTGGACTACTTCAAGAGCCTGCCAACGCTAGAACACCAATGGATTGCCTACAACGCCGGCATCAAGGGCATGTCCAACTGGGTGAAGTGTGTGGGGCAGCCATTCGGTGACCGCGTCACCACCGACAAGGACGGCAAGAAGAAGCACGACCTGAACCTGGGTGGCCGAGGCCAGAACGGCTTTGCCGAGTCAACCCGGCTGCATGCGAAGTGGAAGGCGCAGCGCAGCAAGCGCAAGGGCTTTGCAGACCCGGCACACCCCTTCGTGCACCAGGGCTCGGCGGACCTGAACACCTACAAGATGTTCCTGGAGCTCTGCCATGCGCTGCTGCGGTCCCAGGGGCGCATGGGCATGATCGTGCCCAGCGGTATTTACGCGGACAAAGGCACCTTGCAGCTGCGTGAGATGTTTCTGGATCATTGTGATTGGCAGTGGGTATTTGGATTTGAGAATCGGGAAGCTGTTTTCGACATTCACCGATCCTTCAAGTTCTGTGCGGTCATCATACAGAAGGGTGGCCGGACAGCGGTAATTCGATCCGGTTTCATGCACCGCAACGTGGACGATTGGGCTCAGGCTGATAAATACGCCCTCTCATATCCGAGAGAGCGCGTCATTCAACTCTCGCCGTATTCGAAAGCATTGCTAGAGATTCGCAGCGAGCGGGACGTTCGCGTGCTTGAGAAGATTTACGCGAATGGTGTATTGCTAGGCGACCCTAGCGAACGCGGTTGGGGCGCCAACTACGCTACCGAGTTTGACATGACCAGTGATTCAAAGTTGTTCTCGCCAACGTGGAAATGGGAGACCCAGGGCTACCAAGCAGATGAATATGGACACTGGTTGAAAGGGCCATGGGCCAACTATGTGGGACCGAGAAATGTCCTTGAGCGGGAAGTGGACTTGGTCTTGTCAAGAGATGGGATTCATGCGCTCAGTGTGAATCAGATTGAAAGTGTGGCGCTTCCATTATTCCAAGGCGCCATGGTCAATCAATACGAATGGTGCGGATCAGCCTACTCAGGCGGTGCGGGGCAGAGAATATCCTGGCGTCGGCTTCACCCAAGTCAAGAACGGGTTATTGCCCCCCAGTTCTTGATGGACGCCCAAGTTTTTTCGCAGCGTGGCAAGAGAATTACTCCGTATAGATTTGGATTCAGAGGTATTTCAAACACAACAAATGCCCGTACGTTTATCGGCGCATCTATCCCCGCGCTGCCGTCGAGCAATATGCTTCCGATACTGTTTATGCGCAATTGTGTCGCTGTTTGTAAGATCAACGCAGTAGTCAACTCCTTTGCGGTCGACTACTTTGCACGGGTGCGAATCTCCACAGGAACTGGGGCTGTCGCCATGACCTACAGTTCTATTGCCGAGATCCCATTAGTCAAAGAGGTTGGAGAGGTAGCCGAGGAAGCAATCGTTTTGCATTCTGCCGCGCTCAACTGGACTGGGCCTTTATTCAGTAGAAATTGGATTGAATTGCGCCTCGTTTATCCCTCGATCGGGAATGTTAGCCTGATGAAATTAATGTCTATAACATATCATGATAGGTTGCGGCGGCGGGTCATTCTTGATGCTCTTGTGGCCTACTGCCAAGGACTGAGTTTCGATGACTTACGTTTTGTGCTTGAAGACTGCGACAAACCTTTGGCGACACAGGGAGTTGCCCCATCAAACCCAAAAGGACTTTGGCGAGTGGACAAAGACAAACACCCCGAGCTACGTCACACGGTATTGTCACTTATTGCATTCAAGGACTTGGAGCAGAAAGGGCTAAACGGATTCTTGACGCAGAATGAGGGCGATGGTTGGTTGGTGCCAGAGACCCTGCGCCTGGCCGAATTCAGCATGGGTCAAGACGACCGGGCCCAGGAGCCGCAGCCCGTGGCGTCGCGGCTTGGACCGAGGTTCCTGGATTGGCAGCTAGGCCAGGATGTCACTCGCTCTTGGGAAGAATGCGCAGCGCATGCCACGCTGATCCGCCGCATCGTTCCACCGCAGTATCCGACTGACGACGCCAGCAGCACCGCACTGCTGGCCGCAGAGGAACCGGCTGCCTACAAGCAGGGAGGCTTGTTCTGATGTTGAACCCCATCACCTACACCGAGCAGGTGGTCGGCGACTTTCTGCGCTACCAGCTCAGCACCTACGCGTTTGCGGATGCGGGCCTGTACCAGCAGATGCGAGCATTGCTGAACCTGGAGCAGACACGCAACACGCCGTTGATGAAAGGCCCCTTCATTTCGCTGTCGCGCACCTTCCAGCAGGGGGCCTCGCTGGAGCAACTGGTGAAGGATGCGATACTGCACCCGCACCTGCGCCAGTTGTCGCCTTATCCGTCGGCCTATCTGCATCAGGAGCAGGCGATCCGCGCGATCCATGCTGGCCAACCGACGCTGGTGGCCACGGGCACTGGCTCGGGCAAGACCGAGTGCTTCCTGCTGCCGATCATCAGCCGCTGCCTGCAACTGCGTGACCAGGCGGCGCCGGCAGGTATCACCGCCGTGATCGTCTATCCGATGAATGCGTTGGCTGAAGATCAGTTGCAGCGCATGCGAGCCCTACTCGCTGGCACGGGCGTCAGCTTCGGGATGTACGTTGGCAAAACGCCGCGTACCGAGGCTGATGTGACCGGAGTGCGCCTGCCGCCGGGCAGCACGGCGACCGACTACAAGGCCAAGCTGGCCATCATGCAGCTTCAGAATCAGGACCGCGCGCTCCATCCTGCGGAAGAGCGTGCCAGCCGCGAGGCGATGCGCAAGCCGGGTGACCAGCCGCGCATCCTGCTGACCAACGTGAAGCAGTTGGAACTGCTGCTGACCCGCCAGCAGGATCTGGATCTGTTCGATAACGCGCCGCTCGAATTTCTGGTGTTCGACGAGGCACACACTTTCACCGGCGCACAGGGCGGCGAGACCGCCTGCCTGATCCGGCGTTTGCGTGCCTACTGCGGCAAGGACGAAGCCAGCACGACCTGTATCGCCACGTCCGCGACGATCGCCGACCCGGTGAACGGGCTGGAAGCCGGACGCGACTTTGCCAGTCGCTTTTTCGGGGTCGATGGCAGCAAGGTGGCGCTGGTCGGCGAGTCCTACGAGAATGATCTGTGGGGCACCCCACGCAAGGCCAGCCCACCGTTGAACGGCAACCAGGCGCTACAGCTACAGACCTTGCTGGAGGTGTTGAGTCAGGTGGACCGCGACGATGCCGGCGAAGCGGCGGTGCAGTCGCTGCGCGTGTGGTTTCAATCGGCTACCGGCGACCGCCTGCCGGCGGGCAACTGGCGCGAGGCGATGTGCCAGTGGCTGAGTCACAACGAAGTCGTATTCCAGATTGCCGAGGCGCTGCGCAAACCACGCAAGCTGCAAGACCTTCTGACCAGCTTAGGTGACACCCTCGGGCGGCCGATTTCGCAGGAAGAGATTCTGGTGTGGCTGGCCCTGGGCGCTGCTTCGCGCCAGGGCGGGCGACCGCTGTTGCGTCCGGTGGTTCACGGCTTTGTCCGCGGCGTGAGTGGTGCAGTGGTGACCTTCCCCGAACTGAGCAAGGAAGCCCGCTTGTGGTTGTCAGCCGAAGACGCGTTGGCGGATGATGCCGACTTGCATCGCTTCCCGTTGCTGAGTTGCACCACTTGCGGTCAGCACTACTTCGAGCATGGCCTTGAAGACTTCAACTTCACCGGCCCGAAGCCGGGCGGCGGCAGTGCGGAGGGCTCAGGACGGGTCTGGCGCGGCACCGAGATCAATCTGGGCGGCCTTCGGGCCTTGTCGCTGGACCACCAGGTGGGCGCGGAGACCGAAGACGACCCCGTGCGTACCGAGACGCTGTTTGCCTGCCGCTACTGCGGCACTGTGCATGACAGCAATGTTACCGAGTGTGTCGGCTGCGGCCGCGACAAGGTGTTGAAGCCGCTGTACTTCGTCCAGCAGAAGGAAGATAACCCGGGCAAGCTAACCCGGTGTGTGTCCTGCGGTGCGACCGGTCGCCGATTCAGCGGCAGTTACCGCGAGCCCGCCCGCCCGGTACGAGCTACGACGGTGGCCGACGTGCACGTCCTGGCGCAAAGCATGATCCACCGCGCCGAGCGCCGACGCCTACTGGTCTTCGCCGACAACCGTCAGGACGCGGCGTTTCAGGCGGGCTGGATGCAGGATCGCTCGCGCCGGTTTCGCTTGCGCGAACTAATCTTCCAGAAACTGCGGCAGGCGCCGATTTCGGTGAGCGACCTGACCTTGTGGCTGGATGTAACGCTGGATGCCGATGACGAGTTATCGAGGGCCTTGATACCCGAGGTTTGGCGGGCGGAGCCGAAGTCCGAGGCGGGCCAGGCGCACGGGCAGGAACGCAAGTGGTTCTTGCGTGTGCAGATACTGCGGGAACTGTCGGTGGGGGGGCGGCAGCGCGTCGGCCTGGAGCCGATGGGGCGCCTGAAGATCGACTACCTGGGGCTCAAAGACGATCACCCAGTGCTGCTGCGTTGGGCCAAGCGCCTCGGGTGCAAGGTCGAGGCATTGGTCGACGGCGTAGCTTCCTTACTGGATGCGGCGCGCTCACGTCGCATGTTGTTCGACAGCGTGACGAAGGTGTACTCGAAGTTCTGGCTCGACGGTGAGGTCCAGATGCTGCGCGGCTATCTGCCTTCGATGAAGGGGGTTCCTTCTGCGCTCAAGTTCCAGCGCGACACGCAGGACGACGATGGCCGCATCAAGCAGTGGTACAGCAGCTACGGAACTGTGGCCAAGCAGGCGGCGGCGGCATGGGGTGTCGTGCCGGACGAGGTTCAGCCATTTCTTGATGAAATGTGGAAGCTGGTCAGCGAAGACCTTCAGTTGTTGGCGCCGGTACAGTTGCTGGGGGCACGAGGCAGGTTGCTGCCGGGCTGCGCGGGCGCGCATCAGGTCGATGTCAACCGGCTGATGTTGCGCCCGGACACGGGCATGTACCGCTGCCAAACCTGCCGCCGGCTGCATGCGCGCAGCAACCCCGGCATGACCTGCATGGCATGGCGCTGCAGCGGTACGCTAGTGTTCGAGCCGGAGAATCTGGACAACTACGATCTGCTGATGCTCGACCAGGAATTCGCGATGCTGAGGGCGAAGGAGCACTCGGCACAGATTCCGGGGGCCGAGCGCGAACGTATCGAGAATGCCTTCAAGAGCGACGGCGAACGCATCAACACGCTGGTGTGCACGCCGACCCTGGAGATGGGGGTGAACATCGGGTCGCTGGACGCGGTGCTGATGCGCAATGTGCCACCGCTGCCCGCCAACTATTGGCAGCGGGCAGGGCGGGCGGGCCGCCAGTTCCGCATGGCGCTGGACATCACCTATGCACGGGCGGCCAGCCATGACCGGGCCTATTTCAACGAGCCGCTGAAAATGCTGGAAGGGCTGGTCGAGCCGCCCAGCTTCAATCTGCGCAACCCGGTTATGGTGGCCAAGCATGTTCATGCCGCAGTGCTGACTTCCTTGTTCAGTATGCTGCGAGCAAAGGCTTTGCCGGAGGGCCAACTCGAGGCATTGCAGAACGCCATGCGTACCTGCCTGCCGCAGCAGATCAAGTCGTTCTTGTTCACGCCGGAGGGTTTGGTGCGACCGGCGCCGATGACCGTCGATGCGCTCGCGGATGTGATACGCCAGCATCGGGCCAGCCTGATGCTTGCGGTGCAGGCCGCGTTCCAGCAGGGGTGGCCGGAAACCGATGCCGAGGTCGTCAACCCGATACGCTTGCAGAACATCATCGATCGGGTGACTGCTGAATTGCAGGTCGTGGTCGACCGGCTGTTCCAGCGGCTGCAATGGGCTTTGGGGCAGTTGCAGCGACTGCGCAAGGTCGCTGCAGCCAAGGGCTCGATGGACCCGGATGAAGAAGCGCTGCGCAGCCGCTGCGAGCGGCTGGTCAAGAAATTGAAGGGCGAAGCCCGGCGCCGCGCCAATCAGGCAGAAGGCATTGACGACACCAATACTTATGGTGTGCTCGCCGCGGAAGGCTTTCTGCCGGGCTACGGGCTCGACACGGGCACTGTCAGCATCACGCACGTGGCACCACGCTTCGGCTCGGATATCTCGGATTGGGAGTTGCGGCGTAATAGCGCCCTGGCCGTGCGCGAATACGTGCCCGGCAACCTGATCTATGCCAACGCCCACAAGTTCGTGCCGCGCACCTTTCACTTGGTGCCGGAAGAGCCGATCGTCTTTGCGGTCGATCTGGCGAATGAGTCCATCGAGGAAACCGGTGGGTTGGGCCGCGTGGCGGCGCCGACGCAGGCGGGGGCCATCGGCGTGACCAGCATCTTCGGCGTCCAGGTCTGCGACGTTGACGCACCGCATCACTCGTACATCTCGGACGATGAGGACTACCGTTTCCAGATGCCGGTGGCGGTGTTCGGCCAAGATCAGGGCCGGCATTCCGGCGGGCCCGCCTACGAATGGGGGGCGGCCACACTGCATCTGAAACATGGCCTGCACATGCGGCTGGTCAACGTCGGCGCTGCGGCTCAGGTGAAGTCGCGCGGCGACCTGGGCTATCCCGTCTGTCTGGTATGTGGTCAGAGTCGCTCGCCGATGAGCACACAGAGAGAGTTGGACGCTTTCAACGAGCATCACATCGAGCGCTGCGGGCGCCCGATCCAGAAGATCGCCTTCTATGCCGAGGTGGTGGCCGATTCATTGGTGTTGCCCGACTGCGCCTCCAAGGAAGCGGCGTACAGCCTGATGGAGTCACTGCGCCAAGGCGCCGCCGAGGTGCTGGACATGGAGATTTCCGACCTCCAGGTGCAGGTGTTGGGCAAACCCGGGACAGAAAAATACGACGCACTGCTGTATGACCCGATGCCCGGCGGATCGGGCCTGCTGGAGCAGATGCTTGCCCACTGGCCCGCAGTGGTCGAGCACACCTTAGCCCTGGTCGAGGATTGCCCGTCGGCCTGTGAAACCTCGTGTGTGGACTGCCTGCAGCACTTCCGCAATTCGTTCTACCACGCCGAACTGAATCGCCATACCGCGCAGGCATATCTGCGTGAGTGGGGGGCGGAAGTTCGTTTCAGCCACGTGATCCCGGCGGTCTTGCCCGACGAAACACGGTTACAGAAACCTGGCAATCCACCGGAGCAGCAACTCGCGGCGATGCTCAGGGCCGCCGGCCTGGTCAACTTCGAGACTGAGAAACCGATCGCGCTGAGCGGTGGAATCACCACCCGGCCGGACGTCTATTTCCATGCGCCCAACGATCAGTATGAGGGCGTTTGCGTGTACCTGGACGGCATGAGCGAGCACCTGCACGGCAACGCGGTAACAGCGACCAAAGACCGGCAGATTCGTGATGAGTTGCTGAACACTGAATACGAGGTGGTGGCGATTCAGTACCAGGATCTGTATGACAAGACCGTTATGCGGACCCACATGCGCCGTATCGCCAGGGCGGTTGTGGGAAGAATCAAGGCCAGGGAAGTGGAGGCTTCTGATGACTGGTTCGTCGATCAGAAGCCGGGCTCTCCCTCTGTGCCGAGCGACGCGACGGTCAATGTCAGCGCGACGATCTACCCGTTTCCGGCCATCCATCCGTCAGCACCGAATTTCATGCCCTATGAAAACTGCGTACCCCTCAGCACGCTGAAGGCGGCAGCCGGTCTGTGGAGCGAAGAGCAATCCGCCCTGGCCGGACTTGCCGATCAAACCGAGGAATGGGCGGTGCTGGAGGAGTTCAAGCTGGTGAAGGGCATGTTCGTGGCGCAGGTCATTGGACATTCGATGGAACCTCTGGTGCCTTCCGGCAGTTATTGCCTCTTCCGGCCCGTGCCTGGCGGCACGAAAGAAGGCCGCAAGCTGCTCGTCTGGCATGCCGGGGTCACAGACGAGGAAACCAGTGGTCAGTACACGCTCAAGGTCTACCACAGCGAGAAGGCGGCTGATGGCGATGCCGTGCTCAATGAGCGGGTTGTCCTCAAACCGATCAATCCCGACTTCAGTGCTATTGTGCTGAAGCCAGCCGCCGAGGGGGATGTTCGCGCCGTCGCCGAGTTGGTGCGGGTACTTTGACGCGAGGCGTGAGGGGCTAGAGAGTGGTGAGTGAGTCACGAGTTGCCTTGCTGGGCAGGCGTGAGAGCGCACATTTCCTGACAGTAGAGGACGGCTACCCGCCGACGTTGGGAGCACCCTTGGCACATCGTCGGTACACCTGCACAGAGAATTCCCATGAGTACAGATGCGCTGTTCTGTTCGCTTTCTTCACAACGTATCGCTGAACTGATTCGCGCTGCCCGACAGTCAGTTTGCTACGCCGCGCCGGGCATTCAGTCTGACGAGGCACTGGCGATGGTCGAGACGGGTGGCCGATTGGGGTCGGAAATGCTCACCGTTTGCCTGGATTTCGACGAGCGCGTGATGCGCATGGGCTATGGGGAGATTAGCGCAGTCAAACTGCTGCGCGATGCCGGCGTCAGCGTCCGCAGCGCCCCCGGCCTACGCACTGCGCTGGTGATCGTTGACGACACTGGCTTTGTTTTCACCCCGACCGCCCTGTATCTCGAAGCTGAACCCACCGGTAGTGTGGCACCCAACGCCATACGCATGTCTGGCGAGCAGATGGCCGAAGCTTTGGCTCGTCTCTCACCAGCCGCCAAGGCGATTGCCGTAGCGCAAGCGAAAACTCCCGAAGAGAAGCTGCGCATCGAAGCCTTGCCGTTGGACGTAGGGTCGGCGCAGGTAACGGATGACCAATTCGCCAAGGTCGGTATCAACCTGAAAGAAGCTCCGCCGGTCCGCTTCGATCTTGCGCGGCAGGTTCGGGTATTCGAGCCGTATCTACAATATGTGGAATTAAGCCTCACCGGTGCCGCCATTCAGCGCCATCGACTGGCGATTCCACCCAGCATCCAGAAGCTGGGGAGCAGTAAGGATCTGGAAAACAGGTTGCGCACGACCTTCGAACTGATCGAAAAGGGCAGCAAACTTTCGTCCAAACCACTCGAAGACGCGCTCAACGATATTCGCAAGAACTTCACGCCGTCGCTGGGCAAGGATCATGGACGAGTGGTGCTGAAGGCGGCCAAATCTCATTTGATCGAACGACTGACCACGTTCCGCGAGAAGTTGAAGAAACACCAGGCTGACGTAGCGGCAGAATTGCAGAAGCATCTGGACGAATCGCGCGAGCAGATCATCGCCTACTACCTGCCGCGCGTGATCGAAACCCCACCGGACGCCTTGCTTGGTCAATTGCTCAGCGGCAAACCATCGGATGACGATGCCCGATACTGGCTCAAAGAGGAGCTTGACCTTGTTTTTCCCAGCGCCGAATCACTCATCCAAGAAATGAAACTGAACGAGCGCTTCAAGGATGTGACATTCGAGACCTTGAACCGCAAAGACTTTCTTGAGTCAGTCAAAGTTGCGTTTCCGAAGGTCAATTGGGATACGGCATACGATGAATTCAGGGCCGTGGGCGAGCGTGACGGGAAGAAAGGCACAGAATGAGCAAGGCCCGAAGCCCCTGAGCGCCGTCCCGCCGGCACCAACTTGGTCAGCCCAAGCGCAGGAAGCGATCAACCCGCTTTCCCGTTCAACGGAATCACCTCGGCCCCTACCTTCAGCTTGCCGAGGTAGTCCGCCCATTGCTGCATCATGGCCTGGCGCTCTTTCAGGAACTTGGTCCGGTTGTAGGCGGTGCCAAGGGCATCAGGAACCTGATGCGCGAGCTGATGCTGGATGACGTTCGGTTTGCCACTGCGCAGTTCTCCGAGGTGAAGGAACAACAGCCCTCTGCGCGACTGGCTGCCCGTTGCCCGTCGTATCACTGGTAAGAACGATCGCTCACGCGATGGCACGAATCGGCTTGACGACCGCATCAGGCATCACCGTCATGCAGCACGCGGCCCAATCCGCCATCAGCGCAGCACGCTTGGTGAACTGCGAACCTCTCTGATACGCACGCTCGACGGCATCCGGCAACTGGTGCGCCAGCGCGTGCTCGGCGACTTCGCGCGGATAGTTCGTCGTCTCCGCCGCCCACATCCGAAAGGTGCTGCGGAAACCGTGCACGGTCACACCGTCGCCGTTGGCATCCACCCACACCGGCTTGTCATCGCCGTTCATGCGACGGATCACGGCAGTCAGCGACATATCCGACAGCGGTTGCCCCTTCATGCCGGCAAAGACGGTCTCGCCATCCCTTGGCATCGACTCCAGCAACGCCAACGCGGCATCGCTCAAAGGAACCTCATGCTCGCGCCGCGCCTTCATGCGCTCGGCGGGTATCGTCCACACCTTGCCCGCGAGATCGAACTCGGCCCATCGCGCCCCGCGAACCTCTCCCGAGCGGCACGCCGTCAGAATGCAGAACTCCACCGCTCGCGCCGACACCCCCTCTCGTGCGCGCAGAACGGCCATGAAGGCAGCGATGCGCTGCCACGGCAGCGACGGATGGTTGCGCGTCCGACTGGACCTGCTGATGGTGGCCAGCAGGTTCTCCAGATGCCCTTTCCAGCGGGCAGGATTTTCGCCGCTGCGGTAACCACTGGTGGTCGCCCAGTCCAGCACGGACTCGATACGGCCGCGCAGGCGGCTGGCCGTTTCGGTTTTGCTCTCCCAGATGGCTGCCAGGCACTTCACGACCAGACCCGTGTCGACATCGGCTACCGGCAGATGGCCCAGCACCGGGCTGGCGTACGTCTTGAGGGTGTTGGTCCACTGGTCCGCGTGCTTCGCGTTCTTCCAGCCCGCCTTGTGCGTCTGGATATACGCCTCGGCACACTGATCGAAAGTCATCATCTTGGCGGCGGCCAGCGCGTCGGCGATCTTCTTCTGCTTCTTGGCGACCAAAGGATTGATGCCGTCGACAAGCAGCTTCCGTGCGTCCGCCGCTTTCTGCCGCGCCTCAGCCAGACTCACGGTATGCGTCGGTCCCAGCCCCATTCCGTACGGCTTGCCGGCCACCATGTAGCGAAACAGCCACGACTTGGCGCCCGTGGCGGTGATCTGGAGCGTCAAACCGCCACCGTCGCCATACAGCCCAGGCTTGGTGAGCTTGCTGACCTGCAGTGCAGAAAGTCGTTGCTGTTGGCGTGCCATACCATCCGTCCCACTATCAAAACGACTATCAAAATGTAGCTGGATTTGGCGGGATTGTACAGGACTATCCTGGACGCGTCCATTCTGTAGGTTATTGTTATGTATCGCATTTTGCGTACTTCATGGGATCATTCTGGACTGCTAACAGGCGGACACCGCTTCCGCCAGACAGTACAGTAACCGATTGTTTTCCGGCATCATGGAGCAGCGGCCCCTGCCCACGGTCGGCCTCCGCGCCGGCGATGGCCTTTTCTGTCGGGCTCGTTCTGTACGCCTGCGGAGCCCTGCACTGATCCTCATGACCCACCACCATGGGCCAGTGCGATGAGGCCCCGCATGGCAAGCCTGAACGCGCCGACATCGACGCTGATGACCAAGGGGTCGATGTGCAAGGCTGGTAGCGACAGGAAAGGTTGAGCTCGTCGCCCGAGCCCGCTGTTGCCGGCGCCGGCAAGGAACGGCCGGCCTGCGGCCAATGCCTTTCTGCCAACGCGGCTCAGCGGGACCGCGCCTGATCGAAGTCGGCGCGGTTGTGCTCATCGGTAAACAGGCGCGCCGCTTCCGGCTGCTCACCATTGCGACAGGTGACGATGACATTGGCCAGCACCTGCCGCTTCTGCAGCACTTCGACCGCGCAGCGGCCGTAGACGCTCTCGATCGTTGCCAGGAGGTTGCGCGAATAGGGGGTGGCGAGCGCGCTGTCGAGAATCAGGTTGGCAATCAGCAGGCCCTGCCGGTCGAGTACGCGGCGCGTTGCCTGCCAGAACTCGCGTGTCACCAGATGCCCCGGAATCGACGAGTGGGCGCCGTAGACGTCGACGAGGACGGCGGCGAAGCGTTGCTCGCTGCGGATGACGAAACGGCGGGCGTCGTCGGCGACGAAATCGCCGCTCGCCGTCTCGTGCAGGAAGTGCTTCTCGGCAATCCCGCGCACCGCCGGGTCAATATCGACGTAGGTGTAGTGGTTCTCCGGCTCGCGGTGCGAGACGGTGAAGCCGCCGGCGCCGAGGACCAGGATGTGGCGCCCGCGAAACTGCAGCTCATCGAGGAGCATGCCGCGAATGTGCCTGATGTAGCGCGCGTAGCGTGGCGGGTCGGATTCGTCGATGAGCGAAGCGAAAGAGTTGTTGTTGCGCATCGCTCGGCCGTTGATGGCGCCCTCGTAGGCGGCCGGTTCCACCAGATAGCTGGCGTAGGCGGTCTCGATCTGCGGCCGCAGCCAGGCATTGGCGGTCACCGTCGCGACAGCGACTGCCACCGCGACGAGCGCAGCCGACCAGGCGCGTGGGCGCAGCAGCGCGTGGCCGGCGAGCAGCAGCAGCGCGCAGAATCCGACCGCAGCCGAGACGCCGAGCCATTGCATCAGCAGCAGCGATAGCGAGAGCGAGCCGAGAAAAGAGCCGAGTGTCGAGTAGTACAGCGCCTCGCCACTGGCCTCGCCAACCCGCTCGTGCTGCAACAGGTTGCTCAGGATCGGCACGGTCTGCCCGAGCAGCCAGGCAACCGGACAGAGCACGCAGCCGATCAGCAAAAGATAGGCGATCTCCGGCGGGTTGATCGCCGTGAAGACGAGATCGACGCCAACGCCCGACAGCCCGACGCCGATCAGCAGCGCGGCAAGCAGGAAGTTCCTAGCGACGACCGCGACGTAATCCGCGGCCACCCTGGCGCCGGCGTGGTACCCGAGCGCCAGCGCCAGCAGGAAGAAGCCGATCGTCGGCGCCGTGACGACGATCGAACTGCCCATGTGCGGAATGATCTGGCGCAAGGCGATGACCTCGGCGCCGAGCGAGCAGAAGCCCTCGATGAAGACAACGGCAAACAGCAGGAAGCGGGCCATCGGCAACTCGGGCCGTTGCCCGACGGTCGTCGCCAACTAGAGACCCGCCCCGCTTCGCCCGCGGTCGTCTTCGAGGAAGCGCGGCACCAGCTCCGGCGGTACCTGCAGGCGATCGAGCAGCGTCTCGCGGTTGATGTGCAGCAGGCCCTGCACTGCGCTCAGGTCATCGGTGATCGCCGGGTCGGTCCAGCCGTCGGCAGTGTGGCGGGCAAGATCAACCGCCAGCTTGACGTTGCGTACGCGCGGCAACTGCGCGTTGCCGTCATCCATCATGGTGACCAACAACTCCGGCAGGTGCCAGGCATGACAGAGGGCCAATTGCAGTTCGGCCAGCGGAAAACCCAGGACTGCCTGCTGCACCACGCCGCTGCGCAGGCTGCGGTCGGCATGCTGGCGCTGGCGCATCTCCAGCGCCAGCTCCGGTGCCGTGCACCAGACGAGGATTTCCGCCGTATCGTGCAGCAGTGCGGCGAGGGCGACCTCCTCGACATTCATGTCGTGGCGTGCGAAGGCCCATTCGTGCGCGTAGCGTGCCGCACGCTGCGTCCTCAGGACAACCTGCAGTACGCCGAGCAGTGCGGCCGGCTGCGGCCCGAGCCTGCCCTCGAGCGTCTGCGGGCGGTCGAAGGCGCGAAAGAACGGCTCGACGCCGAGCATCATCACCGCACCGGCAATGTTCGTGATGTCGCCGCGCAAGCGCCGGCTACCCACCGACTGGATGTACGCGAGGACACGCACTGCCAGCAGCGGATCCTGCAGTACGATGTCGGTGATCTGACGACCGCCGACGCGGTCGATGTTCTGTCGCGCCTCGTCAAGACGGCGAACCGTCTGCCGCAGGACCGGAATCTCCTCGCTGGTGATCTGGCTCAGCCAGGCTGCGAGGTCACGGGGTGGGCGCTTGTCGAGCATGCTTACTGACTCCAAGTCCTGAGGACCTGCTGCGAAGCGGTGGGGCCGACCGGGAGACGGCACGATCGCCCGGATGGTAGCCGCAGCCGCCGCGGCTCGCAAGCGCGGCGGCGCCGGGAATCGTCGGCGGACCGCTCAGAACCGCTCGTCGGCGCGCAGGTAGCGCCACTCGCCTTGCGGCAGCCTGCCGAGCGACACGCTGCCGATGCGCACGCAACGGAACTCGCGCACGTGCAAGCCCTCCAGCGCGCACATGCGCGGAATCTGCTGTTTCAGGCTCTGGCGCAGAACGATGCGCAGACGCTGCTCGCCGAGCCAAGAGACGTCGGCCGGCGGCAGCCGGATACCGTCCAGAACCGGTCCGTGCCGCAGTCGCGCCAGCCCATCGGCTGCCAGAACACCATCGACCAGGACGTGGTACTCCTTCTCCAGACGAGCGTCGCCACCCGCCAGCCGTCGCGCCACACTGCCCTCCTGGGTGAACACCAGCATCCCGCCAGCAGCCGCATCGAGCGCACCCGCGGGCGCCAATCCGCGCAGGTGAGCGAGCACGAAACGCTTCGCGGAGCCATCTTCGGTCCATCGGTTGTCGGCACGAATGCGGGCCGCCGGATTCTCGCGCCCCGTGGCCTCCGCCACATCGGCGGCAGGAGGAGGCTTGTGGAACAGGATGGTGACGCTCTCGCTGCGGTGCTTGCTCGTCGCATCCCTGATTTCTATCCTCGCCTTCGGGTTGACGCGCGCGCCGAGACGGTTGATGACGACGCCATCGACGCTGACCCAGCCGTTCTCGATCCACTCGTCGGCCTCGCGGCGCGAACACGCCGCCAGTTCGCTGACCAGTCTGGACAGCCGTGGCGGCTCTTTCGCCATACCGGGTCTGCCCGAGGCGGCCGCGGGCGGGTTCGCCGGCGGTTCGGCGGCAAGCTCTGGCAACCTCGGCCCAGCTTCAGCAACGCCACTGCCGAGAACCGCCACACCATCGGCGACCCGCACCGGCGGGCAGGCGCGGGCACCAGTGCTGCGTGCGACGCCGCGTGCCGGATGCTGCTTCTTCGGCGTACCGGGCTGCCGTGCGGCCGGACGTACGCCGCCTGCCGCGTCAACGCCTGCCGCACCGTCGGTCGTCGCGCGAGCGTCGCGCCCTTTCTGCCGCGGCGCACCGGAGCCCCGTCCGGTGCCTGCCGGCAGGAGGCGTGAGCCACGCTCGTCACCGGCAACCGCTCGCTCGAGACCGGCATCCGGGCGACCGTCGTTCGCCACCGCCGGCCGCGCCGGCGCCGCGACCGCGGATCGCTCCTGCCGTGGCGGCTTGCCGGCTGCCGCAACCGGGGCATCGTCCTCGGTACGGCGCCGGCCGACATGCTTGGTCGCCGCCGGTTGGCCACGGATCGGGCGGCGGGGGCGGCCGCTCCGTTCGCCGGCAGCGGCATCGGCGGCAGTCTTTGCGGGCAGTTTGAGGGTCGGGCGCGACATGGCTGGGGCTTTCGTGGCAACGAGTGCCCAGTTTACGCCAGAAGTCGACCAGCGTCTTGCGCGTTCACCGTGCCGGTGGTGGCGGTGGCGCCCCAAGCGGCGGTGGCGGCACCGCCGGCGGCAGCGGCGGTGGTGGTGGTGGCACCCCATGCGGTGGGGGCGGTGGCGGCGGCAGCGCCACCCCTGCCGCCGCAGCGCCATCGCCGCTTCGCAGAGGGTAGCCGCCGATGACCGGCACCTTGTGGCCACGCCCGTACATGCACTGCACGTAACTCTGGTCGTAACGCTGCTGCAGGGCGTAACCCGAGGCATTTCCGGCCGCGGCACCGCTGACGCTGCCGGCCAGGAGGCCGAACCCGGCACCAACCGCAGCGCCGCTGGAGCCATCGACTGCCGCACCCACCGCGGCGCCGATTGCGGTTCCCAGGACGGCGCTGGTGGCCGCCGAATCGACCACCGCGCCTGCAGGCGTCTGCGGGCCGATCGAGCGCCCGGCGTAGGCCCGGCAGACCTGGTCGTCGAAGCGGAACTGTTCGAAAGTCCGCCCCGATCCCGGCAGGGCCATGACCGCCGGCCCTTCCGGCGGCAGGCTGACACAGGCGCAGAGCGGCAGGGTTGCAAGCAGCGGCGCGTAACGATGGCGGGGCATGAATGGCGGCATGGTATTGGTGACACGGGTGGCGATACGCTTTTGCCCGCACCGACACTGCCCGGTGCACGCTCGACAGGATTCATAACGCAGGCCGCCGGCAACGGCTGACACACTTCGCCAGGCGTGATTGCCGAGTCTGCTGTGCGCAAACAGCGTTGCAAGCGGATGGCATGTGTCGTCACAGCCTGTTTCTGGTACGCTAGCGACGATGGTGCAGACAACATGGAGCCAACCAATCCTGTCCTGCACAGCCTTCGGCACTGACGGGCGGCGTGCAGGAACGCGGCGCCGGCCGGAAACTTGCCGAGAGGAGGCGGCGCCGGCGTTGCGGCGCAGCGAACTCACCGGGATCTGACTGCGAGCATGCCACAACATCCGGAAAGTGCCATCGGTAACCTCGCCGACCTGGAAGCAGGACAGATCGCGCTCTCGCGCTTCATCGTCCAGCGCGCGGACGGGCTTCATGTGCAGCCGGCGCGACTCGAATCGGCAACGGACTTTGCCGACTTCGTCAATCGCGTCTTCAACACCGGCCTCTATTTCCGCGGGCTGGACTACGCGCGCTTCATCGCGCTGCTCTACGGTAGCGCCGCAGGTGGTGGCGATGGCGCAGCGGAGGAGGTGCCGCTGGCTGCCGACATCACCTTTTTCCGACCCGAGCGCCAGGCGCTGTACAAGGAATTCCTGATCGACGGTGATGAGGCTACGTACCTCTTCGAGCCACTCTACCTCGAGGCGGCCGACGGTGAACTGGCAGCGGAGACCCGCGTGCGGCTCGACATCGACGAGTTCATCGCCAGCGCCTGGGCGCAAGGGGTGCGTTTCGGAATCGACGTCGCCGCGGTGTGCGCAGGATTCGAGGTCGACAGGGTCGAGCGCCGGGTCATCGCCCGCACCCTGCCCTTCGTACCCGGCAAGGACGCCGAGGTGTGCGAACTGGCGCCTGGACTGCATCGCAACAACGCGCCCCGCCGCCTGCTCGGAGACCGTGTCGATCTGCGCCAGTTCGAGACGCGCTACCCGCAGGTCGCCGCCGGCCTGCGCCTGGTGCGGAAGAACCCGCGCACTCCGGGCGTCGATGGGTGGACCCTTGGCGGCCAGGCAGTGCCGGCACCGCTGCCGAAGGACTTCGACCTCGCGAGCCTGGCCGGCCCCGGCACCCGCACCAGCCGCGAGGACGGTGTCGAGTACCTGCTGGCGACGGTCTGCGGCTTCCTCAGCATTGACCGCCAGAGCAACCAGTTTTCGGTGACGGACAAGATCGTCAGCCATGAAGGCGTCAGCGTCCGAACCACCGGCGACCTGCTGCTGACCGGTGAGGAGTACGAGCAACACGGAGAGATCCAGGAGAAGCGCGTCGTCCAGTGTCGCAGCATCACCGCCTACGCCGACGTTTACGGCAGGATCGTCTCCACCGGCGGCGTCGTGCGACTCAAGCGCAACCTCGTCGGCGGCAGCGCGAGCAACGAGGAAGGCGACATCATCGTCGACGGAATGGCTTCCGGCGCCACCCTGACCGCTCTCGCGGGCTGCATCACCGTCAAGCGGGCGGACAACTGTGTCCTCGTTGCTCGCCAGGTGGTCGTCGACCAAGCCACGAACTGCAACATCGTCGCCGAAGAACTGACGATCGAGGTCGCCGAGGCCTGCGCGCTGGCGACACGGACGACCCGCCTTGGCAGCACGCGGGCGCGACGGGAACTCGACACCGTGCTGCTGCTGCTGCTGCCCGACCTCAGCGCCTACGACGCCAGGGTGAGTGCCCTGCGTGGCAAGCGGGTGGCGACCGAGAAGGCGATCGCCACCCACCGCGCCCGCATCGACGTCTTGCGCAGCGACAAGGAGGTCGCCAGCTACCTGGCGCTCGCGCAGCGGCTGCGCAATCACGAAGCGACGCTGCGTGCCGACCAGCAGGTCGGCTGGCGCAGGCTGTCGGCGCTCGTCGCGCCAACCCTGCGCTCGCTGTCGCAGTTGTCCGAACTGGTGAAGGAACTGGCGGCGGAGTCGGCGGCATTCGGCCAACAGATCGATGCCGTTCTGGCCGCCCGGGAAGAGGCGTGCAGCAAGGTCAACTGCGACATTGCCCGGGTCGAGGGAGAAACGCGGGTCAGTGCGCTGCTGCCACGACCCGCCGAGCTGCCACTGCACGCGCTGCCGCCGAAGGAGCTGAAAGCGCGCATGCGCCGCACCGATGCCGCCACCCGGCTGCTGTTCGCCGGCGACGCTGGCCAGTTCTCGTGGAGCTACCGCAGCCGACCCGCCTGACGCGCTGCGTGCCTCTGCCGCCGGCGCAGCGCGCCGCTGTCAGCCTTCGCGCAGTCGGCGATCGATGTGCTCGAGTGCTTCTTCGATCTGGTCGATCAGGATCAGGCACAGATCACCGGCGGCCAGCTCGGCCAGCGCGCTGTCGATCGCCAGGAACTCGCCATGAATCTCCCGGATCTCCTTCGTTCGCATCGCGTGCTGCAGTCCGTCCCGCAGGAGCGCCAGCACTTCACCGTCGGCACGCCCGCGCTGGCACTGATCCTGATAAAGAATGACGCGATCGAAGGCTCCGCCGAGAATCTCCGTCTGCTGGCGAATGTCGTCGTCGCGCCGGTCACCGGCGCCGCTGATGACGACGGAACGCTTGCTGCCCGGCGCTGACGGCATGTTCTCGACGGCATCGACGAGGGCCTGGATGGCATCCGGATTGTGCCCGTAGTCGGCGATCAGCTTCGCCCCGCGATAGTCGAAGACGTTGAAGCGGCCAGGCGCCGTCTGCACATCGCTGACGAAGCTCGCCAGGCCACGCTCGATCGTCTGCCAGTCGAGGCCCAGCCCCCAGGCAGCGGCGATTGCCGCCATCGCGTTCTGCACCTGGAAGCCGATGGCGCCGTCCCGCGTCAGCGGAATTCCAGCCAGCGCGATGCGATGTTCCAGGCCGCCACCCGAGGCAACCAGTGAAGCACCGTCACGGTAGACCACGCGCTTGCGCTGTGCGCGGTGCATCGCCATGACCGGATGATTGCGTTCGGTGGCGAAGAAGCTCACGTTGCCCGGGCATGCGTCGGCCATTCGCGCCACCAGCGGGTCGGCAGCGTTGAGTACCGCGACCCCGCGCCCCGGTCTGACGTTCTGCACGATCACCCGCTTGACGACCGACAGTTCCTCGACGCTGCTGATGTAGGCAAGCCCGAGGTGATCGCCCAGGCCGATGTTCGTGACGACCGCCACGTCGCAGCGATCGAAGCCGAGGCCCTCGCGCAGCACACCGCCACGGGCGGTTTCGAGCACTGCCGCATCGACGCGCGGATGGAAGAGCACGTTGCGTGCGCTCTTCGGACCAGAGCAGTCGCCGGTATCGATCCGCCGCCCCTCGACGTAGACGCCGTCGGTCGTCGTCATGCCGATGCGCAGACCCTGCTGCGCGAGGATGTGGGCGATCAGGCGGACGGTGGTCGTCTTGCCGTTGGTGCCGGCGACTGCGACCACGGGAATGCGCCCGTCTTCACCGGGCGCGAACATGTTGGCGATGATCGCCTCACCGACCGGACGTCCCTTGCCGAAGGATGGCTGCAGGTGCATGCGCAGGCCGGGCGCCGCGTTGACTTCGACGATGCCGCCGCCCTGCTCCTCGAGCGGCCGCAGCACGCTGTCGCAGACGACGTCGACGCCGGCAATGTCGAGGCCGATGGTCTGTGCCGCGGCGACCGCCTGCGCGGCAAACTCGGGGTGCACGTCGTCCGTGACGTCGGTTGCCGTGCCACCGGTGGACAGGTTGGCGTTGTTGCGCAGGACGACCCGCTTGCCACGCGGTGGCACCGATTCGGGAGTCAACCCAGCCTTTGTCAGGCGGGCGATCGCCAGATCGTCGAGACGGATTCGCGTCAGGGACGTCGCGTGGCCATCGCTGCGACGCGGATCGCTGTTGACCCGGTCGACCAACTGCCGCACAGTGTGCACGCCGTCGCCGATGACCAGCGGCGGATCGCGTCGGGCAGCGGCGACCATCCTGTCGCCGACCACCAGCAGGCGGTAGTCGTGGCCTGGAAGGAAGCGCTCGACGAGCACTTCCTCGCTGATCCCGCAGGCAATCTCGTAGGCAGCCTCGATCTCGTCGCGGCGCGTCAGGTTGACCGCCACGCCCTTGCCCTGGTTGCCATCCTGCGGCTTGACGACGACCGGCCCGCCGATCTCGCAGGCGGCAGCCCAGGCATCCTCGGCGCTGAGAACCGGTCGGCCAACGGGTACCGGCACGCCGGCGGCATGCAAAAGGACCTTGCTCAGCTCCTTGTCCTGGGCAATCGATTCGGCAACGGCACTGGTCAGGTCGGTTTCCGCCGCCTGAATCCGGCGCTGCCGGCTGCCCCAGCCGAACTGCACCATGCTGCCGTCGGTGAGCCGGCGGTAGGGTATGTTGCGTGCTGCGGCCGCGTAGACGATGGCGCCGGTGCTCGGTCCCAACCGCACGTCCTCGTCGAGTTCGCGCAGCCGCTCCAACGCGGTGTCGAGCGCGAAGGGACGGTCATCGACGGCGGCGCGGCAGAGTTCCTCGGCCAGCTCGAAGGCCAGGCGGCCAACGGCTTCCTCACTGTACTCGACGACGACCCGGTAGGTGCCGAGTTCGACGGTCTCGGCCGTCCGGCTGAAGGTGACCGGGCAGCCCGCCTGCGCCTGCAGGCCGAGGGCGGCAAACTCGAGCGCCTGCGCCATCGATACCGCCTCGTCATGCCCCAGCGGCCGCAGCATGTCCAGCTCGGGAAAGCGCTCGCGCAGGCGGTTCTCGAAAGCCGGCATGTCGTCGATGTCGCGCTCGCTTTCGGCGCAATGAACGACCGCCTCGATCGCCGTGTGCCGGCTCCACAGGTTGGGACCGCGCAGGGCGCGGAGACGCGAGACTTCCATGAATGATTCCCTTCGAGAATATGCCTGTCAAAGCCGCCGTCGCGGCGTGGCGGCCTCCTGCCCTGCTACAGCCGTTGCTCAATCATTGGCCGCAGTCTCGAGAGCGGTGCGGACGATCTCGGGACCGATGCCGAGAGCCCAGGCAGCAGCCGCAGCCGCCAGGGCGTTGTCCACCTGCGCCGCGATGCGCCCACCATCGGTAAACGGAATCGCCCGCAGGCTGGTGATCACCGTATCGCGCTCACGGCTGCCGAAAACCACCTCGCCATCGCGCACGAACACCGCCCTGCCGCCCCGCCCTCGATGATCGACGACGGCCGGCAGCTCGCCGTCGGCGGCAAAGAAGATCACTTCCCCGTCACACAGAGGCGCCATATCGACGAGCATCGGCTGGCTGGCGTTGAGAACCGCCGCCCCGCCCGGCAGGACGACGTCCACCTGCGTGCGGAAGACGGTGAATAGCTGCTCGGCGGTGCTCAGGTCGTGAAGCCCGAAGTGCCGCTCGGCCTCGACGTTGGTGAGGATGCCGATCTGGCAGCGATCGTAGGCGAGGCCTTCGGTGAGGATGCTGTCACAGCCGTTCTCGACAATGGCGGTTTCCACGGTCCGGTTCATCAGGATGCGGTTGGCCGAGCCCCAGTTGGCGGAATCGCCGGCATCGATGCGGCGACGGCCGACGAACAGGCCACTGCTGCACGCCAGCCCGGTGTTCCTGCCGCTGAGGCCGACGATGCTGGCGAGCAGGCGGGCAACGGTGGTCTTGCCGCGGCTGCCGCTGATACCGACGACGGGGATGCGACCGTCGTCGCCGTCGGGAAACAGTTCGTCGACGATGGCCCGCCCAACCGGGCGCGGCTGGCCATTCGCCGGCTTGAGATGCATCAGCAGACCGGGACCGGCATTGACCTCGACGATGGCGCCACGCTGCTCGTCCAGCGGGCGCGAAATGTCCTCGCAGACGAGGTCGACGCCACAGATGTCGAGGCCGACGATGCCTGCGGCGAGGGCGACGGTCGCCGCCGTCTCGGGGTGGACGAGGTCGGTGACGTCGTCGGTATGGTTGCCGCTGCGCACGATCAGCACTTCGCGCCCGGCCTCCGGCACCGAGTCGGGAGCGAAGCCCTGGCGCGCCACCTCGAGGCGGGCAACCGGGTTCTCGGCGAGCAGGATGACATCGAGCGGAAACTCCTCGGCGGCGCCGCGCCGTGGATCGGAGTTGATCTGCAGGTCGATCAGTTGGTCGATCGTCGAGCGGCCGTCGCCGACCACCGTTGCCGTCTCGCCACGTGCCGCGGCGGCAAGCTTGCCGCCGATCACCAGCAGGCGATGCTCGGAGCCGCGCACGTAGCGTTCGACGATGACTCCGCTGCCCTCCTCGACGGCGGCCGCATAGGCCGACTCGACTTCCGCGCGCGTCATCAGGTTGGTGAACACGCCGCGCGCGTGGTTGCCGTCGGACGGCTTGACGACCACCGGCAGACCGATGTCCTCGGCGGCATCCCAGGCGTCGCCGGCATCCTCCACCAGACGGCCTTCGGGGACCGGCACGCCACAGGACGCGAGCAGGGTCTTCGCCAGGTCCTTGTCACGCGAGATGCCCTCGGCAATGGCGCTCGTCCGGTCGCTCTCGGCCGTCCAGATGCGCCGGCTGCGGGCGCCATAGCCGAGCTGCACCAGGTTGCCCGTCGGCAACAGGCGGATGAAGGGTATGCGCCTGTCCTTGGCGGTTGCCGCCTCGACAATGCAGCCGGTGCTCGGGCCGAGCAGGCGGCGCTCGGCGAGATCGGCCAGGCGCTCGACGGTGCCGGCGACATCGAAGGCTTCGTCGCGGATCGCCGCCAGCAGCAGGTCGCGGCCGGCGTAGAGACAACTGCGCGTCACCTCCTCATGCCAGGCGCGGACGACCACCTTGTACACGCCGCGGCTCGAGGTCTCCCGCGCCTTGCCGAAGCCGCCCGGCATGCCGGCCAGATTCTGCAGCTCGAGCGTCACGTGCTCGAGGATGTGGGCCGGCCAGGTGCCTTCCTGCAGCCGCCGCAGGAAGCCGCCCGGCTCACCGTAGCTGCAGCGGTGCTCGGCCAGCGAGGGCAGAAAGGCGGCCAGCCGCTCCGTGAAGCCGGGGATCGTGTTGGAGGGAAAGTCCTCCAGATCGCCGATGTCGACCAGCGCTTCGATCACCGGGCGGTAGGTCCAGATGTTCGGCCCGCGCAGGTAGCGGATTTCCAGAAACTTGATGTCTTTGCTTTTCATGACCTCGGCCCACGGAGGGAAGGGTTGGCGCGCTCTGGCGCGCAAGGAACGGCAGGCAGGAGCGCCCGACTGCCGCGTCGGTACGATCCGTCGCACACGGCCGCATTAACGCGGCACGCAGCAATCGGCTGACCCATGGCGCCGGCAACTGGCGTCCGCCGGCTCACAGGAAGCGGTCGAGAATCCGTCGGCTGTGCTGGTCGAGCGCATTGCGGTCGCGGATCAGGAACTGGATGCCGTGACTGTCGGCGATCAGCAGAGCCGGAGAGGCCAGGCGGCGGATGTCCTCCTCGCCCTTGAGGACGAAGCTCGTGCGGCCACGATCGGTGTCCACCTCCCACGTGCTCGGCGTCGCAAAACTGCCGACGCCGACGATGCGCTCGATCACCGGCATGAATTCACGCCCGGCCAGCTCGTCCTCGAGCAACTGCCGCAGCTCGTCCGGCAGGGTGTCGAGGCGGTCGATCCAGGCCAGTTCGTGGCCGTAGGGATCGACCAGGGCAAGGCCATCGTCGGGGGCGGTGATCGGAAAGGCACGCACCGGCACCACGCCATCATGGGTTTCGCCATCGGCGTCGGTCAGCTCGAGCCGGCCGAAGGAATTGCGGCGCAGTTGGTAATCCGGGCGGACCTTCATTCGCGATCTCCCTCGTCCCGGCGGTCAAGCTCGAGTCGCCGCAGTTCGTCTTCGGTATCGACATTGCGCGCCTGCGCCTGATAGAGGCGGTAATAGTGCCCCTCGCAGGCCATCAGCTCGTCATGGCTGCCAACCTCGACGACGCTGCCGCGATCGAGCACCACCAGGCGGTTCGCATCGCGCAGCGTCGACAGGCGGTGCGCGATGGCGATCGTCGTCCGGCCCCGGACCAGGTTGTCGAGCGCCTTCTGGATCTCCTTCTCGGTCGTCGTGTCGACCGACGACGTCGCCTCGTCGAGGATCAGGATGCGCGGGTCGATGAGCAGCGCACGGGCGATCGAGATCCGCTGCCGTTCGCCGCCGGAGAGCGCCTGCCCGCGTTCGCCGACGAGCGAGTCGTAACCGTGCTGCAGGCGCAGGATGAACTCATGCGCGTGTGCGGCGCGGGCGGCGGCAACGATCTCGGCGTGCGTCGCCTCGGGCTTGCCGTAGGCGATGTTCTCGGCAATCGTGCCAAAGAAGAGGAACGGCTCCTGCAGCACCAGGCCGATGTGCCGGCGGTACTCGGCGACCGGCAGCGAGCGGATGTCGACGCCGTCGATCAGGATCGCCCCCTCGCTGACGTCGTAGAAACGGCAGATGAGGTTGACCAGCGTGCTCTTGCCGGAGCCACTGTGGCCGACGAGACCGACCATCTCGCCGGGCTCGATGACGATGTTGATGTCGCGGGTGACGCTGCGCGTGCCGTAGCGGAAGCCGACGCTGCGCAGCTCGATGCGCCCGGACACCTGCGGCAGGTGCACCGGATGGGTCGGCTCGGGAACGCTCGAGACATGATCGAGGATGTCGAAGATTCGCTTGGCGCCCGCGGCAGCCTTTTGCGTCACCGAAACGATGCGACTCATCGAGTCCAGGCGCAGGTAGAAACGGCTGATGTAGGCGAGGAAGGCCGTCAGCACGCCGACCGTGATCTGGTCGCCGGCAATCTGCCAGATGCCGAACGCCCAGACGATCAGCAGGCCGAATTCGGTCAGCAGGGTGACGGTTGGTGAGAACACCGACCAGACGCGGTTGACGCGGTCGTTGACATCCAGGTTGCGGACGTTGGCGGCCCGGAAACGCGCCGCCTCGCGCGCCTCCTGGGCGAAAGCCTTGACCACGCGGATGCCGGGAATCGTGTCGGCAAGGACGTTGGTGACTTCCGCCCAGACGCGGTCGACGCGCTCGAAACCCGTGCGCAGCCGCTCGCGAACGACGTGGATCAGCCAGGCGATCACGGGCAGCGGCAGCAGCGTCACTGCCGCCAGCCACGGGTCGATCGACACCAGGATCACCGTCGTCATAGCGATCATCAGCACGTCGGTGGCGAAGTCGAGCAGATGCAGCGAGAGGAAGATGTTGATGCGGTCGGTCTCCGAGCCGATGCGTGCCATCAGGTCGCCGGTGCGCTTGCCGCCGAAGTACTCCTGCGACAACTTCAGCAGGTGCTCGTAAGTGGCCGTACGCAGGTCGGAACCGATGCGTTCGGAGACCAGCGCCAGGATGTAGGTGCGTCCCCAGCCGAGAACCCAGGCGAGCAGCGACGATCCGAGCAAACCCGAAAGATAGAGCAGCACCAGTCCGGGATCGATCGGCTGTCCGTTCTGGTAGGGGATCAGGACCTTGTCCATCAGCGGCATGGTCAGGTACGGTGCGACCAGCGTTGCAGCCGTGGTCAGCAACGACAGGATGAAACCGCCCAGCAGCTGCTTGCGGTACGGGCGGGCGAAGCGGCCGAGGCGGAGCAGTGTCCAGGTCGACGGCGGCTCGTGGATCTCCCTGCTGCATGCGGGGCACTCCTCCTGCCCGGCGAGGAGCGGTGTCTCGCACTTCGGACAGAGGGCGACACTCGCCGGCGGCGGCATCGTGCCCGTCAGCCGCAAGCTGAGCTGGCGCGTGAAGCGGTCGACCAGCCGGCCGGCGGCGACGTCGCTGCCGAGCGTGTAACGCCAGTGCGCGATCTGCCGCGCGGCATCGCACAACTCCAGTGTCCCGACGCCGGAATGGTCGCGCCGTGACAGCAGCAGACCCGGCCGGTAGGCCCAGCCTTGCCAGTCCCGCTCGCCGGCCGGCATGACCAGCAGACGCTCGCTGCTGACGACGACCAGACCGCGGGCAAAACGCAAGGCGGCGTCGAGATCGATCTCCAGCCAGGCCAGCACCTGCTCGCCGTCGGTCAGCTGCGGCGCGAGGCGCTCCGACCAGACGGCTGGCAGAACGGGCCCCGACGGGCCAGCGGGCGACGTGGCGTCGACAAGAATCTGGGAACTGGCTGCGGACATGGCAAGAACCGGCGTTGTTTTCAGCCCGGGAGCGGGCAAGGGCGCAAGTATAGCGCCCTTGCCCGCTCCCGGGCCGCGCTCAGAGCAGCAGTCGATCGTGCGGCAGGCAGCCGGCCTGACGCAAACGGGCAACCGTCGGCAGCAGGTTGAGGCCACTCGCCAGACGCCAGCGATCGGCGCGGCTGACGAGTTCGCCGCCGGCGACGTCGACCGCCTCGCCGGCGCTGGCGAAGGCGATCCTGTTGCCCCGGTCGCAGGAGGGGAAGACCAGCGAGCGGCCAGTGAAAGCCTGGCTGATGCGCTCGACACTGGCGGCGAAACCGCGGTCACGGCCAAGCAGGTTGACCGCCAGCAAACCGCTCTCGCTCAGACGCGCGCGGCATGCCTCGTAGAACGGCAGGGTGTCGAGAGCGCCGGCGCGGCCCTGACCATCGAAACCATCGACCAGGATGCAATCGTGCCGGCTGTCGCCCTGCAGCATGTAGTCGGCGCCGTCGGCAATCAGCACGCGCAGTCGGCGCGGGTCATCCGGCAATCCGAAATGCAGCCGGGCGACCCTCTCGACCTGCGGATCGATTTCGACGGCCGTGATCCGCGTCGCCGGCAGTTGATGGTAGATGAACTTGGCCAGTGATCCGGCGCCGAGACCGATCAGCAGGGCATCGCGCGGCCACGGTGTGGCGCGCAGCAACAGCCCGGCCATCATCTCGCGCGTGTAGGACAGTTCGAGGGCGTTCGGGCGCTGCAGGCGCATCGCCCCCTGCACCCAGGCGGAGGAGAAGTGGAGGTAGCGTACCCCCGCCCTCTCGCTGACTTCGATCGACTGGCGCGCCATCAACAGCCGCGACCCGGCCGCCGGCGGGCGCCTCGGGGCCGGGGCGCGCGCGGCACGATGGCGGGCGCCGTCCGCCCATCGCTCATTCCGCCACTCCCGTCGGCAGCCGCGGCGCTCCAGCCTCGAGCCGCAGTGACAGTTCCACCTTGTTGGCGACGCCGAGTTTGCGAAAGCTATGCGCGACGTGATTGCGCACTGTCGCCGGCGACAGCGACAGTGCGCGGGCAATCGCCGAATGCGTCTCGCCGCTGGCGTAGCGCAGGGCAATCTCGCGCTCGCGTGCGGACAGTTGCGCCAGCGCGCCGGTCGAGCGGGCGAGGACGAAGCGATACTCGCCGCAGTCACTGACGTCGAAGCGCCACGTGCCGGCGACATGCGACTGCCCCGCCTGCACAGTCGCCGCCAGCGGTGCGGGCAGGTGGCCGCCGCTCCAGTCTGGCCAGTGCTGGTGCAGCGAGGCCATGAAGGACGGTGACGCTTCGCGCAGCAGGCCGCGCCGGTCAACCACCGCCCACGCCTGGCTGAGGTGGCCCGGCCGGCGCAGGAAATGCCGCAGCCAGGCGGCACGATGGGTCGCCGCCAGATGCGGCATCAGGAGTTCCTTGAGCTGGCGCTCGGTCTCGGAAAACGGCAGCCAGGGATCGTGCCGCCAGAGCGTCAGGAACTCGTGGAGCGAAGTCGTGCGATCGAGGAGCACCGTCCCGAGCGCCCACTCGACCTTGAAGCGCCGCCCGAACCTGCGATAGAGCGTGCTGCGCAGATAGGTCTCGCGCGTCACGAGATCACCGAGGCTGATCGCCGTTCCCGGATCGGCGATCAGCGCGGCACGGAAGAAGTCGTGCTTGCTGCAGCGAACGTACGCCTCGACGATGCCGTGTTCGCAGTTGTGCAGATGCATCTCGTGCAGTGCCGGCGGTTCTGCCGAGGCGCTTCCCCAGCACGCCGAATCGAAGCCGACCACCGAAGCGACCTGCTCCAGCGCCCAGGCGCGATAGCGGCCGAGCGGCACCTCCCGACCTTCCCGATAAAGGGAAAGGATCACCCCGTTCAGCGCGCGCGCGTCAGCCATCTCCATGTTGCCCATTGTGCATGAGCCACGGCCCTGCCGCCAGTAGCGGCCGGTCACGGCGGGGCATGGTGCAGATGCACCACGTCGCGCCTTTACAGATCGGTTCCGGCAACTTCGCCGAACGGTGCAACGGCCCCAACCGAAGTCGGC
Organism: Candidatus Accumulibacter similis; assembly: GCA_013347225.1. NCBI lineage: Bacteria > Pseudomonadati > Pseudomonadota > Betaproteobacteria > Candidatus Accumulibacter > Candidatus Accumulibacter similis. The sequence goes on along the minus strand of CP054595.1, from coordinate 2,038,466 downwards.
CACGGCCAGCCATCCCGCTCATTTAACAAACTCTGAAACCAGCTCCGGATGGCCTCGTACCGGTCAGGCATGAAACGTGCTTATGGCATCCATCAGTAGAGCTGTTGAGTCCGGCACGCCGCCGCAGCGTCCCCTGCCATTGCAAGAGGAGAGGAACATGGCCACAAAAGCACCCCACTTCGTCATCAAGCCCAGCCTTCTGGCCATTCTGCTCGCCTTCCCGGCGCAACAGGCGCTGGCTGCCAACTGCAACTGGACCCCGGCCAGCGGCAACTGGGCGACCGCCGCCGACTGGAGCTGCGGCATCGTGCCCGGTGCTGCCGACAACGCGACGATCGCGGTGGGCAAGACCGTCACCGTCAACGCCGCACAGTCGATCCTCAACCTCAACAACGCCGGCAGTGTCAACCTAGATGCCTTCCTGCTGACGCTGGCAGGCGGCGGCGGCACCAGCAACACCGGCACACTCAACGTCGGCGCCGGTGCGATCCCGAACAATGCCGCGCTGCAGGTGGCGGGCGGGCACAACATCAGCAACGCCGGCGGCGTGATCAACGTCAGCGCCGACAGCGTGATCAACCAGTTCGGCAGCACGATCACCGGGGGTACGATCAGCACCACCGGTAGCGGCAAGCTGGTCGCGTTCAACAGCGGCAGCAACGTCCTCTCCGGCGTCACGCTCAACGGCACGCTCGATCTCGCCTCGGGCACTGGCATCGAGCGCGTCGTCAACGGCCTGACTCTGAACGGCACGATCAACATCGGCAACAACAGCATTTTCGCGCCGCAGGGCAACCAGACCATCGGCGGCACCGGCAGCATCAACTTCGTCGATGCCGGTGGCAGCAACCGCCTCAACGTCGAAGCAGGCAATCTCACGCTGAGCTCGGGCGTCACCGTGCGCGGCGGCAATGGCTTCATCGGCCAGCAGTCCTTCGTTGGTGGCGGCGCCACGCTGACCAACCAGGGCGTGATCTCCGCCGACGTGTCCGCCCGCACGATCACGCTGGGCGTCAACGGCCAGGTCGTCAACCAGGGCACGATGCGGGCGCAGAGCGGCGGCACGCTGCAGTTGAATACCGGCGGCGGCTACGACAACACTGCCGGCGTGATCCTCGCCGACAGCGGCAGCACGGTGTTCCTCAACGGCGCCACCGTCACCGGCGGTCAATTGAACTCCAACGGCACGGGCGTCTTCAGGGCTGCCAACAGTGGCAGCAACTTCCTCAATGGCGTGACGCTCAACGGCGCGCTCGACCTGGCCGCCGCCACGTCGGTCGAGCGCATCGGCGCCGGCGGCATGGTCCTGAACGGCACGATACACATCGGCAACGGCAGCGTGCTCGCGCCGCAGGGCGATCAGACGATCAGTGGCAGCGGCACGATCGTCTTTGCCGACGGCAGCGGCTCCAACCGGCTGAACATCGAAGCCGGCAATCTCGTCATCGGCTCCGGCGTCACCGTCCGCGGCCAGACCGGCGTCATCGGCCAGCAGGCCTTCGTCGGCGGCGGCGCCACACTCACCAACAACGGCACGATCCAGGCCGACGTCGCGGGCGGTACGGTCATCCTGACGGTCAACGGCCTGACCACCAACAACGGCACGCTGGCGGCTCTCAACGGCGGCACACTGCGACTCGACTCGGCAGTTGCCGGTGGTGCCGGCAGCCAGATTCTCGCCGGAGCGGGCAGCACCGTGGTGCAGAACGGTGTGACGGTCAGCGGTATCGTCAACACGGCCGGCAGCGGATCGTTCCGCGCCAGCAACAGCGGGTCGAACTTCTTCGCCGGCGTCACCCTCGCCGGCACGATGGACCTGGCGTCAGCCACAGGCATCGAGCGCCTCACGGGCGGACTGACACTCGCTGGCAGCACGATCAACATCGGTAGCGGCAGTGTCCTCGCCCCGCAGGGCAACCAGACGATCACTGGCAGCGGCACGATCGTCTTTGCCGACGGCAGCGCCTCGAACCGTCTGAACGTCGAGGCCGGCAATCTCGTCATCGCCTCCGGCGTGACCGTCCGCGGCCACACCGGCGTCATCGGCCAGCAGTCCTTCGTCGGTGGTGGCGCGACGCTCACCAACAACGGCACCGTCCAGGCGGACGTCGCTGGCGGAACGGTCAGCCTGGCGGTCAACGGTCTGACGACCAACAACGGCACCCTGGCGGCGCTCAATGGCGGCACGCTGAACCTGAACAGCGCCGTGCAGGGCAACAGCGGAAGCCAGATCCTCGCCGGCGCCGGCAGCGTGGTGAACCAGAACGGGGTCACCATCAGCGGCGACATGAACCTGACTGGTGCCGGCTCGTTCCGGGCCAACAACAGCGGCAACAACTTCCTTTCCGGAGTGACGCTCGCCGGTACACTCGACCTCGCTTCCGCGACTGGCGTCGAGCGCGTCGCCGGGGGGCTGACGCTCAATGGCGCCACGATCGACATCGGCAACGGCAGTGTCCTCGCCCCGCAGGGCAACCAGACCATCGGCGGCACCGGCAGCATCAACTTCGTGGATGCCGGTGGCAGCAACCGCCTCAACGTCGAAGCAGGCAATCTCACGCTGAGCTCGGGCGTCACCGTGCGCGGCGGCAATGGCTTCATCGGCCAGCAGTCCTTCGTTGGTGGCGGCGCCACGCTGACCAACCAGGGCGTGATCTCCGCCGACGTGTCCGCCCGCACGATCACGCTGGGCGTCAACGGCCAGGTCGTCAACCAGGGCACGATGCGGGCGCAGAGCGGCGGCACGCTGCAGTTGAATACCGGCGGCGGCTACGACAACACTGCCGGCGTGATCCTCGCCGACAGCGGCAGCACGGTGTTCCTCAACGGCGCCACCGTCACCGGCGGTCAATTGAACTCCAACGGCACGGGCGTCTTCAGGGCTGCCAACAGTGGCAGCAACTTCCTCAATGGCGTGACGCTCAACGGCGCGCTCGACCTGGCCGCCGCCACGTCGGTCGAGCGCATCGGCGCCGGCGGCATGGTCCTGAACGGCACGATACACATCGGCAACGGCAGCGTGCTCGCGCCGCAGGGCGATCAGACGATCAGTGGCAGCGGCACGATCGTCTTTGCCGACGGCAGCGGCTCCAACCGGCTGAACATCGAAGCCGGCAATCTCGTCATCGGCTCCGGCGTCACCGTCCGCGGCCAGACCGGCGTCATCGGCCAGCAGGCCTTCGTCGGCGGCGGCGCCACACTCACCAACAACGGCACGATCAACGCCGACGCCGGTGGCACGATCAGCGTCACGCCGAACGGCGCACTGACCAACAACGGCCTGTTCCGGGCGCAGGATGGCACCCTCAACGTCGGGCGCAACGTCAACGGCACCGGCACGTTGCAGGTAGACCACGCCGGCGTGATGACGCTGGCCAACGGCGGCAACACGCAAGGCCGTCTGGTGATGGGCGCAGCGGGCTCGGCCATCAACATCGGCACGGGCAACCTCATCATCAACAACGACTACACCAATGCCGGCGCCGGCACGGGCAACAGCTTCAACCGGCGCGCCGGCGTCACCGGCACCGGACAGGTCCGCGCCGGCGGCGACGTGGCGCAGGTGATCAGCGGCGCCGGCGTCACCGGCGGCAACACGACAAATGCGACCCTGACGATCGGCAATGTGCGCGTCGGCAGCAACACCTTCAATTACCAGATCGGCAACTCCGGCAGCACCGGGCCGACTCTGCGTGGCGCCGTCCAGACCGCTGCCAACGGTGGCAACATCAGCGACGCACGCCTCTCGGGTAGCGGCGTCACGGCCGCCAACTACAACGCCGGTGCCCCCGGAGCCAACAGCGGCGACCTCGCTGTGGTCTTCAACGCCGCCAGTGCCGGCGCGCTGGCACCGCTCGCCGGACAGGTCCTGAATCTGCGCAGCAATTTCGAGAACATCGCCGACCAGAAGCTCAACATCGTGCTTGCCGGTGGTGCGGCGGCCTACAACGCCGCCATCGGCAACGCCGGCACACCGGTCACCGTAGCCAACCAGCGTGTTGGTGGCAGCAACACCGCCGCCATCACGGTCAGCAACACTGCCGCAGCCGGCCCGTTCAGCGAAGACCTGAACGCCAGTTTCTCCGGCTCGAGCGGCCAGGCCGCGATCAGCGGTGGCAACATCGTCGGTCTGCTGGCCGGACAGGGCAACAGCACGACCATGGGCGCACGCGTCGACACCAGCTCGGCTGGTGACAAGACGGGCACAGTGTCCCTCGCCTACGAGACCGCCGGCAAGGTCAACGGCGTCAGCAATGGCCTCGGCACTGCGAGTGCCGGCAGCCAGGTCGTCGCCGTCAGCGGCAAGGTGTACCAGTTGGCTGCCGGCTCGCTGCAGACCGGGCCGCTGAACTTCGGCACGCTGCAAGTCGGGCAGCAGGTCAGCCAGAGCCTCGTGGTGCGCAACACCGCCAGCGGAGCGGCGGGTTACGTCGAGGATCTCAACGCCTCGTTCGGCGCCTCGGGCAACAGCCAGATCAGCGGCAGCGGCGCCCTCAACGGCATCCTCGCCGGCACCGACAGCACTGCCACGAATGGCGCGATGACCGTCACCGTCACCGGTGCGACGGCCGGCGCCCTGAACAGCTCGATTGCCGTCAATTACTTCAGCGCCGGTGCAGTGAACAACGTCAGCAACGGGCTCGGCGTGCTGGCAGTGGGGAGTGAGAACTTCGCGGTCAATGGCAGCATCACGACCACGGGGACTGTGATCAACCAGGCCAGCCCGCAGATCAACACCCCAGCGGTCACGGTCGCGGCCCGCCGCGTCGGCGATGCGGCGGCGACGGCGACCGTCAGTGTCACCAACGTGGCGGGAGCGCCGCCGCAGGCGGCATTGAACGCCAGCATCAGCAGCGGCGGTGCACCGGTCACGGCCAGCGGCAGCTTCAACCTGCTCGACCCGGGCGCCACCAGCAGCGCGCTGACGGTTGGGCTGAACACGGCCGTCGCCGGCAACTACACTGGTGCCAACGCTGGCAGCGCGACCATCGCGCTGGTGTCCGACGCCAGCAACGTCGGCAACTGCGCGCCGAACTGCCAGCTCAACCTCGCCCCGCAGACGATCAGCGTATCCGGCAAGGTTTACACGGCGGCGGTCGGGCAGTCGACGACACCGGTGGTCGACTTCGGCATCGTCCGCGTCGGTGACAGCGTCGCCGACAGGAACGTCACGGTACACAACGCTGCCGCCGTCAGCGGCCTGAACGACACCCTGCGCGCCAGCCTGAACGGCGTCAGCGGGCCTTTCGCCGCCGGCGCTGCCGCCAGCGGCATCGTCGCCCAGGGCAGCGGCCAGATCGCCGTCGCCCTGTCAACGGCAACGGCCGGCGTCTTCAGCGAGAACGCCAGCATCGCCTTCATCAGCCAGAACCCCGACATGGCTGACATCAGCGCCGGTGCCGATGCGCCGGCTCTCCTCAAGGCGCAGGTGAACAACATCGCCAACGCAGCGCTCGCCAAGTTCTCCGGCCTCGGTACGCTGAGCGTCACTGGCAACGACTACACGCTCGATCTGGGCAACGTCGTGCTCGGCACACTGGGCATCACTGGCTCGCTGCAACTGGCCAACGCGATCAGCGGACCGGCCGACTTCCTGAGCGGGGCGTTCGACCTCAGCGCCACGGGCGACGCCGACGGCTTCAGCTTCACCGGCTGGAACCCCTTCAGCGGACTGGCAGCCGGCCAGAGCATCGGCGGCCTCGACTACAGCTTCGACGCCACGACCCTCGGCGTGCTTGACGACCTGATCAGGCTCGATGCGCTCAGCCAGAACGGCTCCGGTCCCGACCTCGGGCAGCAGCGGACGCTGCGCATCGTCGCCAACGTCATCGACCAGCAGGGCGGCGGCCCGGTCCCCGAGCCGGCGACGATGATGTTGCTGACGATCGCCCTCGCCAGTCTGCTGCTGCAGCGCCGGCGCAGCATGGTACACTGACGCCCCGGTGGTCGCTGCGAAGAGAGGCCGCCCAATCGAGCAGCCCTCTTCGCGGGAGAAGACGCGTGTGAACACCTTACAATATCGCATCCTGATGCTGCTGGGCGTGCTGGCCCTGGTGCTGTCGGTGATCAACGCACTGCTGTTCAGCAGCAACCGGGAAGCACAGAATGAGGTGAGCGCACGCGCTCAGTACATCCAGCAGAGTCTGCAGCTCGAGCCGCTCTACCAGTCGCTGGTCAAGTCGCTCGCCGATCTCGCAGCCAGGGACGGCGACACGCAACTGGGTGAGTTGCTGGCGGCGCAGGGGATCAGCTTCAGCGCCGCGCCAGCCACCCCGAGCCGATGACCGACATGAACGACAGCAACGACGTGAACGAGCAACAGTCCAGCAACGTCTTCGTGCCGATCTGCCTGCTGGCTGTCGCGATGGTCGTCTGGTCAGGCTTCCAGGCGAGCCAGCTCTACCAGGAGCGAAGCAGCCTGGCCAACCTGCGCAGCAATCAGGAGACGACATTCCGCAACGCCGAAAAGATGCGGGCGCAACTCGAGGCACTCGCCAGCGGCACGCAGAAACTTGCCACCGCCGGCAACCGGAATGCGCAGGCGGTAGTCGGCGCCCTGCAGCAGCGTGGCATCACGATCAATCCGGACGCGAAGAACCCGCAGTAACCGACCGTTTGCCGGCGATGGCTGCCAGCCAGGCGGGCTGACGACCTTGCCCCTCCAGCTTGGCTGACCGGGCCGCTTGCGCCGCACTCCGGCACCCTCGCGAAGCGACCATGAATCTTCTGAAGACCCTCGCCACCGTCAGCAGCATGACCATGTTGTCGCGGATTCTCGGCTTCGTCCGTGACTTCGTCGTCGCCCGCACCTTTGGTGCCGGCATGCTGACCGACGCCTTCTTCGTCGCCTTCAAGCTGCCGAACCTGCTGCGCCGGCTGTTTGCCGAGGGGGCTTTTTCACAGGCCTTCGTGCCGGTCCTCGGCGAGTACCGCAACAGGCGCGGAAATGAGGCAACCCGGCAGCTCGTCGACCGCGTCGCCAGCCTGCTCTTCCTGATCGTCCTGCTGGTCACCCTGCTCGGCATGGCGGGAGCACCGCTGCTCGTCTACCTGTCGGCACCAGGCTTCACCGACGACCCGGCGAAGTTCGCGTTGACCGTCGACCTGACGCGCATCACCTTCCCCTACATCCTCTTCATGTCGCTGGTGGCCTTCGCCGGCGCCGTCCTCAACACCTGGAGCCGCTTTGCGATTCCGGCGTTCACGCCGGTGCTGCTGAACGTCTCGTTCATCCTCATGGCGCTCTTTGCCACCCCCCACTTCGCGCCGCCGGTGATGGCGCTGGCCTGGGCGGTGTTCATCGGCGGCGCGCTGCAGCTCGCCCTGCAGATTCCCCACCTCAAACGCATCGGCATGCTGCCGCGTTTTTCACTGTCGCTGCGCGACGAAGGGGTACGGCGCATCTTCCGCCTGATGGCACCGGCAATCCTCGGTGTTTCGGTGGCGCAGGTGAGCCTCCTTCTGAACAACATCTTCGCCTCCTTTCTTGCCACCGGCAGCGTCTCCTGGCTCTACTACGCCGATCGCCTGATGGAGTTCCCTGCCGGCCTGCTCGGCGCCGCGCTCGGCACCATCCTACTGCCCTCACTGGCGCGCTGCCATGCGGCTGGCCAGACCGACGAATACTCGCGACTGCTCGACTGGGGACTGCGCCTGGCCTTCCTGCTCGCTGCTCCGGCAGCGGTGGCGCTCGCCATCCTGGCCGTGCCGCTGATCAGCAGCCTGTTCCACTACGGTGCCTTCACCAGCCACGATGTCCTGCAGACGCGTGACGCACTCGTCGCCTACAGCCTCGGCCTGCTCGCGCTGATCCTCGTCAAGATCCTGGCACCCGGCTTCTACGCCCGACAGAATGTTCGGACGCCGGTGCGCATCGCCATCCTGACCCTCTGCGTGACGCAGCTCCTCAACCTGGTATTCGTCGGCTGGCTCGCCCATGCCGGGCTGGCGCTGGCAATCGGACTGGCAGCCAGCCTGAACGCCGGCCTGCTCTACCGTGGATTGCGCCAGCATGGCGTGTATACCCCGCAGCCAGGCTGGCCGCTGTTCTACACCCGGCTCAGCTGTGCCCTGGCAACGATGGGCACCGCACTCTGGTTCGCAGGCGGGAACGCCACGGACTGGCTGCAGTGGGGGCTTGGCCAACGCCTGTGGCGCCTTTCCCTGATCGTGTGCTTCGGCGCCGCCGTCTATTTCGCTACACTATGGGTTGCCGGCTTTCGCCTGCGTGACTTCAGACGCAGCGCGGCAGAATAACCCTTCAGGAGGACCAGACATCATGCAATTGACCAGCACCAGTTTCAGCGACGGTGAACGGATCCCGGGCGAGTTCGCCTTCTGCATCCCCGATCCCGCGCACCACGTGTGTCTCGGCAGCAACCGGAATCCGCAGCTCGCGTGGAGCGACGTGCCGGCAGGCACGCGCTCCTTCGCCCTCATCTGCCACGACCCGGACGTCCCGAGCAAGGGCGACGACGTCAATCAGGAGGGCCGTACGGTCCCGGCATCTCTGCCACGGGTGGATTTCTTCCACTGGCTGCTGATCGATCTTCCGGCTGACCTGCGGCAGATCGGCGAAGGCGAGTTCTCCAGCGACGTGACGCCGCGCGGCAAGGCCGGTCCGCACACGGCGCACGGCGCGCGGCAGGGGATCAACGACTACACGGCATGGTTTGCCGGCGACAATGACATGCGCGGCGACTACTACGGCTATGACGGCCCCTGCCCACCCTGGAACGACGAGATCGTCCACCACTACGTCTTCACGCTCTTTGCTCTCGATGTCGAGCGTCTCGATGTGGATGGCAAACTTGGGGGGCCGCAGGTGCGCGCCGCATTGCTGGGGCACGTGCTGGCCGAGGCACATCTCACCGGCACCTACTCTCTGAATCCCGCGGTCGGCGCCTGAAGCAGCGTAGCCGCGTCTCACCGACAAACGGCGAGGCCGCCCGTGGGCGGCCTCGCCGTTTCTTGTGCGACGCAGCCGCTGCAGCGGCTGCGCGCGTGCTGTTACTGCGTTAGCCGCTCACTGCACGCTGACCTCGACACGACGCGCCTCGGCCGGATCACCGCTACCGGACGTCACGACCGGCTTGCGCAACTCGATGCGCTCCTCGCCGATGCCGACGTTCTTGAGCGCATCACGCACGGCGACGGCGCGGTTCTTTGCCACTTCCTCGTTGGTTGCCTGGCTGCCGCTCGGATCGTGGTATCCCGAGATGGCGAGGCGCGCGCCGGGGTTGGACTTGGCATGGGCGACGACCGCCGCCAGCGTCTGCGCCAGGTCGGCCGGAACTTCTGCCGAATTCACCGCGAAGAACACCTTGGCCACCGGCACGGCGACCACGACCGCCATCGGCGCCGGCGCCGCGGCTGCCGGCTTGGCAACCGGGGTCGTCGGGGCCATCAGCGGCACGATCATCAGGGCGACGATGTTGATGATCTTGATCAGCGGGTTGACCGCAGGGCCTGCCGTATCCTTGTAGGGATCGCCGACGGTGTCGCCGGTGACCGCCGACTTGTGGGCATCGGAACCCTTGCCGCCGAAATGGCCGTCTTCGATGTACTTCTTGGCATTGTCCCAGGCGCCACCACCCGTGGTCATCGATATGGCGACGAAGAGGCCGGTGATGATCGTTCCCATCAGCAGGCCGCCGAGTGCCTTCGGACCGAGCAGGAGGCCGACGAGGACCGGCACCAGGACCGGCAGCAGCGACGGCACGATCATCTCCTTGATCGCTGCCGCGGTCAGCATGCCGACGGCGCGCGAGTAGTCGGGCTTCGCCTTGCCCTCCATGATGCCCTTGATCTCCTTGAACTGCCGGCGCACCTCGATCACCACCGAGCCTGCGGCGCGGCCGACCGCCTCCATCGCCATGGCGGCAAAGAGGTAGGGGATGAGGCCGCCGAGGAAGAGACCGATGATCACCATGTGATCCGACAGGTCGAAGCGCAGGCTGCCGGCAAAATTCGCTTCCAGGGCGTGCGTATAGTCAGCGAAGAGGACCAGCGCAGCCAGGCCGGCGGAACCGATCGCGTAACCCTTGGTCACCGCCTTGGTCGTGTTGCCGACGGCGTCGAGCGGATCGGTGACATCGCGCACCGACTTCGGCAGCCCGGACATCTCGGCGATACCGCCGGCGTTGTCGGTGATCGGACCATAAGCGTCGAGGGCGACGATGATGCCGGTCATCGACAGCATCGACGTGGCGGCGATGGCGATCCCGTACAGGCCGGCAAGCGCGTAGGTGATGTAGATCGACGCGCAGACGGCGATCACCGGCAGGGCGCAGGCCTTCATCGAAACCGCCAGGCCGGCGATGATGTTGGTGCCGTGACCGGTGGTCGAGGCCTCGGCGACGCGCTTGACCGGCGAGAAGTCGGTGCCGGTGTAGTATTCGGTGATCCAGACGAGAACGCCGGTGAGAGCGAGACCGATTGCCGCACACCAGAAGATGCTCATCGAGGAGATCAGGCTGCCGTCAGCCAGGGTGACGCCAGAACCGAGCATCATCGTGGTGATCGGATAGTAGGCGACGAGTGCCAGGATGCCGGCGACCGCCAGACCGCGGTAGAGGGCATTCATGATCTTGCCGCCGTCGTTCGACTTGACGAAGAAGCAGCCGATGATCGAGGCGATGATCGACACGCCGCCGAGAACCAGCGGGTAGACGACGAGGTTGTCATTGGCACCGACGACGCCCTTGAGCATCATCGCGCTGAGCACCATCGTCGCCACCACGGTCACGGCATAGGTCTCGAACAGGTCCGCCGCCATGCCGGCACAGTCGCCGACGTTGTCACCGACGTTGTCGGCAATGACCGCCGGGTTGCGCGGATCATCCTCCGGAATGCCCGCCTCGACCTTGCCCACCAGGTCGGCACCGACATCCGCACCCTTGGTGAAGATGCCGCCCCCGAGACGGGCAAAGATCGAGATCAGCGAGCCACCGAAGGCCAGTCCGACGAGCGGCTCGACCGTATGCTGCAGGTCCGCGCCGGAGCCTTTGAGAACGGCGTAGTAGCCCGCCACGCCGAGCAGGCCGAGGCCGACGACCAGCATGCCGGTGATGGCGCCGCCCTTGAAGGCGACGTTCAGCGCGGCAGAAATGCCGTTGCGCGCCGCTTCGGCAGTCCGTACGTTGGCACGTACCGAGACGTTCATGCCGATGAAGCCGGTCGCCCCCGAGAGCACCGCACCAATCAGAAAACCCATGGCCATGAGCTTGCCGAGGGCGATCCAGATCAGCACGAACAGCACCGCACCGACCACCGCGATCGTCGTGTACTGCTTGGCGAGATAGGCTGAGGCCCCTTCCTGAATCGCCTTGGCGATTTCCTGCATGCGCGGGTTGCCGGCCGGCAACGCAAGAATCCACTTCGTCATTGCTGCGCCGTAGAGCACTGCAAGGACCGCGCATACCAGCGCGAACATCAATCCTGTCGACATGAACTACCTCCCTCTGTAGATTACCCTGCCCGCAGCACGAACCCCCGCGGGCCCAACTTCCCCACACGGCAAGAAAAGAAATAAACGCGAGCCTGAAGCCGCCCTACGTGCATTCGAGCCAACAGCGCGATACCGGCGCGCACGCCGCCACCAGCACGGGCCAGTTGCGGCAGCCACCGCCGGTAGCAGCCGCGACGACTGGTACAACAGTGGCAAGCGAGCCTCCTGCGCGTGCTTGCCAATCCGGCCGCTGCTGCACGATCATCGCCCGACGCCTATTGCAGTGCCTCGAAAGCCGCCCGCCGGATGTCCTCGACACTGCCCACACCGGCGATCCTGCGGCATCGCGGTGCCTTCGGGTCGCCGCTGGCGGCCCAGGCATGGTAATAGGCCAGCAGAGGCTTGGTCTGCGAATGGTAGACCTCGAGCCGCCGCCGGACCGTCTCCTCCTGGTCGTCGTCGCGCTGGATGAGATCCTCGCCGCTGAGGTCGTCCTTGCCGGCTACACGCGGCGGGTTGAACCGAACATGGTAGGTGCGGCCCGACGCCGGGTGCACCCGGCGACCACTCATCCGCTCGATGATTTCGGAATCGGCAACATCGATCTCGAGAACGTAATCGATCGCCACGTCAGCGAGCTTCATCGCTTCGGCCTGCGGCAGCGTCCGCGGAAAGCCGTCGAACAGGTAGCCGGCGCGGCAGTCATCCTGGCGCAGACGATCGGTGACCAGACCGATGATGATCTCATCCGACACCAGCCCACCGGCATCCATGACTTTCTTCGCCTCGACACCCAGCGGTGTCCCCGCCTTCACCGCTGCGCGCAGCATGTCGCCGGTGGAGATCTGCGGGATACCGAACTGCTCCCGGATGAACTGGGCCTGGGTGCCCTTGCCGGCACCCGGCGCGCCCAGCAGGATGAGTTTCATGGTTCGCCTTCCTAGCCTAAACAAACGGTGACTTGATGCTTTACTTCAATCACTTGCATCATGACAAGCGGGCCGCTGCAACACGTTGTCGTGACCGACAGGCGGAAACTTACCTGCAAACGGGCGCAGGGTCAAACCTTTTTGAACCATTCCTGCATGCGGCGGGCGTCCTCCGCCGTATCGACGCCGGCCGCTGGCAGGTGATCGACAATCGCCACGCTGATGCGAAAGCCGTGCCAGAGTGCGCGCAACTGCTCGAGCGCTTCGATGCTCTCCAGTGGCGACGGAGCCAACCGGCTGTAGGTACGCAGGAAGTGCACCCGGTACGCATAGAGGCCGATGTGACGATAGGCCACCATGGCGCGTGGCAGCGTTTCGCCCCCGGCCTCGCGGGCAAAGTGATCCCTGGCATAGGGGATCGGCGCGCGCGAGAAATAGAGGGCATCGCCGCGCGCCGAGACGACCACCTTGACGATGTTGGGATTGAAGAAGTCTGCCGCGTCGGCGACCGGATGGGCAACGGTGGCAATGTCGGCACCGCTGGCAGCCAGGCACGACGCCGTGCGGACGATCAGTTCCGGGTCGATCAGCGGCTCGTCGCCCTGGACATTGACGACCAGTTCGTCTTCATTCCAGCCGGACAGGGTGACCACCTCCGCCAGGCGATCCGTGCCGCTGGCGTGGTCCGGACTGGTCAGCAGCGCGCGCAGGCCATGCCGCCGGACGACCTCGAGAACCTGCGGGTGGTCGGTGGCGACCACCACCTCGTCGGCGCCCGCGAGGAGCGCGCGTTCGGCGACCCGCACGACCATCGGCTTGCCACCGAGATCGAGCAGCGGCTTGCCGGGCAGTCGGCTGGAAGCGTAACGGGCCGGAATGACGACCTTGAACCGCATCGTGACCTCGCCCGGCGGAGCCTTCACACCTCGTCGCTGGGCAGCGGCCGCGCTTCGTCGGCGAGCATGATCGGAATGCCATCGCGCACCGGGAACGCCAGTCGACAAGGTTTGCAGAGCAGTTCCGCCGCCGCCTTGCGATACTCGAGATTGGCCTTGCAGACGGGGCAGACCAGAATGTCAAGCAGGCGCGCGTCCATTGAGTTTCTCCAGAATTTTCTCGAGCAGACCAGGCTGACCCGGGCCGGCGCTCAGCACCGCCTCGACGGGCAGCGCCCAGGCCTCACCCGGCACCAGCCCGGCACATTTTACCGCATCTTTCTCGGTCATCAGCAGCACGCCATCGGCGGCGAAGGACAGGTCCGCTGCGCGGTAGCGGTGGTGATCGGGGAACGGATGTTCCTCGAAGTCGAGATCGAGAGCCCGCAGCTGCGCGAAGAAGCGTCGCGGATCGCCGATGCCGGCAATCGCGTACAGCCGTCGTCCGCGCAGCGAATCGGCGCCGCAAGTGCGCGCCTCGCCAGCGACGGCGACGAAACGCTGACCGGCGAGGCGCATCGACACCTGCGGCAAGGCCGCTGCGAGTTCCTCGATGCGGTGCTCCCGGCTGCCATTCCAGACGACTGCGTCCGCTTCGCGCAGGCGCTGCACAGGCTCGCGCAGGGGACCCGCCGGCAGCAGCCGGCCGTTGCCCGCGCCGCGCCCATCGAAGACCACCACTTCCAGCGATCGCTGCAGGCGATAGTGCTGCAGACCATCGTCGGAGACGATCACATCGCAGTCCGGATGCGCTGCAAGCAAGGCATGCCCGGCGGCAACCCGATCGGTGCCGACGAACACTGGCACGCCGCTGCGCCGCGCCAGCAGAAGCGGCTCATCGCCGACTACTGCCGGTTGCGAATCGGCGGCAACCGGGTGTACCGACCCCGCCGAACCGCCATGTCCGCGACTGATGATCCCCGGCCGCCAGCCGGCCTCGCGCAGGTGGCGAACGATCCAGAGGACCAGAGGGGTCTTGCCGCTGCCACCGACGGTCAGGTTGCCGACGACCACCACCGGCACCGGCAGGCAGGCGGCTGCCAGCAGGCCGGTGCGGTAGAGCCGCCGCCGCAGCCCGACCAGCGCGCCGAACAGCCAGGAAAACGGCAGCAGCGGCCAGAGAGCGGACACCAGGCGGCGCTCATACCAGCAGTCGGGCAGCCGCCGCCGCACGCCCGCGGCGGCCATCAGTGCGGCGACTGGGTGGCGAACGATATGCGCGGATAACCCGCCGTCTGCGCCGCCTGCATGATGTCGACGACGCTCTGGTAGTTGGCCTTGGCGTCGGCGTTGATGACCACCACCGGTTCGCGGAGGTCGCCGGCAGCGCGCCGCAGCGCCTCACTGATCGACTGCACACTGGCCGACGCCAACGGCGCCTTGTTGACCAGCACCTGCCCGGCCGCGGTCAGGACCACAGTGATCTCCTTCGGCGGCTCATCCGGCTTGCTCGCGTCGGCCGTCGGCAGGTTGATCTCGAGCCCGGAAAACTTGGAGTAGGTAGTGGTCAACATCAGGAAGATGATGATCACCAGCAGGACGTCGATCAAGGGAATCAGGTTGATCTCGGGAACGTCGCTGGTGCGCCCACGTCGGAAGTTCATCGCCAGCCCCTCCCGTCAAGCCTTGCGTTCGCCGTGCAGGACCTCGACCAGACGAACCGCCTGCTGCTGCATCTCGACGACGTAGCCGTCCACCAGTGCCCGGAAATGGCGCCAGAAGATCATACCCGGAATGGCAATCAGCAGCCCGAAACCGGTGTTGTAGAGCGCAATCGAAATCCCGTGCGCAAGCTGGATCGGGTTGTTGCCACCGGGCGCCTGCGAGCCGAAGATCTCGATCATGCCGACGACGGTCCCGAAGAGGCCCATCAACGGACTGATCGAGGCAATCGTGCCGAGCGTCGTCAGGTAGCGCTCCAGATCATGCAGTACGACCGCACCGGTTTCCTCGATCGCTTCGCGCATCACCTCGCGCGAGCTGCCGACGTTGCGCAGGCCGGCGCCGAGGACCCGACCAAGCGGGGAATGCGCCTCGAGATTGCTGACCAGTGCCGCCGTCGCACCATTCTGCCGGTACTCGGCGATGACTCTCTGCAGCAGCCCGGCAGGGACGACCTTGCTGCGCCGCAGCGCCGCCAGGCGCTCGATGATCAGTGCCACGGCAATGATTGAAGCCAGCAGCAAGGGCCAGATCGGCCAGCCAGCAGCCTGAATGATGGAAAACACCGTTTGCTCCGCAAGATTGGGACAGGCGGGCACTTTAGCCTGCGCCGACGCCTGCGGCAAGCCCCGTCCGCGGCAGCGAACGGCAAAGGCGACTCGCGGCGCGGCGGGATTGTCCCCATCATCTGTGGACAAGTCACCGCACAGCCTGTTGGTGAGGACGACAAGTGCCGAATGCGGATGATTTTTCCCGTCTGCCGGAAAAGCGGGCAACTGGCGACGACAGCGCCGCGGCTGCCGCTGGCGGGATCGTTGCGGCACACCGGCGGCGAGCGCGGGCAGGATGCAGCGATGTAGAATCCCGTCATGGAAGATTCCTTGCCTGTCGCCGCCACCTTCGACCCGACACCGCCGGTGATCCCGGTGTCCGTGCTCAACCGCCTGGCCCGGGAACGTCTCGAGGCCGCCTTCCCGCTCTGCTGGGTCGCCGGCGAAGTATCGAACCTGAGCCACGCCGCTTCGGGACACGTGTATTTCTCGCTCAAGGACAGCGCGGCGCAGGTCCGCTGCGTGATGTTCCGCAACCGCGCGCAGTTGCTCGGCTGGCGCCTCGAGAGCGGCCAGCACATCGAGGCACGCGTGCTGGTCACCCTCTACGAAGCGCGCGGCGATTTCCAGCTCAACATCGAGGCGGCTCGCCGCGCCGGCATGGGCAACCTCTACGAGAGCTTCCTTCGCCTGAAGGAAAAGCTCGAACGCGAGGGCCTTTTCGCCAGCGCGATCAAGCGCCCCCTGCCGGCCTTTCCGCGGCGTATCGGCGTCGTCACCTCGCCACAGGCAGCTGCCCTGCGCGACGTACTGAGCACGCTCGGCCGACGTGCCGGCCAGGTGGGGATCATCGTCTATCCGACGCCCGTCCAGGGCGACGGCGCTGCCGCCCTGATCGCCGACGCCATTCGCCGTGCCGGCGAGCGCGCCGAGTGCGAGTTGCTGATCCTCTGCCGCGGCGGCGGCAGCCTGGAAGACCTGCGGGCGTTCAACGACGAAGCGGTGGCGCGCGCCATCCGCGCCTGTCCGTTGCCGGTCGTCAGCGGCATCGGCCACGAGACCGACTTCACGATTGCCGACCTTGCCGCCGATCAACGCGCGCCGACGCCGACCGCGGCGGCCGAGCTGGCCGCCCCGGAGCGCAGCGCGCTGTACGCGCGCCTCGTCGCCGATCGACTCGCCCTGCAGCGCCGGGCCGCACAGCTCGTCAACCAGCGCGCACAGCAACTCGACTGGCTGGCGCGCCGCCTGCAGCACCCGGGGCAATTGCTCGCGCGCCAGCAGGAGGGGCTGCGAAACCTGCAGCGCCGCCTCGACGCCGGCCTGCTGCTGTGCAGCACACGGGCGCGCGGAACGCTGGCCAACCTCGGGCATCGGCTGCGACAGCAGCGCCCCGCTGTGGCGCGGCAGACGCTCCATCTGCAGTCGCTGGCGCCGCGACTTGAGCGGGCGGCGCGGCGGACGCTCGATGGCAGGGCGGCCGACCTGGGCCGCCTGGCTGCCAGCCTGTCGCACCTCGACCCGCGGGCGGTGCTGGCGCGCGGCTACAGCATCGTCACCAACCGCCAGCAGCAGATCGTCCATGCCGGCTCGATGCTGGAACCTGGCGAGGAAATCGCTGTCTTCTTCCACCGTGGACGGGCGGACGCTGCGGTGCTGACCGTTTCTGCCGACGACGGCCGGCTCTGACCACGCGGCACCGAGCCCGGCAGCCAGCGCAACGCAACAGCGCCTGCTCACCATCGACCCGTCCCGCATGCGGGCGAACCGGCGTTTCGCGATGCCGGGCTGCGAAGCCTGGTGCAACGGTGCCGGGGCGCAATTGCCAGCAAGGCAGGGCAAGAATAGAATCCCGGCGGAGCACGTGCTTTGACGGGGACTGCACAGCGGTCCTGCCCGCAACCCCTCTTGCTTCAGACAATACTTACGGAGAACACGCATGGAACACAAGTTGCCGCCACTGCCTTTTGCCATGAATGCACTGGCACCGCACATGTCGCAGGAAACCCTCGAGTATCACTACGGCAAGCACCATCAGGCCTATGTCACCAACCTCAACAACCTGATCAAGGGAACCGAGTACGAAGAACTCGACCTCGAAGCGATCGTCCGCAAGGCGCCGGCAGGCGGCATCTACAACAACTCGGCCCAGGTCTGGAACCACAGCTTCTTCTGGAACTGCCTGCGGCCAGACGGAGGTGGCGCCCCGGGCGGTGCTCTGGCAGCGGCGATCGACGCCCGCTGGGGCTCCTTCGCGGAGTTTGCGAAGGCCTTTCAGGCGTCGGCAGTGGGCAACTTCGGGTCGGCATGGACCTGGCTGGTGCGCAAGCCGGACGGCACGGTCGATATCGTCAACATGGGCGCCGCCGGCACCCCGCTGACGACCGCCGACAAGGCGCTGCTCTGCATCGACGTCTGGGAGCATGCCTACTACATCGATTACCGCAACCTGCGACCGAAGTTCGTCGAGGCATTCCTCGGCAGCCTCGTCAACTGGAGTTTCGCCGAGCAGAACTTCGCCTCCTGAACGCAGCAGGGCGTCGTTCGGCGCCCCGCATCGGCAGCAGGAAAAGGGGTCCGCAATGCGGACCCCTTTTCCTGTCCGGCAGTTGCACGCCCCGCCTGCCGCCCGCATGGCGACGAGCCACAGGCCACGATCCCGCCTCGCGGCACGAATCGGTCACGGTTTTCGCGGGGCGGCCGGCGTGCAGCGCTGAAGCAGGCCGAGACGCTGCCCGGCCGGTCAATCAGAACGGGATGTCGTCATCCATGTCCTCGAAGCCGGGCGTCTTCCTGGCTGGCGCGTTGCGCGCCGCGCCAGCGGCGGAACTCGCCGTCGAGGGCATGCTGCCCCCGTACTCGGCCTCGCCGGCGGCGGGCGCCCCCATGCCCTCGCGACTCCCCAGCATCTTCATCTCGTTGGCGACGATTTCGGTCGTGTAGCGCTCGTTTCCTTCCTTGTCCTGCCACTTGTTGGTGCGGATGCGCCCTTCGACATACACCTGACGCCCCTTCTTCAGGTACTGCCCGGCCGTTTCCGCCAGCTTGCCGAAAAAGACCACGCGATGCCACTCGGTGTACTCCTTCAGTTCGCCCGACACCTTGTCGCGCGTACGATCGGTGGTCGCCATCCGGATGTTGCAGACGGCGTCGCCACTGGGTAGGTAACGGGTTTCCGGATCGGCTCCGAGATTGCCCACGAGGATCACTTTGTTGACCGAAGCCATGTCGCCTCCCTGAACGGTATTGGAAAAATCGCAACGATGATGGGAACTTTCAGGCTGCCGCCGGCCGCTGGCGCACTGCCGGCATGACCATCGTCAGGCCGAGCATCAGCCACACCAGTGTCAGCAACGCACCGCCCGCCCAGACGGCACCGGGACCGGCGTACTGGGCGAGAACACCACCAAGCACCCCGCCGAGGAACAGCCCAAGCGCCTGGGTCGTATTGTAAACCCCGAGTGCCGCCCCCTTGGCGTGTGGCGGCGCGATGCGCGAAATCAGCGACGGCTGCGTGGCTTCGAGAATGTTGAACGAGACGAAGAACAGCATCAGCCAGAAGGCAAGGCCGTAGAGGCCGCCGGCAAAGAGCCCGAAACCCGCCTGCACGCAGAGCAACAGGACAATCGCGCCGTTGAAGATCAGCTTCATGCGGGCGAATCGCTCGGCGGCGATGATCGCCGGCACCATGATGAGGAAGGAGATCAGCAGGGCCGGCAGGTAGACCTTCCAGTGCTCGGCAACCGGCAGACCGCCCGTCCTGACCAGTTCGGCCGGCAGCAGCACCCACATCGCGGTCAGCATCAGGTGCAGGGCGAAGACACCAAAATTGAGTCGCAGCAACTGCCGGTGCGACAGCACTTCGACGAAGCTCGGCCATGCCGGCTGGCGCGGCATCATCGGCGCCGCCGGGACCACCCGCAGAACGACGAAGATTGCCAGCAGGGCCAGCCCGCCGGTGAGCGAGAAGATGCCGGGCATACCGATCGCCGCATAGAGCAACGGCGCGCCGACCATCGACACGGCAAACACCAGGCCGATCGACGAGCCGATCATTGCCATCACCTTGGTCAGGTGTTGCTCGCGCGTGAGGTCGGCGGCCAGTGCCGTGACCGCCGCCGAAATGGCACCCGCACCCTGCAGCACGCGACCGGCGATGACGACGTAGATGTCGTCGGCGCAGGCAGCGACGAAGCTGCCGATGACGAACAACAGCAAGCCGAAGACGATCACCGGCTTGCGGCCGAAATGGTCGGAGGCCGCGCCGTAGGCAATCTGCAGGCAGGCCTGGGTCAACCCGTAGGCCCCGAGCGCCACACCGACGAGCGCCATGTCCTTGCCCGACGGCAGGTCGCTGGCGTAGAGCGCAAAGACCGGCAGGATCAGGAACAGGCCGAGCATGCGCAACGCGAAAACCGCCGCCAGGCTGATGCCGGCGCGCCTTTCTGTGCTGCTCATGCGGTCGGTGCTCGAGGCGGACATGGGATTTGCTGCCGAACTGCGGAATTGCGTATATTAGCAGGTTTGCCCCGGCGCCTGAGGCCAGCTCCCCGATGGACGATACCAGCCACAACCACAGCCAGCTGCGAATTCGTGGTGCGCGCACGCACAACCTGAAGAACATCAGCCTCGACCTGCCGCGCAACCGCCTGATCGTCATCACCGGCCTGTCGGGATCCGGCAAGTCGTCACTCGCCTTCGACACCCTCTACGCCGAGGGGCAGCGGCGCTACGTCGAGTCGTTGTCGGCCTACGCCCGACAGTTCCTGCAGCGCATGGAAAAGCCCGACGTCGACCTCATCGAGGGGCTTTCACCGGCGATTTCGATCGAACAGAAGGCGACCAGCCACAATCCGCGCTCGACTGTCGGCACGGTCACCGAGATTCACGACTACCTGCGGCTGCTCTTCGCCCGCGCCGGCACGCCCTACTGCGCCGAGCACCAGTTGCCGCTCGACGCGCAGACAGTCTCGCAGATGGTCGACCATGTGCTGGCCCTGCCGGAAGGCAGCCGGCTGATGATCCTCGCGCCGGTGGTAGCCAACCGCAAGGGCGAGCAGGCCGAGCTCTTCGCCGAGTTGCGCGCGCAGGGCTTTGCCAGGCTGCGCGTGGACGGACAGATTCACGAGATCGACGCCCTCCCCCGGCTCACCCGGACGCACAAGCATTCGATCGATGTCGTGGTCGACCGGTTGAAGGTGCGCGAGGACATCCGCCAGCGCCTGGCCGAATCCTTCGAAACGGCGCTGCGCTGCGCCGATGGCCGCGCCATCGCCTGCGAGATGGACAACGGGCGCGAGCATTTCTTCTCGGCCCGGTTCGCCTGCCCGGTCTGCTCCTACTCGATCCAGGAACTCGAGCCGCGGATCTTCTCCTTCAACAGCCCGATGGGCGCCTGCCCGAAGTGCGACGGGCTCGGCGTCATCCAGTTCTTCGATCCGCAGCGCATCGTCGCCCGTCCCGATCTGTCGCTCGCTGCCGGCGCCATCCGCGGCTGGGACAAGCGCAACCCCTTCTACCACCAGATGCTCAGCTCGCTGGCCGAACACTACGGCTTCGAGCTCGACACCGCCTTCCGGGATCTGCCTGACCACCTGCGGCAGATCATCCTTTACGGCTCCGGCCGCGAAGCGCTGCCGTTCGGCTACCTCAACGAGCGCGGGCGAATGACCATCCGCCAGCACCCGTTCGAAGGCATCATCGTCAACCTCGAGCGGCGCTACAGGGAGACCGACTCGCTGGCGGTGCGCGAGGAACTGGCACGCCTGATCAGCAACCGCAGTTGCCCGGCCTGCCAGGGGAGTCGTCTGCGCGAAGAGGCGCGCAACGTGCGCATCGGCAGCAGCGACGGTGCGCGCACGCTGCACGAGATCAATCGCCAGCCCCTCGCGGCGGCGCGGGACTACTTCGTTTCGCTGCAGCTTCCCGGGAACAAGGCGCAGGTGGCGGAAAAGGTGCTCAAGGAGATCGTCAGCCGCCTGCAGTTCCTGATCAACGTCGGCCTCGACTACCTGTCACTGGACCGCTCTGCGGAGACCCTGTCCGGCGGCGAGGCACAGCGCATCCGTCTGGCTTCGCAGATCGGCTCCGGTCTGACGGGCGTCCTGTACGTCCTCGACGAACCGTCGATCGGTCTGCACCAGCGCGACAACGAGCGCCTGTTGCAGACGCTGCGGCAACTGCGCGACATCGGCAATACGGTGATCGTCGTCGAGCACGACGAGGAAGCCATCCGCAGCGCCGATCACGTCGTCGACCTCGGCCCGGGCGCCGGAATCCACGGCGGCTTCATCGTCGCCGAAGGACCGCCGGCAAAGATCGCCGGCAATCCAGCCTCGCTCACCGGCGACTATCTTGCCGGACGCCGCCGTATCGGCATGCATGCCGTGCGCCGGCAGCCGGATCCCGCGCGCATGCTGCGCATCACCGGCGCCCGCGGCAACAACCTCAGGAACATCACGGCCGCGATCCCGGTCGGCCTGCTCACCTGCATCACCGGCGTCTCCGGTTCCGGCAAGTCGACGCTGATAAACGACACGCTCTACCTGGCGGCAGCGAGGCAGATCTACGGCTCGACGACGGAACCCGCCGAGCACGACCTGATCGTCGGTCTGGACCATTTCGACAAGGTGATCAACGTCGACCAGAGTCCGATCGGTCGCACCCCGCGCTCCAATCCGGCAACCTACACCGGTCTCCTGACACCGATCCGCGAGCTGTTTGCCGGCGTCCCCGAGGCCCGTGCGCGCGGTTATGGGCCCGGCCGTTTCTCGTTCAACGTCAAGGGCGGACGCTGCGAAGCCTGTCAGGGTGACGGCGTCATCAAGGTCGAGATGCATTTTCTGCCAGACGTCTACGTCGTCTGCGACGTCTGCCGCGGCAAGCGCTACAATCGCGAGACGCTGGAGGTGCTGTACAAGGGCAGGAACATCCATGAAGTCCTGCAGATGACCGTCGAGATCGCGCGCGGGTTCTTCGACCCGGTTCCGGTCGTCGCGCGCAAGCTGCAGACGCTGGTCGATGTCGGTCTGAGCTACATCACCCTCGGCCAGTCGGCAACCACCCTCTCCGGCGGCGAGGCGCAGCGGGTCAAGCTGGCCCTCGAACTGTCCAAGCGCGATACCGGCCGTACCCTCTACATTCTCGACGAACCCACCACCGGCCTGCACTTCCACGACATCGAACTGCTGCTCGGCGTACTCCATCGGCTCGCCGACCACGGCAATACGGTGGTGGTGATCGAGCACAACCTCGATGTGATCAAGACGGCCGACTGGCTGATCGACCTGGGCCCGGAAGGTGGCGCCGGTGGCGGCCAGATCATCGGCACGGGAACGCCGGAACAGCTTGCGGACGTCGCCGTCAGTCACAGCGGACGTTTTCTGCGCACCCTGCTGGCCCGACACCACGCTGGCAGGCAGGACGGACCGGCAACGGCAGCCGCGTGCGTGCGCTAGCGACGGGCTGTGGCAAGAGTGGTTTACCTTGTCGGAACCCCCGCCCGGCAGGCAGTCGGCAGGACGCTGCCGGCAAGGAAGGACCCGCCTGCAGCGGGCAAAAAAACTTGCTTGCGGGAGGCAATTCCATGCCAGAATTACCGCCTTTGATTTTCTGCCAGGATCGCCTGGCGCAGTCATGGTAGATGATAGCAGGCCTGCCCGAGAAGGACCCTTCCAACCACCAGAGGAGCCAATATGAACAAATCTGAAATGATCGATGCCATCGCCGCCCGCAGCGAGCTCTCCAAGGCCGCATCGGCGAAAGCCCTCGACGCCGTCCTCGAGACGATCATCGAGGCCGTTGCCCACGGGGATACGGTGACGCTGGTCGGTTTCGGCTCCTTCAAGGCAAGCGAACGCGCTGCCCGCGAAGGCAAGAACCCGAAATCCGGTGCGAAGATCACCATCCCGCAGACGACCGTCCCGAAGTTCGCTGCCGGCGCAGGTTTCAAGGCACGCGTCGCCAACCGCGGCGAGTGAGCGATCCGGCTGCCTGAACCACCACCTCTGCAGTACTGCGCGAGCCCTGCCCCGCGCGGGCCCGTAGCCCAGTCGTTGCCCCTCGATTGATTCCCTTGCTTCCGGAGTACTTCATGCGCATCCGTCACGCCATCGCTACCGCGGCATTGGTTCTGTTCCCACTCGCCGTCGCCGCACAACAACAGCCACCCAGCCAGGCGCCCAGCCAGCCATCGCCCAGGCCATGACCGCCGTCGGTCCCGGCAAGTTCGCTGGCGTCCTGGAGGCCAAGGTCACCCTCACCGTCGAGGCAATCGACAAGGTTGGGCGTACGATCGTCCTGAAGGACGACAAGGGCGAACAATCGAAGTTCGTGGTCGGCGACCAGGCGAAGAACTTCGACCAGATCAAGGTCGGCGACCTGGTCGTGATCAGCTACACGCAGGAACTGCTGATGACGCTCGTGAAGGGTGGTGGCCAACTGCGTGAGCGCATCGACAGCGGACAACAGGGCACGGCCGCGCCGGGCCAGATGCCGGGTGCCTTCGAGTCGAAGGAAGTGGCTTTCGTCGCCGACGTCCAGCAGGTCGACCGCAGGAAGGGCACCGTCACGCTGCGCGGAGCGCTGCGGACCGTCACGCTGAAGATCAAGGATCCACAGCAACTGAAGCTGATCAACAAGGGCGACCAGGTCGAGGGCGTGTTCTCGGAGGCCATGGCGATCGCCGTCGTCCCCGCCGGCGCCAAGGCGCGGAAATAGCAGCGGCAACCGGTGCGCGTGCGGCGGCGGCGTTGACGCTTCCCGGCACGACGCATAGAATGCGCGGCTTATTGGGGGCATAGCTCAGCTGGGAGAGCGTCTGGTTCGCAATCAGAAGGTCGGCGGTTCGATCCCGCCTGTCTCCACCAAGAAATCGATCACTTGGGCCAGCCGGTTTGGGCTGGCCTTTGTTTTGTCAGCCTTGTGCAGGCGCCAAGCGGGTCTTTTCATGGCGCCTACCTGCGGTGACTGAGCGCCGTCCCATGACAAGACGGTTCCAGTTCCTGGTGACGACAAACCACATCTCGATCCGGCCAACGCCCCGCAACTTCTCGACATCGACGCTCTGCAGCACGCGCACACGCTGGCAGTCGAGGAAACCATCGATCTGGTCCAGTCACCACCAGTTGCCCGGCAACACGCAGCACCCCCGGAGAAACGGATGGCGCAGGGTCGGTTCCCGGCTCCCGGCTTGCAGCCCACCGCCGAGCATCGCCCGTAACGCCTGGCACAGCGCTGCGGCCTTGCTCATCGGTCAGCTCTGGCGCGTCCCTCCCCCACCCCGAGCAGATCGCGCGTCACCGCCTCGGCGACGCGGATGCCGTCGATGGCTGCCGAGAGGATGCCGCCGGCGTAGCCGGCACCTTCGCCGGCCGGGTAGAGTCCGCGCAGATTGACGCTCTGGCAGTCGTCGCCGCGGGTGATGCGCAGCGGCGACGAGGTGCGTGTCTCGACCCCGGTGAGAACGGCGTCGGGCATCGCGAAGCCCCGGATCTGGCGATCGAATGCCGGCAGCGCCTCGCGGATCGCGGCGATCGCGTACTCGGGCAGCGCGCTGCCGAGGTCGGTCAGGCGGACACCCGGCTGATACGATGGGATCACCCCGCCGAGCCGGGTCGATGGCCGGCCGGCGAGGAAGTCGCCGACGAGCTGTGCCGGCGCTTCGTAGCTGCCGCCGCCGAGTTCGAAGGCGCGCGCCTCGAGCTGCCGCTGCAGTTCGATGCCGGCTAGGGGCCCGCCGGGATAGTCGGCGGGTGTGATGCCGACGACGATGCCGGAGTTGGCGTTCCGCTCGTTGCGCGAGTACTGGCTCATGCCGTTGGTGACGACCCGCCCGGCCTCGGAAGTCGCCGCGACGACGGTGCCGCCGGGACACATGCAGAAGCTGTATACCGAACGGCCGTTGCGGCAGTGGTGGACGAGCTTGTAGTCGGCGGCCCCGAGCAGCGGGTGGCCGGCGTGCGGCCCAAGGCGCGCGCGGTCGATCAGCGACTGCGGGTGCTCGATGCGAAAGCCGATCGAGAACGGCTTCGCCTCCAGCCGCACGCCAGCGGCGTGCAGCATGGCGAAGGTGTCGCGGGCGCTGTGCCCGAGCGCGAGGATGACGTGCGCGGCGCGCACTTCACCACCGTCGGCGGTCGTCACGCCGCGCAGGCGCCCGTCGTCGATCTGCAGGCCACTGACCCGCTGCCGGAAACGCACCTCGCCGCCGAGGCTCTCGATCTCGCGCCGGATGCGTTCGACCATGCCGACGAGGCGGAAGGTGCCGATGTGCGGCTTGTTGACGTAGAGGATCTCCGCCGGTGCGCCGGCCTTGACGAACTCCTCGAGCACCTTGCGTCCATAGTGCCGCGGGTCGCGGATCTGGCTGTAGAGCTTGCCGTCGGAGAAGGTGCCGGCGCCGCCCTCGCCGAACTGGACGTTCGACTCGGGGTCGAGCCGCCTGCCGCGCCACAGCCCCCAGGTGTCCTGCGTGCGCTCGCGCACCGCCTTGCCGCGTTCGAGGACGATCGGGCGGAAGCCGGCCTGCGCCAGAATCAACGCGGCGAAGATCCCGGCCGGGCCGAAGCCGACGACCAGCGGCCGTTCGCCGGGCACAGCGGGGGCGCGACCGACGAAGCGATAGCGCATGTCGGGCGTCGGCTGCAGGTGGCGGTCACCGGCGAGGCGGGCAAGCACCGCCGCCTCGTCCGCCAGCTCGACATCGACGCTGTAGATGAAGGCGGGCGCGCTGTTGCGGCGCGCGTCGTGGCTGCGCCGGAAGATGCTCAGCGAGCGGATTTCGGCCGGCTCGACGCCGAGGCGGGCGGCGACCGCCGCCGGCAGAGCGGCAGCATCATGCTCGATCGGCAGGCGGATTTCGCTGACTCGCAACATCGAGATGGGCGCTGGTCGTGGTGAGCCTGAACGCCGCCGCTCAGGACTGCTGCCCGTAGCCGGCGAACTTCGCCAGCACGCGCGCCATCTCCGCGCTGTCGAGCAGTACCGGCGGCGCCAGCTGGCAGGCGCGCCAGTACTGCTCGCAGAGCGCCTCGAGTTCGACGCCGAGCGCCAGCGCCTGCGGCAGGTCGCGTCCGAATACGAGCATGCCGTGATTTGCCAGCAGGCAGCCGCAGCGCCCGTCGATCGCCCGCAGCACGGCCGCCGACAGCTCCTGCGTGCCAAAGGTCGCATAGTCGCTGCAGCGCAGGCTGTCGCCGCCGAAGCGCGCGATCATGTAGTGGAAGGCCGGGATGTCGCGGCGCAGGCAGGCGAGGCTGGTGGCGAAGGGCGAATGCGCGTGCAGGATGGCGCCGGCGTCGGCGCGGCGGGCGTAGAGGTCGCGGTGGAAGCGCCACTCGGACGACGGCTGGCGGCAACCGCTGGCGACGCCGTCGGGGCGGACGTGCACGATGTCGCCGGCCTGCAGCGCGTCGTAGGCCATGCCGCTCGGCGTGATCAGGAAGCCTCCTGGCTCACCGGCCGCAGGCGCGCGCACGCTGAGGTTGCCGGCGGTGCCGCGGTTGAGACCGAGATCGCCCATGCGCCGCGCGCAGTCGATCAACCGCTGCCGCAGTTCAACCATCCGCTGCCTCCGGATGGAGCGACTGCAGGCGATCGGCGGTGCAGCAGCCGCGTTCGCTGACGATGTGGTCGACGAGGCTCGCCGGCGTGATGTCGAACGCCGGGTTGGCGACAGCGGCAGTGGCCGGCAGTTGCCGCAGCTCGCCGGCGACGCCGGCGGAGTCGCAGCCGTGCAGCAGCCGCAATTCGTCGCCGGCGCGCTCTTCGATCGGGATCGCCGCGCCGTTGGCACACGCGAAGTCGATCGTCGACCGCGGCGCGGCGACGATGAACGGCACGCCGGCGGCGCGCGCCGCCAGCGCCTTGAGGCAGGTGCCGATCTTGTTGGCGACGTCGCCGTTGGCGGCGATGCGGTCGGCGCCGACGAGCACGGCGTCGATGCCGCCGCGCGCGAGCAGCAGCCCGGCCGCGTTGTCGGCGACGACGGTGTGCGGCACGCCGTGCTGCCGCAGTTCCCAGGCGGTGAGCAGGCCCTGGTTGCGCGGGCGGGTCTCGGAAACCCAGACGTGGATGTCGATGCCGGCGTCGAAGGCGGCGTAGACCGGCGCCAGCGCCGTGCCATGATCGACCGTCGCCAGCCAGCCCGCGTTGCAATGGGTCATGATCTCGAGTCGCCCCTCGCCACGCCGACCGGCGAGCAGGAGTTGCAGGCCGTGAATGCCGATCCGCCGGCACTGGTCGACGTCCTCGTCGGCGATCGTCGCCGCCTCGGCCCAGGCGGCGTCGATACGCGTGGCAGGTGGCAGCGGCAACAGGCGGGACTGCATCCGCGCCAGCGCCCAGTGCAGGTTGACCGCCGTTGGCCGCGTCGCCGCCAACAGCCGCGCCGCCGCCAGCAGCGTGTCGTCGTCGGCACGGGAAGCGAGGGCGAGGGCCAGTCCATGGGCGGCAGTGACGCCGATCAGCGGCGCGCCGCGCACCTGCATGCTGCGGATCGCCTGCGCTGCGTCTTCGACGCTGTGCAGACGGCGGACGCTGAAGGCGTGCGGCAACGCCGTCTGGTCGATGATGTCGACGGCACGCACGCCGTCGACCGGCCAGATCGTTCGCCACGGGGTGCCATTGACTCGCATGGGCCGGCATTCTAGCAGCCGCCGACCCGGCTGCCGAACGGCAACCGCCGCCCACCCCCGGCAGGCGGCCGGTCCGGCGCCGGAGAAATGGCGCGACGATTGCCGGTGACCACCCACCGCCACCGCTGCAATGCCCTTAGAATGGTCGTCTGCAGGCAGGGTTCAGCAAGGCTCGGCCGGGCAGCGGCGCCGGGCAGCCGGCGGCTCCCTGGCTGACCAACAGGGAAGCCGTCGGCCCACCAGCCTCCGCACCGGGCCGCGGCGCTGCGCCGCAACGGCGCCCCAACCCTCGCTGCAGCATTCTGCAACCAGTGCATCACAGCCGTGAGGACTGCAATCATGAACCGACCCAATCGCGACGAGCATCTGTTCAGCCCCGGACCGAAACGAATCCTGGCCCTCGACGGCGGAGGAATCCGCGGCGTCCTCACCGTCCAGGTCCTGAAACGCATCGAAAGCCTGTTGCGTGCCCGTGCCGGCGGTGACGCGGCGTTCCGCCTCTGCGACTACTTCGACCTCATCGGCGGCACGTCCACCGGCGCCATCCTCGCCGCCGGCCTGGCGACCGGGATGTCGGCCGACGAACTCGAGAGCCTCTACCATGAGCTGGGCGACGCGATCTTCGAACCCGACGTGCTGCGCTGGGGACTGCTGCGCGCCAAGTTTTCGAAAGCGCCGCTCGAGAAGGCGCTCAAGCGCCAGTTCGGCGACATCACGCTCGGCGACCCGACGCGCATCCGCACCGGTCTGGCAATCATGCTCAAGCGCTTCGATACCGGCAGCCCGTGGGTGGTGCACAACAACCCGCGCGGCCGCTACTTCAGTCCGCGCCCGGGTGGCAAGGCGCTCGCCAACAGCGAGTTCCGGCTCTGGCAGATCGTCCGCGCGAGCACCGCGGCGCCGCACTACTTCGATCCCGAGAAGCTGATCGTTGGCCGCGATGCGGCCGGCAAGGAGCAGGCCGGGGTCTTTGTCGACGGCGGCGTCAGCCCACACAACAACCCCTCGCTGCAGTTGCTGATGCTCGCCTGGCTGCGCGGCTATGCGCTGCAATGGCCGGCCGGCGCCGACAGGCTGTTGCTCGTCTCCTGCGGCACCGGCATCAACGAGACGGCCCTCGATCCCGGCCGGACGGCGCCGGCAGCAGCCGACGCGATCATCGGGCTGGCATCGCTGATGGACGACGCGCTGGCACTCAACGAGCAGATGCTGCAGTGGATGTCGGTCAGCCCGACGGCCCGGGTGATCGATCGCGAGGTCGGCGATCTGGCAACCGATCATCCGGCCGGCGGGCCGCCCCTGCTCACCTACCTGCGCTACAACGCCCACCTCGACGGCGACTGGTTGCGCGCCAACGTGCGGCCGGACTACAGCGATGCCGAAGCCGCGGCGCTGCGCGAGATGGACAAGCCGAAGAACATGCCGAGGCTGGTCGAGATCGGCCAGGCGGTCGCACGCAAGGTCGAGGAGAACCATTTCCCGCCGGTCTTCGACATCCGCTAGGCAGCACGGCGACGCCGCTGGCAGGCTGCTCCGGCGAGCCCCGGTGCCGTGCCATGAGCATGCTGCCGGAACGATGGCGGCGAAGGTGACAAGTCACTTACAATGCGGGGCTGCAAGGCATGGCAGGGACGGGCCGGCGGCAGACGACAGGCAGACTGCGCGCGCCGCCGCTGGCGGCTCTGCCCTTGCTGCTGACGAGCACCCGTCGGGGAGAGACGCCGGCACGCCCGGACGCCCACGCAGTGGGCGCGGCGGCGATCGGCGCCAGAGCGGTTTCATCAACAAGAAAGGAGCAGAGATGTCTTATTCGGCCTTCGTGCAGGCCCGCGATTTCCTCCAGGCCCACCGTACCGATTACGAAACGGCGTATCGTGACTTCAAGTGGCCGGTCCTGGACGACTTCAACTGGGCACTCGATTACTTCGATGTGATGGCCGCCGGCAATGACAAGCCGGCACTGTGGGTAGTGAACGAGGATGGTTCGGAGCAGAAGATGTCCTTTGCCGAGATGTCGCGGCGCTCGAACCAGGTCGCCAACTGGCTGCGGCAGCAGGGCGTCCGCCGCGGCGACCGCATCCTGATGATGCTCGGCAACGAGGTGCCGTTGTGGGACACGATGCTGGCATCGATCAAGCTCGGTGCCGTGTTGTCTCCGGCAACCACCCTGCTGGCGCCGGATGATCTGCGCGACCGCATCGACCGCGGCCAGATCCGGCACGTGATCATCGGCCACACGCACGCCGACAAGTTCAACGGTCTGCCCGGCGACTACACGCGGGTCACCGTCGGCGGTGCGGTCGCCGGCTGGCAGCAACTCGAGCAGGCCTACAGCGGGGCGGGCGACTTCCTGCCCGACGGCCCGACCAAGGCGACCGACCCGCAGCTCCTCTACTTCACCTCCGGCACGACGTCGAAGCCGAAGCTCGTCCTGCACAGCCAGCAGAGCTACCCGGTCGCGCACCTGTCGACGATGTACTGGCTCGGGCTGCAGCCGGGCGACGTGCATTGGAACATCAGCTCGGCCGGCTGGGCGAAGCACGCCTGGAGCTGCTTCTTCGCACCGTGGAACGCCGGCGCGACGATCTTCATCTACAACTACGCCCGCTTTGCCGCCGCGGCGATCCTCGAGACGCTCGTCCGCTGTTCGGTGACGACGCTCTGCGCGCCGCCGACCGTCTGGCGGATGCTGATCCAGGAAGACCTGAAGAAGTACCCGGTCAAGGTTCGCGAACTGATCGGTGCGGGCGAGCCGCTCAACCCGGAAGTCATCGACCAGGTCCGCGAAGCCTGGGGAATCACGCTGCGCGACGGTTTCGGCCAGACCGAAACGACGGCGCAGGTCGGCAATTCGCCCGGCCAGGTCGTCAAGCTCGGCTCGATGGGCCGGCCGATGCCCGGATATCAGGTGCGCCTGGTCGACATCGACGGGCATGTCGCCGAAGAGGGCGAGATCTGCCTCGATCTCTCACAGCGCCCGGTCGGACTGATGATCGCCTACGACGATGATCCGGAGAAGACCGCCGAAGTGATGCGCGACGGTTTCTATCACACCGGCGACACGGCAGCGGTCGATGCCGACGGCTACATCACCTATGTCGGCCGCGCCGATGACGTCTTCAAGGCGTCCGACTACCGCATCAGCCCCTTCGAACTCGAGAGCGTCCTGATCGAGCACGACGCGGTTGCCGAAGCGGCCGTCGTTCCGAGCCCCGACCCGCTGCGGCTGGCGGTGCCGAAGGCATTCCTGACGCTGCGCGCCGGCCATGAGCCGAGCCGCGAACTGGCGCGCGACATCTTCGTGTTCCTGCGCAGCCGCCTGTCGCCGTACAAGCGGGTACGGCGGCTCGAGTTCGGCGAGCTGCCGAAGACGATCTCCGGCAAGATACGCCGCGTCGAACTGCGCAAGGGCGAACAGGAGCGTGGCGCCGCTGCCCGTGGTCCGCTGGAGTTCTACGAGGAGGACTTCGAGTTCTAGCGGACGCGCACGGAGCCCCGGCAGCGGGGCGCCGGCTGCCACCGATGCCGCCTGCGGGCGGCATGCTGTTTGCTGGGCCACCCTTTCTTCCGTCACCGTCGATGACCCTCTACGCGCTGAAACCGCGCTTCCAGGCGCTGCTGCGACCGGTCGCGCGGCGCCTGCATGCGGGCGGCGTCACCGCCAACCAGGTGACCATCGGCACCGCCGCCGCATCGCTGCTGCTCGGCGTCGGGCTGGCGCTGGCGGCGGCCGCTGGCGAGTCGATCTGGTTCCTGCTGTTGCCCGGCTGGCTGCTGGCACGCATGGCGTTGAACGCGATCGACGGTCTGCTCGCGCGCGAATTCGGCCAGGCCTCAAGGCTCGGTGCGTGCCTCAACGAACTCGCCGACCTGCTCGCCGATGCCGCGTTGTATCTGCCGTTCGCGCTGCTGCCCGCGACCGGCAGCGCGCTGGCGGTGCTCGTCGTCGTGCTGGCGAACGTTGCCGAACTGGCTGCCGTGGTCGCCACCGCTGACGGCAGCGGGCGGCGCAACGACGGGCCGATGGGCAAGAGCGATCGCGCGCTGGTTTTCGGGGCACTCGGCCTGCTGCTCGGCTGCGGCATCCCGCCCGGTCCGTGGCTTGCCGGGGTGCTGGCGACGATCGCCGTCCTGCTGCTGCCGACGATCGGCAACCGGGTCCGGCGCGGCATCGCCGGCGAAGACCGGGGCGGACAGCCATGACGGCGGACAACGGAGGACACTGAGATGCGCCGGGCGCAGGAAAGACAATTCACGACACACGATGGCAGCAGCCTCTTCTATCGCCATTGGCCGCCGCTGCAGGCCGGCGGCGAGGCGCGCGCGCTGCTCCTCCTGCATCGCGGCCACGAACATTCGGGACGACTGCAGCATGTGGTCGACGAACTCGGCCTCGATGGCTTCGCGATGTTCGCCTGGGACGCCCGCGGCCACGGGCGCTCGCCCGGTGTACGTGGCGACAGTCCGGGCTTTGCCGCCCTGGTCCGGGATCTCGAGGCCTTCGTCACGCACGTCGGCGACGCCTACGGCATCGCTCCGCAGGATATCGCACTGATCGGCCAGAGCGTCGGCGCAGTCATCGCCGCCACCTGGGTGCACGATTACGCGCCGCGCTTGCGCTGCCTGGTCCTGACGGCACCGGCCTTCCAGGTCCGCCTCTACGTCCCCCTGGCGCGTCCGGGACTGGCGCTGATGCGGCGGCTGTTCGGCAACTTCTTCATCACCTCGTACGTCAAGGCGCGCTTCCTCACCCATGATCCGGAGCGGGTCGCCTCCTATGACACGGACCCGCTGATCACCCGCAGCATCTCGGCCCGCGTCCTCCTCGAACTCGCCGATGCCGCTGACCGGGTGGTCGCCGATGCGCAGGCGATCCGCGTGCCGTTGCAGTTGCTGATCTCGGGCAATGACTGGGTCGTTCATCGCCAGCCGCAGGAGCGCTTCTTTGAACGCCTCGGATCGCCAGTCCGGGAGTGCCACCTGCTGCCGGGATTCCTGCACGACACCCTGGGCGAGCGCGAGCGCAAGCCGGCGCTCGACGCCATCCGCGCCTTCATCGAACGGATGTTCTCCGCGCCCCCGGCTGCCGACTCGCTGCTGCAGGCCGATCGCAGCGGCCACACGCGCGACGAGGAACTGCGCCTCGGACAGCCGCTGCGGCGTCTCTCGCCGCGCCGCTGGAGCTTTGCCGCCACCCGCCTCGCGATGCGCACGCTCGGCCGGCTCGGCGAAGGGATTGCCATCGGCCTCCGGAGCGGCTTCGACTCCGGCAGCAGCCTCGATCACGTCTACCGCAACCAGGCGCGTGGCCGCCTGCTGCTCGGCAGGCTGATCGATCGCGGCTATCTCGGCTCGATCGGCTGGCGCGGCGTGCGTGTCCGCCGCGAACACCTGCTGGCGGCGATCGCCAGCGCCGCCGAACGGCTGCGTGTCGCCGGCCAGCCGCTGCGCGTCTTCGACCCCGCCGCCGGGCATGGGCGCTATCTGGTCGAGGCGCTGCAGGCGTTGCCCGAGCGCCCGCAGTCGCTGCTGCTGCGCGACCTCGACCCGGCCAACGTTGCGCAGGCGCAGGTGCTGCTCGACGCCGCCGGGCTTGCCGACATCGCCCGCTGCGAGACCGGCAACGCCTTCGCCGAGGCCGAACTCGCGGCGCTCAGCCCGCGCCCCAACCTGGTGACCGTTTCCGGCCTCTATGAGCTGTTTTCCGACAACGAGGTGGTCGCTGCCTCGCTGCGCGGGCTGGCGAAGGCCAGCGAACGCGGCGGCTACCTCATCTACACCGGCCAGCCATGGCATCCACAGCTCGAGCTGATCGCACGCACCTTGACCAGCCACCGCGGACACCAGCCGTGGATCATGCGCCGGCGAACGCAGGCGGAGATCGACGAACTGGTGCGGATCGCCGGCTTCAGCAAGCTGGCGCAGTGGATCGACGACTGGGGAATGTTCAGCGTCTCGCTGGCCCGGCGCGATTGAACTCCGCGCAGGCGTCGCCCTTGCGTGCCGACGCTGCCGGCGCCGCCGGGCGCCGTCCGTGGCGACGGGCGATCGCCTGGCTCCTGCTGCTCGGGCCGTTTTTCTTCGCCAGCTACGGCTTCGCCACCTGGGTCAGCGGCCAGCGCGGCGATGTCGGCTTCATCCGTTTCGACTGGGAGCGACACATCCCGCTGCTGCCCTGGACGATCGTCCCCTACTGGCTGATCGACCTGCTCTACGGCCTCTCGCTGCTGCTCTGCCGGACGCGCCGCGAACTCGACACGCACGCCTGCCGCCTGCTGGCGACGCAGGTGATCGCGATCGGCTGCTTTCTCGTCTTCCCGCTGCGCGTGACCTTCGACCGCGGAGCCGTCGACGGTGCCTTCGGCTGGCTGTTCGATCTGCTGACGAGCTTCGACCAGCCGTACAACCAGGCGCCGTCGCTGCACATCGCCCTGCTCGTCGTCCTCCTGGCGCCGTATCTGCGGGTCGTCCCGCGGCGGTGGCATGGCGCCGTCCATGGCATCGCGCTGCTCATCGGAGTCTCGGTGCTGACCACCTGGCAGCATCACTTCTTCGATATCCCGACCGGGCTCTGGCTCGGCTGCCTCGCCATCTGGCTGTTTCCGGACGCGGGTGGCTCGCCGCTCCGACATCTGCGACCCAGCCGCGATCGGCGGCGACGCCGGCTGTCGCTGGCCTACGCCGCCGCGGTGCTCGCCCTCGGCAGCGTCGCCGCGCTGGCCGGCGGCGGCTGGCTCTGGCTGCTCTGGCCGGCGGCGTCGCTGGCGATGGTGGCAGCGATCTACCTGCTGCTCGATGGCCGGGCCTTCGGCAAGCGCGACGACGGCTCGATGCCCGTCGCCGTGCGCTGCCTGCTCGGCCCCTACCTGGTCGGCGCCTGGCTCAACCGCTGCTGGTGGACGCGCCGGCTCGCCGTGGCCGATGTCGTTGTCCCCGGAGTCCTGCTCGGTCGGTTGCCCAGTGCTGCGGATCTGCGCGTCCTGCCGGTGACGACGGTCGTCGATGTGTGCGCCGAGCTGCCCTGCAGCAGCCCCGGCGTGGCGCACGCCAGCGTGCCGATGCTCGACCTGGTGACGCCCGACGACGACCAGATCGACGACGCGCTGACACACCTGCAGCGCGCGCTCGCCAGCGGTCCGGTCCTCGTCTGCTGCGCGCTCGGCCTGGCACGCAGCGCGCTCGTCGTCGCTGCCTGGCTGTTGCGCAGCGGCCAGGCCGCCAACGCCGGCGAAGCCGTCGCCCTGGTGCAACGCGCGCGACCGGCGATAGTCCTCGGCGCCCCGGAAATCGCTGCCCTCGCCGACTGGCAGCGGCGGCAGCCGCCGGCAGCCATGGCGGGCGATTGACGCAACGCGGCAAGCGCACATGGACTGGCCCGACGCCCACCTGCTGCCGCAGCTGCCTGACGCCGCCTGGCGAATGACTGGCGGCATCGTCGGCGTCCTGCTGCTGGCCACGCTGGTTGCCCGCCTGCTCCGGCTGCGGCTGGCCCGCCGGCAGCCACATGCGCTGCTCGACAATCTCAACCGGCGCATCGACGGCTGGTGGCTGATCGCCATCGCCGTCGGCCTGGCGCTGCTCGCCGGACGGCCGGGCGTCATCCTGCTGTTTGCCCTCGCCTCCCTGGTCGCGTTGCGCGAGTTCCTCGCCGGCGAAACCGGTGCCGCGCTGCCGCGAGGGCTGCGCTGGCTGAGCCTCGGCATCGTCGTGCCGCTGCAGTATCTGCTGCTCTTCGGTGCTCCCGGCCCGCTGTGGGGCAGCCTGATCCCGCTCTGCGTCCTGCTCGTCCTGCCGCTCTGCGAACGGCTGCGCCGCGCCACCGGCAAGCCGCCGGCAGGCATCGGGCCGCTGCAGGCCGGCCTGCTGTTCTGCGTCTACGGCATCTCGCACGTTCCGGCACTGCTGACGCTGCCCGGCGGCGCCGAGGGCGGGGAACGCAATGCGTGGCTGCTCGTCTTCCTGCTGCTCGTCGTGCAGGTCGGCGACGTCCTGCAGTACCTCTGGGGCAAGCTGCTCGGACGGCATCCGATCGCTCCCCGCCTGTCGCCGGCGAAGACCGTCGAGGGCACCGTCGGCGGCCTCCTCAGCGCCTGCGCGCTCGGCGCCTGGCTGGCGCCGCTGACACCGTTCACCCCGGCCGGCGCGGCACTCGCCTCGCTGCTGCTCGGCGTCCTCGGTTTCGTCGGCGGATTGCTGCTCTCGGTGCAGAAGCGGCAGCGCGGCATCAAGGACTGGGGGACGCTGATTCCCGGTCACGGCGGCATGCTCGACCGGCTCGACTCGCTCTGCCTGTCGGCACCGGCCTTCTACTACCTGCTGCGCTGCGGTTGGAGCCCCTGAACGGGGAGCCGCGCTAGCGCCGTCGCCGACGACCGAGCAGCCAGCCGAGCAGCAGACCGCCGACGCCGGCGCCCGCCCCGACATACCAGATCGCCCGCTCCGCCTCGGCGAGCAGCGAGTTGGTGAACACGTTTGCCGACAGGTGCAGCGAAACCACCTGCCAACGGTCACCCACCTTCGCCGAGGTCGAAGTCCAGTTGGAGTCGAGCGAGAACGGTCCACGGGCGACGGGAAAGAACTG
Organism: Candidatus Accumulibacter similis; assembly: GCA_013347225.1. Classification (NCBI taxonomy): domain Bacteria; kingdom Pseudomonadati; phylum Pseudomonadota; class Betaproteobacteria; genus Candidatus Accumulibacter; species Candidatus Accumulibacter similis. Next base: position 2,001,724 of record CP054595.1, on the reverse strand, counting down.
GTCCACCATCGTCCCGTCGGCCACCGCCACCTCGCCGTTGCCGAAGAAGCGCGCCGGGTTGCCGAGCCTGGCGGTCGTCAGGTAGCGGTCGAGAATCCGCTTCTCGCCCTTGACCATCTTGTGGTAGTAGGCGCGCACCTCGTCATGGCCGCGCGACACCTCGCCGTTGAGCCAGGTGACCGTCACCTGCGGGTGCATCTGGGCGACCATCCGTTCGACATCCTGCGCGTTGATCGCCGCCTCCATCTCGCGGAACAGCTTGATCAGCGCCTGCCGGTCGGCGGCATGCGGGTCGCCGTCGGCTGCGACGGCGACCGGTGCGAAGATGAGGAGGAAGAGGCTGAACAGTATCCGGAGCAATGGCTGCATGGCACGTCCTGTCGATGACTGAGGATCTGGCGAGGAATCAATGATAAGCCCGCAGCGGGCCTGATCGCCAGCAGGAGGCGGCCGGACCGCCTTCGCCTCCTGTCTGCTGCGCCACCTGAGTCGTCCGGGAGCCGATCGCTGGCGTCGGTCAACTGGGCCACGGCAGTTCGAGGAGCTGCTCGTCGGGAAGGAACACCGCGACCGGCGACGCGGCCAGCACGGCAATGATCTCCAGTGGCTCTGCGCCGACGGCCTCAATCCGGTGCGGGGCGTCGCGCGGCACGGTGATCGTCTGCCCGGCGACGAACTGGTGTACCGCTCCGGCAATGAGCAGTTCGCCGCTACCGGACAGGCAGAGGACGATCTCGTCGCAGTCGTGCCGGTGCGGCGGCGTGGCACACCCGGGCGCAATGCTCTGCCGCCAGAGACTGAGCTGCGTCAGGCCCTGCGCGCGGCCGGCCCAGGTGCTGTGGGCGATGCCGGGAATCGGGGTGGCGGTTGGTGGGGTCTGCGGGTGAACATGCATGAGTCTTCTCCTGATCGATGGACGAGAACCTTGGTTCATTCGACACCTTGCGGCCCGCGGCGCGAGCGTGCGACGAAGCATGCGCGCAAATGCATCGGAACGGAATCATCCGGAATGCCGTAACATTGGAGACAAAACATCCTCAATTCACGGGTTCCCGCCATGCACGGTCTGCAGCAGCTGATCGCCTTCGCCGAAACGGTCAAGCACGGCAGCTTCGCCGCTGCCGCGCGCAAGCTGGGAACCGCTCCGTCGACCCTGGCCAAGGCCGTTGTCCGACTCGAGGACTCACTGGGCGTCAAGCTCTTTCATCGGACGACCCGACAGGTGCGCCCGACTGCCGACGGCGAGCGCCTGTTCGAGCGCTGCCGGCGCGTCCTCGAAGAGGTCGAGGCACTGCAGTCCGAAGCCGCCGGCACGCGCACGGCACCCGCTGGACTGCTGCGCGTCGATCTGCCGATCGTTTACGGCCGTCGTGTGCTGCTGCCCGTGCTTGCGCGGCTGCTCGAGCGTTACCCGGCACTGCAGCTCGACCTGCGATTGCACGACAGCTACACCGATCTGATCCGGGACGGCATTGACCTGGCGGTGCGTGTCGGCGCGCTCAGCGACTCACGACTGGTTGCTCGGCGTTTCAGCGAACAGGCGCTGCTCCTTTGCGCCAGCCCGGGCTACCTGCGCGAGCACGGCGTCCCGCGGACGATCGACGATCTCGCACGACACCAGGCGGTCGTGCACCGGCTGCCGACGAGTGGTCGCTTGCGCAGCTGGGTTTTCGCCAGCGGCGGCACACGCCGCGAACTCGACCCGCGATCGCGGGTGCAGGTCAACGACGGGGAAGGCACTGTCCACGGCGCCTGCCTCGGCCTCGGCCTCGTGCAGGTACCCGACTACATGGTCGCCGACGAGATCGCCAGTGGCCGTCTCGTCGAGGTGCTGTCCTCGTGCCGGGCACCGGCGGAGCCGATCAGCGTCGTCTACCCGTCGGGCCGGCTCGTGCCGCCGCGCGTCCGGGTAGTGATCGACGCGCTGCTGACACTCGGAGACACCGCCGCGAGCCTGTCCCCGGCACCCGGGCAGTGAGCGGGCGGGCAGGCAGGGCAACGCCTGGCCGGCGGGACGTCGCGCCGGCCCGCTGCCGCCGCCCCCCAACGTGGTAGTTGGCCGCTGCGCCCGCGGCGGCCGTCCGGCACGATCCGCGACAATGTGTCGCATTCCGTGCCCCACCCGCTTCTGCCAGAATCCGGCGCCGATGGACGTCCATCGGGAGGAGTGGGGAAATGAAGTTCCGGATCAGTCGTATGGCCTCGTTGATCGCTGCTTTCGGAGCCAGCGGCATGCTGCCCGCAGCCGCCGCCGACGGGGCGGGCGCTGCCGCCGGCGCCGAGCGGCCGGCACAGCTCGCACCGGTGGTCGTCGAGGAGAGCCGCCCCCAGCCGCTGCCGGTCGCGAGCCGCGTCGACGAAGAAGCGATGCGCGCCCTGCGCCCGGCGACCAGCGACACCGCGAGCCTGCTGCGCGATGTCCCTGGCGTCCAGTTGCAGGGCGCCGGCGGGGTGTCGAGCCTGCCGGTGATCCGCGGCCTCGCCGACGACCGCAACCGCATCCTCGTCGACGGAATGGACCTGATCGCCTCGTGTCCGAACCACATGAACCCGCCGCTCTCGTATCTCGACCCGAACGGCGTCAGCAAGCTGCGCGTCATTCCCGGCGTCACGCCGGTCAGCCTCGGCGGCGACAGCATCGGCGGTACGATCATCGCCGAATCGCTGGCACCACGTTTCGCGGCAGCAGGCCAGAGCCCGCTGCTCGGCGGCGAGGTCGGAGGGTTCTACCGCAGCAACGGCAATGCCTGGGGTGGGAACCTGTCGGCCGTCGTCGCCAACGAGAACCTCAGCGCCAACTTCAGTGCCACGACCGCGAAGGCGGACAACTACACCGCCGGTGGCAACTTCAGGAACTTCACCGCGACCGGCAATCCGGGACGCACGCTGGCGCGTGACGAGGTCGGCTCGACGGCCTACGAGACGCACAACTACCAGTTCGGGCTCGCCTACCGGCAGAGCGACCACCTCGTGGAGTTCAAGTATGCGTACCAGGACATTCCGGAGCAGTTGTTCCCGAACCAGCGGATGGACATGCTGGGCAACACTCAGAACCGCTTCAACCTGCACTATCGCGGGCAGTTCGACTGGGGTCAACTCGACGCCCGTGCTTACTACGAGACGGTCGACCATCTGATGGATTTCGGTCCCGACAAGCGCTTCTACTACGGCATGGCTTCACCAACGGGCCTGCCATGCTCGCCGATCAGCGCAACCTGCGCTGCCGGCATGCCGATGAAGACCGACAGCAACACCAGCGGTGTCACCCTGCGTGCCGACATCAATCTTGGCGCCAACGACCTGCTGCGTACCGGCGGCCTCTACCAGCACTACCGCCTCGACGATTACTGGCCGGCGTCCGGAAGCGCGATGTGGCCGCTGACCTTCGACAACATCAACGATGGTACGCGCGACCGCTTCGGCATCTTCGGTGAATGGGAATCGCGACTCGACGCGCAGTGGACGACCCTGGTCGGCGTCCGCTACGAGCGCGTCACGACGGATGCCGGTTCGGTGCAGGGCTACAACCCGAACATCAACTTCACGACCATGATGATGGGCATGATGCCGATGCGGATATACAGCAACCAGCAGGCCGATGCCGCTGCGTTCAACGCGCAGGATCGCAAGCGGAGCGACAACAACTGGGATCTCACCGCCCTCGCCCGCTACGTGCTCGACGCCCAGACCGACCTCGAAGTCGGTGTCGCGCGCAAGACGCGCTCGCCGAACCTGTACGAGCGCTACACCTGGTCGACCTGGTCGATGGCGGCGGTGATGAACAACTTCGCCGGCGACGGCAACGGCTACTACGGCGACATCGACCTCGATCCGGAGGTCGCGTACACGGTCTCGGCATCGGTCGACTGGCATGCGAGCGACCGCAGCTGGCAACTGCGGGCGACGCCGTACTACACGCGGGTCAAGGACTACATCGACGCGATCCGCTGCAACAACAACACCACCTGTCAGCCGCCGAACGCGACGACGACCAACCAGTTCGTCGTCCTGCAGTACGCGAACCAGTCGGCCGAGCTCTACGGCATCGACCTCTCCGGCGAGTTGCCGCTGGCCAGCTCGAGCTACGGCAACTTCGGGCTGAACGGAGTCGTCTCCTACACCTACGGCAAGAACCGCGACACCGGCGACGGCCTGTACAACATCATGCCGTTCAACGCCCGACTGACGCTTACTCACCGTCTTGGCGGCTGGGACAACGCGCTCGAGTTCGTCGGTGCGACGTCGAAGGACCACCTGTCCGACGTGCGCAACGAGATCGGCACACCAGGCTACGGCCTGCTCAACCTGCGCGCCAGCTACTCGTGGAAGCAGGCACGTCTCGACTTCGGCATCGACAACGTCTTCGACAAGCTCTACTACCTGCCGCTCGGCGGCGCCTACACCGGCCAGGGAACGACGATGATGATCAACGCGATACCCTGGGGCATCGCGGTTCCCGGAATGGGCCGTTCGGTCTATACCGGCGTCAGCTTCAAGCTGTAGGTGGCGGCGCGTCGCCGCATCGACCATCGCCCGTGATGGCGGTGTCCGCGACTGGCTGGCGGCCGGGTTCACCCGCTGCCGGCCCGCGTCGGAGGCCTCGCGAAGCGATGCTCGCGCTCGGCGTCGTCGCCGTCATCCACGTCGCGGCAGCCTATGGCCTGTGGACGCACCGTCTCCTCGCGGCACACGCCGAAGTGAGGATGCTGCAGGTCGACTTCGTTGCGCCGACGTTGACGCCGCCGCGCGTTCCGCTGCCGGCCGAGCCGCATCGTCCGCAGCCGCCGGGCAAGCCCGCGACGCCACGCCAGCGACCGCCGCCACGCCAGACGCTGCTGGTGACGCCGCCGCAGGCGAGCGCAGCGGCGGTCATGGCAGCCACCGCCGAGCAACACCCCGTGGTCGTCGACGCGCCGGCAGCGGCTGCGGCAGCGACGCCTCCGGTGCAACGGGGACCGGTGGCCCTGGGGTCCGAGTTGTCGGTCGTCTGTCACCACCGGCCAGCCCCCGCCTATCCGCCGCTGTCGCGGCGGCTGGAGGAGACCGGCGAAGTCATCGTGCGGGTCGAACTCGGCGAGGACGGCAGCGTCGCCGCGGCGCGGGTCGAACACGGCAGCGGCCATCAACGGCTCGACGACGCCGCGCTGGCAGCGGTCAGGAGCTGGCGCTGCAGTGTGCCGCCGGGCTTCGGTCGTGGCGCGCGCGCCGTTGCGCTGCAGCCTTTCCGCTTTGTCCTGCAGTGACGTCAGGCACCGACGACCGCGGCCCGACACGCCCGGCGGGGCGTTGCGCGGCCACGTCGCGGCACGCCTCCGCGGTTGGAATGCGGCCCTCCCGCCTCCTTCGTCGCGCTTCCCCTGCCGCAGGCAGACAACCTTTCCTGGATTCCGAATCGTGCAGTCACAGTTCGTTGATGGCTTCGGTGTGGCCCATTTCCTCTCGCAGGCCGACCTCGTCGGCCGGCTGGTCCTGCTCGTCCTGCTGCTCCTGTCGCTGGCAAGCTGGTATCTGATCATCAGCCGCTCGCTGGCCAGCCATTTCGCGCAGCGACGGGCGAAGGCCTTTCTTGCGCGCTTCTGGAGCAGCCGCAGCGAAGACCTGCGACGCCGCCTGCAGGACGAGGCGTGCGATCACGCCTTCGCGCGCCTGGCTGCCGAGGGGCTCGACGCGCTCGCCGACAGCGGCGACGTCAGCTTGGCGGCGGCAGGCGGCTTCGCCGAATACCTCAGCCGGCGGCTCGGCCACGTCATCGACGACGAGGCGGCTGCCGCCGAGTATGGCCTGACGATGCTCGCCTCCGCCGCCTCGGCGGCGCCGTACATCGGGCTGTTCGGTACCGTCTGGGGGATCTACCATGCGCTCGTGCAGATCGGGCTGTCGGGCCAGGGAACGCTCGACAAGGTCGCCGGACCGGTCGGCGAGGCGCTGATCATGACCGCGCTCGGCCTGGCGGTGGCGATTCCGGCGGTGCTTGCCCACAACGCCTTCAACCGCCGCAACCGCCTGTGGCTGGCGCGCCTCGAAGGCTTTGCGCACGAGCTCTACGTGCTGCTGACGGTGAAGGGCATCGCCGCCGATGCCGCTGCCGCGCAGGCGCCCGCTGCCGGTCCATGAGCGACTGCCGCTTCCGCCGCCAGCGCCAGGCGGCGCCACGCGCCGACATGAACGTCGTGCCGCTGGTCGACGTGATGCTGGTACTGCTGGTGATCTTCATCGTCACCGCGCCGCTGCTGACGCATGCGGTGAAGATCGACCTGCCGCAGGCGTCGAGCCAGGTCAACGTGACCCGCGACGAGCGCGTCGAGCTGGCGGTGCGCGAGGACGGCGCGCTGTACTGGAACGGCGAGCCGCTGACGCTCGAACAACTGACCGAACGCTGTGATGCCGCCGGCCGGCAGGCGCCGCAGCCCGAATTCCACCTGCACGCCGACCGCCACGTGCACTACGAGCGCGTCGCGCGGGTGCTGGCGATCGCCGTCCGTTCCGGCCTGCAGCGTGTCGGTTTCGTCTCGCTGCCGGAGGAGCGGGCGACACGGTAGCGGCCCACCCGCCGCCTCACCGTCTTCCGGCCATCGATCCGGATTTCCTGCCGCAAGGCGCAGTTCCGTTGACGGCAGCGCCATCAGCAGGTGTAGGGCTGGCAGAGCCACTGCTTGACGACCTGTATGTCGCGACTTGGAAGGTAGTGGAAACCGGCCTCGACGTCGTTGATCACGGCATTGGCCAGAGCGTAGGGCGCGCTGCGGACGGTCAGCATGTGGAAGAACCAGGCCATCGGGAAACCTGCGGCCCTGTCGTAGCGGGCCATCGCCCGATGCAATGCCAGCCCCTGCATGCCGAAGGTGGCGGCGAACCTGGGTGCCGCACCGTTCAGTGCGGCCACCGGCGTGGCGTGCAGTACGGCCTGCCGGTAATGGTCGAGATGCTCGCGTACGGCAATCACCCAGTGGTTGGAAAACTGCGTCGCCGCGCTGGCGCTGCTGGCTTCCCATGCCTCGACGAAACGATGAATCGGCTGCGCTTCGGGCTTCTGCGCACGCATGCGGGCAAGAAAGGCGGCGACCGGCGTCAGCCGGCGCAGGACCAGGAACGGTGAGCCGATCGGTTCGGTGCCGGCACAGCAGGTGACGTCGGCGCCGCGCGGATCGATCAGTTCCTCGATTCCCGATGGCAGGTTCTCGGCCGCGTACAGTGGATGACAGACGACCTCCTGCAGTTCCTCGATTTCGATCTGAACGAAATCAGTGGCGCCGCTGCCGGTCGCGGCGACAAAGTAACGCGTGCGCCCGGTGAGTCGTGTCGCCCGCAGACCGCGTTCGGCGCAGTCGTCGCAGAGGGCACCCATGTCGTCGTCGTGGGCCGCCAGTTGCTGCTCGGCCCAGGTTTCGAGATTGTCCGAAAGGCGGACATGGTTCGCGTCAACGACACCACCCAGGCGGTACCAGCCGCCGCGCGACAGGACCTGGCGAAAGGTCAGCCCGGGAGCCAGTACCGCCAGGTCCCTGGCCAGCATCTCGGGCCCGGCGGTGGCAGGCGTTCGTACGCACAGCTCGGCGACCCGGCGAGACAGTTCCTGCCAGTCCGGGGTGCTATTCATTCCCGGTGGCTTTCATGCGTCCTCGACAACGAGGTCCGCCACGAAGCGGGCCAGCGAACCGGCTTCGACGCCCATGATCCGGGCCAGCCACGGCGGTGGATGTCGCAGTGCCCGCTGCAGTTGAGCAAGCGCCTGCAGGGCGTCGCCGCCTGCGTTCCCGCGACTCGCCACCTTGACCGGGTGGATGCCGGTGCGGACGACCTTGGCCGTCGCCGGGCCACCGATCGACTGCACATAGACGATCTGGCAATCATTGATCAGCGCGGTACGCGCGACGTTGCGATCCGCGGCGTGATCCGCGGCCACCGTCGGCCGCACGGCAATCAGCCGCACCTCGTCCGGGGAGACCTGATAGACCAGAAAGCGCTCGCACGAGCCAAAGTGCCCGTCGAGCAACTGCCCGCGGTTCGACGCGCAGGCGACGCGGATCGATCCCGGCATGTCGCCGGCGGCGTAGCTCGCCACCGGCGGCAGGTCGCTGTCGACGATGTCCTCGCCCCACAGCATGCGCACGGCCTGCTTCAGTTGCTCCCGCGCCACGTCGGTCACGATCACTTCATCCCCCTGCAGCATCAGCTGCAGATCAGCCACCGTGACGGTGGCGAGTTTGGCCTCGGTCAACGGCAACTCCAGTCGCTCAGCCAACGCCGAGACCAGTTCCCTGGCCGACACGATGCCCAGCTCGCGAGCAGCGAGCGCGACGCGTAGAGCCGCTTCACGGCCAATCGACTGCGCCATCGGAGCCTCCCTCGAGCCTAGGCGAAGACGATGCAGGATTCGCCTGCCGGACAGGCATCGAGACACCGAGGCGAGTCGAACTGGTCGTCGCACTCGGTGCACGTGTCGGCATTGATCCGGTACATGCCGCCCTTGCTGGTGATCGAGTTCGTCGGGCAGACCGGCTTGCAGTCGCCGCACGAGGTGCACTCGGCCTGGATGATCTTCATTGCCATGATGTCACTCTCCGTTGAATGGCCTACTCCGCTGCATCCAGTCGCCTGGCGCGCAGCGAGATCGGGAAGCGTGCAGGCAGCGCCTGCGGTTCAATGTAGTAGGTGCCGCCGTTGTTGAGCCGGATCTCGCCACCCCACTTGTCGGAGCTGTCGAACTCCATCGCGACGATGGCGTCCTCGAGATCACGCTTCGGCAGGTAGAACGAATAGGTACCGACAGCCGTCTTGCGGACCATGATGTTGGCCATGAAACTTCCTCTTGCAGTTGGCGACGGGAACGGCGAACGTCCCCGTCGGGCTGGTTCAGCGCACTCAGCGCACCAGATCGAAGTTGTAGTCGGTGGTACCCATGCCCATCGTCTCCTGGTCGAGCCGCTCGAGCACCGCATTGACCAGTGTCGTGACCACCTGCATCGCCCCCTCGTAGCCCATGGTCGTCTGGCGATGCAGATGATGACGGTCGAACAGCGGAAAGCCGATGCGAATCAACGGCACCTCGAATTCCCTGCCCTTGTGCAGCGTGTCGCGCTGGATGAACTTGCCGTAGCTGTTGCCGATCAGGAAATCCGGCCTGTCGGTGAAGCAGAGCGAGCGCAGGTGCCACAGGTCGATGCCGGTCCAGGCCTTGGCGTTGACCCCGAACGGGCTTTCCGAGAACATTTTCTCCATCGTCTTCAGCCAGCGCTTGCTGCCGTTGTGGCTGACGACGTGCGTCGGTTCGGCACCGCACTCGAAGAGGATCTTGACCATCCCCATGACGAAGTCCGGGTCGCCGTAGAGAGCGAATCGCCTGCCATGCAGCCAGGCGTGCGAATCGGACATCAGGTCGACCAGACGGCCGCGTTCCTTGGCCAGCGATTCCGGGATCGGCTTGCCGGTCAGTTCGGAGACCTTCATCAGAAAGTCGTCGGTCCAGTCGACACCCATCGGGATGTTGAGCATGGGCACCTCGTGGTTCCAGGTGTTCTCGACCAGCTTCTTCGTCTTGTCCAACTGGAATGGTTGCAGCAGGACGGTGCTGATGGCGTTCGGCGCGTCCTTGATCTCATCCTGCGTCGTGCCGCCGGCGTACATCCGGAACTCGCCGTCGGCGGGCGTGTCGAGCACCTCGGTCGGGTCGGAGAGCAGCGTCGCCTCGACGTCCATCTCGGCCATCATTCGCTTGATGACCCGGAAGTTGCCGAGATAGGTCTCGAAGCCGGGAACGAAGTTGAGCTTGCCGTTCTTGCCTGGCGCCTTGTCGGCCATGTGGTTCAGCGTGAACGAGCGCATGATGCCTTCGAACATGTTGTCCCAGCCGGTGACGTGCGAGCCGACGAAAGACGGCGTGTGCGCAAAGGGGACCGGGAAGTCGTCCGGCACGTGCCCTTCCTTCCTGGCGTTGTTGATGAAGGCATTGAGGTCGTCACCGATGACTTCCGCCATGCAGGTGGTCGATACCGCGATCATTTCCGGCTTGTAGATCGCACGGGCATTCTCGAGGCCGTCGAACATGTTCTTCTGGCCGCCAAATACCGCGGCATCTTCGGTCATCGAATCCGAGACGCAGCAAATCGGCTCCTTGAAGTGACGATTGAAATAGGTGCGGAAGTAGGAGACGCACCCCTGCGAGCCATGGACGTAGGGCAGCGTCTTCTCGAAACCCAGCGCACAGAGGACGGCGCCGAGCGGCTGGCAGGCCTTGGCCGGATCGACGGTCAGCGCCTCGCGCTTGAAGTTCAGCTCCTGATATTCCGCGCTGGTGGTCCACAGGAAGATCTCCTGCACCTTCTCCGGGGGATGGCGCTCTTCGCAGCCGTCCCGCTTGTTCTTCAACGAGGCCTGATAGTCCGCTTCGCCGAAAAGCGGGTAGCAGGGCTTGATATCGTCTACAGCTTGCATCTTCATCTCCTTTGGCCGCGCCACCCATCTGTGGACGCGGACACCACTTGAGGGAAATTCTTTCAGGCGACCTTCTTCAACTCGCCTGCTTCACTCGGTGCGGCCGAATCGCCCGACTCCGGCTGCTTCTTCCACGGTGGCGTCTGCTTGCTCCAGCACGGGTTGGAAATCGCCATGTCCATGTCGCGGGCGAAGATGGCGAAGCCGTCGTAACCGTGGTACGGACCCGAGTAGTCCCACGAGTGCATCTGGCGCAGCGGGATGCCCATTTTCTGGAAGACGTACTTCTCCTTGATGCCGGAACCGACCAGGTCGGGCTTCATCCGCTTGATGAACTCTTCCAGTTCGAAGCCGGTGGCATCGTCGTAGAGCAGCGTCGCGTTGCCCATTTCCTTGATCGTGCGGTCATAATCGTCGTTGTGCGCGAACTCGTAGCCGGTGCCGATGACCTGCATGCCCAGGTCCTCGTAGGCGCCAATGACGTGCCGTGGTCGCAGGCCACCGACGTAGAGCATCACCGTCTTGCCCTGCAGGCGCGGCTTGTAGTGGGCGATCACCGCCTCCATAGTCGGCTGGTACCTGGCGATCACGCGCTCGGCGCCTTCCTTGATGTGATCATCGAAGTGGGCGGCAATGGCCCGCAGCGACTCGGCAATCTTGGTCGGACCGAAGAAGTTGTATTCCAGCCAGGGAATACCGTACTTCTCCTCCATGTGGCGGCTGATGTAATTCATCGAGCGGTAGCAGTGCAGAAGGTTGAGCTTGACCTTCGGCGTCATTTCGATCTCCGCCAGCGTACCGTCGCCAGCCCACTGCGAGACCACGCGCAGGCCCATCTCCTCGAGCAGGATGCGCGACGCCCAGGCATCGCCGCCGATGTTGTAGTCGCCAATGATGGAAACATCGTAGGGGGTGGCTGCGAACGGCTGGCCATCGCGCTTGTCGAGGACCCAGTCGCGGATCGAATCGTTGGCGATGTGGTGCCCGAGAGACTGCGAGACGCCACGGAAGCCTTCACAGCGCACCGGAACGATCGGCTTGTCGATTTCCTTGGCGGCTTTCTTCGAGACCGCCTCGATATCGTCGCCGATCAGGCCGATCGGGCACTCGGATTGCACCGAAATGCCCTTGTGCAGGGGAAACAGCGTCTCGATCTCGCTGATCAGCCTGGCCAGCTTCTTGTCGCCACCGAAGACGATGTCCTTCTCCTGGAAGTCGGAGGTGAAATTCATGGTGCCGAAGGTGTCGACGCCGGTGGTGCCGACGTAATAGTTGCGGCGGCCGGCACGCGAATACTGGCCGCAGCCGATGGGACCGTGCGAGACGTGGATCATGTCCTTGATCGGACCCCAGACCACCCCCTTGGAACCGGCGTAGGCACAGCCGCGCACGGTCATCACACCGGGCAGCGACTTGCGGTTGGACGTGATGCATTTCTTCGATTGTTCGATCGACTGGTCGTTGACCGCGAGGTGCTTCGCGCGGTCCTTCCTGGCCTTGTCGGGGTAAACCTCGAGTACCTCCTGAATCAGGGCCTCGGTTTCTTCACGGGTCAACTCAGACATCCTGCTTCTCCTTTTGCGCTGCCGGCACTCATCTGTGCGCGGCAGCCGCGGGTTGAGACGGTATGGCGCAATCCAGGCGGCTCAGGCAGCGGCGAGCGCTTCAGCCTGCTCGGCCGCCAGCTGGGCAGCGGTCTTGCCGATGATCGACTCGTCGTCCGCCTGCAGGATGCCGAACTCCATCAGCAGTTCCTCGAGTTCGTCCATCGTCACCGGCGTCGGGATGACGAAGTTCCTGTTGTCGACGATCTTCCTCGCCAGCGTGCGGTACTCCTCGGCCTGCGGCGCCGTCGGGTCGTACTCGATCACCGTCATGCGGCGGATCTCGGCGTGCTGGACGATGTTGTGACGCGGGATGAAGTGGATCATCTGGGTGCCCAGCTTGGCGGCCAGCGCCATGATCAGCTCGTCCTCGCGGTCGGTGTTGCGGCTGTTGCAGATCAGGCCGGCGAGGCGCACGCCGCCGGAGTTGGCGTACTTCACGATGCCCTTGGCGATGTTGTTGGCGGCGTACATGGCCATCATCTCGCCCGAGCAGACGATGTAGATTTCCTGCGCCTTGTTCTCGCGGATCGGCATCGCGAAGCCGCCGCAGACGACGTCGCCGAGCACATCGTAGAAGACGAACTCGAGGTCCTCGTCGTAGGCACCCTCCTCCTCGAGGAAATTGATCGCCGTGATCACGCCGCGACCGGCACAGCCGACGCCCGGTTCGGGGCCGCCGGATTCGACGCACTTGATGCCGCCGTAACCGACCGACATCACATCCTCGAGTTCGAGGTCCTCAACCGACCCGGCCTCGGCGGCCAGGCCCATGACCGAGTTCTGCGCCTTGCTGTGCAGGATCAGCCGCGTCGAGTCGGCCTTCGGGTCGCAGCCGACGATCATCACCTTCTTGCCGATCTCGGCCAGCGCGGCGACCAGGTTCTGGGTCGTCGTGGACTTGCCGATCCCGCCCTTGCCGTAAATGGCGGCCTGACGAAGTTTTGCCATGATGCAATCTCCTTGTTGAAGTCCTGCGTTGAAATCCGCTGAAGCAAGGAAGAATCCCGCGCTCCTGACAAGGCTTGTGCACAGAGCGTGCCAGTTCGCGGCGGGGCCGCTGAAACCTTGACGTGGCAAGGCCTGCAGCGATTCTGGAGCGGGCCGGGGAAACGCCGATGTCGGACATTCCCGCGAATCTTTGTCGCGCTCCCGACAAGGACGGCGGGATCTCGCCGCCGCTGCCGCGCCCTGCCCGGCCGGCGATCACGCGCTGATCCCGTCGCCCCATTCGCTCGCTGCAGCCGGCGCACGGTCGTCAGCCTGCTCGCTGGTCCGGCTCGCTGCTTGATTGGAACGGCTGCCTTGACGCGGCGAACGGTCCATGCGGACCATCCCCTCAAGCGCTCTCCTGGCCTACTGGCGATCCGGCCTCGCCGCCGTCGGCATCATCCCCTGCCTCGGGCCGGGCGTTCTCGCCGATGTGAGCTCGCTCGTCGGCGGCCGTGCCATCCCCGCCACCGGCGAGCAACTGCTCCTGGCCATGCATGGTGGACGGCCAATGCTGCCGAAGCTGAGGAACGGGTTCTCTCGCGTCGCGATGAATGTCGGACTCACGGCGTTGCGTCGCCTTCACCGCCGACTAGGTGGATTGCATGACCGGGCTGATGGGTGGCTTTGCCGTGCGCCTGTTCGTCAAGGCGCACCGCCGCGGCAGGCGCCATCTCCTGCTCGGCGTGCGCCTCGATCGTGATGCCGAGCGCATGATCCTGTCCGACCCGCCGCACGACGCGGCAGTCGGACCGCTGGTTCGGCCCTGATCGCTGGAGCGAACGGCAGGGAACGGCGTCTCTGCCGGCGCAGGTGCTCCGTGATCGTCAAGGCGGCTGCGCTGGCGCCGCTGGCCGTGCCGCAGCCAGCTGAGTCGCCGGCGCAACCGTCCGACGGCGATCGGCATACGAGGACCGGCCTGCTCGCGACAATGCGCGCGACCGGTCGACCAGCCGACCGGTGACAGGGTCAGCGGCTCGGGTATTCGACCAGGATGTCCTCGTCGCGGACGATGTACTGGCAAGCGAGACGCCATTCTGTCGGCGGCAGGTCATCGACGTACATCTGCTCGATCTGCGACTGCTTGATCTTGCCCAGTTCCCTGAGGACTGCGACCTCGCGGGCGTTGAGCGGACCGCCCATATGGCCGTACTTGTTGTGGCTGGCCTTGTCGACGCTGCTGACCTTGACGAGGCAGGTCCCGCACTCGCCATCACCACAGCAGAAATCGATCGGGACATGATTGTCCCTGGCAAGCTTCAGAATGGTCTGGGTATGGCTGCCGGCGACGGCGTAGACCGTCTTGTCCCGATGCAGCGGACTGGAGAAGGTGATGTTGGGCATGGCAGGCTCCTGATGGGTGTTGAAGGGTGCGACGAAAGCTCAAGCGGGCTGGACGACCAGGCAACCGCCCAGCACCTGCGCCTGACAGGCCAGGCGGTGGCGGCGCGGCGCCAGGTTGTCCCTGAGCACCTGCTGCTCGAGGACCGAGGGGGCAGCGAGGTTTTCATGACCGGAAACGATCCTGGTCAGGCAGGTACAGCACTCTCCCTCGCGGCAGCCGTAAACGATGCCTGCGCCAACTTTTTCCGACACCTCGATCAGGCGGGTGCCCGCGGGCACGGTGACGGTGACGCCGATATCCTGAAAGGTGATGCTGGCTTTGGGCATGTGGTGTTTCTCCGCTGGATGGAATGGGGAATCAGGAGATCTGTGCGAGATCGAAAGTACGTGGCGTCGGGCGACCGAGCAGCTGAAGCGAAATCTCGCGGCCAAGATCATGGCAAGCGGCAAAGTCGTTGCCGGTCGGCGCCAGGCGCGCCCGGACACCCGGCAGCGGAACGCGCAGCTTCAGGCGGCGCAGGCGCTCTTCGATCATCGGTACCGCCTCGCCGCTCCAGCCATACGAGCCAAAGGCCGCGCCCAGCTTGCCCTTGAGATCCACGACGGTCAGCGAGGAGAGAAGATCCCACACCGGTTTCACCGCATCGCCGTTGATCGTCGGACTGCCGAAAACGAGTGCATCGGCTTCCTCGATGAGGTCGACGAAGGCTGCTGCTTCGCCACCTTCCAGGTCATGCAGCGAGATGCGAACTTCGCCGGCAGCAGTCGACGCGGACTCGGCTCCGGCCACGACGGCTTCCGCCATGCGGCGCGTGGCACCGTAGGCCGAGACATAGAAGACCGCCAGGGTTTTGGTCGCAGCTCCGTACACGGTGCGAGCGGCAAGCGCACGGTAGCGGGCGACGTACTCGAGCGGATCGCGCCGCAGAATCGGGCCGTGCGCGGGAGCGACGACGCGCAACGGCAACGCTTCGATCAGGTCCAGCGCGTCGCGCACGTAGCTGCCGAACGGGCGCATGATGTGTCGGTAGTAGTAGTCGAAGGAGAAGCGGAAATCGCCGACCGCGTCGTTGAACAAACGGCTGTCACAATAGTGGCAACCCAGGAAGTCGGCCGAGAACAGGATCCCTTCGGCCGCCAGCCAGGTGCATTGGGTATCCGGCCAGTGCAGGTACGGCGTGTTGAGGAACTGCAGTTGTCGATCGCCGAGATCGGCGCGGTCGCCGCTGCCGACGAAGGCGACCCGGCCCGCCAGATCTGCCGGGTCGAAAAGCCCGTTCAGCATCAGACGCGCCTGCGGCGAGACCAGCAGTGTCGCGCGCCGGGCGCGCCGCAGCAGTTCCGGCAGGGCGCCGGAGTGATCCGGCTCAAGGTGATTGAGAACGACGGTGGTGATTTCGTCGTAGTCGGCGATTGACTCCAGACGGCCAAAGAAGGCTTCCGAGAAGTCGATCTTGACCGTATCGATGATGGCCACGCCCTGGCTGCCGCGCACCGCATAGGCGTTGTAGCTGGTGCCGTTGGCGGTGCGCAGGATGATGTCGAAGCGCCGCAGGTCGGGATCGAGCGCACCGATCCAGTGCACTCGCGGGGCGACGGGCACGGCGCCGTCAGGGGTGGCCGGGACTGTCATCGGTCGCTGGCTCGACCCGGCAGCAAGCAGCTTTGCCGCCATTGGCCGCTGGCACGGCAGAGCGGTCCTCCGCGAATCGGCGCAAACGGCAGCCTTCAAGCTCATCCGGCGGCACTTGCCGCAGGCCGATCCAGCTGTCGATCGCTGCCGCGTCGAAACCGACCCGGCGTTCGTCCCCGACCTGCAGCAGCGGCCTGCGAATCAGCAGCGGATTGTTGCGCAGGAGGACGAGCGCAGTCGCCTCGTCCAGCTCCTGCGGCACGATCACCCCCGACCGCACGGCCGGTGCTGCCGGGTTGAACCACTGCGCCACTGGCAGGTCGCCGAGGAACTCGAGCAGGCGGAGATTGCTCCAGTAGTGGCGGCGCAGATCGCGAACGTCCAGCTCGTGACCGGCGGCGAGCAGCAGGGCCTTCTGGCGCGCGTTGGCGGCGCAACCGCTCTTCTCGAAGAAAGTCACCCGAGCCATGGCTCAGCGCGCCGCGATCTCGGCCTGCGCCAGTGCCCAGCGTTCGGGGAGAACGCCGGTCAGCGACCCCGGCGGATTCAGTGCCTTGCCGAGGTCGTCGATGATCGCCCCTTCGATCGGACAGATGCTGGCGCACTGCGCTGCGGCAAAGTCGCCGACGCACTCGGTACAGCGCTCGGCCTTGATGACGAAATGCGGCTGCTCGGCCTGAATCGCCTGATTTGGGCAAAGCGGCACGCAGGCCCAGCAATTGATGCAACTGGCGACGATGGTGAAGGCCATGCCCTGCTCCTCAGGCGCGCCTGGCGCCGGTTCTGGCGACGGTCAGCTTGCCGGCAGCAAGCATCTGCTGCCAGACGGCCATCACCGCCTCCTCGACCGCCTGCATGGCATGCTCGCCATTCGGCTGGATGCCGGCCGCTGCGAGCTGCCCCCAGGGTTCGTAGCCGATGCGCGCGCACAACAGCACCTCGCAGTCGACCAGAAGCTCGATCGTTCGCGCCAGCACCGACTCGGCTTCACCGCAGCTCTCCGCACCCGCGCAGTAGGGCTCCACCCTGCGGTGGCCGATCAGGCGGCAGCCGGCAGCCGAGCCCTCGTAGATCAGGAACTCGCGGGCGTGGCCGAAATGACCGGCGACGAGGCCACTTCTCGCCGCCACAGCCATCAGCACCGGTCGGCCGGCAGGGGCCGCGGGCTTCGTTGCGCGGGGATGGAAGTGGACGACCTGCGGGTTCGCCCGTGACACAGCCGGTGACACAGCCGGCGTCGGGCCCCTCGCGCGCTTTGCCGCCAGCCTGGCGGCAATCTCCGCGCGCACCTCACGGCGGACGACCATCGCTGCCTCGTAATCGATGTCCATGGTCTCGATCCTGTCGAGCGTGAACTCGGCGCCACGATCCTCGCCGAGCAGGCCGACCGCATCCGCGCGGCACTGGCGACAGTGGCGCATCATGTTCATGTCGCCGGAGCAGGCATCCTGGACGGCCTGGAGTTCGGCCGGCTGCGGACTCCTCTGGCCCATCACGCCATAGAACGTGCCGTGCTCGGGGCGGGCGATCAACGGCATGACATTGTGCAGGAAGGCCCCCTTGGCCTTGACGATCCGCGATACTTCCGGCAGGTGCGCATCATTGACGCCGGGGATCAGCACCGAGTTCACCTTCACCAGGATGCCGCGCGCACTGAGCATCTCCAGACCGAGTTGCTGTTGCTCGACGAGAATCGCCGCCGCCCGTCGTCCGCGGACGCGCCGGTTCTGCCAGAAGATCCACGGATGAATCCGGGCACCGACATCCGGGTCGACGCAGTTGATGGTGATCGTGACGTGGTCGATGTGGTAGCGGCACAGGTCCTCGACATGCCTGGGCAGCATCAGGCCGTTGGTGGAAACGCAGAGCTTGATGTCGGGCGCCTTCTGCGCCAACTGGCGGAAGGTTTCAAAGGTTCGCTCCGGATTGGCCAGCGGATCGCCGGGACCGGCGATGCCCAGCACGCTCATCTGGGGAATCCTGGTTGCTACCGCCAGGGTCTTGCAGACCGCCTGGTCCGGGGTCAGCACTTCGGAAACGACACCGGGCCGCGACTCGTTCGCACAATCGTACTTGCGATTGCAGTAGTGGCACTGGATGTTGCAGGCGGGTGCGACTGCGACATGCATGCGCGCGAAATGATGGTGGGCATCCTCCGAATAGCACGGATGATCCTCGATCCTCGCCCGGATGGCGTCCGTCAGACCGCCGATCTGCCCGGGTCTGGCGCTGCAACCGCCGGTGCCACCACCGGCTGCGACGCGCGACGACGATTCATTCACAGGCAGGTCCATGGCAAGCGATTCCTTAAACGCGGGAGGCAGCAGCTATGCAGCAACTGTCGTGCCAGCCCCTGGATTGGCTCAAGCCATTGACCAATAGACGTTTTCTTACTTTGTCGGTGATGTCGCAAAGGCGACAAATACCGATTGACCGGCACACGCAAGCGCCCTCGGCGCGACCGCGGCAGCCCGCGACCCGCCGCAACCGGTCCCGGTGCTGGACGATCCACCGCTGCACGTGCTCCTCGCGCTCGTTCCCGCTTGTCTGGAGCAGGCCCGGGAGCGTCGGCGGGAGATCAGATTCGCTTCATCGGGATGTTCAGGATCTGCACCCGGTAGGCGATCTGCCGCGGCGTCATGCCGAGCAGACGGGCAGCCCGCGCCTGCACCCAACCGGCGCGCTCGAGGGCAGCGATCACCCGCTGCCGTTCGCCTTGTTCGGCCGCCGGCTCGCCGTCGCCGGCGCCCACGGCGGCACTTGCGGCCCGGGCACCGGGCGGCGCGGTGGCGGCGACCGACGAGCCAGGCAGGGCGCTCGGGGCGACGCCTGGCTGGCGCTTGCTGCCCCGTTCGCGCACCCTGTCGATATGGATCAGCTCGGCGTCGATTTCGCCGCTTTCCGACATCACTGCCGCACGCTCGAGGCAGTTCTCCAGCTCGCGCACGTTGCCTGGCCAGTGGTGCTGCACCAGACGCCGCTGCGCACCGGCGGTGAGACGCAGCGGCCGGCGCTGCAGGCCGCCAAGACGGTCGAGCAGGTGCCTGGCGATCCGCGGCACGTCCTCGAGCCGTTCGCGCAGCGGCGGCAACAGGATGGGCATCACGTTCAGGCGATAGTACAGGTCCTCGCGGAAGTCACCGCTATCGACCGCCGCTTCGAGGTCGCGATGCGTGGCGGCGAGCAGTCGCACGTCGAGCTTCAGTGTGCGACCGCCGCCGACCCGCTCGAGTTCGCCCTCCTGCAGCACGCGCAACAGCTTTGCCTGGAAGGCCGGTGAGACGTCGCCGATCTCGTCGAGAAACAGCGTGCCACCATCGGCCATCTCGAAGCGCCCCTTGCGCGAACTCACGGCGCCGGTGAAGGCACCCTTCTCATGCCCGAAAAGTTCCGACTCCAGCAGGTTCTCGGGCAGGGAGGCACAGTTGAGCCGCACGTAGGGGCCGCGTGCCCGTGGTGAGTTGTAGTGGATGGCGTTGGCGATCAGTTCCTTGCCTGTACCGGTCTCGCCGCGGATCAGGACCGTCGTCGACCACTTGGCAACCATGCGCACCTGGTCGAAGACGCGCATCATGACCGGCGAATGGCCAACGAGGTTGGCGAAGCCGGGACGATGACCCAGGGCACGGCGCTGCGCGTCACGCTCCGCGTCGAGCGGACGGCCAGCCTCCTGTCTGAGGTCGAGCGACAGCCGGACGCTCTGGGCGATCAGATCGGCGAGCAACTCGACAAAGCGGACCCGCTCGTCGAGCAGACCGTCGTCGGGCGCATCGGGCTGTACCGCCAGCACGCCCTGCAGCGTCCCGCCGAGACGGATCGGGACGGCAATGAACG
The DNA here is from genome assembly GCA_013347225.1 of Candidatus Accumulibacter similis. NCBI lineage: Bacteria > Pseudomonadati > Pseudomonadota > Betaproteobacteria > Candidatus Accumulibacter > Candidatus Accumulibacter similis. The sequence goes on along the minus strand of CP054595.1, from coordinate 1,981,888 downwards.
GCAGCTCTCGTTCGTACAGGCCAAGCCGGTTGAGGAAACACGGATCGTCACCGACCTGAGCAATCGCGCACGACCTGCCGCTCTCGACGATGCGACCCAGCAGACCCTCGCCCGCCCGGTAGCAGACGGCCTGGAAATCATCGTGATCGAGACCATGCACCGCGTGCACACTCAGGTCGCCACTTTCCGGATGGGCGATGGCGATCAGGCCGCGACTCAAGTGCCCACTGATCTCCAGTGTGCGCAGCACTTCACGCAGGGTCTGTGGCGCATCGAGCGCGCGCGCCAGCAACTGTCCGACGCGCGCGAGAACCGCAAACTGCGATTGCAGCAGCGATGCGGAACGATCGTTCATGGTCGTCGGTGCAGCGGCAGCAACACGCGCACACAGCAGCCGCGGCTCGTCGTCGGCTTGATCTCGAGGAAGCCGCCATGCTCGGCGGCAACCTGCTGCGCTGCCGACAGGCCCGTGCCGAGATGACCACCTCCGCGTTTGGTGGTGTGGAAGGGCTCGAAGACTTTCAACAACTGGGCGCTGTCGATACCTGGTCCACTGTCGGCGATATCCACTTCAATGCCACCCAGACGCGCCCGGCTGGTCACCGTCAGCTCACGCTCACGGCAGCCTCGGGTGTTCATCGCCTCGATGGCGTTGTCGATCAGCGCCTTGAAGAGCGAGCGCAGCTTGTTCGGCGCCCCCAGCAGCGCCGGCAACGTCGTCTGCGGTTGCCAGATCACCGTGATGCCGGCGGCGAGCAGGCGGCCGGTGGACAGGTCGAGCACGTCGCGCAGCAGTTCGTTGAGGTTGACCGCGCCAATCGGTTCCCGAGTCTTGGCGGGGATCATCGAACGGAGGTCCGCGAGCACCTGCTGACCAGTGGCAATGGCCTCCGCGAGAGCGGCCGACATCGGGTCCGTCTCGCCCTGGCGCCGCGCCAGCATGCCGACCACCGAAGCCATCATGTTGAGCGGCCCCTCGAGGCGGAAGACCGCCGCCGCGAGGCTCTCGCGCAAACCCGACGCGCGATCCTCGTCGGCCATCACGGCCTGCAGTGCGGCCACGCGCACCTTTTCCTGCTGGGTGCGCAGGCTCGTGATCTCCTTCGCCACCAGCAGCAGGTAGTCGCGCCCCTGACCAGCGAGGAAGGCATCGGCGGAGGCGTCGTCCTCGCGGACGCGGCTGCCCGAGCACGAGAACCAGCGCGGGGAGCGACCACCGGGAGGATCGAGCCGCACCTCGTGATCGAGAAAGAGGTAGCCGGACGGGCGCCGGCCACGTCCCGTCTCGGGTTCGAGGCTGGCGCGCACGGCCGACATGAGCAGCAGTGCCGGCTCTGCCATTCCCAGGTCGGCCTGAAGCTTCTTGTACTCGTGGTTGTCGAGGACGACGCGGTCGTCGGCGTCGAGCAGCGCAATGACCATCGGTGCGGCATCGACAACCGACTCGATCAGCGCCTTCTGATTCCGTACCTGGGACTCCAGGCGGTGGAGATCGGTGATGTCGCGATGCATGCCGAGATGGTTCAGGACCTCGCCGCTGGCATTCACCACGGGCGAGATGCTCAGTTCGGCAAGATACCTGCTTCCGTCCTTGCGCCGATTGACCAGGTGCCCCCTCCAGGGTTCGCCATGCGAGATCGTCTGCCAAAGGGCGCGATAGAAATCGCGCGGCATGCTGTGGTCGGAGACGATCGACTGGTTCTGGCCCACGGCCTCCTCGCTCGCGTAGCCTGTGACGCGGGTGAAGGCTGGATTGACGTACAGGATGTTGCCCTGCGCATCGGTGATCGAGATCGCCATGTCGGCCTGATTGACCGTCTGCTGGAAGACCTGTGGATGGACGCTGGGCGGCAGCACCTCGGCCACCCGCGTTGCGCCGTCGGTCGCTGCCTGGAGCTGCTTGCTGGTCATCGCGCGCCTCCCTTTCGAAGTGTTTGGCCAATACCGAGCACGTTTCGTGCCGCCGTTGATTCGGCGGGCCTTTCTCGTTGTATTCGTGGCGATTTGTCGGGTTTCCGACAATGCTGGCGGCTACCGCGCGCAGCTCGCCGGGGCTCGCACGAGACCGGAAAACGCCATGCTGGTGCGCACTTGGCAACGCCGGCACGGCTGTGGTGTGCCGCGTCGCAAGCAGTGGCACGGTTCGTGCGTGACGATTGCCAAGGAGCTTGCCGACAATGACCGCCTATTTCCTGCTGCTGCTCACGACCGCCCTGGTCAACAACGTGGTGCTGGTCAAGTTTCTCGGACTGTGTCCCTTCATGGGCGTCTCGCGAAGCATGGACAGCGCGCTGGGGATGGGGCTCGCCACGACGTTCGTCATCACCCTGGCCTGCGCCGCCACCTGGATGCTCGAGCACTGGCTGCTGATGCCCTTCGACCTCGGCTACCTGCGCATTCTGACCTTCATCCTGGTCATCGCGGCGGCCGTCCAGTTCGTCGAGATGGTCGTCAGGAGATCGGCGCCGGCGCTGTATCAGGCACTGGGCATCTACCTGCCGCTGATCACGACCAACTGCGCGGTGCTGGGCGTGGCGCTGCTCACCGCCCAGGAACGGATGGGCTTCCTGCAGAGCCTCGTTTACGGCTTTGGATCGGCCCTCGGTTTCACCGTGGTGCTGGTGGTCTTTGCCGGCCTGCGTGAGCGCCTGGCGCTGGCGCCGGTACCGGCCGCCTTTGCCGGCGCGCCCGTGAGTTTCATCCTCGCCAGCCTGCTGTCACTTGCATTCATGGGCTTTGCCGGCCTCAGTTTTTCACAGGAGACCTCGTCATGTGGCTCGCCATTCTGTCCCTGACCGTTCTGGGCACCCTGCTTGGCCTCGCCCTCGGCGTGGCGGCGAAGTACTTGCACGTCGACGGCAACTCGCTGGTCGCCGAGATCGAGGCCCTGATGCCCGGTTCGAACTGCGGTCAGTGCGGCTTTGCCGGCTGCCCGCGCGCGGCGGCGGCGATCGCCGAGGGAAGTGCACCGGTGACGCTCTGTCCACCGGGCGGCAAGGCGTTGGCGAAGGCCCTGGCGGCGAAGCTTGGGATCAGCATCGACCTCGAAGCCGTCGTCGACCACGGGCCGCAGATTGCCCACGTCGCCGAAGAGATCTGCATCGGCTGTTGCCGCTGCAGCAAGGTCTGCCCGACGGATGCCATCGTCGGTGCGGCAAAGCAGATCCACAACGTGATCCGCGAAGCCTGCACCGGCTGCGGCAGCTGCATCGACCGCTGCCCGACCGAGGCGCTGCTGCTGCAGACACTGCCGGTCACCGTGCAGCACTGGGTCTGGCCGAAGCCGGCAACGACACCAGCGGCGCTCGCTGCGTAGCCGGCAATCGACTGTCACCGACCGACAACGAGGCTCGACGTGCGCATCCTGGAAAAGATTCTCGGCCGCCACCCGCATTGGGGTGTCCATCCCGAAGACCACAAGCGACCTGCGGCAGACGCGCCGCTGCGCTCGCTGCCGTTGCCGGAAGTACTCCGCGTGCCGCTGCAGCAGCACGTGGGAAGTCCGGCGCGACCGGTGGTACTGGTCGGAGAGCGTGTCTTGAAGGGCGATCTGATCGCCGAGCCGAACGGCAACATCTCGGCGCCGGTGCATGCGCCGACCTCGGGCTGGATCAGCGCGATCGGCGAGATCACCGCACCACATCCTTCCGGCCTCCCGCAACTGGCGATCACGATCACCGCCGACGGCGCCGACACCTGGTGCGAACGCCTGCCGGTGGCCGACCCGTTCGCGCTGGCACCCGAGGAAATCTCCCGGCGAACGGCGGCGGCGGGTGTCGTCGGGCTCGGTGGCGCCACCTTCCCGGCGGCGGTCAAGTTCAACCTCGGCCGCCGCCTGCGGGTCGGCACGCTGATCGTCAACGGCGGCGAATGCGAGCCTTACCTGTCATCGGACGATCGCATCATGCGCGACCGTGCCACCGAAGTGGTCGACGGTCTGCGCATCGTGATGCACGCCATCGGCGCCCGCGAAGCCCTGGTTGGCATCGAGGACAACAAGCCGCAGGCGATCACCGCCATGCGGGCGGCCGCCGCCGCTTTCGGCCACGTGCAGGTGCGGGTGGTGCCAGCGCGCTATCCGATGGGATCGGACAAGCAATTGATCCAGACCCTGACGGGCAAGGAGGTCCCGGCCGATGCGCGTGCCGCCGAGGTCGGCGTGCTGGTGCACAACGTGTCGACCTGTGCCGCGGTGCACCGCGCGCTGCGCCGCGGCGAGCCGCTCGTCGAGCGCATCGTCACGCTGAACGGCGGCGCCCTGACGCGACCCGGCAATGTGCTGGCACCGATCGGCACGCCGGTGGTCGACCTCCTGCGCTGTGCCGGCATCCGCGAGCGGCCGGCGCGGCTGATACTGGGCGGACCGATGATGGGCATCGTCCTGCCGCACGCCCGGGTACCCATCGTCAAGGGGGCGTCGGGCGTCCTCGCCTTCGACGCGGCCGAGGCGCGGACCCCGGCTGCCGGACCCTGCATCCGTTGCGGCAGTTGCACACGGGCGTGCCCGATGGGCCTCTTGCCGCTGGAGATGGCCAGCCGTATCCGCGCCGATGATCTCGACGGCGCTGCGGGCTTCGGCCTGTCGGACTGTATCGGCTGCGGCTGCTGTACCTACGTCTGTCCCTCGCACATTCCGCTGGTGCAGTATTTCAGCTACGCCAAGGGCGAATTGTCGGCGCGCGAGCGGAGCAGGCTGCGCGACGCCGCGACGCGCCGCCTCGCCGAAGAGCGGGCCGCGCGGCTGCAGCGCGAGGCGCGCGAGAAGGCCGCGGCCGCCGCCCGACGCAAGGCGGAGCGCGACGCCGCCAAGGCCGCCGCCGGCGGCGGTGTGCCGCCGCTGCGGGAGCGCGTCGTCGTCAGGCCCACCAGCGAGACGGCGACATGATCACGCCGCGCCACGTCGCTCCGGTCGCGGCGCCGCATGCCGCCGGCGCCAACTGCGTCGCCCGGGTCATGCTGTGGGTCGCTGCCGCCCTGCTCCCGGCGACGCTCTTCGGTTTCTGGCTGTACGGCTGGCCGGCCCTGCACCTGTGGTGGATCACCACCGCTTCGGCGATCCTCGGCGAGGCGTTCTGCCTGCGCCTGCGACGACAACCGGTCCGGCCATCGCTGCGCGATGCTTCCGCCCTGCTCACCGGCTGGTTGCTGGCGCTCTCGCTGCCGCCCTGGGCACCGTGGTGGGTGGGCGCGGTCGGTGGCCTGTTCGCCACCGTGATCGGCAAGCAGGTCTTTGGTGGCCTGGGGCAGAACCTCTTCAATCCGGCGATGGTGGCAAGGGTGATGCTGCTGATCTCCTTCCCGGTGCCGATGACCCTGTGGACGGCGCCGATCCCGCTGCTCTCCGCAAACGCCCCGGGATTCGTCGATGGTCTGCGGATCACCTTCGGTGCACTGCCGACAGCGCTCGACGCGATGAGCAGCGCGACCCTTTTCGGTTACGCCCGCAGCGAACTGTCGCGTGGCGTAGATCTGTTGCAGTCGCTGGCTGCGACGCAGGCACCAACGCTCAGCCTCGTCGGCGAGCGCGCCGGCAGCCTGGGCGAAACGGCGTCACTGCTGATTGCTGCCGGCGGCCTGCTGTTGCTCGGCTTGCGCCTCATCTCCTGGCACATCCCGTTCGCCATGTTGGCGACGCTCGCCCTGTTCGCCTCGCTGATGCACGGCAGCGACCCGGCTCGCTACCTGTCGGCCGGCACCCACCTGCTGTCCGGCGGAGCCATGCTGGGGGCCTTCTTCATTGCCACCGACTACGTGACCTCGCCAAACACGCCGCTCGGCCAGCTCATCTTCGGCGCCGGCGTCGGCTTCCTGACCTACGTCATTCGTACCTGGGGCGGCTACCCGGAAGGCGTCGCCTTCGCCGTGCTGCTGATGAATGCGCTGACACCGGTCATCGACCGCTATGTCAAGCCGCGCATCTATGGCCGTGACCGGCGCGGCGCGCCACTGGAGATCGAGCCGTGAAGCTCGCCATCGACGCACTGCGCGACCGCCTGGCCTATCAGGGGGTTTCGCTCGGCGTGATCGCGCTGGTCGCCAGCGCGGCCCTGGCCTTCGCCGTCAGCGGCACGCGTGAGCGGATCGTCGCCGCCGAGGCGCGCGATCTCCAGGCATCCCTGGCGCAGGTGCTGCCGGACGGATTCGCCGACAACGACCTGCTGGCCGACACGCTGGAGATCGGCAACAGCGACGGGACCAGCAAGCGGGTCTACCTCGCGCGCCGCCAGGGCGAGATCGCCGCGGCCATCTTCCAGACCTCGGCACGCGGCTACGCCGGCGATGTGCTGGTGCTGGTCGGCATCGATCGTGCCGGCATGCTGCTCGGCGCGCGCGTTCTCAAGCACGCCGAAACCCCGGGCCTGGGCGACAAGATCGACCTGGCGAAGTCACCGTGGATTCTGTCGTTCAACGGCCTGTCGCTGGCGACTCTGCCGGCCGAGAAGTGGGCGGTCAAGAAGGACGGCGGCGTCTTCGACCAGATGGCCGGCGCCACCATCACGCCGCGCGCCGTCGTCAAGGCGGTCAAGGAAGGACTCGACTTTTTTGCCGCGCACCGCGCGGAAATCCTGCGTGGAGGCCGGACCCCATGAAACGACTCGTTCAGACCCTGAAGGACGGTCTGTGGCTGCAGAACGTCGTCTTTGCCCAGATGCTCGCGCTCTGCCCGGCAATGGCCGTCACCACCAGCGGCACCAACGGCCTGGGCATGGGCCTGGCGACGACGGTGGTACTGGTCACGTCCAATGTTCTGGTGGCGTCGATCCGCTCGCTGGTGAGCCCGCAGGTACGCATCCCGGTCTTCGTCGTCCTGATCGCGACGCTGGTGACCCTCGTCGATCTCGGGCTCAACGCCTGGTTGCACGATCTGTACAAGGTGCTCGGCCTGTTCATCGCCCTGATCGTGGTGAACTGCGCCATCCTGGGGCGCGCGGAAGCCTTTGCCTCGAAGAACAGCGTCGCCGCATCGGCCGCCGACGGTCTGGCCATGGGCCTCGGCTTCAGCGGCGCCCTGACATTGATCGGCCTGATCCGCGAGTTTCTCGGCAGCGGTACCGTCTTCGCACAGGCGAGCCTGCTGCTGGGACCCACGTTCCGCGCCATCGAACTGACCGTGATTCCCGGCTACGACGGCTTTCTGCTGATGGTCCTGCCGCCGGGCGGCTTTCTCGTCCTCGGCCTGTTGCTGGCCGGCAAGCGGGCGTGCGAGTTGCGCACGCGGAATGCGAAGGTTGGCGCGGTGCCGGCTCCGGCGCTCGCCTGAGTCGGTTGCCAGCAGCGAAAGGAGTTTTGTCATGCAGGTGGGCGTCGCGTACTCCGAGGCCGGTCAGCAGATCTGGATGACCATCGAGGTGCCTGACGAGTCGACCGTTCGTCAGGCGATCGACTGCTCCGGGATCCTCCGGTCCTTTCCCGGCATTGACCTGCAGACGCAGAAGGTGGGCGTCTTCGGCCGACTGGTGAAGCTCGACACGGCCCTTCGGCCGGGCGACCGGGTCGAGATCTACCGCGCCATCACCTGTGACCCCCAAACGGTCCCCCGCCGCGATGGCGACAGCGACGATGATGAGTAGGCTGGCTCGCTGCCCTCGGACTGCAGCATCAGCAGCAGCATCAGGAGCTGGTTCTCGCCGACCTCAGGCACCTCTTCTCGCCCACTCCCCTGGCACCCGCCCACCGGCTGCCACCTGCGGCCGCGGCATGCTGGCAGTTCTCGCCCATCCGCCTGGCGCGCGACGCGGACGCGGTCGAACCTGGCGCCTGACGGGCAGCGACGATGGCAGAGCGGACCAGGCGCAGTTGCTCGACCGTCAGCGGGCGGGTAGCCGCGAGGCACCGGCTGGCCGATCATCAGGACGCGCCGAGCGGTTGCTGCCTTGCCTGACGCGCTGCCCGCAACACCTGGCCGACCGCGCAATCGGACTCATGATCGTTCACCAGACCCATCGCCTGCATGAAGGCATAGACCGTGGTCGGACCAACGAACTTCCAGCCCCTCTGCCGCAGGTCTCTGGCGAGAGCCTCCGACTCGGGGCTCTGGGTGAGCGTTTGCAGGTACTCCCGGGTCAGGTTCTGCGACCTGCCGGCGACGTCGACCTCGAACCGCCAGAAGTACGCCGACAGGCTGCCAAACTCGTCCTGCAGCGCCAGTGCTCGCCCGGCGTTGTTGATCGTCGCGAGAATCTTGCCACGATGGCGGACGATCGCCTCGTTGCGCAGGAGCTGCGCCACCTCCGGTTCGCCGAATGCGGCCACACCCTGCGGGTCGAAACCCGCGAAGGCCTGACGAAACGACTCGCGCTTCCGGAGTATCGTCAACCAGCTCAGGCCGGACTGGAAAGCCTCGAGGCAGATCTTCTCGAAGAGCCGGCGATCGTCGGTGACGGGCTGGCCCCATTCGTGGTCGTGATAGTCGATCAGGAGTGCCGACTGCTGGCACCAGGAGCAGCGCACGGGTTGCTTCCCCGACGGCTCCGCCGCACCCGCCGGCAACCCATCCTGTCCCGGCTGCGGCATGGCCCGCTCAGGCAACCCGGCGCAGCAGCGCTGCCAGGGCTGTGGGATCGGTCAGCGGCAGGTCGCAGCTGCCCTGCTGGCAGACATACACGGTCGCGCGATTCCCCTGGGCACGCCTGCCGCGCACGAAGGGGACACGGTCGGCGAGCGAATCGATCGCCGACTCGGCACCGCCGGCAAGCGCGTGCGCCGGCAGAAAGGTTCGCCGCAGGATGTCGAGCAGCGGAGCCGCCGTGGCCGCCGCGCCATCCGGCCAGACGACCACGATCTCGAGCACCGTGGCGGCGTGGAACTCGACCGCGAGCAGCGCCTCGCCCATGCTGAACGGCCGCTCCGTGAGAACCGCCGCATGGGCGAGCAAGGCACGTTCGGCGATCCGCCGCCAGTGACCGGCGCCGGTGAAGGTTGCCAGTCGCAGCACATTCATGAGGGCAACCGATGTGCCTGACGGCTCGGCGCCATCGTGGGCAGGCTTCTCGCGCGCGATCAGGGTCTCGTGGTCGTGACTGGTCATGAACCAGCCGCCGGCCGGATCGGCGAACAGGACCTCGGTGGCGTCGGCAAGCAGCAGCGCCTCGCGCAGGTAGCGCGGATCGAAGCTCGCCTCGTAGAGATCGATGAGGCCAGCGACGAGAAAGGCGTGGTCGTCGAGGAAGGCATCCTGTCGCGCCTGCCCGTCCTTGTAGCAGCGCTGCAGCCGCCCGCCCGGAGCGCGCAGCCCGGTCAGCGCAAAATCCGCCGCCCGAGCTGCGGCGAGCACGTAGGGGTGGTGGTCGAGAATCCGCCCCGCCAGCGCCAGCGCCGAGATCATCAGGCCGTTCCAGGAAGCCAGAACCTTGTCGTCACGCAGGGGCTGAACACGCCTGGCACGCACCTCTCGCAGCCGCGCACGGGCACCGGCGAGAGCTGCCCAGGCCTGCTCGTCGGGCTGCGGAACGTGCAGGATGTTGCTCCCCTCCCAGTTGCCGCCACGACGAACACCGTAATGCGCGAGGAACCGGCGGGTCGTCGCCTCCCCAAGGGAAGCGAGTTCGTGACGGATCTCGCTCTCGCTCCAGACGAAGAAACGTCCCTCGACGCCTTCCGAATCGGCGTCGGTTGCGCTGTGGAAGCCGCCGCCGGCATCGCTCATCTCGCGCAGCACGTAGTCGCAGGTTTCCCGTACGACGCGGGCGAAATCCGCGCGACCCGTGAGCTGGAAGGCCTCGGCGTAGGCGACGACGAGCAGGGCATTGTCGTAGAGCATCTTCTCGAAGTGCGGCAGCAGCCACTCGCCGTCGGTCGAATAGCGGTGAAAACCACCGGCCAGCTGATCGTAGAGGCCACCCGCCGCCATCCTCTCCAGGGTGAGCACCGCCATGCGCAGCGATCCGGCATCGCCGCTGCGCCGGTGGTGCCGCAGGAGCAGCCGCAACGGGAGATGGGAAGGAAACTTGGGCAACCGGCGCAGACCACCGTGGACCTCGTCGAAAAGCGGGCGGAAATGCTCAACCGTCGCGTCGACCAGATCGCGGCCCGGCAACGGCGGCTCCCCGGCCGCCGCCGGCGAAGCGGGACTGCCGTGCAGGTCGAGACGAATCGCCTGCACCATGGCGGTGCACGCCAGGCGCACGCGCTGCGGATCGCGCTGGAAGATGTCGGACAGGGCCTGCAGGAGTGACAGGAAGCCAAGCCGCGCGCCACGCTCGCCATCGCGCGGCGGGAAGTAGGTTCCACCGTAGAAGGGCTCGCGTGCGGCGCTCAGCCAGACGCTCATCGGCCAGCCACCGGAGCCGGCAAGTTGCTGCACGGCGCTCATGTACACTGCGTCGATGTCCGGCCGCTCTTCGCGATCGACCTTGACCGCGACGTAGTGACTGTTCAGGAAGCCAGCGATTTCTTCGTCCTCGAACGACTCGCTCTCCATGACGTGGCACCAGTGACAGGTCGAATAGCCGATCGACAGGAATACCGGTCGACCGAGACGCGCCGCTTCAGCAAAGGCCTCGTCGCCCCACGGAAACCAGTTCACCGGATTGTGCGCGTGCTGCAACAGGTACGGGCTGCTCTCCAGCAGCAACCGGTTGCTGAAGCGGGGCCGGCCCTGCTCGTCGCGGTGCTGCGTGCGCGGCGCACGCGCCGGGTCGATGCCGGCCAACGCGCGTGCCAGCCTCTGCTGCAGAGGCAGCGCAAAGGGTTCGCTTCCGGGCAGCACGGCAGCTTGCATGAGGCTCTCCAGATCAGGCGCCAGACCCCTGCGCACGGCCGGATGTCCGGGCCCGCAGGAGCGGTGTCGAAAGCCGTTGGCGGGACCCTCGTCGGCCGCTGACAACGGGCGGGCACAACTGCGGTCGCCGGTCCTGGCGAGCGATTTGTCGCGCCACGCCCGCATCGGGCTGCCGCTGCGCCCGCTGCAGCAAGAGCAACTGGCGCCAGCGCGACGGGCAAGCGGCCACCGGCCGCTTGCCCGCCGCCGGCGAAAGCCGATTCGCGCTGCCGAAGCGAGAGTTCACTCGAGGTTCTGTACCTGCTCCCGCATCTGCTCGATCAGCAGCTTGAACTCGATGGCCGTCTGCGACACCTCCGCCACCAGCGACTTCGAACCGAGGGTGTTCGCCTCGCGATTGAGTTCCTGCATCAGGAAATCGAGGCGCTTGCCGGTCGCTCCGCCGGCCGCGAGGACCCGTTCGACTTCGTCGAGGTGAGTCGCCAGTCGGGCGAGTTCCTCGGCAACGTCGATGCGAGCGGCAAACACGGCGACTTCCTGCCGGATTCGTTCGTCGTCGACGACCTGCACCGCGTCGAGCAGACGCTGTCGCAGCTTGTCGTTGAATGCTGCCTGCGCGGCCGGGATGCGCGGCGCCACCTCGTGCACCAGCAGGCGCATGCGGGCCAGCCGCTCGCGGATCACCGCCGCCAGTTTCTCCCCCTCGCGCGCCCGGCTGGCTGCGAAATCGTCAAGCGACTCGGCCGCGAGTGCCAGGCACGCCGGCATCAGGGTCGCCAGGTCGATCACGTCTTCGCCGAATATCCCGGGCCAGCGCAGGACATCGCTCACGCTCAGTGGCGCTGCCAGCGGCAGGCTTCGGCGCACCTGCTCGTCGAAACACCTGAGGCGTTCAAGCACCTCGTTGTTGAGCCCGAGCTGCTGCCCACCGCCGGCAGCCGAGACGAAACTGACACGGCACTCGACCTTGCCACGACTGATGCGGTTGGCCAACAACTCGCGCAATGCCGCCTCGGCGACACGCAACTCGTCGCTGACGCGGAAGACGACGTCCAGGTAGCGCGAGTTGACGCTCTTCAGCTCGAAGTGCAGGGTGCCCCCCTTGACGGATCTGGTCCTGGCGGCGTAGCCGGTCATGCTGTAGATCATGCGAATCCTGGCATACAGACGGTGATCAATCGGTGGGCAGCTTTACAGCGCACCCCCAAAACCCGGAAAATGGCCGGAAACTCCAATGATAGCCCCGACACGGATGGCGCAACAAGCGAACCAACCTCTTCCCGCCGGTTTCAAGATCGACGAATACTGCATCGAACACCAGCTCTCGATGGGCGGCTTTTCGATCGTTTACGTCGCTGCGGACCGTGAACAGAAGCGCGTCGCGATCAAGGAGTACCTGCCGAACACTCTGGCCCTGCGCAGCGAGGGACAAACGGCACCGATAATTTCGGAGGAGCATCTACCCGCCTTCCGCTACGGCATGAAGTGCTTCTTCGAGGAAGGACGGGCACTGGCCGGCCTCTCTCATCCCAACGTCATCAGGGTGCTCAATTTTTTCCGTGCCAATGATACCGTCTATATGGTCATGGAGTACGAACACGGGCGCACACTGCAGGACCTGATCCAGAAGAATCGGGCGGTGGTGACGGAGAATTTCATGCGCAACGTGTTCACCAAGATGCTCAACGGCCTGCGCGAGGTGCATTCGCACCGCCTGCTGCACCTCGACCTGAAGCCGTCGAACATCTACATGCGCAACAGCCACACCCCGGTGCTGATCGACTTCGGCGCCGCCAGACAGACCCTCGCCTCCGACACACCGATGCTGAAGCCCATGTACACACCCGGCTTCGCCTCGCCCGAGCACTACAACCGCCGCGAACTCCTCGGTCCGTGGAGCGACATCTACAGCGTCGGCGCATCGATGTATGCCTGCATCTCGGGCAGCACGCCGCAACCGGCCGACGAGCGCATGGAGAAGGATCGCCTGGTCCCTGCCATGGTTCGCTGGCAGGGCCTGTTTTCGGATCAGTTGCTCGAGACGATCGACTGGTGCCTGAGCCTCAACCACGGCTACCGTCCGCAAAGCGTTTTCGCGCTGCAGAAAGCACTCACCGAACCCGTCATCGCGCCCGAACGGACCTCCGTGCAGCAGAAGGACAGTCTGCTGCGGCAGGTCGTGGGCAAGCTGAGGAAGACAAGGGACCAATGAAATTCACCATCTACCAGGATTCACGGACGGGCAAGCGCGCCAACAACGAGGATCGAGTGGCCTACTGCTATTCGCGCGAAGCCCTGCTGATGGTCGTCGCAGACGGCATGGGAGGCCACTATTACGGCGAGGTGGCGGCGCAGATCGCCGTGCAGACGATGACCGAAGCCTTCCCGGGAGAGTTCAAGCCGCGCGCCCGCGACCCCTTCATGTTTCTCCAGAAGGGCATGCAGAATGCCCATCACGCGATTCTGGATTTTGCCGGCAAGCACCACCTGCTCGACTCGCCGCGCACCACCTGCGTCGCCTGCATCGTCCAGAACAACGTCGCCTACTGGGCACACTCGGGGGACTCACGGCTCTACCTGATCCGCAACGGCAAGGTTCTGGCGCAGACCCGGGACCATTCGCGCGTCCGCATGCTGGTCGACCAGGGAGTCATCAGCGAAACGGAAATGATCGCCCATCCCGAACGAAACAAGATTTATGGCTGCCTGGGGGGCAAGCAGACACCGGAGATCGAATACTCCCGCAAGGCCACCCTCGAGGCTGGTGACGTGCTCGTCCTATGCACCGACGGCGTCTGGAGCGCTTTTCCGGGAGACATGCTGGCGGTTGCGCTGAAGTCCGCAGACCTGATGCGGACGGTACCGACGCTGCTCAACCAGGCCGAGACGCGAGGCGGTCCGACTACCGACAATCTCTCGATCATTGCCGTACGTTGGGGCGATACCTACAGCGAAGACAGCGGTCTTGGCAGCAGTGGCCTGGTGTCGACCAAGACGATGCCGCGCGATACCGTGACCACCCGGCTGGACGAGTTCGGGCGCCACCCGAACCGCAAGACGGACCTCAGCGACGAGGAGATCGAGCGCGCCATCGAAGAAATCCGTTCGACCATCCAGAAGTACTCGAAATAGGAGCCTGCATGCGCCCCAGCCAGCGACAGCCGTCACAACTCCGTCCGGTGCGAATTGCCCGCAGTTTCACCTGTCACGCCGAGGGGTCGGTGCTGATCGAGATCGGCGCGACGCGAGTCCTGTGCACCGCCAGCGTCGAGGACAGTGTGCCGCCATTCCTGCGCGGCAGCGGCCAGGGCTGGGTAACGGCCGAATACGGGATGTTGCCGCGTTCGACCCACACACGTACCGGGCGCGAGGCGGCCAGGGGCAAGCAGAGTGGCCGCACGCAGGAGATCCAGCGGCTGGTCGGCCGCGCACTGCGCGCGGTGACCGATCTGCGGGCGCTTGGCGAACGCCAGATCACCCTCGATTGCGATGTCCTGCAGGCCGACGGCGGCACCCGCTGCGCAGCGATCACCGGTGCCTGGCTGGCCCTCAACGATGCCTGTGAGCAATTGCTCGCTCGCGGCCGGATCGCCGTCAATCCACTCCTTGATCACGTCGCAGCGGTATCGGTGGGGATCTACCGCGGCGTACCGGTGCTCGATCTCGACTACGCCGAAGACGCCAACTGCGAGACCGACATGAACGTCGTGATGACCGGCAGGCGAGGCCTGGTCGAGGTTCAGGGAACCGCCGAGGGCAACCCCTTCTCGCGCGACGAGATGAACCAGTTGCTCGACCTCGCCGAAAGGGGCATCGTCGAGCTTGTTGCCCAGCAGAAGGCTGCTCTCGACCAGCGGGAACTGCCATGAAGCTTGTCCTCGCCTCGAACAACAACAAGAAACTCGCCGAGCTCGACGCGATCCTCGCGCCGCTCGGCTGGGAACTCGTGCCACAGGGGCAGCTTGGCGTTGCCGAAACCGCGGAGCCACACTGCACCTTCGTCGAGAATGCCCTCGCCAAGGCCCGCCACGCCTCGCGGATGACCGGCCTGCCGGCGCTCGCCGACGACTCCGGACTGTGCGTGGACGCCTTCGGCGGGGCTCCCGGTGTGCACTCCGCACGCTTTGCCGGCGAGCCGCGATCGGATGCACGCAACAACCAGAAGCTCCTCGCCGAACTCGGCGACAACGCTCAGCGCAGCGCGCGCTTCGTCTCGGTGATCGTCTTCGTTCGCCACGCCGACGACCCACAACCGATCATTGCCGAGGGCGAATGGGCGGGCGAGATTCTGTCGCAGGCACGGGGCGACGATGGCTTCGGCTATGACCCGGTGTTCTACCTGCGCGAACTCGAGCGCACCGCCGCCGAACTCGACGCGGCCGAAAAGAACCGCCGGTCGCACCGGGGCCAGGCTCTGGCCCGCCTCGTCGAGCGCCTGCAGAACCGGCGCTGATGCCCGCCACGCGCGAGCGCACCGTCATTCCCGTGCTCGCCGTCGGTCACGGCCAGCAGGCGTTTCGCCGCCAGCCGCCGCTGTCGCTCTACGTCCATATTCCGTGGTGCGTGCAGAAATGCCCGTACTGCGATTTCAACTCGCATGCGCTGTCGGCCACCGGCGGGACGGCGGCGGCGCCCGCGACGCTGCCGCAGGACGACTATCTGGCAGCCCTGATCGTCGATCTCGAGTCGGCCCTGCCACTGGTCTGGGATCGCCGCGTCGACAGCATCTTCATCGGCGGCGGCACGCCCAGCCTGCTCTCGGGCGAGGCGATCGACGAGTTGCTGGCAGCCGTGCGCAGTCGCCTGCCGCTGTTGCCCGGTGCCGAGATCACGCTCGAGGCGAATCCCGGAACGATGGAAAGCAGCAAGTTCGCGGCCTTCAGGGCAGCCGGGGTCAACCGCCTTTCGCTCGGCATCCAGAGTTTCAATCGGCAGCACCTGCAGGCGCTCGGCCGCATCCACGACGAGCGCCAGGCACGGCAGGCGATCGAGGTGGCGGCCCGTCACTTCGACAATCTGAACCTCGACCTGATGTACGGGCTGCCCGGGCAGGACCTCGAACAGGCGCTGGCGGACATCGAGACGGCATTGTCGTTCGCACCGGCCCACCTCTCGTGCTATCAACTGAGCATCGAAGCCAATACCGCCTTCGCCGCCAGCCCGCCGGCGCTGCCGGCGGACGATCTGTGCGCGGACATGCAGGACGCGATCGAAGCCAGACTGGCGACAGCCGGTTACCGGCATTACGAGACCTCGGCCTTTGCGCAACCGGGCCGCCAGTGCCAGCACAACCTCAACTACTGGCACTTCGGTGACTATCTGGGCATCGGCGCCGGCGCGCACGGCAAGCTGACCCTGCCCGACCGTATCCTGCGACAGATGCGCTGGAGGCGACCGGAGCAGTATCTCGCGCAGGCCGCTGCCGGCACGCCGGTGCAGCACGAGTCCGCCGTCGCCACCGCCGACCTGCCCTTCGAATTCATGCTCAATGCGCTGCGCCTGATCGAAGGCTTCGACGTACCCCTCTTCGAGTCGCGCTGCGCCCTGCCGCTGCGCCACATCGAGCCGCAACTGCTGCAGGCCGAGCGCGAAGGACTGCTTGCACGACACGGGCAACGGGTCGCCCCCACCGATCGCGGTCGACGCTTTCTCAATCCGCTGCTCGAACGTTTCCTCGTTGACCGGGATTGATCATCGCCGCCCGCCGGCGCAGCGAAGGACCGGAGCGGCTACGGCTTCATCGCCTCGACCGCCTGCTGCAGTTGCTGTTGCAGCTCGTCGACCGGCAATCCCTGCACCTCGCGCAGGCGGATCTGCCGCGACAGATCGGCAACCCGGGCCGCCGCCAGGCTGCGCTCGCGCGCGACCGCAGCCCCGCCTGCCAGCCTCCCGCCGACCGCAGGCGACGTGCTCGCCGCTGCGGCCGGCGCACCATCGACCACCACCTGGACGCGTTCTGCGGCCGGCTGCGAACGCCGCGCCGTGATGACCATCGAACGCGGCTGGTAGGGGCGTGGCATCGGCCGCTGCACCAGCGGCTGCGGACTGGCTCGCCGCAGCTCGCTTACCGCGGCCCGCAACCGCGCGTGCAGTTCCTCGCTCGGCCGCCCCTCGGCTTCGGCCGCCCTGATCTCGCGCATGATCGCTTCGACCGTCGGCGGCAGCGCCGCCGAACGGCTGGCCTCGCCAAAGCTCTCGGGTGGCGCCTTGACCGCCACGGCGAACTCCTCCGGCGAGGCAATCATCTTCGCCAGCCGCAGGTGGTTGTAGCGCATCGCCATCGTCAGTGCGTTGTCGCCCCAGTCGCTCTGCAGGCTCGCGTTGGCCCCTGCTTCGAGCAGTTCCCGCGCCAGGTCGAGGTGGCCTTCGCGCGCTGCCATCATCAGCGGCGTCGCCCCGTTCGGGGCCCGCGCGTTGATGTTCGCACCCCGCGACATGAGGTCCCGGACGACCTTGCCATGGCCGTTGAACACGGCATAGTGCAGCGCGCTCCACTGGTTCCCCTGGCGATCGAGCGGAGCGCCACGGTCGAGCAGCCACTGCACCGCGTCGAGATGGCCGCCCCACGCCGCCAGTTGCAACGGCTGCTCACCATGACGATTGACGCGCCGCACATCGGCGCCGCGCTCGACGAACAGCGCCATCATCTCGATGTTGCCGTACCAGGCAGCAACCATCAGTCCGGTACCGATGTGCGCCGCCTCGTATTCGGGATTCAGTCCCTGCTCAAGCCAGCGCCGGACCGTCCGCAGGTCGCCCCGCTCGACCGCAAACTCGAAGCTGACCGGATCGGGTGTCGGCACCTGCGCCGCGACCGGTGCAGCCAGCAGGCAGCAAATCAGCAGCAGACAGGCACCCGGCCTGCCGATGAGCTCACGCACGTTCCATTCCTCCACTCGATCTCGATCACGCCAGGCAGCCGCATCTCGCGGTGTCGCCAGCGGCAATTTTGGTTCACAATGTCAGGCTCATGTCGTTTCAGCTGCTTGCCGCCCTTGCCATCTCGCTCCTCCTGCACGCCGCCGTGCTGTGGTGGAACGTCGTCGAATTCAGGCCACCGCCGACACCGCGGCTGCAGGCTTGGCTGCCGCCGCTCACCCGGGCGGGACCCGCCAGCGACGAGCCGCTGCTGAAGAACACGCTGTCCAGCGAGCCGTCGCCGACGGCAGCCACGCCACCACCGCGGCCGGCCACGGCCGCGGCAGCGGCCACGGCGAGGACGGTGGCCCGACGTCAGATCGAGGCAGCGCAACGCAGACTCTCGCAGCACCTCTACTATCCACCCGAAGCCGTCGCTCGTGGCATCGAGGGTGAGGTCCGCGTGCTCCTGCGGCTGGCCGACGATGGCAGCATCGTCGACGTCCAGATTGCTGCCAGCAGTGGCCACGCCATCCTCGACCAGGCGGCGGTGAAGGCGGCGTACGCCATGGGTCGGGCCAACTGGGCGCAGTCACGCGAGTTGATCCTGCCGGTGATCTTCCGCCTGCAGTGAATCCTGCCGCCGGCGGAACAGCAGATCCCACACGCCATGCCCGAGACGCAGGCCACGCTCCTCGAACCGGGTCGGTTGACGATGGGCGGGACGCGGCGCGAAACCGGCAGCGGTATTCTCCAGCAGGCTCTCGGCCGACAGGACGGCCAGCATCTGCTGCGCGTAGTCCTCCCAATCGGTGGCGCAGTGGATGTAGGCGCCGGGACGCAGGCGACTGACGAGCAGCGCCACGAACGGCGGCTGCAGCAGACGCCGCTTGTGATGGCGCGTCTTCGGCCAGGGATCCGGGAAGAAGATGTGTGCCCCGTCCAGCGAGGCCGGCGGAAGCATGTCGCGCAGCACCTCGACCGCGTCGTGCTGGACGATGCGCAGGTTCGTCAGCCCCATCTCGGCGACCAGCTTGCACAGGCTGCCGACTCCCGGCGTATGGACCTCGACGCCGAGATAGTCGGTTTCCGGATGCGCTGCGGCAATCGCCGCCGAGGTTTCGCCCATGCCGAAGCCGATCTCGAGGATGCGGGCGGCCTGCCGCCCGAACAGCAGGTCAAGGTCGACCGCGGTCGCACGATAGGGAACGCCGATGCGCGTCATCATCTGCTCATGGTAGCGCTGCTGGGCATTCGACAGCCGTCCCTGCCGCCGCACGAAACTGCGGATGTGCGCCGCGCCGCCGGCGCGACCCACCGTCTCGCCACCAGCCATGGCTAGGAGCCGATCAGCCCGGTCGTCGGTGACGAGGGATCCGCCGAGTAGTACTTGCGGGCCATGCGTCCGGCAAGGAAAGCCTCTCGCCCGGCCTCGACCGCCTTCTTCATGGCACTCGCCATCAGCACCGGGTCACGCGCATGGGCAATGGCGGTGTTCATCAGCACGCCGTCACAGCCGAGTTCCATGGCGATCGCCGCATCCGATGCGGTACCGACGCCGGCATCGACCAGCACGGGAACCTGCGCATTGTCGATGATCAGCCTCAGGTTCCAGGGATTGACGATCCCCATGCCGGACCCGATCAACGACGCCAGTGGCATCACTGCGACGCAACCGATGTCCTCGAGCATGCGCGCCTGGATCGGATCGTCGGCACAGTAGACCATCACCTCGAAGCCCTCGCTGACGAGCGTCCGTGCGGCCTGCAGCGTCTCCGGCATGTTCGGGAAGAGACTCGCCGGATCACCCAGGACCTCGAGCTTGCACAGCGCGTGCCCATCGAGCAGTTCGCGCGCGAGGCGCAGGGTCCGCACCGCATCAGCCGCCGTGTAGCAACCGGCAGTATTCGGCAGGATGGTGAAACGCGACGGCGGCAGCACGTCGAGCAGGTTCGGCTCACCGGCATTCTGGCCGATGTTGGTGCGGCGGATGGCGACGGTGATGATCTCGGCGCCGGCGGCGTCGATCGCTGCCCGCGTCTCGGCAAAATCCTTGTACTTGCCGGTACCGACGAGCAGACGCGAGCGGTAGGTCCGGCCAGCGATCGTCAGGCTGTGGGGTGAAGGGTGCATGGGTCTTTCGCTTGTTGATGAGACTCAGCCGCCGCCGACGGCCACCACGATCTCGATCCGGTCGCCATCGGCAAGCGCTGTTTCGGCATGCAGGCCGCGCGGAACGATCTCCCCGTTGCGCTCGACAGCAATCCGCTTGCCACCGTGCGCGAGTGCAAGGACGAGTTCGGCGACCGTCAGCGACGCGGGAAAGCTGCGGCTTTCGCCGTTGATCAGAAGTTCCATAGGGGGCGAATTCTAGCACGCCGCCGGCGCG
This sequence comes from Candidatus Accumulibacter similis, assembly GCA_013347225.1. Lineage (NCBI taxonomy): Bacteria > Pseudomonadati > Pseudomonadota > Betaproteobacteria > Candidatus Accumulibacter > Candidatus Accumulibacter similis. The sequence goes on along the minus strand of CP054595.1, from coordinate 1,961,921 downwards.
GAACCGCCGTGACCCACGGTCGACCGGGGCCGGCGAACGCCGCCAGCCGATGACCGTCCTGAACCATCGCCGGCACCCGCTGTCTGGCTGCCATCATCTTTCAGGGACGACATCGTGCACCTCCTGCGCCTCCTGCTTCTCTGTTGTGGGCTGCTGCTCGGCGGCTGCACCGGCATCCCGGACGGCATCGCGCCGGTGAGCAACTTCCAGCTCGATCGCTACCTCGGCAAGTGGTACGAGATCGCCCGCCTCGACCATTCGTTCGAACGCGGCCTGAGCGACGTGTCGGCACAGTACCGTCTGCTGCCCGACGGCCGTATCGAGGTGCTCAATCGCGGCTACAGCGCCGAGCAGCGCGGCTGGAAGGAGGCGATCGGCAGGGCGCTGCCGCTTGGCGACGCCAGCGTCGGCTCGCTCAAGGTCTCGTTCTTCGGACCCTTCTACGGCGGCTACCACATCGTCGCCCTCGACGAGCGTGACTACCGCTGGTCGCTGGTCGTCGGCCCGAGCCGCGAGTATCTCTGGATCCTGTCGCGCGAGCGCGAGTTGCCGCCGGCGCTCCGCCAGCGGCTGATCGAGCAGGCAAGCGATCTCGGCTTTGACACCAGTCGTCTGATCTGGGTTGGCCAGGAGCGGCCGGACGCTTGACATGCTCCAGCCACCGGCGGCGGCGGTCAGACTGCGCGTGCCTTTCGACTGCCCGGCCGGCGTTGCCTGCCGCTCGCCGCTCGACGACGGAGAGATGACGCGCATCCGCCGTCCCGACCGGCCGATCGCCCACCGACAGGCCGGAGACCGCCGGGCGAGCGCGGTCAGCGGCGCTAGGCTGGCTCAAACGGTTGCGCCAGCACGATCCGGAAGCCGATGTCGCCGTCGCGTTCGTCGGGTGGGAAGGACTCTCGCCTGCCGCAGCGCAGATCGCCCGGGAAATCGAGCCATGATCCGCCACGCAGGGCGCGTGGCCGATTGCCGCCGACCTGCGTGTCGCTCGGCACGTCATACTCGTTCAGGCACCATTCCCAAACGTTGCCGGCAAGATCGTCGACACCGCCGGCCGCGGCACCGAGCGGATACATGCCGACGGCTATGGTACGGCCGATACCGCTCTCGTGGCTGTTCGCCCGCGCCGACTGCCAGTCGTCGCCCCACGGGTAGCGGTGGTGACTGGCACCGCCCTGGGCAATCCACTGCCACTCCCACTCGGTCGGCAGGCGCACCACCAGCGCTCCCCCCAGGCACCAGCGCGCGTTGAGCCAGCGACAGAAAGCGATCGCGTCGGCCCAGCAGACGTTGATCGCCGGGTGGTTGTTGCCAGACCAACGCGCCTCGCCGGGCTGCTTGCGCTGCACGAGCCGGTGCCACCAGCGCCGGTCATGATAGCCGTCGGCGGCCGTGATGAAGGCGCCGTACTGCTGCCAAGTGACCGGGTAGCGCGCCACGCTCAGGCGGTCGACCGCAAAGCGGTGCTGCACCAGCCTTTCGATCTCGACCTCGCCGGCAGCGACATCGACCCAGGCGATGTCGGGTAGACCGTCGGCGGCAAGGCCGACACCGCGCCGCGGATCGCCCATCTGGTTCAGGCGCAGGCCGATTTCCTCACGGCGCTCATGCGTCGTGCCGTCGACCGCCAACTCGTCGAGGAGCATCAGCGGTTCCGGCCGCAGGAAGGCGTGCAGGTACTTCTCCATGCCACCGGCGAGTCCGCGCCAGACGGCGATGCCGGTATCACGAAAGTCGGCGTCGGCTGGCGGCAGCGGACGATGGGCAAGCTCGTGCAGAGCCAGCAGGGCTGGTCGCTGCTGTTCCCAGCGCCAGCGCCCGGCGCTGCCCTCGAGGCTGCCGCCGGCGGCCTGCTCGCCGTCGCTCTGCTCGGCGGTCCGGCGCCATTCGCGTGCGGCCTGCTTGACCTGCCGCCGCAGCACCAGGCTGTCGCGATAGCGCGCACACCACTGGCGCAGGTGCGGCCAGTGGCTGAGCAGCGTCTCGTGCGCCAGCTCGATGTGGCGGTCATCGCCATCGACGACGAAACCCCGCCGGCGCAGCAGTTCGACCAGGCGCGCCAGTGGCGGATCGTCACCCAGCGCGGCGACGTCGAAGATGCGGCGGGTGGGCACCTGGTCGATCACCGTCGCCAGCTCGGCGAACAGCCGCGGGCACGCCGCGCCCAGCTCGCCGTCCTCCTCGATCAGTCTGTCGATGTCGGCGGCGACACTGCCGATGGCGCTCGCCAAGCCGCCGATTCGCTGATAGGCGTCAAGCGTCAGTCCCTGTTCAGCGTCGCGCTGCTCGTAGAGCCGCTCGAGGGTCAGAGCGATCAGGGGCAGGGCTCCCCGGGCAGCGATTGCCGCCGGCAGCAGTGCTGCCAGCAGATCCGGCTGCACCGGCACGCCCAGCGCGGCCGCCGGGCCAGTGATGATCGCCCGCAGCGCCGTCTCGCTGGTGATCGGACCGAGGACCAGCAGCGACGCACGCAGAAGGTCCTCGCCAAGCCAGTCCAGCAGGCGCGCCGTGAACTCGCTGCGCAGGGTCAGCACGATGTGCAGGGTGTCAATGGCCAGCAGCGAATCGAGCAGAACGCGAAGACGACGTGCACTCGCCGGCGGGGTGCAGGTAAACACTTGCTCGAACTGGTCGAGCAGCAACAGAGCCGGCTGCGGCATCTGCCGCAACGCCACCGTGATCGCCCGCTCCAGAGGCTCCTCATTGGCGTCCGCCAGTTCGTGCTCGAGCAGCGCGGCCCGCAACTCGACGCGAGCCGCCAGTGGCCCCGAGCGCACGAGCAGTTCCGCCAGTTGCCGGCACGGGTTCGACTGCGGCTCGCATGGCAGGTAAGCGAGACCACCTGGCCGCTCGGCCAGCCTGGCGACGACACCGGCGGCAACCAGGGAAGACTTGCCCGCACCCGAGCTGCCGACGATACTGACCAGACGGCTCGCAGCCAGCCGCTCGAGCACGCGCTCCGTGTCGCGCTCGCGACCGAAAAAGAAGCGGTGCCCCTCGGGCCTGAAAGCGGCCAGACCCGGATAGGGATTGACGACGCCATCCGCCGCAGGCCCGCCACTGACGGCAGGGCCCCCGCCGGCCACCCCGCCCCGCGTCTCCCGCTCGGCGCTCATCGCAGCGCCCGCTGGCCAGGCTGCGATTCGATCCCCTGCTGCCCGCTCATCCCATTTCACCTGCTGCTCGAACACTCCGGCACCATTCTACGGAGGTCGGCCACGGCTGGCCAGCCCCGGCGGACGCCAATCGCCGCCACGGTACGCACCCTCCCGAAGCTGCCCGCGCGGGGAATGTGGAAAATGTCCTTCGCTGCGCCGGCAGGCCGTCGCTAGAATCGCTGCATGTCCAGACAGATTCCGCCCGCCACACCTGAAATCAACCGCCTGCGTGCCGCAGCCGCGCTCATCCCGATCATCGAGCAAGGACTGGAGGCGTCCCGCTTCTCTGTCGAACGAGCGGCGCTGATGGCATCCTTCTGCGAATGGACGGCACACAGGCCGTACGATGATCCGGAAGCCATCCGCCTGGCGGAACGAGTGCGCCACGGATTGCAGCGCATCAAGCTGCCGCTCGCTGCACGCTGAGCACGGTCGACCGACAGCGACCTCTGTCGGTCGACCGTCAGGCCACCGCTGTCGGTTCCGGACGAGTCAGCAGTTCGAGGGCATCGGCAAGATTGCGTACCGTGCGGTCGGGGTTGTGCAGCTTCTCAAGCCCGAAGAGGCCGATGCGGAAAGTGCTGAAATCGGCCGGCTCGTCGCACTGCAGCGGCACGCCGGCCGCAATCTGCAGACCGATGGCCGCAAAGCGGCGGCCGGACTGGATCTCGGGATCGTCGGCGTAGCTGACGACGACACCAGGCGCCTGGAAGCCCTCGGCGGCAACGCTCGCGAACCCCTTGCCGGCAAGCAGCGCGCGAACCCGCAGGCCGACCTCCTGTTGCTCCTGGCGGACGCGCTCGAAACCGTAGTTCTCCGTCTCGCGCATGACGTCGCGCAGCGCCGCCAGAGCGTCCGTCGGCATCGTGGCGTGGTAGGCGTGGCCACCATTCTCGTAGGTCTCCATGATCTGCATCCACTTCTTCAGGTCACAGGCGAAGCTGCTGCTGCTCGTGGCGTCGATGCGCGCGCGCGCGCGCTCGCCGAGCACGACCAGGGCACAGCAGGGGATGCCGCTCCAGCCCTTTTGCGGCGCGCTGATCAGGATGTCGACGTGGTGCGCGACCATGTCAACCCAGATCGCACCGGAAGCCACGCAATCAAGCACGAACAGGCCGTCGACGGCGCGCACCGCCTCGCCGACCGCGCGCAGGTAGTCGCCCGGAAGGATCATTCCCGACGCGGTTTCGACATGCGGCGCGAAGACGAGGTCCGGCTTCTCTTCCAGAATGCGCGCGACGACCTCATCGATCGGCGGCGGAACGAACGGCGCGTGCCTTTCCTCGCCGACGCGCCGTGCCTTGAGCACGATGCTCGCCGAGGGAATCTGCCCGATGTCGAGAATCTGCGTCCAGCGGAAGCTGAACCAGCCATTGCGGATGATCAGGCACTTGCGACCGGTGGCAAACTGGCGCGCGACGGCCTCCATGCCGAAGGTTCCGCTGCCGGGCACGACGACCGCGGTCGTGCCGTTGTAGACCGTCTTGAGGATCCGCGCGATATCGCGCATGACCCCCTGGAAACGCTGCGACATGTGGTTCAGGGAGCGATCGGTATAGACCACCGAGTATTCGAGCAGACCCTCTGGATCGGGTTGGGGCAGCAGTGCGGGCACGATTGTCTCCAGTTCTCTGGTTGGGTTTGTCGGTTGCAGTTGACGAAGGAGCGCGAGCATAACGCCAAGTCCGTCCGCGGCGCTAGTCACCGCCCGCGGGCACCCCGGGCAATCGCAAATCCTCTAGAATTCGCCCAGCGCCGCTGCCGCCAGAGCAACGGCCCAGCCAACCACACCGGAAACGCCCATGGCCGGAGCCAGCCTGCTCGCCCTGATCGATGACATTGCCAGCGTCCTCGACGATGTCGCCCTGATGACCAAGGTGGCAGCGAAGAAAACCGCCGGTGTTCTCGGCGACGACCTGGCGCTGAACGCGCAGCAGGTTTCCGGAGTACGTGCCGAGCGCGAACTGCCGGTGGTCTGGGCAGTTGCCGTCGGTTCCCTGAAGAACAAGCTGATCCTGGTGCCAGCCGCCCTGGCGATCAGCCGCTTCCTGCCGTGGGCGGTTACGCCGCTGCTCATGCTGGGCGGTCTGTACCTGTGTCTCGAAGGAGTCGAGAAACTGGCGCACAAATGGTTGCACAAGGCGTCGGAGGACGATGCCCGCGCCGCCGAACTGGCGGCGCTCGCCGACGGCGAGACCGACCTGCAGGTTGTCGAGGCAGACCGGATCAAGGGCGCCATACGTACGGACTTCGTCCTCTCCGCCGAGATCGTCGTCATCGCCCTCGGCACCGTCGCCGAACAGCCGTTCGCCACACAGGTCGCAGTGCTGTCGGGAATCGGACTGCTGATGACCGTCGGCGTCTACGGCATCGTCGCCGGCATCGTCAAACTGGACGACCTCGGCTTGCACCTGCTCAAGCGACCTGGCGTGCTGGCGCAGACGATCGGCAAGGGCCTGCTGCTGGCAGCGCCGCGGCTGATGCGCGCACTGACGGTGATCGGCACGGCGGCGATGTTCCTTGTCGGCGGCGGCATCCTGACGCACGGCATCGCGCAGCTGCATCACGCGATCGAGCATGCAGCCGCGCTGGTGGGTGAAGTCGCGCTGGTCGGCGGCATACTCAAGCGGCTGACGCCGGCCCTGCTCGACGCCCTCGTCGGCATCTGCGGCGGCAGCCTGGCGTTGCTCGGGCTGAAAACCCTCGCCGCCGCGCGGACGGCGATCGCCCGTGCCGGCAGGATGCCGCCGCCCGCCTGAACCCGGCTAGCCTTTGGGCAACCGGCCCATGAGGAAGAACTCCTCGTTCGGCCGCATCGAGCTCATGTTGGCCAAACGATTGGACATCGCGAAGAACGCTGCGACCGCGCCGACATCCCAGATGTCCTGGTCTGAAAAACCGTGCTCGCGCAACGCCGCGAAGTCTGCATCGCCGATTTCGGCCGAGTGCAACGCCACTTTCAGCGAAAACTCGAGCATCGCCCGTTGCCGCGGCGTGATGTCTGCCTTGCGGTAATTCACCGCCACCTGGTCGGCCAGCAACGGATTCCGCGCACGCACCCGCAGGATCGCGCCATGCGCGACCACGCAATACTGGCACTGGTTGGCACCGCTGGTGGCGACGACGATCATCTCGCGCTCGGCCTTGCTGAGCCCGCTCTCCTTTTCCATCAGCGCGTCGTGGTAGGCGAAGAAGGCGCGGAACTCATCGGGGCGATGTGCCAGCGTGAGAAAGACGTTCGGAACGAAACCGGCCTTCTCCTGTACCTCCAGGATGCGGCTGCGCACATCCGCCGGCATTTCATCGAGCGCGGGAACGGGGAAGCGACTGATCGACGAGTTCATGGCCATCTCCACGGTGAGGGGGTCGAATCGCCACATGATACACAAAGGCCACCGCCGTCAGGTGACACAGGACGGCCAGGAAGACTGCGTCAGCGCCTGGCCGCGTCGGCCAGCCAAGGCCCGGCGGCCGAGCACGGTTCGCTGCAACCGCTCGCCCCCGGCACACGCTGGCTGGCCTTGGCCGCCCGGCCAGGCCGGCAACCGCGGCACGTATCGGCGACCCGAAAATGGCCTTGCGGCGGCTGCGGAACAGGTTAGACTGCCGTCCTTGTGCAAACAGCCGGGCCGAACCGATGACTCCGTCACCCATGCGATCCCTTGTCCTGCTCTTCATGCTTCTGGCGCTCGGCGGTTGTGCCAGCCGCCCGGTGAATCCGCCGCTTGCCGAGGCGGACCCGGATACGGGATACCGTTTCCAGGTGCGGCACGCGCAGCAGACAAAGGGAAAGGAGAACCTGGTCATTCTCGCCTTCTCGGGTGGCGGCACCCGTGCCGCGGCGTTTTCCTACGGCGTCCTCGAGTTCCTTCGCCGTACCGAAGTGGCGGGACCGGGGGGCCGGACTGTGCGCCTGCTCGATACCGTGGACGTCATCACCGGCGTCTCGGGCGGCAGCTTCACGGCGCTCGCCTACGGCCTCTACGGCGACAGGCTGTTCGCCGAGTACGAACAGAGCTTTCTGAAGCGCGACGTGCAGGGCGAGATCGTCGCCCGGACCTTCAGCCCGAAGAATTGGGGCAACCTCTGGTCACTGGGCTGGGGTCGTTCCGAGTTGGCGGCCGAACTGTACGACGAGATCCTGTTCCATGGAGCCACCTTCGGCGATCTGGACCGCGGCCGCGGGCCGTTGATCCTGGCTTCAGCGACCGACATCTCGACCGGTGCCCGTTTCGTCTTCAACCAGAACACCTTTGACGTCATCTGCTCGGAACTCAATGCCGTGCCCTTGTCGCGCGCCGCCGCCGCATCATCGGCCGTACCGGTGGTCCTCTCGCCGGTGACGATCAACAACTACGGCGGCAGCTGTCATACGCGCCTGCCGCCCTGGGTGAAACTGTTCACCGACGCCGCCGACCCGCCGCGACCGGCGGCGCGGGCGATCCGCTCGCTGCGTGACCTGCAGGCCTTCGGCGACGGCGTCCATCGGCCCTACCTGCATCTCGTCGACGGCGGCGTCTCCGACAACGTCGGCATGCGCGCCGTCCTCGACACGCTCGAGATCTCGCAGGCGCTGCATGAGGCGGGCGCGCCAACGCCGCTCGATGGCATCCGCCGGGTCATCGTCTTCATCGTGAACTCGCTCTCCTCGCCGCCGACGCACTGGGACGAATCCGAAAGCCCGCCCGGCACCGTGAGCATCCTGCTCAAGTCGGCCGGAGTACCGATAGACCGCTACTCCTATGAAGCCGTCGAGCTGTTGCGGGACATGGCGGCGCGCTGGAATACCTTGCGCCTGATCGGCAAGTCGTCGGCCATGGCGGCCAACAAGGATCCCGCGGTGGCCGCCGCGCTGCGCGTTCCGGATGCCGAGATCTATGCCATCGACGTGTCCTTTCCCGAACTGCGGGACAAGGAGGAACTGGCTTATCTCAACGCCCAGCCGACTTCGTTCGTTCTGCCCGACGAGGCCGTCGACCGTCTGCGCGCAGCGGCGGGGCGGATCATCATGGACTCGCCGGAATTCCAGCGCCTGCTGCGCGACGTCGGCGCGCGAATCGTAGCGGACCCGCAGCGGCCGCAGGCATCGGCGGCAACGAGCGCGAAGTAGGACTGCTCGCGGGTGCGCCCCGGGGCGTCGCGCAACGGCGCCGAGGAGTACGCGCAACCACTGCCGGTCGCGGCCGTGATGCCAGCGGTGGTGCAAGACCGACAGCTGCCGGCAAGTCCGGGCGCCGACATCGCATGTCCGGTCACGCCCGGCGACGGGACGGCCAGCGCAGCACCCCCGTTGCCAGCGCCGTCCCCAGCACGACGATGGCGCCACCGACCAGCATCCCGGCGTCGAGGCGTTCGCCGAGAATGATGTTGCCCCAGAGGACGCCAAAGAGCGGGATGAGGAAGGTGACGGTCACCGCACGCGCGGCGCCGACATTGGCGATCAGGCGGAAGAAGATGAGAAAGGCGAGAGCCGTACAGCCAACACCGAGCGTGATGGCCGCCGACCACGCCAGGTGACCGGGCGATTCCGCCGGCCAGGACCAGAGCGCGAGGGGGGTCATGACGATCGCGGCGGCGATCTGCGAGCCGGCGGCACTGACCAGCGCCGGCACCTCGCCAAGAAGGCGTCGCGTCAGATGGGCGGCAAGGCCGTACGACAATGTCGCCAGCAGCATGGCCAGGATCGCCCAGCCGCTGCCGCCAGGCTTGAAGTCGGCTTGGCCGGCAGCGAGCATGAGAACGCCGACGAAACCGACGACCAGACCGGCAGCGCGCGTCGTGCCGAGGCGCTCGCGCAACCACACGGCGCCGATCAGCGCGGTGAAGATCGGTACCGTCGCATTGAGAATCGACGCCAGGCCGGCGGTGATCGACAGCATCGCCCAGGCAATCAGCGCAAAGGGTAGCGCCGAACTGAAGACCCCGACGACCACGATGCCAAACGCGTGCTCGCGCAGCACCCCGACCTGCCGCCGCAACATCAGCAAGGGCGTCAGGCAGGCCGCTGCCACCGCCACACGCAGCCAGATCAGCGGCAGCGGGCCAAAGGCCGGCGCCGCGTAGCGCATGAACAGGAAGGAGCCGCCCCAGAGAGCGGCCAGCAGGACAAGGTCGCACAGGTCGCGCATGCGCATCAGTTCGCTCTCTCCACAGACACCCCGTTGCCTTCGCCGCGACCGACCACTCGCATCGGCCTGCCGCCAAACGCTGGCGCAACAGGCAAAAGCAGCCCTGACCGCATCCGGGCGAAGCGCGACGGCGCTCGGCACGCCCTGACCAGGTTCGCCTTCGGCGACGCTCACGACCTCGCGACGGGGCCAGCCCCAAGGGACGAAAAGGCGCGAGCGTACGGCATGCCGCTGCCCGCTGTCCAGCAAATCCCGCTGCCTCACCCGCCGCGACGACGCCAGCGGGGAGACACCCGACTCACCTCCCTGCCGCGGGGGACATCGATCATCGAGCCATCGCGCATGCCCCTGTGCACGGTTGCGAACTGCCGGCAGCGGTCACCGCGGCAACGATGGCCGCGGCTGTCACCGAAGACTGGTGGCCCCGGCACGGCGTCCGCCACGGCGCGAACACCCGCCTGCCATCATGCCCGCATGCTGGAATTCCCAGGGGTTTGCGGCTTTGCTTCCGGCGGTCGGCAATGACCCCGGCGGCAGGCAGCCGCACCACCACACGCCGCCTACGGCTGCGGCGCACCTGCTGGCGTTGCGGGCGTCTGGTCAGCAATGGGTAAACCGTCGGATGCCTGCTATCCTGCGCCCTTGCGGTATTCTTGCCGGCCCGCGAGCCAACCCCGTTCGACCGCAGCGACCCGGCTTGACCACCAGCAGTTGCCGGCGTTGCCAATGGCCGGCCGCAACACGGGGCCTGCCACCCGACACGACCGGCCGCGACAGCCGAATGCCGCCAGCACGCGGCGCCCGCCACCAGTCGAAGCGAGAACGAATGAGTTATACCTTTGCCTCCGCCACCATCCTGCTGATCCTCATCACCGACCCGATCGGCAACATTCCCATCTTCGCCAACGCGCTGCGGCACGTGGCGCCGGCCCGGCGGCCATTGGTCATCCTGCGCGAGGTTCTCATCGCTTTCGTCCTCCTGTTGACCTTCATGTTCGTCGGCGAGGCTTTCCTGCGCCTGATGAATCTCAGCGAGATCTCGCTGCAGATCGGCGGCGGCGTGATCCTCTTCCTGATCGCGCTGCGCATGATCTTTCCACCGCCGGGGTCCGATGCCGTCGACCCGGCAGGGGAACCCCTGATCGTGCCGCTCGCCGTTCCGGCGATCGCCGGCCCGTCGGCGCTCGCGACCGTTCTGCTGCTGGTGTCGCAGGCACCCGATCGCCGGCTGGAATGGATCGGCGCCCTGTGCATCACGATGGCGGTCAGCGCGATCATCCTCGTACTCGCCGAGCGCATTCAGCGCGTCGCCGGCGACCGCATCGTGATCGCGCTGGAACGGCTCATGGGTCTGGTACTCGTGGCGATGGCAATCGAGATGATCCTGCGCGGCGTCAAGACCTTTGCCCTGCAGATCTCGCAGGCTCACCCGTGATGCACTGCCGCTTACGCCGGCGTCGCGGGTCGGGCGCAGCAATGGCCCGGCACAGAGCATCCGGCATGGCGACGATACACGCGCGCCAGCTTCAGGAAGGACGCCGCCGCCGCCATGCACGGATCAGATACAGACGCCAGGCGGCGCTGGTAACCACGAAGCCCAGCGCCGAGAGGCTGCTGGCGAGCGCAATCAGACCGACCGCCAGCGGCTTGGCAACGGCCAGCATCCACACCTGCATCGCCTCCGCCCAGCCAGTGAAGGCGCCAACACTGAACGCTGGGGGGGCGACGAAACCGCCGCTGTCGCCGATCAGCAGACGACCGAGCTGGTAAGCCGCCAGGTACAGGGGCACGATGGTGAACGGGTTGGTGTAGAGCGTCACCACCAGTGCGAGCGGCAGGTTGACGCGCAGGACCAAGGCGCTGGCCGCCGCCCCGATCATCTGCAACGGACCGGGAATCAGGCCGCAGAACATGCCGACGGCAACCGCACCGGCAGCCGAGTGACGGTTGAGGTGCCACAGCCGCGGATGCAGCAGCCACGACTCGAACGGACGCAACCAGCGATTGTTGCGGATCGATTCGTGGTCAGGAAGGTACTTTTTCAGCAAGCGACGCATACCCGGCATTATCGCAGGCTGTACCCGGCGATGGCACGCCGCGCGGATGCGGGGCGGCCAGCGGCGACTGCCCGCGACAGACCGGGCGGACTCGTTTGCCGGCCCAGATCAAAGACTGGGGCGGACTGCGGGCGGAGAATCGCAGGCCATTCCCCCATCACCGACGGAAAGCACCATGCACGCCTGCGAGCAACCCCGTATCGATGCCATCCACGCCTTCGACGCTCGCGGCGTCGCGAAACGTTTTCGCCACGCCGCGATCTTCGGCGCTCTCGACGTCCTGACGCCGGGAGAAAGCATGCGCTTCTGCAACGACCATGACCCCCTGCCGCTGCTCGCGCAACTCCAGATCCGCTATGGTGATGCGTTGCAGATCAGCTACGTGCAGCGGGAACCCGGAGCTGTCGTCGTCGACTTCCGCCGCACAGCCCGAGGACGCCCGTCATCTGCCAACGGGCGCCTGGCTGCCGGGCGCTGAACTTGCAGGCGAAGGGGACAGCGTGCCCGGCCACCGCTCTGCCGCCCGGCTACGCAGGATAGGCGCTTGCTGATCTACCTCGGCCTCTCGGCCCTGGCGACCTTCGTCACCGCGCTGGTGTGGCTGCCTCTCGGCCTGCCATCGCTGCCGGCAGTCGCGCACTTGCTGCTGACGGTCGGCCTCATGCCGCTGATCTTCGGCGTCATCACCCATTTCGTAGCCGTCCTGACGCGTAGCGGTGGGGCACCACGAAACCTGCTGCTGGCGCCGATCCTGTTGCAGCTTGCCGGCGGCCTCGCCTTTCTCGGCTTCATTGGCGAAGCGCCGGCGGCCGCCTTGTCGGCCGCTGCCAGCGGCACGCTGGTGCTAGCAGCGGCTCTCGCCGGCTGGATGATCCTGCGCGCGCGGCGCGCACTCGGCACGCCGCACCCGTGCTGGCGCTGGTACCTGACAGCGATCAGCCTGCTCTGCATCGCTTTGCTGCTGGTGCCGGCGATGGCCTGCTGGCCGCAGGCGCGCAACGCACTGCGCCTGCTCCATCTGCACCTCAATGTGCTCGGCTTCGTTGGCCTGACCGCGCTCGGCACGCTGCCGGTCCTGCTGCCGACGGTGATGAACAGCGCCGACGCCACCGCCGCGTCACGCTTGCGGAGAAACCTGCCGCCCGCCGTTGGCGGCGTCCTGATGATCGCTGTCGGCGCTGCCGTCTGGGTGCCTCTGGCTCTGGCTGGCGCCCTTCTGCTGGCAGCCGTCGTCCTCAGCCTGGCGCACGCCAGCCTCGCTCGTCATGGCTGGCGCCGGCTGTTCGGCGATGGTGCGGCGAGCGCCCTGTCCGGCGCCGTGGCCGGGTTTCTGCTGCTCCTTGGCTTGGGAGCCGGACACGCTGTGGGAGCGCTCGACGGCCGCGACAGCCTCGTCGCCTTCATCGCCGGCTTTCTCCTGCCCCTGGTCACCGGTGCCCTGACACATCTGCTCCCGGTCTGGCTGCTGCGCGGCAAGCGGACGCCGCGACGAGACCGGCTGCACGTCGCGTTACGCCGCGGCGGCGTGCAGCGGGCGCTGCTTTTTCTTGCCGCCGGGGCGTTGCTCGGCAACGGCGTCGGCGCCGGCGTGTGGCCCGCGTTGCTGGGACTGCTGCATTTCCTCGGCACTTTGCTGCAGGCCCTCTGGGTACACCGCGAGTGACCACCCGAAATGGCATGTTTACTGCATTAAAACAACGTTCTCGAATGTATTTGTGAAAAAAGTCTCAAGATCTGCGAAATGCGTCCGTTGGCAGGGATATGATCCACACGGTGAAGAATCTGTGACGGAGCGAGCGATGTTCAAGCACGACCACCTTTCTCGACTGTATCCATCCCGCCAGGCATCACGGCGACTGCACCGCCGCCCGGCCTTGCCCGCCGATCATCAGACGGCCCACGTGCATGCCTTCAGCACCGTCGGAGACGGCGGGGCGCAACACAGGCGGATGCGTCGCAACAGAATGGCTGCACCGCAGGCGACGATGCTCGAGTTGCTGGCGGCCGAAGCGCGCATCGCGGACCTCGAACACGCGTTGCGCACGGCACAGGCAGCAGCGGTTACCGATACGCTGACCGGCGCCCTGAATCGCCGCGGCTTTGACCAGGCGCACGACCGCGAGGCTGCCCGCAGCCGCCGCAGCGGTAGCCCGCTCGCGCTGGCCCTGATCGACCTCGACGATTTCAAGCATCTGAACGACACGCTGGGTCATCAGGCGGGTGACGAGGCACTGATTCATCTCGTCCGTACCCTGCGCTCCGCGCTGCGACCGTCCGACATCCTTGGCCGTTTCGGTGGCGAGGAGTTCGTCCTGATGCTGCCTGACACCGGACTCGAAGAAGCGGTGACCGCCCTCACCCGCTTTCAGCGCCAGCTCGCAGACGCCCGCGTCAGCGGCAGTGGCGTCACCCTGAGTTTCAGTGCCGGCGTCGTCGTGCAGGCGTCCGGCGAGTCGTTCCGGGAGGCGATCGAGCGTGCCGATGCGGCGACCTATGCCGCCAAACGGGCAGGCAAGAACCGCGTCTTCAGCGGCTGACGCCGCGGCAACACCGAGCGCCCACGGAGCCAGGGCGATGGTCGGCATGTTAGACTGCGCACTCTCTTAGCTGCCCGCATCCCGCCGACTCTCATCACCATGCGCTACATCTCGACTCGTGCCCGGCCCACCGGCACCGTGGGTTCATCGAAGCCGACGTTCTCGGAAATCCTCCTTGGCGGCCTCGCTCCCGACGGAGGTCTCTATCTCCCGGAAACCTATCCCCGGATCGACCAGTCCGAGCTTGCGCGTTGGCGTCGCCTGTCCTATGCCGATCTCGCCTGCGCCGTGCTGGCCCGCTTCATCGATGACATTCCGCCAGACGATCTGCGCACCCTGACCCACAGGACCTACACGGCTGCCATCTACAGCAACGGGCGCAACGATTCGGTCGCCAGTGAGATCACGCCGCTGCGCTGGCTTGACCCACCGGCGCCGGAACGTGGTGAGGGCGGGCTGGCGATTCTCGAACTGTCCAATGGGCCGACACTGGCCTTCAAGGACATGGCCATGCAGTTGCTCGGCCATCTTTTCGAGTACGTTCTGACGCGCAACGGCGAGGAGATCAACATTCTCGGCGCCACCTCGGGCGATACCGGTTCGTCTGCCGAGTACGCGATGCGCGGCAAGCGCGGCGTGCGGGTGTTCATGCTCTCGCCGCACCAGCGAATGAGTGCCTTCCAGCGCGCCCAGATGTACTCGCTGCAGGATCCCAACATCTACAACATCGCCGTCCGCGGCACCTTCGACGACGCCCAGGACATCGTCAAGGCGGTGTCGAACGACCACGCGTTCAAGACCCGCTACCGCATCGGTGCAGTCAATTCGATCAACTGGGCACGCGTCGCCGCGCAGGTAGTGTACTATTTCAAGGGGTACTTCGCGGCCACCGGCGGGGCCGGCGGCAATGAAGGGCAACAGGTTGCCTTCGCCGTCCCGTCGGGCAACTTCGGCAACATCTGCGCTGGCCACATCGCGCGCATGATGGGGCTGCCCATCGGCAGGCTGATCCTGGCAACGAACGAGAACGACGTCCTCGACGAGTTCTTCCGCAGCGGCGTCTACCGCCCGCGCGCCACCAGCGAGACCGCAGCCACCTCGAGCCCTTCGATGGACATTTCGAAGGCTTCGAACTTCGAGCGCTTCGCCTTCGACCTGGTTGGCCGTGATCCGGAGGTCATCCGCCGGTTATGGTCGGCGGTCGATCGCGGCGACAGTTTCGACCTGTCGGCAGAACGCTGCTTCGCCCGTCTGCCCGACTTCGGCTTCGTTTCCGGTCGCAGCACGCACGCCGACCGCCTCGAGACCATCCGCCGAACCCATGATCGCTACGGTCTGATCATCGATCCGCACACCGCTGACGGGCTCAAGGTCGGCAGCGAGCGGCGCACGGCGGAGATGCCGATGGTGGTACTGGAGACCGCGCTGCCGGCCAAGTTCGAGGAAACGATCGTCGAAGCGCTGGGGCGCACACCCGACCGACCCGCCACAATGGAAGGCCTGGAGAAGCTGCCGCAGCGCGTTGAGATCATGGACGTCAGTGTTGATCAGGTGCAGCGCTTCATCGTGCAACACGTGCCGTGAACTGCCGCCCATCGTGGCTTCAAAGGTAAATGACGGCCGGGAAGACGGCCGCAGCCAGGACCAGTACCAGCCATTCGAGATTGTGTCGCGCCAGGAACCCCGTGAAGTGCATGATCAATATCGTGATCGCCAGTACGTAGAACAGCGCAAATAGCATCAGACCACCCTCTCCCTGTTGGCGGAAGCCAAAACGCCCGGCCTGCCTCGCATCGACCGGATGATATCATCGCCGTAGCCCCGGTTTGCACTGCGGCATGCCCATTTGGCGCCGCGCGAGCCACCGCCCGCATGCTGCTACCGCTCGTCAGCGCCGGCCGGCTAGTCCTGAAAACGCAGCGAAAGATCGAGAGCCCGGACATCCTTGGTCAGGCTACCGATCGATATCCGGTCCACGCCGGTCTCGGCGATCGCGCGGACGGTTTCGAGGCTGACGTTGCCCGATGCCTCGAGCACTGCGCCGCCAGCAGCGATCGCCACCGCCGCGCGCAACTGATCGAGGCTCATGTTGTCAAGCAGGACCATCTGCGCACCACAGGCGAGCGCCTGGCGCAACTCGTCGAGATTCTCGACCTCGATCTGCACGAACTCGCAGACTCCGCCAGTGGCAGCGGCCACCTGCTTCGCCGCCGCCAGCGCACCGGCGATGCCGCCGGCGGCAACGATGTGGTTCTCCTTGATCAGGATTCCGTCGTAGAGGCCGAGCCGATGATTGCCGCCACCACCGCAGCGGACGGCATACTTCTGTGCCAATCGCAGTCCGGGAATCGTCTTGCGCGTGTCGACCACCTGCGCCCGCGTTCCCGCCACCTGATCGGCGTACTGCCGGGCCTTCGTCGCAACGCCGGAAAGCAACTGCAGGAAGTTGAGCGCGCTTCGCTCGCCGGTCAGCAGCGCACGCGCTGGCCCCTCGATCTCGCACAGCAACTGGCCCGGCCCGATGCGTGCGCCATCACGCACCTGCCAAGCGACGCGAACCGTCGTGTCGAGCTGCCGGAAACAGGCAGCGAACCAGGCAGAACCGCAGAGGATGGCGTCCTCGCGCGCGATCACGGTCGCCCGCGCGCGCGCCGCAGCCGGCACCAGTTGCGCCGTCAGGTCGCCGCTGCCGACGTCCTCGGCCAACGCTGCGGCAACGTTGCGTTCGACTTCGCCCGCGAGCATGGCTGCAAAGGTCATGAGGATTCCCGTACACTAGCGTCAACTGATGGGATTTTATCACCAATGGGAGGCATCAATGATCGACCTGCTGCTCGTCACGGCGGGCGTCCTGCTCGCACTGGCTTTCGCCGGAGGCCTGGTCTACCTCTACGTACAGGACGTGACGCAGGAAAGGCATGCCGTCCTGCGCAACTTCCCACTCGTCGGCCACCTGCGCTACCTGTTCGAAAGCCTGGGCGAGTACTTCCGGCAGTATTTCTTCCTTGGCGACCGTGACGAGATGCCCTTTGACCGGGCAACGCGGAGCTGGGTCTATCGCATGGCGAAGAACCAGGGCGGGATCATTGGCTTTGGCTCGACCTACCGGATCCACGAGCCAGGCGCGCTGGTATTCGTCAACGCACCCTTCCCGGTTCTCGAAGAGGAACAGCGTCCGACGCCGCCGCTGCCGATCGGCGAAGGCTACTGCCCGACCCCGTTCTGCGGCCGCTCGCTGGTCAACGTCAGCGCCATGAGTTTCGGTGCCATTTCCAGACCGGCCGTGCAGGCGTTGTCGCGCGGCGCGGCCGCCGCCGGCTGCTGGCTGGATACTGGCGAAGGTGGCCTGTCACCCTATCATCTCGAAGGGGGCTGCGACATCATCTTCCAGATCGGCACCGCCAAGTATGGCGTCCGCGATGGCAACGGACAGCTGTCCGACCAGCGCCTGCGCGAGCTGGCAGCACACGAAAGCGTCCGCGCCTTCGAGATCAAGCTGTCGCAGGGCGCCAAGCCGGGCAAGGGGGGAGTCCTGCCGAGCAACAAGGTGACCCCCGAGATCGCCGAGATTCGCGGCATCCCGCTGGGCAAGGACTCGCTGAGCCCGAACCGTCACCGCGATGTCGCCGACATCGACCAGTTGCTCGACCAGGTCGAGCACGTTCGTGCGATGACCGGCAAGCCGGTCGGTGTCAAGACCGCGATCGGCGGCAGGGCGTTCATGGACGAGCTCACGGCGGCCGTCGCGCGTCGCGGGCTGCACGCCGCGCCCGACTTCCTGACCATCGATGGTGGCGAGGGCGGCAGCGGTGCGGCGCCACAGGCCTTGGCCGACCACATGGCCCTGTCGATCGACGAAGCGCTGCCGCTGGTGGCCGACGCACTGATGGCCAGCGGCCTCACGCAACGGATTCGCCTGATCGCAGCCGGCAAGCTGGTGACGCCGGCGCGGGTTGCGTGGGCACTCGCAGCCGGTGCCGATTTCGTCAACACCGCACGCGGCTTCATGTTTTCGCTCGGCTGCATCCAGGCTCTGCGCTGTCACACCAACACCTGCCCGACCGGGGTCACCACACATGACCCCCGCCTGCAACGCGGCCTGGTCGTCGAAGACAAGGCAGAACGGGTTGCCGCCTACTGCCGCAACATGAACAGGGAGATCGAGATGATCGCCCACTCCTGTGGTCTCGCGCACGCCCGCGGACTGCGCCGCGAGCACGTCCGCATCGTCCAGCCCTCCGGGCGCAGCATCCCTCTCGACGCCCTCCATCCCTATCCCGGCACGGCGACGAATTGAGTAACGGGACGTGGCGGCAGCGCAGGCACTCGCAGGTGGCGCCGGACACGGCCCTCGGCCACCCTTGCCGGGATCAGCTGCCGTGCGCTGCCCGGTCGGGCAGCCCCGGTGAACGCCTGACGGTCAGAGTGCCTCGGCGAGCCAGGCATCACTCGGCAGATCGGGTACCCCGGGGTTGATGAGGAAGCGCGTCATCGCGCGCGGATTCATCAGGCCGATACCCCCTTGGGCCAGACGATAGTGGAGCGCCGGCCGTTCGAACAGGCCGGTCAGATTCATGAGCCGTTCGGCGAGCGCCGGCTTGCGGACGCCTGCAGCGGCCATGTACAGCGCGTGGCCGCCGGTGAAGAAGAACTCGATCCGCACGCTGAAATGATCGCCGTCCAGGCCACCGACAAAGGGCTCGGCGCGCTGCTCCGGCGTCAGCGCGGTCAGGCTCAGATTGTGCTGGCTGGGCAGATGCTCCTCAAGGTCGCGTGCGGTCTCGATCTCGATGCAGGCGATCGCCGCAGCGGCAAAAACCTCGGTCTGCGCGCCCGCCCCGATGATCAGTGGCTTGCCGCTGAACAGGTGCCCGCCGCGCCGCAGGCTGTCGATGATGGTCTCGAGACTGCTTTCGTCGGTGGGGACGAAACGCCGCGCACGATTCGCGGTGGTGATCACGGTGATCTTGCTGGTCATCCTGGCACTCCATCGTTAGGAAGCATGGCACGCTTCCGCCACAGGCGTTCTCAACCACCGGCACGGTGCTTCCCCTGTACCCACAGCACGTCGCCACAACCGGCGGCGCGGTTCAGCGCACGGCCCAGGACGAACAGCAGGTCGGACAGGCGGTTGAGATACTTGCGCGCGAAGTCGGAGACCGTCTCGCTGTGTGACAGGTGCACCACATGGCGCTCGGCGCGACGGCATACCGTCCGGGCAAGATGTGCCAAGGCGGCGGCCCGGCTGCCGCCGGGGAGAATGAAGTCCTTCAGCGGCGGCAGGTCGTCGTTGAAGCGCTCGACGAGGTCCTCGAGGCGGCCCACCTGCGCATCGCTGATCATGCTCATTCCGGGAATGCACAGTTCCCCGCCGAGATCGAAAAGGTCGTGCTGAACTCCGGTCAGTGCCTGCCGGATGTCGTCCGGAATCTCCTCGGTCAACAGCACGCCGATCGTCGAATTGAGTTCGTCGACCTGGCCGATCGTCTCGATGCGCAGACTGTCCTTGGCCACGCGCGTGCCATCACCGAGGCCGGTGGTACCGGCATCACCGGTCCGCGTGACGATTTTCGACAAACGATTGCCCATGAGGATTTTCCTGATCAGAATATAGACGATTATAGACGAAGGAGCGTTCGTGACCCGCCCCGCGCTGCAACTGAGTGCCAACCTCAGTTTCCTGTTCACCGAGTATGAATTCGGCGAGCGTTTCGAACGCGCCGCACGCGCAGGCTTTCGCGGCGTGGAATACATGTTTCCCTACGCCTGCGATCGCGACGAGTTGCGCGCGCTGCTGCGCGAAAACGGCCTGCAGCAGGTTCTGCACAACCTGCCGGCGGGCGACTGGGCGGCAGGCGAACGAGGAATCGCCTGTCTGCCGGGACGCGAAGCCGAGTTCCGCGAATCGGTCGCGCTGGGAATCGACTTCGCACGCACGCTTGGCTGCCGGCAGCTCAACTGCTTGGCCGGAATCGCGCCGACCGGCATTGTCGACGAAGAGTTGCACGCAACCCTGACGGGCAATCTGCGCTACGCCGGCGAGCAGCTTGCACGGCATGGCATCCGGCTGCTGATCGAACCGATCAACAGCCGCGTCGACATGCCCGGCTTCTGGCTCGACACGCCAGCCAAGGCTCTGGCGTTGATCGCCGAACTGGCAATCCCGAACCTCTGGCTGCAGTATGACGTCTACCATGCCCAGGTGATGGCGGGAGACTTGGCGCAGACGATCGAAAGCCACATCGACCGCATCGCGCACATCCAGCTGGCCGACAACCCGGGCCGCAACGAACCCGGCAGCGGCGAAATCAACTACCCCTTTCTCTTCGACCTGCTTCGCCGCATCGGCTACGACGGCTGGCTGGGCTGCGAGTACCGGCCAACGTTGGCAAATACGGAAAGGAGCCTCGGCTGGGCGCGCGAATGGCTGGCCCCCCTGCCGCCGGCGCGTGCTGACGGAACGGAGCCGCCGCCACCCCCGCAGCGGCATTGACCATCCCTGGCCAGTTGCCCTGGTCACCACAGGACTCGGGATCAACCGTCGGCATAGACCTTGCAGAAGCGCAGTTCCTCGGAGTACGGGAAGAAATCCTCGACGTGGCCGGCGCGGATTCTCTCCTGTGTCGTCTGCCAGAACTTGACGTTCAACAGGGCCCGATGGTACTTCAGGAAGGCCGAGCGGACCTTCGCCGAGCCGAGCAGGAAGCTGGCGAACTCCTCCGGGAAGACGTCGTACCGACCGACCGAGTACCAAGGCTCGCCAGACATCTCCATCTCGGGGTACGGTGGCTCCGGGATGGCGCGGAAGTTGATGTCGGTCATGTACTCGATCTCGTCGTAGTCGTAGAAGACCACACGTTTGTAGCTCGTCACGCCGAAGTTCTTCCACAGCATGTCGCCCGGGAAGATGTTGGCGATCGCCAGTTCCCTGATGGCGTTGCCATACTCCAGGACAGCCTGGTCGATCTCCGCGGGTGTCGCCGCGTCGAGGTAGAGGTTGAGCGGCGTCAGGCGACGTTCGATATAGAGGTGCTTGATCACCAGATTGTCACCCTCTTCCTCAAGCAACGATGGTGCCAGCGTGCGCAAGGCTTCGAGGAGTTCGACCGAGAAGCGCTTCTTCGGCAGCAGCACCTGCGAGAACTCGAGGGTATCGGCCATCCGGCCGACTCGGTCCACCTGCTTGACCATCAGATACTTGCGCTTGACCGTCTCGCGGTCCATCTCCTTGCTCGGTCCAAACACATCCTTGATCAGCTTGAAGACATAGGGGTATGAAGGCAGGGTGAACACCAGCATCACCAGGCCGGCAATTCCCGGTGCGATGACGAACTGGTCCTGCGAATGCCGCAGATGGTGCTTCAAATCCCGGAAGAAGAGAATCTTGCCCTGCTTGCCAAGGCCGAGCATCGTGTAGATCTCCGACGGTGGCTTGTGCGGCATGATGCTGCGCAGGAACTGCACGTAGCCCGACGGGACCTCCATGTCTACCATGAAGTAGGCGCGCGACAGTGAGAACAGGATGCTGATCTGCGCGCTGTCGAGCAGGATGGTGTCGACCACCAGTTCGCCGGCCGGCGAATGCACGACGGCAACGGCGAACGGGAATTCGGCATGGCCGTTGATTCCCTTGCCGAAAATGTAGGCACCCTTGTTGCGATAGAAGGCGGAATGCAGGACCTCGATCTGTGCGTTGGCCTCGGCCGCGGGCCACTCATCCAACCGCCTCCTCAGGGTCCGCATGATGTAGTCGACGTCGCGGTCGAGATTCTCGAAAGGGCGCTGCCAATCGAAATCCGTGATGATCTGGCGGACGGTGCGGCGCAAGCCGCGGTGGGCCGGATAGTAGCTGCGATAGACTGGCGGGTATGACTGGATGTACTCCGTCGACACCGCCGGCCGGGCGAAGATGTAATCGTTGTTGAAGTAGGTCCGATGCAGAATCTTGGTGCACACCGAGTTGAAGAAGGTCTCGGCAAGCTCGGGCTGCTTGTGGTTGATGAGATGACCGATATAGAAGAGCTTGAGCTGCTGCCAAGTCGCGTCATCGAGCGCCGCAGCACCGTAGTTGGCACACAGCAGGTCGGCGGTCTCGCTGACGCGATCATCGTAGGAGCGGATACGCTCGCGCACCGCGTCATGAACGCCTTTCCAGTCTGCCGCTTCGAAGAGCAGCTTGGCCTGCTGACCGTAGTGGCGAATGATTCGGTAGTGCCGGTTGAAACCATCGATCATCGCCTCGGCGATACGCCGTGGGAGCAGGTTTTCGATGCTGGGGAGATCCATGACAGCCACTCGCGAGTCCAACACGGCGGCATTGTAGCACCGCGCCTGCTGCGCCGCACCAAAGGTGCGGAGGCGCCCTCCGCGGGAGCGCCGCCAGTGGCCTGAGAAACCCGCCCGGAGCCCGTCGGCAGCTCATGGCGGACCTTCCGGCGGGACGTGAAGCACTGGCAAATCGTCGGCATTTGCTACATAATCGCGCGTGGCGCCGCTGGATGGTTTTGCTTCTGACAGAGTCCCTCGTGCCCACAAGACAGCAATGCGGTCGGGCCGGTTCGCAGGCAGTGAACGCTGGCCCGATGCAGCGATGCTGGTACCCGAACCGGATGATTCACCCACACGACACTACACGGAGTAGGCATGAGCGCAAGTCTGATCAAAGTCCCACAAGGTGGCCAGAAAATCGTTCCGGGACAGGCTGTCCCGGACAACCCGATCATCCCGTTCATCGAGGGCGATGGCATCGGCATCGACATCACGCCGGTGATGATCAAGGTGGTGGACGCCGCGGTGGCCAAGGCCTATGGTGGGGCCAAGAAGATCTTCTGGATGGAGGTCTACGCGGGCGAAAAGTCGACGCAGATGTACGGCTCCGACGTCTGGTTGTCGCCCGAGACTCTCGACGCACTGAAGGAGTTTTCGGTATCGATCAAGGGTCCGATGACGACGCCGGTCGGTGGCGGCATCCGCTCACTGAACGTTGCCCTGCGCCAGGAACTCGATCTCTACCAGTGCGTTCGCCCGGTGCGCTACTTCCGCGGCGTACCCTCGCCACTCAAGGACCCGGCCAAGACGAACATGGTCATCTTCCGCGAGAACACCGAGGACATCTACGCCGGCATCGAATGGGAAGCCAATTCCGAGGGCTGCCGGAAGGTCATCAAGTTCCTGCAGGACGAGATGGGCGTGAAGAAGATCCGCTTCCCGGCCAGCTCCGGCATTGGCATCAAGCCGGTATCGCAGGAGGGGACGGAGCGCCTCGTTCGCGCAGCCATCAAGTACGCGATCACCAACAAGCGCAAGTCGGTGACGATCGTCCACAAGGGCAACATCATGAAGTTCACCGAGGGTGCGTTCCGTGACTGGGCCTACGCTCTGGCCAAGAAGGAATTCGGTGGCGTCGAAATCGACGGCGGGCCGTGGCTCAAGCTGCCCAGTGGCATCGTCATCAAGGATTCGATCGCCGATGCCTTCCTGCAGCAGATTCTGCTGCGCCCAGCCGAGTACGACGTGATCTGCACGACGAACCTGAACGGCGACTACATCTCGGATGCGCTCGCCGCCCAGGTCGGTGGTATCGGCATCGCCCCCGGCGCCAACATCTCGGACGCCTACGCCTGCTTCGAGGCGACGCACGGCACGGCGCCCAAGTATGCCGGCCTGGACAAGGTCAACCCGGGTTCGCTGATCCTTTCGGCAGAGATGATGCTGCGCCACCTCGGCTGGTTCGAAGCCGCAGACCTGATCATCGCCGCGATGGAAGCGGCGATCGGCGACAAGGTCGTCACCTACGACTTCGCGCGCCTGATGGAAGGCGCCACCGAGGTCTCCTGCTCCGAATTCGGCGACGCCATGATCGCCCGCATGTAGGGGCTTGCCGGCACAAGCCCGTGCCTGCCGCACCATCAGGGCCCCCGCGAGGGGGCCCTGCACCTTTCGGATGCACCGGCCACTGCATGGGCAGGCGCCCGCTGGCCTGAAAGCACGGCCGCATCCCGGGCACCTGCCTGCCAAATGGCGAGCCACCAGGCAGCCGCTTGTCCAGCCGGGCAAACGATGCTGTAGAATCGGCGGCGACTTCTGGAGCCGAAAGGCGCGCCACCGCTCTGACTAGGCGCTGCCAGCCGGCAGCGCACACCTCGCCGATGGCGCTGCCTGACAGCCCCGGCCGGGGTGCGGCGGTTTCCTGATGCCGATCGGCGGCGACCAGCGCGCACCGCTACCGCAGTCCGTCGCTCACCACCTGCTGCCCGGAGGGAGGCCACCGATGAACCACCGGCTGAGTTTTTCCGTGATCGCGCCGCTCCTGTGCTCCTTCGCCGTCGCCAGACCGCTGCCCGATGATCCGCTCGAACGCCGCTGCTGGCTGCAGTTCACCGCCGACCGGACGGCCGTCAGCCTGTTCGCCGACTCGACGCCGGTCACGTTCTCCAACCTGCGCGATGGTTTCGAGGTCCGCAGCCCGCTGTGGGTAGAATTCGGCATCCGCGGCATGGGCGTCATGCCCGCCGGCAACAAGCGCGAGAAGACGGGCCATCACCACTTGCTGATCGACACCCCGCTGCCCGCCTCTGTTGCCGAACCGATTCCCTTCTCAGACAAGCACCGGCACTTTGGCAAGGGACAGACCGCAGTCGCACTCGAGCTGTCGCCCGGCCAGCACAGTCTGCGACTGCTGTTTGCCGATCACGAACATCGGCCGTATTACGTCTTCAGCCGCAAGATCAACATCATGGTAACCGGTGGCCGAAAGGTCTTGCCGAAGCCGAAGATCGACCCGGCACGCTTTGCCGACACTTGCCAGGCGTGGTACCAGGACGAGGTCACGACACCACCAGAGGCCGACAGACTCGTCTACGTGAAGAATCTCCGTGACGGCGAGACGGTCGTCAGCCCGTTCCTGCTCAAACTGGGTGTAGTCGGCCTTGGCGTCGCAGCAGAGAAGTCAGCGATCCCCGATACCGGATTCTTCCAGATCGACGTCAGGCAGAATCGTGCGCCACTGCGCAACCTCCGTCTGAGCGACGGCCAGACCGAGGCGGTCCTGGATCTGGACGCAGGGGATTACGAGGTGGACCTCAGCTTCCTGGCCAGCAACGGTAAGCCGCTGCTGCGCAGTCAGTTGCAGGTGACCGTCGCCAGGCGCCAGATGGTGGCCCGCCAGTGAGGGACGAATGCTCGCCAGGACCGGGGCACGGAGATGAACGAAGCCGGGCACCGCTTCTCCAGATCTGCCCGGACAGCGGCTGCGGCGCTCCGTCGGCGATGCCCCCGGGAAGCACGCCCCGGACTGGCGACAGGCGCGGCCGGCACGGCGATGGTAAGATTCGCGGCACCGATTGCGAACCCGTGAACGGTGACGGACTTGTGCCGTCCCGCCCGGACACGTCAGCCGGCTCCTGCAGAAGACAGCGCTGCAGGCGGGATCGCCGGCAGAGGTGCGTTTGAACCGGGCTGGAACCTTGTGAGATGAAGATAGCCTTTCCCCACACCGCCGTATCGCTGATCTGCGTGCTCCTCGTCGCCACGGCTGGCTGCAATCGCGAGCCCGAGGGCAGCACCCCAACGCCACCACCGGCCATCAGCGTCGAGGAGCCGCCAACGGCGGCAGCCCCGCTGGCCGCAGCCGCAGCTCGTGGTGACTTGGGAGCGATCAGGGCACAGCTCGAGGCAGGTGCCGAGATCGACGACAGCGACGCTCTGGGCAGGACAGCCCTGCACATGGCGGCCTTCTACGGCCGCACGAAAGCCAGCGAACTGCTGCTCGCCAAGGGTGCGAATATCGAAGCCCGCGACCGCATCGGCATGACACCGCTGCATGCAGCGGTCGTCGCCGGCGGCAGACTCGAAGTTGAACTGTTGCTGTCCAGAAAGGCTGACGCCAATGCGCGCACCGAGACCGGTCAGACGCCGCTCCACCTGGCGGCGGCAACCGGCCAACCCAGGGTCGCGCGCCTGCTGATCGACAGCGGCGCGGACACGAAGAGCAAGGACAGGAGCGGCAACACGCCGCTGTTCTACGCCTCGCGGAACAAGCACCCGATCACCGCGGAAGTGCTCCGGCAGCAGCAATCGGCAAAGGATTGACCGGGGGCCGAACAGCCGGCGCTGGCGACAAGACTCGCCGCACAGCCAAGCGGCACAGCACGGCCCGTCCGCCGCCAACTCTCATCACCCGCGGACGCTCGACCCCACTCGGCGTGCAGCAGCAGCCACGCGCACCGTCCATCGCGGCACGCTGACGTCGGCTTGCCTGCACGGCTTGGCCGACAACCCCCGGCGCGCCGACGCTGCAGGCCGCGAACTGCCCCTGCGCCCTCGCGTCCGTCCGCCGGACAAGGGTGACGTGTCCCGTCGTCCGCCTGCGCCGCCTGCCTGCTGGCGTGCTCGTGACGACTTCTTCGCAACGAGTCAGGACTTCTTGATCGCTTCGTCGCGCAACTCGCGGCGCAGGATCTTGCCGACGTTGGTCTTTGGCAGCTCGCTGCGAAACTCGACCTGACCCGGAACCTTGTAGCCGGTGAGATGCTCGCGGCAATGGGCGATCAGCACCTCCGCGGTCAGCGCCGGATCCTTCTTGACCACGAAGACCTTCACCACCTCGCCGGACTTCTCATGCGGCACCCCGACTGCGGCCACCTCAAGTACTCCAGGGTGCAGCGCCACCACGTCCTCGACCTCGTTTGGGTAAACATTGAATCCGGAGACAAGAATCATGTCCTTCTTGCGGTCAACAATGCGCACGAAGCCTTTTTCGTCCATCACGGCGATGTCACCGGTGAGGAGGAAGCCGTCCGGCATGATCACCTTCGCGGTTTCTTCCGGACGGTTGTAGTAGCCCTTCATCACCTGCGGCCCACGGATGCACAGTTCGCCACGCTCGCCGAGTGGCACGTCCATGCCCGCATCGTTGCGAATGGCCACCTCGGTCGACGAGATGGGAACACCAATGGCACCGGTGTACGCCGGCATGTCGAGTGGATTGATCGTTGCTGCCGGGGAGGTTTCGGTGAGCCCGTAAGCCTCGATCAGCGGCTTGCCGGTAACCTGCTTCCATCGTTCCGCCACCGCCTTCTGCACCGCCATGCCACCGCCGAGAGTGACTTTGAGGTGGCCGAAGTCGAGCGCGCAAAAGGCATCGTTGTTCAGCAGCGCATTGAACAGCGTGTTGACACCAGTAATGACGGTAAAGGGATGCTTGGCGAGTTCGCCGACAAAGCCGGGAATGTCGCGCGGGTTGGCAATCAGCAGGTTGCTGGCGCCGATCTTGAAAAAGGTGAAGCAGTTTGCCGTCAGAGCAAAGATGTGATAAAGGGGCAGTGCCGTAACGACCATGTGCTGTTCGTCGCCAAGCGCCGGCTTGATCCAGGCGTGCGCCTGCGCCAGGTTCGCCAGGATGTTTCGATGCATCAGCATCGCCCCTTTCGAAACGCCCGTGGTGCCCCCCGTATATTGCAGGAAGGCCAGATCCTCCTGCTGCACGGTAACCGATTTCAGTTCGGCGGACGCGCCCTTGCCGAGTGACGTACGAAAATTCACTGCCCGCGTCAGCGTCCAGGCGGGGACCATCTTCTTGACATACTTGACGACGAAGTTGACGACGGCCCCCTTGGGGAAGGGCAACATGTCACCGAGACGAGCGACGACGATGTGCTTCAGTGGCGTCCGGGCCACCACCTGCTCCAGCGTCACGGCGAAGTTCTCGAGAATGACGATCACCTCGGCGCCTGAGTCCTTCAACTGGTGTTCGAGTTCGCGCGGCGTATACAGCGGGTTGACATTGACCACGACGTAGCCAGCGCGCAGCGCGCCGAAGATGCAGATCGGATACTGCAGGACATTCGGCATCATCAGCGCGACGCGCGCGCCCTGGGGCAGCTTGAGAACCGACTGCAGATAGGCGGCAAAATCCCGCGACAGCTTGTCGAGTTCGCCGTAGGTCATCTGTGCACCCATGCTGATGTAGGCGACGCGATCGCGGTACTGGCCGACGCTCTTCTCGAACAACTCGCCAAGCGACTGGAACTCGCTCAGGTCCACCTCGGCCGGCACACCCTTCTGATAGCTCTGCAGCCAGATCTTTTCCACTGTTCTCCTCCTTTGATTATCGCTTCTGTATTGGGACTGCCGCCATGCCGGCCACCAGATGTCCTGCCACTCCTGCCTGCCTGCCAGACACGAGCGCCCCGATGAACGCAGCCGCGGACAATTCTAAAGGATTTTGAGGTGGCGGCGCTGCCTGCGTCCCGGTCATCGGCTGCCGCGGCGGACCGGCGACGGATCCGTTGACGGCGCGCCTGGTCAGCGTCAATTGCCGATACGCACGAGCCCGCCGGCATCCGCCGCGAGCGGCAGCCCGTTCAGCGTTCGAGGTGCTGCAACTTGTCCGGCTTGTTGTTCCACTCGTCGGCATCCGGCAAGGCTTCCCGACGCTCGGCAATGACCGGCCAGACTTGCGACAGTTCGGCATTCAGCGCAATGAACCCGCGCTGCGCCTGCGGCACATCGTCTTCGGCGAAGATCGCCTCAGCCGGACACTCCGGGACGCACAAGGTGCAATCGATGCACTCCTCGGGATCGATCACCAGGAAGTTCGGCCCTTCATGAAAGCAGTCAACCGGACAAACGTCGACGCAATCCGTGAATTTGCACTTGATACAGTTCTCGGTAACAACGTACGCCATGGTCGCGCTTCTGGAGATATGAGACGATGGGGACTATAGCGTAATTGCAGCCGTCGGGGCAGATGCACGGCTTCCCTTGACGAGATTTTTTCGCTAGCATTGCCAAGCTCGCCGACCGGAGTCGAGTTCTCTCCCAGGGCAGCCCTGCCGCCGCTCCCCCAAGCTCCCGATCCAAGATCCCGCAAGAGGCTTTCAATGAACGAACACATCCATCATGTCACGGACGACAGCTTCACTGCCGACGTGTTGCAGTCGACAGAACCGGTTCTGGTTGATTACTGGGCAGAATGGTGCGGCCCGTGCAAGATGATTGCGCCGCTGCTCGACGACATCGCCACCGACTATGCGGGCCGCCTGAAAGTCGTCAAGCTGAACATCGATGACAATCAGAAGACACCGGCCAGCTATGGCATCCGCGGCATCCCGACGCTGATGCTGTTCAAGAACGGCAACGTCGAGGCGACGAAAGTGGGCGCTCTGTCGCGCGCGCAGTTGGTCACGTTCATTGACAGCAACCTCTGAAGCCGCTACCCTCGCGGCCTGAAGGATCCGGGGGCAGACACGAGTCTCCCGCTCAGAGCCCCCCGCCCAACCCAGGGCCTTCAGGACTTCTCCTTTTTCAAGCAATCCCAGCCGCCCTCTCTCGGCCTCTTGCGCATATCTCGGGTTGATCTGCGTGCGAGCGGCCGCTCGGTCATTCCCTCCTCTCTCGTCAGCACATGCAACTATCCGAACTCAAAGCACTACATGTCAGCCAACTGCTCGAGATGGCGGTCAACAACAGCATCGAGGGCGCCAACCGCTTGCGCAAGCACGAGTTGATCTTTGCTCTGCTGAAGAACCAGGCCCGCAAGGGCGAAAGCATCTTTGGCGACGGCACGCTCGAAACCCTTTCCGACGGTTTCGGCTTCCTCCGCTCGCCGGACACCTCGTACCTCGCCAGTACGGACGACATCTACGTCAGCCCGAGCCAGATCAGGCGCTTCAATCTGCACACCGGCGACACCATCGAAGGGGAGATTCGCACGCCGAAGGAAGGTGAGCGTTACTTCGCCCTGGTCAAGGTCGACCGAATCAATGGCGAAGCGCCGGAGGCGTCGAAGAACAAGATTCTCTTCGAGAACCTGACGCCACTGCATCCGGCCGAGCACCTTGAGCTGGAGCGTGACATGCGCGGCGAGGAGAACGTCACCAGCCGCATCATCGACATCATTGCGCCGATCGGCAAGGGGCAGCGGGGCCTGCTGGTGGCCAGCCCGAAGAGCGGCAAGACGGTGATGATGCAGCACATTGCGCACGCCATCACCAGCAATCACCCGGATGTCACGCTGATCGTCCTGTTGATCGACGAACGCCCCGAAGAGGTCACCGAAATGACCCGCTCGGTGCGCGGGGAGGTCGTCGCGTCGACCTTCGACGAGCCGGCAACGCGCCATGTACAGGTTGCCGAGATGGTCATCGAGAAGGCCAAGCGTCTGGTCGAACACAAGCGCGACGTCGTCATCCTGCTGGATTCGATCACCCGTCTGGCGCGCGCCTACAATACCGTCCAGCCGGCCTCCGGCAAGGTCCTGACCGGTGGTGTCGACGCCAATGCGCTGCAGAAGCCCAAGCGATTCTTCGGCGCCGCGCGCAACATCGAGGAAGGCGGCTCGCTGACGATCATCGCCACGGCGCTGATCGATACCGGCAGCCGCATGGACGACGTGATCTACGAGGAGTTCAAGGGCACGGGCAACATGGAAATCCATCTCGACCGGCGAATGGCGGAGAAGCGTGTCTATCCGGCCATCAACGTCAATCGATCGGGAACGCGCCGCGAAGAGCTGCTGCTGAAGCCGGACGTGCTGCAGAAGATGTGGATC
This sequence comes from Candidatus Accumulibacter similis, assembly GCA_013347225.1. Taxonomy (NCBI): domain Bacteria; kingdom Pseudomonadati; phylum Pseudomonadota; class Betaproteobacteria; genus Candidatus Accumulibacter; species Candidatus Accumulibacter similis. The sequence goes on along the minus strand of CP054595.1, from coordinate 1,931,489 downwards.
CTGCGCAAACTGCTCTACAACATGGATGATCTCGAAGCGATGGAGTTCCTGCTCGACAAGATCAAGGCAACCCGAAGCAACGCCGAGTTCTTTGACTCGATGCGCCGCTGACCATCTGCCACAGCGGACAGCGGCGGGATTCTCCTCTGCCGTACAGGGGTGATGCACCGCAGCGTCCGGATGTGCAGTTGCGCAGAGTTGCAGCAGCAGATTGCAGATCGGGGAAAAATCGCTGATAATCCCGCCTCTCGGAGAACCCCGACCTCCCGGGCAGCGTCCATTCGTGATGACCCGCCAGTTCCAACGTACCGGAAGAACAACAGATGAAAGACAAGATCCACCCTGCATACAACGAGATCACGGTGACCTGCTCCTGCGGCAACGTCTTCACCACCCGATCGACGATGAAAAAGGCACTGCACGTCGAGGTCTGTTCGGCCTGCCATCCCTTCTATACCGGCAAGCAGAAGATCATCGATACTGCGGGTCGGGTCGAGAAGTTCAATCAGAAGTACGGCGCCATGCGCAAGACGGCCTAGGTCGAACGGCGGGGTCGACCAGTAAGGCAGCCCCCCGGCTGCCTTTTTCGTTTCCGCCAGGCGCACGCCTTCGGCCATAGCTCCCAGATGCTGGAACATGCGAAGCCGGCTCGTTTCCGGGGCCTCACCCTGCCGCCAAGCGGCTGGAGCCTCGCCCTCCTGCTCGCCCTTTACGTCCTGCCTGGCCTGATCGGCCACGACCCGTGGAAGAACGACGACGCCGTGACCATCGGCGTCGTACACGAGATGTTGTCGAGCGGCAACTGGCTGACACCGGGACTCGCCGGCCGTCCGTATCCTGACGCTCCCCTGTACTACTGGCTGGCAGCGAGCAGCGGCTACCTGTCATCCTGGCTGCTGCCGCTGCATGATGGCGCCCGCCTCGCCAGCGGCGTGTGCACCCTGCTGGCGCTTGCCTTCATTCTGCTCGCAGCCCGCGAACTGCACGGCCGCGGCGAGGCCCCAGCAGCGCCGCTGCTGCTGGCCGGCAGTATCGGCTTCCTCTTCCATGCGCACGAGGCGCAACCGATGCTGGCGACGCTGGCAGCGCATGCGGCCGCCTACTGGGGGCTGACACAGCTCGATCGGCGGCCACGCCGTGGCGCCATCGTCTTCGCCACGGCCCTCGGCCTCGGCCTGCTGACCAACGGCCTGGCGGCAATGCTGCCCCTGCTGCCGGTCGCAGCCCTCGTCGCCTGGCGCGCCGAGAACCGGCAACATGCAGTGATCCTGCTGGCGGCCTCCCTGCTGCTGGCCACCCTTCCTGCCGCCGCCTGGCTCCTTGCCCTGTCACTCCGCGACCCGGCATATCTGGCTGCCTTCGGTCTCGCGGAGTTGAGCCAGCTCGGCGGCACGGCGCAACCCTGGTCACGGCTGCTGCGCCTCCTGCTCATGTTGCCCTGGTACGCATGGCCGGCTTTCCCGCTCGCCGCCTGGGCTCTGTGGGCAAGACGTCGGCACCTGCGCAGGACACCCCTTGCTCTGCCGATCTTCGCCCTGCTGTTCGCCCTGCCGACGATCAGCTTCTGGCTGGATGGCCGCAGCGCATCGGCGCTGCTGCTGCTACCGCCGCTGGTGCTGCTGGCAGTGCCGGGAGTCAGCTCGCTTCGACGCGGCGCCGCCAACGCGTTCGACTGGTTCGGCATGATCACCTTCAGTATCCTGGCGCTGCTCGCCTGGCTCGGCTGGTGCGCCATCGTCTTCGGCTGGCCGGCAAGCCTGGGCCGGCAGTCGCTGCGGCTGGCGCCGGGTTTCATCGCCCACTTCAGTCTCATCGCTGCCGGCTTCGCACTGCTGGCGACAGCCGCGTGGTGCTGGCTGATCGTCACCACGGCCCGCTCCCCGATGCGCGGCATCATGCACTGGATGGCCGGCCTGACGCTCTTCTGGCTGCTGGTGGCAGCGCTCTGGATGCCATGGATCGACCACATCAAGACCTATCGACAACCGGCCGCGTCACTCGCCAGAAACCTGCCAACGAGCTACGGGTGTATCGCGAGCGTCAACGTGGGGGATCCCGTGCTCGCCTCGCTCGACTACTTCGAGGGGATACGCACGCTGCCGGCGGCATCGCCTGCCGCCAGAAACTGCGAGCTGCGCCTGACGCATGGTTCGCCCCGGGACGGCGGCCTGACGACGGGAAGCGGCTGGCGCAAGATATGGCAGGGCGGGCGTCCAACCGATCGCCGCGAGAGCGAGAAGTTGCAGCTCTACCTGCGCGGCAGCAACCGGGCCGCCGCAGGCGCCTCCTGATGCGGCACGAGGCAACCGCGATCTCCTTTGGTTACGACCGGATGAAATGCTCGCGGTAGTACTGCAGTTCGCCAATTGATTCACGGATGTCGGCCAGCGCAGTGTGATCGGCCTTCTTGACAAAACCCCTGGCGAGATCCGGTTTCCAGCGTCGGCAAAGCTCCTTCAGCGTGCTGACGTCGAGGTTGCGATAGTGGAACCATGCCTCCAGCTGCGGCATGTAGCGCAACATGAAGCGCCGATCCTGGCCCACCGAGTTGCCGCACATCGGACTCGCCCCCTGCGCCACGTGCGCGCGCAGAAAATCCAGCGCGGCCGCCTCGACCGCCGCCTCGTCAAGCAACGACGCCCTGACCCGCTCGATCAACCCCGAACGACCGTGCGTCTTGCGGTTCCACTCGTCCATCGCGCCGAGACAGGCGTCGCTCTGGTGCACCGCCCACACCGGCGACTCGGCAATCGTCACCAGTTGATCGTCGGTCAGGACCATCGCCAGCTCGATGATGCGGTCCCGCTCGGGCTCGAGCCCGGTCATCTCCATGTCCAGCCAGACGAGGCGATTTTCGGCCTGTGCCATATAATCCCACCTGAACCGCGAAAGCGCCATTGTGTCACAATCGCATGCCAAACGCCTTGTCCCTTTCCTTCATCGCCGCCCTGCTGCTGGTGTGTGGCTGCCGACTCTGGCTGGCGCGACGCCAGGCTGCCTGCGTCATGGCACACCGTGCGGCGGTCCCCGCCGGCTTTGCCGGTCGGATCGGACTGCCGGCGCATCAAAAGGCCGCCGACTACACTTTGGCGCGTGGCCGCTTCGGCCGGGTCTGCCTGGTCGTCGAGGTTTGCCTCGTGCTGCTGCTCACTTTCGGCGGCGGCCTGCAAGCGATCCACGACTTCTGGTCAGCACGCCTCGACGGCTTGGCCTATGGCGTTGCCCTGATCTTCAGCGTTGTCCTGATCTCGGCCTTGGCGGACCTGCCGCTGACGCTCTACCGGCAGTTCGTCATCGAAGAACGCTTTGGCTTCAACCGGATGACGGCGACCCTCTTTCTCGCCGACCTGGCCAGACAGGCCGCGCTCGCACTGGTCATCGGCACCCCCGCGCTCCTCGCGGTGCTCTGGCTGATGGAACGGATGGGGCAGTGGTGGTGGTTCCACGTCTGGCTGTTCTGGTGCGCATTCAATCTCTTTCTGCTGTTTGTGTACCCGACCTGGATTGCGCCTCTGTTCAACAGGTTCTCGCCCCTCGACGACACCCGTCTCCGGACGCGCATCGAGGCACTTCTCGCGCGTTGCGGCTTCGCCAGTTCCGGGCTCTTCGTCATGGACGGCTCGAAGCGATCCAGCCACGGCAACGCCTACTTCACCGGTTTTGGCCGCAGCAAGCGGATCGTCTTTTTCGACACCCTGCTCAACCGTCTGCAACCGGGCGAGGTCGAAGCCGTGCTGGCACACGAACTCGGACATTACCGGCACCGCCATGTGGCCAAGCGGATGATCATGCTGTTTGCCGTCTCGCTCGCCATGCTTGCCGTTCTCGGCCAACTGATCGACGCCGAATGGTTCTTTCGCGGGCTTGGCCTGCGCGACGAGAACACGGCCCTGGGACTGCTGCTCTTCTTTCTCGTCGGCCCGGTCTTCACTTTCCTGCTGACACCCTTGCTCAGCCTGCTGTCACGCCGCGACGAGTACGAGGCCGATCGCTTCGCCGCGGCCAACGCGTCGGCCAGCGAGCTGGTCGCGGCACTGGTGAAGCTCTACGAAGACAATGCGGCCACCTTGACCCCGGACCCGTTACACTCGCTCTTCTATGACTCACATCCACCCGCTGCGCTGCGCATCGCGCGCCTGCAGCGAACATGAACACGACCGGCGAAGAGGAGACGGTGTGAAATCAGGCGAACAGGATCTCGCAGCGGAACACTGCCACCCGCTGCGCGGCAGGCAACACGCAATCGACCCGCCGCAGGCGGCGGCGTTGCTCGACCAGCTTCCGGGCTGGCAGATTGACGCGACGGGCGTTCTGCGAAAGGAGTTCGGCTTCAGCAGCTACACCGCCGCAGTCCTTTTCGTCAATGTGGTCGCCGGACTGGCGGAGCGCGAGAACCACCACCCCGACCTTGAGGTCGGCTATGGCCGCGTCATCGTCCGCTACAGCACGCACGACGTCGGCGGGCTGTCGCGCAATGATTTCGTCTGCGCGGCCAAGGTCGAGGCGCTGGCAAGAATTTGACGGTAAGCGGAACGGTTGTCGCCGCCCACGGGCGACAGTATCGCGTCGAGCTGGCCGATGGAACAACCGTGCTCTGCGTGCCGCGTGGCAAGAAGAGCGAGCTGGTCTGCGGCGACGGCGTATTGATCGAGCAGCTCGACTCGGAACAGGGAGTGATCGAGTCGCTCACACCGAGACAAAGCCTGCTCTATAGATCGGACCCGGGCCGCGAGAAACTCATCGCGGCGAACGTGACGCAGATCGTCATCGTCGTCGCGACCGACCCGCCATTCTCGGACGAGTTGATCACCCGTTGCATCGTCGCCGCCGAAAGCCAAGGCATCGCCGTCCTGATCGTCCTCAACAAGTGCGATCTCGCAGACCGCCTGGCGGCAGCGGCAGCCATCCTCGCGCCGTACGAGAGACTCGGCTACCGTGTGCTCAGGCTTGCGGCACGCCACGATGCCAGCCCACTGGCGGCGCACCTGTCGCATCACCTCAGCCTGCTGATCGGGCAATCCGGCATGGGCAAGTCAACGCTGATCAATGCCCTGATCCCAGCAGCCCGCGCCCGCACCAGAGAGATTTCACACGCACTGCACGGCGGCAAGCACACGACGACGCACGCACGCCTCTACCGCCCCAGCCCACAAGCGGCACTCATCGACTCGCCCGGACTGACCGCTTTCGGGCTGCACCACCTGTCGGCCAGCGAGATCGCCGAAGCCTTCGTCGAGCTGCGCCCGCTGCTCGGCAGTTGCCGCTTCCGGAACTGCCGCCACGACCGTGAACCCGATTGCAGCGTACAGGCCGCACTGTCGCGCGGGGAAATCGACCCTCGCCGCTTCGCCGCCTTTCGCACACTCTGTACCGACATCGACTGACCCGCCACAAGGAAGCCTTCGCATGAGCGACATCATGATCCGCCGCCGCCACGGCAAGAGCCTCACCGAGGCACGCGCCTCGGCCGAGCACATGGCGGCCGAGTTGAAAGACGAATTCGACCTCAACTATTCGTGGAGCGGTGACGTCATGCGCTTCAAGCGGCCCGGTGTCGCGGGAGATCTGGCGGTCGACGAGCGCGAGGTCACCCTCAACATCCGCCTGGGATTCCTGCTCTTTGCCCTCAAACCGACGATCGAGCGCGAGATTCACCGCTTCTTCGACGAGAACTTCCCCGCCTGAAGCAGCGCTGAAACTGCTCGCGCGGGCAGTGGCTCAGCCTGCCCGCAACTGCTCGACCAGCGCGATGTACTGTTGCATCGCATCTTCGCCCGTCGTGCCCTTCAGCGCCGCCCAGGCATCGAACTTGGCACGACCGACCATGTCGGTGAAGCCCGGGCGCCTGCCGGTGACGTCACCCTCGCTGGCCTGCTTGTAGAGCGCATACAGCTTCAACAGGGTGGCGTTGCCGGGACGCTCGGGCAGCTTCTTGGAACTGGCCACGGCGGCCTCGAACTGGGCTGTCAGGTCACTCACGCTGGGTTCTCCGGTTGATGATCGGTTGCAACGGCTTGCTATTATATGGCTTCGAATTTTTCCCTGGGGCCCCTGCAATGACCGCGCGCGAAAGAGTCTCCAGCGTCGACACGGCCTGGCTGCGAATGGATCGTCCGGAGAACCTGATGCAGATCCTGGGCATCATCGTCTGCAGTGGCCGCATCAATGACGAGCGACTGAAGCGGACGGTTGCCGGGCGCCTGCTGCGCTACCGGCGCTTTCGCCAGATCATCACCGAAGACGCCGATGGCCCGTGCTGGGTTGACGATGCGGACTTTGCGATCGAAGCACATGTTCGCCGTTCGCTCTTGCCGCCGCCCGGCGGCAAACATGAACTGCAGACTTTCGTCGCCGAGATGGCGAGCACGCCGCTCAACCCGGCACGGCCACGCTGGGAGTTCAACGTCGTGGACACGGCTGACGGCAACTCGACCATCGTCATCCGCATCCACCACGCCATCGCCGACGGAATCGCCCTCATCGGCGTCATCGACTCGCTGACCGACGACCGGGCCGACGCACCGACGAACGGTGGGCAGCCGGCGACCGTGCCAGCCGAACGGCCGGCGCGCCGGCAACGCGACGCCAGCGGCGACAGCGGCAGCGGTTTCTGGCGCGCGGTGATCGATCCACTCGCCGATGTGGCGCAGGCTTCGCTGAGTCTCGGTGGCAATCTCTGGGGCCAATACCAGGGGCTGCGCCGTGATCCGGCCAGTCTGCTCGACTACGCCAGTGTTGTCCGGGCCGTTGCCGAGGAGATTGGCAGGCTCGCCCTGATGCCCGATGACACACATACCCGTTTCAAGGGAAAGGCGGGCACCGTCAAGCGCGTCGCCTGGTCTGAACCGCTGCCGCTGGCGGAGATCAAGGCCGTCGGACAGGCGCTTTCGTGCTCGGTCAATGACCTGCTGCTCGCCTCGGTCGCCGGCGCCATGCGCAGCTATCTGGTGAACAAGGGTGATGCCGTGGAAGGGGTCGAGATTCGCGCCATGGTGCCGGTCAACCTGCGGCAACCGGGTGACAGCGAGGAACTTGGCAACCACTTCGGTCTGGTCGCGCTCGAGTTGCCGCTTGCCAGCGACAACCCGCTCGCGCGCCTCTACGCAACGCGCGCCAGAATGGCGGCATTGAAGTCGTCGTATCAGGCGATGCTGACCTTTGCCCTGCTTGGCGCCGCCGGCATGGCTCCGAGGTTCGTCGAGGAGCAGATGCTCAAACTGCTGACCAGCAAGACGACGGCGGTGATGACCAATGTACCGGGGTCACCCGCGGCGCGCTTCCTCGCCGGCTGCAGGATCGAGCAGCAACTGGCATGGGTGCCGCAGGCCGGCGACATCGGCATCGGCGTCAGCATCCTGTCGTACCATGGCTGCGTGCGGTTCGGCCTCATCAGCGACCGGAACATGGTCGACGATCCGCAGCGAATCACCGAACAGTTCGGCCGCGAATTCGAGAAGCTCCTGTGGCTGGCACTGCTCGAGACCCCGGATCGCCTGGCCGACCCTCTGCTCGTGGCGCACGATGTGCTCACCCTGAGCAGCATGAGCCGCGGTCACGAATCTGCCTGAGCCAACCGCGGACGTTGTGCATGGGTCGGCTGCGCCAGTCTGTGGCGTTGCTCGCCCGCTCGTGGCCCCGCTTTGCCTGGCGCGGACGGGGCGCACCGCCGGTGGCCAACAGGTTGCACACGACCCCGCCGACTCCCGCACCGACCGACTCGATCCGTCGCGTCGCTCGCTTGCGCCTCCAATCCTGGCCGCAGCGCAACGATCACCCGGTAGAACGACTCAGTCGGCGAGTTCAGCCTTCGCAGCCTCGACGTCGAGCCGCTCCATGGCGTCCAGGGGCACGCACGTTGCCGCTTCCTCGTACAGCCGCTCGGCCTCCTTCATCTTCGTCTTGCCGAACATGAGGAGCAGCGCGTTGGCGTACTCGATGCGGGTGATCGCCGAGTCGGGGTTGAGTTTCATCGCCGTCTCGAGGAGTTCCTTGCCCACGTCCTTTCTTACACCGTAGGTAATGCCACCGACCAACGCTCCAACCTTGTCGATCACTTCGGCGTGATAGGCACCCAGAGCAATATGCGCGTCGGCGTGCGCCGGCTGCAGGGTGAGAGCCTGCGTCAGGCTGTGCTTGATCTTGCCACCCAGCCCCTGCGCCAGTGCCTTGACGACCGAGATGCTCTGGCTGTAGCGACCCAGGGCGAAGGCATGCAGATACCAGGCGTTGGCATCGTCCGGCGTCTTCTCCTGCTGCTCCTCGCAACGCTGCGCCACCTCGTTCAGCAGACTGAGCTTGCGCTCGTCATCGGTCTCGAGGTAGCTGGCATAGATCGTCGCTGCCTTGTTGGCAACGTTGTAACCGGCGATGCCGCAGTCCAGTCCGGCAGCGACCGCCTGTTCGAAATCACCGGCGTGATAGCTGCGCCATGCATCCTGCAGCTTCGCATCGGCGGGAAAAGGTTCGCAGTCGCCGCGATGCAGGCGTGCCCAGTTCTTCTGCAGGGCAGCGCCGGCATGGCCGTACGCCTTGTCGGGATAGGGAAACTTGTTCCAGGCCATGGCATCCTCCTCGATAGGTTGGGAAAGCTCTCTTGTCACCGGCACCCTCTCAGGGCGCCAGGTATTCCTTGGACAGCCGGTCGAGCAGGCCCTTCGATTCGCCGACCAGAAATGGTGACAGCATCGCCATCACCTGATAGACGCCGCGTCCAATACGACCGCTTTCGAGCTTGCCACGTGGATCACAGGCATACTCGTAGGACAGCCAATAGGTGGCGATGACCGTCATGTTCGTTGCCAGCGCCCGCAACTCATCGCTGCTGGCACGCATGGCGCCCGCCAGAACCAGACCCTCGCAGAGGGTCGTCGCGGTCCGCACCTTGTGCGCGAGGATCTGTCGGAAATGGATTTCCAGCAGACGATTGCGCGTCAGCAGGTCATTCAGGTCGCGGTAGAAGAAGCGGTACTTCCAGATCTGCTCGAAAAGCAGATGCAGGAACAGCCAGATGTCTTCCACGTCTGCAGGCCGTCGGGTTGGCGCGGCGAGCGTGTCCTCGATCTCCCGCTCGAAGACGGCAAAGATCGACTCCAGGATTTCATCCTTGTTGTGAAAATGATAGTAGAGGTTGCCCGGGCTGATGTTCATTTCGTCCGCAATGACCGTCGTCGTCACGTTCGGCTCGCCAAAATCGTTGAACAGCCGCAGGCTCGTTTCAATGATGCGCTCGCGCGTACGCCGCTTCGGTTTCCTGTCCATCAGCTCTCCGTGATGATCTGTCGGCAGAAAGCAGAATAGCACCCTGCGGGGCGCCGGTGAATCCTCGTCGGCATCAACACGCACGCGCGCTGGGTCAATGCGGGCAGATCAGGCCTGCTGCATCCGCAACCAGCGTTCGAGGTCCAGCAGCGAGGCGTCCAGTGCACTCGCGCTCGTCGCCAGGTCGGGACGGCGCTTGCGCGGCAGTAGCGACCGGCTGTGATCCTTGAGTACCCCGAGATTGAGCTCGATGCCGTGTCTGGCAAGAATTGGCCGCAACTCGTGCCGCCGCCGGTAGAGATCGCTGCGCGTCCGCTGATAGGCGTGCTCGCAGAGCCGGCTGCGCCCACGATAGCTGAAGACGTTGGTGAAGAACATGTCGGCGTCGTCGCGGGTCGGTTCGAACAGGACGACGTCCCGCCCCTTGAATTCGTGCCGATAGCGATCCATTCCGGTGCGCATCCGCGAATGGATGATGGCGCGGAAGGTCTGCGACAGGACCACCGGCAAACCGCCGTCGACCAGGTGCTCCGGGGCATGCGGCAGATTCCCGTGCAACGGTCGCTGTGCCGCCAGGCGCGAGTCGAACGGTACCAGCGGGTTGATGCAGATCAGCAGTTCGGCGCCGGCCTGCAGTGCCACCGAAGCGTGCAGGGTCTTGATCAGGGCGCCATCGACGAAATAGCGGTCGCCGATGCGCACCGGTGGAAACAGGCCCGGCAGCGCGGCGCTCGCCTGGACCGCGACCGAAATCGGCACGTCAGCGTATGCGGGCGAGCCAAAGGCGACCGACTCACCAGTGTCAAGGTCGGTCGCGACGATGAACAGGCGGTGCTTCAGTTGCCGGAAGTCGTTTGTGCGGCCACCGCTGGAGAAGAGCCGGCGGAGCAGTTGATCGATGCCGGCGCTGTTGAAGACCCCGGCGGGAATCGCATGACTCAGGCTCTGGAAGGCCTCGATCAGGCGCAGATGCCAGGGATCCGACAGGTACTGGCGAAGCGAGGACCAGAACAGGACCGGCACTGCCAAGGCACGCCGCACGTACTCGCCAAAGGCCGGTCGCAGCAGCATCTCGGGATCGAAGACCTCGTCCGCGTCGTTCTCGACCAGCATCCGTGCCAACTTGTCAGGCCCGAGCCCGTTGGCAACCGCGGCCGAGATGAAGGCTCCCGAACTGACACCGACGTAGATTCCGAAGGCGGTGAAGTCGACGCCGTCGAGCGCTTCCGCCAGAGCCGCCATGGCGCCGACCTCGTAGATGCCCCCAACCGGGCCACCACCGGCAAGCGCCAAGCCGATCGTCGGATGCGTCGTCGCAGCGTTCATCAAGGTCGTCCTTTCACGATGGGGAAGCGGGCGGTGGCAGCCGCTCGCCCGCAGGTTTGTGGGCAACGCTCTCGTCGGCGCCCGCACCGACGACAGACAGCCGCGGCAACACGGCAACCGCCTCGCGTGCGAGGTGGCCCGCGCCATCGGCCGTCGGTCCGACCGGACTCAGGAAGATGGCTGCGGGGCCTGCTGGCCCCGCACGCAGCGGCTTACTCGCCTGTCTGCGGAAGCGTATTAAGCACGTCAGCCGGCGTCACCGGCGGCATCGCCTTGACGGCAGCCGGCCTGGCAGCGGCACGCCGGACCGCCGGCCGCGCCGTAGCCGGCTTGTTCGCAGGAGCCTTCTCCGCAGGCTCGGCGCCAGTGCTGGCGGCCTCCTGCGTCGCCGGTTTGGCGGCTCTCGCAGCCGCCTTCGGCGGCGCCTTCCCTTCGGTCAGCGCCTGTACGGCTGCACTCAGCTCAACGACGCGTCGCGAGAGACGTTCGATATCCTGCTTGCTCGGAACACCGAGGCTGCCCAGCGCGCGCGCAACCCGGTCCTCGAAGACCTGCTCCAGCCGGTCCCAAGTACCAGCAGCCTTGCCGGCCACCTGCGCGATCCGCTCATCAGTCATCTTCCGTGTCCTCGACTGGATGCTCTCGCCTTCCTTGACCAGCGCCTCAAACACCTTGCCGCCTTCTTCCTGCGCCTTGGCAAAGGCGCCAAGCCCGGCCAGCCAGATCTGCTGCGCCGACTCCTTGACGGTCGACGCCAGTTGGTTCTCGCCCACGCCACCAGCCAGTTCCTTGAGTTTCCTGCCCATTTCGGTCTCCTTAAAGACGATAATCAAAAGGTCAACAAGTTTTTTGCTTGCCCTGGAAAGAGAGTCTAGTGACAATATCTAGAGGACGCACACTAAAGGCCTGCACAGTCTCCTCCAACCAGGAACGCAGGACAGGCACGCAACATGATTACAGGCTACCAACATGGGGAGGATGGGATGATCTACTTTGTCACCGGCGCCACCGGTTTCATCGGCAAGAGGCTGGTCGCCAAGTTGCTTGCGCGTCCCGAGGCCACGGTCTACTTTTTGACGCGAGCCGTCGAGCAGCCCCGCCTGCAGGAATGGTACGACTACTGGGGCTGCGACGAATGCCGGGCCATCCCGGTTGTCGGCGACCTGACTCAGCCCGAACTGGGCGTCGCCAAGGCCGATGTGCGCAAGCTGAAGGGCCGCGTTGACCACTTCTTCCACCTGGCCGCAATCTACGATCTCAAGGCGAGCGCCGAAGACCAGCAGCGAGCCAATGTCGACGGCACGCGCAACACCGTCAGGCTGGCCGAGGAACTCGAGGCCAGGCACTTTCACCTGGTCAGCTCGATTGCCTCCGCGGGACTCTTCGAGGGACTCTTTCGCGAGGACATGTTCGAAGAGGCGGAGAACCTCGAGAATCCGTACTTCCGGACCAAGCATGATTCCGAGGGTATCGTGCGCCAGGAGTGCAAGGTCCCCTGGCGCATCTTCCGGCCGGCCATCGTCGTCGGTGATTCGCGCACCGGCGAAATGGACAAGATCGACGGTCCCTACTACTTCTTCAAGCTGATCCAGAAGATGCGCCGGATGTTTCCGTCCTGGATGCCGACGATCGGCATCGAGGGCGGACGCATCAATGTCGTGCCGGTCGACTTCGTCGTCGCCGCGATGGACCACATTGCGCACCTCGAGAACGAGGATGGCCAATGCTTCCATCTCACGGACCCGACGCCGATGCGCGTCGGCGACCTCCTCAACACCTTCGCCCGCGCCGCCCATGCGCCGGAAATGGCGATGCGCATCAATGCCGCGCTGCTCGGCTTCATCCCGCGCTCGATGCGCAAGGCGATGTTCGCGCTGACCCCGGTGCGGCGGATCCGCACCGCGGTGATGAAGGATCTGGGGCTGCCCGACGACATTCTCGACTTCGTCAACTACCCGACGCGTTTCGACTGCCGCGAGACACAGCGCGCGCTCAAGGGTAGCGGCATAGCGGTGCCACCGCTCGACAGCTACGCCTGGCGCCTGTGGGACTACTGGGAGCGCCATCTCGACCCTGACCTGTTCGTCGATCGGACGCTGCGCGGGCAGGTCGAAGGCAAGGTGGTGCTGGTGACCGGCGGCTCGTCGGGAATCGGCAAGGCGACGATCCGCAAGATGGCCGAAGCGGGCGCGATCGCCGTCACCATCGCCCGCGACGCGAAAGCGCTCGATGAAGTCCGCAAGGAGTTCGAGGATGCCGGGCTGCGCCTGATCACGCACGCGGTCGACGTCGCCGACCCGCAGCAGTGCGAGGCATTCGTCAAGTTCATGAACGAGGAGCATGGCGGCATCGACATCCTGGTCAACAATGCCGGCCGATCGATCCGCCGCGGCATCGAGAACTCCTTCGACCGCTTCCACGACTTTGAGCGGACGATGGAGGTCAACTACTTCGGCGCCTTGCGGCTGACCATGGGTTTCCTGCCGGCGATGATCGCCAAGCGCAGGGGCCACGTGATCAACATCTCGTCGATCGGCGTCCTCACCAACGCGCCGCGCTTCTCCGCCTACGTCGCCTCGAAGGCAGCGATGGACGCCTGGGCGCGCTGCGCGGCGTCGGAGTTTGCCGATCGAGGCATCGAGTTCACCACCATCAACATGCCGCTGGTGAAGACGCCGATGATCGCCCCGACCAAACTCTACGACCAGGTGCCGACGCTGACACCGGACGAGGCCGCCGACATGGTCGTCGAGGCGATCATCCACAAGCCGGTCCGCATTGCCACGCGGCTGGGCATCTTCGGCGCCCTGCTGCACTCGCTGCTGCCGAAAGTGGCACAGGTCGTCATGAACACCAGCTTCCGCATGTTCCCCGACTCCAGCGCCGCCGCGCACAAGCCGAATGAGCCGGCGCCACAGACAGCGGATCAGGTCGCCTTCTCGCAGATCATGCGCGGTATCCATTTCTGAACAGCGGCGGGCGAAAATCGTCCTGGCGCAACGCCGCGGGCATGGGCGGTCCGCCGGACGATCGCTGCCCGGCGCCGGCAGAGCGATCTGCCGGCGCGTTGCGCCTCTGTTCTTGCCACCACCCCACGCCCGTTCTGCGACACCGATAATCATGACAACGCCGACGACGAACCCCGGGCCAGAGCCCAACCCCCGTCAGCTCCTGAAGGAACTGCAGGAACGCTTCGCGGTCTTCCGCGATTGCCAGCCGCTGGCAATCGGCATCGACAAGCAGCTCCAGGCGCGTGTGCCGGGCCTCGATCGCAAGACGCTGCGCGTCGCCCTGGCGATGCACACGCACGCGCTGCGCTATCTGAAGACGATGTCGGGAGCCACGGACCGCTTCGATCTCGATGGACAGCCGAGCGGCGAGGTCACCGAGGCGCACCGCAGCCATGCCGCGGAGATGGTGAAGGAACGGCGGCGCAAACAGGCGGACGAGCGCAAGCTGCAACGGGAAGCGGAGGAGCAGGCCCGGCGGACCAGCGAAAAACTCGGCCGTCTGGTCGACAAGTTCGGCCGCAAGCCTTAGCCACGCTGTGGCGGGCTCGCGGTCTCACCGCAACGCCCCCTGGCGCCGGCGGCGCGAGGCGCGACACGGCAAGCTTCGGCACATCAGTGCGGCAGGAAATCATGGATCACTTGCTGAAGGACAGTACGACGCTCGAGCTCTACGCCTGGCTTGACGACGATGCCGAACTGCCGGGCTGGGACATCCTGGTCGGCAATCCGTTTGGCCGGTCGTTGCCGGAAGACCAGTTCACGACGGTCCAGAACTACTTCGCCGAGTACCACCTGGAGTACTTCCGGCAACGCCTGTACCGCCAGTTCCCGAGCCGCCTGCACGCCCTGCTGCTCTTCGCCACCCGCATCGACGCCGAAACCTTTCGCCACAAGCACCCGGCCCGCGTCTTCGGCAAGGCACTGGTGCGCGCGCGCAGCCGGGGAGCCTACCTCTGCTCGTTCCACGACGCGAGCTGGCTCGACTACCTGCGGCTGCCGCACAGCCTCAGCCTGTCGGCTCTCGACGAGATCGCCAACCATTACTGGCGCGGAGCCTTGGTCGAAGAGGTCGGACTGACCTTCCTCAATGAGCGCTGGCGCGAACCGCCGGTCATCGAGGCCCTCTTCCAGGGCACGCTCGAGGCCGCCACCGGCAACACGGAGAGTGGCTGGCTGCCGGGTTTTGCCTGAAACGGCAGCCAGCGATCCGCCGTCACTGCGGGCCCGCTCGGGGCATGCGACCACCTGCCGTCTGCGCGCATACCCGTGAGAACAGATGGCTTCGGCCACGTTGCCGTAAGGTCGCAGAGAGCGAGCAACGCAACAGCCCTCTCCTACGGTGCATGGAAGGCGGCAACTTCATCCAGCCCTTCGTCAGCACCGACGATGGCATCGTCCCCGTCGGCACGCTGGTCCTCGAGTGCACTGTTGGCGGCTGAGGCTACGTGCAGGTGGAGCTCCCTGCCGCGGAATCTTCGCGCTGTCGCTTGCGCACCCTGCTGCAGCGAAAGGGCGGGCGCAGGGTCAACCAAGCCGCAGCACGCGTCTTCCACCCTCTGCCAAGAGCGTGATTTATTTGGCTGGATTCGTGCGCACCACGAGTTATCATTGGCGGCCTCTGGATCCGCGAACCGCAGCTGCAATCCCGCTCCAGCCGATATCCGGTCGCCACGGATGTGCCATCGACGCCATAGGGGAACCGCCTCCGATGATGCCCACCACAGTGCAGGTGCTGCCTCAGGGCCAGCCGCCGCAGGTCCTGGAGCCGGCACGACCAAAGATCAGCATCGTTTCGACCCTGTACCGTTCCCGCCCGTTCCTCGAGGACTTCCTCGCCGGCTGCCTCGAGGCTCTGCACCGGCTCGCCATCAGCGACTTCGAGATCGTCCTGGTCAACGACGGCTCCCCTGACGATTCGCTCGACTATGTGCTGGCACGCCGTCACGATGTGCCGGAGCTGGTAGTGGTGGACCTGTCACGCAATTTTGGCCACCACCATGCCATGCAGGCAGGACTGAGGCACGCCCGTGGCGATTTGGTCTTCCTGATCGACTGCGATCTCGAGGTCTCGCCGCTGAGCCTGTGTTCGTTCCACGACAAGCTGCACGAAACCGGCTGCGACATGGTCTTCGGCTATCAGGAGAAAAGGAAGGGGGGCTGGTTCGAGCAGATCAGCGGTGGCCTCTTCTGGAAAGGCTTCAACCTGCTGAGCGAAACCAGGATTCCCGAGAACATCGTCACCGAGCGCCTGATGAAACGCCGTTTCGTCGACGCACTGCTGCAGCTGGGCGATCACAATCTGTTCCTCGGCGGGATGATGAGCTGGACCGGCTTCCAGCAGATCGGCCTCGCAGTGGCCAAGAGCCAGCGCGCCGGGGCGAGCACCTACACGCTCTTCAAACGCGTCAACCTGATGATCAACGCCGTCAGTTCTTTCTCGGCGCAACCCTTGGTCTGGCTGTTCAACTTTGGCGGCCTGGTCACCTTGGCCAGCTTTTCTTACGCCATCTACCTCGTGATCAGAAAGCTGCTGTTTGGCGATTCCCTGCTCGGCTTCACCTCGGTCATGGGGCTGATTGCGCTCAGCCTGGGAATTCTGACGATGGCCATCGGGCTCGTTGGCATCTATCTGGGCAAGGTCTTCACCCAAGTCCAGAACCGGCCGACCTATATCGTGAAGGACGTTCACCGCTGAGCATCCGCTGCCGGCGGACCGCCTCGCATGCGCAAGACCCCCTTGGCAACGACCGGCGGCCCTGGACGCACCGTTTGATCACACAGCGAAAGGAAGATCGATGACGTCGGAACAGAACACACGCTATTTCTCGCGGCGGGAGCTCGAATCGATGCGCTTCCGCCACCTTGGACGAGACGTCCTCATCAGCCGCACCACGCGCATCTACGAACCGGAATACGTCGCCATCGCTGATCACTCGATCGTCGATGATTTCTGCGTCCTGTCCGGCAACCTGCAGATCGGCCGCAACGTCCACATCGCCCACGGATGTCGCGTGACCGCCGGCCGCGAAGGCGTGCTCATGGACGATTTCTCGGGACTCGCCTTCGGCGTGACGATCTTCGCGCAGTCGGACGACTACACGGGAGAGGCACTGACCAACCCGACCGTACCCATGCCATACCGAAAGATCACCAGGGCCAGCGTCGAGCTGGACCGGCACGTCATCATTGGTGCCGGCAGCGTCGTCTTTCCGGGGGTGATCTTCGGGGAGGGGTCCTCGGTCGGCGCCTGCAGCATGGTGACGAAGTCCACCGATGCGTGTGCCGTCTACGTGGGAGCACCAGCGAAGAAGATGAGGGAGCGGAGCCGCCGCATGCTGCAACTGGAGAACGAGTACCTCCGGCAAGCCGGCGGCGACGCTCCTGTTCCGGCCGCATCGGTCGCGCTGCAAGCCGCATGAGTATTCATCCCTCCCGCTCTGACGGCGCCGGCGGGCCGCGCTGCAGCGGCGCTGTGCTGCGCTGCAGTTGGTCGCCGGCAAGCGACGGACAGCCGCGCCTGCGGCGCCGGGCGCTCGCACCCAGAGGCGCAGGAAGGTATCGGCGAGTGGAGGAATCCAGAACATGACATCCCGCAGCCTCGCCATCCTCCAGTCCAACTACCTGCCCTGGAAGGGCTACTTCGACATCATCCACGATGTCGACCTGTTCGTCTTCTACGATGATCTGCAGTACACCAAGAATGACTGGCGCAACCGCAACCGCATCAAGACCGGCAACGGAGCCGAATGGATCAGCATCCCGGCAGGAGAGGACAGCAACCGGCTGGTCTGCGAGGTTACGATCGCCAACCCGCTCTGGCAGACGAAACACTGGAAGACCCTGCAGCAGAACTATGGCAGATCCCCGCACTTCAGCCGTTACGCACCGTTCTTCCAGGAGTTCTATCTCGGTCGCGAGTGGAAGAGTCTCTCGCAACTCAACCACTACCTGATCCGCGAGATTGCGCGCGAATTCCTCGGGATCACGACCGAGTTCAGGGACTCGCGCGAGTACGCTGCCAAGGGTCACAAGCTCGAGCGACTTCTCGACCTGGTGCGGATGACCGGAGCCGATCGCTATGTCTCGGGACCGGCCGCAAAGAGCTACGTCGATCCGCACCGATTCTCCCAGATCGGCGTCGAGCTGGTATGGAAGGACTACTCGGGCTATCCGGAATATCCGCAGCGCTACCCGCCCTTCGAGCATCGCGTATCGATCGTTGACCTGCTGTTCAACGTTGGCCCGGAAGCGCCCTGGTACATCTGGGGCTGGCGTGGCGACCCGCGCAACCCGGCAGCACCGACGCCGGCCTGAGGAGCGGGCAACGCACGATGAAACCGAAATTGCTGCATGTCCTTGGTGGCGGGCCGTGGCAGTTGCCGACGGTACGTCTCGCCAAGGCGCTTGGGCACCGGGTGCTGGTCAGCGACATGTATCGCGAGCGACCGGCCTACGCCTGGGCGGACGAGCACGAGGTGGTCGATATCACCGACTGCGAAGGAACGCTGAAACTTGCCTCGCGCTGCCGCATCGATGGCATCATCTGCGACACCACCGACGTCGGCGTCGCGACCGCCGCCTTCGTCGCCGAGCGGCTCGGGTTGCCGGGAATCGGCTACGAAACCGCGCGCAACTTCACCGACAAGGGACGCATGCGTCGGCTGACCGACGCCGCCGGCATGGTGGTTCCGCGTTACCGCCTGCTGTCGTCGGCCGCCGGTCTGGCGGCGGCAGCAGCAGACATCGCCTACCCGTTGATCGTCAAGCCGGTGGACAGCCAGTCGGGACGAGGCGTCAGCAGACTGGCGACGGCCGAGGCACTGCCGGCAGCCTTTCGCCTGGCGCAGGCCTGCTCGCGTTCGGGCGAGGTGCTGATCGAAAGCTGCGTCGAAGGCAGCGAGATCATTGTCGACGGCTTTGTCGTTGCCGACAACATTGAGATCCTGGGAATCGCCCGGAAGGTGCCGTTTTCAGATTCGCTCACCGTCTCGTCACGGATCCATTATCCGGGAGCGCTGCCAAGGGCCGAGTTCGAGCGCATCCGGGCAGCGGTCTGCGCCACCCTGTCGGCACTCGGCCTCGCGGACGGCGTGTTCCACGCCGAGTTCATGCTCAGCGGCGAGCACGTGGTGCCGATCGACATCGCGGCACGTGGCGGTGGCGTCATGATCTACACCCACGTGCTGCCACACATCTCGGGGGTCAACGTGAACCGGGCGATGATCGAATGGGCACTCGGTGAGCCGGTCCGCATCAGACCGCTGGCGGTTCCACGAGCCGCCAATGTCGAGTTCTTCAGCATGCCGCGGGGCACGATCGCGGAAATCAGCGGGGCTGAGGCCGCTGCCGCGGTTCCCGGTGTCGCCGCAATCCATTTCAACCTGCAGGCCGGTGATGAAGTCGGTCCGCTCGAGCACAAGGATCGCCGCCCCGGCTATGTGGTCAGCCTCGCCGACGACCCCGACGAGGTCATCGAGATCGCCATGCGCGCCATTTCCCTGCTGCGGGTACGCATGGCTGGCGACACCGGATTCACCAGCATCGGCTGATTGACTGAAAGGAAACCAGGATGAAGCTTTTCGACTCGCTGACCCATGTGACCCGTGACGGCAGCTGGTGCGGCGAGCGGCGCTACGACGCATCGCTCGCCAAGCTGCTGC
This sequence comes from Candidatus Accumulibacter similis, assembly GCA_013347225.1. NCBI lineage: Bacteria > Pseudomonadati > Pseudomonadota > Betaproteobacteria > Candidatus Accumulibacter > Candidatus Accumulibacter similis. The sequence goes on along the minus strand of CP054595.1, from coordinate 1,912,234 downwards.
AGGACATGGAGGAAGGCAACGTGTACCGCGCCTGCCTGGTCGCCATCGCGGATTACGTTGACAACGAGATCATCATCGAGTCGGCGCGCACGCACCCAGAGCGGTTCGTCCCCATCGCCGGCCTCAACCCGCGCAGCCTGCCGACCCTGCGCCGCGTCGAGGCGGTCGTGGCCGAACTGGCAGCACAGGGTTTCGCCGGCATCAAGCTCCATCCGCGCATGAACGGCTACGATCCGCTCGACGCGAAGTGCATCGCCGTCTTCGATGCCGCGGCCGAGCACGGGCTGGTGATCATGCTCGACACGCTGTTCCGGCGTCGCGGACTGGCGACGACGAACGCCCCCGACACGATCGACTACATCGCCAACGCCTGCCCGGACACGCGCATCCTGCTGCTGCACGCCGCCGGCCCGTCGATGCTCGACCTGTTCGAGATCGTTCGCGCCAACCCGAACCTGATGCTCGACTTCTCCTTCACACTGATGCGCTACGCCGGCAGCCGCCTCGACGACGACATGCGCTACCTGTTCTCGACGACGGACCAGTTAATCACCATCGGCTCCGACTTTCCCGAATACCCGCCGGCGACGATCCGCGAACGTTTCGCCATGCTCAGCCAGGGCATCGAACCGCACCGCATCGAGAACATCATGTACCGCAACCTCGAGCGTCTGTTTGCCGGCTATCAGGTGCCAGCCCGATGAACGGCGAGCAGCAGGCCGGCGTCTTTGTCGCCCTGCCCGGCCAGACTCAGGCGGGTGCGACCGCCTCCCGCGACGGCACGCCCTGGTTGCTCCCCGCCCTGCTCGTCGCTGCCCTCGCCCTGCGCCTGGCGTTCTTCACCGGCTGCTTCGGTTCGGACGAGGTCACCTACACCGAGCAGGCGCTGAAGATTGCTCAAGGACAGTGGGCCCGCGCCGACTACATCGGCGCCGTTCGCCTGGGAATCAGCCTGCCGGTCGGATTCCTGGTCTGGCTGTTCGGCCGCAGCGAGTTCGTCGCCAACCTCTGGTCACTGCTCTGTTCGCTCGGCGAAATTGCCCTCGTGTATCTGATCGCACGGCGATTCTGGGGCGAGCGGGCCGGCCTTCTGTCGGGGCTCGTCCTCGCTTTCACCCCCCTGCACGCCCACTACGCCGGCCGCCTGATGGCCGACGCGCCGCTCGCCTTCTTCGTCAGCCTGAGCTTCTTCGCCCTCTTCGAGGGGGATCGCAGTGGCCGGCGCGCGTACTACCTCTGCGCCGGGCTGGCAGCCGGTTTCGTCTGGTGGATCAAGAGCTCGGTCGCGCTCGTCTACGTCCTCGTCTTTGCCCTCTACCTCATTCGCGAAAAGCGCTTGCACAGCAAGTGGCTGCTCATGGCCACGGGCTTCCTCGCGATGCTCCTGCTGAACGGGCTGCTCTTCCTCGGCATGGAGGGCGACTTCTGGAAGATCTGGCGGATGACGACCTCGGGCGCAGCCGAGTACGTCCAGAAAGTGAGCGCGAGCAACGACCCGACGTTCTACCTGCGCCTCCTCATGCTCGACATCAAGCACACGTGGCTGCTCGGGCCGCTGGCAGCGGCGGGGCTCCTCCTCTGGCTGACGCGACAGCGGCACGATGACGGTCTGACCCGCGTGGCGCTCTGGTGCCTCGGACTGATCGGCGTCTTCAGCCTCTTCATCGTCTCGTTCAAGCCGCTGCTGCTGATCACCAAGCAGGTCAACTACGCGATCGTGTTCCTCGCTCCGCTGGCGTTGCTCGCGGGCTACGCGCTGTCGCGCCTCGGCAATCGCCTGTCGATCCTTGTCGCCGTGACAGTGATCATTCCTCTCGGCATCATCGGCAGCGCGCTGGAACAACAGGTGATCCAGTCCTTCGTCGCCAACAGCAAGGCGGCGCTCCGCTTCGCCAGCGAGCGTCCGGCAAGCGTCGTCTTTGGCATGACGAGCGCCATTCGCACCGGCAACTACGCGCGACTCTTCGCGGGTTCGCCCCGCGAAGTGCCGCAGATCGCCGATATCCAGTTGCTGGCCACAGGGGCCCCGGGCATCGCCCTGGACAAGGACGCCGACGGCTTTGTCGCCTACGCGATCTTCGATCGTCAGACTGCGGACTGGGGCCAGCAGGGCCCGTATTCCCGCCTGGAGGGCTTGCCCCGCTGCTGGATCCGACTCGGCGAACTCGAGCCGACCGGCATGGGGCTCGGGTCACGGATCGTCGACGGGCTGCGGTCAGTGGCAGCGGTCCTGCCTGCCACGGTCGGCCAGAAAGTGGCGGGCCAGCTCGATCCGCTCGCACGCCCCCTGCCGGCGACGATCTACGGCATCGGCGCGGACTGCCTCATGCGCGACGCCAGTGGCGAAACCGCACGCTGAGGATGGTACGGTGGCGGCGGGAATCTGCGCCCGATTGGTCATTCGATCACGGTCTCACGTTTGTCCGCGAGCTATCGTTCGCCTCGCCGCGGACCCGGCGCGACCGGCTCGCGATCGGAGCCCAGCGATGGCGCAAGGCATCGCTGCCAGACACGGATCGCCGGGCCATCAGGCCAGTCCCCCGGCGACTAACCGCGGGCAGCCCAGGCGGCCGGCCTTTCTTGACGAGGAGCAAGCCCGATGCAGGCGCGATTTGACATTCCCGGACACGTATATATTGCGCTCACGCTGCTGTTCACGGTGTATGGCCAACTCGTCCTGAAGTGGCAGATGAGCGACGTCGGCCCACTGCCCGAGGGCGCGTTCAGCAAGCTGCAATTCCTGTTGCTGCAGTTTCTCAACCCGTGGATCATGACCGGTCTGGCTTCCGCCTTTCTCGCATCGCTGGCGTGGATGGCAGCCATGACACGCCTCGACCTGAACTACGCCTACCCGTTCATGAGCCTCGCTTTCCTCATCGTCATGGCCTTTTCGGTACTCTTCCTAAATGAGGCTCTCTCGCTGCAGCGGATTCTCGGCACACTGCTGGTGGTCACCGGGCTGGTGATCATGACTCGCTGAGCGTCGCGCAACCTTTCCCACGCTACCTCGCTTCTGCGACACATTGACCTCTCGTCAGGACCCACACCGATGATCCCGTTCAACAAGCCGTACATGACCGGCAAGGAACTCTGGTACATCTCACAAGCACATGCCGCCGGACACCTCGCCGGCGACGGACAGTTCACCCGGCATTGCAGCAACTGGCTGGAAAGCCGCATCGGCTGCCGCAAGGCCCTGCTCACCCACTCCTGCACCGCAGCGCTGGAGATGGCGGCGATCCTGGCTGACATCAAGGAGGGTGACGAGGTGATCATGCCTTCCTACACCTTCGTCTCGACCGCCAACGCCTTCGCCCTCCGTGGTGCGGTCCCGGTCTTCGTCGACATCCGGGCCGATACGCTCAACATCGACGAAACACGCATAGAGGAAGCCATCACGCCGCGCACCAGGGCCATCGTCCCTGTGCACTACGCCGGCGTCGCCTGCGAGATGGACAGCATCATGGACATCGCCCGACGCTACGGGTTGCTGGTCATCGAGGATGCGGCGCAGGGAATCATGGCCACCTACAAGGGCAGGCCACTGGGCAGCATCGGCCACTTGGCAGCGTTGTCGTTTCATGAAACGAAGAACATCATCTCCGGTGAGGGTGGTGCACTGCTGATCAACGATGCCAGCCTGGTGAACAGGGCGGAGATCGTTCGCGAGAAGGGCACCAACCGCAGTCAGTTCTTTCGCGGGCAAGTCGACAAATATACCTGGGTCGATATCGGGTCTTCATATCTCCCCGGAGAAATCATCGCCGCCTTCCTCTGGGCGCAGATGGAAGAAGCCGACGCCATCAACAAACGCCGGCTCGCCCTCTGGTCGACCTACCATCAGTGGTTCCGACGGGTCGAGGAGAACGGCGCCTGCAGGCGGCCGCACGTTCCGCGTGACTGCTCGCACAATGCGCACATGTATTACCTGCTGCTACCCGACCTCGAACGGCGAACCCGGTTCATCGAACAGATGAGGGCGCACGCCATCGGCGCGGTGTTCCACTACGTCCCGCTGCACAGCGCGCCGATGGGCCAACGGCTGGGACGCATCTGCGGCAGCATGAGCCAGACCGATTCCCTGTCGGAACGTCTCGTCCGCATGCCCCTGTGGCTTGGCCTCGAGGACGAGCAGGCACGCATCATCCAGGAAGCGACCAACGCTCTTGCCTGACGGCGACCTCGCCGGCAGCGCAGTCCGGCTGCGGCGCGCATGCTGCCATGTTCCGCGGAGTGCCGCTAGAATGCGAAGTGCGCCCGATCCTGCCGACGGCGCTGCAAGACTGTCGCCGGATGGATGCGCTGCCCCCGCGCGGCCAGGACGGCACAAACCCGAACGGGACGCGCTGCGCAACGAGCCACCGGCGCTTCCCCCGACCTCCCACCACCGCACCTGAGAACAGGAAAGCCGAGCATGTTCAGTGATGCCAACCGGTCCCGCCACCTCCCTGACCATCCAGTCGTACGCCTTGCCTGCGTCATCGCCCTGTGGGGCCTGACCGGGGTCGCCAGTGCGCAGGTGAAGAACGTGACGGCTGCCGAGATGGCCGCGGTGCCACGCTACTGCCCCTTTACACACGCCTTCGGCCGCAGCGGAACAACGGACAACCCTTCCCCAGAAGCCAAACCCTGGGTCGCGATCATGGGTCCCACATTCTGGCACATGCACCATTACTGCTGGGGGAAATTGAACCTGCTGCGCGCAATGCGCAGCACCGCCACTGAGCAGGAACGGGCCCACCTTCTCGGCAGCGTCGTGGCCGACTACTGGTATGTCGCCCAACGGGCACCGCGCGACTTCATCCTGCTCCCCGAGATCTACGTCGGGATGGGCGAGATCGAGCTGCGTCGCGCTCGCCCGCAGGAGGCGAACAAGGCTTTCGCCGAAGCCAGGGCGCTGAAGCCCGACTACTGGCCGGGCTATTCGCACTGGGCCGACTTCCTGATGCGCTCGGGACAGAAGGCCGAGGCGAAGCAGCTGGTCAGGAGTGGCCTGGAACACAATCCGGACGCAAAGACTCTGCGCGAGCAGTATCGCCTGCTCGGCGGCAACCCGTCGGAGATCGTCTCCCGGGTGAAGGAGGGCAAGCTGACGGACCCGATTGACGATGGCGAATCACTCATGCTCTTCGAAGAATCCGAACCCGGGCAGGCAACCGCCGGTGCTGCGCATCGCGGCGCCGTGACACAGTGATGCAGGCACCGGCCCGCGGCCCCGCAAGGCGGCGGCGCGTTCCGGCGTGTCGCGAGACGCGCGCCGTCTGGTTTCCGGCAGCCGGGTGCAAAAAGTGCTTGAGCACGGGGAAGCCGGCCGGTATAATCCGCCGCTCAAACACGGCAAGGCGCCCGTAGCTCAGCTGGATAGAGTACTTGGCTACGAACCAAGGGGTCGGGCGTTCGAATCGCTCCGGGCGTGCCAACAGCAGCAAGCACTCAAGCCACCGTCGCGGTGGCTTTTTTGTCGTCTCCCGGCGGCCGGCCACCGGACAGCCCGAACGTATGAAACCGAGTGTACGGCGAAACCGCGCGCCTCTTCGCAAGACAGGAGTCAGCATCCAGGAGCGACTGTACCGATCCGGCGCGATGGCCCGGGCGAGTGGCCCGCTGGCCGGTCTTGTACAGGCCGTGGCGGGTGCAGAGGCTCCGAATCCCGATCATGAACAGCTGGGCGGCCGGGTTGTCCGGACGCTTCAAGCCGACGGCATCAGCCGCCGCCAGGCACTTGGACCTTGTTGCGGAGGCCCGGCTTGAGAATCCTGCTCACGGGCAAGAACGGGCAGGTTGGCTTCGAACTGCAGCGCGCCCTCGCGCCGCTGGGCGAGGTCGTCGCGGTCGGCCACGGGGAATGCGAGCTGGCCGAGCCGGACGCCATCCGCCGACTGGTCCGCACCGTTCGCCCGGCGGTCATCGTCAACCCGGCCGCCTACACCGCCGTCGACAGGGCGGAGACCGATCGCGAACCGGCTTTCGCGGTCAACGCAACGGCGCCGCGAATCCTCGGCGAGGAAGCTTCGCGACTCGGTGCATTCGTCGTCCACTACTCGACCGACTATGTCTTCGACGGCATGAAGGGCGGACTCTACGACGAAACGGACGCGACCCGGCCATGCAGCGCCTACGGCCAAAGCAAGCGCGAAGGCGAACTCGCCCTGCAGGACGCCACCCGGCACCACCTGATCCTGCGTACCGCGTGGGTTGCCGGCGCACACGGCGCCAGCTTCGCCAAGACCATGCTCCGGCTGGCGAGCGAGCGCGACAGCCTCAATGTCGTCGCCGACCAGTGGGGAACGCCGACTTCGGCCGCGCTGCTGGCCGACATCACCGCTCATCTCGTTCGCCAGCAGCAGCGGGGGCACGATCCGGAAGCCTTCCCCTACGGCATCTACCATTGTGTTGCCGACGGCGCGACCAACTGGTGCGACTACGCCCGCTTCGTCGTTGGCGAGGCCATCCGCTCAGGCAGAAAGCTCCGGGCGGACCCGGCCGCGATCAGAGCGATCACGACTGCGGAATATCCGACCGCTGCCCGCCGCCCGCGCAATTCCCGCCTCGACACGGGCAAGCTGCGCCATGCCTTTGGCTTCGAGCTGCCGCACTGGCAGACCTGCATGCAGCACGTCCTGCAGCAGATCCTCAGCGCCTGAACCACCAACCAGAAGACAGCAACAGGACCACCGATGATCGTCACCGCCACCGCCATCCCGGACGTGCTGCTCATCGAACCCAAGGTGTTCGGAGACGAGCGCGGATACTTCTTCGAGAGCTTCAATGCACGTTCGTTCGCCCGTGCCACGGGCCTCAACCTCGCGTTCGTGCAGGACAACCACTCCCGGTCGGCGCAACACGTTCTGCGCGGACTGCATTACCAGCTGCCGCCAAAGGCCCAGGGCAAGCTGGTGCTGGTCGTGCAGGGCAGCGTCTTCGACGTCGCGGTTGACCTGCGCCGGCACTCGCCAAGCTTTGGCCGCTGGGTTGGCCATGGGCTCAGTGCGGACAACAAGAGGCAACTGTGGATTCCGCCCGGCTTCGCCCATGGCTTCCTGGTGCTGTCGGAAAGCGCCGACTTCCTCTACAAGACAACCGACTACTACTCGCCGGAGCACGAGCGGAACCTGCTCTGGAACGATCCGGAGATCGGCATCGACTGGCCACTCGACTGTCCGCCGATCCTCGCCCGCAAGGACGCAGCCGCACCGCCGCTGGCGGCGGCCGACCTCTTCCCTTGAAAGCGTCGTCGCGAGTTGGTGATCCACACCCCGGCAGCGACTGCAGCCACGGCGGCAGATCGTCAACGCCGATCAGCCAGCGACAGCTTGCCCCGGGAGATGACACATGCGAAGATTAGCGACCGTCCAATCCATCGCTGACCGAATTGATCAGACAACACGTGCATCCACACCAACACGGCATCAACATCGAAGCGCTGCTGGCGCACGTACCGCTGTTCAACGGACTGGAAGCCGACGAAATTGCCCGCCTCGCCCGCGGCTCGCGTGAAATCACTGCCACCCGGGGCGACATCCTGTTCCACAAGGGAGACACGCCCACCGGGTTCCATCTGATCGTCTACGGGCAGATCAAGCTGGCATTCACCTCGCCGCAAGGTGGCGAGAAGGTCGTCGACATCGTCGGCCAGGGGCAGACCTTCGGCGAAGCGGTGATGTTCATGGACAAGCCGTTCATGGTCTATGCCCAGGCACTCGCCGACTCGCTGCTGCTGCACATCTCGAAGAACGCGATCTTCGACGAACTGGACAAGGACCCGAAACTGGGCCGCAAGATGATTGCCGGACTGTCGATGCGCCTGCACCACCTGATCAACGATGTCGAGTCGTATTCGTTGCACTCGGGCCGGCAGCGAATCATTGGCTATCTGTTGCGCGAGTACCCGAACGGCGGTGAGCGGTCGGTCACCGTGACGCTGCCGACGAACAAGGGCGTCATCGCCTCCCGTCTCAACCTGACGCAGGAACACTTCTCACGCATCCTGCACGAGCTCTCGGAAAAAGGATTGATCGTCGTGGAGGGGCGGAAGATTCACATTCCCGACGTCGAGAAGCTGCGCCTCCATGATCACTGAGTCCGGCGGCACCCATACCAACCAAGAGGAGACAATGCAGAATGGCACTGGAAACCGAGATCAAGCTTAGTCTGCCGGCAACTGCCGTGCGCCGGCTGCCGGCGCATCCGCTGCTGGCCGCGAGCAAGCCGCTGCGACAGAAACTGGTCAATACCTATTACGACACCCCCGACCGGCGCCTGCAACGCAAACGCCTCGCCGTCCGCTACCGGCAGAAGGGCCAGGAATGGCTGCTCACCGTCAAGAGCGACGCGCCCGCGCCCGGCGGCCTGGCACAACGCAGCGAGTGGGAAGTGCCCGGCGAACCCGGAACATTCAACTTTGCCCACGTCGACAACCCCAAGCTGCGGCGCTTCCTCGAAGAGGCCACGCCCGAACTCGTGCCGGTCTTCACCACCGACTTCACGCGCAGCCTGTGGCTGCTGACGCCACGCGAGGGCAGCCGCATCGAGGTCGCCCTCGACCGCGGAACGATCAATGCCGGTGAACGCAAGGAAAGCATCTGTGAACTCGAACTCGAACTGCTGGAGGGAGACGCCGCCGACCTCTTCACCACCGCGCTTGCCCTGCAGGCCGACTTGCCACTGCACCCCGAAAGCCCCAGCAAGGCCGAGCGCGGCTATCGCCTGGCAAACGACGCCAAACTGGCACCAGCCAAGGCGGGACCGGTGCCGCTGACCATGGGAATGACCAGCATCGGCGTCTTCCGCAGCACCGCCTTCTCCTGTCTCTCCCAACTGCAGGGCAACGAGCGCGGCGTCCGTGAAACCGATGCGCCCGAGTTCATCCACCAGGCGCGCGTCTCGATCCGTCGCCTGCGCTCGGCGATCCGCTTGTGGCGACCACTGCTGCCCGAGGACTACGTCAGCAACTTCGACCCGCGTTGGCGAACACTGGCCAACCAACTCGGCGACACGCGCAACTGGGACGTCTTCATCACCGAGATCCTGCCGCCGATCGTCAAGGCCTTCCCGGATCACGGCGACGTCCAGCGACTGTCGTCGCAGGCGCGAAACCACCTGGTGTCCTGCCGCAAGGCGGCGCAGGCGGCGATCAAGGCGGATACCTACTCGCGACTGCTACTCGAGTTCACCGCCGCGACGCTGGCCCTGCCGGAAAGCAGGAAACCGCCCATCACCGTCTTTGCGCCTCGCTCGCTGAACAAGCGCGCAAAACGTGTCGCCGCGCTCGCAGCCGAAACCCGCGATTCGAACCCGGAGGCCCGGCATGCCCTGCGGGTCGCGCTGAAACGCCTGCGCTACGCGCTCGAGTTCTTCGCACCGCTGTTCCCGGCGAAGCGACTGCAGCGCTATCACCAGGGAGCCGCCGGCCTGCTCGACCTGCTCGGACGAATGAACGACGCTGCCGTCGCCGAACAACTCGTCGTGCAGGCCGTTCCAGGGCAACACAGCGACCTCGTGCGCGCCTGGCTGGCGGGCCGCAACGACCTCATGCTGGCGCAACTCGAGCCGCTGCTGGCCGAGTTCCTCAGCCACCCGGCACCTTGGGAGCATGGCTGACCGGGTTGCCGGCGGCCCCGGACACTGAACTGGCACCGATGAGCCTGCCGGGCGACGTTGGCTGTCGACCGGCGACCACCATCCGCGTCGGCAGGCCGGGCAGGGCCTTGATTCGCTCCGCATGCCTGCTCCTGCTGGCGGGCTGGGTGAGCACCGTCGGAGCCGCCGAGCTGCCGCCCGCCGTCAGCCGCGCACTCGAGCAGGCGGGAATCCCAGCCCGCTCGGTCGGCATAGTCGTGCAGGCGGTCGACGGCGGGACGCCGCTGCTCGCGCACAACGCGCGGCAGCCGCTCAACCCGGCGTCGGCGATGAAGCTGCTGACGACCTATGCAGGCCTCGAGCTCCTCGGACCGGCCCACACCTGGCGCACCGAGGCACTCGGCGAGGCTGCGGCCCGCGACGGCCGGCTGGATGGCAACCTCTACCTGCGCGGCAGCGGCGATCCGCGGCTCGGCCTGGAACAGTTCTGGCTGCTGCTGCGGCAGATTCGTCTGCGCGGCGTCGGCGAGATCAGGGGCGACGTGGTGCTCGACCGCAGCGCCTTTGCCGTCGGCGAACACGATCCGGGCGCCTTCGACGGCCAGCCGCTGCGCCCCTACAACGCGGGTCCCGACGCGCTGCTGGTCAACCTCGCGAGCATCCGGCTGACGCTGCAGGCAGACCCGTCACACGCGGCGGTCCGGGTGATTGCCGAAACGCCGAGCGATGGCCTGCGCGTCAGCAATCGCCTCAGCCTCGGCCGCGAAGCCTGCGGCGACTGGCGCGAGCAGATCAGGCCCACGGTCAGCGGCCAGACGATCGAACTTGCCGGCAGCTTTCCGGCGAGCTGCGGCGAGAAGGCGCTGCATCTCATGCCGTGGACCGCGGATGCACAGGTTGAGGGGCTCTTCCGCGCACTCTGGAACGAGCTTGGCGGCAGCTTCAGCGGGCGTGTGCGCGCCGGGCGGACACCCGCGACGGCCAGCGTCGTCGCCATCCAGGAATCACCGCCACTCGCCGAGGTGGTACGCGAGATCAACAAGTACAGCAACAACGTCATGGCCCGCCAACTGTTCCTCAGCCTCGATGGCGAGCGTCCCGCCACCGCCGAGGGTGCGCGCCGGCAGGTCGGCTCCTGGCTGCAGGCGAAGGGCCTGAAGATGCCCGAACTGGTGCTCGACAACGGTTCGGGGCTGTCGCGCAGCGAGCGCATCTCGGCCGACTCGCTGGCGCAGCTGCTGCGCGTCGCCTGGCAGAGCCCCGTCATGCCCGAGTTCGTCGCCTCGCTGCCGCTTGCCGGAGTGGACGGCACGCTGCGCAAGCGCCTCAACGGCAGTGCCGCCGTCGGCAGGGCGCATCTCAAGACCGGCTACCTCGAGGGCGTGCGCGCAGTCGCCGGCTACCTGCTCGATCAGGGCGGCAGGCGCTGGATCGTCGTCTGCCTCATCAACGACCCGAAAGCAAGGCTTGGCAAACCGGTGATCGACGCCCTGCTGCAGTGGCTGGCGGAGCGCTGACCGCCCTCACTTGCCACCGCGCTTGCGGACTGCCGGCGCGATCAGCGGGTGATCGGAACGCGAATTCTCGCGCACCCGTTTCGGCGTCGCCGACTTGGAGAGCGCTGCCAGCGCGACGAACCAGGCTTTCGGCATGTCCACCGGCAACCCGGTCGGGATGCCGGCGACCTTGGCGGTCTCCATGAACGGATGACCGGGTTCCTCGAACCCTGGCTCGGTGCATGAAATGCAGGCAAAACCGCCGCGCAGGCAGGAGCCGACGCCGTGCCACGGCCGCAGGTTGCAGTCGGCGTTGGCCTGTGTCCCCTTGCAGCCCAGGTTCTCCATCAGACAGCCGAGGTCCGAGGGCTTCTGGGCGCTGGCCTTGAACTCGTAGTACTCGTTGCGCGGACAGCCGTGATGCACCAGTTGCTCGGTGTAGAAGCGCGGTCGCCGCCAGGCATCGAGGTCGGCTGCAGCTAGCGCATCGAGCGCCAGGGCGAGCAGCGTGTCGACCACCCAGCCGGGATGCGTCGGACAGCCTGCGACGTTGATCACCGGCAAACCCGAACGCGAACGGAAGTCGACGCCAAGCAGACCCCCCTGCTGGTCGCCGTCGAACTGCAGTCCACACGCCTCGCTGCGGTTCTCGCCCGCCGCAATGATGCCGCCGTAAGCGCTGCAGGTACCGATCGCCAGCACATGCCGAGCACGCGGCGCGAGCGCCTGCACCCACTCGATCAGCGGCCGGCGGGCCAGCGTCTGGAAGCGACCGCTGCCATTCGGACCACGCAGGAGCGCGCCTTCGATGCACAGCAGGTCGAACGGCAGGTCGCCAGCGACAGCGGCGCCGAGCAGCGCCAGCGTCTCGTTGCCGCTCGCCTCCGACAGCCCGGGGTGAAAACACAGCTCGATGCCGCTGTCCGCCAGTAGCGCCAGGACACCGCTGCGGCCGTCGCCACCGAGCAGCGACTGCGTGCAGCCCCCGCAGCCTGCCGCCTGCAGCCAGATGAGCTTCATCCGCGCGCCAGCCCGTAACGCACGAGCTTGCTGCGCAGGCCGACGCGCGACAGGCCGAGCTCACTCGCCGCCCGCGACTTGTTCCAGCGGTGGCGAATCAGCGTCTCCTTGAGGACACGCGCCTCGAGCGCCTCCATGCGCTCCCTGATGCCACCCGTCAGCGGCATCAGCTCGAGCAGAGCGTCTTCCTGCTGATTCACCGACGGCGTGCGCAGGATTCGCGGCGCCAGCAGGTCGGCGCCGAGTTGCGGCGTATCGGCGAGGGCGAGCATGCGCAGGATCTCGTTCTGCAGTTCGCGCACGTTGCCCGGCCACGGGTAGGCGGCCAGGCAGGCCAGCGCTTCGGTGCTGAAACCGGCAACCTTCTTGCCCAGGAACTTCTGACTGGCATCGAGCAGGCGGTCGGCGAGCAGCGGGATGTCCATCGCGCGCTCCCGTAGCGGCGGCACGCGCAGCGTCACGGTCGCCAGCCGATAGTAGAGATCCTCGCGGAATGTACCGGCACGCACCTCGGCCTCGAGATCGTGGTGCGTCGCAGCGACGACGCGCACATCGACCGACTGCGGCCGCGCCGCACCGAGTGGCCGGAACTCTCCCTCCTGCAGCACGCGCAGCAGCTTGACCTGGAAAACCGGGCTGGTATCGCCGATCTCGTCGAGGAAGATGGTGCCGCCATCGGCCTGCTGGAAGCGACCACTGCGATCCTCGTAGGCGCCGGTGAAGGCGCCACGCTTGTAGCCGAAGAGTTCGGCCTCGAGCAACTGGTCCGGCAGTGCACCGCAGTGCTCGACGACGAACGCCCTGTCGGCGCGCCGGCTGCGGTAGTGGATGGCGCGCGCAAGCATCTCCTTGCCGGTTCCCGATTCGCCGCTGATCAGCACCGACAGGTCGAAGGGCGCGATGCGCTCGACGAGCTCACAGACGGCGTTCAGCGGGCTCTGCGGGCTGCGGATCAGACCGTCGAGAGCGAACTCGCGGCGAGCACGTTCCTGCCTGCTGTCGACCCGCCGCGCCAGCACCGGCTCCGCCGTCCGCAGTTCGAGCGACAGGCGCTGATTTTCCTGCTGCAGGCGGTGAACGTTGGCCGCGGTCTGCAGCGTCAGCAGCAGTTGTTCGGGCTGCCAGGGCTTGAGCAGGTACTGGTAAATGCCGGCCTCATTGACACCGGCAATGATGTCCTCGGCATCGGTGTAACCCGAGAGGATGATGCGCAGGGTGTCCGGCCACTGGCTGCGCACCCGCCGCAGGAACTCGACGCCGCTCGTCCCGGGCATGCGCTGGTCGCAGACGATGATCTGCACCCACTCGCTTTCCATGATGCGCTGCGCTTCATCGGCGTTCGCCGCGGTGAAGACCTCGAAGTCCTCGTCGAGCGTGCGCCGCAGCGCTTCCTGCGAGCGCAGCTCGTCGTCGACGACGAGCACGGTCGGCAGGCGCGGTCTCGGATTGCCGGTCATGGCGCAGGCGTCCAGCCCAGCTCGCGGTGGACCGCCAGATGGCGCGGCGTCCAGGAGTGCGGCGTCTTGTGCACGAAATGGTGACGGGCGATGTGGTAGCTCGGGTCGAAACCGTAGAAGTTGCGCTCCATTTCCGCCAGTTCGGCGGCACGGTAACTGGCCAGCGGCCGCTGCAGCTCGTCGGCCTGGCGGCACGCGCGCTTCGCCCGCAGGCGGCTCGGAAGATCGGCTGCCAGCGAGAGTTCGCGCGCGCGGCGGGCGACGTCGATGCGAAAGGCGTCGGGATCGCCGCCCAGGCAGGCATCGAGCAGGCCGGCCGCGACACCGGCGCCGGCGCTCAGCGGCAGCCGTTGCTGCATGATCGCTTCTGCCGCCGCGGCGCCAACCCGTGCCGGCAGCAGGTACGTCCAGTACTCCGAGCCGTAGAGATTGCCCATGTTGCGATAGTGCGGGTTGAGGATCACGCCCGCGCGAGCCCAGACGAGGTCGGCGGCGCGCGCCAGAAAACAGCCGCCGGCAGCGCAGTTGCCCTGCAGGGCGGCGATCGTCAGCCTGTCGTCGGTACGGATGATCGCCTCGGCGAGATCATCGATGGCGTTGATGTTCGCCCATGACTCGTCGGCAGGCGATTCGGCGGCCTCGATCTGCTGCAGGTGGATGCCGTTCGACCAGTGATCGCGCCCGCCCATGAGGACGATGACCTGCAGTGGCCGCTGCCTGACCCAGTGATAGGCAGCCAGCAGGCGCCGGCACTGGCGGCTGCTCATCGCCCCGTTGTAGAACTCGAAATGCAGGAAGCCGACGGCATCGGCCTCCTCATAACGGATGTCCTGCCAGGTGCGGTGCGGCGCCGCCCAGCAGGCGGCGGGCGAGCCGGCCAGCGGCGCTTCGCCGACGCCCGCCAGTTGCGCGGCAAACACTTCGGTCGCCGGCAGCTTCAGCGAATCCGCCGGCGTGCAGCGGCGGACATGGCCGATCCACACCGCGCCATCGACGGTGGCGCGCAGGATCGCCGTCTCGCGCCAGGCGATCACGGCGCCGGGCGGGCCACCGCGCAGAAGGTCTTCCGGCCAGGCATCGAAGAGCAGGCACGGCTCGCCGAAAAGCTCGTCGGCAACCCCCGGGAAACCATCGGCAGCATGCAGACGAGCGAGAACGCGCGAGCTGTCGTCGCGCTGCCAGTCGATCGCCCGCTCGCGCTGCCGCAGGAGCGGGCGCAGTTCGCTGCCGGCAGCCGTCGCCCCCTGTGCCAGCGGCGCCGGCACGAAATCACCGGCCACGAAACGCTCGACCGCGCGCAGCACCGCCTGCGTCGCCGCTTCGCTCACCTCGTGGCGATAGATGCTCGACTTGCGGCCGAGGCGCATCGGGAAGACCGCCGACGCCCAGACCGGACCGGCATCCATCTCGCCGGTAGCCTGCAGCACCGTCACACCCCATTCGCGCTCGCCATCCTGGATCGCCCGGTCGAGCGCTGACGGCCCGCGGTCGCCAACGATTCCCGGATGGACGACGAGGCAGCAGTGCCGGCGCCAGATGGTTGCCGGAATCGCCCGCCGCAGGTAAGGCGCGATGATCAGGTCCGGGCGGAAGAGCGCCACCGCCTCCTCGGCCACCGCATCGGCGATGTCGTACTCGACCGACAGCGCGTGGCCATGCCCGGCCAGCTCGCAGTAAAGGCGCTGGCTGAGGCTGTTGAAAGCATGACAGAGCAGCAGGATGCGCATCTTCGCTGGCGGTTCAGCAGATGCGCGGCAACTGGTCGCCGCTCAGCCAGTCGACGATTCGCCGTCCGCCAAGGCTCGTGCTCATCTGCACGAAGCAGTGCGCATCGTCGTGCACACTGCCGATCAGGGCGGCGTGGCGCCCTAGCGGATGCGCGCGCATCGCCGCCAGGAGGCGTTCGGCATCGCCAGCGGCAACGATCGCCAGCAGCTTGCCCTCGTTGGCGACATAGAGCGGATCGAGGCCAAGGAACTCGCAGGCAGCCGCCACCTGCGGCTGCAGCGGCACGGCGTTTTCCTGCAGCATCATGCCGACCCGCGACTGCCGCGCAATCTCGTTCAAGGTGGTGGCGACACCGCCGCGCGTCGGGTCGCGCAGGACGTGAATGTCGGCTCCGCTGGCGCGCATGGCGGCAATCAGACCATGCAGCGGCGCCGTGTCGGAGACGATGTCGGCGGCGAAGCCGATGCTTTCGCGCTGCGCCATGATCGCCATGCCGTGCTCGCCAATGCCGCCCGAGACGATGATGCGGTCGCCCGGCCGCGCGCGGTCGCCGGACCAGTCCTCGCCGTCGGCGACGACGCCGACGCCGGTGGTAGTGATGTAGACGCCGTCGCCCCTGCCCCGCTGCACGACCTTGGTGTCGCCGGCAACCACCGGCACGCCGGCGGCAGTCGCGGCCTGCGCCATCGAGTCGACGATGCGCGCCAGGTCGGCGAGCGGGAAACCTTCCTCGAGGATGAAGCCGGCAGCCAGATAGAGCGGCGTCGCGCCCATGACCGCAACATCATTGATCGTCCCGTTCACCGACAGGCAACCGATGTCGCCGCCAGGGAAGAACAACGGCGAGACGACATGCGAGTCGGTGGACACGACCAGCCGGCCCACCGCCGCCGGCAACACGGCAGCGTCGTTGCCGCGCCCGGGATAGGGGTTGTCCAGACGGCTGGCGAAGAGCTCATCGATCAGTTGCGCCATCGCCCGGCCACCGCTGCCGTGCATCATTTCGACCCGGCCCTGGCGAAGGTCGAGTGGTCGCCCGTAAGCCTTGCGCAGCGGCTTCACGGCGCCACCGCTGCGTCGGCGAAACGGCCAAACGAGTAGTGCGCGGCACAGGCGCCTTCCGATGACACCATGCACGAGCCGATCGGGTTCTCCGGCGTGCACACGCTACCGAAGATGCGGCAGTCCTGCGGCCTCCTCGCACCGCGCAGCACCGCGCCGCACTCGCACGCCGGATGGTCCGGCACCGCCTGATAGCTGATCGGAAAGCGGCGCTCGGCGTCGAAGTCGGCGAAATCGCTGCGGATGCGCAGCGCGCTGTACGGCAACTCGCCGAGGCCGCGCCAGGCGAAGGAGCGCCGCAACTCGAAGACCTCGGCAACGAGTTGCTGCGCCTTGCGGTTGCCGTCGCGCGTCACGGCACGGGCAAACTCGTTCTCGACCACCGCCCTGCCGGCATTGACCTGCGCGATCAGCATCAGGACCGCCTGCATCACGTCGAGCGGCTCGAAGCCGGCGATGACGACCGGCTTGCGGTACTCGGCGGCGAAGAACTCATACGGCCGGCTGCCGATGATCGTCGACACGTGTGCCGGGCCGATGAAGCCATCGAGCCGGACACTGCCCCACTGGCGCACTTCCGGTGACTCGAGGATGCTGGCGATCGCCGCCGGCGTCAGCACATGGCAGCAAAGCACCGAGAAGTTCTTCAACCCGAGCGCTTGCGCCTGCCTGATGGCGACGGCCGTCGGCGGCGTCGTCGTCTCGAAGCCGATGGCGAAGAAGACCACCTGGCGCTGCGGGTTCTCCTGTGCCAGACGCAGCGCGTCGGCGCAGGAATAGATCATCCGGATTTCGCCGCCACCACCCAGCGCGGCCTTCGCCCGCAGCAGCGACAGGCCGCCGGAAGCCGGCACGCGCAGCGGGTCGCCATAGCTGCAGAGGATGACGCCCTCGTCCGTCGCCAGGCGGATCGCCATGTCGATGCGGCCGATCGGCAGCACGCAGACCGGGCAACCGGGACCGTGGACCATGCGCACGTTCGCCGGCAGCAGGTCGCTGACGCCGTAACGGGCAATCGCATGTGTGTGGCCGCCGCAGAACTCCATGAAGTGATAGTCGCGCCGCGGCTGCGCCGCCTGGCGGATCGCCGACGCCAGCCCGCGAGCCAGATCCCGGTCGCGGAATTCGTCGATGAACTTCATCTGGCGGCAGCAGCGGCCCGCGACACCCGCATTGCGCGATCTCCCTGCCCGAAAGCCCTCAGGCGGTCCAGGCTGTCGGCTCCTGCACGGCCGCCACGCCCAACTCGGCAAACAGCGCCAGGGTTTTCCCGGCTTCGTCCGGATCGAGGCGGGTCAGCGCGTAGCCGACATGCACGATCACGTAATCTCCGACAGCGACGTCGTCGACGAGTGCCAGCGAGACCTCCTTGCCGACGCCGCCGATGTCGACCATCGCCTGCTCGCCGGGCAGCAGCTGGACCACTCGACAGGGCAGTGCGAGACACATGGCGCCGTTGCTCCTACTGACTCGCGAGGTGCTGCAGCGCGACCCAGGCCTGACCGACCGACAGGCCACCATCGTTGGGTGGAACCTGGCGCGCCTCGACGAGCTGCATGCCCTTCGCTCCCAGCCGGGCACGCAGTCCGCGCATCAACACCTGGTTGAGGAAGCAGCCGCCGCTGCCGACCACCGTCCGTGCCTCGGGCGCCAGCACGCGCAGCCAGTCGGCGAGGGCGGCCGCCAGTGTCGCATGGAACAGCGCCGCACCGCGCTCGGCGTCCTTCTCGTCGGCGAGAACGCCGAGCATCGGCAGCAGATCGAGCCTGCCGTCGCTGATCGTCCAGCACTGGTCGAGCGGCAGCACGTCGCCGTAGCGCTGCGCCATGCTCTCGAGCAGCATTGCCGCCTGGCCCTCGTAGGCCATCACCGCCTTGATGCCGAGCAGCCCGGCAGCCGCATCGAACATCCGTCCCATGCTCGAAGTCGGCGGGCAATGGATGTCACCGGCGAGCATCTGTGCCACCGCCTGCGCTGCCTGCTGCTCGGCGAAGCGTTCGCAGATCTCCGCATTGCGGCCCAGACGATGCAGCACGGCCGCCGCCATTCGCCAGGGTTCAGTGGCGGCGCGGTCGCCTCCCGCCAGCGCCAGCGGCTGCAGGTGCCCAACGCGCTCGAAGCGGGCGCCGTCCACCTGCAGCAGTTCGCCACCCCAGGCCGCCCCGTCGGTCCCCATGCCAACGCCGTCGAGCGACAGGGCCAGCGTGCAGCCCTCGATGCCGTGTTCCGCCAGTACGGCGGCGACATGGGCGTGGTGGTGCTGCACGCCGAGCAACGGCAGGCGCAGTTGCTGCGCAAACTCGGCGGCAAAGCGCGTCGAATGAAAATCCGGGTGCAGATCGTGCGCGACGATAGCCGGTTCGACGCCGAGCAGCCGGATCATCTGCGCCACGGTCTCGTCGAGGAAGTCGCAGGCGGCGGCGTTGTCGAGGTCGCCGACATGTTGCGAGACGAACGCCTCGTCACCACGGGTGACGCAGATCGTGTTCTTGAACCAGCCCCCCAGCGCCAGCACCGACGGTCCCGAGCGTGGCAGCTTGATCGCCCGCGGCGTGTAGCCGCGCGCGCGCCGGATGAACTGCAGACCGTTGCTGGTGATGCGCGCGACGCTGTCGTCGCAACGCGTGACGATGTCACGGTCGTGCATCAGGAAGGCATCGGCGATGCCGTAGAGCCGCAGCAGCGCTTCGCTGTTGCCGATCACCAGCGGCTCGCCACCGGGATTGGCACTGGTCATCACCAGCGCCATGTCCTGCGCCCGCTCGAGCCAGCCGAGTCCTGCCGGGCGCCTTGCCGCTTCGTGGAAGAGCAGGAAGTGCAGCGGTGTGTACGGCAGCATGACGCCGAGCCAGGCGAGCCCGGGCGCGACGCCCGGCAACGCGGCGTCGCAACCGCTGCGCTTCCTGATCAGGATCGCTGGCCGGGTCGGCAGTGTCAGCAGGCCCGGCTCGCCGATGCCCATCTGGACGAAGGCGGCCGCCGAGGCCGGATTGGCGACCATCACCACGAACGGCTTCTGCTCGCGCTGCTTGCGTTCGCGCAGGAGCGACACGGCGACGGCATTGCGCGCGTCGCAGACGAGATGAAAACCGCCGAGACCCTTGATGGCGACGATGCGGCCCTCGCGCAGCAGGTCCAGCGTCATCGCGAGCGGATCGCCGGCGAGCCGGTGTCCCTCGCTGTCGAGCAGGAAGAGTTGTGGCCCGCACTTCGGACAGCAGTTGGCCTCGGCATGGAAGCGCCTGTCGTCGGGACGACGGTACTCTGCCTGGCAGCGCGCGCACATCGGGAAGGGCTTGAGGCTGGTGCGTGAGCGGTCGTAGGGCAGGCCGCGGCTGATCGTGTAGCGCGGCCCACAGTTGGTGCAGTTGGTGAAGGCATGTCGCCAGCGGCGGCTGCCGGGATCGAACATCTCGGCCAGGCAGTCGCGGCAGACGGCCGTGTCATGGCCGATCATCGTCGCCGCCCGACCGCTGCGGCTGTCGATGATGACGAAGCCCTCGCCGGCCCGCGCCGGTGACGTATCGCGCGCCACCACCGAATTGATCCGTGCCAGTGGCGGCGCCTCCCGCTGCAGACGCTCGACCAGCGACATCACCTGCTCCGCGGCGCCACGCACTTCGATCTCGACGCCACGCGAATCGTTGCGCACCCAGCCGGCAAGGCCCAGTTCCCTCGCCAGACGCCAGACGAAGGGGCGAAAACCGACTCCCTGGACGACACCGCTGACGCGGATGTTCCGGCAAACCATCGCCTCTGACATGTCAGCACCTCGCGCCGCTGGACAGCAGGGTCTCGCCTTCGGCGACACGACGACGCAGCGCCTCGACCGTCGTCTTCCGGCGCCGTTGCGCCGCGGCACAACCCGCGTCGAGCCACGCCAGCCAGTCGTCGAAGCCCTCGCCGGTGGTCGCCGCGAGTCGGATCACCTGCAGCGCCGGATTGACCTGCCGCGCGTAGGCAATCGCCAGCTCGACATCGAACGACAGGTGCGGCAGCAGATCGATCTTGTTGAGCAGCATCAGCGACGCCGCGGCAAACATGTGCGGGTACTTGAGCGGCTTGTCCTCACCCTCGGTGACGGAAAGGATCACCACCTTGTGCGCCTCGCCGAGATCGAAGGCCGCCGGGCAGACGAGGTTACCGACGTTCTCGATCAGCAGCAGCGAATCGTCGGCCGGCGACAACCGCTGCAGGGCGTGCCCGACCATGTGCGCGTCGAGGTGGCAGCCCTTGCCGGTATTGATCTGCAATGCGGGAACCCCGGTCGCGCGAATTCGCTCGGCATCGCGACTGGTCTGCTGGTCGCCCTCGACGACGGCCAGCGGCAACCTGGCCTGCAGCAGTTCGATGGTGCGGCAGAGCAGCGAGGTCTTCCCCGATCCGGGACTCGAAACCAGGTTGAGCGCGAAGATCCCCTGCTCCTCGAAGCGCCGGCGGTTCGCCGCCGCGTAGGCATCGTTGCTGGCAAGAATGTCACGCTCGATCTGCACCAGTCGCGCCGGAGTCGCGCTCACCGGCTCTGCGTCATGACCGTGGTGCTGGTGGTGCTGGTCGTGGTGCTGGTCGTGGTGGTGATACTGATGGCCGGTGCGCGGGTGATGCCGGTGCCGGCCACCGTCGTTGGTCGCCACTCGACCGTGCACAAGCGCCGCAGCGGGCATCGGCTCCGGCGGTTCCGGATGCGCGTGCGCCACGAGCGGCGAGTCGGTTGCCAATTGCGCCGCCCGGGTATCGGCAGTGCCTGCCGCAGGCACGGGCTCGCCGACGACGCGCGCCTGCCCGGCACCACAGCCACAAGTCGTACACATATTGCTGTCTCCTGTTGTTATTCGACCTCCAGCTCCTTGACCCGCATCTCGGTACCACCGGTCGCCTGAACCGGGTGACCGCCGCAGGCTGGGCAGGGGTCGTACAGCGCCGCAAGCGGCACCGTCTGATGACAATTAAAGCATAAACCTCGACCGTCCACGTGGACGATTTGCAGGCGCGCACCTTCGGCCAGCGTGCCCCGCGTCACGGCGGAAAAACAGAAGCCGATTGCCTCCGCCTCCACCGCCGCCAGCCTGCCAATCTCGACTTCCACCGTCATCACCCGCCGGAACTTCTGCACCCTGGCAGCCTCCTCGATGATCTCCAGGATGCCGACGGCAAGCGACATCTCATGCATCGATCAACCGGCAGCTGAAGGCGACGCAGGGGTCCAGCGACAGCGCCAGACGCTCGCCGGCGAGTTGCGCCGCCCGCCGGCTGGACGCCGGGCAGCCGCTGATCTCGCGCACGAAGGCGCCCTGCGGATGGAAGTTCCATTCGGTGGGGGCGACGATCTGGTAGTGTGCGACGCCATCGCCGGCAAGCTCGAGGCGATGGAGGAGGCTGCCACGTGCCGTTTCGACCCGCGCCAGGCCGGCGCCGACACGCACCGCGCAGGCATCGAGCAGCGACGACAGACGCGGCGGCTCGGCCAGCGCCGCCGCCAGCCAGCGCAACTCGAGCAGACGTGCCAGCAGCCTTGCGTCGAGCCGCCTGCCAGCGGCGAGGAGGCCGGCGATCCTCGCATCGTCCGCCTGCCGCGCCAGCGCACCGGTCTCGGCCACCTCGCCGCCGAGAGTGGGCCGCAGCGCGAAGTTCTCGACCGCTGCCACGGTCTCCCATTCGGCTGCCGTCAGCCGCGGCAGCAGCGGTGCCGTCGCAGCGGCTGGCGGCTGCTCGTCCAGTGGCGGCAGGTCGGCTTCATCGAGCCAGTCCACCAGCGCGGCGGCGACGGTTGCCGCCGACTGCCGGTCGGTGGCAGCCCGCAGGCGGCGACGCCAGTCGCCGCAGGCAGCGACCCGGGGTGGCTGCCGTGGATCGGCGAGCAAGGTCGGCCAGGCAATCAGCAGGTGGCCGAGGTGCTCCGAAATCGTCTCGATTGCCACCGGCAGCGCCAGTTCGTCGAGCGCCACAGCCGCCAGTCGTTCACCGCGGGCCGCCCGGACGCACAGCCCGGCAGCAGCGGCCTGCGCCTGGCGGCAGATGCCGAACAGGCGGCAGACGACGTCGCCCAGCGCTGCGGCCGGCAAGCCGAGGAGCACCGACGCCACCTGCGGCCGGGCCGAACCGACGTCGGCCACGACGATCTCACTCCCGTCCCACGTCAGCGCCAGATCCAGAGAACCCTGATTCACCGCCACGCTCCCGGAAAATACTCGCACACAATACTAGAGGCCATTGAATCCATTTTGATTTCGGTCAATCCGGGGCTAAACTGCCGCGTTCACAATACGCCCTCGCCGGCACTGACCCCGACCCGGACCCCCTCTGGCATGCTTGAAGCTTCAAATCTCGAATGTGTGCGCGGCGAACGCCGCCTGTTCGCCGGCGTCAGCTTCCGCCTCGAGGGTGGCGAAATGCTCGCCCTGCAGGGCAGGAACGGCTCCGGCAAGACGAGCCTGCTGCGCATGCTGTGCGGCCTTACGCCAGCGGCCAGCGGCGAGATCCGCTGGTGCGGCCGGCCGATCGCGCAACTCGGCGACGAATTCCGCAGCGAACTGTGTTTTCTCGGCCACCAGAACGCGATCAAGGAGGAACTGACTCCGCTCGAGAACATCCTGTCGACGGCGCGACTGGCGCAGGAACCGCTCGATGAGGACGCGGCACTCGCCGCGCTCGAACTGGTCGGGCTGCTGGGCCGCGAAGACCTGGCCTGCCGCTACCTGTCGCAGGGGCAGAAGCGACGCGCCGCGCTCGCCCGCCTGGTGCACGAGAAGCGCGCGCTGTGGGTGCTCGACGAGCCTTATGTCGCGCTCGACAGGGCGGCCACCGAACTCGTCGCCGGGCTCGTCGGTGCCCACCTGCAGCGTGGCGGGCTGGCGGTGCTGACCACCCACCAGGCGGTCGCGGTACCCGCCGGCAACGTCCGCGAGCTGACGCTCGGCGACGACGTTGCGTGGCAGCAACGATTGTAGGCGGGCAGGTGCTATCATTGATCCGTGCCGTCATCGGCCGCGACCTGCGACTGGCGATGCGGCGACAGGCCGACATCGTCGCCGCGATGTTCTTCTTCATCATCGTCGTCAGCCTGTTCCCGCTCGGCGTCGGGCCGGAACCGGATCAGTTGCGCCGACTGGCGCCGGGCGTCCTGTGGGTCGCCGCGCTGCTGGCGACGATGCTGTCGCTGCCGCGTCTGTTCGCCGACGACCATCGCGATGGAACGCTCGAGCAACTGGCACTCGCACCGCAACCGCTGGCGCTGATCGTCCTCGGCAAGGTGATCGCGCACTGGCTGGTCGCGGGGCTGCCGCTGGTCCTGCTGGCGCCGGTGCTGGGAGTCCAGTTCGACCTGGCGGGCGATGCGCTGGCGGTGCTGACGCTGTCGCTGCTGATCGGCACGCCGGCGCTGTCCGGGATCGGCGCCATCGGCGCCGCGCTGACGCTCGGCGTGCGCGGTGGCGGCGTGTTGCTGTCGCTGCTCGTGTTGCCGCTGTACATCCCGGTGCTGATCTTCGGCGCCGGTGCCGTCGACGCGACGGTCACCGGCCTCGGAGCGCAGGCCCACCTGTCGCTGCTCGGCGCCCTGGCGCTCGGCGGTGTGTTCTTTGCGCCGTGGCCAACCGCGGCTGCCTTGAGAGTCGCCCTGGAATAGATGCGCAACAAGCTGATCAACTGGTTCCGGTATGCCAGCCCGCAGACCTTCTACCCGCTCGCCGGCCGGATGATTCCATGGTTCTGGGGACTCGCCGCGATCTTCGGCGTCGCCGGCCTGTTCATCGGCTTCCTGCTGGCGCCGACCGACGCGCAGCAGGGCGAGGGCTACCGCATCATCTTCCTGCACGTGCCGGCATCGTGGATGTCGATGTTCATCTACCTGGTGATGGCTTTCTGGGCGGCGACCGGACTCGCCTTCAACACCCGCCTGTCGGGAATGATGGCCTCGGCGCTGGCGCCGACCGGCGCCCTCTTCGCCTTTCTCTCGCTGTGGACCGGAGCACTCTGGGGCAAGCCGATGTGGGGCACGTGGTGGGTCTGGGACGCCCGCCTGACCTCCGAGCTGATCCTGCTCTTCCTCTACATCGGCTTCATCGCCCTGCAGGCGGCGATCGACGACCCGCGCCGCGCCGACAAGGCGGGCGCGATCCTGGCACTGGTCGGGGTGGTCAATATCCCGATCATCTATTTCTCGGTCCAGTGGTGGAACACGCTGCATCAGGGCGCTTCGGTCAGCCTGACCAGGGCACCCAGCATGGCGGCGATGATGCTCTGGGGAATGCTCCTGTGCGCGCTCGCCTGCTGGATGTACAGCATCGCCGTGGCGCTGATGCGCGTGCGCGTCATCATGCTCGAACGTGAGCGGCACACCGACTGGGTGCGCGCGCTGCTGCGCGGGAAGGAATAGGATGATTCACTGGAACAGCCTCGCCGAGTTCCTGGCGATGGGCCGACATGGCCCCTACGTCTGGGGATCGCTGCTGGTGATGGCGCTGCTGATGGTGGCGGAACCGATGCTGCTGCTGCAGGGTCGGAAGAGGTTGATCGCCCGCCTCAGGCGGCAGCATCGGGCGGAAGCCGCGGAACGCGGGCAAGCCAGCGCCGGCGACCGGAGCACGGCAAACGGGAGCAACGATTGAAACCTCGTCACAAACGCATCGCGCTGATCCTCGGCGGCCTGGCGATCCTCGCCGTCGCCGCAACGCTGGTGCTCAACGCCTTCCGCAGCAATCTGGTCTTCTTCTTCTCGCCGACCCAGGTGGCCGCCGGCGAGGCGCCGCAGGGCAAGAGCTTCCGCATCGGCGGCATGGTCAAGGAGGGCTCGCTGCAGCGCCAGCCCGACGGCGTGACATTGCGCTTTGTCGTCACCGATACCGAGAAGGACATGACCGTCGCCTACAAGGGAATCCTGCCCGACCTCTTCCAGGAAGGCAAGGGGGTCGTCGCGCAGGGCAAGCTCGCCGCCGACGGCGTCTTCACCGCCAGCGAGGTCCTCGCCAAGCACGACGAGAACTACATGCCGCCGGAAGCCGCCAAGGCAGTCGGCGATGCGCACGAGCGGGCGGCAGCCAACAAGGCGGCGGCCGCCGCGGCCGCCCGTACCATCAAACAGTGACGCCAGCGAGACGCCCATGATCCCGGAAGTCGGCACCTTTGCCCTCATTCTCGCGCTCTGCGTCGCCGTGACCCAGGGCATGCTGCCGCTGCTCGGCGCCCACTCCGGGCAGCGGCAGTGGATTGCCCTCGCCCGCCCGGCGGCGATCGTCCAGGCGCTGCTGCTGGCGGTCGCCTTCGCCTGCCTGACCGCCGCCTTCGTGCAGAACGATTTCTCGGTGCTCTACGTCGCACAGCACTCGAATACCCTGCTGCCGCTGCCGTATCGGGTCGCCGCCGTCTGGGGCGGGCACGAGGGATCGCTGCTGCTGTGGGTCCTGATGCTCGTCATGTGGGCGCTGGCAGTGGCACTGCTGTCGCGGCAGTTGCCCGATCACATGGTGGCACGGGTCCTCGGCGTCCTCGGGCTGGTCAGCGCCGGCTTCCTGCTCTTCATCCTGCTCACTTCGAACCCCTTCGAGCGCCTGCTGCCGGGGGCCGAGGAAGGGCGCGACCTCAACCCGCTGCTGCAGGATCCCGGCCTGATCTTTCATCCGCCGATGCTCTACATGGGCTATGTCGGCTTCTCGGTGGCCTTCGCATTCGCCATCGCCGCGCTGCTCTCGGGCCAGCTCGACGCCGCCTGGGCACGCTGGTCGCGACCGTGGACGACGGCCGCCTGGATCTTCCTGACACTCGGAATCGCCCTCGGCTCGTGGTGGGCCTACTACGAACTCGGCTGGGGCGGCTGGTGGTTCTGGGATCCGGTCGAGAACGCTTCGTTCATGCCCTGGCTGGTCGGCACCGCCCTGGTGCACTCGCTGGCGGTGACCGAAAAGCGCGGCAGTTTCAAGAACTGGACGGTACTGCTGGCCATCTCGGCGTTCTCGCTGTCGCTGCTCGGCACCTTCCTCGTCCGCTCCGGCGTCCTGACCTCGGTACATGCCTTCGCCACCGACCCGCGGCGCGGCATCTTCATCCTCGTCTTCCTGGTCGCCGTCATCGGCAGCTCGCTGGCCCTGTTCGCCTGGCGCGCACCGAAGGTCGGCCTCGGCGGCCGCTTCGCCCTGCTCTCGCGCGAATCGCTGCTGCTGACGAACAACGTGCTGCTGGTCGTCGCCTGCGCATCGGTGCTGCTCGGCACGCTCTATCCGCTGCTGATCGATGCGCTGGGTGCCGGCAAGCTGTCCGTCGGGCCGCCGTATTTCGATTCCGTGTTCGTACCGCTGATGCTGCCGGCGGTGTTCCTGATGGGCGTCGCACCCTTCGTCCGCTGGAAGCAGGCGAACCTCGGCGAGCTGGCGAGAACGCTGCGCTGGGCCTTCCTGGCGGCGGCACTGGTCGGCGTCGCGGCGCCTTTCGTGGCCGGCGAGTGGAAGCCGCTGGTCGCGCTGAGCCTGCTGCTGGCGGCATGGATCGTCTGCAGCACGCTGCTCAACGTCGGCGAGCGTGTGCGCGCGACGCGTGCCGGACAGGCGCTGCTGCCGACGCTCGGCCGGCAGCCACGCAGTTTCTACGGCATGCACCTGGCACATCTCGGAATCGCCGTCTTCATCGTCGGTGTCGCCATGGTCGGCGGTTACCAGACCGAGAAGGATGTCCGCATGGACATCGGCGACACCGTCAGCGTCGGTGGCTACGTCTTTCGCTTCAACGGCGTCCGCCAGCAGCAGGGGCCCAACTACCGCGCCCTGGTCGGTGACGTCGATCTGATCCGCGACGGCCGCACGCTGCGCAAGATGTTCCCCGAGAAGCGCTTCTACGTCGCGTCGTCGATGCCGATGACCGAGGCGGCGATCGATACCGGCCTCACGCGCGACGTCTATGTCTCGCTCGGCGAGCCGATCGACAAGTCGCGGCCCGAAGCCGCCTGGGCGGTGCGCGTCTATCACAAGCCATTCGTGGACTGGATCTGGGGTGGCTGCGTCCTGATGGCCATCGGCGGGCTGGTCGCCATGAGTGATCGCCGCTATCGCATCAAGGCGCGCGTGTCGTCCGGGCAGCCGTCGGCGGCTGCCGCGCCGCTGGCGCAGAACACCTGAGGAATCATTGCGCATGAACCGGTTTCTCTGGCCGCTGATCGGCTTTGGCGTCCTCGTCGTCCTGCTTGCCGTCGGCCTCAACCTCAACCCGCGTGACGTGCCCTCGCCGCTGGTCGGCAAACCGGCACCGGCGTTCGCGCTGGCGCGCCTGGACGCACCGGAACGGCAGTTCTCGCCAAAGGAAATGCTCGGCAAGGTCTGGCTGCTAAACGTCTGGGCCTCGTGGTGCGTCTCCTGCCGCCAGGAACACCCGGTGCTGGTTGAACTCGCCAAGCGCCAGAGCGTGCCGCTGGTCGGCCTCAATTACAAGGAAGTGCGCGGCGACGGCGCGATCGACAGCAGCAAGCTCGACGCCGCGAGCGAGAAGAGGATGGTCATCGAGCGCGCGGGCGGCTGGCTGGCCCGGCATGGCGATCCCTATGCCCTCTCGGTGCTCGACATCGACGGCCGCGTCGGTATCGACTACGGCGTCTATGGCGTCCCCGAAACCTACGTCATCGACAAGGCCGGCATCATCCGCATGAAACACACCGGTCCGGTCACGCCGGACATCCTTGCCGGCAAGATCCTGCCGCTGCTGGGCGAGCTGGACCGATGAGGCGCTGGCTGCCCATCCTGCTGCTGGCCCTCGCCGGCATCGCCGCCAACGGCCTGCAGGCGCGGGAAGCAGCGCCCCTGGCAGCCGACGAGGCAACCGAAAGGCGCCTGGTGGCGATCTCCTCCGAGTTGCGCTGCCTGGTCTGCCAGAACGAGTCGCTGTCCGGCTCGAACGCGGAACTGGCGAACGATCTGCGCCGCGAGATCCGCAGCCTGATCCGCGAAGGCCGCAGCGACGCCGAGATCATGGAGTTCATGGTCAGCCGCTACGGCGATTTCGTCCGCTACCGGCCGCCGCTGAAAGGAACGACGCTGCTGCTGTGGTTCGGACCCGGCCTGCTGTTCGTCGCTGGCCTGGGCGGGCTGCTGCTCTACCTGCGGCGACGCCAGCGCGCGCTCGGCGACCAGCACCCACTGAGTGCCGACGAGACGCGGCGCGCCGAGGCCCTGCTGCACGATCGGGAGGCACCGCCGCAGCCATGACTTCCGCCGACACGACCGCGCACGCGGGTCATCGCCGCATCCATCACCCGCGATCGCTGCCGCGGCGGCGGCCGCCAGGGAACGCGCGAATCGCCGCCGCAACGATCAGCTAGGACGACCATGACTGCCTTCATCATCGTTGCGGCGCTTCTGCTTGCCGCCGCACTGGCCATCCTGCTGCCGCCACTGTGGCGGGCGCCGCCGCCATCCGCCGGCGCCGACCGGCGCGAAGCCAACCTGGCGGTCTTCCGCGACCAGCTCGCCGAACTCGACCGCGAGCGCGATGACGGCACGCTCGGCGCCGCCGACGCCGAACAGGCACGCGCCGAACTGCAGCGCCGCCTGCTCGACGAAGTCGAGGCGCAGCCGGCGACGCCGGCGACCCGCGGCGGTGGCCGGCGGACGGCGCTGTTCCTGCTGCTCGCCATCCCGCTGGCCGCCGCTGCCGGCTACGTCCTGCTCGGCAACCCGCTCGCCCTCGATCCGCTGCAGCGACAGGCGCGAATTACGCCCGAGCAGATCGACGCGATGATCGGCGGCCTGGCGGAAAGGCTGAAGAAGAACCCCGGCGACGGCAAGGGCTGGGTGATGCTGGCGCGCTCGTACAAGGTTCTCGAACGTTACCCCGAGGCGGCCGACGCCTACGCCCGCGCCGGCAGCCTCGTCGATCAGGATGCCGGCCTGCTCGCCGACTACGCGGAAGTGCTCAGCCAGTTGCACGGCGGCAGTCTGCAGGGCAAGGCCGGCGAACTCATCGCCCGCGCACTGCAGATCGACCCGAACGAACCGCAGGCGCTGCTGCTGGCCGGCGCGGCAGCGCGCGAGCGGCAGGACTTCGTCGCGGCCGCAGAGTACTGGTCACGCCTGCTGCCGCAGCTCGAACCCGGCAGCGACGAGGCGAAGACGGTTGCCGCGGCGATCGACGAGGCACGCGGCATCGCCACCGCCCGCGCCGCTGGCGGCGCGCCGGCCGGGGCGACGGCTGCCGGCGCCGGCCAGCTCGCCGGCGAGGTGACGCTGAGCGGCAAGCTCGCCGGCCGCGTGCAGCCGGACGACGTCGTGTTCGTCTTTGCCCGTGCCGAGGAAGGACCGCGCATGCCGCTGGCGGCGATGCGCGCGACGGTCGCCGACCTGCCACTGAATTTCCGCCTCGACGACTCGATGGCGCTGGCCGGCGGCCGCAGGATTTCCGATTTCGCCAGCGTCAGCGTCGAGGCGCGCATCACCCGCGCCGGCAACGCCAGCACCTCCTCCGGCGACCTGTTCGGCCGCATCGCCGGCGTCAAGCCCGGCAACCGCAGGCTGCGCCTGGTGATCGATCAGGTGCAGCCCTGAGCTGCGGCCAGCGGCGCCGACGAGGGCCGCCCTTTCCAGCATTTGTTAACCTAGATCAAACCGTCGCCGCCGCCCCATCCGCTAGACTTCGGGCAGCCTCGGCAGGTGACCGGTGGCATGACAATGACAGGGAGGTAGCAGCGTGACCGACAACAGCCCAGGGTTCTGGACCCGCCTCAAACGCCCCAGTACCAAGTACTCGCTGCTTGCGCTCCTGTCGGTCGGCTTCGTCGCCGGCGTCTTCTTCTGGGGTGGCTTCAACACGGCGATGGAAGCGACCAACACACTCGAGTTCTGCATCGGCTGTCACGAGATGAGGGACAACGTATACCAGGAGTACAAGAAGACGATTCACTACAGCAACCGCACCGGCGTCCGCGCCTAATGCTCCGACTGCCACGTGCCGAAGGACTGGGGGCACAAGATGATGCGCAAGATTGCCGCCAGCAAGGAACTCTACGGCAAGGTCATGGGCACCATTTCGACGCCCGAGAAGTTCGAGGCCAAGCGGCTCGAGCTGGCCACCAACGAGTGGAACCGGATGAAGGCAGGCGATTCGCGCGAATGCCGCAACTGCCACTCGTTCGCGGCGATGGACATCGAAAAGCAGAAGGCACGCGCGTCGAAGATGCACAAGATCGGTCAGGAGGACAAGCAGACCTGCATCGACTGCCACAAGGGAATCGCGCATTCGAAACCGCAGAACATGCCGGAAGACGACGAGTGACGCACGTCGCCAGCGACCCGCAGCGCGGCCACGGGAAAACAATCGACGTCCCCTGGTCGCTGACACGTACCAACCGCATCAACACTTGAGTGGAGTCTGAAATGAAAAGAACGAGCGTTTCCCTGGCCCTCTTCGGCGCCCTGCTGGCCTTCGGTCCGCAACTCGCGCAGGCTGCCGCTCCCGACTGGAGCAAGGTTCCCAAGCGCGACATTCAGGTGTTTCACGCCGGCGTCACGCCGATCGAATGGATCATGAAGAAGTCCGACCACAGCGGTCGCACGGGCCTCAACAAGGGCGAGAGCTGCGTCGGCTGCCATGAGGAGAAAGGCGGCCTCAACTTCGACATGAAGCGCCTCGCCGGCAAGGATCTGGAGCCCAAGGGTGCACCGAAGACGATGAATTTCCCGGTCGCCGTGCAGACCGCCTACGACAAGGACAACCTCTACGTCCGACTGACTTTCAAGGCCCCCGGCGGCGGCGTCGATCCCGCCGACAAGGAGAACGAGGTCAAGGCGACGGTCCTCTTCGCCAACGACAAGGTCAGCCAGGGCGCGCAGGTAGGCTGCTGGGCGAGCTGCCACGCCGACGCGCGGACGATGCCCGGCGCCGACGACAAGAAGACCAAGTACACCAAGGACGGCGCCTACGAGCTGATGCAGTGGAAGAGCGCCAAGGGCGCCAAGGCGGCTGACGGCTCGGTGACCGACAAGCGCAACATGGAAGGTGGCAGCGCCGGCGTCAAGGCCGAGGGCAGCAAGAGCGGCGACACCTACACCGTGACCTTCACGCGCAAGCTCAACGGCACGCTCGCCGAAGGCAAGGCAACGCCGATCGGCGTCGCCATCCACAGCGACCACGCGATCGGCCGCTTCCACCACGTCTCGATGGGCTACACGCTCGGCGTCGGCGCCGACGGCGACATCAAGGCGGCCAAGCAGTAAGCGCACGGCCGCCACACGGGAGCTTTCCGGACGACGGGCAGAGCCGCGGCTCTGCCCGTTTCATTCCCCCCGCCGCAGCCGGCAGGGTGAACGCGACGACCAGATACCGCGCGCCGACCGCTTCAGGCCATTTGCCGACGCCGTCGCACCCAGCCAAACAGACCCAGCCCGCCCGCCAGCAGCGCCGCGGTGGGCGGCTCCGGGATCGCCGAGATCTCGAGCATCGGCCGCAATCCGGCGTCGGCCCACGCGGACGACGCGTAGAGCGAGGCGAGCGGCTTGCCTGAAGCGGCGATGACGATATCCGGCTGCCGCAGCTCGACACCGAAGTTGCCTGCCGGATCGGCCAGCCAGTCACGAACCAGCGCGGTGACGTCGAAGGAAACCCACTGGTTCACGCCGTCCTGCGTCACCGAAGTCACTGGCCCGGATACCGCCGGCTGCGTCTCCCAGGTGACGCCGGTCTCGCTCCAGCTTTCGGTCACGCGGTGCAGAGCGGTGGTGATCGCTTGCGCCGGCGTCGGATTGTCGAACGGCG
Organism: Candidatus Accumulibacter similis; assembly: GCA_013347225.1. Taxonomy (NCBI): domain Bacteria; kingdom Pseudomonadati; phylum Pseudomonadota; class Betaproteobacteria; genus Candidatus Accumulibacter; species Candidatus Accumulibacter similis. The sequence goes on along the minus strand of CP054595.1, from coordinate 1,880,169 downwards.
GCAGACCCGGCAGCGCGAAGAGCCTGAGGCTGGCGCTGACCACCTGCCCGGCGGCGATGCCCAGCGCGCCCGGATCGAAGCGCAGCAGCGAGCGCGTATCGTGCGCCCGGCTCTCGCCCTGCGCACCGATCAGCGGCACGGTGTTGCTGCTGCCGAGGAAATTGCCAAAGGGTACCGCCGGCAGCGGGCTGAGGCTGTTCAGCGTCTGGCTGTCGAGGTTGGTCACGCGCGCGGCGGTGGCGATGCCGAAAGCGCCGGGAATCGCGAACTCATAGACGAAGACATCCTGGCTGGCGGCTTCGTCCGGCTGCAGCGTCAGGGTCGTTGCCGCCTGCGCCGGCTGCGCCAGCGCGGCGAGGAGCAGGAGCGGGGCGAGTGTGACGGCTTTCGCTCGGTCGGTGTACGACATGGTTGAATCCTCCGGTTGGTCTGTTTGCTGACGGCAACGCCGTGTGCGTGGCCGCTGCACAAGCTGATACGCGTGTGGGTGGCGTCCGGATGCAGACGACGGGAGCAACCGGAAGCGGCGACGGGCCATCGGCCACGCCGCGCCATCGCCGCCACCTCATTCCGCTGCGTACCGTGCACAGCTTCCAGACCATCTGGGTCGCCGGCGTCCACCTGCGCTCGTTCGCGCACACGCCCACCGTGGCCGCCCAACGCTGCCATGGCGCACGCGGTGCCTTGCGGGACCCCATCGGCGCCGGTGAGCATGTGTCGCGAGCCTCCTGCCGCTGAGCAAACCCCACACGACGGATCGTTTCGCTGAACGCCGTGCTGCCGCAGGTTCCGCCATCGGTCCGCGCCGGACCTGCTACCATTCCGGGCGCGGCCGATTCCCCCTGCTGCATGGGATCATGCAGATCGCTGTCGGGGCGCATGCCAAGCCGGCTACAGCCCACGACTTTCTTCCCGGAGACAGGAACATGAGAACGCTCTTCCGCTGCATGTTGGCGCCTGCCTTGGCAATCGCCTGCACCTCCGCCACCGCTGCCTTCGTCATCGACGGACGACAGACCCTGTTGCAGGTGTCGACACAGTTCGGCTTTGTCGGCAGCATCAACTCCGCGACGGACTCGCGGCAGTACACCAGCCTGACGTCCGACCTGCAGACGCAACTGGCCGGCAGTGACAGTGGCAGCGGGGCGGTCGGAGACGGTTCGTGGATCGCCAACTACCAGTACCAGCTCGATCAGTCGATCGACCATCTGCCGGCCGGCGGCTTCGCCGCGAGTGCCTCGGTGACCCTCTTTGCCTTCGCCGCAGACCAGGGCGTCGCTGCGGTCGACGCACATTCGGGAAACCGCCTGGAGTTGAGCTTCCACCTGAACACCGACGAGTCGTATGTGTTCACCGGCATCACCACCGACCTCGCCAGCGTGATGCTCGAGGAACTCACCGGCAGCGGCATCTGGACTCCACTGGCCACGCCAGCTGCGGGCGCCTTCCACTACCACCTGCGGCTGGCCGCCGGGCAGTATCGCTTTGCTGCCATCAGCAGTGGCTACCACGACTCTTCCCAGGGAGCCGGGTCTTCCTGGTCGGTGCAGTTGATGACGGTACCCGAACCGGGGTCCCTGCTGCTGCTGGGAACGGCCGCGGGCATCGGCATCGTCACTGGTCGCCGCCAGCGGCGGTACGCACAGCAGGCGCCAGAGGCCGTGATCGCTGCAGCCATGCCGAGCTGCTGCCAGCCACAGCCACCCCGTGGCCGCCAGGATCTGCCAGCTCGGCGGTGGTGACGGCGGGCGTTGTCAGCGCCAACGACGGCTGGACCTGAACCCCGACGGGCGAGCAGCGTGTGTCCCCGCGCCCCCGACTGCCTGCTCGGCACCAAGCTCCGCAGCTCCGCTGCTGAGCGTGATCCGTTCGATCGCAGCCTGTCCATGCCGGCGCTCGTCTGCCAGACCAGGACGCGAGCGTCGTCGGCTGCAAGGTGATCGCTGTTTCCAGTTCCTCCACGGATGAAAAAACCCGGCAGTTGTGGCACCATCGCAGTCGCCCGGCTTGTTCCGGGCGGGAGTCTCCGGGTGCCGCCCGACAACGCCGGGCGGAGAATCGGGAAGGCGGTGCAAGTCCGCCACGTGCCCAGCGCTGTGAGGAGGACGGGCGATGCATTGGCCACTGACGCGAGTCGGGAAGGCGCATCGCGCGGGTGAATCCGAGTCAGAAGACCGGCCAGGAGACGAACGGACGCTGCCCGGCCAGGCAGCCGCACAGTCTTTCCAGAAGGGGAATCGATGGAAAACCCGGGCGCGCCTGCGGCGCACGCCTTCTCCGACACCGACCGCGCAGCCGTCTATCAGGCGATCTACAGCCGCCGCGACGTGCGCGGCCAGTTTCTTCCCGACCCGGTCGCCGACGACGTCCTCGGTCGCGTCCTGCTGGCGGCGCACCACGCGCCGTCGGTCGGCTTCATGCAGCCGTGGAACTTCCTCGTCGTCCGCTCGCCGGCGGTCAAGCAGCGCGTGCACGACGTCTTTCGCGCCGCCAATGCCGAGGCCGAAAGGCTCTTCCCGGACGAGAAGCGCGCGCTCTACAGCCGCATGAAGCTGCAGGGAATCCTCGAATCGCCGATCAACCTGTGCATCACCTGCGACCGCTCGCGCAGCGGGCCGGTCGTCCTCGGCCGCACGCACATGCTCAGCATGGACCTCTACAGCAGCGTCTGCGCCGTGCAGAACCTGTGGCTCGCGGCGCGCGCCGAAGGTCTCGGCGTCGGCTGGGTGAGCATCTTCGAGCAGCAGGCGCTGCAGGACGCCCTCGGCATCCCGCACGACATCGTGCCGATCGCCTACCTGTGCATCGGCTGGGTCAGCCACTTCAACGACCGGCCGGAACTCGAGACCTGCGGCTGGCTGCCGCGCCTGCCGCTCGCCGAACTCCTCCACTACGAGCAGTGGGGCAGCACCACGGGGACGCCGCCCGACGAGGCCCTGACGGCAACCGTCAGCAACCTGCAGGACGGCCTGCAACGGCTGCAGCGGCAGGCGGCATGAAGCGGCGCCGGACTGGGTATGGACACGCCGGCGACCCGGCCCGCGCGCGCGCCGGCGGCGCCGATGCTTGAGCACGGCGGCCGCCTGCGCGCCGCGGCGGCGCACTACGGCATTCCAGCGGCGGCGTGGATCGACCTGTCGACCGGCATCAACCCCGACCCCTGGCCGGTCCCGCCGCTGCCGGCAAGCGTCTGGCAGCGGCTGCCGGAAGACGACGACGGACTCGAGGCCGCCGCCGCCAGCCTCTACGGAAACCCCGGCCTGCTGCCGGTCGCCGGCTCGCAGGCGGCGATCCAGCTCCTGCCGGCACTGCTGCCACGCGCTGCCGTCGCCTGCCTGTCGCCGCTCTACGCCGAACATCCGCACTCCTGGCGGAACGCCGGCCACCGCGTGCGCCTGCTCGGGGGCAGCCTGCCGCGGGCGCTCACGGCCGCCACCCCCTACGTCCTGCTGTGCAACCCGAACAACCCGACCGCGACGACCCACACGCGCGCGGCGCTGCTCGACGCGGCCGGCGAACTGAACCGACGCGGTGGCTGGCTGATCGTCGACGAGGCCTTCATCGACCCGACTCCCGCCGACAGCGTCACCGATCTCGCCGGCACGGCGGCGGCGCCGCGGCTGATCGTCCTGCGCTCACTCGGCAAGTTCTTCGGTCTCGCCGGCGCGCGCGTCGGCTTCGTCTTCGCGGCAGCCGACCTGCTGCGACGCATGCGCGCCGAACTCGGCCCGTGGACCGTTTCCGGCCCGGCGCGGAGCGTCGCGCGCCGGGCGCTGGCCGACCTCGACTGGCAGCAGGCGGCGCGTCACCGCCTGCTCGCCGCCGGCGAGCGCCTGCGCGGGCTGCTGGCAGCGCATGGCGAGGTCCTCGGCACGGCGCTCTTCGCAACACTGTGCCGCGCCGACAGCGCGCAGATCCATGACCACCTGGCACGCCGCGGCATCCTGACGCGGCTGTTCCCCGAGCACGGCCTGCTGCGCTTCGGACTGCCGGGCAGCGAGGACGACTGGCAGCGGCTGCACGCCGCGCTGCAGTCGCTGCCGCAGCAGGCCGCCGTGACCCGGCCGGGAGCGATGCATGCCGACGCATGAGGAACGGATGCAGAAGAAGCAGGCCGTGGTGCGCGGCCGGATCGAATCGGCACGGCACGAGCGCGGCATCCTGCTGCTCAACACCGGCAACGGCAAGGGCAAGTCGAGTGCCGCCTTCGGCGTCCTCGCGCGCGCGCTCGGCCACGGCCTGCGCGCCGCCGTCGTCCAGTTCGTCAAGGGCCGATCGGACACCGGCGAGGAAGCCTTCTTCCGCGGCCACGCCAGCGTTGCCTGGCACGTCGGCGGCGAGGGCTTCACCTGGGAGACGCAGGATCGCGAACGCGACGCGCGTGCCGCCGCTGCCGCCTGGCAGGTCGCCCGCACGCACCTCGACGACCCCGGCATCGACCTCGTCATCCTCGACGAACTGACCTACGCCTTCAAGTACGACTGGCTGCCGCTGCCGGAAGTCATCGCCGCGCTGCGGGCGCGCCCGCCGCTGCAGCACGTGATCGTCACCGGCCGCGGCGCGCCGCCGGCGCTGCGCGAGATCGCCGACACGGTGACCGAGATGAACATGGAGAAGCATGCATTCCGGGCGGGAATCCGGGCAATGCCGGGGGTGGAATACTAGTGTGCTGTCTCTAAAATGTCTAAGCATCTAAGCTGGGGCTGACTGGCTCATCATCGCCTCGCGGGTGCGCTGAATCTTGCGCAGGATGTCCTCGCCTGTGGCCCGCCAGACGTATCGCTTGGGTTGAGCGTTTCTCTCGGCCAGGAAGGCGATGATGGTGTTGGCGAGTTCCTTGACCGAATAGAAGCTCCCCTGCGTGATGCGTTGCGAAACATCACGGAAGAAGCGCTCCACCAGATTGAGCCAAGAGGACGAAGTCGGCGTGAAATGCATATGGAAGCGGGGATGCTTGTGGAGCCAGTCCTTGACCTCGGCGTGCTTGTGGGTGGCGTAGTTGTCGGCAATCAGATGGATGGCCAGGTCCTTGGGGGTCTCCTGGTCGATCTTCTGGAGAAAGGCCAGCCACTCGACATGACTGTGCTTTTCGGCGATGGTCGTGATCAGCTTGCCTTCCAGATAGTCGAGAGCGGCGAACAGGGTGAGGGTTCCGTGACGGATGTAGTCATGGGTGGCGGTCTTGATGTGGCCGATACCCAGGGGCAACCCGGGTTGCGTACGCTCCAGCGCCTGGCATTGGGACTTTTCATCACAGCACAGCACCAAAGCCTTCTCGGGAGGATCGAGATACAAGCCGATCACGTCCCAGAACTTCTCTTCGAAGCGCGCATCCTTCGAGACTTTGAAGGTGCGGGTCAAGTGCGGCTTGATGTCGTTCGCCGCCCACAGGCGCTGCACGCTCGCCGGCGAGACGCCGGCTGCCCTCGCCATGCTGCGACAACTCCAGCGGCCGACCGTCTCCGGTGGCCGAGCGACCGTATCCAGGATCCTTTGCACCGCCGCAGTCGGCAACGTCGATTTGCGGCCTCGCCCCGAGGCATCCGCCAATCCCGCCAGGCGCTTGCATGCAAAACGTCGGCACCAGTGATTCACCGTCACCCGCGTCACGCCCACTACCGCGCCAATGGCTTCCTGGGTCCGCCCCTCCGCTGCCAGCAGGATGATCTGCGCGCGCTGCCGGTCGCGCACGGCCACCGTGCTGGCGCGCATCCTTCTCTGCAGTTCACTCACTTCTTCCGGCTCCAGCACGATGGGCGTCCTGCGCATCCGTCTCTCCTCCACGTAACTAATGCTTGAAGGATACACAAATCAACAGAAATGTAAATGCAATATAGAGACACTACACTAGGCACGTGGACCGGCTGCCATCGCGGCCCTTCTCGCCTCCATTACGTGGCGTTCTTGTTTGTCCACCAACTCTAGGCCAAAGTCACAGGATTCGAGTCGCTCAACTCCTCAAAGTAGCCGGTTCGGCGATCGAGCACGGCTTGGCAGACCGCCGCGCGGATCAATGAGGAAGGCTCTCTCCCACGTTGCGCCAAGAAGTCGTCCAGCCGCTCACTGACCAAGACATCGGCCGTTCGCCCTGCGGTGCTCCTTCGCTGCACTTCATTGACGAGACCGTCGAAGAAAGCACTGGCCCGTTTCGTCCACCGATCGGTGAGCGTATGGATTAGCGCGCTGTGATTGTTCAGCCGATTCTGTTCCGCCGCACTGGGCGAATAAAGGCTCGGAATTGAAGCGTTGGGAGCACCACTCAAACGGATCTCCACCGCTGCCGAAGCGGCGCGGAAGAAAGGGTGCAGCCAGTCGATCATCGGATTCGGGGAGCCGTGCGTCACCGCAAGGCGATCGCCCTTGGCGCCCAGTTCGTTGCACGAAGAGCAAACGGGCACCAGATTCCAGGGAGAGCAGGCAAGCAAGGGAAAGTGGTTCTTGCAGAGATAGTGATCGAGCTTTGGAGTGCCGATTTCGCCGTCGCAATACGGGCAAACGGCACTGGTCGGCGGGGTGGACGTGAAATCCTTCTTGTAGGAGCGGTTCGAAATCAATCGGCTTCCAGGAAACTGGTAACCGGGCCATTGCTTCGCATCGTCGTGGCTCAAGCGCTCGTAGCAACGCTTGAAGAAGTCCCTGGCTGCGTCAGCAAGCTCCGGATCCATGTCGTTGAGTGTGCGAATGTCGCGAAAGTCGCCGCCGGCATGAAAAGTTCTTCCCACTCGGTTCTGCCTGCAGAATTCTTCGTACAAGGCCCGTCGGGCGGTCAGCGGCGATCCGGTCATGGCTACGAGCGGTTGCAAAGGGGACTTCTGGCCACCGAGGCAGAAGCGGCGCACCCACTCCGGGTCCACCTTCCGCCAGACGCCCTGCAACCAAACGAGATCAATGGTTGCCGCTTTCAGCGTCGGCTCGCAGAGTGCCTTCAGCAGCTTCTTCTGGAGGACGACAACCCGGAAGAGATGCGCTGCACTCCTTGGCAACCTAACCGGGTGCAGCGCCATCGCCCTGGTTTCGCAGGTGTTTCAGAATCGCTCGCAGCTCCGCGCGGTGGAAACTGCTGCCAAGCACTTTCAGGATTTCGTCCAGTTCCTTCTCACGGCCTTGCCAGTCGGCCCACAGGAGTTGATCGAGCAGGGCAAGGGCGCGGCTTCCTACACTGCTTTCCGACCGGAACAGGTTCATCGCCACCTCGCCGGGATCGGTGCCGAACAGGCCGCCTGCGACGCCTCGCGCGGTGGTCTCGCCGTCGTTCGTGTCGAGGACCGTCACTTCTGCGGCGAACGCATCGGTGAGCACGATGCTGGTGTGCGTGGCGACCAGCACCTGCGCTTCGGTCGAGTTCAGCAGTCCACGGTCGATCATGTCCACGATCTCGCGCTTCCAGACGTCGTTGAAGTGCGTTTCCGGCTCGTCGAGCAGCAGCAGCGACCCGTCCTGACCACGCAGGAGGAACAGCAGGCCGATTCGACCGAGCAGCATCTGCTCGCCGTCGCTTAGCTGATCGTAGGTCACGACGACGTCGTCGGCTTCGCCGTCAGGCGACTGCGGACGATGAAGCCGTTTCACGGTCAACGTGATGTCTTCGAGCAAACCCGTGCGCTCCCAGTCGCGCAAGCGAGAGAAAACGTCCATCGGCGTCGAGTCGATCTCACTGTCGGCACTGAAGATCCTGAGCACGGCCTCTGCGCCGGTCCTGCAGGCGTCCACACGTTCGGCGATAAATTCGATGTCTCTGCTCGGGATGCCGAAAGGGAAGGCATCCTTCAATCGCGTGCTGAGATCGATGTTCTCCGACGGCCCGAGGGAAATCACCGCGCGCTGCCTGCCGCCGGGCTGCGCGATGACTTTGTCCGCCAGCGCAACCAGGCCCAGGAGTTCCTGGTGCTGGCGCGCGCTGACGCGGTCGTCAGCGTCGCGGTAGGTGACGCTCAGGTGCGTGGGCCAGAACCAGTCGATCTCGTTCAACACCCCGCGCGCATCGCTTGGCTCTGGGTCGGATCGGTGCCGGATCATCAGCTCGCGCCGCAATTCTTCCCGCGCTTGCTCCTGGTTACGACCCGACAGGTCCCTGGCGGCTTGCCACAGCGCCAGCGTCAGGCCGGCAAAGCGCAGATGCCGAGGCTCGATGCGGAAGTACGACTCATCCAGGCGTTCGCTGCGTGCTACCCGGTTGCTGAACAATTTCTGCCGAATGGCTTCGAGGGGTGCGAGTTCCGCACTCAATTGCTCCGCGGTGTCCTGGCTGAAGTGTCCGACCTGGCCACAGCCAACAAGCGTTTCGAGCGTACCACTCGCTCTTAGCGCGTAGCGTGTCATCACCGTAGAGAGGCGGATCGGTTGCTCCTCTTCCCACTCCCGATCCATGTTCCAGCCCTGCGGGCGCTCGTCGTCGACCTGGTAGCGCCCTTGGTCTTCGTCTCGGGCGTGAAACTCTGGCTGCTCGAGTCGCGCCCATAGGTCGTGCGCGCCCGAAGTGTAGGCGATCAGCCGTTTCGGCAACCGGGCAAAGAGCAGCGAGCTTGCGATGGCCTCGGGTCCGGTCATCAGATCGAGGGTCTGAGCCAGAGGATGGGGTTGCTTCTTGCCCAGCGCCTCGGTGATCTCCTGCCAGTCGCCCAGCCTCGCGGTAACGGGTACCTGCGTCATCGTCGTGAAGAACGGCGTGGCATCCAGCGAAGGGCTCCAGTGCAGCAGTGCGGTGACCAGTTCTCCGCTTGCTGCCCGATCCCAGGCGAGCGTCACCGGCAATTCGGGCCACTGACCGAGGTTGAGGGAACGAAAGATGCGATAGAGCGCCCGCAGTAGCGAGGACTTGCCCGTGCCGTTGACGCCCACCAGGAAGTTCAGCGAGCCCTTGCGCGGCAGATCCAATGCCCTGGCGACGAGGTCCTCACGGTCGAAAACCACGCAGGTATCCGTCAAGGGGCCGCAGCGCGGGAGATGGAGGTAGCGCAATCTCACGGCAGCAGACGCTCCCTTTCGAGCAGCGCCGCCAGGCGGTCCAGCTCGCGCAGCCGGGATGAATCGCCGGCAACCACCTCGCCGCTGACACCCTCGGCGGGTTCGTAATGCATCAGGGGCAGGCGATAAGCGTTGCCAAACACAAATTCGCCCGTGTCTTCGGTCTGCTCTTCGCGGCTGACAGGAATGATCAGGCCGCGCGCTGCCAAAACGGCCAGATGCCCCTCGATCAGGTGCGGGTTCCGGCGTAGCGGCCCGTGGGCCAGAGAGTATCCACCAAGCTGCCGGGCGGAGAAGTACCGTGCATACAAAACGCCGCCGACCATGCGCTCTATGTCGCGCAGGAGTTGCCGTTGTTCGCGGTTAAGTTCGGCGTAGATGCCCTCGGTGGGAAGTTGAAGAAATCTGTCCCAGTCCTCAATAGTTTCAGACTGGAGACGTGGCAACGCCGCCCCAGCTTGCCGAAGGCAGGCGTCACGTTCGCCGGCTTCCAGCGTAAGCTGGTCCCGATGCCCTTTTCGCCAAGCCGTGGTGATCTGGCCGGAGAAGATGTGGGCCAAGAGGGACGCTGACGTCAGCGACTGCAATCGGTTTCCAGCGAGAGCGGCCGTCCCCAAGGCCCTAATCTCTTCGCATGCGCTTGCAAACCGCTGCATCGAAGGAGTTGCGGGATCCGGTACCGTCAACGACCTGAGCGCCTCCAGGGTAAGCCCTTCCGTATTTGCTCCCCGTGCGCGCGACAAGATCCGCCGAGCCTGTGCTTGCAGGGCATGCACTATGAATTCAGGTGTAACGCCGGGATTCGGAATGAGTCCCTTGAGGTCTTGCCCGAAGCACATGGGAACATCAGTGATCGCCATCGGCAGCGAGTGGGCCAGTATCTTGCTTTTCACAACGACCAGTACGGTCTTGGCTGGAACGATGTTTGTTGCACTCGATTGAACTGCTTCCTCGGTCACATGATCCTCGGTGTCGTCAAGGTACCGTTTCTTGATGTCTTTGGAAGTTGCCCAAGGAATAGCGCCTGAATAGAAGTGCTCGACACTCTTGCTCGGCGTCCCACCGCCAACGATTCGAACGAGGTCACCGAGCCTTGGCCCCCCCTTCCAGGCTGACGGCGAACAGAAGATGTCGTCGAATATAGCGGACGAGAGAGCCGCGGTTGCGGTCTCGGCTTCGGCGCGCAGACGACGGATCTGCTCGGCCTCGTGCAGAATCTCCACTATTCGGCGCTGCTCCGTTAAGGGCGGCATTGGGAATTGAAATCTTTCCAAGTCACTTCGAGTGATTCCCGGCACGCCAACCACGATCTTGTACCGATCGAGGCCAAAATACTTCAAAACGGCCGCGAGGAACCGAAGGTCCAGGTAGGGCGAGACGTCATCAAGGAAGAAAACTGTATCAATAGGCCAAAACGGAACTGCCACGTAAGTCACTGACCCAACGGACCCCTTTCGTCCTATGACGATTGAGGGTTTATGGTGGTACGCAAGATCATGAAACCCAGACTCCCCTGCAGAGCCAATTACAGGAATGTCGCCTTTCTCGTTACGCAAGCGTTCAGGAAGTGCATTACCGTAACGCACAGTCGATACGTCCTTGAGATGGACCAATGGCCAAGTGGAAGGTAGGCAATACACGTGACTTATCATTGCCCACCTGCCACCATCGTCAGCAATCTTCCAAGCCGCTCCTTCACCTCCGCGTGAATCGCCTGCAGCTCACCGATCAACTCGGCCGGAGGTCGGTGCTGCCCGGCGTCGAAGACGAATGGTTTGTGACGCCCGGCCGAAAGGTTGAAGTCCAGCGCTTCGAGGCAGTCCGGGTCGAGGCGGTCGAGGTGCTCTTTCCGAACGGTGGCGTCATCGTCGAAAACCTTCAGCACATCGCGCAGCCAGGCGAGGTATTCGGGGTCGAGCGATTCGTCCTGGTGCGTGGGTCTGGCGATGACTTCTCCCGTCTCCGGATCCTCACCCCAGCTCTCCAGCTCGGCCCACTGGCGCACTGGGACGATCCAGCTCGACAGCGTCGGCTGCCGTGTCGGTTCGCCGGCATCGGAAGGCGCCAGCTTGCCTTCGCGATGCCTGGCGTCGATGCCCTTGCGCCAGACGTTGTAACCATCGAGTTTGGCAAACTCCACCAGCAGCGGCGCGAGGGTCTCAACGACCTGGTCGACCTCGGGTTCGGCGATGGATTCCCGGGTCTGTCCGTCGGGAAGGGCAATCGCCGCGACCCAGCCCGCGACCTTGACGGACAGCTCCTTGAACACCGTCTTCAGTGCGTTCTGCCCGAACTGATCGAACTCCCGGTCGAGGATTGCGCCGTCACGGACGCGTTTGGTGAGCTGATTGGCAACGGCTCTGACGTTCTTATCGGCCGTTGCCAAGGCCTTTTCGACCTCCGGCTGCCGGGCGGTGGCGTAAGCGTGCTTGACGGTCTGCTCGACGAGTCGCTGACAGACATCCTCGAAGCGCGGCCGGACGCGGGCGAGCACCACGTCGTCGTACTGACGCGCTCCCCGCCGGTCGCTCGGGTCGAAGGGAAAGTCCTCTGGCCACAGTTCGTGCAATGGCCAGGTGCGGCCCTTCTCGCCGGCCTTGTCGGGGAAAACCTTCAGGAACTCGTCGTCCACGCTGCGCCACCGTTCCTCCCAGTAGTCGGGCTGATGGTAGTCGGTCGCGGTGGCGGCGGCTCGCAGGGCGACAAGGGTGTCGCCGGTGTTGTCCTCGGCCTCTCCCTTGCGATAGCGGGACCATGCACGGAATTTCACCAGCGCGTCCCAGAGATCGTTGTCCTGGCCGTAAAGCGCCTTGCGCTTCTGATCGAGAGAGAAGGCCTCGTCGGCGACCTCGTAGAACCAGACCTCGCGCGTGCGCGGTTCGGCGCTCGGCGACACCGTTTCTCCGGCCTTCTGGAAAACGAGGATGGAGGTCTTGACGCCCGAGTAGGGTTGGAACATGTTGGCCGGCAGCGAGACAACGGCCTCGAGCGTGTTCTCGAACAGCAGTTGCCGGCGCAGTGCGCGGTGGGCGTTGGTCGAGCCGAAGAGCACCCCGTCGGGAACGATCACCGCGACGCGACCGCCGATCTTCAGCAGATCGAGCATCAGCCAGACGAAGAGCAGCTCGCTCTTGGTCGTGATCGCCGACTTGCCCTTGCCATCACGCGGAAAACGCTGGCGGTTCTCGCTGAGATCCCCTTCGTCAACGCTGCCAGTGAACGGTGGATTGGCCAGGATGTAGTCGTAGGTGCCACTCTCGGTATCGGGCAGGCGCTTGCTCAGCGAGTCGAGCTGATGCACCTCGGGCGACTCGAGAGCGTGCAGGATGAGGTTCATCCAGGCGATCCGGACCATCGTGCGGTCGTTGTCGTAGCCGCGGAACAGCGGACTGAAATCGAAGTCGGCGCCGTCCGGCCAGACCGGAAGAACGTCATGCGGCGTGCCGTCCCATTCGAGGCGTAACACCTCGCGATCCGTGTGCTCAGCCTTCCAGTGCAGAATGGTGTTGAGCAGGAAGCCGCCGGAACCGCAGGCCGGATCGAGAACGGTCTTGCCCGGATCGGGGTCGAGCAGTTCGACCATGAAACGGATGAGATGCCGCGGCGTGCGGAACTGGCCGTTCTTTCCAGACTCCTTGACCTCTTCGAGCAGGTACTCAAAGATATCGCCCATGATGTCTGAGTTGGCCGAACGCGTGTCCAGGTGCTTGAACAACTCGTCGATCAGGCTGACGGCACGCTTGAGGGTGTCGGTCTTGTTGACGTCGAGGACGAAGTAGGCATCGCCGAGTCGGCCCGAGATTTTGCCCAGCGTTGTGTCGCCATTCAGCGCCTGGCCCACGCGCTGTTCCAGGCGGCGCAGCCAGGGAAAGACGCTGTCGTTGAGCAGCGGAAATGAGGGGGTCTGTCGGATGTACGACCACCGACATTTCTCGTAGTCGACATCTTCCTGCGGATCGGCAGCGCAGCGCGCGTAGATCGAGGTCTTGCCGGCGCCGACACGGTCGCGATCGAGTCCCTCCAGCTGGCGGATGAAGAGCAGATAAGTGATCTGCTCGATGGCGACCAGCGGGTTGGAAAGCCCCGAAGACCAGAAAAGCGACCAGAGGTCGTGCACCTTGCGGCGCAGCTGCGGAGAAAGCATCAGGGTTCCTTAGGCGGCGATGGCGTCGACGAGAGCGAAGAGTTCGTTCAGCTCCGCCTCTGGGAAAAGTGTAGCCGGATCGCCAATGGCCGAAAACGGCGGCTTGCGCAGGGCGTCCAGCGAAGAGACTCTGGCTTTCTGCAGGACGGCCTTGCGCACGGTGCGGATGAACATGAGTTGCGTCGCGGAGAGGCGGGGATGTTCGCGGACCCAGTCGTCGAAGGCACTGGCGATCGTTTCCTCCCGGCTGGGCAGCATCGAGACTTTCAGGATGTGGCGCAGGAAGTCCACCAGCGAAGCCCTGGGCTGGCCGTAGGCTTCGCGCAGTCGATCTTCGGTAATGAACAGGTCCGGCCCTTCCAGTGCCGCGGCGATGGCGGCATAGTCATCGGGCGTCAGCTCCTGTCCCTTCTTCAGTCGTTGCAGTGCGGGGTTGTCGCCGGCGAGGTCCTTGACGAGCGCTTCGACCTGCGCCCGGTAGGTCTCGGCAAAAGCGCCCTCGCCGGACGGGCCGAAGAGAATCCAGTGTCGCCTTTGAATCGCATCGGGCAGCGAAAGCCGAACCATCGTCCCGGGCGGCCGGCGGTTGCGGAAGCGCATCAGCGGCGCGAAGGTCTGCTGCAATTCCATGATGCCTGTAAACGAGAGCTTCGCCCAGAAGGCGTCGCTGCGCGTGGCGGTCAGGGCGGCGAGGTGTGCCCGAACTTCCGGGATCTCGGTCGGCAACAGGGCAAGGTTCTCGCTGATGTTCACCCGCAGTCTCTGCACCTCGCCGGCGTCTGCACGCAGATGGGCAAGGGCAAGTTGCTCGGTCTGGTTCTCGAATTGCAGTTCGGCGTAGGAGCCGGCGACAGAAAAGCGTAGCAGCGGCGCGATCGTCTGCGACAGGTGCGTCACGCGCTCGTCGGTCAGCTCGCGCCACGGCGCTTCTGTCGTGGCCAGGGCGCGAATCTCGTCCGCGTGTGGGGCGACGTTGATGTTCTCCAGCGGCAAGGTGCCGACGAGATCCTGCAACTGCTTGCGTGTAAAGGAAACCGGCTCGGTTTCGGAGCGCCCGGCCAGGATCTGGAGCTTTTCCAGCCGCAGGCGGAAGAGTCGTGTCGGCAAAGGTTCTGAGACTGATGCCGCGCTGCCGTCCTTGTTCACCTGGAAGTAGTCGAAATTGTCCCAGTGGTCGATGACCAGGAAATCCTCTTTCTTCAGCCCGTTCAAGGGGTCGGTCCAGGGGCGGGTGCCACGGCCGAGCATCTGCCAGAACTTGACCTTGCTGAATACCGGCTTGGCAAAGACCAGGTTGCGGATGGGCGGCACATCGATTCCGGTGTCGAGCATGTCGACCGAGATGGCGACACGCGGGAAGCCCCGGTTCTTGAAATCGTCCAGCGTCTTGTCGGCGCGCTCCATCTGACTGTCGATCACTCTTGCCAACCCTCTGCGTTGCAGGTCCGGGTAGAGTCGATTGAAGCTCTTGTAGATCTCGAGGGCATGCTTGTGGGAGACGGCAAAGATGATCGACTTGGCGGGCAGCGTGCCGACCGCGTCCTTGATCGCGTTGTCCATGAACTCGCGGACGATGGCGTCGTTGGTGCCACTATTCGTCACGCAGCGTTCGAGGTCCGAGCCCTCGAATGAGAACTGATCTGGGTCGATGCCTTGTTCGCGAACCTGCTGCTTGACTTCCTCGGGCAGGTCGCCGGGCTGCAACCCTTCGACCTGAAAAGTCGTGCGCGCGACGTGCACCGGCCGGTAGGGAACCAGGCAGCGGTCACGAACCGCCTCGTCGTAGCCGTAATAGAAGCTCGGCGAGTCATCGCGACAGTCGAACAGATCGAAGGTGTTGTGGTCGAGAAAGTCCGTGGGTGTGGCGGTCAGGCCGAGGGTGATGGCGTCGAAATGGTCGAGGATTGACTTGTAGCGACTGTAGATCGAACGGTGGCTTTCGTCTGCGACGATCAGGTCGTAGTAGCCGGGCGACAACTGCTGGTAGAGCGACATCATGCCGGGATAGGTGGCGAAATGAATCTGGGCGTCCCTGTCAATGGTGCCGCCCTCGATCCAGGCGCGCGGCGCGCCGGGCAGATGCTCCTTGAAGGCGCCGAGCGCCTGCTTGACGAGTTCGCGTCGATCGGCGAGGAACAGGACGCGCTGAATGCGCTCGCGTCGCTGCAGCAACTCGATGAGCGCGACTGCGACACGGGTCTTGCCCGTTCCGGTCGCCAAGACCATCAGAAAGCGGCGGCGCGCCTGCTCGATCCCCTCGGCGATCGTCTTGACCGCTTCGATTTGGTACGAGCGATCGATGATTCGTGTCGACGGCATCTGGCCGGCAAGCGGAGTGCCAAAGCGGTCGAGATGGGCCAGACGAAGGAGATCGTCTTCGGTGAAGAAGCCGCTCACCTTGCGGGGTGGATAGAGCTTGCGATGCCAGAACCAGATTTCGTTGCCATTGGCCAGAAACACGAACGGATCGCTCCCGGACTTCTGGCGAATGGCTTCGGCGTAGTCGGCTGCCTGCCGCTCGCCCTCCAGCGGGTCGCGGCTGGAACGCTTGGCTTCAACGATTGCCAGGGGCCGGCCCAAGCGATCGAGCAGGGCATAGTCAGCGAACTCGACGGTTCGGCGCTCGCCGGCGCCGGGCTCGCGGATGCCGGACGGCATCGGGACAAGGAATTCGGTGATCAAACGACGGCTGCCGAACGCCCATCCGGCGCGCCCCAGTTGGCGGTCGATCTGTTCCTGGCGGGTTTGGCGCTCGGTTTGCATTGGTGAATGGCGATCAGAGGTGAGCGGACAGACTAACACCAAGGCCGGTTGAAATCAGTGCCCGAACCAGGTAACGAGTTGCCTCCGCAAGCGTTGGAACGTCGGATCGGTGCAATGCTGAAGGCTGATACGACCGGTGATCTTTTCGTAGATGGCCGAAGAGCGGGGCAGCCTTTGCTTGCGGCAAACCGCTTCCATCGCCTCTTTCGGTTGCCGCGGCTTGCCTTGGGCATCGAAATCAAAGCCCTGGGCATGCAGCCAGTCGCGAATTGAGGTGGCCTTCTGCCATTGAAAAACCTCGTGCAGTGCGTTGTCGGCTCCCCACAGCCAGATATCGACTTCCGGTGAGATCGCGATCGCTTTGGCGCGCGCGCCCCAGACCCGCTGCAGTTGCTCGTCCAGCCTGGCTTCCAGAGTCAGTGGGGTCTCGTGTTCCTGCCCACAGCCTTGAAAATCCAGCATCATCAGTGCGTGCCGAAAACGGCCGGCATCGCAGGCCAGCACGTCTGCGCCGGTGGTCCGGACACCCCCGTCGCGCCCCATGTGTGGGCGAATGGCGTACGTCAAGGAGCGAATGCCCAGGGCCTGCGGACGAGCCAGGGCACCCTGCAGAGCAAACTGCATGTTCTTGTCGGCCACCAACGCTACGAGGTCCTGCAACGCGGACTCAGCTCAGAATACCGGCAGCAAACAGCACACCGAGGTCCGGCTGCCCCTGCTTCCATTGCTGCAGGGCCGGATGACGGTCGCCGGCAACGATATCCGTCGCTCCCGACCGGTCCTTGGCGAAGCAAAGGACCTGTGCCGGGTCGAGCATGTTCAGTGCGACAGGACTGTGCGTGGCAATCAGCACCTGGCCATCGTAGATCGACGATAGTGACTGGATGACGGTCTCGATGGCGCGCGGGTGTATGCCGTTTTCCGGTTCTTCGATCAGGAAGACGCCATCGAGATCCTTCAGGTACGCTGGAATCGTCAAGGCCAAGAGCCGCAGCGTACCGTCGGAAGCCAGCCACGAAGGGACCTCCGCACCATTGGCGTACTTGATGACCAGGTAGCGGTGCCGATCCTCTTGGCGCTCGACCGTATCGATGTCGGCAATGTCTTCGAGCGCCGTACGTACGTGATCCAACCAATCCGCAAAGCGCTGCGGCTCGCGGCGCAGTTCGGCGATCACCCATGGCAGGTTGGAGCCGTTGGTCTGGAACTCCAGGCCCAGTCCTGGTGGGCTCGGTTGACGAATGATCTGGCTGTTGAGCACCATCTTGCGCACGCCGGTTTCAAGCAGATCCCGAAACCAGGAACTGACTGGAAAGCTCGCCTCGTCAGCCGGAATGTGCGCCAGAGCCAGTTTGCTGCGCCCCAGCCGAAACGAGGGTGCGTAGGACTTCGCTCCTTCCGTGTAATAGTTGTCGTTGCCTCCGGGCGTCTTCTTCATCACCACTTTGCACCCCGGTCGCCCTTTGGCCACGAGAATCGTCGGCGCGTCGACGGGCACCAGCGGAAACATGTCCCGCTGCAGCGGCCGCCGCTCTTCGTCGGGTGTGCGCAACCAGAGGGTCTCGTGGTTGAGCCCCAGTTCATTGTTTGCCACGTCCAGCCCAATCTCCAACTCGTACCGTACCAGCGTATACCGCAGCTTGTCCTCGGCCATGCGAAGACGAACGGCAGCGGGTATGGGCGCCTCGACAGCAAGCTGGAAGGCTGCGCGTTGCCGCGAGTCCTCGCCCGGCCCCTGCCAGATCAATTGGTGAAAGCTGGCACTGCGCGACAGAATGGTCTCACGGACGTCGCCTCGGCGACGGACCAGATCGCTGAGCAAGCCGATGACATCGAGAAACGTCGTCTTGCCGCTGGCGTTCGGGCCAACCAATGCCTGCATCGGGCCCAGTCGTTGATCGACGGCCTTGAGGCTGCGGAAATGACGCGTCTGAATGTGCGAGAACATCGAGGCGTGACCAAGGCCAGAGGACAAGGGGGAGTGCCGAAAGTATATGAGGCTTTGCAGTTTCGAGCCACAGCGATTGCGCCGGACGGCGGAACGCACGCTCCCGCCGAAGTCGAGCCACGAGCCGCCGCGCAACACGCGCTCGCCACCTGCCCGCGGACCACGCGGATCGATCTGTTCGCCAGCTGGGTACGGACCGTACCAATCGGCGCACCACTCCCGGACGTTTCCGTGCATCTCGTCGAGACCCCACGGGTTCGGCGGCAGCAAGCCGACCGGGACGGTACGTTGCCGATAGAGCCCCTTCTTGCCCCCGGCGTAAGGGTAACCGCCATCGTAGTTGACCTGCTTGGGCCAGATGTTCTCGCCAAACGAAAAAGGCGTCGTCGTCCCGGCGCGACACGCGCATTCCCATTCGGCTTCGCTCGGCAGCCGCGCGTGCAACCCGGGAATGCGGCGGTTGAGTGACACGATGAACGACTGCACGTCCTGCCCACTGACGTTCGCGACCGGATTGCGCGGATCATCGGCGCACGTGCTGGGATTGCCGCCCATCACCGCCTGCCACAACGCCTGCGTGCAGGCCGTATCGGCAAGCCAGAAGCCACGGGTCAGCGTGACCCGGTGCTGCACCTCGTCATCGAAGCGCTGCGCCTCGCTGCCCGGCGACCCCATCACGAAACTCCCCGGCGCGATCCAGCGGAAGCGCTGGCGGACGCCGGCAACGTCGATCTCGGCCCAGCGCCCGTACTCGTCGCTGCCGGTCGCGCTCGCCCACGGAACATCGGTGCCCCCGTCGCCGCCCGCCCATTCCTCGACGGCCGCTTCGCCCTTCCTCATCGGCGGACGCAGCGTCGGCAGGGCGAGGTAGACCGAGCTGTCGACTGCGCCGGTCGCCAGGCCGGAGCGGAAACCTGCCGGATCGGCAATGCCTCGAGACGTGTCCAGCGGCTCGAAACGGACCATCGGCAGCGACCAGGATCGTCCGCGCCGGGCAGAGACCGAAGCGGATACCCAATGCCAGGAAGACATCCTCGAGCCGGCAGGACAGGTCGGCGATCACCACTTCCGCTTCGTGCAGCAGCCGGAACATCGAGCCGTCGATGACTCGCGACTCGCCGGTGTCGAAGCGCAGGCACTCGAGACCAAGGCTGGCGACCGCCTCTGCGATGATCGGGTACGACTCGTCAAGCCCGTAGGTCCGCGCGGTGCGCCATGCGGAGAACCGCCCGAAAGCCTGCACGACGAGGCATCGCCCGCGCGGCCCCTTGATCCGCTCGATTTCGGCGCCGGCGCTGCCGGCGACCACGGCACCCGAGTCCGCTGGCCCGGGCGGCAGCAGCGAACCATCGGCATGGACCTCGCTGCGCAGGTAGCGAACATCACCCTCGCCGTCGATCGACCGCAGCCGATCGACGAAGCGTGCGCGCGCAGCGCCGGCGATTCCGTCATCCTGCGGCTGGTAGCGCAACAGCCGCTCGGCGAGGTTGCCGACGGTTGCGCGGTAAGCGTGCTCGGCGATCACCAGCGTACCCGACGGCCGCAGCGCCCACCAGACGCCAATCAGGCAGGCAATGCCCGGGTCGCTCGCCGACAGGTCGCAGACGACGAGATCGGCGGCGAGCAGGTTTTCGTAGAGCGCGCGTACCCGTTCACCGGCGACGACAAGCGGGTCGAGCCGCAGGCAGTCCAATCCAAGCTCGCCGAGGGCATCGCGGATCATCGCGAAGACCAGATCGAGCCGCCCCGGCACTCCGCGCTCGACTTCGCCGTCGGGCTTCCTGGCAGCAAGCAGCACGCCGCAAGTCCTGCGCGGCTGCGCTGGCGCGGCCGCGCCCGCAGCCGGCTCCGGCTCCTGCGCTCGCTCGTCGTCGCCACTGACAAGCGCGTCCATCGCCCTGGCGTGGGCGAGCAGCGTCTGCTCGCTGGCGAGCGGCATTTCGATCGCCGAGGTCAGCCCGCCGAGGCGCAGGAGCGCGGCTGCCGGCGCGTCGCCGGCCTGGCAGAGCGCGTCGGCGAAAGCCTGCGCGGCGCTCGCCGGTTCGAGAAAGGCGAGCGCGACCCAGAGCTGGATGACGAGGAACTCGGCGAGCCGCAGGTCGCCGGCGCAGCTGGCGCGGCGCTCCATCGCCTGCACGCAGAGCCAGAGCAGCTCTGCGTCGCGACCGGCGCTGCGCTGGACGAAAACCAGCGAGCCACACTCCTCGAAACGCGCGGCGAGCACCTCGGCCAACGCGTCGATGCTCGCGTTGCCGAGCAGAGGCTGCTGCAACTGCCCGCAGGTCCAGCAGATCAGCGAGGCGACGTTGTCGAGCTCGGCCGGCTGCCCGCACAGCGGCGGTGCGCAGTCGTCCCACTCGTCGCAGCGGCAGAGGAACTCGGCGAACTCGCGCTGGCCATCCGAGGCGTCCGAGTTCGTCCGCCGGAATGTCGCCGGCCGCTCGGCGGCGGCCCGCCAGCGCCTGGCGGAGCAGATCCATGGTCCAGTTCTGGATCGTCGACAGCGCCTTGCCTTCGAGCTGCCGCCGGTTGCCGTAGAAGGTCAGCATGCGGCCGTCGGCCGCCCAGTCGCCGACCGACTTCAGGATGGCCAGTTGCGCCTGGTCGTGCCGGCAGCGCGCCGCGTCGTCCGAACACTCCTGCTCAATGTACGGCGCCGCCCAATCGTGCAACTGCCTGTCCGCCTCGCTGCCTTTTTCCGGCAATAGGATGAAGATCGGCGCCACGCGCTGCGGCCATCGCTCGCGCGCCCAGAGAAACTCGAGTTCGGTGATCGAGCGCGTGTAACCGGGCGGCTGCCAGCCGTAGCGGTGGCCGAACAGCCCCATGTACGCGTCGCAGGTCCGCACCCGTTGCCGGCAGACATCGACCACGAACTGCCCTCCTTCGGCCCAGTTCTCCTGCAGGAAGACCTTGCCCTGCGGCACGTTGTCCTGCACGACGTCGCGCACCGCTTCACGGTACTGGCGGCAGTCCTGCGCAGTCGCGCTGAGGAAGACCTGCTTGACCTCGGCGATTTCGCTTTCGTGCGGCATCGGCTGCGAGAGTGGTTCGGGTAGCTGTCGGGCGGTTCGTAATGATGGCCGCTGATCGAGGTCCGCTCCAAGCCACTGCCGAAAGGCGCAGGAAGCAGGCCAGGGGTCCGGGTTGGCAGCACATGATCCGTCGGCTTGCTCGTGGCCCACGAGATGAGCGGGCGCTGCCGGGTGAGGTAGCCACACAGTCCTGCCTGCAGGGGAATCGATGAAGAGCACGCGCCCGTGGCCGTGGAACGCCGGCTGAAACCCTTCCCGCTCCGTGGCAGCGCCGATGCTTGAGCGCGGAGGTTCTCTGTGCGCGGCGGCGGCGAGTGCTCCAGTTTGGAGCGGCAGGGTCGTGAGCGCGGCGCTCATGCCGCCGCCGCGCCACTACGCAGGCGCGTCACAGCCCGAGATCGCCGAGAATCGCCCGTACGCGATGGCCGTGGATTCGATGATCAGGCGCCACCTGCCCGAATCCCGCCGGCGTGCGATACTCCGGACTTTGGCGGGCTCTCGCATGGCCATCAAATCGACCATCTTCAAGGCCGAGCTACAGCTTGCCGACCTGGATCGAGGACACTTTTCAGACTATGGCTTGACGCTCGCCCGCCACCCGTCCGAGACCGACGAGCGGATGATGATCCGGCTTCTGGCTTTCATCCTGCACGCTTCGCCAACGCTGATCTTCGGGCGTGGCCTGTATACCGACGATGAGGCAGACCTCTGGGATATCGATGCGACGGGCCATGTGGAGTGCTGGATCGACGTCGGGTTACCGACTGAAAGGGCGATCCGCCGCGCCTGCAACAGCGCTCGAAAGGTGGTTGTCGTCAGCTACGGTGGGAGGGCTGCCGACCTCTGGTGGCGACAGAACTGCGCGAAGTTGGTGACACTGAGCAACCTGCGGGTACTCTCGCTCGGTGCCGGTGACAGCCAGGTCCTGGCGCGCCTGGCGGAACGCAACATGCACCTGGAGTGCACCGTTCAGGAAGGTGTGGTCTGGTTGGGCAATGAAAGACAGCAGATCGAACTGACGCCGATGGTCTTGTTCTCGGCCAGTCCACGGTAGGCTGCAGCGGCCGCACCGCTCCCATCCCGGCCGCAACCGACAGACCGCGCATCGCCAGCGCCGCGTCCGCGTACCGAGAGCAGCCTAACGCCGCAACTGCAATTCGCTGCCCGGTAGCCCACGGCGATCATGCCGGCAAGCATGTGCGGTCGGCCACCCTGCTGGCGCCACCGTGCGACGAACGAAGACAATGGTCTCTCCCGGCGCGGCGATCGCCGGCTCCGGGCTCGAGGCAGCCGCGCATGCAAGTGGAGAACAACGGTTCGACACCGATTGCGGGGAACGCGCAGGGTCGTGTCGAGGCCCGGTCGACGCTTCGGCAACGATTCCCCATCGCCCGGCGACTAAGCGCCACCGATGTCGCGGAGACCCGCGTGCCACGATCCATCGCTCTTGCTCTGCTGCTGCTCTCCGCCCTCGCTCCCGCGGCTGCCGCGCACGCCGCCCCGCCGGCTGCCTGCGAGAGCTGGGGCCGGCCGCATACGGCGGCGCTGGTCGAACTCTGCGCGGAGGGCTGCAGCCGTTGTCCGCCGGCCGACCGCTGGCTGAGGACCGACGGCGCGCTACGGCCGCGACCGGATCGTCGCGCTGCCGCCGCACGTGGCCTCCTCCAATGGCGAAGCGGCGAGACCAGATCCTGCCGCGCATCCGGCGACGGCTGCAGCGGCCGGATCGAATCCGCTTCCGGATTCATTTCCATGTGCCACGCTCCATCAGCAGGATCTTGCTACCCGTTCGGACTTCCAGCGTGCCTTGCTCGCCGTCCCCGTCTTCCCAGACGAAGTAGTGGGTCTTGCCATTGGGGAAGCGGTAGCCGAGAAAGCGACAGGGCGTCACCCCGTCGCGACAGATGGTATGCATCGTTTCGCCGCGCAACTCGAGCGCCGCGCCGGTCTTCCTGTCAATGCCCCTGTAACCGACCCGCGCACACCTAACCTCGCCCTGCGGACAATGAACGGTGATCTCGACGAGGTGGTTCTCGGTCTCCAGGATGTGCTTGCGGAAGGCATCCGCGGCCTGCACGACCGTGCTCAGGAAAAACAACGCGAGCAAGCGGGACGGAGTTTTCATCGAAGTCATCCTTGCGCGGCGATTCGCGCGACGTGTCCAGGCTCCGTCGGCGCCCTTCCCCGCATGACGACTGTCATCAGGGCGTGCCAGAGCGGGAACGGTTGCGCAAGTCGCGTTGCGCCATCGCCAGACGTTCTTCTACCACCTTTCGTCGCCGCACGGCCAGCCCCGGCCCGCGACGATCACGGATACCGGCGGCGCTGCGGCACCCCGGCAGCCACCAATTCGCCTTGCAATCACGAAACCGGAGTGTAAACTGTCCGGAAAAGGAGTCGTCTGATGAACCTCGCCTATGCCTACCCCGCCAGCCGCTTCGAACCGGCGGCTCTCGTCGATCTCAATTCGCGCGCCGAGCGCGAGCGTCTGTCGAAGTCGGCGCTGCAGGGCTTCTTCAATCTGGCCGCTGCCTGGCGGCTGCGCGACGACGACGCGCGCGAGCTGCTCGGCGGCCTGTCGAGCAGTGCCTTCTACGAGTGGAAGAAGAACCCCGACCGGCTGCTCGAAGTCGATCGGATCACGCGCATCTCCTACCTGATCGGCATCTACAAGTCCCTGCACATCCTCTACGGCGACAAGCTGGCCGACGAGTGGGTCAGCCTGCCGAACGGCAACCGGATCTTTGCCGGCCGCTCGCCGCTCGCTTTCATGCTGGGCGGCGGCCTGCTGGCGATGCAGATGGTTCGCAAACTGCTCGAAGCGCGGCGCGGCGGCATATGAGCCCGCCCGAGCCGCCCCTGGCGCGCCTGCGCCGGATCGATGCGGTCCGGCTGATTCCTTCGCGCTTTGCCGAGCGCGAGGATTCGGTGCTGAGCGCAATCGCCGACAACCTCGACCACCTGCGCGACCTGTTCGAACTCGACAACGCCACCAACGAGAGACTGATCGGCGAGCGTGGCGGGCTGCCGGGAATCGGCGTCGACGAACTGGTTTTCGGGGTGCCGAACTTCCGCATCGTCAATGCCGCCTTCACCTACCCGCGCCCCGAGGGCAGCCGCTTCAACGACGGCGAGCGCGGCGCCTGGTATTGCGCTTTCGAACGGGAAACGGCCCTCGCCGAGATCATTTTCCACAAGACCGTCGAGTACGAGGAAATCGGCCGCTTCGACGACAGTGTCAACTACCAGGAACTGCTCGCCGACTTCAGCAGCGAGTTCCACGACTTGCGCGACGCGCCGGCTTTTTCCGCCTGCCTCGACCCCGGCAGCTATGTCGCTTCGCAGAGTCTCGCGGCGCGACTGCTCGACGCCGGCTCGCTGGGAATCATCTACCCGAGCGTACGCCGCGCCGGCGGCACCAACCTCGCCTGCTTCCGGCCGGCGCTGGTCGGCAACCCGCGCCGCGCCGCGTCTTTTCGCCTGATCTGGGCGGGCAGCCGGCAACCCCGGGTGGAGAGGCTGGACGGCCAGGAAACACGAGACTCGTGAAACATTCGACCCGGGATGTCAACCCGGCCACGGCCTGAGAGCCGCCGCCAACCACACGACCAACGCTGCTCGACAGGCACCGATTCAGCCTGGCGATCGGCCTTGCCCAGGCTGGCGCCCTGCATCTCCCGGAGCGGGGGCGCACGCGTTCTCGCCAACCAGGCATGCACCTGATGACTCGGTGAACGACCGGTTACACCGGCGCCACCAGCCTCGGCTGTGGCGCGAGCAGCAGGCGCAGCTGGATCGGTAGCGTCAGCGCCCACTGGCACGCCGAGATTTGGTACATGCCGACGTTCGTGGCGAGTATTGGAAAAGAACCGCGTACACGCGGATCCCCACGCCCCGGGCAAGCGGCACGGCGAGCGCGCGTTCTCGACCCGCGGTCGCTGCCCCGTACGCGCGCCGGGCCTACCTGTTCATGTGCGAGAGCGCGTAATCCATCGGCGCCGACGACACCGAGATCAGGCCGTCGAAGGGCGAACTCATCTCCAGCACGAGGAAGATGGCCCCCGAGACCGACAGCGAGCAGACGAAAAGCACGAGCAAGATGGTCCGGCTGCGCGGCGCGAGCATGCCGAAGGTGGTGAACGTCACCGTCAGCCAGACCACGAGCACAGTCAGGAAAACAACGGGAACCGGCGCGGCAGTCCCCGCGACGACGACCCAGCGCGCGTCGAGCAGGGACTCCGCCGCGGCCACGGCGCGCGTCTTCAGCGCCCGCTGCTCGTCGGTCGCGGGCGCGAGCCGGTGTATCTCGCTGGAGATGTGCTCGATCGCCTGCATCGAGTGCGAGGGGTCGACTGCGCCCTTGCCCGAACGCCCCGCCTGCCAGACGCTGTCGACCCGCTGCGCCACCGCCTCCTGCAGTTGCCGGCGGATCTCCGTGGCCTCAGGGCCGTAGCGCGCGAGGGTGCGG
This sequence comes from Candidatus Accumulibacter similis, assembly GCA_013347225.1. Taxonomy (NCBI): domain Bacteria; kingdom Pseudomonadati; phylum Pseudomonadota; class Betaproteobacteria; genus Candidatus Accumulibacter; species Candidatus Accumulibacter similis. The sequence continues at coordinate 1,854,847 of CP054595.1, read as the reverse complement.
TCGAGCGACAGCAAGCCGGCCGCCGCATGCTTGACGTTCGCATCCATGGCATCGAAGTTGCTCTTGGCCGACGCCGTGAGCAGTCCCAGCACCAGCGCGGTCACCGTCGCCACCAGGCCGATGCCCAGCTTGATGGTGTCGCGGGCGTCCCCGGACAGATGCTGGTCGGGCAGTCTGCTGCGCAACCGCATGCCGAGCTGGACGCCAGCGAAGGTAAAGGCCAGGACGACAATGCCGATGACGGACGGATGCATGCGGGACTCCTCTCGGTTGCAGCGCTCCAGAAACGCGATCCGCCTGCACGCCGGGGCGACCGACGCGATCGTCGGTCGTCAGGCCCTCCAGCGGATGCGGCGACCGGCCCTCGGTGATCGGGATGCCGGCGAAAGTGACGCACTGCCCCAGCGCCGGGTTGCTGACGCCGAAGACGAATGCCTTCGGCGCGAGCTTCTTCCGGTTGCTGTCGTAGAACGCCCAGCCGGTTGCGCTGCCGCCCTTGGCGGTCGGAAAAAGACACGGCCTGTCGACGATGCCCGCACTTTCCAGCTTGCGCCCCGGCCTGGTGATCACGCCGGGGCAGCGGTCGAGGCCGAAGGACTGGAAGTTCGACGGCACCAAGCAAAGTATATGAGCCCCCAACAAGCACCGTCAATGGCTGAGTCAAGGTGGAACTGGGACCCGGGAGCCCCTGCAAAGTCCTCCGACTTCGGCCCGCCCAGTGCCTCCAGTGATGACGGCGCTGATTCGCATCTCGCCTGCGCCGTGTGGAAAGACGAGCGGAAAGACCTCATGGATCCGCGCGAGCAGCAGTGCTCAGGGGTGGCGGGCGAGGCGCTCGTGCAGCAGCAGCCCGCCGAGGACGACGAGACCGGCCAGCATCACCAGGAGCGATACGTGCACCGCCGCCCTGCTCGCGGCGTAGCTGACGCTCGACCATGCCAGCCAGGCGCAGGCGGCGCAGAACAGCAGCGGCGTCAGCGGGTAGAGCGGCACGCGGAACGGGCGCGCAACGCCGGGGTGGCGCCGGCGCAGCCGGAAGACGGCCAGCCCGACCATGAACAGGAAGGTCCAGAAGACCGGCGCCGTGAACTCCACCATCGCCTCGAAGCCATCGGCCTGGAAGGCGCCGAAGACGACCAGCGCGAGGCTGATGGCCATCTGCACGACATGGCCGTTCACCGGCGTGCCCCGTCCGGCCTGCCAGCGGCCGAGGTGACGCAGCGGCGCCCAGTCGCGACCGAGCGCATAGTTGCTGCGGGCGCCGACGATCATCGTCGAATGGATGCTGGTCAGGGCGGCAAGCGCGACGAGCACGCCGAGCAGGCGCTCGCCCCAGGCGCCGAAATGCCGGCCGAGCACCTCGGCGCCGGCGGCCTTGCTGGTGGCCAGTCCGGCAAGGCCGAGGGCGTGCAGCAACGCGAGATTGGCGAGCAGGTAGAGGGCCGTGATGAGGCTCAGGCTGAGCATCAGGACGCGGACGACGGCGCGTGGACCGCCACGTACCTCGGCAGAGAGGTAGGCTGCCTCGTTCCAGCCGCCGAAGGTGAGCAGCACGAAGACCATCGCCAGCCCGAGCATGCCGGCCGACGGTGTGCTGGCGAACCAGGTCGGCGCCGGATGCGATGTCAGCCCAGCGGCTGGCGCGGCGAAGCCGGCGACGACGACGGCCGCCAGCCCGCCGACGAGCAGCAGCACCATCGCCGTCTGCAGGCGGGCGGCGATGGTCAGCCCGAGGATGTTGGTGCCGGTGAGCACGATGATGATGGCCACCGCCCAGAGCGCCGAAGAATGCGCGCCGAGATCGACGACGCGCGTCATGTAGTCACCGAAGGCGTAGGCGAGCAGGGCGATCGAGCCGGTGTTGATCACCATCGCCTTCGACCATGCGTAGAGGAAAGCGAGGCGCTTGCCCCAGGCGCGGCTGAGGAAGTGGTACTCGCCGCCGGCATGCGGGTGTGCCGCGCACAGTTCGGCATAGCACAGCGCGCCGGCGAGCGAGACGAGCGCGCCGGCCAGCCAGACGGCGATCAGCCAGCCGTGGTCCTGCGTGATGCCGGCGACCATGGCCGGCGTCTTGAAGATGCCGGCACCGACGACGATGCCGACGACGATGGCGACCGCACCCGTCGTGTGCAGCAAGTGGCGGGGATCGTCGGTGCGGGCGTCCATGGCGGTAGCCTCAGCGGCGCTCGCCGCGCACGCTGCCGGGGGCCTGCGGGTGCTTCTGCTGGCCGACGAGGCGCCGGCCGTCGGCGGTAGCGGTGGCGGTGACGGTTGCCGTCGTGCCGTCCGGCCGGGCGTAGTCGAAATGCAGCGTGGCACCAGCGAGCCGGCCCGCGACGGCAACGCTCCGCTCGCCGAGCGTCAGGGTGCCGGAGACCTGCTGGTAGGCCTGCTGCAATTGCAGGCGGGTCGGCGCGGCCTCGCCCGGCAGGCGCAACGACCAGTCGCCCGCCACCTGCGCCGGAACGATCCAGAAGAAGCCCTCTGCGTTCTCCGTCGCGATCTTCGCGTCGGGTTGCCAGTCGCCCATGTCGAAGGCGTGCGAGACGATGCGCGTACCCGGCTTCATCTGCAGCAGCAGCGGCCGCAGCTTGTGGTTGAGGACAGGTGTCAGGAACATCGTCACCACCGTCGCCGCGGAAAAATCCTCGACGAAGATGTCGCCGACAACGATCGCCACCCGCCCCTCGAGCCCGGCGCGCTTGACGTTGCGCCGCGCCAGCGCGGCGATCTCCGGCGAGTATTCGATGCCGACCGCACGGGCACCGAACGCACGTGCCGCGGCGATCGGAATCCGCCCGTCGCCGGCGCCGAGGTCATGGACGATGTCCGCCGGCGTCACCTTTGCCGTCTGCAGCATCAGCGTCACCATGGCATCCGGCGTCGGCGCCCAGAAGACATCCTTGCCGTCGTGCCCGTGTTCGAGGCGGAATTCCTCGTCGCCGTAGTTCCTGGCGGAACGGACGGGGTGCGCCAGCCCAAGGACCAGGGCGCAGGTGACAAGGACGCGGAGGGGCTGTGCTGGCATGGTCGGCAGGCGTGTCGGATACGGCAGGGCGCGCAGGATTCGCTGGAGTATAGCCGCAGGCGCCGCTGGTCCGCCTGCGCCTGGATCGATGAACGCCCGATGGAGCATCGGGCGCTCCGGCCTGGACTGGCCGCGCCCGGGATGGCAGGAACGGGTGACTGTCACTATCCTCATCCTGCGCGAGCAGCGCGGCAACCTGGTGTTCCACCGTGCGAATCCGGACGCCGCCGTCCGTCACGAGCTGGTCGGCCTTGTTGCCAAGTCGTTCGGCATGGATCAGCAACTGCGCGGTTTCATCGCGGCGCTGGCCGATCGTATCCGGTACGCGGCCGTCCATGGCTCGGTGGCGCGGGGAGAGCACCGCCGACGGCGAAGTCGACCCGCTGCCCGTCGGCGACGCGCGCCCGTCCGAACCGGCGATCCCGCTGCACGGTGCAGAAGCCGCGCTCGGCATGAAAGTCTCGCCTGTCGTGCTCACCTGCGATGCCGCGCGCGCTCGCCTTTCCGGCGGTCCGCGCCAACGGCTACCGTCCTGACGCCAGGGCAACTGCTACCCAGCGACTCTGGCAGGCGCGGTCCGCAACGGTCGCCGGAGCGCCGACGCCTTGCCCCGAAAACGCCACAATCCGTCGCCATGAATCGTTTGCGCCTCGCCTTGCCGCTTTGCCTCACCCTTGCCACGCTGACGGCGGGCGCCGGCGAGGAGTGGGTCATGCCGCCAAAGGCCAGGCATTCCGCCCCGGCGCCGGCCGCAGGCGTCGGCGGCGAGGACTGGGCGCCGGAGCTGGGCCGCCAGCTCGCCATCCTCCGGGCCCAGCCGGACGACGTCGAGGCGCGCAAGGCTGCCTGGGTGGCCGCCATGCGCCTCGACCTCTTCACGCAGGCCGCCGAGCTCGATGCGCCGCTTTCCGAAGCCGATCGGCGGGCAATGGAGGGCGACATCATCGCCCTCGACATCCGCTACGGCATCGTCGACCGCAACACCCTGCGCGGACCGGAACGCTTTGTGCGCCTCGACATCGCGCTGACCGCAACCGACGCCCTCGCCGCCGGGTTCTTCACCGGCAAGCTGCCGGACGCCGCCACCGGACACATCGACCGCTACGCCGCCCGCCTTCCGGACCGCCGCCATCTCGGCTGGCGGGTGACCGGCGAGGTCAACGGCGGCAGCGGGGTCAAGGACGGCTTCACCGGCACCGTGCGCTGGAAGCCCGACGACCATTGGACCGTCTACGGCGCCGGCGAGAGCGTGACCAACCAGATCCCCCTGCGCGCCGTCGCCGACGGCATCCACGCCAGCCGCGTCAGCCTCGGCGTCGACTGGCGCCAGCCCGAGTCGCGCAAGCTCGGGGGCGCGGCGTACTACAGCGATTCTTCCGACGGCAACCTGCGCAGCGGCGTCAACGCCTTGTGGTTCGAGCGCTGGCTGAGCGGCCCGAAGTGGACGTTCGAGACGACGCTCGGCGCCGACGCCTCGCGCAACTCGCTCAATGCCAGCGTCAATTACTTCAACCCGAAAAGCGATCGTTCGCTGTGGTTGACGGCAGCCGTCGAGCACCTCGGCTGGCGCAGCTACGACCATTCCCTGCGCCAGCGTCTCGCGCTGACCGGCGGCACCTACTGGCAGGAATTCTACGGTTCCGGGGCGATCTAGGCCAGCGAATACGGCCACCGCTCGGAAGTCGACCGCGACCTCTCGCTGCGCTACGGCATCGGCCGCCTGCTGCGCCCCTACGACGGCGCGCGCGAAGGCCGCACTTTCGCCAATCTGGTGCTGCTATGGCGTTTCTGATCCGCACCCTCCTCGGCGTCCTGCTGGCGCTTGCGGCCGCGCCGGCGCCGGCCGCCGACGCCCGCTTCATGGCGCTGAGCTACCACGAGGTCCTTGCCGACAACGAGCCGCTGACCCCGACCGCTGTCCGCGCCAGCGATCTGGCCCGGCAGTTCGCCTGGATGCGGGCCAACGACTTGCACCCGGCCAGCGTCGACCAGATCCTCGCCGCCCGCGCCGGCGGCCGGCCGTTGCCGCGCAATGCCATCCTGCTGACCTTCGACGAGGGCTTCAAGGATGCCTACACGCGCATCTTTCCGCTGCTCAACTTGTTCAACTACGCGGCGGTCATCGCCCTGGTCGGCCAGTGGATGGACGTCCCCGCAGGCCAGATGGTCGACTACGACGGCAAGGCGGCGGCGCGCAGCAAGTTCCTGAGCTGGGAGCAGGTTCGTGAAATGCAGGCCTCCGGGCTGGTCGAAGTCGCCTCGCATTCCTACGGCCTGCATCGCGGCATACTCGCCAACCCGCAGGGCAACACGCGCCCGGCGACGATCACCCGCCTGTACGCCAACGGCCGTTACGAGGACGATGCCGCCTACCTCGCCCGCCTGCGCCATGATCTTCGCGACAGCATCAGCCAGCACACCGGCAAGGCACCGCGGATCATCGTCTGGCCATACGGTCGCAGCAACCAGGCCGCCCAGGAAGTCGCCAGCGACCTCGGCATGCCAATCGGCCTGACGCTGGTCGATGGCTTCAACGATGCCGGCACTACGAAGTCCGTCGGGAAACGCCAGTTGATCGAGAACAGCCAGTCGCTGCAGGCCTTCGCCGAAATGCTGCGCGTCACCTGGGATGCCAACCCGGCACGCAGCGTCGAGGTCGACCCCGGCACCTGGCCGCCGGGAGAAGACGGCCTCTCGCCGACCCTCGACCGCCTGCTGACGCTGAGCCCGAACATCGCCTTCGTCAAGCCCGCAGTCGAGCGCGACGGGCGCGAGATGGCGCTGTTCCCGACCGCATTGCGTCCGGTCGCCGACGACCAGCTCAACCACATCGCCGCCGTTCCCACGGAAATGGCCCGGCATGTCCTCTTCGAGTTCGACCCCTCGCTGCCGCCGGAAGCCATCGCCCGCCACATGCGGCACCGTGAAGCCGACGGCTTCCGCCAGTTTGGCGTCGGCGGCTTGCCGGAGAGCCTGATGGGGCCGCTCTTCCCTTCCCTCTCGCTGCGCTGGCAGCCGCAACTGCCATGACCCCGCTGCCGGTCCTGCTTGGCGATTTCTGGAGCGCCATCCTCGCCTACGTCTTTTTCTACCCGGTGCTGATGTCGGTCGTCTGGATGATCGGCGGCATCGACGGCGATGCTCGCCTCGATCCCTGCGCGCTGAACTGGCTGGTGCGCCATTTCGACGAGCCCGACGTCGCCGCCGTCACCGGCAACCCGCGCGTGCGCAACCGGTCGACCCTGCTCGGCCGCATCCAGGTCGGTGAATTCTCGTCGATCGTCGGTCTGATCAAGCGCGCCCAGCGCTCGGTCGGACTGATCTTCACCGTTGCCGGGGTGATCGCCGCCTTCCGCCGCAGCGCGCTGCACGAGGTCGGCTACTGGAGCCCGGAAAAGCTGACCGAGGATGTCGACATTTCCTGGAAGCTGCAACTGGCCGGCTGGGAGGTTCGCTTCGAGCCGCGCGCCCTGTGCTGGATCCTCATGCCGGAAACCCTGCGCGGGCTGTGGAAGCAGCGTCTGCGCTGGTCGATGGGCGGCACCCAGGTGCTGCTCGACTACACGCCGCAACTGCTGTCACCGAAGAACGCCGCAATGTGGCCACTCTGCGTCGAATACGGAATGAGCATCACCTGGGCCTACCTGTTCACGCTGCTCGCCGCCTACCGTGTCATCGACCTGCTGGTCTACCGGATCGACCTGCAAAGCGCGCCGATCCTGCTGCTGGGGTGGGCCGGACTGTTGATCGCAACGACCTGCCTGCTGCAGATCATGCCGAGCCTGGTCCTCGACCGGCCTTACGACCGGGGGCTGCTCAAGAACTATTTCTGGATGATCTGGTATCCGATCATCTACTGGGCCATCACGGCCGCCACCTCGGTGGTGGCCGTGCCGAAGATCCTTTTTCGTGACAGCGAGAAACGCGCCCGATGGACGAGTCCCGACCGCGGCATCAAGCCCGACGCCTCCCGCTGATCATCGAGCGGCCCGACCTGGCGCACCCGCTGCGGCGGATGTCGGCTGTCGTCATCACTTCGCGCGCCTGGCTTCTCTGGCTGGCCATGTAGGTCCCTTTTCTTTTCGCCCTCGGCCGGCATTTCGGCTACGACCTGCCGGAAATCGTCTTCCCGAGTCAGATCAGCCTCACCACGTTTCTCGCACTGCTGGAGGTGATGCCCTACGTCGTCGGCGTCGCCGTTCTCGTGTGTCTCGTCGGCGCGCTGCGCGCAAGGCTGAAGGCGCGCATCGGCACCGCCGACGAGCGCTGGCGGCCCGTCGGCCTCGACCGCCTCGCAACCGGCGCCGCCCTAGTCCCGCAGAAGCTTGCGGCATGGCAGAAGGCGCAGATTCTCTACGTCGAACACGGCCCTCGCGGCCGCGTCACCAACGCCCAGGAATGAGAGGTCGAACGGTACCGCCGGGAGTGCATGAGCCCGCAGCAGCTCGTTCCGCGCCATCCCGCGCAGCGACGGCAACCTGCCGGAGCGTCATCCGGGCGCCGACAAAGCCATGTGCGCGCATCCCGGGACAGACCTCTCTCGCGGTACGGCGACGCGCGGTCAACCCGTGAAAACGCCCAAAAGATGACCCGTTCGCCTGTGGCGGCGTCCGGAACAGCCGGATTCCTCTCCTGTCCCTGCCTCAGCGCGCGGGCAGTGCTGCCCACGAAGCGTCGGGGTCGAAGCGCGTCATCGCGCCAGCAATGGCGGCGGTATCGGGACCCAGGTACTTCTGGTAAACGACGCCGTCCTGATTGACGATGAAGGTCATCAAGCCCGTCTCGTTGTAGCGGGCCGGCCAGCCGACCAGCGCGAAACCCTCGGTCATGCGCCCGTCCTTCACATAGCTGCGCGCACCGCCCGGCGCCGCCTTGCCCTGTGCCTTGAGAATCCTGAAGCGGTAGCCGTGGTAGCCGTCCTTCAGGTCACTGGTCTCGAGCAGCGGACCCAACGGGCTTTCCGGCTCGCCGTCTGCAGTCGGCCAGTAGAGGCCGTCCTGCCTGCCCGGCGAGCTCAGGATTTTCTGGGCAAACTCGCGGATGCCGTCACCGTTGCGGTCCTGCTCGGCATATTCCTGCTGCGCCTCGACGTAGGCGCGCATCGTCTCTATCGCCGACAGTTCGTTGCGGCCGATGCGGCGAAGGCGCACTTCGGCCTTGCCGGCCTGGGTGTCGAAAACCCAGCCCTGACTGGTGCGTACCAGGGGGATCGGCAGGGTCCAGCCGGTGCTGAGCTCGAGGCGAGCCCCCTTGTCGCCATCCTCCAGGATGCGATGACCCTGCGCCCAGGCGGCGAGAAAGGCCAGGCGATCGTCCAGGGAAACGCTGTCGAGCGGCACCAGCTTTTCCGACTGGATCCCGAGAATGGAGCGCACCTCGGCCCCGTCGTTGCGCGCCACGCCATCCACCAGCGCCGTCACCGCCAGTTCCGGCGAGGCAAACGTCCTTTGCACACCGGCAGCGGCTACCTGCCCCGACAGCGCCAGCGCACACAGCAGCGCGGGGATCCCCGGCCACCAGCGATTCTTCATCATGCGATCTCCCATCATCGGGCCCGTCCCGATCAATTGCGCAGCCGCTGGGCGGCGGCGCCGCCACCGCCCGCCGGGCGGGCGATGTGGCCTTGCCGGTTGCCGGCGCCCTGGCGCTGGGCGCCCTGGCGCTGCGCAGCTTGGCGCTGGGCGGCCTGGCTGGCGTTGCCACGGTCGATCTGCTGTCGCGTCTGGCGACCGTCGTTCGCGCCGCGCAAGGCGTTGTCGCGATTGGTTCGCGCGGCGCTGTCGCTGCGACTCGGCACCTGACCGCGATCAATGTTGGCTGCCCGGTTCTGGACCTGACCGCGATCGATGTTGGCTGCGCGGTCACGGGCCTGGCTGCGATCGACATTCGCTGCCCGATCCCGAACCTGGCTGCGGTCGATGTTGCTCGCGCGACCCTGGGCCTGCGTGCGATCCCTGTTGGCGGCCCGATCCTGCAGCTGGCTGCGGTCGATGTTTCCCGCGCGGTCCTGAACCTGGCTGCGGTCGATGTTGGCGGCACGGTCCTGGACCCGGCTGCGGTCGATGCCGGCTGCCCGCTCCTGCAACTGCCCGCGATCGATGCCGGCCGCGCGGTCGCGCGCGCCCGTGCCGGACCCGGCCGCCGGCCGCTGCGGGATCTGGCTGCGGTCGATGTCACGCAGCGCATTGCGATCCAGGTTCTCGGCACCGATGCGATCGCCCAGTGCCGCGCGCGCCTGCGCACGCTGGTCCTCACGCCCGCGATAGTCCTGACGTCCGCCGCGTTCGCCGATTCGGGTCTGCTGCAAGCGATCGCGTGTCGCTGCATCCCGATAAGGGATGCCCCGCCGGTTGCCGGGGTTGTGGTTCCAGTTCACGTTCCGGTCGTTGGACGTGATGCGGTTATTGACGTTGATGTTGTTCCAGCGATTGACGTTGATGTTGACGTCGCGCCGGCCCCAGTTGACGCCGCCCCACAGCGCATTGGCGACGCCGATGCCGACCCCCCACCAGATGGCCGTGGCGACCGGGTTCCAGCCGAATCCCCAGACCGGCGGCGGCGGGAAGAAGAAGGGGGGGAACAGCGGGTGCCACCACGGGCCGAAGACGTGAACCGGGTTGTAGATGGGAACGAAGACGACCTGCGGGTTGGCCGGGGCGATGGTGATGATCTGCGCCGGCGGTGGCGGCGCATTGGCCACGATCGCCTGGGGCCGCGGTGGCGCCGCCTCGACGGTGACGATCTGCTGTTCGTTGCTGCTCAGGTTGCCGACATCCTTGGCCCTGGCGCGAAGGAATTGCACCGAGTCCATGACCTCCTTCGGCTGGCCGAGGAAGGCGTCGCCGAGGTCGTTCACCCACTCGGGCTTTTCGCCGAGCATGGCGAGCACCTGCGGGAAGGCGACCAGCGACTGCACGCTGGGGTCCCAGGGCTTGTCCTGCACCGCCTTGACCGCATCGTCGCCCTTCAGGCTGCGGTTGGCGAGCGCCCATTGGACGGCTTCGGCGACATCCTTCGGGTAGGTGGTCGCCATCAGCACCTGCGCCAGCAACGCATCGGGAAAGAGGGCGATGGGCGCCAGCATCTGGTCAAGTTGCTCGACGGTGAACTTCGCAGGGTCGGCGGCTCGCACCTGTGCGGCAAACAGCAGGAGCATGGCGACAATAAGCGCGGCGATGCCACGCAGGATCGAAGGCATTTCTATGGCCCCTCCACGACAAGACGTGACATGACCCAGTGGAGTCTCATTCTGCGGTTGGCAGGACGGGAATCCAACGGCACCGAGCACCGGCGGGTGTGAATGACGGCACCGGGGCGAGTATATGAGCCTTCACGAGGAAGGGTCAATGTCGAATTCTTGCCCGGAAGCCGCAGAAGAATCGTAACGGATGAACGCCCCCACCCGCAGCGGCATCCATGTGCCAAAGTGGCGGATTGATGGCAGGCACTTGAACCGAGAGAGGGGTCGAGAATGGAGATTGCGACGACTGGGCTCGATTTCGCCAAGAATGTGTTGCAGGTGCATGGTGTGGATGAGCGAGGCAAGACGGTGCTGAAGAAGCAGTTGAAGCGTAACCAGGTAGGTGTTCTTCGCCGGTTTCACGTGGTGCGACTGGCGGAGAATCCTTGCTGGCGAGGATCGAAAAAGCCGTGGCGCCCCTTGACGGTGACCACTTTGAAGACTATGGTCAGAAATGTGGTTAATTCATTGGAGTGTGCCATGCCGACCATTCAAGCTTCCGAGTTCAAAGCCAAGTGCCTTGCCTTGATGGACGAGGTCGCCAGCAAGGGCGAGATCTGGGTGGTGACAAAGAACGGCCGCCCGATCGCCGAGTTGCATCCGTACAGCGGTGGACGTTCCACGTCACCATTCGGCTTGCACCCCAAACTCGAGATATCCGGCGACATTGTCGAACCACTCGATGAGGTCGAGTGGAAGGCGCTGGCGTGATCGTTCTCGATACCCACACCCTGCTCTGGATGGATCGCGATGACCCAGCTCTCGGCGCTGTCGCGCGATGCCTGATCGAAGATGCCTGGCGCGCCGGCCAAGTTGCCGTGAGCGCCATCAGTTTCTGGGAGGCGGCCATGCTCGCGCAGCGCGGGCGTATCGTGCTGCCCCTTCCGGCGGCGGAATGGCGTTCCGAGCTGCTCCACGCTGGCCTTCGGGAAATTGCGCTGGATGGCCGCATCGGCATCCTCGCCACCCAGCTGGAAAACATGCACCGTGACCCCGCCGACCGCTTCATCCTGGCCACTTCGTTGCAACACCAGGCAACGCTGATCACAGCCGACGTGAGCCTGCTGGCGTGGGCATCGCAGTTGCCGCGACAGGATGCGCGCCTGTGATGACCGGAGCACATCCTTGGCACGCGCATCGGGCGCTGTGCGCCTGCAAACACAGCGCTGCCGCCACCAGCGGCATCGTTCAGCAACCATTTCCCCGATTTTGACTGCTCGTGCCCGCCCGGTTGACTGCAGCGGAATTCACTCCTCGAGGCGCAGGCCGGTGGGGTCCTGCAATACCGGACCGGGTCTCGGCACCGCGCAACGATGCGTCGAAGCCGCCTCGGGACAAAGCACGATGCGACCTTCGACCGCGACGCGGCGATCGTTGAGCCGAACGATCTCCTCGCTCGACCGCGCTTCGCTGCCGAGTCCGATGCGGGCCGGCATGTCGCCGGCCGCCGGATCGTAGTCCGAGGCACTGCCAGCGATCTGAATGACGACCTCGCCCAGGTCCACGTACTCGGGCGGCCGGCCCGGACGGGGCATCCTCTTCAGGCTGGGGACGGACAGGTACGTCCCCACGAGGCGGACCCGCTGGCCATCGAACTGCCCCAGTTGCTCGGCCCGATCAAGGCGCGGCGGCAACTCGCAGCGCACTGCCCCCGCTTCGGTCACTGGTCGGTCCTGACCGCGATGGACGTCGCATGCGAACCATGGGTCTTGCTGGCCAGGTGCTCCTGGTGGAACGTCTGGCTCTTGTCCACCGTGCCATACATGGCGAAATTCCACTGGCGGTCGATGAAGTCATACTGGTCGACCCCCTTGCTGGCCGCGTACTTCTCGGTGACGGCATAGTTCTCGAGCGTGATGTTGTCGCTACCATCCTTCATCACGACGCCGGCCCAGTGGTAATTCCATGTATCCACGCCGGGGTACGACTTGAAACCCGGCATGTCGCCCTCGGTCGCCATCGAGTAGGACTCGCCGATCTCCGGATTGGCATGGAAGTTGATTCCCGCCTCCTTGTCGAACTTGTCCATGCCGGCGCTGCCGAGCGCCAGGTACATCGCCTTGGCTTCGGCAATGGTGGCGGGCTTGCGAAAGGCCTTGCTGCGCGCCTGCGAACCGATGATCGCGCCGCCGATTGCGCCTGCCACGCCGCCGATGACTGCCCCGGGAGCCGCACCCAGGCCGCCGACGAAACTGCCGATCAGCGCACCGAGCCCCGCACCGACGGCGGCACCCGCGAGGGCGCCCGTCGCCGTGTTGCTCTTCATATCGTAGTGCACGCCCTCGACGACGAACGCCGCGTTGTCCGAGCGTTCGATGAAGCGGGGCAGCAGATCCATGTAGACCTGGTTCGCCATCTGGTTCGGCTCGCCCTTGAGCCAGTCCGAAACCGTCGAGTCATCGACGCCCTTGCCGAGTTTGGCGACGCCATTGTCGAAATAGACCACGCTGCGGTCGCCGCCGCCGGAGGAACCCGTCACCGCCGCCGACGAGCGGCCGCAATCGGTCCACAGCGCCATGGGTCCATTGGCCGTTCCTTCGGTGTCCATGCCACCCGGCGCATTGGCCTTCTCCACGCCCGAGTGCGGGCTCCCCGGCTTGGCGAGGAATTCCGGCTGGACACCGGTCAGGGCGTTGCCATCGACGTTGACCGAGCCGCCGGCGGCCTTCAGCTCGATGTACGAGCCATGTTTGCCCGCTGCCTGAAGCTTGGAGTTCGCTCCGCTGATGAGTCCCGACGTCGCATAGAGCGTCTGCGACCCGAACAGCGCGGTCTGCTTGGTCTCGCCAACCTGCGCACGTCCTGCTCCGAGCGTTTCGATCGTATAGCGTTGAACCGCCGCCGCGCCGCCCGGGGCCCGGCCCTCACCGCGCGGCAGCAGATCCTTCGCCGACTTTCCGGCCACCACCCGATCGGCCACCGCGCTCGCCGCCCGCTCGTGGCGGTCACCTGGCGAGTCGAGCCCGGCGGGCGGCCCCTCTCCATGGCGCTGCTGGATGACGTGCGCCGCCTCGTGCGCAGCCAGCCACAGGTCGGGGTCGGAGCGAAACGCGATCGCTGAGCCGGTCGCAAACGCGGCAGCGCCGAGCCGGTCGCAGGCTTCGGTCGACTTCCTGCCGACGTGCATGCGCACCGAGGACAGATCATGCCGCGATCCAAACGAATGCTGGATGCGCTCCCCGTGCGGCAGCGCCCGGCCGGGGCCCTGCGTGCCGTCGCGCGCGACATCGTTCGCCGATTGCCGCGCCGAGCCGATCCCCAGAAACCTCGGCATTCCCTGCAGTGAAGGCATGGCACCCCGCTCGGAGACCTTCGGGGTCATGCGAGATTCGTCTTGGCGCCGCTGCAACGCCATCCTCGTATGGACCATGACGCTCCTCCCCAGACGCCGGACTTCCGGGAAGCGTCAAGACAGCCCTTCCCAGCCGGCAAGCAACTCAGGATAGAGGACCGGACACCACTTCCGCAAGCATTGGCCACTTCGAGATTCCAGCAACGCTGGCGCTGCAGCGTCGCGCGGTCAACGGCGGCGATCCGTACGGGCGCGTGCTATCCTCACCGCCTGTCACCGGTCGGCCCACCCCCGCATCTCCGGAGGGAAACCATGCCGCCCGCCAGCGCTCGCGCACGCCGCGGAAAGGAAGCAACCATGCCCGACGGGGATTCTTCGTAATGCCGCACTGCCCGGCGATGCTGATTGCCGCTGCCGCGTCCGGCCAGGGCAAGACGACGGTGACGGCGGCGCTGGCCCGCCTGCACGCGCGCCAGGGACGACGCGTCACCGTCTTCAAGTGCGGCCCCGACTTCCTCGACCCGCAGATCCACGCCGTCGCCAGCGGACGCCCATGCTACAACCTCGACCTCGGCATGTGCGGCGAGGACGACGCGCGCATCCGCCTGGCACGCGCCGCCGCCGATTCCGACCTGATCCTGATCGAGGGCGTCATGGGGCTGTTCGACGGCGAGCCGTCGGCGGCCGACATCGCCTGCCTGTTCGGCATTCCGGTGCTGGCACTGATCGACGCGCGGGCGATGGCGCAGACCTTCGGCGCCGTCGCGCACGGCCTCGCGACCTACCGGCCCGGGCTGCCGTTTGCCGGCGTGCTGGCGAACCGCAGCGGCAGCAGCCGCCACACCGAGCTGCTGCGCGACAGCCTGCCAGCGGGAATGGGGTGGTTCGGCGCCGTCCCGCGCAGCGACGACAGCCTGCCGGAGCGTCATCTCGGGCTGTTGCAGGCGGCCGAGATCGCCGACCTGGCCGACCGCCTAGACCGACTTGCCGACGCGCTGGCGGCGACGGCGAGCGTCGGCCTGCCACCGCCGGTACACTTCGCCGCGGCGGCGAAAGCGCCGCTTGCAGCCCTGCTCGCCGGCCGCCGCATCGCCATCGCGCGCGACGCCGCCTATGGCTTCATCTACCCGGCCAATGTCGACACGCTGCGCGAACTGGGCGCCGAGGTCCACTTCTTCTCGCCGCTCGCCGGCGACGCGTTGCCCACCTGCGATGCGATCTGGTTGCCCGGCGGCTACCCCGAGCTGCATGCGGCGACGCTGGCGGCGCGGTGTGACCTCTGGCAGTCGCTGACAGTACACGTCGTTGCCGGCAGACCCTTGCTTGCCGAGTGCGGCGGCATGATGAGCCTGTTCGAGGAGTTGGTCGACCGCGAAGGGGAGCGGCATGCGCTGGCCGGCATGCTGCCCGGGCGGGCGGTGATGCAGCGGCGTCTGGCGGCGCTCGGCATGCAGGTCGCCGACCTGCCCGAGGGAACGCTCTCCGGCCACACCTTCCATTACTCGCAGAGCGACACGCCACTGCCGCCGCTGTGTCGCGCGCGGCGCCCGACAGGCGGCGACGGCGAGGCGATCTACCGCCACGGCCCGATCACCGCTTCCTACGTGCACTTCTACTTCCCCGGCAACCCGCTGGCGGTCGCCCGCCTCTTCGGCGGCGACGACTGATCGTTGCAGTCGCTTTTCGGCACGCTCTTTCGACGTATAATCAACCCCGTTTCGGGTGCCTTGCCTCGTGGTCACGGGGCGGGTGAAACGGGAAGCCGGTGCACGGCGGCGTCGCCAACGACGCCAGTCCATTCCGGCGCAGCCCCCGCTGCTGTAAGCCTGACGACTCCGCAATCCGCCACTATGCCCAGGCACGGGAAGGCGCGGGGAAGGTCGACGGCGAGCCAGAAGACCGGCCCGAAACCGGATTGCATCATTCCCCGGGGTGACGGGAAGGCGTCTCTGGTCGCGCGCAGGTCGCTTCCAGGCCACCTTCCATCATCGGGGACGATCCGCTGATGCTTCGTCTGTCGTCGAAGGGAGGGTCGCTGTGCACATCATGGAAGGTTTTCTGCCGCTCGCGCACACCGTCGGCTGGACGCTGGCGTCGGCGCCCTTCGTCGTCCTCGGCGTGCGCTCGCTGCGCCGGCGGCTGCAGCAGCAGCCGGAACAGCGCATGCTGCTCGGCGTCGCCGCCGCCTTTTCCTTCGTCCTCTCGGCGCTCAAGTTGCCGTCGGTGACCGGCAGCTGTTCGCACCCGACCGGCGTCGGGCTCGGCGCGCTGCTCTTCGGGCCGACGGCGATGGTGCCGGTCGGCCTCGTCGTCCTCCTCTTCCAGGCGCTGCTGCTGGCGCACGGCGGGCTGACGACCCTCGGCGCCAACCTCTTCTCGATGGCCATCGTCGGTTCCTTCGTCGCCGCCGGGCTGTTCCGCGCCGGCCGCCTGTTGCAGTTGCCGCTGGCCGCCTGCGTCTTCGTCGCCACCTGCTGCGCCGACCTCGCCACCTATCTGACGACCTCGCTGCAGCTCGCCTGGGCCTTTCCCGATCCGGTCGGCGGCTTCGCCGCCTCGTTCGCCAAGTTCGCCGGCATCTTCGCCGTCACGCAGATTCCGCTGGCGATCAGCGAGGGCCTGCTGAGCGTGCTCGTGGTCAATGCGCTGCTGCGCTTCAACGGCGACGAACTGAAGGGCATGCCGCTGTTTGCCGGTCGTGAGGTGCGCGCATGAAGAGCCGGAGCTGGTTGCTGATCGCCGCCGTGATGCTCCTGACGGCGTTGCCGCTGTGGCTGGCACCGCGGCCGGCGCCCGGCCCGGACGGCCAGCCGGGCGAGGTGTTCGCCGGCACCGACAGCCAGGCGCAGAAGGCGATCGCCGAGATCGCCCCCGACTACCGTCCGTGGTTCACGCCGCTCCTGGAACCGGCGAGCGGCGAGATCGCCTCGCTCCTCTTCGCCCTGCAGGCGGCCATCGGTGCCGGCATCATCGGTTACTGGCTGGGAGCCGCCGTCACCCGCGACAGGATGCGCCGGGCAGCCGAGCGCGCAGGCTGCGACCGTGCTGATTGAACAGGCGGCCTACGGCAGCCGCTGGCGACGCGTCAGTCCGGCGGCCAAGGCCAGCCTGGCGCTGGCCGGTCTGCTGGCGGCATTCGTCGCCGCGACGCCGGCTGCGGCGGCGGCCGTCGCCCTGCTGCTGGCTCTGGCGACGGTCGTCGGCGCGGGCGTCGCGGTCGGCCTCTACCTGCGGGTGGCGGCACCGGCAGTCGGCTTTCTCGCCCTCGGCAGCCTGTCGCTGCTCGTCGCCGTCGGCACCGATGCCGCCGGCCATCTCGCGTGGGGGCTGGCGCCCGACGCCGCGCCACGCATCGCCGCCGTCGCCGGCCGCTCGCTGGCCTCGCTGGCAGCCCTGCTGCTGCTCGTGCTGACGACGCCGCTGCCCGACCTGATCGGTCTGCTGCGTCGCCTGCGCGTGCCGGAAGTCCTGCTCGACCTGATGGTCCTCTGCTACCGCATGCTCTTCGTCCTCGCGTCCGCCATGCGCGACACGCTGACCGCGCAGTCCGCCCGCCTCGGCTACGCTTCGCTGCGCCACGGCCGGCGCTCGCTCGGCCTGCTGGTCGCCAACCTCGCGCTGCAGACCTGGCAGCGGGCGCAGGCGCTGCACCAGGCGGCCATGGCGCGCAACGGCGGCGGAACCTTGCGCTTCCTGTCGCCGGATTTCGCCAACGCCGGCCGCGACACGCTGCTCGCCGCCGCCGCCGGCAGCGCGCTGGTCGTGCTGGCGGGCCTCGCCTGATGGCGGCCGACGTGCTGCTCGAGGTGCAGGCCGTCGGACACGTCTATGCCGACGACAGCCACGGACTCGCCGACTGTTCGCTGGCCATCCGCCGCGGCAGCCGCAACGCACTGCTCGGCGCCAACGGCTCCGGCAAGACGACGCTGCTGCTGCACCTCAACGGCCTGCTGCAGCCATCGTCGGGCTGCATCCGCATCGACGGCCAACCGCTCGACTACAGCCGCGGCGGACTGACTGCCCTGCGCCGGCGCGTCGGTCTGGTTTTCCAGAACCCCGACCGGCAGCTCTTCTCGGCCAACGTCTTCGAGGACGTGTCGTTCGGCCCGCTCAACCTTGGCCTGGACGAAGCCAGCGTGCGTGCGCGGGTCGCGCAGGCGCTGGCGGCGGTCGGCATGACCGGGCAGGCGGAGCGGCCAGTGCATCACCTGAGCTTCGGCCAGAAGAAGCGCGTCTGCATTGCCGGCGTGCTCGCCATGCAGCCCGAGCTGCTGCTGCTCGACGAGCCGATGGCCGGCCTCGACCCCGGCATGCAGGACGATCTGCTGCGCGTTCTCGACGACCTCGCGGCGCGCGGCATCAGCATCGTTCTCGCCACGCACGACGTCGATTTCGCCTACGGCTGGGCCGACGACATCCACCTGCTGGCCGCCGGTCGCTGCACCGCGTCCTTCGCGGCGGCCCAACTGCCGCTGCAGGAGGCGGCGCTGCGTGCAGCCGGACAGCCACTGCCGGCGGTCGTCACCCTGCACCAGGCGCTGGTCGCCCACGGCGCGCTGCCGGCCGGACCGGTTCCACGCGGCATGCCGCAGTTGCTGGCCCTGCTCGCCATGCCGGCGGCCGCGGAAGACGGCATGAACGAGACGGCACGCGCCTCGCAACGGAGCGCCGCCTGATGGCCGGCAAGGTCTGGTTCGTCGGCGCCGGCCCGGGCGACCCCGACCTCATCACGGTCAAGGGCCGCAAGCTGCTCGAGGAAGCCGGCGCCATCCTCTACGCCGGCTCGCTGGTCGACCAGGCGGCGACACTCTTCGCCCCCACCGGCTGCGCGATCCGCGATTCGAAGGACATGACGCTGGCCGAGATGACCGACTGGCTGCTCGAACAGGCGGCGCGACACGCCACCGTCGTCCGCCTGCAGACCGGCGACCCTGGCCTCTACGGCGCACTGATCGAGATGACGCGGCCGCTGACCGCTGCCGGAATCGGCTGGGCGGTGGTCCCCGGCGTGTCGTCGGCACTGGCGGCCGCCGCCGCCGCCGGCGAAACGCTGACCCTGCCCGAAGTGACGCAGACGGTGATCCTCACCCGTGTCGCCGGCCGCACGCCGATGCCGGCCGGCGAGGAACTCGCGGCGCTCGCCGCGCACCGCACGACGCTCTGCATCTTTCTCTCGATCACCCTGCTGCACCGCGTCCAGGAAGCGTTGCGCGCCGCCGGCTGGGCCGAGGACGCGCCGATCCTGGTCGTGCAGAAGGCGAGCTGGCCGGGCGAGGAGAGGATCGTCCGCGGCACCCTCGCCGACATCAAGCAGAAGTGCCAGGCGGAACGGATCGCCGCGCAGGCGATGATCATCGCCTCGCCGACGCTGGGTGCCGCCGACTGGCCCGACCTCGCCCGTTCCAAGCTCTACGACCCCGCCTTCTCCCACCGCTTCCGCAAAGCCAGCGAGCCCAAGCCATGATATCGGACACCAGCATCCTCCTCGTCGGCCACGGTTCGCGCAACCGCGACGGCAACCGTGAAACGCTGCATTTCGCCGCCCAGTGGCGCGAGCAGCATCCCGACTGGCGTATCGAGGTGTGCTTCATCGAGCACGCCGACGTGCTGCTCGACGAGGGACTCGATCGCGCCGCCCGCGACACCCGGCGCGTCCTCCTCATCCCCTTCATCCTGAATGCCGCCGGCCACGTCAAGATGGAGCTGCCGGCGGCACTCAACCGCGCCCGCCTGCGCCACCCGCAGGTCGAGTTCGCAGTCACCCCACACCTCGGCATGGGGCGACCGATCTTCGCTGTCCTGCAGGCGCAGCTCGAGCGGCTGATGAAGCAGCTGGCGGTGCCCGATCCACGCAGCACCGGCGTCATCCTGCTCGGCCGCGGCTCGTCGGACGCCGGCGCCAACGGCGAGCTGGCGAAGATGGCGCGCTGGATTTTCGAGGCCAGCGAGCACGACCTCGTCGATCTGGCGTTCACCGGCATCACCTGGCCACGACTGGAAACCGCGGTACAGCGCCAGACGCGGCTGGGGATGATGCAGATCTGCATCGTCCCGGTGTATCTGTTCACCGGCGTCCTGATCGAGCGCATCAAGCTGCAGGTCGAGCGCCTGCAGCGGCAGTACCCGCCGATCGCCTTCGCCCTCGGCACGCACTTCGGTTTCGAGCCCGGCATCTTCGAGCTGCTCGACGCCAAGGTCGAAGGACAGGGACTGCCCGAATGCCGCATGCTCGAGTGCGACGGCTGCAAGTATCGCGAACTCGCCGAGGACGGACACCTGCCCGACCACAGCCACACCGCGACCGGCGGCGGGCAGCACGACCATGATCGGGATCATGGACAGCCAGCGGCAGACACGCATCATCACGGCTGTTCGCACAAACCCGCCTGAAAACCCGGAGACACGCCATGACCAGCAACGCCATCACCGAACAGCTCACCGCCGCCGGCCGCGCCATCGAGCACGACTCCTTCGCGATCATCGACGCCGAGGTCGGTCCGCACGGTTACAGCGAGGAGCAGTGGCCGCTCGTGCGCCGCATGATCCACGCCAACGCCGACTTCGAGTTCAACGGCCTCGCCGCCTTCCACCCCGATGCCATGCGCGCCGGCCTCGACGCCGTCCTCAACGGTCCGCGGGCGATCGTCGCCGATGTCGAGATGATCTGCGTCGGCCTCTCGGCGCCCCGCCTGCAGCACTTCGGACTGAGCCCGCGGCACTACATTTCCGACGCCGACGTCATCGAGCGGGCGCGCGCCGGGAACACGACCCGCGCCGTGCAGGCGATGCGCAAGGCGTGGCGGCTGGGCGAACTCGACGGCGCGATCGTCGGCATCGGCAACGCGCCGACGGCGCTGATCGAGGTCGTGCGACTGATCCGCGAACACGACGTGCGGCCGGCGCTGGTCATCGGCATGCCGGTCGGTTTCGTCTCGGCGGCCGAGTCGAAGGATCTCCTGCACACACTCGGCGAAGTGCCCTGGATCACGGTCAAGGGACGCAAGGGTGGGTCGACGCTGGTCGTCGCCGCCATCCATGCGCTGCTGTCGCTCGCCGAGGCGACGCAGAGACAACGGGCGGCATGAGCGGAAAGGTCCGCAAGGGCGACACCCGGCGCAAGCGCGGCAACCGGACCGGCTTCACCACCGGCGCCTGCTCGGCGGCGGCGGCGCGCGCCGCGACCTGCGGGCTGCTCGACGGTGAAGTGCCGGCGAGCGTCGTCTGCCGGCTGCCGAACGGTCGTGAGGTGATCTTTGCGGTCATCGACGGCCGCGTCGACGGCGAAGGCAGCGACCGCGTCGCCCATGCGGCCGTCGTCAAGGATGCTGGCGACGACCCGGACGCGACGCACGGCGCCCACCTCACCGCCGACGTCCGCCGGCTGCCGCAGCGCGCCGGCGAGATCAGCCTGTGCGGCGGACCCGGCGTCGGCGTCGTCACGCGCGAGGGGCTCGGTCTGGCAGTCGGCGGGCCGGCGATCAACCCCGTGCCGCAGCGGAACATCCGCGACAACGTCCGCGCGGTCGCCGCCGAAATCCTGGCCGTCGATGGCATCGAGGTGCGCATCTCGGTGCCCGGCGGCGAGCAGATGGCGAAGAAGACGCTGAACGCCCGCCTGGGGATCCTCGACGGCATCTCGATCCTCGGCACCACCGGCATCGTCCGGCCCTACTCGACCGCCGCATTTCGCGCCAGCGTCGTGCAGGCGATCGATGTCGCCGCCGCGCAGGGGCAGAGCAGCGTCGTCCTCACCACCGGCGGTCGCAGCGAGAAGTTCGCCATGCGCCAGTTGCCGGCCCTTGACGAGGCCTGCTTCGTGCAGATGGGCGATTTCGTCAAGGCCGCCTTCACCACCGCCATCAGGCGCCACATGCGCGAAGTCCATGTCGGCGCCATGGTCGGCAAGCTGACCAAGATGAGCCAGGGGCTGGCGGTGACCCACGCCTGGCGGGCCGAAGTGGACCGCGAGATCCTGGCCGACGCGGCGCGCGCCGTTGCCGCCCCGGCCGACCTGATCGCCGCCATCCGGGCCGCCGAGACCGCCCGTTTCGCCGCCGAGAAGCTCGCCATCCTCGGACTGACGGTTCCCTTCCACCGCGAGCTGGCGAGCCGGGCGATCCGCAGCCTCAAGCGCCAGTACCCCGGCGACTACCGGCTGTCGATACTCGTCTGCGACTTCGACGGCCGCTTCATCTGCCGGGTCGATGAACATGAAGCCCTCTGAGCCGGCACCGCAACCGACCTGTACCGTCGTCGGCATCCTCGACGACGGCTGGGACGGCCTCTCCGGCAGCGCGCGTGACTGCCTGCGCGCTGCCGCGCTGGTGATCGGCGTCGAGCGGACGCTGCAGCTCGTGCGGCATGAACTGGCAGCGAGCAGCGAACTGCGCCCGCTCGACGGCGCCCTCGCGCTGTGCGCGGGCTGGATTCGCGACGCCCTCGCCGCCGGCCGCAGAGTCGCCGTGCTGGCGACCGGCGATCCGCTCTGCCACGGCATCGGCAGCACGCTGATCGACCGCCTGCCCGGACTGCAGGTCGCCGTGCTGCCGGCGCCATCGACGCTGCAGATCGCCTGCGCGCGTTTCGGCAAGGCCTGGCAGGACATGACGATCGCCTCGTGCCACAGCCTGGATGCCGGCGAATGGACCGTCGGCGCGACCCCGGACCACGGCCTCTATCCGGTGCTGCGGGCGATCGCGCTGCACCGCCGCGTCTTCGTCTTCACCAGTCCGGCCAACGGCCCGGCGCGGCTGGCGCGCGCGCTGCTCGCCGCCGGCCATGGCGACGGGCTACGCCTGTCGGTCGCCAGCCGCCTGCTGCTGCCGGATGAGACGCTGCATGCGCAACTCTCGGCAGCGACAGCGGCGACGATGCACTTCGCCGAGCCGAGCGTCGTCCTCGTCGAACGCGATGAACCGGTGGCCGGCCCGGCGTTCGGCCGCGAGGACGACGAGTACCTGCAGCGCACGCCGGCCAACGGGCTGATCACCAAGCTCGAGGCGCGTGCCGTATCGCTCGCCAAGCTGCGCCTGACGGCAGCGGCAACCGTCTGGGACATCGGCGCCGGCTCCGGAGCGGTCGGCCTCGAATGCGCGCGACTGGCGCCGCAGGGCCACGTCTGGGCGATCGAGAAGAACGCCGCCGATGCCGCCATCGCACGCGCCAACGCCGCCCGCCTGCGCATCGGCAACTACACGCTGATCGCGGGGCGGGCGCCCGCCGGCCTCGCCGACTGGCCCGACCCCGACGCGGTGTTCATTGGCGGCTCCGGCGGCGAACTCGGCGAACTGGTCCGCCTCATCCTCGGCCGCCTGCGAGCGGGCGGCCGGCTGGTGATGAACTTCGTGACCCTCGAGAACCTGGCCACCGCGACCAGCAGCCTGCAGGCTGCCGGCGCCGCCTGGGAGGTCGTCCAGCTGCAGGCCAGCCGCAGCCAGCCAATCCTCGGCCTGCACCGGCTGGCGGCGCAGAACCCGGTCTGGATCGTCACCGCCCGCAACCCTGAAAAGGAAGAAGCATGAACGCAGCCCCCCGTTTCGGCAAGCTGATCGGCGCCTCGCTCGGCCCCGGCGACCCGCAGATGATCACCCGCCGCGCCTGGACGGCGCTGCAGTCCAACGCCCGCTGGCTGTACCCGGTGAAGAAGGCCGAGGAGTCGTCGTACGCGCTGGCGATCGTCGAGCGCGGCGGCCTCAGCATTCCGGCCGACGCCGAGCAGCTCGTCTTCCCGATGACCCGCGACCCGGAGATCCTCGGCAAGGCCTGGGCACGCGCAGCGGTGCGCACCGTCGAGCTGCTCGCCGAGGGCCGCGACCTGCTGTTCCTGGTCGAAGGCGACGCATCGACCTTCTCGACCTTCGGCCACCTTGCCCGCGTCGTCCGCGAACTGGCGCCGCAGGTCGAGGTGGAGACGATTCCGGGCGTCTCGTCGTTCGCCGCCGCCGCCGCAGCGACCGGCACGACGCTCGCCGAGGAGGACGAGACCTTCGCCATCATTCCCGCCGCCTACGGCGTCGCGGTCATCGACCGGTTGCTCGACGAGTTCGACACGTTGGCGCTGCTGAAGGTCAAACCGCTGCTCGACGAGATCATCGAACTGCTCGCGCGCCGCGATCTGCTCACCACCTCCTGCTTCATCGAGAAGGTCGGTGCGCCCGACGAACGGGTCGTGCGCGACCTCGACAGCCTCCGTGGCAGCAAGGCCAACTACCTGTCGCTGCTGCTGGTGCAGAACCCGAAACGGCAGCGCGGCGAACTGCGACGCGGCTGCCGCAGCCACCAGGAGGCGGCGGCAGCCGCCGCTGCCGGCAACTGATGGCCGCCAGCCGGAGCGTGCGGCCATGAGGATCGCCATCGTCGCCATCACGCGCCACGGCATCGCGCTCGCCGGACGCGTCGTCGCCGCCCTGCCCGGCGCCCAGCTCTTCGCCCCCGACAAGTTCCGCGCCGAGGCCGAGAACGCCGCCGCCGGCGCCGCGCACTGCTATGCGGGCAAGGTCGGCGACCAGGTGCCGGCGCTCTTCGCCGCCTTCGACGGCATCGTCGCCATCGTCTCGCTCGGCGCCGTCGTCCGCCTGATCGCGCCGCACCTGCGCAGCAAGGAGAGCGACCCGGCGGTAGTCGTCGTCGACGAGGCCGGCCGGTTCACGATTCCCGTGCTCTCCGGCCACCTCGGCGGTGCCAATGCGCTCGCCGGACACCTGGCGACGGCCCTCGCGGCGACACCGGTGGTGACCACCGCGTCGGACGCCCGCGCGACGATCGCCGTCGATCTGCTCGGACGCGAGCTCGGCTGGGAACTGCAGGCGAGCCATGCGGAACTGGTCCACTGCAGCGCCGCGATGGTCAA
The DNA here is from genome assembly GCA_013347225.1 of Candidatus Accumulibacter similis. Classification (NCBI taxonomy): domain Bacteria; kingdom Pseudomonadati; phylum Pseudomonadota; class Betaproteobacteria; genus Candidatus Accumulibacter; species Candidatus Accumulibacter similis. The sequence continues at coordinate 1,830,435 of CP054595.1, read as the reverse complement.
CGACGAGCCGGTGGCGCTAGTCCAGGAAGCCGGCAGCACGGACTGGTGGACGCGGCACGCCAACGGTCGCGGCGGTCCGCTGCCGGCCAACGTCGTCCGCTTCGCCCGGCTCGAGGACGTCGCCATCGACGACTTCGCCGCCGTCCTCTGGATCAGCCGCCGGACCATGCCCGCCGACCCCGACGCCCGCCTGGCCGGCCGCTGCGTCCGCTACCGGCCGCCGCCGCAGCCCACCGGCGCGGTGCCGGCAACAGCGCTGGCACTCGGCATCGGCTGCGACCGCGGCACTCCCGCCAGCACCATCGCGCAGGCGATCGGCGAAGCGCTCGCCGCCTGCGGGGGCACGATCGAGGATGTGCGCGCCGTCGCCTCGATCGACCTCAAGGCCGACGAGCCGGGACTCGCCGAAGTGGCGCGCGCGAACGGCTGGACCGTCGCCTTCTATCGGGCTGCCGAACTGGCGGTGATCGACGTGCCCAATCCATCGCCAACCGTGCAGCGCCACACCGGCACGCCGTCGGTCTCTGAGGCGGCGGCCCTGCTCGCCGCGGGCACCGACCACCGCCACCTGCTCATCGAAAAACACCGGCTGCGCGGCCCCGACGGGCGCAACGCCACCGTCTCCATCGCCAGGATCCCTGCATGACGCCAGACACCCGCACAGCACCCGCCACGCCGACCGGCAAGATCATGCTCGTCGGCCTCGGACCCGGCAGCCTCGGCCACCTGACCGGGCGTGCGCGCGCGGCGATCGCCGAGGCCGACACGGTGATCGGCTACGCCACCTACATCCGCCTCGTCGCCGACCTGCTGGTCGGCAAGGAGGTGATCAGGAAGTCGATGACCGAGGAGCTCGACCGCGCCGTCGAGGCGCTCGCGCGAGCGCGCCAGGGCCGCAAGGTGGCGATCGTCTCCTCCGGCGACGCCGGCGTCTACGGCATGGCCGGGCCGACCTTCGAGGTGCTCTTCGACGCCGGCTGGACCCCCGAATCGGCGATCGAGGTCGAGATCGTTCCCGGTGCCTCGGCCCTCAACACCTGTGCCGCGCTCGTCGGCGCGCCGCTGACGCACGATTTCTGCGCCATCTCGCTGTCCGACCTGCTCACCCCCTGGCCGACGATCGCCCGCCGTCTCGACGCCGTCGCCTACGCCGACTTCGTCGTTGCCCTGTACAACCCGAAGAGCGGGCGGCGCACGCGGCAGATCGCCGAGGCGCAGCGCATCTTCCTGCGCCACCGCGATCCGCAGACGCCGGTGGCGATCGTCAAGTCCGCCTACCGCCCGAAGCAGCGGGTCGAGTTCAGTACCCTCGAGACCATGGGCGACGCCGACATCGGCATGCTGACGACGGTGCTGATCGGCAACTCGAGCACCTTCGTCCGCGACGGACTGATGGTCACGCCACGCGGCTACGCCAACAAGTACGCCGTCGCCGACGGCGAGCGCGCCACCCGTGGCGGCGAGCAGGCCGGCCGCTCTCTGTCGACCGGACTCGACGGCTGGATCGCCACCGTCCAGCAGAGCGGCCGCTCGGCCGCCGAACTGGCACGCGAATACCGCCTGCCGGCCGACTACATCCAGTCAGTGCTCGATGCGCCGCTGGCGGCTGCGGTAGACTGAGACCACCGGCGCCGGCCAGTCGTCGGCTACCACCAGCACCGCAAGTCGCGCCGGCTTCCGCCGCGCGGCGGTCGATGAAATCGGGAGATGTCGATCACCATTGCAGCGCCCCCGATGCGCCGCGTCGTCCTGCACAGACGGAGGAATACAAAGGATGCGACCGACGCAACCGACGCGCAAACGCCTGCTGGCAGGGCTGGCGGTATTCCTGTTCATGCTCGCGGTGGTAGCTTGCGCAGTTGCCCTGCTGCTCGCCGGCGAGCCCACCGGCGGGACTTTCGCGGACAGAGTGGTCAAGCTGATACCGGTGGTCCTCGTGGCCTCGGGAACGGCGTGCTGGGTGTTGTTCAGACTCGATGCGCTTTATGTTCAGGCGACGTTGCGCATGGCCGAACAACTTGCCGCAGCACTGGCGCACAGCGACCTGAGAGTTGGCCGCTATCAGGCTCCCGAACTCGAGCAGTTGGCAAAGACGGCCAATCAACTGCTCGCCCAGCGCGAAGCAGACCGTGACGATGTCGCCGAGCGCTTCCGCGCAACACAGGCATCGCTCGAGGAAGAACGCAGCCGATTGAGCGCGTTGATGGCTGACCTGAGCCAGAGTGTCGTCGTCTGCAACCTGGATGGTCGTGTGCTGCTCTACAACCAACGGGCAAAGCAGGAACTCTCGACGGGGCCGAAAGGCGAGAAGACCGAGTTGCTTGGCCTTGGCCGTTCGATCTATGCGGTCCTGGATCGCGCAGTCATCGGCTACGCGATTGCCCGCCTGCAGCAAGCCAGTGCTGCAGCGGGTTCCCGGCACGCAGGGAGAGTCGTCGGCTCCACCGACTTTGTCACCGGAACTGCCACCGGTCGTTTGCTGCGTGCGCACATGTCGCCGGTCCTGAGCGATGCGGGTCGGCGTCATTCCGAGGGCGAAGCGACATCGATTACCGGTTTCGTCCTCGTTCTCGATGACGTGACGACAACCAGCGAGCGCCACACGCGGCGGGACGCGGTGATCCAGTCACTGATCGAAGGATGCCGCGGGCCGCTGGGCAGTGTTCGCGCGGCAGCCGAGATGCTCTGCGATTTCCCGGACATGTTGAGCGAAGAGAAGGACCGTTTCATGCGCGTGATTCGCGACGAAGCAACCGCGCTGTCGTCGCAGTTCGAGAAGGCTGCGCGCGCGTTTTCGAGTGACCTGCGCGAGCGCTGGGTGCTCGAGGAGATCAGTGGTGCGGAAATCCTGCTGGCGACGGCCGGCGGCATTCAAGAGAAACGCGGCGGCGGGCGGCCTCCACTAGCCGTCAAGACCGAGCATGTGGAAAAGGGTCTGTGGCTGCGCGTGGACAGTTTCGCCTTGCTGCAGGCACTGCGTTATCTAGCCCTTCGCCTGCAGGACGAGTACCGGATCCCTGAAGTGCGCCTGTCGCTGACCCGCAGCGGACACCTGGCGCAACTCGACCTGTCGTGGCCCGGCACCTTCATGAACAACGAAACGGCGATGAGCTGGTTGCAGGATCCGATGAACGTCCCCGGCAAGTCAGCTTCGTTGAGTGTGACCGATGTCATCGAGCGCTGCAACGGCGACATCTGGTTTCAGCGCGAACGGGTGTCCCATCGTGCCTTTTTCAGGACCGTGTTGCCACTGACCGCGGCACCCGGGAATCTGCCCATGCCGATGATCGCGGCAACGGCGGGAGAGCGTCCGGAGTTCTACGATTTCGATCTGTTTGATTGGTCGGCAGGCAGTCACGAACTCGATGATCTGCCACTCAGCGAACTCGCCTACACGGTTTTCGATACCGAGACGACCGGTCTGCAACCGTCGCAAGGCGACGAGATCATCCAGATCGGAGCGACGCGCGTCGTCAACAGTCGCCTCCTGCGGCACGAGTGCTTCGATCAGCTGGTCAAGCCACAGGTACGCCTGTCACCGGGATCCATCGCGGTGCACGGCCTTACGCGCGAACTGCTGGCTGGCCAGCCGAGCATCGATGCCGTCTTGCCGAGGTTCCACGCCTTTTGTGCCGATACCGTACTGGTCGGCCACAACGCGGCTTTCGACCTGCGCTTCATGCAACTCCAGGAGAAGCGAACCGGGGTGCATTTCGAGCAACCGGTGCTCGATACCCTGTTGCTCTCCTCCGTCCTTCACCCGAATCAGGCAACGCACCAACTCGAAGCGATCGCCGAACGGATGGGGGTGCCGGTGATGGGACGGCACACGGCGCTCGGCGACGCGTTGGTGACCGCCGAGATCTTCCTCAAGATGCTGCCGCTACTCGCCGAGATGGGAGTCAAGACACTGCGTCAGGCGCGCGAGGCAAGCCAGAGAAGCTACCTAGCACGGGTCAGGTACTGAGACCCTGACCGCTGTCGACGCCGTCGGTGGGCCCCGACGATGCCCTCGGGGTGAAGAACGATGATCACGTCAATCCGGAGCGGCAGCACGCCAGGAATCTCCGGGAGGAACGGCCCGCCGTGCCGGCCACGACGGCATCACCATTGCGGGCGCCGATGCCGGGCAGGGCAAGGAACATCTGGCACATCGGCTAGAATGGTCCAGGCATGATCCGTGGAATCCTCCTGCGCAGCGTCGCCGGAATGGAGGCAAACCACGAGCGGAAATGCCGGGCAGGTGGATTTCCGACCACAGGGACAGCCGACAGCCAACCGCCCCTTCGGGGCTTGGCGCAACGGAGTGCGCGACAGAATGGACAGACTTCATCACATGCAGGTACTGGTGGCCGTGGTTGATGCCAACGGCTTCGCCGGCGCGGCGCGCAAGCTGAACCTGTCACCATCGGCGGTGACGCGAGCCATCAACGAACTCGAACGGCAGCTGGGCGTTCGTCTGCTGGCGCGCAGCACGCGCATCGTCCGGGTGACTGACGCCGGCGCACGCTATGCCGATGACTGTCGGCGCATTCTGGCGGACGTCGCCGAGGCGGACGAGTCGGTCGGCGGCACGCACAGGGCACTGCGCGGACGCCTGACGCTGACTGCACCGGTGCTGTTCGGTGCCCAGTTCGTCACTCCCATCGTCAGCGAATACCTGTTGCGCTATCCCGAGGTCAGCGCCGTCTGCCTGTTTCTCGATCGTGTGATCAACATGCTCGACGAAGGTGTCGATGTCGCGGTGCGCATCGGCGAACTGGCCGACTCCTCGCTGCAGGCCTTGCCGGTTGGACGCGTGCGCCGGGTCATTTGCGCCGCCCCGGCCTATCTTCGCCAGTGCGGCGAGCCGCGTACGCCCGATGATCTGGTCGGCCACCGGATCGTCTCGGCGGCGGGCGTCACGCCGACGCCGGAATGGCGGCTGATCGAGGACGGTTCACCACGCGTGGTCAAGCTGCAGGCGCGGATGACCACCACCAGCAACGACTCGGCGGTGGCGGCCGCCTTGGGCGGTTTGGGCCTGACCCGTCTGCTCTCCTACCAGGTCGCTGAACACTTGCGCAGCGGCCGGCTGCAAGCCGTGCTCAGCGACTTCGAGCCACCCGCGCTGCCCGTGCACGTGCTGCACCGCGAGGGACGGCATGCCTCAAAGAGGGTACGCGCGTTTCTTGATCTGGCGGTCGAACGTTTGCGGGCGGATCCGGCGCTGAACTGAGTCGGCGTTCGCTCGCGGCCTGAACCCGGTCGGTGAGCCGACGGTTTGTGGCTGCCCGGGCGCCTTTGTTCTGTATTGGACGCTCTCCGGGCCATGGTTCACGCGCCGGGACCACAGTCCAGGCAACGCTCGACGGGCGGCGGCCCCATGCGCAGGGCGCGCTGCAGCCCGCGCAGCGCCGTTCGCAGACCCTCTTCGATGACCGGGTGGTAGAAGGGACTGTCGAGCATCTCCTGTACGCTGTCGCCTCGCTGCACCGACCAGGCGAGCAGATGCCCCAGATGCTCCGCCGCCGGACCGAGCATTTCGGCACCCAGCAGGCGACCACTGCGCCGCTCGGCATAGAGATGCAGGGCACCCCGATTCTTCAGCATGACGCGGCTGCGCCCTTGATCCTCGAACGAGACCGCACCGACGACAAAGTCCACCCCCGAGCGCAGCAACTGCGCGTGGCTCCGCCCGGCGAGCATGATCTGCGGATCGGAGAACACCACCGACAGCGGGGCGCGACGCGGGCGCACGCGCACGTCCGGGAAGCGGCCGGCATTGTCACCGGCGATGCGGCCCTCGTCCGCCGCCTCGTGCAGGATCTCCCGCTCATGCGTCGCGTCGCCGGCGATGAAGACGTGGCTGTCGGCAATCTGGCCGGTACTGGGATCGAAGAGGGGCACGCCGCGCGTATCCAGCGGCAGTCCACCATTCTGCAAGTCCAGTGCGTGCAGATTCGGACGGCGGCCGCTCGCCGCCAGTATCCACTCGTAACGCTGCTCAACTCCCGGATCCTCTTCACCGACGCGAATGGCGACCTCGTTGCCGACACGCCGGAGGTGCCAGTCGGACGCACCCAGGCGCATCGGCAGTTCCTGAGCGAAGAGCTTGCGCGCCTCGGCCTGCAGGACGGGGTCGGTGAGCGGGCCGACGCGCTCGCTGCGGCCATAGAGACCGACGCGCACGCCCAATCGATGCAAGGCCTGCGCCAACTCCAGGGCAATCACCCCGGTACCGAGCACGGCGACGGACTGCGGCAGCGATTGCCAGGCAAAGACGTCGTCGTTGACGATCAGCCGGTCGCCGGCGGCCTCGCGCCAATCTGCCGGCACGTTCGGGTGCGAGCCGGTGGCGATGACGATGCGTCCCGCCGTGACGCGCGTGTGCTCGCCCACCTGCAACGTGTGGCGGTCAAGAAAACGGGCGTGGCCGCGCAGGCGATGCTCGGCCGGCCAATGTTCCACCGCCTCGGTGACGAAGCCGACAAAGCGGTCGCGTTCGTCACGAACGCGCTGCATGACGGCGGCGCCATCGATGCGCAGCGAATCGACGACGACGCCGAAGGCATCGGCGTGCCTTGCCGCATGTGCCGCCTCGGCGGCGGCAATCAGCAGTTTGCTGGGCATGCAACCGACCCGGGCGCAGGTCGTCCCGTACGGCCCTCCCTCGATCACCACGACGCTGCGGGTGTGCGCCAGCGCGGCGCGGTACGCGGACATTCCGGCAGTGCCGGCGCCGATGATGGCAACATCAACTTCCAGTGTATTCACGGACAAGCCCCTTTTCCTCGAATCAGTCTTTGCCGATGCCCGCCGCCGGCGATGGACGGGCAGCGACACGTTACAGGTCCAGCACCAGGCCCGCCGCATTGCCGGCACCCGCTGCCGGCACCGAGCAGCAAATCAGAATCTCGTCGGTCCCCAGGGCGACGGCCGGCAGCGACGTATAGCTGACCTGGCCGGCGATTACCCGGGTCTTGCAGGTGCCGCACGAACCGCCCCGGCAACTGAATTCCGGCGTCAGCCCGCGCGCTTCCGCCAGCTCGAGCAGGCTGCCGCCTCCCGGCTGCCAGCGGGCCTCCTTGGCCGACCGCGCAAACACGACCGCGACGGAAGTTTCGGCTGCCGGCAGGGTGGGCCGGGGGGTTTCCGTGACTGCTTCCGTCACCCGTCGGCGCAGCGACGAGGGGCCAAACTGCTCGACGTGGATTCGCTCGTCGGCAATCTGCATCGCCCGCAAGCCGTCGTACAGGTCCTGGGCGAACGCCGCCGGACCGCAGAGGTAGAAATCGAAATCGTCGAAGGGCAGGATGCCCTTCAGCAAGGGCAGGTCGATGCGGCCGTGAACGTCATGGTCGCTGCCGAGAACGGCAGCCGGTTCGGGCTGGCTGAGAATGCGCACTGCGTCGACCGCACCATCGGCACGCTCGACCAGTTCCTGCAGTTCGCGGTCGAAGGCCCGCTCGGCCAGGGTGCGCGACGCATGCACGAAGAATGTCCGGCGTACGCGGCGGGTACGCACCCCTTCGTACACCACCTCGCGCAGCATGGCGAGCATGGGGGTGATTCCCACCCCTGCCGAGAGGAGGACGAGCGGGCGGCGTTCATGCGCATCCACGACGAAATTGCCGAGCGGCGCACGCGCTTCGAGTTCATCGCCGACGGCGACGTGCTCATGCAGGAACCGCGAAACCCGTCCTGCGCGTTTGACGCTGATGCGGTAGTAGCCATCCGACGGCGCCACCGACAGGGTGTAGGTACGAATGAGCGGGGCAGCTCCCGGGGCGACGGCCAGCCGGATGGGCAGGTGCTGCCCGGCCCTGAAGAGCGGCAATCCGGCGCCGTCGGCGGCTTCGAGATGGAAGGACTTGATGGTCGAGCTTTCGTTGATGATGCATGCAATGCGAAAACGCCGCCACTGGTTGCGCAGCGCTTGTGCCTGCTGGCGAGCCAGAGCCTCTTCCCACGATCCGGTCATCAAGCAGTTGGGCGAGATTTCCTCAAGCCGCCAGCGCAGTTTCAGCACGCGGCGACGGCGCACCGCCTTGTCGACATGCAGACGCCAGAGCCGCTCGGCCCCCAGGAAACTGCCCACTTCGTCACCCGCCAGGACGAGTTCGGTACGACCGGCAAGCTGCAACAGATCGCCGGTGGCGAAGTCGATGAAGAGCAGGCCTGCCCGCGGATTGACCTGCAGATTGCCGAGCGTGTTGAAATGCAGGTTGCCGGCGAAATCGGGGATGGTCAGCACATCAGCGTCGACACGGACGAAGCCGGGCTTGCCACCGCGATGCGAGGCGTCTACCTGCCGCCTGCCTGCATCCCCATCCGGATCCACATAGCTGGCGACGAAAAAGGTATCGGCAGCCCGGATCATGGCACTCGCCTCGGCGTCGAGTGTCGACAGGACTTCGCTGCGACCACAGAAAGGCTCGGCGGGATCACCGGCAAAGCTGAAGTTCCTTGCCTGGATGTATTGTGGGCAGTTGCCGAAGGCATGCTCGACCTGCAGCGTCAGTTGGCGGTCGTCGCGTGCGACCACCCTGCCATTGACGCGATTGCGGCGACGCGTCTGCAGCTCGATACCGAGCACGCCGATGCCGTCTCCCGGCCGCAACGCGTCGCCAGCGGGATCCCCCTGGCCCGGCAGGGCGTTGATCTGCAGGTGCCGCGCATCGGGTGACTGCGTCAGGCCGGCGCGCGCCTCGACGAGCGTCGCCCAGGGATCGCCCGCCGGGTCGACGGCGGCGATCACCAGGAACGGCAGCTGCCGGTAGAAGGTGCGATGCTGCTCCGGCATGAAGTCGCGGATGACCTGGCGACCAAAGACCTCCATGCGTTCGGCGACACCGACGCTCTGTTGCAGCTCACGCTCGCCGCGGTGCCAGGGGGAAGTGGCTGCAGCGCTCATCCTTGCCAGCTCCGGGTGCCGGTGATCACGCTGCCAGTCCGACGGCGGTCTTCTGCATGCCGACAAAGCCGGGCATGCCCTCGATTCTCGCCAGCCAGTCGCGCACCTTCGGGTAGTCGTCCAGGGACACGTTGCCCTCGGGCGCATGCGCGAGGTAGGTATAGGCAGCCACATCGGCGATGGTCATCCCGTCGCCGACGAGGAAGTGGTGCCGCGACAGCTCGCTCTCGATGACGGTCAGGACCGCGTGCGCAAGGGCAATCGCTGCGGCCGCATCCTTCTTCGCTCCGAAGACCGTCACCAGGCGCGCCACCGCCGGCCCGAAGGCAATCTGACCGGCGGCCACCGACAGCCACCTTTGCACCGCGGCTTCGCCGACGGCGTCGCTCGGCAGCCAACGTTCACCTCCGTACTGGCGTGCCAGGTAGACGAGAATCGCGTTGGAATCGGCAACGATCGTTCCGTTGTCGTCGATCACGGGGACCTGGCCGAACGGGTTCAGGGCCAGGAACTCGGGCTCCTTGTGCGCTCCGTGCATCAGGTCGACGTCGACGAGTTGAGTCGGCAGATCGAGCAGTGACAGCATCAGTTGGGCGCGATGGGCGTGGCCGGACAAGGGGTGACGATACAGTTTGATGGCGGTGGCGGGGGTGGCCGACATGATGATTCTCCAGAGAGTGGGGGACGAGGTGAAGACGCGGGGAGTTGCCGGGAGGCCCATGCGAGCGCCAGTCACGGGTAGACATGGTCGGCGCGAAATCGTCTGAGGGGAATCATCGTGCGGCGCAAATCACCATTCCGGTTTCTGCAATGATCCGGCGAGTCGTGTATGCCTCGGCCCTTGGCGCGGTCGTCCCGAGCTGCGCGCCGGACATGCGCCAGGCGGGGAGTGGCTGCCGCATGCCCCTGCTGCTCGCCGCCGCACTGGCACAGCCCGCCATCGCCGAGCGCATCCGCCCTACTCCTCGCAAGCGTCGAGTCCTGACATCCCTGATGGAATTGCGCATTCAAACCGCATGGCATGGATACTCGATCGCTACCCCTGTCGGGAAACGCCGGCTTCCCGGCGGCGCCTCACAAGAGGCGCGCAGAGGGCCCCTGCGCCGCGAGCAGCGCAACCGCCTTCCTGTCGAAGGACATGAAGGTTTCTCCGCCAAGCCACTTCCCTTCGTGGACAATGACGTCATCAGCAAAATCGCCACCTGCTTCGAGCACCGACAGGCCCGCTTCCACGGCTGGCCGGTTCGCCTGCACGCTTGCCGTAGCCAGCAAGGCGTGAATTGCGGCGGCGACATCGGCCGGCTGGAAGCCATAGACCCGGCGCAGCACCCACGCGAACTCGCACAAACACGGCAACGCGACGGCGATCAATTGACGATTGGCTGTGAACCGGGATGACCTGGCGCGATTCATCGTCGAGACGGTCGATCAGCTGGACCTGTCGAACTGGTCGCGCCGGAATCCTGGCCGAGGATCGGAAGCGTACGATCCGGCGACCCTGCTGGCGATTGTGGTCCATGGCTACACCACGGGTATTTTCTCCAGCCGGAAGCTGGACCGGGCAACCTACGATTCAATGGCCGTCCGCCATCTTGCCGCTGGCAGCCATTCCGATCGCGACAGCCTGGCGACGGTCCGCCAGCGCGTTCCTGACGAACTGAGCGTCAAGGCCGGTGGCTGGTGGCGGCTGCGAACAGGCGCACAACGCCCAGGCCGGGGTTGATGCGACGAGAGCCACATCGCCGGACATCGACGAATCCCGCGCCATCGCACGATCGATGCGCATCACCCCCGCCGGGCCGCTTCGATCGCAGCGATGTCGATCTTTCCCATCTGCATCATCGCCGCGAAAGCGCGCTTGGCTGCTGCCCGATCAGGATCGGCAATCGCAGCGGTAAGGGCGCGCGGGGTGATCTGCCACGACAGGCCCCACTTGTCCTTGCACCAGCCGCAGGCGCTTTCCTGGCCGCCGTTGCTCACAATCGCGTTCCACAAGCGGTCGGTTTCGGCCTGGTCGTCGGTCGCCACCTGGAACGAGAACGCCTCGCTGTGCTTGAACTCCGGCCCCCCGTTCAGGCCAAGACAAGGGATGCCCATCACGGTGAACTCGACCACCAGGACGTCGCCCTCCTGCCCGGAGGGATAGTCATCGGGCGCCCGATGGATCGTTCCCACCGCGCTGTCCGGAAACGTCTTGGCGTAGAAATGTGCGGCTTCGACTGCGCTGCCGTCGAACCAGAGGCAAATCGTGTTCTTGCTGAGCATTTTGCTTCTCCTATGGGTGAGGTAGCCGGCGGACGCCGGCGCCGTCGGTGGTGGTTCCCGGCCGACGCCGGCACTGCAAGCTCAGACAGCAGCCCGCAGCGGGTCACTCCGCGCCAGGGTCGATCCTTTCAACTTGGGTGCCGATTTCAGCAGAAAGCGAGTTTTTCAACAGCATCAGTCTGATCCGGCCGGTGATGCCTGGCGTCGGCGGTTTCCCATTGAGCTGGCCGCTCCAGGACCACAAGCGGTCACTGAGTTTTCGTGGTTGGCTGACGGCAAACGACCCGTAGCGGGCATCCAACCCCACGCGACCTCAGCAGCAGATTTCTGGGTCGAGCGGCCATTAATGCCGCGCCGCCTGGCTTATGCACCACCAGCTGATGCGAACGATTGAACAGCGGGAATCCCCTTCCTTGAAGCCCAGGGTAAGCCGTTCAATTCGGAACTGCACCTTGAGCGGCCTCGGGTGCTGTTTGCCACTATGTTCGACGCCGAGCAGATCGACCGCCGGTCGCCGATGCAGCGCAGGGATGTCGCACGGACACCGGTGCAATCCCCGCCTCTTGCACCGCGTCCTGCCGGCTAGGACGAACCGCTTCGGTCCGGTAGCGAATGCCCCTTCAGCCAGTCCGGCAATTCCCGGTCACCCGCGTTCTCGAGGATGTATTGACGGATTAGCTTTCTGACGACCTGGGAAGGTGTCAAATCGTGCGCCGCGCACAGTTCCTCGAATATCTGCTTCTTTCGGGGGTCGATAAGAACGGTTAGACGGGCAGTGCGGCTTTCCATATAAGCACATCCAATGTTAATTAGGTTACAATTGCAATTGTAACAAAAGCGAATACAATTGTTTTTGGATTCGCACAAGAACAGAACTGCAGTCGACCTGTCCAGTCTGGACGAGGTCAGAACGTTGTGCAAGCGCCCCGCTCAGTGACTTTCGTGCGGGCTCTCGGAGGTCTGAACCGTATGCTGTTGCCAACCGGTGGTGGTCGAGACCAGCCGTCCTACACTGAACGAGTAGTCATTGTCACTGGTCCAGTGGGCACCCATCGTGCGTATCTGTAAGTCAGTGAAACGTGACGCGGAGCGCCGCGGCCAGTGATCATCACGCACGGAGGCCTCGTCGATCCGACCCGTTGGTTGCATCTTGACTGGATCCTGCTGGTCATTGTCGCGTGGCTGCTGATTGGTGTTGCCGGTGTCTTCGCCTTGCGCCGCCTGACCTTGGTCGCGAGGGTTCTGTTTCCCGCTGGCGGCGCTTTCGGGTTATTGCTGTTCGGCGTCGCCCTGAATTCTGTCTGGAGCTCGCCCGCGGTCGCGGTACTGCCGATCGGGCTGCCGAGTCTGCCGTTCCATTTTCGCCTTGACAGCCTGTCGGCCTTCTTTCTGCTGATCATTGGCGGCGTCTCGGCGGGGGTGTCAGCCTTCGCCGCCGGCTATTTCCGCAAGGGCGAAGGCACGCCGCCCGGTTTGCTGGCGCTCGAATACCACGTTTTTCTCGCCAGCATGGCGCTGGTGGTTCTCGCCGACGACGCCTACGCGTTCATGGTTATGTGGGAGACGATGGCCTTGTCATCGTTCTTCCTCGTTACCGCCAATCATCGAATCGTCGAGATCCAGCGTGCCGGCTACCTCTATCTGCTGGTAGCGCATATTGGTGCCATCGGAATTCTGTTGTGCTTCGGTGTCCTGCAGGCGAATACCGGCGATTACACCTTCGCGAACATGCGTGCCCAGAAACTGTCCCCGTTCTGGGCGTCAGTCGCGTTCCTGCTCGCCTTGTTCGGTTTCGGGGCCAAGGCCGGCATCGTGCCGTTGCACGTTTGGCTTCCCGAAGCCCATCCGGCCGCCCCCTCGCCGGTCTCCGCGCTGATGAGCGGCGTCATGCTGAAGACCGCCATCTACGGCGTGCTGCGCGTTTTTTTCGACTTGCTGCACACGCCGCTCTGGTGGTGGGGTTTGTTGCTGCTGGCGGTTGGTCTGGCGACCGCACTATTCGGTGTCGTGTTCGCCGCCGTGCAGGTCGATATGAAGCGCCTGCTGGCCTACTCGTCGATCGAGAACATTGGACTGCTGTTCGCAGGCATCGGCCTGACGGTGCTGTTCTCCACCTACGGCATGCAGCCGATGGCGGCGTTGGCCTTGACGGCGGTCCTCTATCATGTGGCGAGCCATGCGTTCTTCAAGAGCCTGCTCTTTGTCGGCACCGGTGCGGTGCTGCACGCCACCGGCGAGCGCAACCTCGGGAAGCTCGGTGGCTTGATCCGCAGCATGCCCTGGGTGGCCTGGGTGACACTGGTTGGCGTGTTGGCGAGTGCCGGTCTGCCGCCGCTCGGTGGCTTCGTTTCCGAGTGGTTGCTGCTGCAAAGCTTTCTCTTCGCTCCCGGTTTGCCGAGTTCCGTGCTCGACATGCTGATCCCGGTGGTGGCGGCGCTAATTGCCTTGGTCGGGGCGCTTGCCGGCTATACGATGGTCAAGTTCTTCGGCGTCATCTTCCTCGGCCAGCCGCGCGAGGAGAAGCTTGTGCAGGCCCGTGACGCAGGCGGCTGGGAGCGGCTTGGCATGGGCTGGCTGGTCGGCGGCTGCCTCGCGCTCGGGCTGTTTCCCGTCCAGTTCATTGCCTTGATCGATCCGGTGACCAAGGCACTGGTCGGCACGGGTCTTGGCGAGACCGTCGACGACAGCGGCTGGCTCCTGGTACCGGTGGCGATCGAACGCGCGAGCTACGGCCCGGCGATCTTCCTGCTGGGCGTGGCTGCCAGTTTCGCGCTCGCCTTCCTGCTGGTGCGTGTGCTTTACCACGGCCGCCTGCGCCGTGCCGCGCCCTGGGATTGTGGCTACCCGTGGCAGAACGCGCGCATGCAGGATACAGCCGAGGGCTTTGGACAACCGATTCGGCAGATTTTCGAACCCTTTTTCCGGATGGAACGTGAGTTGCCGACGCCGTTCGACGCCGAGCCCCGCTATCGGGTGAGCGTTGCTGACCACTTCTGGCACTGGCTCTACCTGCCGCTGGCGCGCGCGATCGAGCGTCTGGCCAGCTTGATCGGCCTGCTCCAGCAGGGGCGGATTTCCGTCTATCTCCTCTACAGTTTCGTGACGCTTATTGCGGTACTGGTAGTGGTGAAGCAATGACCTGGCTAGGTGTTTTCTCACAACTGCTCGAAATCGTCATGGCGCTGCTGCTGGCCCCCTTGCTCGGGGGTTGGGTCAATCAGTGCCGTGCCTGGCTGCAGAACAAGTCAGCACCAGGCGTGCTGCAGCCATACAGGATGTTGCACAAGCTGTTCAACAAGGAATCGGTGCTTGCCGAGCACGCGTCACCACTGTTTCGCGGAGCGCCTTACATCGTTTTCGGCTGCATGGCGCTGGCTTGCGCGATCATTCCGACGCTCTCCACCGACCTGCCGCTGTCGCCGGCGGCCGACGCCATTGCCCTGGTTGGCCTGCTCGCGTTTGCCCGGGTGTTCATTTCGCTGGCGGCGATGGATGTCGGCACCTCGTTCGGCACGCTCGGTGCTCGGCGCGAGATGCTGATCGGCTTTCTCGCCGAACCGGCGCTCCTGATGGTGCTCTTCTCGGCCTCGCTGATCTCGAAGTCGACCTCGCTGACGACGATCGTCGAAACGCTGGCGCATCGCGAGCTGACCATCTACCCAAGCCTGGCCTTTGCCGGGGTCGCCTTCACGATGGTCTCGCTGGCCGAAAATGCGCGTGTGCCGGTGGACAACCCGACCACCCACCTCGAGCTGACGATGATCCACGAGGCACTGATCCTCGAGTATTCGGGCCGCCACCTGGCCCTGCTCGAGTGGGCCGCCAATCTGAAGCTCTTTGCCTATTCGTGCATTGGCCTGGCGCTGTTCTTCCCGTGGGGAATCGCCGAGGCGCAGGCGCCGGTGGCGCTGCTGCTGGCGATTCCGGTGCTGCTCCTGAAGCTGGCGATCGGCGGCGGGCTGCTCGCCGTGCTCGAGACGCTCAGTGCCAAGATGCGCATCTTTCGCGTGCCCGAATTTCTCGCGACGGCTTTCCTGCTGGCGGTGATCGGCATGCTGGTCCATATCCTGGTGCGCGCCTGACATGAGCGCCATGACGGAACTGGTCGGCCAACTGATCAATCTCCTGGCCTCGATCCTCTTGATGCTGGCATTTGCGATGATCTCGCAGCGGCGGATTCTGTCGCTGATTCACCTGTTCACCGCGCAGGGCGTCGCGCTGGTCGCGGCAACGTTGGTCGTCGGCTACGCCACGCAGCAGCCGCATCTGTACCTGTCGGCCGGCATTACCCTGGTGCTCAAGGTCATCCTGATTCCCTTGCTCCTGCATCGGGTGATTGCTCGTCTCGACGTGCGCTGGGACATCGAGACGCTGATCAACATTCCCACGACCATGATTATCGGCATCGCGCTGGTCATTTTCGCTTTCGACCTAGCGCTGCCAATCTCCAAACTGTCGGTCAGCGTCGCCCGGGCCACACTCGGTATTGCGCTCGCCTGTGTGCTGCTCTCGTTCCTGATGATGATCACCCGCTCGAAGGCAGTGCCACAGGTCATCGGCTTCCTGTCGATGGAAAATGGCCTGTTTTTCGCCGCCACCTCGGCCACCCATGGGATGCCGATGGTCGTGGAACTCGGCATCGCCCTCGACGTACTCGTCGGCATCCTGATTCTCGGCGTGTTCATGTTCCATATTCGCGAACAGTTCGACAGTCTCGACATCAGGCACCTTGAAAAGCTCAGGGAGGACTGATTTGACTACGCTGTACTTCGTCCTCGGCATCCCGCTCTTCGGCAGCATGGTGCTGGTGTTCACCGGGCAACGCGAGGCTGCACGCGAGATCAACGTTGCCTTCAGCTTCGGGACTTTTGTCGCCACTTGCCTGCTGACTGTTGAGGTGATCTCAAACGGGCCGCTGTTTGCCTGGAACCGCGAGTTCTACATCGACCCGCTGAACGTGTTTCTCGTGACACTGACCAGCTTCGTCGGCCTCACCACCGCCATCTTCTCGCGGCCCTACATGCGCATCGAGCGCGACCACGGCAAGATGACGCCGCGGCGGCTGCGCGTCTACCACAGCATGTATCAGTTGTTCAGTTTCACGATGCTGCTGGCGCTCACCACCAACAACATGGGCATCCTGTGGGTGGCCATGGAAGCCGCGACGCTGACCACCGTCCTGCTGGTGAGCGTGTACCGGACTGCGGCGAGCCTGGAAGCGGCGTGGAAATACTTCATCCTCTGCGGCGTCGGCATCGCTCAGGCACTCTTCGGCACGGTGCTGCTGTACATGGCCGCCGAGAAGGTGATCGGCACCGAGGGCGGCGCCCTGTTGTGGACCAATCTCGACACGGTCAAGGCGCTGCTCGATCCCGGCATCATTACGCTGGCCTTCGCTTTCCTGTTCATCGGCTATGGTACCAAGGTCGGCCTGGTACCGATGCACAACTGGTTGCCGGATGCGCACGCCGAAGGGCCGACGCCGGTATCGGCGGTACTCTCGGGTCTGCTGCTGAACATAGCCGTGTACGCCCTGCTACGCTGCAAGGTGCTGACCGACGGGGCGCTGGGAAGCCCGCTCGCGGGTCACCTGATGATGGGCTTCGGCCTGCTGTCGGTGGTCGTGGCGGCGTTCTTCCTGTCGCGCCAAAAGGATATCAAGCGAATGTTCGCCTATTCGTCGATCGAACACATGGGACTAATCACCTTCGCCTTCGGCATGGGCGGGCCGATCGCCAACTACGCCGGCCTGCTGCACATGACCGTGCATTCGTTGATCAAGTCGGCGATTTTTTTTGCTGTCGGCCATGCGACGCAGAAGGCCGGGACGCAGAGCATGGCCGACATCCGCGGCCTGATCAAGGTCAGCCCAACGGTCGGTTGGGGCATGATGCTCGGCTCGCTGGCGATCCTCGGTATGCCGCCCTTCGGCGTCTTTGCCAGTGAATTCCTGATCCTCACCACTGCCATGCGCGACCAGCCGTGGGCGACGCCCGTCCTGCTGCTGGCCCTCGGCGTCGCCTTCGCCGCGGTCTTCGGCCGGGTGCAGCCAATGGTTTTCGGCGAAACCTCGGTCAAGGCTCTGCGCCATCCGCCGGCGCTGGTACCGGTCTTCGCCCATCTTGGTCTCGGGCTCATGCTCGGTCTGTACATCCCGCCCTATCTGGACGCTTGGTATCGCCAGGCGGCCAGGATGATTGGCGGCTGAAACGATGCTGATCAACGGCTTCGGTCTCGATTGCGAACGCCTGCCGGCCGCGCTGCCGATCTGGCGCGCAACAGTGCGCTCTGAGACGTGGACAGTGGTCGCCCGCGGGGTGGCGGCAACGGGTGGCCGGCTGCTTGCGTTGTGGGGCTCCGATCGTACGCAAGGCGCCGCGGGCAGTCTGGTCGTCTCGGTCGCCTATGTGGTTTGCGATGGGCTGCTCTGGCTTGATCTGCCGCTCAGCGAGCGGGCTGCCACTTACCCCGATCTGACTCCATTCTTTTCCTGCGCCGGGCGTATGCAGCGTGCCGCGGCCGACCTCCTTGGTGTGGTGGCCGAAGGTGCGACCGATCAGCGGCCGTGGCTAGCCCATGGCGGCTGGCCAGAGGCATACCTTCCACTGCGCCGCGACACTTCGGCAAAGGCTTCCGGGGTAGCAGGAGAGCTCACCGACTATCCCTTTGTTCGCGTCGCAGGCGATGGTGTGCATGAGATCCCGGTCGGCCCGGTGCATGCGGGAATCATCGAGCCGGGGCACTTTCGCTTTTCGGTCGTCGGCGAGAAAGTGCTGCGTCTCGAACAGCGCCTCGGCTACAAGCACAAAGGGATCGAACAGCGCTTCGCCGGCTTGCCACCACTCGACGGCTATCGCCTGGCCGGGCGGGTTTCGGGCGATTCGACGGTCGCTTACGCCTGGGCGTACTGCATGGCGCTCGAGTCGGTCGCCGGCTGCGCGGTCCCGGTGCGCGCCCTCTGGCTGCGGGCGCTCCTGCTCGAACGCGAGCGCATTGCCAATCACCTTGGTGACCTGGGCGCGCTTGGCAACGACGCGGCCTTCGCCTTCGGACTGGCCCAGTTTTCGCGGCTCAGGGAAGAGTGGCTTCGTCTCTCGAAAGAAGCGTTCGGTCATCGCCTTATGATGGATTGCATCGTCCCGGGTGGTGTGTCGTCGGACATCGAGCACGCGATCGCCGACCGCCTGCTACACCAGTGCGACAGCATCGCGCATGAAGTGCAGACTCTGCGCCAGGTGTACGATGAACATTCCGGCTTACAGGATCGCTTCATGACCACCGGCCAGGTGCTGCCGGAGCTCGCCGCCCGTCTCGGGCTGACCGGTCTTGCGGGGCGTGCCAGCGGCCAGGCCGCCGATCTGCGTTGCGACCGGCCATGGGTGCCTTATGACCAGCTCGCGGTGCGGATTGCCACTCAGAGCAAGGGTGATGTCGCTGCGCGGGTTGCGGTACGTTTCGACGAGGTCTTTGAATCGCTGCGCCTAATCCGCGCGATCCTGTTGCAGCTGGGCGAGAGGGCCGGCGGCAGTGTACCCTGGGGTGGGAGCGGCATTCGTTGCGAGTTGCAGTTGCCAGCGACGACTGCGCTTGGCGCAGGTTGGGTCGAAGGCTGGCGCGGCGAAGTCTTTGTCGCCCTTGAATGGGACGGCGAGCAGGGCGCCAGCTGCCTCCGTCGCTGCCACTGCCACGACCCCTCCTGGCAGAACTGGCCAGTGCTCGAGCACGCAGTCATCGGCAATATCGTTCCGGACTTCCCGCTGATCAACAAGTCCTTCAACCTCAGCTACGCGGGGCACGACCTCTGATGTGGCGCATCCTCAAACAGATCGCAGGCCAGGGCATCCGCAGCGAAGCGGCGCCCGAGTTCAGCGCCGCGCTGGGCGTCGAAGGCGAGGGCATTCAGCACCAACTGCTTGCCATTCTCGGCCAGGCGCTGACCATCCGGCAGGTCGATGCCGGTTCGTGCAACGGCTGCGAACTCGAGATCAACGCGCTGAACAACCCCTACTACAACATTGAAGGGCTCGGCATCAAGTTCGTTGCCAGCCCGCGCCATGCCGACATGCTGCTGGTCACCGGACCGGTTTCGCGGAACATGGAGGAGGCCCTGCGCCGAACCTACGAGGCCACGCCGGCGCCCAAGCTGGTAGTTGCCGTCGGCGATTGCGGTTGCGACGGAGGACTCTTCGGCGAGAGCTACGCGAGCAGCGGACGCGTCGCCAACGTCATTCCGGTCGACGTCGCCGTGCCCGGCTGCCCGCCACCGCCGATCGAGATCCTGCGCGGGATTCTGGCGGCGGTCCGACGATGTCGAAACTCGCGGGGATAGAGATGACCTAGCCGATCCTGACGAGGGACGCTGCCCGTACCGGGAAAGCCCCCGGCTCTGCCGGGGGATGGTTGCTTTTTGAGTTCTTGTTCGTAGGTTCCATGATCTTTCTTCAGAAAGAATTTGACTTCGCCAAGATGTGCGCCGTGGCCAGCCTCCAGTTAACAATTGAAGCTTGCCAAGCGCAAGCCCTCGCAAAGCCCAGGTTTCTTGCCTTTCGGCCCCAAGCATTGGGGGGGACAAGCGTGTTTGCTGTTGGGAAATCTTCTAGGTCTGAATCGCAGCGGCCTCCATAGACAGTCTCGAAGGGCCGTTTGGCAGAGCAAGCCGGCTGCACGCACTGACCGTGGTCGATGGTCGGTTAAGCCGAGTTGTTCGCGTAGGCCGTCTGGCGGGTTGTGAAGTGGAACAGTCCTTCAAATGGCAGCTCTTTCGACGTGTCGAATTTCCGCTTCTGGCCGGCTGCCGACCGACGCCATCCTAACTCACCGGCGGCTTCCCGAGGCATAGCGGTCGGTCAGGCCAGGAAATCGACATCCTCGGTCGGATGGCTGCTTGCGCTCTGAACGGCCCGGTCAACGTCGCCTTTCGAGAAAAGCCTCCACCGCCTGGTTGTGGCCGTCAGCGGACCATGACCGCCGTGGGACCAGGGGACTACTTCACCACGGCAGGATTTCGCCATTCTGGTGCAGGAATCTTCCAGTGGTCTCGATCTTGAGTTCGTCGATGCGCTGCAGGAGCCCGCGAACGGACTCGTCCGGATCGATCTGGCCGTGGCCGCCGGTCATCTTGGTGCGCACAAAGCCTGGGTGCAGGATGACCACAGCGACCCCTCGCGGCTTGAGGTCGTGGGCGAGGGAGACACCGGCCGCATTGAGCGCAGCCTTGCTCATACGGTAGCCATAGCATGCTCCGGAGGTGTTGTCGCCCATGGAGCCCATGCGACTGGTGATGAGCGCGACCTTCGAGCCCGGATGCAGGCGGGACGAGAGGGCCCTCGTGAGAAAGAGTGGCGCCATGGCGTTCACTTCGAACTGCGCGCGAACTTGGTCGGCAGCGACCTCTTCGAGGGAGTCGGCAACGAGCAATCCTGCGTTGTGAATCAGGAGGTCAATCTCGTCGTGTGCGAGCCGTTCGGCGAGCTTGGGCCACGCCAGAGGGTCGGTCAGGTTGATCGGACTTTCGACGCGCACCCCGAGCGCGTCAAGCCCCGGCGAGTGCTGGCGACAGACCGCAACCACGCTCGCTCCGCGTGCCTTGAGCTGTCGCGCGAACTCAAGGCCGATTCCACGATTGGCACCTGTGACGACTGATACGCCCATACCGCTCCTCCTCTTCGATCCGTCTCGAACCCCGCGCTTCGGTGCCCATGCCTTGCCGCCATAGGCGTCACAATCCCATCAGCGGCGACGTGCAGATCATACCAAGGGCATCGTCCACGGGGGCTATCGAATCAGTGCTTCCCCAACGAATTGCGTTTGCGTCCATCTGCCGCGCCGAAAGCGACGAGGCCAACCGCTGGTGCATCCGCCGCAGCTAAACCTCGTTGCGTAATGAAGTCCCTCGACGGCGGTACCAATGCGGATTGCAAGGGTCTTGCGCCCCTGGTCAAGCCACGGGCACCCGGCGCCAGGCGCTACTGCGTAACGGCGAAGGGTCGTCAAGGGCAACGCGATGCTGCTGGCGGTGGCGGTCAAGAAGCGCCAACTGGGCCGGAAACGGGATCCGGTACGGCGGGCAAAACCACGAAGCAAAAACGGCAAATGTAACCCCGGCGTAACCCCGCAAAAAAGCCCCGGCTTGCGACCGAGGCCAAGTGCTTGATTCTTTGTGGTGCCGCTGCCCGGAATCGAACTGGGGACCTACGCATTACGAATGCGCTGCTCTACCGACTGAGCTACAGCGGCACGGCGATGGCTACCACCCATGCAGGAGCGCGATTCTAGCAGTGCCTGCGGGCTTTTGGAACCCCTTGTTCCTGTCTGCTGGCACGAACCGCCCCTTGGCGACCGGCGCCGCAGCCTGCGCACCGCCGCGTCAGTCGAGCCTCGCCAGCCTCGACTTGGCCAGCGGCGGGTTCTTGGCAAAATACTTGCGGATCCCCGAGAGGATCGCCTCGGCCATCCTGTCCTGATAGGCGTCGTCGTTCAGCTTCTTCTCCTCCTCGGGGTTCGAGATGAACGCCGTCTCGATCAGGATCGACGGGATGTCGGGCGCCTTGAGGACGGCAAATCCCGCCTGCTCGACGTTCGCCTTGTGCAGGCGGTTGATGCCGCCGATCTCACCGAGCACGGCCTTGCCGAGCTTGAGACTGTCGTTGATCGTCGCCGTCTGCGAGAGGTCGAGCAGCGTCCGCGCCAGCACTGGATCCTTGACATCGATGTTCACCCCGCCGATCAGGTCGGCGGCGTTTTCCTTCTGTGCCAGATAACGCGCGGCCGAACTCGAGGCGCCGCTCTCCGAGAGGACGAAGACCGACGAACCGTTGGCATCCGGCCGGACGAACGCGTCGGCATGGATCGAGACGAAAAGGTCCGACTGGATCCGGCGCGCCTTCTGCACGCGCGCCTGCAGCGGCACCAAGTAGTCGGCGTCACGGGTGAGGACCGCGCGCATGTTCGGCTCTGCCTCGATCTTCGCCTTCAGCCGCCGTGCAACGGCCAGCGTCACGTTCTTCTCGTAGCTGCCACCGCTGCCGACTGCGCCCGGATCCTCGCCGCCGTGCCCGGGATCGAGGGTGATGGTCACCAGGCGATCGACCACCGGCCGGCCCTGACTCCTGCCTGCTGTCTTCTGTTCGGCGGGCGCCTGCTCACTCTTCAATGCTCGCCGGTTCTCGGCCACGGCCTCAACCCGCGCCTCGCTGCGGCTTTCCGGCCGGCTGGCGGTCCTGCTCTCGACCATCGCCGGCGACGCCTCGCTGCGGTCGAGCAACGAGAGCAGCGGATCGGGTGGATTCAACGGATAGACATCGAGCACCAGCCGGTGCCCGTAGCTGCCGACTGGCGACAGCTCGAAGACCTGCGGGTTGGCCTCTCCCTTGAGTTCCATCACCACGCGAACGACGCCCGGCTTGTGACGCCCGGCGCGCAGCAGGCGGATGTTGGGGTCATCGGCGGCGACCTTGCCCGCCAGCCCGTCGAGGACGCCGTTGAACTCGACGCCCTCGAGGTCCACCACCAGACGATCGGGATCCCTGACCAGGAAATGGGTGTATTTCAGCGGCGCGCTGTGCTCGATCGTCACCCGGGTGTAGTCGGCTGCCGGCCAGACGCGCACCGCCATGATGCTGGCCGCGCGGCCGGACGCCGCCTGCGACAGCGGGCTCACCGTCAACAGCAGTGACGCCCCGGTAAACTTGATCAGCCGGCGGCGGGCGACCAGCCGCTCCTCAGCGCCATCAGACATTCTCGACCCTCCTCGCTGCCGGCGACGATCTCCAGTTCCCTTGCCCGCTGCGCGAAGTGCAGGCGCAACACGAGGTCTGCCGTGGGCATGTACCCGGCCGCATTCTGCGGCCATTCGACCAGGCAAACGGCATCGTCGCGGAAATACTCGCCAAGCCCAGCATCCAGAAACTCTTCCGGAAAGTTGAAACGATAGAAATCAAAGTGATAGAAGTATATCCTCGAAATCACATAAATTTCAACCAGCGCATACGTAGGGCTTTTGACGGGACCGCGGTGGCCGCAGGCGCGCAGCAACGCGCGCACCAGGGTGGTCTTGCCGGCGCCGAGGTCGCCGTCCAGCGCAACGACCATTCCCGGCTTGAGCAACGGCGCCAGGGCACCGCCGACGCGCGCGGTGGCGGCTGCGTCCGGCAGGTGCAGGCGCAGTGCGGACTGGTTATCATCCGGACTATGCACGAAGAGAACTCCGAAACAGGTGATCAGCAAGCAGCAGGCGGCGCGTTGCCGGAGACCGCCAGCGACGTGGCCGGGCTGCCGCGCCGGATCAGGGCCTGGGCAACTGAACTCGGCTTCGCCGCCATCGGCATCAGCGGCATCGACCTGTCGGCAGCGGCACCAGGGCTGCTGCGCTGGCTCGCACTGGGGCGGCACGGGGCGATGGATTATATGGCCAAACATGCGCCGCTGCGCCTGGCACCGCAGGCACTGCTGCCCGGCGTGCGGACGGTGATCTCGGCCCGCCTGCCGTACCTCCCGGAGGCAGCCGCCGATGCCGCGGCGGTGCTGGCCGACGACCGGCTCGGCTACGTCTCGCGCTATGCCCTCGGCCGCGACTACCACAGGACGGTGCGCGGCCGCCTGCAGAAGCTCGCCGCACGCCTGCAGGAAGCCGCCGCAGCGCTCGGCCAGCCCTGCCGCTGCCGCGTCTTCTCGGACTCGGCACCGGTGCTCGAGACCGAGTTCGCGCGCCAGTCGGGAGTCGGCTGGCGCGGCAAGCATACCCTCTCACTGACGCGCGAGGGCTCGTGGCATTTTCTCGGCGAGATCTACTGCACCCTGCCACTGGCCGCCGACCCGCCCGCTGTTGATCATTGTGGTGACTGTCGCCGCTGCCTCGACGTCTGCCCGACGGCGGCGATCGTCGCCCCCTACGAGGTCGACGCCCGCCTGTGCATCTCGTACCTGACGATCGAACTGCGCGGCGCCATCCCGCTGCCGCTGCGTCCGCTGATCGGGAACCGCATCTACGGTTGCGACGACTGCCAGCTCGGCTGCCCGTGGAACCGCTTTGCCCACCTCGGCGACGCCGATTTCGCCGTCCGCAACGGCCTCGACGCGACGCCACTGGCAACGCTCTTCGCGTGGACTGCAAGCGAATTCGACAGTCGCCTGGCGGGCAGCGCCATCCGCCGCATCGGTCACGAGCGCTGGCTGCGCAACGTGGCCGTCGCCCTCGGCAACTCCCGCCGCGGCACCCCCGGGATCGTCGCCGCGCTCCGCTCGCGGCTCGACCACCCGTCGGCGCTGGTGCGCGAGCACGTCAGCTGGGCCCTGGCCCGCCACGGCGAGGCGGGCTGACGGCCAGGCCCTGCAGGCGGACGCCAGGCCGCCGGCGAGGCGGACTCACATGTTGGGATAGTTCGGACCGCCGCCCCCTTCCGGAGCGACCCAGCGGATGTTCTGTGTCGGATCCTTGATGTCGCAGGTCTTGCAGTGCAGGCAATTCGAAGCGTTGATCTGCAGACGTGGGCCGGCCTCTTCCTCGACGATCTCGTACACCCCGGCCGGACAGTAGCGCTGCTCCGGCGACGCGTATTCGCGGTAGTTGATGGCGATCGCCTTGCTGCTGTCGAGCAGTTGCAGATGGACCGGTTGCTCTTCCTCGTGCGCGGTGTTCGACATGAACACCGAAGACAGCCGGTCGAAGGTCAGCTTGCCGTCCGGCCGTTCGTACTCGATCGGCTGGAATCGGGAGGCGGGCGCCAGTTGCCCGTGGTCACTGCTGCGATCCTTCAGCGTGAAGAACATGCGGCCGCCACAGAGGTTGTGCTGGATCCAGTTGAAGGCACCACCGAGGAAGGTGCCGAACTTGTGCAGCGCCGGTCCGAAGTTGCGCGCCTGGTGGAGTTCGCTGTACAGCCACGACTCGCGAAAAGCCGCGGCATACCCGACGAGATCGCTGCGCCCCTGGTCACCCGCCTGCAGCGCGGCAGCGACCGTTTCGGCAGCGAGCATTCCCGACTTCATCGCCGTGTGGATGCCCTTGATCTTGGCGAAGTTGAGCGTGCCGGCATCGCAACCGAGCAGCAGGCCGCCGGGGAAGCTCTGTTTCGGCAGGCTGTTGAACCCCCCCTTGGTGATCGCCCGCGCTCCGTAGCACAGCCGCTTGCCGCCATCGAGGTATTTCCTGATCTCGGACTGCCGCTTGAAACGCTGGAACTCCTCGAACGGCGACAGGTACGGGTTGGCATAGTTGAGGTCGGCGATCAGCCCGACGACCACCTGCCGGTCATCGAGATGGTAGAGGAAGGAGCCGCCGGTGGCGCCGTGTTCGCTCAGCGGCCAGCCGGCGCCATGCACGACCAGCCCGGGCCGGTGCTTCGCGGGGTCGATCTCCCACAGTTCCTTGATGCCGAGACCATAGTGCTGGGCGGTCGCAGCGGCAGCGAGATCGTAATGGGCGATCAGCTCCTTGCCCAGTTGCCCGCGCGAACCTTCGGCAAGGAGCGTGTAGCGGGCGTGCAGTTCGAGCCCCGGCTGGAAGCTGTCCTTTGGCTCGCCATGCTTGTCGCGTCCCATGTCGCCGGTTGCCACCCCCTTCAGCGAACCGTCGTCGTGGTAGAGCAGTTCGGCAGCAGCAAAGCCCGGGAAGATCTCGACGCCCAGAGCCTCCGCCTGCTCGGCCAGCCAGCGACAGAGCGAGCCGAGGCTGATGACCCAGTTGCCATCGTTGTGCATCGGCGCCGGAACGGCAAAACCCGGCAGGCGGACGGCCGAGGTCTCGCTGCGATAGAGAAAGACCTGATCCTCGCACACCGGTGTCGTCACCGGCGCACCGCGGGTCTGCCAGTCGGGCAGCAACTCGTCGAGCGCCCGGGCCTCGAAAAGCGCACCGGAGAGGATGTGGGCCCCCACCTCGGAACCCTTTTCCAGCACCATCACCGACCATTCCGGATTCAACTGCTTGAGGCGGATGGCGGCGCTCAGTCCCGCCGGACCGGCTCCGACAACCACCACGTCATACTCCATAGCTTCCCGTTCCATCACCGCTCCCCTTGGTTTCTCGATCGAGTCGGCAGCCCCCCGCGGGCCCGCAGCGGAGCCTCGCCGGACAAGGCCACAGCCGGCGGACTACCCAGATTCGTCGTATACCGCAGTCCGGGAACTCGGTCAACGACCGGCCGGCACCTCAGCCTCGCCGTCCGCCTGCGCCGCGGTCGACAGTTGCGGCCGCAGCCGCCACTCGGGGAACTCGGCGCGAAAATTGCTGCCCGCACCGGGTTCCGAATCAATGACCAGTGCCGCCTGATGGCGCAGCAGGATGTGCTTGACGATGGCCAGCCCGAGACCGGTACCGCCGGTGTCGCGCGAGCGACCGCGATCGACGCGGTAGAAGCGCTCGGTCAGGCGAGGAAGGTGTTCGGCGGCGATGCCGACGCCCGAGTCGCGAACCGAGAAGACGCCGACACCGGAGCGCAGCTTCCACCTGACGCGGATTTCGCCGCCGGCCGGCGTGTAGCGGATGGCGTTCGACACCAGATTGCCGAAGGCGCTGTGGAGTTCATTGCGGTTGCCGCGCAAGCCGGGCCCCCTGCAACTGACCTGCAGGCAATGGCGGCCGGCGCTGAGGCTCTCTGCCTCGGCACGGAGTTGTGCCAGCAGGTCGGCCATGTCGATGTCTTCCTCGCTGGCGGGCGCGTCTTCCGCCTCGAGGCGCGACAGCGTCAGCAGGTCGTCTACCAGGCTCAGCATGCGCCGTGTCTGCTCGCTCATCAGGCGGGCAAAGTGTTGCCGTTCCTCGGCGCTCATCGCGCTTTCGTCGCCGAAGTGCTCGAGGAAACCGCTGACCACCGTCAGCGGCGTGCGCAGCTCGTGCGAGACGTTGGCGACGAAGGTGCTGCGCATCGCCTCGACGCGCCTGGCGTCGGTGACGTCGAGGCTGACCAGCAGGGTATTGCATTCGCCCAGCGGCACCGCGCGCAGCGAATACACCCGGCTGCGCGCCGCCGCCGACTGCAGGATGAAGGGGGACTGCCCGGCCGGACTGCCGAGGTATTCGGCAAAGCCCGGCGCGCGCACGAGTTGCTCGATGATCGCCCCGCGATCACGCGGCAGCCGGATTCCCAGGTGCTCGCCGGCAGCGCGATTGGCCCACTGCACCTGATGATCGTCGGTAAGCACCACGAGTCCATCGGGGACGGCGTCCATGGCCTCGCTGAACGAGCGCAGGCTGGCCTCGACCTCGGCCAGTGCGCGTGCGTCCAAACGAAGCTTGCGCGCCAGCTTGCGGAACACCTCGCCCCAGGCACCGCCCGAGTCGGGCACCTCGGCTGGCTGCGGGCCGTCGATCCAGACCGCGAGCAATGCCAGCCGGCGTGTCTGCAGCATGACGACGAGCATGAAGCCGACGGCTGCCACCGCCCAGCCCCAGGTGACACCATGGATCGCCGCTACCAGCAGAGCGAGGCCGACCACCGGCAGTACACCGGTGAGAACGATGCGCGTGCACCAGCGACCGGCTCCAGTCATGCCGCGCCCGGCGGTGACCCTGGCTGGGCGCTGAGCTTGTAGCCTGCACCGCGCACCGTCTCCACCAGATGTTCGGCAGCCGGCCCGAGCGCGACACGCAGGCGGCGGATGTGGATGTCCACCGTGCGGTCCTCGATATACACATGGTCGCCCCAAACGCTGTCAAGCAGTTGCTGGCGCGAGTAGACGCGTCCGGGATTGGCCATCAGGAATCGCAACAGGCGGAATTCGGTCGGCGTCAGGTTGATCCGCTGGCCCGCGACGCGCGCCTCGTAGGCCACGGTATCGAGCGCGAGTTGCCCGACCGTCATCGTTCCGGCCGCGAACTCGGGCGCACAGCGGCGCAGTACCGACTGGACGCGCGCCATCAGTTCCTTCGGGCTGAACGGTTTGACGATGTAGTCGTCGGCACCGCCTTCGAGCCCGGCAACGCGATCGGCCTCCTCGCCGCGCGCGGTCAGGATGATGATCGGCAGCCGCCGCGTCCGCCGCTCGCCACGCAGCTTGCGCGTCAGCACCAGGCCCGACTTGCCGGGCAGCATCCAGTCTATCAGTGCCAGGTCCGGCAGCGTCCCGGCAAGCTGGATCTCCGCCTGCTCGGCCGTGTCCACGCAGACCGGCTGGTAGCCGCCGCAGACGAGCGTGAAGCGCAGCAGTTCCTGGATTCCCTTGTCGTCCTCGACGACAAGAACCTGCGCCCGAGCGGCTTCGCTGCGCGTCATGCTTCGTCCGTCTTGCTGGCGGCGACCGCGCTGTGCCGGATGTCGATGCCACTGACGATGTAGATCACGTTCTCGGCGATGTTCGTCGCGTGGTCGCCGACGCGCTCGATCGCCTTGGCGATCCAGATGATGTCGAGCGCCTCGCTGATGGTTCGCGGATCCTCCATCATGTAGGTGATCAACTGCCGCAGGATGGCGTTGAAAGCGGCGTCGATCGCCTTGTCGGCGCCGATCACCCGGCGGGCGGCGTCCACGTCCATGCGTGCCAGCGAATCGAGCGAGCCCTGCAACATGTCGCTCGCCAGCCGCCCGCAGTGATGCACGTCGGACAGCCGCGGAATGCGCTGCGCGCCCGACTGATGCAGCTTCTGCGACATGCGGGCAATCTTCGACGCCTTGTCGCCCACGCGCTCGAGATCGGTAACGATGCGCGAGATCGCCATCACCAGCCGCAGATCACGCGCCGTCGGCTGCCGCCGGGCGATCAGCAGCGTGCAGTCCTCGTCGATGCCCACCTCGAGCGCATCGACCTCGCGATCGTTGCCGATGACCTGCTGCATTTCGTCGAGGTTGCCGCTGCTGAAGGCATCCACCGCCGCCAGCACCTGCCTTTCGACGAGGCCGCCCATCTGCAGGATGCGGGTCCGGATGTTCTCGAGTTCGAGATCGAATTGTTTGCTCAGGTGATCGCTCATGGTGCATGGACTCGCTTCGGGTTGCGGAAAGGAGGCTCGACCGGCGCAGCTTAGGCCCCCAATGTTACGGGACAATGACGGGCGAGCAGGCCCGCCTCCCGGCTGGCGCGCAACGGCGCCCGACGCGCAGGCGGGTGCTGCTGCAGGAATCGTCGCCAGCAGACCGGGACGCAACGCGCGCGATCGGCTGCTGCGACTGTGCACCGGCAGGAGCGGCGACGATCCACGCCAGAACGGCGAGTGGCCGCTTCTGCCCACAATGACCCCTATAATGGCGCTTCCGACATCCTCGACTGGCGCTTCGGCAATGGAGCTTCCCCGCGATTCGAGCCTGCTGCTCGCGGCCATTCCGGCTCTCGCCTTCGCCGGCTGCCTGTTGCCGCTGCTGCTGCAGCGCTACGGCAGGGCGGTCGCGGCACTCGCAGCTGCCGCGGTCATGGCGGGCTGTCTCGGGCTGCTGCTGCGTCTGGCCGCCGCCGCCTTCGCCGACCAGACGCAGATCTTCCGGGTCGCCTGGCTGCCGGCCTGGGGACTCGACTTCAGCCTGCGGCTCGACGGCCTCGGTCTGCTCTTCTGCCTGCTGATTCTCGGCATCGGCATGCTCGTCGTCCTGTATGCCGCCTGGTACCTGCCGGAGACGGACCGGCTCGGGCGTTTCTACTCGATCCTGCTGCTGTTCATGGCCGCCATGCTCGGCGTCGTGCTGGCCGAGAACCTGCTGCTGCTGCTCGTCTTCTGGGAGGTCACGAGCCTCTCCTCGTTTCTCCTCGTCGCCTACCGCAGCGACAAGCACGAGTCACGCATCAGCGCGCGCATGGCGCTGGCGGTCACCGGCGGCGGTGGTCTGACGCTCTTCGCCGGCGTTCTGCTGCTCGGCGAGATCGTCGGCAGCTACGAACTGTCGGTGGTCCTCGAGGCCGGTGCGCGGATTCGCTCCGACCCGCTGTACGCGCCGGCGCTGATCCTGATCCTGCTCGGCGCGTTCACCAAGTCGGCGCAGTTTCCCTTCCACTTCTGGCTGCCGAATGCCATGGCAGCACCGACGCCGGTGTCGGCCTACCTGCATTCGGCGACGATGGTCAAGGCCGGGGTCTTCCTCCTCGCCCGCCTCTACCCAGCCCTCGGCAGCAGCGATCTGTGGTTCTGGCTGGTCGGCGGCACCGGTGCGGTGACCCTCGTCTATGCCGCGGCGATCGCGCTCTTCCGCAATGACATCAAGGGCCTGCTCGCCTATTCGACCATCAGCCACCTCGGTCTGATCACCCTGCTCTTCGGCCTCGACACGCCGCTGTCGGTGATTGCGGGCATCTTCCACATCATCAACCACGCCATCTTCAAGGCCTCGCTGTTCATGGCCGCCGGCATCGTCGATCACGAATGCGGCACGCGCGACATGCGCCGGGTCAACGGCATGTTCCGCTACATGCCGATCACCGCCACGCTGGCGATCATCGCCGCCGGCTCGATGGCCGGCGTGCCGCTGCTCAACGGCTTCCTGAGCAAGGAGATGTTCTTCGCCGAGACCGTCCGCTACGCCGAACCGATCAGTTGGGCGCTGCCGCTGCTGGCAACGGTCGCCGGCATGCTCGCCGTCGCCTACTCGGCGCGTTTTGTGCACGACGTGTTCTTCAACGGCGAGCCGATCGATCTGCCCCGCCAGCCGCACGAGCCACCACGCTGGATGCGCGCACCGATCGAACTGCTGGTGCTGCTGTGCCTGCTGGTCGGCGTCCTGCCGGCGTGGACGGTGGCGCCCCTGCTCGACGCGGCGGCCGGCGCGACGCTGCAGGGACCGCTGCCTGACTTCCACCTGGCACTCTGGCACGGGTTCAACCAGCCACTGCTGATGAGCCTGCTGGCACTCGCCGGCGGCGTCCTCATCTACTCCCTGCGCCGGCCGCTGTTCGCCTGGCAGGAGCAGTTGCCGCGCATGCACGCGCGCACCGCTTTCGAGCGTTTCTACCGCTTCCTCAGTCTCAGCGCCGGGCGCGGCGTCGCGCTGCTGGACAACGGTTCGCTGCAGCGCTACGCGGCGCTGCTCTTCGCCTTCGTCGTCCTGCTTGGAACCTGGGGATATGTCTCCGGGCCGGCCGGCGGCGGCATTCGTGTGC
Organism: Candidatus Accumulibacter similis; assembly: GCA_013347225.1. Taxonomy (NCBI): domain Bacteria; kingdom Pseudomonadati; phylum Pseudomonadota; class Betaproteobacteria; genus Candidatus Accumulibacter; species Candidatus Accumulibacter similis. The sequence goes on along the minus strand of CP054595.1, from coordinate 1,799,258 downwards.
CGGGGCTGGTCGCCGACGAAGCCGCGGTCGCCGCCCTCTGCGTCCTTCTGCTCGGTGCCGTCGGTGCGACGGCACTCTACCGCGAGCGGCTGCTGGCGGTGATTCTGGTCAGCCTCGTCGGTCTCGCGGTGACGCTGACCTTCATCCGCCTGTCGGCGCCGGACCTGGCACTGACGCAGTTGGCGGTCGAGATGGGGACGATCATCCTGATGCTCCTCGTGCTCTACTATCTGCCGCCACGCAGCGCGCCGAAGAGCAGCGCGCCGCGGCTGGTTCGCGACCTCGTTCTGGCGCTGTTGGCGGGTTCTGGCATGGGGCTGCTGACGCTGCTGATGCTCAGCGCGCCGTTGGCCTCGATCTCCGGCTTCTACCTGCAGCAGTCGGTTCCGGGAGGCGGCGGCGCCAACGTGGTCAATGTCATCCTGGTCGATTTCCGCGGCTTCGACACCCTCGGCGAGATCACCGTCCTGGCGATGGTCGCGCTCGCCTCGCAGGCGCTGCTCGACCGGCTGACGCTGCGAGCGCCGGCGCACGACGCGGAAGGTCGCCGCTGGGCAAGTGACGTGCATCCGCTGTTTCTCGCCATGCTGATGCGCCCGCTGCTGCCACTGGCGCTGACCGTCTCGGTATACATCTTCCTGCGCGGCCACAACGTGCCCGGCGGCGGCTTCGTCGCCGGCCTGATCACCAGCGTCGCGCTGATCCTGCAGTATCTCGCCAACGGCATCGATTTCGCCCAGCCACGCCTGCCGCAGAAGCCGCCAGCGCTGCTCGCGCTGGGCCTGCTGCTGGCGGCCGGCATCGGCGTCGCGAGCTGGCCGTTCGGCCGCCCCTTCCTGACCAGCGCACACGGGCACGTTCACCTGCCGCTGCTCGGCGACATCGAACTGGCGACGGCGATGGTCTTCGACCTCGGCGTCTATGTCGTCGTCGTCACCGTCGTGGTCACCATCCTCTCGGGACTGGGCCGCCTGTCGCTGCGCGCACACACCGGCAGCGAGGGACAGGCCTGATGGAAGCGCTGCTGGCGACCGCCATCGCGGTCCTCACCGCCTGTGGCGTCTTTCTGATCCTGCGCGCGCGGACCTTTCCGGTGCTGCTCGGTCTCACCCTCCTCTCCTACGCCGTGAACCTCTTCCTGTTCGCCAGCGGCCGCCTGCAGCTCGACGCGCCACCGCTGATCCGTGCCGGCGCCAGCTATACCGATCCGCTGCCGCAGGCACTGGTACTGACGGCGATCGTCATCGGCTTCGGCATGACGGGCTACCTGGCGATGCTCGCCCTGCGCGCACTGGCGGAATCGGGCGACGACCATGTCGACCCCGGCAGGAACTCATGATGCGCGCCCACCTGCCGATCCTGCCGATCCTCATCCCCTTTGCCGCCGCCCTGCTGCAGATGGCATGGAACCGCCTCGCCTGGCAGCGCGCCATCGGACTCTGCGCCAGCGTTCTCCTGCTGTTCGCCAGCGCCTGGCTGACCGCGCTCAGCGACGACGGTCTGCTGCGTGTCTACGCGCTTGGCGACTGGCCGGCACCCTATGGCATCGTCCTCGTCGTCGATCGCCTGGCGGCGATGATGACCCTCCTCTGCGCCATCCTCGGCCTGGCGACCCTGCTCTATGCCAGCGCCGGCTTCGACGAGCGCGGGCAGCACTTCCACCCCCTCTTCCAGTTGCAGCTCGTCGGTCTTTGCGGCGCCTTCCTGACCGGCGATCTGTTCAACCTCTTCGTCTTCTTCGAGGTCATGCTGCTTGCCTCGTACACACTGCTGGCACATGGCGGCGGCATGGCGCGGACGCGCGCCGGCATCAGCTACGTCGTCCTCAACCTCATCGGCTCGGCGCTGTTCCTGATTGCCCTCGGGCTGCTCTACGGCACGCTCGGCACCCTCAACCTGGCGGACATGGCGAGTCGCCTGACGCAGACCGGACACGACGCTGCGCTCCCGCGCCTCGCCTTTGCCCTGCTGCTCGCCGTCTTCGCCCTCAAGGCCGGCCTGCTGCCGCTGTCCTTCTGGCTGCCGCCGACCTATGGCGCGGCCGGGGCGCCGGTTGCAGCGCTGTTTGCGATCATGACGAAGGTCGGCATCGTCGCCATCCTGCGCGTGCAGGCGGTGGCGCTGGCGCCGGCCATGCCCGATCTCCTCGCCGGCTGGCTGACGACCCTGGCGCTGGCGACCATCGTCTTCGCTGCGCTCGGCGCGCTCACTGCCGACCGCCTGCGGGCAATGGCCGCCTGGCTGGTGCTGCTCTCGGCCGGCAGCCTGCTGCTGGTGCCGGCCGCCACCGACGAGCGGGCCGTCGCGGCGGCGATCTATTATCTGCTGCAATCGACGCTGACCGGCGCCGCCTTCTTCCTCATCGCCGGAATCGTCGCCGTGCAGCGCGGCGACTGCGGCGACGATTTCCGCGCCGGCCCACCGACCGCCACCTGGGTGAAACTGGCTTTTCTCGTCGTCGCCGCTAGCAGTGCCGGGTTGCCCCCGTTCGCCGGCTTCGTCGGCAAGCTGATGCTGCTGAGCGCGCTGCGCCAGACCGCGGCAGGCGCCGTCACCTGGATCGTTCTCCTCGGCGCCGGTTTCCTGGTGATGGCGGCGCTCGCCCGCCAGGGCTGCATCCTGCTCTGGAAACGGCCACTCGAACGTCCACCGCAACCGACAGCGGCGGTCAACTGGCAGCGGGCAACCGCCACCCTGCTGCTGGTCGCTGCGGCACCATTGCTGGCGATCCTTGCCGGCCCGCTGAGCGACTACGCGCAACGCACCGCCAGCCAGCTGCAGACGCCGGGCGCCTACGTCGCTGGCGTCCTCGGAGCGAGGGCAGCTGCGACCGGCCACGGAGCGCGATGATGAAGCACCGGCTGCTGCCGCGACCGCTGCTCTCGCTCGCCGTCTTTCTCGTCTGGGTGCTGATCACCAACGCGGCGTCGCTCGCCCTGCTCGTCCTCGGCGGCGTGTTGGCGCTCGTCGTGCCGCGGCTGACGGCGCCGTTCTGGCCGCAGCCACCGCGGCTCGTCCGACCGCTGCCGGCCCTGCGTTTCCTCGCCGTCTTTGCCTGCGACATCGTCACCGCCAACTGGCGTGTGGCACGCCAGGTCATCGGCCCGCTGCACCGCCTGTCGCCGGCCCTCGTCGAAGTGCCGCTCGAGCTGCGTGACCCCTTCGTCGCGACGCTGCTGGCCAGCGTCGTCTCGCTGACCCCGGGTACGGTCGCCATCGACATCGACCGGAGCAACTGGATCCTGCTCGTCCATGCCCTCGATGCAGCCGATCCGCAGGCGCTGATCGACGAGATCAGGGAGCGCTACGAGCGGCCACTCCGGGAGATCTTCGCATGCTGAACGCGGCCCTCGAAATCGCCTTCGTGCTCATCGCAGCGGCGCAGGCGCTGAACCTCTACCGCCTGCTGCGCGGACCTGACCTCTGCGACCGCATCCTGGCGCTCGACACGCTCGGCATCAGCGCCATCGCCCTGCTGCTGCTGTTCGGCATCCGCAGCGCCAGCACCGCCTACTTCGAGGCCGCGCTGCTGCTGGCACTGCTCGGTTTCGTCGGCACCGTTGCGCTGTGCAAGTTCCTGTTGCGCGGCGACATCATCGAATGAGCCCGCTCAGCGAAATGGTCGTCGCGGCGCTGATCGTGCTCGGCGCCCTCTTCGTCTTTCTCGGCTCGTTCGGACTCGCACGCCTGCCCGATTTCCTGACCCGGCTGCACGGACCGACCAAGGCGACCACCATCGGCGTCGGAGCGATCCTGCTCGCCTCGGCGATCTTCTTCTCCGGCAGCGAGTCGACGCCGGTCAGCCTGCATGAACTGGCGATTCTCCTGTTCCTCTTCATCACCGCGCCGATCACCGCCCATTTGCTCGCGAAGGCGGCGTTGCACCGGCAGGTGCGCCGCGAGATGCGCGCGGCAGGCGATGACGCAGCGGCAGGCGATGACGAAGCGGCAGACCGGGCGAAAAACAGGGAAGCAGCGCCAAACAAACCGGACGTCGGATGCCAGCTAGCGAACGACGAGAGTGCGCCGGCGGATCGGTGAGGACGCCGGCAGCCTGGCGCGCGGTCGGTGCAGGCACAGGTTCCGGTCTGCCGGCAACCATCGCTTCGACCGCGGTCCGCGGATGATAGAATCCGGCCCGCGGGCAGGCGCCGCACCCAGCCCGTGCGGCTCATCCGGAACGGCATCGCGGGCAAACAACAATCGCACAACAGGGAGGACTCTGCCCGATGTCTGAGGAAGGCCATTTCTTTCGCCCGGTGAAGGACTTTTGCCAGCGCGAGGTCGTCACCTGCGCGCCCGACGACCGGCTCGTCGATGTCGCCGGAATCATGCGCGAGAAGAACATCTCCAGCGTGATCGTCCTCGAGAACCAGCTGCCGCAGGGCATCATGACCGACCGCGATCTGCGCAACAAGGTCGTCGCCGCCGGCGTCGACCCGTCTACGCTCGACGTGCGGACGATCATGAACAGCCCGCTGTCGGTCATCCGCGAAAGCGCCCTGCTCTACGAGGCACTCTACCGCATGTCGCGCCAGCGCATCCACCGCCTGGCGGTGGTCGATGGCAAGGGCAAGCTGTCGGGAATCATCACCGACAGCGACATCATCCGGCTGCAGTCAAACACACCGCACCAGCTCGTCCTCGACATCGAGCGGGCGAGCAGCCTCGAGGAGCTCAGGACCGTCTTCGAGCGCATCCAGGGGCTGGTGCTGCACATCAGCGATGGCGGAGCGGGAACACGCAGCGTGCGCGACCTGGTGCGCATGATCGCGCATCTCAACGACCAGGTGCTGCTGCGCCTGATCGCCCTGCTGCGCCAGGACCGCTTCGCCGACCTGCCGGCGCGCTTCGCCCTCGTCGTCCTCGGCAGCGAAGGCCGCGGCGAACAGACGCTGCTCACCGACCAGGACAACGCGATCGTCTACGGAGACGAACTCGGCGCCGCCGAGATCGGCCGCATCGAGGACTTTGCGCAGCAACTGATCGACTCGCTGACCGCCATCGGCATCCCGCCCTGCCCCGGCGGCATCATGGCCAGCAACAAGGAGTGGCGGCGCAGCCCCTCGGCAAGTGGCGCGACCAGCTCGCCCGCTGGCTGCAGACGCCAACGCCGAAACATGTCCTGAGCTGCGGCACCTTCGTCGACATCCGCACCATCTTCGGTGACCCTTCGTTCGAGCAGGAACTGAAGGACCAGCTCTATACGCACGTCCGGCGCGACAAGCTGTTCCTCATGCGCATGGTCGAGAACACCCTGCGTTTCGCGCCGCCGATCGGCTGGTTCGGCCGCATCAAGGCGGAAAGCGGCGGCGAGCATTCAGGCATGCTCGAAATCAAGAAAGCCGGTATATTCGCCATCTCCGAAGGGGTCAAGGCGCTGGCGATCCAGGCCGGAAAGCTCGAAGGCAGCACGCACCAGCGGCTCGAATCGCTGGTCCGGGACAAGGTGATCAACCGCAAGATGGCAGCGACCATCTCCGAGAGCTTTGATTTCCTGGTGCTGATGCGCCTGCGCGCACAGGTCGAGGCAGTGCGCGAGGGACGCCAGCCAGACAACTACATCGCCCTCGAACGGCTCAACACGATGGAGCTGGGTCGACTGCAACTGGCACTCAAGGGTGTCGAGAACTTCCAGGAATTCATCAAGCGTCACTTCGCCCTGCATCTGCTGCGCTGACCCGCAGCCACCATGCCCAACCTTCAGAAGGTGCCGGCGTCGACATCATCGTCCTTCTTGACGCCCGGCTTGCGTCCGCGTGCCGGAGTCGGCGGATCGCACGACAGGCGACAACTGATCCCTTCGATCTTGCGGCCCTCGATGAAGCGGGTGACCCGACAGCAGATCACGTCTCCCGAAGCCGCCAGCTGGGCGATCTGGTCGCGCAGTTCGGCGAGCGGGATATGCAGTGCCTCCGCCATATCGACATCGAGCTGCTCGGCATTGGCTCGCAGGTAAGCAACAATCGTTTCGGTCATGTGACACCCCCAAAAAATACATCGGCCGATGCGGGAAAACTGCAGTGTGCGCCACCGACGGCGATCTGGCAATTCCTGCCGCGGCCGCCAGGATCGCGCTGTCGGTCGCCGACACGAGGCGCTCGCCACGCCGGCCGCACTCGCCGCCCCGACGTCCGGAATGTCGCCGCGGTCATCGTTGCCGGCGGCGGCCGCCTGGTTGCGGCTGCCGGAGCTGACGAACAGCGGCGCCCGCCACTCGCCGGCCAACGACAGCAGGCGCGTGGCGAGGGCTGGATTCTAGCGATTGCCGGCCGCCTGTCAATTCCGTTGCTGCGCCGCGGCAAGAGCAGTCGTCGGGGGTACAATCCGCTCTCGTCGGCAAACAACGAACAACTGCAATGCAGGAACAGAGCCTCTACATCCTGCTTGGTGGCGAGACGACCGTCACTAGGCTGTGCGACCGCTTCTACGAACTGATGGAGCAGGTGCCACAGTTCGCCACCATTCGCGCGCTGCACCCGGCGAACCTGCAGTCATCGCGGGACAAGCTGTTCATGTTCCTCTCCGGCTGGCTCGGTGGTCCCGACCTCTACGTCAAGCACATCGGCCAGCCGATGCTCCGCCGCCGGCACATGCCCTTTGCCATCGGCGAGGAGGAGCGTGACCAATGGGTCGCCTGCATGCTGCTGGCGATGGAGTCGACCGGCATCGAGCAGCCGCTGCGCGAAAGGCTGCTGGCCGCATTCTTCAGCACCGCCGATTTCATGCGCAACCAGCCTGGCACAACCCAACGCTAGCCCGCATCACGGCTTTTTTTGCCAAACCGGCAGCCGCGGGTGGCCGTGCTAGAATGTCGCCCCTTCTCCAGAGGCCGCAGCCCACATGTCCCGCGCCGTTCGCAACATCGCCATCATCGCCCACGTCGACCATGGCAAGACCACTCTTGTGGACAAGCTCCTGGTGCAAGCCGGCAGCTTCGCCGCCCACCAGCACATCACCGAGCGCATGATGGACTCGAACGAGCTGGAGAAGGAGCGCGGCATCACCATCCTGGCCAAGAACCTGGCCGTCGACTATGCGGGAATCCACATCAACATCGTCGACACCCCGGGCCACGCCGACTTCGGCGGCGAGGTCGAGCGGGTGCTGTCGATGGTCGATGGCGTCCTGCTGCTGGTCGATGCGGTCGAAGGACCAATGCCGCAGACGCGATTCGTGACCAAGAAGGCGCTCGCCCTCGGCCTGAAGCCGATCGTCGTCGTGAACAAGATCGACCGCGACGGCGCCCGCCCGGACTGGGTCGTGGACCATACCTTCGACCTCTTCGACAAACTGGGCGCCAACGACGAGCAGCTGGATTTTCCAGTGATCTATGCTTCGGCGATCAACGGTCATGCCACGCTCGACCTCGCGAAGCCGTCGCCGGACATGCGACCGCTGTTCGATGCCATCCTCCATCATGTGCCGCCACCGGCGGCGGCTGGGATCGACGGCGCATTGCAGCTGCAGATTTCGGCGCTTGACTACTCGAGCTACATCGGCCGCATCGGCATCGGCCGCCTGCAGCGGGGCCGTCTGAAGCCGGCGCAGCAGGTGACGGTGATGTACGGCCAGGCAGACGCGGCGGGCCGCTTCGAGCACGGCGCACCGAAGAACGCCAGGGTCGGTCAGGTCTTCGGCTTCCGCGGCATGGAACGGGTACCGATGGAGGAAGCGGTGGCGGGGGACATCGTTCTCGTCACCGGCATCGAGGATCTGTCGATCGGCTGCACGATCACCGACAGCGAGAGACCCGAGGCGCTGCCGATGCTGAAGATCGACGAACCGACCCTGAACATGACCTTCATGGTCAACAACTCGCCACTGGCCGGCAGCGAGGGCAAGTACGTCACCAGCCGGCAGATCGGCGAGCGGCTGCGCAAGGAGCTGTTGACCAACATGGCGCTGCGGGTAGAGGAGACCACCGACACCGACAGCTTCCTCGTCTCGGGCCGCGGCGAGCTGCACCTGACGATCCTCCTCGAAACCATGCGCCGCGAGGGCTATGAGCTCGCGGTCGGGCGCCCGCGAGTGATTCTCAAGGAGATCGAGGGCGAAGTCTGCGAACCCTACGAAATGCTGACGCTCGACGTCGACGAGTCGCATCAGGGAGCGGTGATGGAAGCGCTCGGCTACCGCCGTGGCGACCTGCAGGACATGTCGGCCGACGGTCGTGGCCGAGTCCGCCTCGAATACCGGATTCCCGCCCGCGGCCTGATCGGATTCCAGGGTGAATTCATGAACATCACCCGCGGCACCGGACTGATCAGCCATGTCTTCGACGAGTACGCACCGGTCAAGGGTGACATCGCGGGACGACGCAACGGCGTCCTGATCTCCGCCGAAAAGGGCGAAGCGGTCGCCTACGCCCTGTGGAAGCTGCAGGATCGCGGCCGGATGTTCGCCGTTCCCGGCGACAAGCTCTACGAGGGCATGATCATCGGCATCCACAGCCGCGAGAACGATCTGGTGGTGAACCCGATCAAGGGCAAGCAGCTGACCAACATCCGCGCCTCGGGAACCGACGAAGCGGTCCGGCTCGTGCCCGCCGTCGCACTGACGCTGGAATCGGCGGTCGAATTCATCGACGACGACGAACTGGTCGAGATCACGCCGAAGAGCATCCGCATCCGCAAGCGCCTGCTCACCGACAACGACCGCCGGCGTGCGGCACGCGAGGGCTAGGCGCAGCCGACGTCGCGACTGTGACGGCCCAGCCGGGATGCGCGGCCGGCAGGAGGACGAATGAACGCAAGCCAATCTGCCACACCGCCGAGCCATGGGCTGATGAGCGGCAACGACTACCGCGAGTCCCTGCGGCGCTACCGGCCGACGGTCCATCTCGACGGCCGTCTGCTCGAGTCGGTCGCCGACAGTCGCGAGCTGCAACCGGGAATCAACGCCCTGGCGGTCACCTACGACTTTGCCCGCGATCCGCGGAAGGCGCCGTTGATGACCGCGCTGCAGACGAGCCGCGGGCAGACGGTCAATCGCATGCTGCACATCGATGAATCGGCCGCTGATCTGCTGAACAAACTCGAGGCGGTGCGTCTGCTGTGCCAGGAAACCGGCTGCGCGCAACGCTACCTGGCGCACGACGCGCTGAATGCGATCAACCAGCTCTGCGCACGTGTCGACGCCGAAATCGGCAGCAACGAGCGGCGGGCGCGCTTCGCCGCTTACCTCGAACACGTCCAGGACAGCGACCTGGCGCTCGGAATCGCCATGACCGACGCCAAGGGCGACCGCTCGCAGCGCCCGCACCAGCAGGTGAACCGCAACAGCCACGTGCACATCGTCGAGCGCCTCGCTAACGGAATCGTCATTGCCGGCACCAAGGCCATCGTCACCGGCGCGCCGTACATGCACGAGATACTCGTCATGCCGAGCCGCAACATGGGTCCGGCCGACGCCGATTTTGCCGTCTGCTGCGCGCTGCCCGTCGATGCACCAGGACTGACGATGGTCGCCCGCCCGGCAGGACGACCCGGCGAGAAGCTCGAACACGGGGCCGCACTGTTTTCGCGCCGCTACGGCCAATCGACCGCCGTGCTCGTCTTCGACCGGGTCTTCGTCCCTTGGGACAGGGTGTTCCTGGCCGGCGAGTGGGAGCATTCGGCGTCACTGACCTACCATTACGCCACACACCACCGGCATAGCTGCATCGCTGCGCGTGCCGGTTTTGGTGACCTGCTGATCGGCGCCGGCGCCCTGATGTGCGAGGCGAACGGCTTCGACCCGGGCCGCAAGGCCAGCCTGCGCGAACCGATGGTCGAGCTGATCAAGATCACCGAGGGCTTCTTTGCCTGCGGAGTCGCGGCCAGCGTATATGGCACGCCCGACCCGCACAGCGGCAGCTTCATGCCCGAGCCAGTCTTCGCCAACATCGGCAAGCTCCTGCTCGCCACCCAGATCTACGACATGCACCGGCTGGCGCACGAAGTCTCCGGCGGGCTGATCGTCGCCCTCCCTGGGCCGGACGAAGACCACAACCCGGCGACGGCGGCGACGCTGGCCGAGGTTCTGCGCGCCAGTCCGGATGTTCCCTACGACAAGCGGATCGAAGTCGCCCGCTTCGTCGAGGACCTGACGGCGTCTTACCAGGGCGGCTGGTACTCGGTGATCAGCCTGCACGGTGGCGGCTCGCCGGCAGCGATGAAGCAGGAAATCTGGCGCAACTACCCGCTCGGGAGCAAGGTCGAGCTGGTCGAGCGGCTTCTCGAGCGCGGCGTGCTGCACGATGAATCACGACCGATCACGCGTAACCGGCAACCCGGACGCTGTTGCGACGCCGGCTGCTCGACCCCCGGGCAGGCGATGATGGTACCCCTGCCGGCAACCGCCGGCTGCCGCTCCATTGCCGGTGGCGAGGAGCCGCCCGCGGCGTAGGGAAGCCCGACCTTGTCGGCAGCACGACAACCATGTGCGCGAGGTGGTAACATGCAGGCCGCGTCACGCGCGGGGCGCGCCGCCGGCGGAACGATCCGGCGCTCGCCGGAGCAGGCACCGACATCAGCAAGGGAGATCAAGACGATGCACAAAGCGCACACGCTGCTGCTCCTGGCAGCGCCGGTCGTGCTCGCCGCCACCGCGGCAGTGGCCAAGGAGGGGCCCGACCAGTACCCCAACGGCTCCGAAAACTTCATGGCCGGAGCCCTGCCGCCACCGGGCAACTACTTCATCAACTACCTGGGCTACTACGAGGGGGACTACCGTGACAACGAGGGCAACAGGGTTCCCGGCCTGAGCGTCAACGCCACCTTCGATGCCCTGCGCTTCATTCACGTCACTGGACAGAAGATCCTCGGCGGCGACTGGGCGGTGCATGCTATCGTACCGGTCGCATACCAGCGGCTGCACACGCCGATTCCCGGCATCGGCACCGGCAGCACCTTTGGCCTCGGCGACATCGTCATCGACCCGATCATCATTGGCTGGCATTTCCCGCCCGACTGGCACCTGACCGTCGGCCTCGACATCTATCTGCCGACCGGCAAGTACGACGCCAATGATCCGACGCAGAGCATCGGCGCCAATTACTACAGCTTCGAACCGATCATCGCCTTCACCTACCTCAACCAGGGCGGTTTCGAGGCGTCGGCGAAGCTGATGTACAACATCAAGACGAAGAACAACGAGACCGACTACAAGTCCGGCCAGGACTTCCACATGGACTACCTGGTCGGCCAGCACTTCGGCCCGTGGGCGGTCGGGCTCGCCGGCTACTATCTGACGCAGACCACCGACGACGAAGTCAACGGCCGCAGGGCGGTGCCGGACGGCCGTCGCGGCAAGGTTTTCGCCTACGGCCCGGCGGTCCAGTACAACTACAAGGGAACGAGTTTCGTCGGTAGCTGGAACCACGAAACCGGCGTCGAGAACCGCTTCCAGGGCAACAAGTTCTTTCTCAAGCTTGTCACCGGCTTCTAGGTCTGGTGCGGCTGCCGGCTGGCTCGCCGGCCAGCAGCGCCCGCCGAGGATGATCCCCGCCGGCCGCTGCGCCACTCCCGCAGCACGAGCACAGGCTGCGCCGGACACATCACGACCAGCGACGCGGTGGTTGGGCAACCGAGGTCTGGCCGTCAGCGGCCGCTCCGCCACCATCAGCCACCTGCAGGCGCGGCCCGGAGGCCGCAGCCTTCGTCAGCCGCAGCAGCAGCAGTTCGTCGCCGAGCAGCGTCAGCTGGGCAGTACAGCGATTGTCGCCGGTGTCGCTGTACTCGAAATCATAGGTCCGTCGCAGGCGCAGCCTGCCCTCGTCGTCACGCCCCAGGCGCACGCTCGCCAGCGCCACCGTGTCATCGAGCAGCAACAGCCCGTCCGCCGCGCAGGCAGCGCGCGCCGCGTGCATCGCCGCCGCGCGTGACTGGAAACCGTCGAACCAGAACCAGCCGACGAGCAACAGCATGATCAGGCCGATGCTTTCCAGCCAGGGCATCATCGGCGGCGCGGCCGCGGACCGCCAGCAGGCAAACGATGCTCGCGGCGACCGCGATTGCCCGAACGCCGGCAGCCCTCCCTTTGGCAGCCCATCACACGTGCGGCGGCGTCAACCCGGCAACCGCCGCATCGGCCGCATCGGCCGCATCCGGCGCCTCCCGGTCCAGCCGCCGGCTGTGGCGAACGAGGCTGCTGCTCAGTTGCTCGATGATCTCGGAAGCGGCGTTGACGATCTGCCGCGGCCCGAGGCCGACACGATTCATCTCCTTGTAGAACGAGCGGGCGACGATGCGTGCCACCTGATCCGGGTTTGGCAGTGCCTGTCCGAGATCCTTCTCGGCCAGTTCCAGCAGTGCCAGTTGGGCGAAACGGGAGTTGAGCAGGCCCTGCAACTGGCGTATCTGGATCGCCTTGCCAACAAGCAGGGAAACCACCTCCAGCAGCTGCAGGTCATCCATGTCGAAGACACGCCCGGCGCGGTGTGCGCTGACGTTGAGAATGCCGATGACCGCGCCCGCGTGGCGAACGGGTGCCGAGAGCAGGCTCTTGCGCGGGTCGTCGGCCCGCCGGGCGCAACCGACGAACTCGGAGCGCTCGATGTCGGGGACAAGCAGCGCCTCGCCACTGGCGGCGACGCGCCCAGCGATCCCTTCGCCCGCCCTGACCTCCTCCAGAAAAGCACGCTCCGGCAGTGGGCCAAAGCTGGCACAGACCCGCCAGCGAAGTTGCGAATGCTCATCCTCGCTGCGCAGCATCAGCGAACAGCGCTCGCTGTCCAGTATCCGGGCGGTCGTTTCAGCCAGTCGTTGCAGTCCGTCTTCGCCGCCTGCCTCGTCGAGCAAGCCGGCAAACTGTTTCAGCCGCAGCAGTGGTGTCTCGGTCACAGCCATGGCAAATCCATCTCGATGACGCCGCCGGGGCAAGCGGCGGCCCGGCCTTGCAGCGTTTGTACCGGAGAGCTCACGGGCACGAGTCCGGGCTGCCGGCAGCGCTGGCGGCGGCGCGATAGCCGGCTGCGATCTCGCCGGCGACAACGTCGAAGATGCCACGCAACCGCGGATTGAGGTTGGCAATCACCTGCAGCACGTCGATCATGGCCGGAACACGCAAACCCCTGTGCTCGGCTGCGCCGCCGATCTGCCGGTTGACGATGCCGAGGTGATTGAGGTGTCGGGACAGCCGCGGCTCGACGAGAAGGAAGAGCGTATCCAGTTGGTGCCGCTCGGCAACGACAAACACCGCCATGTAGAGCCCCACCAGCAGATAGGGAAAACGCGGCTGCTCGGCCGTACCGAAACTCGAATCGAGCAGGGTGCCGGGAGAACTCTCCTCGCCACGCCGTCGTCGATAGTCACGGACAATGGCGAGGCGCGACACCTCGGCGATCCGCTGCCGACTGCCGGCAAGGCGATCCAGCAGCACCCGGTCCAGCGTATCGGCACAGGTCAGCTCGAACGGCAAGGGGTGACTCGGCTCGTTCGCGCGGGTGAGCACCAGGCGCACGCAACCGGCGAGATTGCCGGACTGCCTGCTGCGAGCCAGACAGTGCAGCGAATGCGCGTCGTACTCGTCTGTTTCCAACGCATCGGTCCGCCGTTCCTCCCACCCGAGGTCCTCGCAATATACCTGGTGGCGCAGGCGATAGGTCTGCTCCTGCTCTTCCCTGCTCAGCGCGGGCAGCATCTCGAAGTACCTGCTGAACCCCGCGCCGGTATCGACCGTGTCGGGCAGGTCCATCATCGCCGATCGCCGTCGCAGAAAACCGTCACCGGTGGGTCTCCGGGAAACGATCGCCAGGGGTCGAGCCGGCAATCGGCCGCCAGGGCTGCACTGTTGTGGTGGTCACTGCTCACGGCCGTTCCCCTTGTTGATCCAGCGGCGTCTGTTCGGGCAGCAAGCGGTCCGACAATGCCTCCTGATCGTCACCCACCAGAAAATACCGGTAGAGGCTCCTGCCGGCCGCCGGATCGTTCTTCCTGCCACCGTAGAGTGCGATCTGTTGGGCAGCCACCTCGTAGTCGAGACGCAACAGGACCGCAGGCGCGTTGACGCGCGGGCAATGCCTCTCTTCGCCGATACAGACGAAGTTGGCCCGGCTGACGTAGTAATCCACATGCCGCGGATTCACCTCGATGATCGCATCGGTGAAGCCCTCAGCGGTGGCGCAGGTGTAAAAGACATTCATCAACGCGGCGACGACCTTCCTCGAATCCACGAAGCCACGATCGATCGCCAGCCTGCTGTACTCGACAAGCCGCCTTCCTTCCTTGCGGAGCTTGTTCAGTTCGGCAGGATAAAGTTCGTCCGCCAGCAGTCCTCCCGGGCCGTCGAAACGCAGGGTTGCTGTGCCGACCGGCTCGCCCTGATGTCCATAGACCAGGCCGGTGATCGTCAGCGCTCCCTCGCGACGGGCCAGGGCGGCATCGCCGCTAAGCTTGTAGCCACGCCAGCCGTACATCTTCTCGACCAACACCGTCGCCGATCGGCGACGCTCCGGACTGCTGCCCGCCAACCGCAACTTGAAGCGCTCGCGCTCGACCCGGGAAACATGATCGGCCGCCAGTGCTGGACGCTCGAACGACATCGGCCGCGTCCGGTCCATGACGGAGAACTCCATGACGGTCTTCTGGATGTCGCTGGGCATGGGGGCACTGGCGGGCGCCTCGGGGCGTCCGATTCCCAACGTTTCACCCAGTCGTCGAAACCACTTCACGCCTTGCTGCCTCCTCCGGTCACGGGGATCGGATGCGCACCCGCCGGGAAAGCGGCGCCACAGCCCTGGCAGTGCGCGGTCATCAGCGCGCCATGGACAGGGCACATCGTACCACCGGCAACCCGCACCGCGCGGTGCCGACGACGCCTGCGCAGTGGCGTCGGCACCGCCGGCCGGGAACAGGGGCCCGATCGGACATGAGCGATGCGCCGACGTCATGAACAACTTTGGCACAAAAGCCCCCTCCAGACAAGCCCGCAGCCGTAGCTTCCGGGCACCGATCCGCCTCGTCGCACCGACGATCGGCGGCCGCCCACTGACGATCTCCCGCCGCCTGCGCTCGCCAACGCTGCCACAGGCTCGCGAGCGCCCAAGAGTGTCGGATTTTTTTACACCTGAATTCCCGCAAGACCCACCATTTTTCGGACCAAGAGATTTTTTTACTCTAAAGCAGCCACTTGCGAAACTCCCCTCTAACTGGCACACATATTGCTCCTGTTTCGCTGCGCACCCAGGTGCGGGGAAACTTTGGGTCATCTTCTAGAAGAGGAGTAGCAATCATGAGGAAAACTGGCATCGCTCTTGCCATCGCCTTGGCCATGGGTGCGGGTGCGGCAAGCGCGGCAAACGTCAATGGCGTCACCTTTGCCGGCGGCGCATATTTCGAAGTGGGCGACGTCTATGAGGGCAGCCTTGCCTCCAACGGCACGGTGCCGATTCTGGCCCCAGGCGACATCCTGGCCGGCGTCGGTCGCATCGACACCATCAAGGACTCGCAGGGCAACGTGACTTGGTCGCGTGGCCAGAACGGCGTTTACCTGAGCTACTGGTTCGACAGCTACAAGACGCAGGCGATCAACTCGGCCGTTCCGGCGACTCCGCCATTCAACGTCATCTTCTCCGGCGGATCGATCCACTTCTACACCTCGGCGGCCGAGTTCGTCCCGACCGGCAGCTTTGCGGCGGACAAGGCGACCATCTCGGCCGGCAATCTCTGGGTTGACGCCGCCGGCGCCACGACGCGGCTTTGCACCGCTGCCGACGCCTGCCTCGACGGCGTCGGCACCCCGATCGCCCTCGACTCGTTCATCCTCAGCGGCAGCCTCGGCTCGATCGGCAGTGGCGCGGGTAACGGCCTGCTGAGCTTCACCGGCGGTCCTGCGCAGGTCTACCTCGACACCAACGCCTTCCCGGGCGGCAGCGATGCAGCGCTTGGCAGCTCGTTCAACAGCGGTTCGGCCACCGCCGGCTATGCCGCCAGCGGCAGCATCGACATCCGAGGCATTGCGCTGCCCGAACCGGCAACGCTCAGCGTGATGGGTGTTGCCCTTCTCGGAATGGCGGGAATCCGCCGCCGCAAGGCAGCCTGATCAGCAGCAGACAGTGATCGCAGCGGGTTCTTGCGCCCGCTGCGTGACGCGCTCTACGGACACCCAGCCTGGCGTCGCGCCACGCGGGGTGTCCTTTCTTGCGAGGCGCGAGCGCGGCCTCTCAGTGCGGCAACTTGCGGCGCAGCAGGGCAATCTTCAGCCGCTGGATCGGCCCGCGCATCCCCCAGCGGTAACGCGCCCGGCGAAAGCGGCGCAGAAGGGCGTCGAACTGGATCAGTTCGGGCACGGCAATGCTTGGTTGCCGGCGGGTGAGCAGGTTCATCACCTCGGTGGCAATGACCCCGGCGATCATGAACGGTGCAGCACCGACCGACGGCAGGCGGTGACCCGCCGGATCAAGCCCACCCTGAGTCTGGTACTGCATCAGCCAGGGTCGCGGCGCAATGCCCGCGATCAGTGACACGCTCAGTTCGAATTCGCTCATTCCCTCCTCGAAGGCAAAGTAGTCCTCGAAGGACATTCCCTTGGGATCGAAGACCAGAAGCGTGAAGCCGAAGCCGAGAGGCGGCGAGGTGATGACCCAGATGCCTCGCTCGCGCGCGCTGCGGTAAAGCAGGAAGCGCTCCTTGAAGCAGTAGAAGTCGAGCGAGTCCACCACCACGTCGACGCCATCGAGAAACTGCGCGATGTTCTCCGGACTGACGCCGGTCGCGAACAGTCGGACATCCGCTTCGGGGTTGATCGACTGCACGAGTTCCGCCATCACGGCGGTCTTGGCACGTCCGATCGAGTTCATCGTTGCGCCGATCTGGCGATTGAAATTGACGAGCTCGAAGACATCCGGGTCAGCCAGATTGAAGGCCCCGATTCCCATGCGGCAGAGGGCATGCACCTGTGCACCGCCGGTGCCACCAAGGCCGGCAATCGCGACTCGCGCATGGCGCAGTTTTTCCTGTTCCTGCCGGGTCAGAAAGCCGAGGTTGCGCTGGAAAGCGGTGAAATAGTCGAAAACGGGTGTTGGCAGTTCCATCGGATTCGGAGACCTTGGCGAGTTCGTCAGTTCTTGTGGGCGACCAGCATGCCATGGTTCAGCGGCAGGCCACTGACCTCGACCACGCGCGTGAATCCAGCCTCGAGCATGGCCTGCTGGTAATCCTTGCGCGCGTGCAGCATGCCCTCACCGGTCGCGATCGCCAGGAAATAGGGCGACCCGAGCGCGGTGCCGATCGGGCCCGTATCGTCGTCGTTGCCCATCATGTTGAAAACCACGACGGCGCCGGCAGCGGGCAGCGACCGCCAGCACTTGCGCAGGAGGTCGAGATTGCGCTCCATTGACCAGATGGTGAGAATATGGCAGAAGAGGATCGCATCGACCCCGGCCGGGAATGGGTCCTGCAGGAAGTTGCCGACGCAGGTGGAAACGCGATCGGCCAAACCCGCGGCGGCGATCTTCTCGCTGGCGATGTGGCATACCGACTCCGAATCGTAAACCGTGACCCGCAGCGACGGATAGCGTCGGGCGAGCGCGATGGCATTGGTTCCGTCGCCGCCGCCGGCATCGACGACATGGGTGAAACTGCCAAAGTCGAAGGCATCGACGATGAGCCGGTTGGCCTGACGGGAAAGCGCGCTCATCGCGTCCTGGAATACCTGCTCGAGTTCCGGATGGCTGACGAGACGCTCGTAGAGCGTCTCGCCACTGCCGGGAAAACGACTCAGGCCCAGGTTTCGCCCGGCGCGCAGCGACGGCAGGAAGTCCTGCAATCCGGGATAGACGATCTCCGCCTGCCAGCCGAGGACGGGCGCCATCGAGTCCGGCTTGTCGCCGACCAGCAGTCTCTCGGCGACGGCCGAATTGCGATACCGTCCATCGACCTTGACGATCAGGCCGAGCGCGGCAAGCCCCGTCAACAGCACCCGGCAGGGATAGGCCTGCAGTTCCAGGCTCTCGCCGAGTTGCGCAGCGGTAGACTCGGGATGGCGCGAAAGCGCGTCAAACAAACCCAGCTGAACGCCCGACCACAGCAACTGGAAAGCACTGTGACCCTGGGCGACCAGGAGGAACCCGTCCATGTCGATCTCTCTGGCCTGACTCATCCTTCCCTCCTTGTCATTGCGAAACCATCACCGAGAAGCTCCGTTCCAGCGGCAAGCGCCTGGAGCGTACCGGATCCGCGACCCGTGGCGCCCCAACACGCAGCAGCATGAGAACCGTCTCGGCACGCGAAGCCAGCATTTCGCCGACACCGGCCTCGATCCGGCGCACCTTGCGCACGAACTCGGGCGCGACGCGTCCGGCTCGCAAACGATACAGCTGGTCCGGAAGAACGAAGTACGGATGGACAGCGACCCCCGCCTCGTTCAAGGCAATCCAGACCCGCTGCAGCAGCCGGCCAGCCGCGACCTCGACACCGATGCCCGACGGCGGACCAATGATCGCGACCAGGGCCGCACAGTTCTTGAGCATGGCAGCTTCCAGCAGGGCAAACAGCTTGCAGCCGCCGAACCGGTTGAGCAGCGCCATTCGTCGCCAGTCGAGCGACAGCCTGAGCAGTGACTCGCCACCGGGAGGCAGCAGCAGACTCGCGACATCGAGGCCGTCGCCGCGCGCGACCTCTGCCGGCGTGAAGCGCAGGCTGCCGGCCAGCCAGCGATGGATCTCCTCGGTCTGAAAGCGCAGTTCGGATGCCTGACGGAGCAGCCCGGACCAGCGCTCGCGCTGCTGCAGCTCCGTGATGATGGCGACCCGCACCGGCCCATGCTGCAGGGCTGCCACATCGGCCAGCAATTCCGGGTCGAGCGCAGTCGTCGCAAAGGGGCCACGATTCGTGTGCCGCTCCTGCACGCCCGCCGGCAGGGCGCCAGGCGGCTCCGAGCGCGGCTGCTCCCAAGTGACGCGCGCCATGCATCCGGCACCCGTCGCGTCAACCGTCTGCAGGGCGTCGGGCGGCATCGCCAATGCGCTGGCTGCCTGCGCCAGATTCTCGATGACCGATCCCAGCGCCATCAGGTTCGCCGGATGGTCGGTCCCCAGACCTCCCTTGCCCCGCTCCTCATGCATGAAGAGCTCGAGGGTGCGACCGTCCCAGACGAACCGCCAAGGCTGCGAGTTGTCGGCAGAAGGCGCGTGCAGGCCGGCACGTACCAGGTAGCTCACCCAGTCAGGAGTTCCCTCCGCACTCATCACGAATCACCTCGCAAACCGATCTCGCGACCGACCCAACAACGCTTCCCGACGGTAGTTTCCCACACTCGCAGCGGTAGCGGGAGACGAGATCGTGCTTTTTTTGCCCGCCGCTGGCGCTTGCCGCGACGAATCGACAGACGGCAAAGGCGTGCGCTATCATTCTCCAGATGGCGAACAATCCCCTGCTCGGCGAACTGGCAATCGCGTTTCGCAACGTCGTCCGCCAACGTCGGCGCTCGGCCATGGCGGTTGTCGCGGTTGCCTTCGGCGTCATCTCGCTGCTCCTCGCCGGCGGCTTCATCGAGTGGATCTACCAGGCAATGCGCGAGGACACGATCCACTCGCACCTCGGACACATCCAGATCGTCAGGCCACGCTACCTCGATTCCGGAATTGCCGACCCCTTCGCCTACCTGCTGCCGGAGCAGTCACGGGCAAGACAACTCGCCGAGCAGGCGCCGCATGTCAGGCTGCTTGCCCCACGCCTGGGTTTCAGCGGCCTGATCAGCCGCGGTGATTCGACGATCTCCTTCGTCGCTGATGGAGTCGATCCGGAGAAGGAAGCGCTGCTCAGCAGAACCCTCCTGATTTCCGCGGGCGAGGGTCTGTCGAGTACCGAGCCGAAGGGAATCATTCTTGGCGACGGGCTGGCGGCCAATCTCGGCGCGCGGGTCGGCGACACCGTCGTCCTGCTCGCCAACACCGCCTCCGGCGGGCTCAACGCAGTCGAGTGTCGGGTGCGCGGACTCTTCTCGACGGTGACCAAGGCCTACGATGACGCCGCCTTGCGCCTGCCCCTGCCATTGGCGCAGGAACTCGTGCGCAGCAAGGGGGCGCATCGCTGGCTGCTCCTGCTCGACGACACATCGGCGACCGAGTCCGTGCTCACGCGACTGCGGCAGCAGCTCCCGGAAAGGGAACTCGAGGTGGTGCCGTGGTACGCGCTGGCCGATTTCTACAACAAGACGGTCGCCCTGTTCAAGAAACAGGTGGGGGTGATGAAACTGATCATTGCGGTGATCATCGTTCTGAGCATATCGAACACGCTGACCATGGGCATCATGGAACGAACCGGTGAAATCGGCACGGTAATGGCGCTCGGTTTCAGGCGCCGCTCCATCCTGCGGGTCTTCGTCAGCGAAGCGGCGATTCTCGGCCTGATCGGCGGCGTGACCGGCCTCGCTGTCGGCCTCCTGCTGGCGCAGGGAATTTCCCACGTCGGCATCCCGATGCCGCCGCCCCCCGGAATGGCCCGCGGCTTCACCGGTGAGATCAGGGTCACCTTCGCGCTGGCCGCGGACGCCGTCGTGCTGGCTCTGGTGACAACCCTCCTCGCCAGCCTGTACCCAGCCTGGAAGGCATCCCGCATGGAGATCGTCAATGCCCTGCGCCACAACCGCTGAGATCCGCCAGGCCAGCCCCGGGAAACGCGCCAATGCTTAGCCTCGCTTTGCGCAACATCCTCCGGCACAAGATCAGAACGGCAATGACGGTCGGCGCAATCGTCTTCGGCGTGGTCGGCCTGATCGTCACCGGCGGCTTCGTGCAGGACATTCTCTTCCAGCTCAGCGAGGCCACGATCCACTCGCAATCGGGCCACCTGCAGGTGTACCGAAAGGGTTTCTATGAGTTCGGCTCGCGCTCGCCCGACAAGTACCTGATCGACGAGCCGCGGGTCCTCCAGCAACGGGTAGAAGCCCTGCCGGCCACGGCTGAAACAATGGCGCGCATCAGCTTTACCGGACTGCTGAGCAACGGGCGCAGCGACATCTCGATCGTCGGCGAAGGCGTCGAGGCCGACAAGGAAGCACGCCTGGGA
Source organism: Candidatus Accumulibacter similis (assembly GCA_013347225.1). Taxonomy (NCBI): domain Bacteria; kingdom Pseudomonadati; phylum Pseudomonadota; class Betaproteobacteria; genus Candidatus Accumulibacter; species Candidatus Accumulibacter similis. The sequence goes on along the minus strand of CP054595.1, from coordinate 1,778,268 downwards.
AGTTATCTGAAGATCAGTGCCGGGCGACAGCTGACGGACGGCGACCGGTACGGCATCCTGCTCGGCGATGGCGTCGCGACCAGCATGCAGCTCAAGCCCGGCGATCCGGTCACCCTGCTGGTGGCCACGGCCGCCGGCGCGACCAACACACTGGACTTCGAAGTGGTCGGAGCGTTTCAGACCTTTTCGAAGGAGTTCGACGCGCGAGCAGTGAGGATTCCGCTTGCTGCATCGCAGGAGTTGTTCGGTTCGAGCGGCGCCAACAGCATTGTCGTCTCGCTGCGCAGGACTGACGAAACCGAGGCCACGGCGGCCAGCCTCGGCACCCAACTCGACACGCAGCAATATGAGATCAGGACCTGGCGGGAACTCAACGACTTCTACCAGAAGGCAGTCGATCTCTACGACCGCCAGTTCGGCGTGCTGCGCCTGATAGTCCTGTTGATGGTCCTGCTGACCGTCGCGAACACTGTCAACATGAGCGTCTTCGAGCGCGTCGGCGAGTTCGGCACGCTCCTGGCATTGGGCAATCGCAGCCGCGACATCTTCCGCCTGGTCATCCTCGAGAACGCCCTGATCGGGCTGATCGGAGCCGCCACCGGTGCCGCAACGGGCCTCCTGGCCGCGGCCGCAGTGACCGCCCTGGCCGTCGAGATGCCGCCGCTGCCCAACGCCAATACGGGCTACGTGGTCGCCATACGAGTCCTGCCATCGGCAGTCGTATCAGCCTTTGTCATCGGGCTCGCCGCCACCGTACTTGCCGCCATCCTGCCAGCGATACGCGTCAGCAGGAACCCCATCGCGGAATCGCTGCGCCAGAACTACTGACCGCTGGCAGCACGGCGGACCGCTGTTCCTGTGGCTGGCATGAAAGGGACGCGATCAGGTTTCAGTGCACGGTGCACACCATGCACGGGTCAAAGGACCTGACGACGTGCTGCACGAGCAGCGGCACATCTTCGCCATCGCCGACCGGCAGTCCAGCCAGCGCCTGCTCGAGAGCGCCCGGAGCGTCGTTCGCGTCGCGGGGCGAGAAGTTCCAGGTGGTTGGCGCGATGATCTGGTAGCCGGCAATGCGCCCGCTTTCTATGCGCAACCAGTGGCCGAGTCCGCCACGGGCCGCTTCGACCAAGCCGACGGCGTTCGCCTCGTCGGGAAACGGCGCCTGCGTGCAGAACGCTTCGCCGGGGACCAGGGCATGCACCCAGCGCTCCATCGCCGGCAGCACGAGCGCCAGCTCCAGCAGACGGGCGCTGACCCGCGCCAGGACACTACCGCCACTCGCCGCGATGAGCGCCCGCAGCAACGGCTGTCCGGCGACTACCTGACGGGCGAGCGCCCCCATTTCGGCAACTTCGCCGTCGTAGCGTGGCGCCTTGCACCACGTGTACGCGGCAGCCTTGTCGGCAAAGTCGCCCGTAAGCGGTCGCGTCTCGCCAACTGCCGGATGCAGCGCCTGCTCGCCGAACAGCCAGGCATGCGCAACGTCCTCGCTGATCAACTGCTCGACGAATGGCCGGTCAGCGCCGTGCCAGATGCCACGGGCGAAGAGGTGTCCGGCGGCGCCCGAACCGTCGGCAGCGGCAGCATAGGCACCGTAGCTCAGGAAGCGGTCGCTCGCCCGTCCGACGCAGTCGAGGCCGAGATCGACGGCAATCTCGACGAAACGCGCGAAGTCGGCCGGCCGACCGCGGGCCCAGGCAGCAAGTTCGTCGAGATTGCCGATCGTGCCGAGGCTCTCGAGCGAATCGCCGAAGACGACCCGACTCAGGAAGCCACGAAAATCGCGCAGCACCGAGAGCAACCGGATCTTCTCGGTTGCCGCCACCGCCCGCGTCGTGCCGCCCGGCTGCAGCGCCAGGCTGTGCGGCCACTTCCCCGCCAGGTGGCCCATGAGCCGCAGCAGATCGGCGCGTGCCGGCAGGACTTCACGCAGCGCTTCGCCGACAGTTGCCCTGAAGCGCCGCTCGGCTGCTGCGTGCCACGACCGACCGCGATAGGCTGCGCGCGCGAAGTCAGGCATGAAGAACAGGTAGAAGTGGGTCAGATGATCGGCCAGGTTCTCGCAGGCGAGGATCAGGTTGCTCGCCAGTCGGCCGTTCGCCGGCATCTCCAGTCCCGCAGCGTCAGCCAGGGCAGCAGCAGCAGCAGCCGACTGCGATACCGAACAGATGCCGCAGATGCGCGGCACGATCACCAGTGCGTCGAGCGGGTGCTTGCCGATCAGGACGTGCTCGAAACCTCGGTAAAGTGACGAGCTGACACGTGCGGCAGCGACGCGCCCAGCCGCCACCTCGAGCGTCACTTCGAGGTCGCCCTCGACCCGGTTGAAGGGGCCGATCGTCAGTCGCCGGCTCACTCTTCGCCCCTGTGCCCTCGCGGGAGCACTGGCGGGCGCGCTTCCGACGACGGATCAGTGCCGCGCCGCGGCACGCTTGCCGATGGCCGCAAGCCGATCGAGTGCGGGCGGCCGGCCCCGGCTTCGCCGAGCGGACCACGGCTGATGACAGATTGCCCGCGGCTCATTCATTGGCTCCCCTTCGCGCGCAGGCGGATGACCCGACTGCCGAGCGCCCACTATAGCAGACGATGCGAAAGCTACGCCGCTGGCCGCCAGCGCTACCGCTGCCGATACCGATATCGATGCCGTGCCCGGATCCGCGGCAGCGGCGCGCCCTGCCGGCTGTATCGCGCCTCAGTCAGCGGCCAACCCCGCAGCCGGCAGAACGCTCCTGTCCGCCTGCAGCACCGTCCCCGCGGCGCCGTCTCGGCGCGGCACCGACGGCGGCCCACTCACCCGCCGCCGGCGGCATCCCGGCTTCCGCCCGCTGACGCAGTTCGGCCAGCCGCAGTGCACCGCGTTCGCGCAGCAGTCGCAGGTGCTCCGGGCGCCGTCTACCGTAGCTGACGGCAAGGCGATCGACATCATCCAGCCAGGCCTCCTCGCCCTTGCCGTCGGTGGTGCCCGCGTCCGCGGGCAATCTGCCGCGCCACACCTCGTAGCAGTAGGCGAACCTGGCCCAATCGTACAGCGACTGCTCGCATCGGCGGTCGCCACCAGCCTGAGGAGAGCCGCCAGCGGCGCCGGCGAGGATGCGCAGCATGGCGTTTGGATCGGCGCCGGCATCGAGCAGAATGCGCAGCACGCCGCTGTCCATGTTCATCGCTGCCTGGAACAGCGGGCTGGCGCCATCCCGGCCGACTGCGCCCGGGTCGGCGCCCAGGCGCAACATCTCGCTCACCACCTGTTGGCGCCGCAACGCGGGGCTGAACTCGAGCGCCGCGATCACGTGCTGCAGGATGGTGTCACCAAGTTCGTCGTAGCCATTGACGTCGAAGCCGCGGGCCACCTGTACCCGCATCGCCGACGTGTCGCCGGCACGCGCGCTGGCCACGAAGGCCAGCAACGGATCCTGAAGATCAGGCAGCTCATGTCTACAATGCTCCATTCGCAACCCCTTTCCCGCTCGGCCGTGCGCTGCCCCCGTCCGGCAGCACGCGCACCACCCCCTCCGACGCGATCCCGCCCGCGTCACCCCCGGCCGCTGGCCGCCAACCCGATCCTCGCGCTGATTGTCCATGCGGCAGCAGCCAGAGAGCCGTCCCGTTTGTGCATGGTCGCAAGCGGCGCCGAGCATCCCTCACGCCCTGTGGCTCGACTGGTGCAACGGCGATTCCGTGCATCCATTGTCTCCCTTGACCGTCATGGTCAGTCGTGAAGAAAGTCACGCAGACCGGGAAAAAGCCCATCGGGCCGCCCCCTGCTGCGATGGCGCTCAGCGATGCCGTCCGGCAAGCGACAGGTGCCCGCCGCTGGCAGCAGCATGCGCGTCCTGACCGAACTGTTGCACGCAGGCCGCGAAGCGCCCGGGCGGCAGCGCCTTGCTGAACAGATGGCCCTGTGCCTGCCGGCAGCCACGACGACGCACGAACGCCTGTTGCGCATCGGTCTCCACACCCACGGCCAGGGCCTGCAGACCGATTTCGTTCGCCATGCCGATCGTTGCTGCGACGACGGCCGCGTCGTCCGGGTCGGTAGCCACACCGGCAAGCAGGCAACGGTCGATCTTCACCTGATGCACGCGCAGGCGCCTGAGGCAACTGAGCGAGGAAAGCCCACTGCCAAACCCGTCGATCGACAGCCTTACCCCCAGCGCGCGCAGGCTGTCGATCGTCGTCAGCGCCGCTGGCAGTCGGTCCATTGCCGTCTGCTCGCTGATCTCGATCTCCAGAAACTGCGGTGACAATCCCTCCTGCGCGAGAATCTGAGCCACCCGATCGACCAGACCTGACTGACGGAACTCGACTGCCGACAGGTTGACCGTCACGCGCATCGGCGGCAGACCAGCCTGCCGCCAGAGCCGCAGTTGCCGTACCGCGGCGCGCAGCACCCAGTCACCGAGCTGCAGCATGAGGCCGCAGTCCTCGGCGATGGGGATCAACTCCGCGGGCGGCACCGCTCCGAGCACAGGATGCTGCCAGCGCAGGAGCGCCTCAGCGGCGCAGACGCGCCCGTCAGCGAGGGCAATCTGCGGCTGGAAGTGCAGGCACAGCTTGCCGTTGTCCAACGCCGGGCGCAATCCGTTCTCGATTGCCCTGGCGCGCACCGCGCGTTGCTGCATATCGGCCGTAAAGAAGCGATAGTCGTGCGCCCCGCCCCGCTTGGCGCGGTACATCGCGGCATCCGCACACATCGACAGGCTCTCGAAACTCTCTCCGTCCGCCGGATACATGGCGATGCCCAGCGACATCGTGCACAGCAGTTCATGCCGCCCGATGCGATGGATCAGTGTCGCCGCCTCCAGCAGCTTCGCTGCCACACGCGCGGCTCCATCGGCGTCGGTGTTGGGCAGGACAACGATGAACTCGTCGCCACCAAGCCGCGCGACCGTATCGCCATCCCGCATGGCGCTCTGCAGGCGCTTGGCCACCTGAACCAGGAGCGCATCGCCGACCCGGTGGCCGAGCACGTCATTGACGCTCTTGAAGCGGTCGAGATCGATGAACATCAGGGCCAGCGACTCGCGGTCACGCTGAGCGCGAGCGAGGTCATGCCTGACCCGTTCCGCCAGCAGGCTGCGGTTGGCCAGACCAGTAAGCGGATCACTGTGCGCCAGATGCAGCAACCGCGCCTCGGTCTCCTTGTGCCGGGTGATGTCGACGAAGCTGGCGATATGATGCGTCGGCATGCCATCGCCGTCGACGCGGCTGATCGCCAACCATTGTGGATACAGGCTGCCGTCCCTGCGCCGGTTCCACACCTCGCCCTGCCAGTACCCGAGAGATCCGATCGACGACCGGACACTGCGCTGAATGCCCGCCTCGTCGGGCACCGGAAACAGCAGGTGAGCGTCGCGACCGAGCGTATGCACCGCGCTGTAGCCGGTAATCCGGGTAAAGGACTGGTTGATCCGGACGATCCGCCAGCTACCGTCGATGATCGCGATGCCCTTGGCTGCGTGGGCGAAGAGGCGGCCGGTCAGATCGAACTCGTCCCCCACGGGTGCGGGCGTGCCGCGCTGCGCCATGGTGCCGGAGCAACCGTCCGCTGTCGCCGCGGCAAGGTCCATTGCCAGTTCGCCCGGTGCCCCTATGGAGCCCTGCTCCTTCCTGCATGCTTCAACCTTGCCGCTCATCCATGTCTCCTCCGCCTCGACGGCTTGGCGCGCCCGGCACGCAGACAGCCACCACCCATCACGCATGGTGACCCGGGAGCGAGACCGCGCCAAGAGCCAGGACTCCCGGACAACGCGGGAAATTTTCCCGGCCGCCGTCGCCACGGATGGCCATCGGCAGCTCTGGCGGCTCGACGTTGCACCCCGTTTGCGCAATAATCCCTCCATGAACAGGACGCTGCAGCCCGCCAGCCCGGTTCTCGAAGGCTTTGCCGATTCGATCGCCGTGCTCGACGAGCGCGGGGTGATCCTCAGCGTCAACCAGGGCTGGCGGGACTTCGCCCGTGTCAACGGCGGCAGCGCCGAACTGGCGGACGGTCGTGGCATCGACTACCTCGCGGCCATTCGGCAGGCGGCAGCGAGCGACGTGCTGGCCGCCGCCGCCTTGCAGGGCCTGGAAGAGGTGCTGACGGGGCAACAGGCGTGGTTCACCCTCGAGTACCCTTGTCACACACCTGACAGCGAACGCTGGTGTGAGTGCCACGCAGCGCCGTTGGCGGCTTCCGGCTGTGGGGCGCTGGTCCGTCATCGGCAGATCAGGCGGCACGAACGGGGCGAGGCCGCCGTCGGGCGCCACCATCGCCTGCAGCCCGACTTGGCGACGCTGCTGGACCGCCTGCCGTCGATGATCGGCTACTGGGACTGCCGACTGCGCAACCGCTTCGCGAACCATGCGTACCGCGACTGGTTCGGCCTCGATCCGGCGACGATCCCGGGCAAGCACATCCGGGAAGTGATCGGCGAAGAGCGATACCGCCTCAACCTGCCCTATATCGAGGCTGTGCTGCGCGGCAGTGCACAGCAGTTCGAACGTGCCATCCCTTCGCCCGATGGACACTCGCTGCGCCATGCGCTGGCGCGTTACATCCCGGACGTGGTCAATGGCGAGGTACAGGGCTTCGTTGTCGAGGTCATGGACGTCACATCGATCAAGGTCGGCGAGCAGGCCTTGCAGCGCGCCCAGGAGGTGGGCCGCCTGGGAAGTTACACCATCGACTTCGGTTCCGGACAGTGGCTGGGCAGCCCGATGCTCGAGCGAATACTCGGTCTTGGCCCGGAGCACGAGCACACTACAGACGCCTGGCTGCAGATCGTGCATGCGGACGATCGCCAGACGGTCGCCGACCAGTTCCGGATGGCAGTTGGCGAAGCAGGCGTTTTCGACTGCGAGTACCGTATCGTTCGCCCAAGTGACGGTGCCATCCGCTGGCTGCACGGCCTCGGTGAACTCGAGAGCTCGGCGGCTGGCCAGCCGCTTCGCATGATCGGCACGGTACAGGACATCACCGAGCGAAAGGGGGCCGAACGAGCGACCCAGGCGCTCCTCGACGAAAACACGCGCCTCGTGCGACGACTGATCGCGCTGCAGGAACGTGAGCGAGCCGATCTCGCGCGCGAGTTGCACGATGAATTGTCACAGCACCTGACGGCGATCCGTGCCTTTGCCGGTGCGCTGCAGCGCAACGAAAGCGGCAACCCCGAGGCGATCCGGCGCCACGCCGCGGCAATTGACGATTCGGCACGTGCGATCTACAAGGTCTCACACCGACTGATGGAAGGTCTGCATCCGAGTGTTCTCGATTCTGCCGGAATTGCCGAGGCACTGGCCAGCCTGCTCGAGAACTGGGGGCTGCAGCATCCGGAAATCGAGTGGCGGGCATCTCTTCCTCAGGACCTGGTCTGCGAAGGGAAGCAGCTCACGGTGACCTTGTATCGCATCGCCCAGGAGTGCCTGAGCAACGTTGCCCGCCATGCCGAGGCACGCCGCTTGCGACTGATACTGGGCACCAGGCAGTCGGCGCATGGCGAACTGCTGCGCCTCGTGATCCGCGACGATGGCGTGGGCATGGACATGGATGCTGCGCACGCCGGCTTTGGTCTGCTCGGCATGCGCGAGCGCGTCCTTGCTCGCGGCGGTACGCTGCAGGTCAGCAGCCGCAAAGGCGGCGGCACACGAGTACGGGTGATCCTCCCGAACGCCTGAAGGATTCGACAGAAGTCGTCACGAGCATTGCAGCACGCAGGCTACGCGTGGCGACGCGACCATGCCAGGCCGCGGTGGCGGGAGCGCGCGCGCAGCGCCACCGATCGGCGATGCTGCAGAGTAATGCAGTGGTCAAGCATTTTCGGACACCGGGATAGGTTGTTTTTCTGCCATGTGCGGTTCATGGGCATTCGGCGGTGATGTCCGGGACCCAGGCGCAATTCGCCGTGGCCGGTTCGAACTGCCGGCTGAGCAGCTTGCCGGCGATCGGCAGGGTCGATGAACTTGCGCTTCCAGACCGGTCGTAGGCCAACGATTCGCATCAGCGATCGCACTCGGCATCACCCGATCGACCATCCGTCCTTGAGCACGGGCTGCTGCAAATGCCGGCCGCCATGGCTTCGCCCGGATGCCGCAAAGGCGGCTTGCCGAGTCGTGGTCAACCGGCCAGCACCAACGCGTCGAAATCCTCTACCGCCAGCGGCGGGCTGAACAAGTAGCCTTGATAGGCGTCGCAGCCGACGCTGGCGAGAAAGTCCCGCTGCGCCGCCGTGTCCACCCCTTCGGCGATGACACCCAGTCCCAGGCTGTGCGCCAGGGCCACGATGCCCCTGGCAATCGCCGCGTCGTTGCGGTCGCTGACCACATCGCGCACGAAAGACCGGTCGATCTTCAACTGATCCAGCGGCAGGCGCTGCAGGTAAGACAGCGAGGAATAGGCGGTGCCGAAATCGTCGAGCACGAAACCGACACCGCCGGTCTTGAGCCTGGAGACCTTTGCGATCAGGTCGTCGAGATCGTGCACCAGCAGGCTCTCGGTCAGTTCGAGCTTCAGTCTCTGCGGATTGGCGCCGCTCGCGTCGATGATCGCGAGCACTCTGGCCGCAAAATCAGGCTCACGAAACTGGTGCGCGCTGACGTTCACTGCCAACGTCAGATGGGCCAGTTCCACTCGTGCCGCCCACGTTGCCAGCTGCCTGCAAGCAGCTTCCATGACCCAATAGCCCAAGGCCAGGATGAGGCCGGTTTGTTCGGCCAGAGGGATGAACTCGGCGGGAGCCACGGCACCGTGTTCTGGATGTCGCCAGCGCAGCAGCGCTTCACTGCCGGTGACTTCGCCGTCGCCGGTCACTTGGGCCTGATAGTGCAGCGCCAGCTGATTGGCGCTCAGCGCCCCAGGCAGGCTCGCCTCGAGTTGGGCACGTCTGAGCACCAGTGTATGCATCGCGGGATCGAAGAAATGCAGCCTGTTGCGCCCCGCCTCCTTCGCTCTGTACATGGCCAGGTCAGCCTGCTTGAGGACATTGTCGATCGGTGTTTCGTGCCCCCGGAGCAAGGTGGCGCCAATGCTGGCACTGCTGCGATGATCGACCGCTCCCAGCAGATAGGGCCGAGCCAGCGCGGCGAGAAGCTTCTCGCCGACGATCTCGGTCTGGGTCGCCGCGGCGTCGAGGTTCGCGCTCAGGTGCTCCAGCAACACGACGAACTCGTCTCCGCCCAGGCGAGCCACCGTGTCCCCCTCGCGCACATGCGATACGAGGCGTTGTGCCACGGCTTGCAGCAGGAGGTCGCCTGTGTCATGGCCGAGGCTGTCGTTGAGCATCTTGAAGCGATCAAGGTCAATGAACAACGCGGCGCTGGTCGTATTGTTGCGCCCGTTGGCGGTCATCGCTCGTTGCAGGTGTTCGAGCAGGAGCGCACGGTTCGGAACGCCGGTAAGGACGTCGAAAAAAGCCAATTCGGCGATCCTCTGGTCCGCCTTCTTGCGTTCAGTGATGTCGTGATACGTCACGACGTAGTGGCTGACACCACCGCTCTCATCCGTCACCGGCGAAAGGGTGAGCCAGGTCGGATAGACCTCGCCGTCCTTGCGCCGGTCGAAGACTTCTCCCTGCCAGCCGCCGCCGCTGTCGACGGCTTGCCAGATCGCACGAAAGAGATCGGCGCTGTGCAAGGCAGAAGTCAGAATGCCGGGGGGCTTGCCGATGACTTCCTCGGCGCTGTAGCCGGTGGTGCGCGTGAACGCCTGATTGACCCGCAGAATCAGTCGATGCGCGTCGGTGACGATCATGCTGTAGGGTGACTCGAATGCGACGGCAGCGATGCGCAGATCGGCCTCGGTCTGTTTGCGCTCGCTGATGTCAGTGATCACAATGCGCAGCGCGTTCACGCCATCGGCGTCCTGCGCGATGACCGACTCCAGGTGCGCCCAGAACACGGTGCCGTCACATTTCAGCATGCGCAGGTCGCAGCGTTGTGGCTGGCCACCGGCAACGACCTCCCGGCGGTGCAGGTAGAAGGTATTCTGGTCCACCCTGGCGATGAAGGTGCTCAGGGGCCGACGGGCAAGGGCGCCACGCGCGACTCCCAGCAGCGTCGCAGCCGTGAGATTGGCCTCCACGATCAGCCCGGTCTGGCTTACCGTGCAGTAGCCGACTGGCGCCAGGTCGTAGATTTCAAAATAGCGTGCCCGCGCCACTTCCAGTTGCACTTGCGCCCGGCGCAACTCGTCGTTCTGCATCTCCAGTTCGACCTTGTGCAACCGCAAGTCGAGCAATGCCGCACGGACGGCTTCAGGCGACAGGAATTCGGCGGTCTCGAGCAAATCAGCGTCGCTCTGCCGGAACGTCGCGTCGGCACCCTGGCGAACCATCGGCTCCGCGCTCGCAGAGTCCCTGCCCCTACCAGCCGCGTGCGCGGCCGGATGCCGATCGGTGGCGCTCATCTCCTCATCCCCTGGCGACGTCCACGGCTGACTCGCTGGCTCGCTCGGTGGTCGCCACCGCATACCAGCCACCGACGAAGTCGCTGCGACGCCGCCGTGCCACGCGCGCCATGGCGCGGCGGGCGGCCGCCGGCGCGTCCGATTGCGCCGAGGCGGCCGCGTGCAGGGCGCGGATGGCCTGCGGGTAACGGCGCAGACGGAACTGCACCAGCCCGAGGTGGTACCAGGCGCCGGCCAACTCCGACCCACTGCGGCATGCCGCACGCAGACACTGCAGCGAAGCGCTGAGGGGTCGCTCCGCCGGGTGTATCCGATCCAGCGCGCGGGCCGCGCGATCGGCGACGACGAAAGCCCGCAGGGCATCGTCGCGGCGCCCGGTCCGATAAAGGACCAGGCCGAGAAGGTGCACGGCGACGGCGTCATCCGGAACCGCCCGCATGATGTTCAGGGCGACCCGCTCGGCGCTGACGAAATCGCCGCCCTCGTAGAACCTGGCAAACAGACCGAAGAGCGCATCGATCATCGATGCTTCCCGGCAACCGGCAAGGTGCCGTGCGACAGCAGGCGGTGAACGTAGGGCAGGAACTCCATGACCGGATTCTGCCCCACCGCCACCGCGACGGCCAGTGGCGCAACTCCCGATCAGGGCAGGAAACTTTCCCGGGTGCCTTGACGCACGGCAACTTCGGCCGCAACCCGCCGCCGCCTTGGCAACCGCCGCGACCGCAACGGTCGTGTCAAACCTCCGTCAGGGCTCCACCAGTCCATGCTTGATCGCCAGTCGCGCCATTTCTGCGGGACTCGTGACGCCAAGCTTGGCCCTGATCTGGGTGAAATGGTTGCTCACCGTCTTGCTGCTCAGGTGCAGGAGGCGCGCGCACTCAGCCAGCGAGTGGCCCTCGCTGAGCAGTCTGAAGACCTGAAACTCGCGCTGCGTCAGCCTGCCGAACGGGCCGCACTCCGGCGAGCCCAGCCGCTGCATGATCAACGGTACCATGTCGGGGCTGACGAAGGGCTGACCCCCGACCACCGTGTGGATGCCCAGCAACAGACTGTCAACGTTGCTGCCCTTGGTGACGAAGCCCATCGCCCCAGCCTCAAACGCACGCTCGAGCAGCACGCGTGAGTCATGCACGCTGTACACCAGGATCGCAGCCAGTGGATCCAGGCTCCGGATGCGTCGAATGGCCTCGATGCCGCCGAAGCCGTCCATGCTCAGATCCATGACGACCACGTCGGGGCGCTGCGCCCGGTACTCGCCGTAAGCCGCCTCGCCACTCGCGACATCGACCAACACCCGCAGACCGGCGTCGGACTCGATGAGGCTCCGCAATCCGGCACGCAGCGCCGGATGATCGTCGACCACCATCACCGAAATGGCGCTCGCCGCCGTACCCAAGGAAGATCGTCTTTCACCCATCGCCGTCATCCTCCCGTCGATGTCGCGCCGGCGGGCCGAGCGACCAGGACCGCGAACTCACTGGCAGGCAGCGGCCGGCTGAAGAGATACCCCTGCGCCTGATCGCAACCCTTGGCGCGCAGGAACTCCAGTTGCGCCTCACTTTCGACGCCCTCGGCGATGGTCTGCAGCCCAACCGGTTGTTAACACCCCATACGCATATTCCGCACTTTTCAGGCAGGAGCCAATCGTAACCTGTTGATTTGCTGAAGGGTAAGTTTTTCTGGCGTTTTGTAGTGCCATAATATTTTGACCAGGCCCGCTGGACCTCTTGCTTTTGTTGTACGATCGTGTGCATGTTCATACGACAGACGAGAACGAGCAACAAGGCGACAGGCGAAGGCTACGTCACCTACCGGCTGGTACGCACCGAGCGCATCGGGGGCAAGGTCCGTCAGATCACGGTGTTGAACCTCGGCCGCCATTTTTCGATCAAGTCGGAAGACTGGCCGCTTCTCTGCAGCCGCCTCGAGCAGTTGCTCAATCCGCAGGCGCTGATCATGCCCTTGGAATGTTCCGAGGCGATCGAGCGCGCGGCGCAGCGTTACCATGCGCAGCTGGTTGCCCGTGCCCCGACGATCGCGTCGGCGGAGGGTACGCCCGGATCGCCCAATGAAACTCCCCCGCCGGCGGACTTCCAGGAAGTCGATGTGGACTCCCTGCAGATGACGCAACCGCGGTCGGTGGGAGTGGAGTACGTGGGTCTGCACGCGGCCCGCGAGCTGGGGTTGATCGAGACGCTGAACGAACTGGGCGTCAATGGGGTGGTGCAGGCATCGATCCTCGGCAACCTGATCGGGAGAATGGGCCAGCCGGGGTCGGAACGGGCGACCTGGAACTGGCTGCAGCAGCACAGCGCCCTGGGCGAGTTGATCGACGTCGACTTCGGGTCGATGTCGCACATGAGCCTATACCGCGCCTCGGATGTGCTGATGAAACATCGGGAGGGGATCGAGACGCGTTTGTTCCGCACCGCCAAGACACTCCTTGATCTGCAGGAGACGGTCACCCTGTACGACCTGAGCAACACGTATTTTGAAGGCGAAGCCGAGCGGAATGGCAAGGCCAGGCGCGGGCGTTCGAAGGAGAAGCGCAGCGACTGCCCACTGGTGACGCTGGGTCTGGTGCTCGATGGCAGCGGCTTCGTCAGGCGCTCGGAGACCTTCGCCGGCAACGTCTCCGAGCCGGGAACACTGGCGTCCATGCTGACCGGGCTGGGAACTCCAGAGGGAGCGCTGGTGGTCATGGATGCCGGCATTGCGACCGACGCCAACGTCGCCTGGCTGGTCGAGCACGGCTACCGCTATCTGGTGGTGCGTCGCGGCGGGATGCGCCAGTTCGATGCGACACGCTCGGTGAGCATCGAGACGGCCGGTGAGGAGTGGCTGCATCTCCAGAAGGAGCTGAGCCCGGATGGCCAGGAACTCTGTCTGTATTGCCATTCGCCGAGCCGGCAACTCAAGGAAGAGGCGATGCTCGCGCAGTCCTGCGGGCGTTTCGAGGCCGGCCTGCAGCAACTGCGCGATGGGTTGCAAAAGCCCCGCAGCGAAAAGCGTCACGACAAGCTACTGGAACGTCTCGGCCGACTCAAGCAGAAGAGCCGCGGCGCCAGCCAACACTACCAGATCACTCTGGTCACCGAGGAGACCGGCAAGACAGTGACGGCGATCACTTGGCAGAAAGTGCCGGTTCCCGGCACGATGGCCACGCATCCCGGCGTCTATTGCCTGCGCACCAACGAACTCGCCTGGGACGAGGAGCGCCTCTGGCGCACCTATACGATGCTGACCGACCTGGAGAGTGTGTTTCGCAGTCTGAAAGGCGAGCTCGGCTTGCGACCCATCTACCACCACAAGGAAGGGCGCTCGGACGGCCACTTGTTCATCACCGTGCTCGCTTACCAGTGCGTCCAGTTCCTGCGCGTGAAACTCAAGGCGGCGGGAATTACCGACAGTTGGGCGACCCTGCGCGACACCCTCTCGGTACAGCGTCGGGTCACCGCCACCTTTGGTCAGCGCGACGGGCGCTCCCTGCATGTGCGCAAAGCCACCGTCGCCGAACCGGATCTGCTGGCGATCTATCGCGCGCTGGGCATCAGCGCCACACCAGGAGGTACCCGAAAACTGATCAGCTGAATCGCCAAATACGGGCTTGTAGTGCCACTCGGAATTCTTTTTCCCGCAAATGATTGATTCAGCAAGATGTTTTTTGGGAGTCGTTAAACTTGGGCCAAGGTTCTTTGCCAGGCCGATGGTCGCGGCGACGATCGCTTCGTCATCCGGGTCAGAGGCCAGGTCGGCGACGAACGAGCGGTCGATCTTCAGCTTGTGCACCGGGAAACGTTTGAGATAGCTCATCGACGAGTAGCCGGTGCCGAAATCGTCGATCGACATCCGCACGCCGAGCGCCCGCAGCCGGTCCATGGTGGCGATCGCCGCCAGCGGCTGGTGCATCGCCACACTCTCGGTGAGTTCGAGTTCGAGGAAGCGCGCCGGCAACCCCTCGCTCTCGAGAATCTCCGCCACGAGACCGGTCAGGCCCGCCTGGCGAAACTGTACCGCCGACAGATTGACCGCCACACTCAGCGTCGGCAATCCGCGCCCGTGCCAGATGCGCATCTGCCGCACCGCCATCCGCAATGCCCATTCGCCAATCGGCAGGATCAGGCCGCAGTCCTCGGCGATCGGGATGAACTCAGCCGGCGAGACCATTCCGAGTTCGGGATGCTGCCAGCGCAGCAGCGCCTCGGCGCCGAGCAGACGCCGATCGTCGAGCGCAAACTGCGGCTGGAAGTGCAGACTCAGTTGCGCGAGATCGATCGCCCGCCGCAGTTCGTTCTCGATCTGCAGCGTGCGCGACGAACGCTCCTGCATCTCGGCCGTGAAAAAGCAGTAGGCATTGCGGCCGACCTGCTTGGCACGATACATCGCCGTGTCGGCACACATCGACAGGCTCTCGAAACTGTCGCCATCGGCCGGGTACATCGCGATACCGGCCGACATCGTGCTGCTCAGTTCGTGCTGAGCAACGCGGTAGGCCGGCGTCGTCACCTCCAGCAGCTTCGCCGCGACATGCGCCGCACCGTCGGCATCGGTGTTCGGCAGGACGACAATGAATTCGTCGCCGCCGAGCCGCGCTACCGTGTCGTCATCGCGCACCGCCCCCTGCAGGCGCCGCGCCACCTGCATCAGCAACTCGTCACCGACCTGGTGCCCGAGCGAGTCGTTGACGTTCTTGAAACGGTCGAGATCGAGGAACATCAGCGCCAGCGGCTCGCTGGCGCGATGCGCGCGCGCCAGGTCATGCCTGACCCGCTCGGCCAAGAGGCTGCGGTTCGGGAGACCAGTCAGCGCGTCGAAATGGGCCAGCCGCTGAATGCTCTCCTCCGCCTCCTTGTGCCGGGTGAGGTCGATGAAGCTGCCCAGATAGTGGGTGGTCAGTCCATCGCTCTCGACACGGCTGATCGACAGCCACTCCGGATAGACGCTCCCATCCTTGCGCCGGTTCCAAATCTCGCCCTGCCAGGCCCCCTCGGCCTCGATCGCCTCCCACATGCTGCGGAAGAAGGCGGCATCGTGCCGCCCCGAGGCGAGCATGCTGGGGTTGCGCCCAAGGACGTCACCAGCGCTGTAACCGGTGATGCGGGTAAACGCGTGGTTGATCATGACGATGCGGCCGGCGGCATCGGTAATGGCAATCCCCTCACCACCGCGTTCGAATACCTTGGCGGCCAGGTTGAGTTCCGCAGCAGCCCGCTTCTGCGCACTGACATCGACGATCGTCGCGAGATAGCCCTTGAGCTGCCCATCCTCAGCGCGCATGACGGTGACCGCCAGGCGCACGGCAATGCGGCAGCCGTCCTTGCGGATGCAGCTCATCTCACGCTCGTCGGCCTCACCGCTGAGCCGTGCCTTCGCGACCAGCGCATCGAAGCCGGGTTCGATCGCGGTGCCAAGCGTCCTCGTGAGCGCCGCTGCTGCGACCGCCACTTCGTCGGCATCGTGCCACAGCATCGGCGTCGCCCGCCCGAGCACTTCGTCAGCGCGGTAGCCGAACATCGCTTCCGCGCCGGGATTGAAGAGCGTGATCAGGCCCTGCGGATCGGTCGCCACGATGCCACAGGCGGCGCTGGCCAGAACCAGTGCCTGCTGCGCCTCGCTCTCGCGCAATGCCACCTCCACCCGCCGACGTTCGGCCAGCAGGGCGGTGTTCTCCAGCGCCACCGCCGCACTCGCCGCCAGCCCCTGCAGCACGCTCGCATCAGCGGCGTCGAAACCGCCGGGCTTGTCATGAATCTCGAAGCAACCGAGCAGCTCGCCGTCGCGGCCGATGATCGGCATGTCCAGCAGGTTGTCGAAACCGATCGCCTGCCGGATCGCCGGGACGACCCAGGGATCGTTCGCGGCATCGTTGCTGAGGTAGGGCTGACGCGTCTGCAGGACCCGTCCCGGAACGCCATGGCCGGCAGGAAAACGATAGTCGATCGGCACCCATTCGCCGGCTCGGCAGTATTCGCGGAACACCATCCGTTCTTCCTCCAGACGTGCCGCCGCGCCACCGACAGCACCGACCAGTCTGAGCGCCGCGACGACGAGCTGGCGCAGGATCACCGGCATGTCGAGTCGGCTGTTGATTTCCTGACTGACGCGCGACATCAATTCGAGTTGTTCGCTGCGCCGCAGCAGCTCTGCCTCGACCCGCTGGCGCTCGCTGACGTCGCGCACCAGGACGATGAAGCGCGGCTGGCGGCCGCTCGCTGTCGCCTTGCGAGCAACCGACAGCTCGAACCAGAAACGGCCTTGCGGCAGATCGAGCGCCAGCAGGCGGCCCGCCGAGTAGCCGCCTGCATCTGCCTCGCGCAGTGCATCGAGACAGGTGGCGGCGGCGGCCGGGTCGAGGAACTCCGACACCCGTCGGCCGACCAGATCGGCGGAGCGGGCAGGCAACAGTCCCGTGCGCAGCGTATGGGCTTCATGGCAGGTGCCATCGAGACCCACTTCGAACATCGGGTCAGGAACGGCGTTCAGCGTTGCCGCCAGCTTTTCCGTCCGCTGGCGAACGACCCGGCGCAGGGTGATCACCCAGACCAGCAGCGCGCCACCGACGAGCGAACCGACGAGCAGGGCATAGGCGAGATGGCGCGCGCGTGGCGAGGCGAGGAGTGGCGTACCCATCCACTTCGCCCTCAGGTTTCGCTCTTCGGCTGGGGTGATGGCGGCAAAGCCGCGTTGCAGCAACGCCAGGCTGGCTGCGTCTCCCTTGTGTACCGCCCGGTGAAAGTCACCGGCGTAGAGCGTGAACGCCTTGTTGAAGAGTTCCTCGGCGTCGTTGCGGTAGAGCAGGTAGTTGGCCGGCGGCTCGTCGAGGCAGAACACCCGCACCCTGCCGTCGATCGCCGCCTGCACCAGCGCCTGGTAGCTGGCGTAGGGCTGCACATCGCCGATGCCGGCCGCCGCCAGGTGCTCGACACAGGCATCGCCGGCCTTCACCCCGACCAGGAAACCCTGCAGGGTGGTGGCATCGACGATACCGCCGATGCTGGCATGGGAATAGATCGCCACCTGGACCGTTTCGTAGGGCGGCGAGAAATCGAGGCTGCGCTCGCGTTCGGGCGTCCTGAAGGCAGTGTCGAGAACCTCGCCCTGACGATCTGCCATTCGCCGCTGCGCCGTTTCCCAGTCGCTGGCCCGCAGCTCGGCCCTGACGCCGGTCTTCTCCTCCCACAAACGCCAGAGATCGACCAGGTAGCCGGTGAGCGTACCGCCGGCATCGCGAAAGACGTAGGGCGGGTAGTTGTCATCGATCAACACGCGCAACACCTCGGGTGAACGCGGACCGACAGCATCTTCCGCGACCGCGGGGCACGGAGCGCAGCATGCAGCGAGGAACAGGAACAGGAGCCAGCAGGTGCGCAGATGATTCATTGAGCCGACTCGTATTCTTCTACTTGGCCACCACTCAATGATAGACGACAAACCATGGGACCGACAGGGGCAGCGGCCCGGCGCCGCCCATCTCCTGCGCCGGAAGGTCTGCCGCGAGTGCCGCCTGGCGCGGCACCCGCGGCAAGCGGTGGCGGCAGGCGAAAGCCGCTCAATCGCCGATCGGCCGCTGATCGGCGAGAGCAAGCCAGCCGCGGATGACCCGATAGGCAACCCAGATGCCGAGAACGACGATCAGCAGCCAGGCGACGGGGATACCGATGATGGTGACGATCAGCAGGCCATAGACCAGTAGCCACAGCAGGGTGAACCAGAAGGTGCGGATCTGCCAGCGGTAGTGGCTGTCGAGCCAGGTGCCGGCGACCTCGCCGCGCTTGATCCAGTTGAGCACGACGGCAAGCAGCGACGGCACACCGAAAACGAAGGCACCGGCGATGCTTGCGGCGCCACTGACGCCGACAACCACCGCCAGCGCGTGCAGTCCGTAAATGACATGACACCAGGCCCGCGGGCCATCGAGGTCGGCATGCGGAATCAACTCGTTGCCCATGACATTCTCCAGAATCGCCGACGCCGCCCAGCGGCAACCCTGGCAGCGACGAACCCGTTCGGCATCGCCATGCCGCCGGTCACAGGCCGAGCTGCTGCCACATTTCGTCGACGCGCCGCTTCACTGCGGCCTCCATGGCGATCGGCCGGCCCCACTCGCGACCGGTCTCACCCGGCCACTTGTTGGTGGCGTCGATCCCCATCTTGCTGCCGAGACCGGCGACCGGACTGGCGAAATCGAGGTAGTCGATCGGCGTGTTCTCGGCGATCAGCGTGTCGCGTGCAGCATCGACGCGGGTGGTCATGGCCCAGATGACTTCCTTCCAGTCGCGGATATCGACGTCCTCATCGACGACGATGATGAACTTCGTATACATGAACTGGCGCAGGAAGCTCCAGATGCCGAACATGACGCGCTTGGCGTGCCCCGGGTACTGTTTGCGCATGCTCACCGTCGCCAGACGGTACGAGCAACCCTCGGGCGGCAGGTAGAAGTCGATGATCTCCGGAAACTGCTTCTGCAACAGCGGCACGAAGACCTCGTTGAGTGCGACGCCGAGCATCGCCGGTTCGTCTGGAGGCTTGCCGGTGTAGGTGCTGTGGTAGATCGGCTGCTGCCGCATGCTCAGACGCCCGACGGTGAACACCGGGAAACGGGCCTGCTCGTTGTAGTAGCCTGTATGGTCTCCGTAGGGCCCTTCGAGCGCGCTCTCCTGCGGGTCGATGAAGCCCTCCAGAACGATCTCGGCCGAGGCGGGCACCTGCAGGTCCGATCCGAGACATTTCACCACTTCGGTCTTGCTGCCACGCAACAGACCGGCGAACTGATACTCGGAGAGGCTGTCGGGAACCGGCGTCACCGCCGCGAGAATCGTCGCCGGATCAGCCCCAAGGGCAACCGCGACCGGGAACGGCTGGCCGGGATGCTGCAGGCAGTGCTCGCGGAAGTCGAGTGCGCCACCGCGATGCGCCAGCCAGCGCATGATCAGCTTGTTCGGCCCCAGCACCTGCTGGCGATAAATGCCGAGGTTCTGGCGTGCCTTGTGCGGCCCGCGCGTCACCGTCAGGCCCCAGGTGATCAGCGGCGCCACGTCGCCCGGCCAGCACCACTGGATCGGCAGGCGGCCGAGGTCGACATCGCTGCCCTCGCAAACGATCTCCTGGCATGGCGCCGACGAACGCACGCGCGGCGCCATGTTGAGCACCTGCCGCAACACCGGCAGCTTGTCCCAGGCGTCCCGGAGACCCCGCGGTGGCTCCGGTTCCTTGAGGTAGGCGAGCAGCTTGCCCACTTCGCGCAGCGCCAGCACCGACTCCTGCCCCATCCCCAGCGCCACGCGGCGGGGCGTACCGAAGAGGTTCGCCAGAACGGGCATCCGGTAGCCGGTCGGCTGCTCGAAGAGCAGTGCCGGCCCGCCGGCACGCAGCACGCGATCGCAGATTTCGGTCATCTCGAGCCGCGGGTCGACAGCGACGGCGATCCGCCTGAGCTCGCCCATCGTTTCCAGTTGCGCCATGAAATCGCGCAGGTCATGATACTTCATCGGCAACAGATCCGTGCGTCGTCCAACGGGCGATTATAGCTGCCACGACCACCGCCCAGCCGCTTGCCATGCGCCAGCCAGGCGGTGCACCGGGCAGCGACTCAGTTGCCGGCGGCGGCGGCTGGCTTGCCACCCTCACGGGCTGCTTTCCGTGCCGCCCGTTCAGCGTCGTCGCGCGCCCGCTGCTCCTGTTTGGCCTGCCTGCGCGCCTGCTCCTCGGCCGCCTTCTGCCGGCCCGCGGCGGCCTGCCGCTGCTTTTCCGCGAGCTTGCGCTCGCGCGCCGCGGTCTTCTCCGCCTGCTCGGCCCGATGTCGTTCGCTGTCCTGCAGTTGCTCGGCTTCGCGTTGCGGCTGTTCGAGGCGCCGCTGCTCTTCCTTGTCGACGACTTCCCGGCGGCGCGCCGCCCGTTCGAAGTCGCGTGCCGGCTGGTCGATGGCGCGCGACTCGATGATCGCAGCGGTACGCCGTTTCTTCGCCTGTTCAAGACAGTCATTGACGAGAAAGCGGGTGTAGCAGCGATCCTGCTCGGCCTTGTAGTCGCGCTCCGCCTGCTCGCGCATCGCCTCGGCGCGTCGCCTTTGCTGCTGCGCCTCGTCGAGGGTCTGCGGCACGGGCACCCCTGCCTCCGGCGATGCCGCGGCGGTAGCGGCAGCGGCGGGCAGCAAGAGTGACAGCAACAGCAGCGAAGCAACCCCAATCTGCATCCTTCTTCCTCCTTCGTCCTTCGTCCTTCGTCCTTCGTCCTTCGACGACCCGCGGGTTGCTCGTACGGCCGGCGGCCACCAGCCGGCCGCCAAGCGCTGCCGGCGGACTACACCGACACTATAAACCCGGACGCCAGCGCACAGCCGATCCGGCACTGCACGCCGACACACGACGCCATGGCAGCCACGCTGGCCAAGCCGGGCGGGCGGCCCAGCATCGGCGGATTTGGTAGAATCGCGCCTTGACTCGATCCGTGGTCCTCTGGGAGCCTGCCGTGCAAATCGTCTGCCTCGATCTAGAAGGCGTTCTCGTCCCTGAAATATGGATCGAGTTCGCCACCCGCACCGGCATTCCGGAGCTGCGTCGCACGACCCGCGACGAGCCGGACTACGACAGGCTGATGAAGTACCGCCTCGCGATCCTTGCCGAACACCGGCTGGGTCTGCCCGACATCCAGCAGGTGATCGCCGCCATGGGTCCGCTCGACGGCGCCCGCGCCTTCGTCGACGGGCTGCGCGAGGACTACCAGCTGATCATCCTCTCCGACACCTTCTACGAGTTCGCCCACCCACTGATGCGACAACTGGGCTGGCCCACCCTCTTCTGCCACAGCCTCGAGGCCGGCGCCGACGGCATGCTGGTCCGCTACCACCTGCGCATGCCCGACCAGAAACGCGAGGCGGTGCGCCGCCTGAAGGAACTGCGCTTCACGGTCGTGGCCGCCGGCGATTCGTACAACGATACGGCGATGCTCGCCGAGGCGCACGCCGGCATCCTCTTTCACCCGCCCGAGAACGTCATCCGCGAATTCCCGCAGTTCCCCGTCACACGCTCCTTTGCCGAGTTGCGACACGAGATCGACAAGGCCTTCAGCGCCTGCGGCACGCGGCAGCAGGTCTGAGCGGCAATATGTACCCACGGCGCTTCTATACCCTCTCCGGCTCGTGCCCCGATCAGGTCGGCATCATCGCCCGCGTCTCGGGCTTCATCGCCCAGCACTCGGGCTGGATCCTCGAATCCAGCTACCATGCCGACGACGGCAGCGGCGACAGCGCCAGCCGCTACTTCATGCGCATGGAGGTGAAGGCCGATTCGCTGCCCTTCCACCTGGCGGAGTTCCGTGAGCGCTTCCGGCCACTCGCGGAGGAACTGGCGATGGACTGGAAGATCAGCGATTCTGCCGTCAAACGGCGGGTCGTGATCATGGTCAGCAAGCAGGAGCACTGCCTCTACGACCTCCTCTCGCGCTGGCAGTCACGCGAGCTCGACATCGAGATCCCCTGCGTCATCGCGAATCACGACACCTTCAAGGCCTTCGTCGAATGGCACGGCATCCCCTTCCACTACGTGCCTGTGAACGCCGACAACCGGCTGGCGGCAAACGCGGAAATCCGCCGCATCTACGAGGAGGTGCGGGCCGACACAATGGTCCTCGCCCGCTACATGCAGATCCTGCCGGCTGATTTCTGCGACAGCTTTCCGGGACAGATCATCAACATCCACCACTCCTTCCTGCCCAGTTTCGTCGGCGCCCGTCCCTACCATCAGGCGTACCGGCGGGGCGTCAAGCTGATCGGTGCCACCTGCCATTACGTCACCCGCGACCTCGACCAGGGTCCGATCATCGAGCAGGACGTCATTCGCATCGACCACTCGGACTCGGTCGAGGACATGGTGCGCTACGGCAAGGACATCGAGAAGGCCGTCTTGGCACGCGGGCTGCGCTACCATCTCGAGGACCGCGTGCTGGTGCACGCCAACAAGACCGTGATTTTCCGTTGAAGCCCTCGGTCAGCAGTACGCGGCCGGTCACCAGCGGCCGCTCCGCCGGATGATCGCGCTCAGGAACCTGGGCCTGCGCCGCGGCAGCAAGGTCCTGCTCGACAATGCCTCGGTGACGATCAGTGCCGGCGAGCGGGTCGGCCTGGTCGGCCGCAACGGCGCCGGCAAGTCGAGCGTCTTTGCGCTCCTCGACGGCAGCCTGCACGAGGACAGTGGTGAACTGTCGCTGCCCGCAGGCTGGCGCCTGGCGCAGGTGGCGCAGGAGATGCCGGCGACCCAGGAGAGCGCCACCGCCTTCGTCATCGCCGGTGACAGCCGCCTGCTCGCCGCCCGCCGGGAGGTTCAGCTGGCCGAAGGCGACGGCAACGGCGAGCACCTGGCACACGCCTACATGGCTTTGCACGACGCCGGCGAGAACGACGCGCAGGCGCGGGCGCAGGCGCTGATCCTCGGACTGGGTTTCCAGACGAGCGAAGTCGAGCGGCCGGTCGACAGCTTCTCGGGAGGCTGGCGGATGCGCCTGCAACTGGCACGGGCACTGATGTGCCCGTCCGACCTCCTGTTGCTCGACGAACCAACCAACCACCTCGATCTGGACGCCCTGGTCTGGCTCGAAAGCTGGCTCAAACGCTACGAAGGCACGCTGCTGGTGATCAGCCATGACCGCGACTTTCTCGACGCGGTGACCACCGTCACCCTGCATCTGGAAAACGCCAGGCTGACCCGCTACGGCGGTAACTACAGCACCTTCGAAGAAACGCGGGCGCAGCAGATCGAGCTGCAGCAGAACGCCTACCTCAAGCAGCAGGAAAGGATCGCCCACCTGCAGAGCTTCATATCGCGCTTCAAGGCCAAGGCAACGAAGGCGCGGCAGGCGCAGAGCCGGGTCAAGGCACTGGAAAGAATGGAGCGTCTCGCGCCCGTGCTGACCAGCGCCGACTTCGGCTTCGAGTTCGGCGAGCCGGCCGGCCTGCCGAACCCCATGCTGGTGATGACGCACGCCAGCTTCGGTTACCCGCCGCCGGCCGAAGCCGCCGCCGGCACGCCGGCACGCATAGTCGTCGACGACGTCAATCGCTCGGTCATGGCCGGGCAACGGATCGGCATCCTCGGCGCCAACGGACAGGGCAAGTCGACACTGGTGAAGACCATCGCCGGAGTCCTCGAATGTGTCGGCGGCAGCGTCACCGCGGGCCGTGGACTCAACGTCGGCTATTTCGCGCAGCAGGAACTGGAAGTGCTGCGTCCTGCCGCCACACCACTGCAGCACATGCTCCGCCTGGCCCGGGAGAGCCCGGCGTCCGGCCGGAGCGAGCGCGAGCAGGATCTGCGCAGTTTTCTCGGCGGCTTCAACTTCACGGGCGAGATCGTCAACCAGGCAGTCGGCACCCTCAGCGGCGGCGAGAAGGCGCGCCTGCTGCTGTGCATGATCGTCTGGCAGCGACCAAACCTGCTCCTGCTCGACGAGCCCACCAACCACCTCGATCTCGCCACCCGCGAAGCGCTCGCGCTCGCGCTCAACGAGTTCGAAGGAACGGTGGTGCTGGTCAGCCATGATCGTTCGCTGCTGCGCTCGGTTTGCGACGAGTTCTGGCTGGTCGCCCGCGGCACCGTGACCGACTTTGCCGGCGACCTCGACGACTACCAGCGCTACCTGCTCGAAGAGGCGCGGAAGCGGCGCGACAGCTTCCGGGAACTCGCCCGAGGTGTCCGGGAGCGGGCTGGCCGCGAGTTGCCGGGGGCCAATCCGGGGAAAAAGGCGGCCGCCGACCTGCGGGCGCTGCAGCGCGAACTGGAACGGGTCGAGCAGCAGATGCTCGCCCTGCAGGGCGAACAGCGTGCGCTGGAAGCGAGCCTGTGCGTACCCGCAGGGGCCAGGGAGCTGGCAGAACTCGGCCGACGGCTGAACGAGATCGCCGGCGAACTGTCTCCCCTTGAAGACCGCTGGCTCAGCCTCAGCGAACGAATTGACGGGTCGGGCCGTGCGCTGTCACCGTGACGCGGGTCGAGCATTCAACTGTGGATGGAGCAGGAAATGAGTTTTGAGTTGGCCGAATGGTCGCCAAAGATCGAGGTGGGCCTGCCGATGATCGATTCGCAGCATCGGCAGTTGTTCGATCTGGCTGCCACGTTCAGAGGTGACGGCGACCAGATCAGGATTCTGAAATCGCTGGTGATGTTGACCGATTACGTCAAGGTGCACTTTCGCGAGGAGGAGGAGCTGATGGCCGCCTGCAACTATCCGGAGTTGGAGGCGCATCGGCGACTGCACGGTGAATTTCGCCGCATGCTCTACGATCTGCTGGAGAACGCCAAGCAGATGACCCTCGACGAGATCGCCGACGAGGTCAATTATCTGATCAACGGCTGGTTCTACAACCACATCCTGGTCGCCGACTTCCAGTACGTTCCCAGCGTCCGGGCCGCCAACCTGCAACACGACGAGTGATTGGACAGGCGCTGCGGCAGCCCGTGTCACCGGACTGCAGACCCGCGCCGTGACATCGGTCACCGGTACCGGTCGTCAGCAGTCCGGAGATGCCCGTGCTCAAGCTTCGCCAACGTCGGCGGCGCGGATGCGAAGGAAACCGATCGCCGCCACCGCATTCCTCGCCGGCCAGCCATCGCCCGCTTCGCACACTGCCGCTGAGGATGCGCGTCGATGAAGCTGCTGCAATTCCTGTCACTGCGCCAGATGCTGACGCTGCCGTATGTGCTCCTGGTACTGCTGCTGGCGGCGACGATCGGCAGCCTCTCCTACGCCGCGGGTCGGGTCGCTGTCGATACGCTGTCGAAGCAGTTGCTTTCCGAGATGGTGTACCGTATCGCGCAGGCCGCCGAGCGACACGTCTCGGGGTCGAGCGCCGTCCTCGAAACCGCGTTTCCAGCCGACGTCGCCGCCCCTGACAATGTCGCAGACGACCTCGACAATCTGCGCACGCGTTTCTGGCTCGCGACCTCGGTGCACCGTGAGCCCAACAACTACGCCTACTACGGCGATCGCAACGGCCAATTCTTCGGGCTCTGGCGACATTCCGCGAGCGAGGCCGAACTGCGCCTGCGCACGCGCGGCGAGGGCCCACGAACGATCCACCGCTTCACTGGCATCAGCGGCGAGCTGCGCGACCCGGTGCGCGAGACGCGCATCTTCGAACCGCGCGAGCGGCCCTGGTTCAAGTCTGGCCAGCACGCACCCCTGCACACCTGGACGGCGGTCTATATCGACTTCAAGACCGAGGAGCTCGTCGCGACTCGCGCCCGCCGAGTCAGCAACGCGCGCGACGAGTTTCAGGGCGTTGTCGCCACTGATCTCTCGCTGCAACACGTCAACGACTTCCTGCGCTCGCTCAAGCTGAGTCCAAACGGCATCGCCTACGTCGTCGAGACCGATGGCAACCTGATCGGCACGTCGCGTGGACCGCACCTGCGGCGGGACGCGAGCGGCGGCAACGCGCGGCTCAACGCCAGCGACAGCGACGACCCGCTGATCGTCGCCACGCATCGCGCGATCGACAAGCTGGTGCGCGATGCTGGCGACGGGGCGCAACCGCGTACCGCGGTCTTCGCCGGTGCCGACGGGCAGCAGATCGAGGCCGCCTACGCGCGCATCCGCGACACGGCCGGCCTCGACTGGATCATCGTCACCGCCGTGCCACGTGCAGATTTCCTCGGCGAGGTGACGAAGAACTTCGAACGGATGGCGATCGTTGCCCTGTTCGCCTCGCTGCTGACCGTCGCCCTCGGCTTCATGGTGCTCTCGGTGGTGGCCCACGATCTCCGGCAGTTGGCCCTCGCGGCACGCCGGATCGGCGATGGTGACCTCAACACTGCTTTCGACGTCACCCGCAGCGACGAGATCGGTGATCTGGCCAAGAGCTTTCGCCTGATGCAGACCAGATTGCTCAGCGACCGCCTGACCGGCCTAGCCAACCGCGAGGCCTTCCTGCGCCGGGTGGACGAGCGGCTGGCGCGGCAGAAAGAGCGACCTGAACCGCGCCCATTTGCCATCCTGTTCGTCGACCTCAACGACTTCAAGCACATCAACGACCGCTTCGGTCACGACGTCGGCGACAAGGTACTGCAGGAAATGGCACGCCGCATGCGCGCCGGGCTGCGCAGCCGCGACCTCGTCGGACGCTACGCCGGTGACGAGTTCGTGGTCATGCTCGACGCCGTACACAGTCGCGACGACGCCGAAAGCGCCCGCGCCAACCTCGAAGAGATTCTCAGCGCACCACTGCTGGCCATCGACCCGACGGCAGCGGCACCCGGAACCGGCGCCTCGGTCGGGCTGGCGATGTATCCGGATGATGGCAACGACGTCGAGTCGCTCGTCCAGCAGTCGGACGCCGACATGTACCGTCGCAAGCAGGCCCGCCAGCGGTCAGAGACGAATCCCGCCAGACCTGCGGCGGCCTCATCGCAGCCGCCCAGCTGAGCGGCGGTTGCAGCCCGGACTGCATGCGGCGCACCCGCAACCCTGTCCGGAACATGGCGCCCCGATCTGCGCCTTGACCGGACGCGCCTCTTGAATCTATAGTCCGGGCCATGCTGAATGAACTCAACGCACTCGAGAGCAAGGTGGCCCAGGTGATCGCGCTCTGCCGCAACCTGCGCAGTGAGAACGAACAGCTGCGCGAGCAGCTCACCGCCGCGGAGAACGACAGGAACCGTCTTGCCGAGCGCATGGCGGCGGCCGCGGTCCGCCTGGAAGAGCTCGCCGCGCAACTGCCCGAAGGCCAGAGCTGAAAGACCCGCAACGATGCCCAACGAAGCCAGTTTTCTCGACATCACCCTGCTCGGGAAGGAGTACCGGGTCGCCTGCCCGCCCGACCAGCGGAGCGCGCTGCTCAAGGCCGCCAGCTATGTCGACGGCAAGATGCGGGACATCGCCGAAAAGACGCGGAGCAACATCGCCGAAAGAATCGCCGTCATGGCTGCCCTCAACATCGCCCACGAACACCTCGGACTCGATCAGGGATTCGTTGCCGACCATCAGAAAATTGAATCTGAAATAGGTCTGGACATGGAAACGCTTAGGCGTAGAATTTCCTTCATGGAGACCGAGCTCGACGCGGTTCTGAAGTCGGAGTGAGTGCCGGTTCTGGGCTCCAGCAGAGTTCCCTGCGGTGTTCGTTAAGGTCATAGATTCCTTGAACCAATGCAAATTGGCATTGGTCGCGGACCATGGAAACCGCTGTTGTGTGCGCCCCAAATGTCGGGCGTACCTGATGCGGAAGGGAAGTGACCTAACTGAACCCAGGTTCAGGATGCCGGCCTGACGGCACTCGCGGGGACAACATTCAACAACGCGGAACCATCGGTTCCGCGTTTTTTTTTTGCTCCCGCGCGGCAGCGTGCACCGCCTTCGCGAAAAGCCCTGCACGTGGGACGACCGCTCCTTTCCGCCAGCAGCAGGGCCCCCTGCTCACCCGCGACGAACCGGCAACGACACATCATCGCCTGCCTTCGCTCGCCACATCGTATGATCCCGGCGCAGCAGCTGCCGGCGAGCGCCGCAGTGATCATCTTCTCCCGCGCCAGGACAGGCGAGGCGCAATAAGGACCAATATGATCCCATGGCAGCAACACTGTTCAATTCTTCTGGACACTGCGACAACATGGGCAAGACTCTCCTTTCTGCGGTTTGCTTGTGGCTTGTGGATTGGCGTCACCAATCTTTCCAGCAGTACTGCAACGTGGCTGACCAGGATACGACCGGACAGTGAGACGTTGATATGTGGTCGGTTGGCACGCCCTGCAACTTCTGACCGGCGGCCGCAAGAGGACGCGTCAAAGCGGCTCTGGATGTCCGCGGGGAAGCTTGGCCGCCTTGAATGTGCAAGGGGGGATCGCCGGGCTTTCGCCAGGGGCCAGCGAGGAGCTTTTCAGGAGGACTGGTGTCGTAGCGAGCGGGCGGGAAAGCGACAGGTCAACAGGGTCAGGGTGCCGACACCCGGCGTCAGCCATGAGAATTCCGCGCGGCGAAGCTGGCCCGGACGATTCCGTCGGCCCGCATCGTGCGGCGTCACCGATTGCGATTGACCACCGAACCAGCACCGCTGCCGCCTGCCGGGAGCGGCGACTCGCTGCCTGGCCACCCCTTTTGGCTGTCGGGAGAACGCGAAATGATCGTCGGACCATCGAAACGTCGCCGCGACTGGGTCAGCTTCTTTGCCTCGCGGCACTGGCAGCCGGAAGCGTTTGCCCGCCTCGTTGAAGCCGACGAGATCGGGTCGGCTTTCTTCGAAGTCGAAACGCAGATCAACGGCCTGTACCGCGCCCGGCAACTGGCACACGCCAGACAGCGCCAAGCCGGGCCGCCGGTCGATGGCGAACACTTGGGAGAAGGGGCAGTCAAGGCGCGCTGGCTGACCGCTTCTTTCGAGCCATTTCGCGCTGCACTGGGTCCCCGGCAGAGGGATCTCGACCTCGGGCTGATGCGCTGGATACGCCGCGCATCGTGCCTGTCGGTGGTCATCGGCGCCGGGGCGACGATGGACGCCGGAGGCCCTTCCTGGGCGGAGCTGGTGCGGCGGTTGCTGGCGCACCTCGCGGAGCATGGCCGGGACATCTGCGAGATGCGGCTGACCCCGGAAAGCACGCCGGACAACCTGGAGTACCGACGGGTGGTTACGGGTCGCGAGCGCCTGCCGGCAGACGCCGCGTCGCGCGCGCGGGCAGTGCTGGCACTGATCGACGCCGGCACGGCGGACATCGAAACACTCATGGAAGGCGCACAGATCTGTCACGAGTTCCTCGGCCAGGCGCTCTTCACCGACCTGACCGGGATTCTCTACGAGGGGCAGCGTCGCCCCGGCGCCATCCACCGGGCCATTGCCGAACTCGCCGCACCGATCGAGGTAACCGACCGAGGCGGACTGTTTCCGGGCTGGGACGCGATCATCACCTACAATTTCGACGACCTGATGGGTGAAGCCCTCGATGAGGCCGGCGTGGCACGTGCTGCCTACGCCATGCGCGGCGATCAGGTCGCCGGCGACCCCAATCAACTCGCTCGCGAGAGGGGTCCGCATGGCCTCCACCAGCCGATCTATCACCTGCACGGCTATACGCCGCGGCGGCTGTTCCTGATCGCCAAAGTACAGTTCGTGTTCGCCACCTCGCAGTACACGAGGACGTACGGCGGCAGCCCGGCAGGGATCGTCGGCGAGGTGTTCGCCAGATGCCTGGCGAATCCCGTCCGTCACGCGCTCTACGTTGGCTGTTCATTCGATGACGAAGCTATGAATGAACTGCTGCGCCAGGCTGCGCGCGCCCTGCCGGGCCGCTACCATTACGCGCTCCTGCGCTGGCCCGGTGACGGTCGGTTCGCGGCCGCCACAGCCGACGAGGTCGCCCTCGCAGCGGCGAGGTACGTGTCAATGGGCGTACGCCCCATCTGGTTCGACGACTTCGGCGAAATCCCGGGCCTGATACGCTGCCTGGCGTAATCGCCCGACGGTGGCTGGGCGGGACCGGCCCAGCCCGACGTGCCACGTCGCATGGCTGCCGCCGAGGTGCCGACAGCCGCACACTGTGTGCATCAGCCCACTGCGCGCCCGACGTGTTGCGCTGCCCGGTCGCTCACGCGTCGCCCATCCACCTGCAGTGTCGCGTCGTTCGCGTCATCGCGCCGCACACCTCGGCCCGCGCGCGACGATTTCCTCACGACCGTTCAGGCAAAACGTGCCGACGGGCCGCCATCGACCAGCAACTCGGTGGCGGTGATGTACTTCGCCTCGTCCGAGGCGAGAAACAGTGCCGCGCAAGCGGTATCCCAGGCGTCGCCCATGCGGCCCAGCGGACACTGCGCGTCCCGCCGGCGAAACAGGTTGTCGATATCGCCTTCCTCGCCATGGACCCTGGTCAGCGCCGCATGCACCAGCGGCGTGTTCATCGGGCCGGGCAGGACGCAGCTCTATGAGCTCCTGCGTGGCCGCCGCAGCCGCGGCGTCGATATCGACCCCCACCACGCGCGCACCCTCGCGGGCAAAAAGCACCGACATCGCCTTGCCATTGCCCCAACCCGGCCCCACCGAGCCGCTGCCGGTGATGATCGCCACCTTGTCCTGCAGTCGTCCGCCCATTCCCGGTTCTCCCCTGGCTCGGTGCACTGCCACCGCAACCCGGTCTTCAGCGCCTTCCCGAGCAGATGGCGTGCCCTCCAACCAAGCAGTGCCGGTCGCTCGGGGAAGACCCCGGCGGTACGCGCCAGCAGATGCGCCAGGTTCACTTTTCGCAAGGCGCGCAGCACACGGTCGCGCGCGGCTGGTCGCTCAGCCCTGCCCGGCGAGCAGGAAGTCCTGGACGATCCGCACCTGCAGTTCGTCGAGGAACATCGGGGCATGCCCGACGCCCGCCACCTCGACCAACTGCGCCCGCGGCCCGCGCGTCGTCATCTCGACGGCCGTGTCATGCAGCAGGATGTCCGACTGCGCGCCGCGCAGGACCAGGGTCGGGCAGCCGATGGCGTCGTAGAGTGGCCACAGGTTGATGTCCTTGGCCTCGAGATAGGCCTTCTGGTAAGGCTGCGCAATCGCCCGATCGTAGTTCATCTCGAGGCTGCCGTCGGCCTTGCGCCGCGTTCCGACGGCTGCCATGTAACGCCACTGCGCATCCGTGAGATTGCCGAAGGGCGCACAGACAACTCGCACGTAGGCTTCGGCGGCGGCGAGGTCGGGAAAATCGGGCGCCTTGCCGAGGTATTCGCCGATTCGCTGCAGGGCATCCATGGCGATCACCGGACCGACGTCGTTGAGTACCATGCGTCTGATCGGCGACCCCGGCAGGCTCGACAGGAACATGCCGATCAGTCCACCCATCGAGGTCCCGAGCCAGTCCACCGCATCGACGCCGAGGCGGGCGATCAGCGTCATGACGTCGTTGGCGTACACCGGCAGCGCATAGTCGTCGGCAAAGGGCAGGCGATCGCTGCGCCCGCGGCCAACGATGTCAGGACAGACGACACGGTAGTCGTTGGCCAGCGCGTTCGCCAAGACATCGAAATCGCTGCCGTTGCGGGTCAGCCCATGAACGCAGACGAGGACCCGCGGATTGGCGGCATCGCCCCATTCACTGTAGGCCATGCGGTGCAGACCGTGCGGACCGAGACACTGTACCGCGCCCTCGCGCATCTCATTGACCACTTCGCACGCCTGCCCGGGCCGCGAACTCACCAGCAGTTCGCCGAATTCCTTGAGTATTGCCATCATCGCACCCCGACGTCGTTGAGAAAGCCAGCTTCGCTGACGAGAGTATCCACGCATCCGGCGAACGAAGTCAATCGCCGCTGGCGAGCGACGGGCTGGGGGCTCCGCGCCCGGCCCCGCAGCCACCCGGAGAGCCGGATTCAGACGCGCTTGCGACCGGTGATCATCGCCCGTACCAGGTTCTCGCGATGCAACAGGCTCTCCCAGACGACGCCGAGAAGGTGCCCGGCGATCAGCAGCAACGTCACATCGGTGGCGACTTCGTGCGTCTCCTTGATGCCATCGATGAGCGCCTCGCTGCTGTCGACGAAGAATGCCGCCAGAGGTCCCAGGCCCTTGTCGGCAGCATACAGGGCGAGGCCGCTGACGACAGTTGCCAGCAGCCCCAGCAGCATGGCAACGATCATCGCGCCGCCGGCAGGATTGTGCCCCAAGTAACGGCGTGCGCGCAGCGTCAGCACATCGCGCAGGTAGGCGAGGACGATACGCGGACTGAAGACGAAGTCGCTGAAGCGGGCATGCCGTGGACCGACGAAGCCCCACAGCAGGCGCCACAGCAACAGGCCGGCGATGGTGTAACCGGCCCACGCATGCAGCAGCTGCATCAGCTCGCCGTCAAAGCGGTCGGCGAGGGATTCGAAGGCCTCGCCCTCGGAAAACCAGGCGAGACAGAAGCTGAACAGCAGGGTCCAGTGGAAGAGACGCAACAACCGGTCCCAGACGGGAACAGTGTCGGCATCGGTGGCGGCCATGGACATTCTCCGAAAGTGCTTCCCTGTCCGCAAACGGACAGGGAAGGCAGCGCCTGCATCAAGCAGCAGGCGGGATGGGAATTACTTGCCTTCCTCGGAGACCAGCGCACCGGTCTTGATTTCGTAGTGCACTTCCCACTTCTTGCCGTCGGTGCCGTTGATCTTCACTTCCCAGGTCTGCTTGCCCTTCTTGCTGTCCTGGTAGGCCTTGGTGACTTCGCCCGGATGGGCCTTGAGGGCCATCTCGACGGCCTGCTCCTTGGTGATTTCACGTGCCGGCGCGGCAGCGGCGGGCGCCGCTGGTGCAGCGGCAGCAGCGGGCTTACTGTCGTAGGCGAGCGTGCTGCCACTCAGGCTGGTGGCAAGGATCAGGAGGGCGGCGGAGCAGTATGCGGCAGGCTTGTTCATTCGATGGGTCTCACGGTCAGGTTGCAGATTGAGGAGGAATCGCGGCTCGGCGTGCTGCCCGCATCGCGGACAGCCACTGCAAGCACGGATGCGACTGTACGGCGGCTTCCTTAAAACACGCTTAGGGCACGCCGCGCCCACCCCGCCCCTGGGCGCAATCCTCACACCCCCGGCTCGAGCACCACCGCCACTTCGATGCGGCGACCTTGCCGCAGGACGCCGAGCTGGACCGTTTCGCCAACGCGGTGGTCGTCGAGGCGCCCCAGCAGCCTGGCGACCGTCTCCACCGGCTTGCCGTCGACTGCCGTCACGACGTCGCCGGCGACGATGCTGCCATCGGCGGCCAGCGTCGCGCCGCGCAAACCTGCCGCTGCTGCAGCCGACCCCGGAACAACGCGCAGGATGAACACCCCTGTGGCGCCCAGCGCGCGCTGCAGACGCTGGTTGAGGCTCTCGTCGATCTCGATGCCGAGCGTCGGCCGCACATAACGGCCACCACTGATGATCTGCGGCACGACGCGGGTGACCGTATCCACGGGAACCGCAAAGCCGATCCCGGCGCTCGTTCCGCTCGGACTGTAGATGGCGGTATTGATGCCGATCAGGCGACCGGCCGAGTCGAGCAGCGGGCCACCCGAACTGCCCGGATTGATCGCCGCGTCGGTCTGGATCAGATGTTCGATGCTCACTCCCTTGTCGCTGCTCAGCGAGCGGTCGAGCGCCGAAACGATGCCGCTGGTCAGCGTCCAGTCGAGTCCGAAGGGGTTGCCGATGGCAAAGACCTTCTGCCCGACCCGCAGGTCGCCACTCGTTCCGAGGGGTACCGGCGGCGGCCGCCGAAAAGCGACGCCGATGCGCAGGACGGCGATGTCGTGCGCCGGCGAGGCACCGACCACGACGGCCCGATAGCTGCGGCCGTCGGACAGTTTCACCGCGGCTTCGCTGGCGCCCTCGATGACGTGGACGTTGGTGATGACGTGGCCGGCGTCGTCCCAGATGAAGCCCGAACCGGTGCCGCGCGGCGCGGTGAACACGTTGCGCGTCCACAGGTCGCGCACCTGTCTGCTGGTCGTGATGTAAACGACCGAATCGCGCGCATTCTCGAACAACTCGATGATCGCCTTCTCGTCCGCCGCCAAGTCACCACGCGCGCTGACGGTACGCGGTGCCACCTGCTTCGGCGCCAGCCAGTCCTCGATCAGCGGCAGGCTGCGCCAGGCGACGAGCAGCAGCAGGAAAGCGAGCGCCCACGACAGAAGGCGCAGGGGCAAGCGGTTTGCGGTGGGCATCGTTCTCCGTACGCTCCGAAGCGGTCGCGTGAATCAGTGGCGTGGCGGCTGCGGCTGCACCTGGTGCTCAGCGTGCGGCAGCGACGCGGGCACGCAGTTCGTCCAGTTCCTCGAGCAGGTCGGCCATCAACGCAGCGAGTTCAGGGACTGCATCGAAGTCCCGTTCGAGCTGCCGCATGCGCCGTGCGCGCCGCAGACTGGTACTCGAGAAACACCAGACGCCGGCAACGCTCTCGGCATGCGGAAACAGGCCCTCCTCGATGTGGCGCAGCAGCCATTGCGGGTCGACGGTGCAGGCGGCGGCCACCTGCTCGAGCGTCAGCCAGCTGTCTTCCATCAGGCTGCCGACGAGGATTTCGTCTTCACGCATGGCTCACACCCTCCCTTCCTGACGCGGGTCGAAAGCCAGTTCACGCGCCATTAGTTCGTAGAACTCCCGCGCTTGCGGCGTCTTCGCCGGCGGCAGGACGACCTGGATGTCCAGCAGAAGGTCGCCGGCGGATCCGGTCTGCGCCGCCGGAATTCCCTTGCCGCGCACGCGCAACTGGCGGCCGCTCTGTGCCCCCTCAGGAATCCGCAGCCTGACGCTGCCGCCCGGCAGCTCGACGCTGACGACGGCACCCAGGGCGGCTTCCCATGGCGCCACCGGCAGCGTCAGATGGAGGTCGCGGCCATGCGCGCGCAAATGCGGATGCGGCCGGAATTGAACCTCGAGCAGCAGGTCGCCGGCAGCAGAACCGCCGACCCCTGGCCCACCCTGACCGGCCAGGCGAATCACCTGGCCGGCGTGCACCCCCTGCGGGATCTTCACGTTCAGCGTCCGCTCAACCAGCGTCAGCCGCCCCTGCGCGTCGCTGCGCGGCGCGCGCAGGCTGATCTGGCGGGTGACACCGGTGAACGCGTCCTCGATGTCGAGGAGCACCTTGGCGTGATGATCCTCGCCGCGCGCCTCGAAGCGCCCCCGCGACGCAGCCCCAGAACCCGGCCGCGAACCCATGCCGCCGAACAGCTCGGCGAAGAAATCGGAGAAGTCCGCCGCCTCTCCGGGAGAGAATCCGCGGCCGGAAAACTCGAAACCGGCATCCCAGTCGGGCGGCGGCCGGAACTCCTGCCCCGGCTGATAACCGCGGCCCAGCTGGTCGTAGGCGGCACGCTTTTCGGGGTCCGAGAGTACCGCGTTGGCCTCGTTCAGTTCCTTCATGCGTGCCTCGGCGTTCGCCTCCTTCGACACGTCCGGGTGATACCTGCGCGCCAGCTTGCGGAAAGCCTTCTTGATGTCATCGGCCGTAGCGTCACGCGCAACGCCCAGAATCTGGTAGTAGTCCTTGTATTCCATGCACCATCCTCGAGTGGGCAGCGGCCACCGCCGCTTCGGGATTAATAGTCCCCTTTGCGGCGGAAATCAAGATATTGAAGTTTCCTCCGCCGCCCCCACCTTGGTCTTCAAGCGCCACTTCCGGCGCTCCCGACCAACCGATGGAGGATTCAAGATGATCTATCGCTCCCTGTTCCCCCGCGACGTCCTGTCCGAACTGGACCGGCTGCAACGTGAGCTGCAGCAGACCTTCCACTTCTCGCCGAGCATACGCGGCATCGCCCGCGGCGGTTTCCCGGCGATGAACGTCGGCGGCACACCGCAGTCCGTCGAAATCTACGCCTTCGCCCCTGGCATCGACCCGGCAACACTCGAGGTGCAGATCGAGAAGGGCGTGCTCACCGTCGCCGGCGAACGCAAGCTGCCAGTGGCTGCCGAAGCCGCCACGGTGCACATCGACGAGCGTTTTGCCGGTCGCTTCCGGCGCGTCGTGACGCTACCCGACGATGTCGACGCCAATGCCGTGGATGCCAGGTACCGCGACGGCGTCCTGCGCATCAGCATCGCCCGCAAGCAGTCGGCGCAGCCTCGCCGCATCACCATTCAGTAAGGAGGATCGAACATGTCAGACAACACTCCCGTCAAGAAGCAGTCCGTCGCCGACGAGGCCGCGTTGTTGCCGCCGGTGGACGTCATCGAGGACGCCGCGGGAATCACCCTCTATGCCGACCTTCCCGGCGTTCCGAAGGACAGGCTGCACCTGCAGATCGAGGCCGAGACGCTGACCATCGAAGGCGAGATCGACCTTGAAATGCCCGGCGGCATGGAGGCCAGCCATGCCGAGGTCAACCTGCCGCGTTATCGGCGTGTCTTCACCCTGTCGAAGGAACTCGACGCCGGCAAGGTGGCGGCCGAGTTCAACCAGGGTGTGCTCAAGCTGTCGATCCCGAAAGCCGAGCACGCGCAACCGCGCAAGGTCGAGGTCAGGATCGCCTAGTCACCCGAGCCGCTGGCGGCGTCCGTCCCATGGCGGGCGCCGCCGGTGCTGAACGACGAGGCCGCGAAGCGGACGATGCGGGCCCCTGCCGCGGCCCCTGTCCTGGGGGCACCTGCACCGACACCGCTGTCCACCGACAACCCGAGGGCGGCGAGGGCCCGCCAGGCGCGTGATCGCCAGCAGCCGCAGCAGGCTTCCGTACCCCCGGCGCCGGCTCCGCGAACCGGTGGGCAGGCGCCGCCAACGGCGGATGATGCTCCGCACCACCCGTCCCGGCTGCTGATCCGTCAGCGCCTCGACGCGACGATCGAATCCATGGACCTGCGGCCACGCCGAAGCAGCGTTCGCGGGGCCGGCGCGGCGCACGACAGCCGCTGCACCATCCGCGAGCCCGCTGCGGCCCGAGTTTGATAACAAAAGACATTTTCCCCGACACAAGCATTGCGCCGCTTCATCCGAATTCGGTATGATCGGTGCCAGTGCCGTTCCGCGAACTTTCCACCAAACCACTCCTATGGAGCTCGATCATGGCAAAAGCCGACAAAGTCAAGAAAGCGAAAGAAGTCGAACAGGCAGTAGAAACAGAAGCCGTTGCCACCCCGGAATTCGTCAAGATCACCAAGGTTGTCGGTCGGCAGATTCTCGATTCACGCGGCAACCCGACCGTCGAAGTCGACATCAGCCTCGACAACGGTTTTCTCGCGCGCGCCGCCGTTCCATCGGGTGCTTCGACCGGCGAGTTCGAAGCCTGCGAACTGCGTGACGGCGACAAGAAGGTCTATCTCGGCAAGGGCGTGCTGAAGGCGGTCGAAGCCGTCAACACGCGCATCGCCAAGCTCCTCAAGGGCAAGAACCCGCTCAATCAGCGCGAACTCGACGAGGCGATGATCGCCCTCGACGGCACGCCCAACAAGTCGAACCTCGGCGCCAACGCGATCCTCGGTGCATCGATGGCGATCACCATGGCCGGCGCCAACGTCAGCAAGATGCCGTTGTGGAAGTACATCGGCAAGATCCACAAGAATCGCAGCTTCGTCCTGCCGACGCCAATGGCCAACATCATCAACGGCGGCAAGCATGCCGACAACCTGATCGACTTCCAGGAGTTCATGATCATGCCGGTCGGTGCCGAGAGCTTCTCGCAGGGCCTGCAGTGGATCACCGAAGTCTTCCACGCACTGAAGACCATCCTCAAGAAGGGCGGCCATGTCACCGCCGTCGGCGATGAGGGCGGCTTCGCTCCCAACCTGTCGAACGACGAAGCGCTGGAGGTCGTCATGCAGGCGATCACCGCCGCCGGCTACAAGCCCGGCAAGCAGATCGCCATCGCCCTCGACTGCGCGTCCTCCGAGCTTTTCGACGAGGGCGGCCGGCAGGGCTACAAGTTCTGGAAGTCGAATCCGGACAAGCTGTTCACCGACGACGACATGATCGCCAAGTACACCGAGTGGTGCAAGAAATACCCGATCGTCTCGATCGAGGACGGTCTCGACCAGAGCGACTGGGAAGGCTACGTCAAGTTCACCAAGGCCCTCGGCGACAAGGTGCAGATCGTTGGTGACGATTTCTTCGTCACCAACCCGACGCGCCTGAAGCAGGGAATCGACATGAAGGCCGCGAACGCCATCCTGATCAAGGTCAACCAGATCGGCACCGTCACCGAAACCCTCGACGCCATCCGCATGGCGCAAAAGGCAGGCTACGGCGTCATCTCGTCGCATCGTTCGGGCGAGACGGAAGACTCCTTCATCGCCGACCTTGCCGTCGGCACCGGCGCCGGGCAGATCAAGACCGGCTCGCTGTCACGCACCGACCGTGTCTGCAAGTACAACCAGTTGCTGCGCATCGAGGAGCAACTCGGCAGCAAGGCCGTCTACAAGGGTCTGAAGTCGATCAGGGGCGCCGGGTTCTAGGCTGCTCGCAGGCAGTCAGCGAAAGGCATCGCCACGGCGGTGCCTTTTTTTCGCCCTGGCGCAGCAGCACGCGAGCACCTGCAGGATGTACTCGTGCCAAGATCACGCAGCAATGCCACGACGTCACCGGCACCCTCCCTGTCGGCCGTGCAGTTCCCTCGCCGAGTGCCGTTCCTGGGCTGCAACGCCTTTTCGGCGGCCGGGCGCGCGACACCAGGCAGCTGATCCCACGGGCGATGGACTGGGCCCATCCGGGGTTGCCACGGAAGTCGCATCGGCGGCAACGACCCGCCGTTTCGCACGCATGCACGGCCATGCGGAGCAAGGCCGCGAGCGCACGATCGCGGGATCGTGCGCTCGCGCAGATCACTCGCCGAGATCGCCAAGCTTGATCGGCTTCGTCTGCGGGCCGGGGGTTCGCGGCAGCAGCAGCGACAGCAGGCCGGCGACGAGGACGAAGGCCGACGACGCCCAGAGGCAGGCGATCAGCCCGTCGCTCGGCCCGCTCTGCAGCCCCCACTGGTAGAGTGCGCCCGACAGCACCGTGCCGGCGAGGCGACCGGCAGCGTTTGCCATGTAATAGAAGCCGACGTTCATCGCCACCTTGTCGCTGTCGGTGTAGGCGAGAATCAGGTACGAATGCACCGCCGAGTTGAGCGCAAAGACGGCGCCGAAGACGATCAGCCCGACGACTACCACCACTGCCGGCGCGATGCCTGCCGCCAGAGCCAGCGCGATCGCTGCCGGCAGCGCGGCGAGAACGAAAGCGAGGATCGTCGCCGTCCGGCCGTCCGGCTCGTGCCGCTCCTCGACGCGGCTGCGCAGCAGGCCGGGCGTGCTCGCCTGGACGATGCCATAACCAATCACCCACACCGCGAGGAAGCCGCCGGACTGCCAGAAGGTCCAGCCGAGAACGCTGGACAGGAAGACCGGCAGGCCGACGACGAACCAAACGTCGCGCGCGCCGAACAGGAAGATGCGCGCCGCTGCGAGCTTGTTGACGGCACCGTTGCGCGAGAACATCTGGCCGAATTTGGCCTTCCTGTTCGCCTCGCCAAGGCCGCCGCGCATCAGCAGCGCGGCAGCGATCAGGGTTGTGGCGACGAGTGCGGCGAGAAGCTGCAGCGCCGTCTGAAAACCGAGCAGCGTCAGCAGCAGACCGCCGAGGAAGAAACCGACGCCCTTGAGCGCGTTCTTCGAGCCGGTGAGGATCGACACCCAGCGGTACAGGGTTGCCGAAGCGTCCTCCGGGACGATGAGCTTGACGGCGCTCTTCGAACTCATCTTGGTCATGTCCTTGGCGATGCCGCTCAACGCCTGCGAAACCATCACCCAGGCAACGACGAGCCACGCCTGCGGCGCGAAGGCGAGCATCGACAGCGCCGCGAGCTGCGTGCCGAGGCCGACGAACAGGGTCGTCTTGAGGCCGAAGCGCGCACCGATGTAACCACCGAAGAGGTTGGTCAGGATGCCGAAGACTTCGTAGAAGATGAACAGCGAAGCGACGGCGAACGGCGTGTAGCCGAGGCCGTAGAAGTAGAACAGAACCAACATGCGCACCGCGCCGTCGGTCACCGTGTCCGCCCAGTAGGCGCCGGTGACGAGCACGTAGTTGCGCAGACCGGCGCGTGCCGTGCCGCTCTTGCCTGCCGCTGGGTCGCTCATCGTGCCTCTCCAGTTTGCGCCGCCGTCGCAGCGGCGCATTCGCCCGTGCACGGGCCTGGCTGCCGCCACCGGGACGACAGCTTCGATCGATACGCGTCTACAGCGACGCCGCCACCTTCGCCGCCAGTTCGACATAGCGGTTGGCATAGCCCCACTCGTTGTCGTACCAGGCGTAGATCTTGACCAGCGTACCGTTGATCACCAGGGTGTGCGCTGCATCGATGATCGACGAGCGCGGATCGGTCGCGTAGTCCATCGACACCAGTGGCCGCTCCTCGTAGCCGAGAATCCCCTGCAGCGCACCGTGCGCCGCCGCCTTCAGCAGCCCATTGACCTCGTCGACGCTCGTCGGCCGCTGCATCTCGAAGACGCAGTCGGTGAGCGAGGCGTTGAGCAGGGGGACGCGGACCGCATGGCCGTCGAGCTTGCCCTTGAGTTCCGGGAAGATCAGCGCGATCGCCGTCGCCGAACCGGTCGTCGTTGGCACCAGCGACAGGCTGGAAGCGCGCGCCCGACGCAGGTCCTTGTGCATCTGGTCGTGTACGCTCTGCGTGTTGGTCGAACTGTGGATGGTGGTGATCATTCCGTGCGAGATGCCAATCGCCTCATGCACGACCTTGACCACCGGCGCGAGGCAGTTCGTCGTGCAGGAAGCGGCCGTGACGATGTGATCCTTCGACGGATCGTAGAGCCGATCGTTGATTCCCATGACGATGTTGAGCACATCGCCATCCTTGACCGGCGCAGCGACGATCACCTTCTTCACACCAGCCGCAAGGTAGGGCGAGAGCTGCTCGACCGTGCGCCACTTGCCGCTCGCCTCGAGGACGATATCGACGCCGGCCTCGCGCCATGGGCCGCTGGCGACATCCTTTGCCGTACTGTAACCGATCGACCGGCCCTCGATCACCATGCGGCCGTTGCTGACACCGACCTCGTGCTGCCAGCGGCGATGCACCGAGTCGAATTCGAGCAGGTGTGCGGCGGCTTCGACGGGCCCGTTCGCTTCGTTGATGTGCACAAACTCGAGCTGCGGATTGTTCCACGCGGCGCGCAGCGCCAGCCTGCCGATGCGACCGAAACCATTGATGCCGACCTTGACCGTCATTGCTCGTTCCTCCGATGGGTGGATGATGCTCCGCTGGACCCCAGGGAGCTGCCGAACCGACCGCCGCACGCGGCGTTCGCTCCAGTAACGTTTCTATATTGCTAGAATTCTGGAAACATGTAAAGCCTGATCTGCAATCGCTCCGAAGCCGGCTGCGCAGGTGGTCGCGGCGCCGCGGAGCCGCTCGGCGCAGCCCGCCGTCGCGCCGCTTTGCCTTTGCGGAGTGGCGAGTATTTCGGTATCGTTGGAACGATGAACAATTCCGATGCCGTCACCACGCTGGCTGCTCTGGCCCAGGAAAGTCGCCTGGCCATCTTCCGCCTGCTGGTACACCATGCGCCGACCGGCCTGACCGTCGGCCTGATCGCCGAGCAACTCGAACTGCCCGCGCCAACGCTCTCCTTCCACCTGAAGACGCTGGTCCACGCCGGCCTCGTGCACACCGTCCAGGAAGGCCGCTTCGTTCGTGCTCATGCCTGCATGGAGAGAATCGATGGGCTGGTCGGCTTCCTGACGGAGAACTGCTGCAACGGTCGCCCCGAAATCTGCCGACCACAGTTGCGGCCGGCGGTGGATCCGCCCGCTTGACGTCTGTCAGGGTGGGGAGAAGTCGTGCCAGCCCCGCGGGTGCGGGCCGTTGCTCAGGCCCGCCACATGATGTGTAGGGGATGCACGATGTCGACCGCCGGCAGCGGGCTGGGGCGGAGCGCCAGTGAACCGGCCTGCCTTTCTCGCGAACGCAGATTCTATGTTTCCAGAAACTTAAAATTCTGCTAGTGTTCGTTCCTCGATGACTTGATGGCCAGCAGGTGCCAGGACCGACATGAGCATTGCCTCCCCAGCCTGCGGCAACGGCGGCCAGGACGCCGAGCCGCGCAGGATGAACAGCGTCTTCGAGCGCTACCTGAGCCTCTGGGTCCTGCTCTGCATCGCCGGCGGCATCGCCCTCGGCAAGCTCGCCCCGGGCGTCGCCCAGGAACTCGATCGCATGTCGCTCGACGTCGCCGGCGCGCCGGTGGTTTCCATTCCGATCGCCGTTTGCCTGTTCTTCATGATGTACCCGATCATGGTCAAGATCGATTTCGCCTCGGTGATCCGGGCCGGCCGCAGCGGCCGGCCGGTGCTGCTGACGCTCTTCGTTAACTGGGCGGTGAAGCCCTTCACCATGTATGCCATCGCCTTCCTGTTCCTCGGCGTGCTGCTGCGGACGCTGATCGGCGAGGATGCCGTCGATCTGGTGAAGATGCCCTTCGCGCTCGACCTGCCTGTCGGTGCTGCGCACGGAGCCGGCGTCGTCGTCCTGCACGAAGGCATCCGAATGCTCGAGGTGCCCCTCTGGCGCAGCTATCTCGCCGGCTGCATCCTGCTC
Source organism: Candidatus Accumulibacter similis (assembly GCA_013347225.1). Classification (NCBI taxonomy): domain Bacteria; kingdom Pseudomonadati; phylum Pseudomonadota; class Betaproteobacteria; genus Candidatus Accumulibacter; species Candidatus Accumulibacter similis. The sequence goes on along the minus strand of CP054595.1, from coordinate 1,735,875 downwards.
GGCATCGCTCCCTGCACGGCGATGGTCCTCGTCTGGGGTTACCTGGCACGCGGCAACGACGGGCTGACGCTGGTCATGGTGGCGATCAATTCGCTGACCATGCTGCTGCTCTACGGCGTTCTCGGCGGTTTTCTGCTCGGCGTCGGTCGCCTGCCGGTGCCTTGGCAGGCGCTGCTGCTGTCGATCGGCATCTACGTTGCGCTGCCACTGGTCGCTGGCTACCTGTCGCGCCGCTGGATCATCGGCCGCAAGGGCGAGGTCTGGTTCAAGGAACGCTTTCTGCAAGTCCTCACGCCGATCACCATTGTCGCCCTGCTGATCACGCTGGTGCTGCTGTTCTCGTTCAAGGGCGAGGTCATCCTTGCCAACCCACTGACCATCGTCTGGATAGCCATCCCGCTGTTCCTGCAGACGGTGCTGATCTTCGCTCTCGGCTATGCCCTGGCGCTGTGGCTGCGTCTGCCCTACCGGGACGCCGCTCCGGCAGCGATGATCGGCGCATCCAACCACTTCGAAGTCGCGATCGCCACCGCCGTGATGCTCTTCGGCCTCTCCTCGGGCGCGGCGCTGGCGACCGTCGTCGGTGTACTGATCGAGGTGCCGGTCATGCTGGCCCTGGTCGAGATCTGCCGGCGCACGGCGCACTGGTTTCCGTCGCCGCCGGAGGGCATCGCGGCTGCCACAGACGGGCGATGACGCGCCACCGCTTGCGGGCATGAATGGCCCCCCCTGCCTGCTCGCCGCCTGGTCGAGCTGCGAAGCCGAGCTGCGGCGCTTCCTGCGGCGCCGGCTGGAACAGGCCGACGATGCCGATGAACTGCTGCAGGAAGTGTTCATCAAGGCGTGGCAGCAGGAAGAACGCTTCTGCACGATCGACGACCGGCGCGCCTGGCTGTTTCGCGTCACGCGCAACGCTCTCGCCGATCGCCTGCGCGCTTCGCGCGAGCAGGTCGCAGTGCCCGACGATCTGGCGGCACCGGCGATCGAGCCTGCGCCAGCCGTCGATGAACTGAGTCAGTGCCTGCCACGAGTGCTTTCCGAACTGTCGCCGGCGGATCGCCTCGCGATCACCCTCTGCGATATCGGCGGCGCATCACAACGGCAACTTGCCGACCAGCTCGGCATCTCGCTCAGCGGTGCCAAATCGCGCATCCAGCGCGCCCGCCGGCGACTGCGGGAAGCGCTGACCAAGGGCTGCCGGGTCCGCTTCGACGACGACGGGAGGGTCTGCGGCTTCACGCCGCGCGCGACCCTCTAGCGGTGCCCGCATGCTCCGCCCGCCGCAACGACCGATGGGGAACGGCTTTACCTTGCCGGTCTGCACCTAGTGGCCGCTGTCGCAGTTGCGGCTGAAGAGCGCTCCCGATCTCGCCGGCGCTCCCCACCCGGGCCCCGGAACCACGCCTGCCCGCTGACGCCAGCTTCTAGCCGAAGCAGAAGACGGCGAGCTTGTTGCCGTCGAGATCGCGGAAGTATCCGGCGAAGAAGCCGTCACCGCGCGGACCGACCGCCCCTTCATCTGTGCCGCCGAGTTCGAGCGCCCTGGCATGGACGCGCCCGACCTGCTCGCGCGAACCGGCTGCCAGCGCCACCATGACACCGTTGCCGACGGTCGCCGGGCGTTCGTCGAAGGGGGTCATGAGACACAGGCTTGGTTTGTCCTCGGCCACACCCCAGGCAATTCCGCGCGGGAACTCCCACAGCCGCCGCGCGCCGACGTCCTTCAGCAGCTCGTCATAGAACGCCGCGGCCCTGGGCAGATCGTTGGTCCCGAGTGTCACATAGCCAATCATCTTGCTTCTCCTTCAGAGTTCAGGAGACGCCAGTCTACGCGACTTGCGCGCATCCGGGAGCGGCGATTGGCGGCGGCCTGCGCCCCGAACGCCCTGCGATCGCCGGCCCTCGCCCGCTCCCATCTGCGCGCAGATCTCGCCACCTTGATCGAGCAGCGCAGCGACTTGGCCCAAGCGTGCGCCCTTTCTGTCATTCTGTCGCCTACGCGCGGAGAAGCCGCCAGTGACGCACGTCGGCAACGCGATCAACGAAGTGACCTGGAGCCACCACATGGAGGACATGCCGGGCATCGCCACGAGCCGCAACGCCACGCTCGCCTGCTGGCTGACTGGACTGACCACGGGCGCTGCGCTCTCGCCGGCTGCCTGGAATCACCTCACCGCCGTTCCCGACGCGCCAATCGCCGTCGCCGAACTCTCGCGGGCGAGGCGCTTCGGCGAAGCGTTGCATTTCTTCTTCTACGATACGCCGAAGGTCCTGTTGCTCCTGACCGGAGTTGTCTTCGTGGAGGGCGTCGCCCAGAATCTCTTCTCGCCTCGCCGGAGAGAACGCGGACACGGCTCGCCGGCAGGCGCGAAGGCATCGGCAACGTGCTGGCGCCCACACTCGGCATCGTCACACCGTTCCGTTCATGCTCGGCGGTGCCACGGTTCATCGGTTTTCTCGCCGCCAGCGTGCCGCTCCGTTTCACCTTTGCCTTCCTGATCTCGGCACCGATGGTCAATGAAATCGCCCTGGTACGCCTCTTCGGCGTGTTCGGCTGGCAGGTTGCCTCCCTCGACGTCGGGCTCGGGCTGCTGGTAGCGATCCTCACCGGGCTGCTGATCGGCGGGCTGCGGATGGAAGCGCTGCTCGATGACTGGGTACCGGCAATGCTCGCCCGCCCGGCCGGGCCAGCGAACGGTGTACCGCTCTCCTGGCTGCAGCGCCTGCACGCCGGTGGCGCGCGCGTGCGCGAAATCGTCGGCAAGGTCTGGCCCTACGTCCTCGCTGGCAGTGATCGCGCTGTCTGCACCGGAGATGATCATCCTGCGCAAGGCGCTCAAAGCGAAGCTGATCACCACCTTTTCCGGTGTCGCGGCAAGCGGCATCCTGCTCGTGCGCTACGTCTTCAACGGGATGCTCTGACACGCATGCCGACCTGCCAGCGCTTCCGCTTCCTCACCCGCTGCCGGCGCTGGCAGCTGATCTGCCTGCTGGCACTCGCCGCCCTCGCCTCGCAGGTCGCAGCGGCCGCGTCGCCGACGTGGATCGACAGCGACGCTGCCGGCGAGCGACGCGTTCACCTGTACTTCTTCTGGACCAGCAGTTGCCCCCACTGCCAGGCCGCACGCCCCTTCGTCGAAGCGCTGCCGACGCACCATCCCTGGCTGCTGCTGCACAGCCGCAACCTCTCGACCGACCGGGACGCGGTTGCGGACTACATCGCGTTCGCCGAATCCCTCGGACAGGAAGCGAGCAGCGTTCCCGCCTTCCTCTTTTGCGGGCGGATGGAAGTCGGTTTCGAGCGGCCTGAAACCACCGGGCGCGCACTCGAGGAAGCGTTGCAGTCATGCCGCGAGGAAGGCGGCGAGCCGGCCGGGGCCGCTGCCGCGGCAAGCGCTCCGACGCGCGCAATCGATGTGCCCCTGCTCGGCAGAATGGCGCCGGACCAGCTCTCGCTGCCGGTGTTCACCATCCTCATCGCCGGCCTCGATGCCTTCAATCCCTGTGCCTTCTTCGTCCTCCTGTTCCTGCTGTCGCTGCTCATCCATGCCGGCAGCCGTGCGCGCATGCTGTTCATCGGCAGTGTCTTCCTCTTCTTCTCGGGTCTCATCTACTTCCTGTTCATGGCAGCATGGCTCAATGTCTTTCGCTGGCTGGGCGAGATCAGCCTTGTGACGACTGCGGCCGGCGTCCTCGCAATCGTCATCGCACTGCTCAACATCAAGGATTACTTCTGGTTCAGGAAAGGGGTCTCGCTGAGCATTCCCGAAAACGCCAAGCCCGGACTCTACCGGCGGATGCGCGAGCTACTGCGGGCCGAAAGCATGCCCGCGCTGACGCTCGGAACCGTTGCCCTGGCCATGGCCGCCAATGCCTACGAACTGCTGTGCACCGCCGGCTTTCCGATGGTCTACACCCGCTTGCTGACGCTGTCCGACCTGCCGCCGTGGCAACACTACGCCTACCTGGCGTTCTACAACCTCGTCTACGTCACCCCGCTGCTGCTGATCACCCTCGTCTTCACCTGCACCCTCGGCTCGCGCAAGCTGTCCGCAGCGGAGGGACGACTGCTCAAGCTGCTGTCCGGCGTGATGATGCTGGGACTCGGCGGACTGCTCGTCGTGGCACCGGCAGCGCTCAACGACCTCCGCGTCGCCCTGGCACTGCTCGGCGGCGCGATCAGCGTTTCCTGGCTGGTGCATCGGCTGCTGCCACCGGGCGGCGATGCTGCCGGCTGAAGCGAGCCCGTGCATCGACCATCGTGGTCTCGAGCCATGCGACAGCAGTCCAGGCAGGGCGCTGCCCCAAGGAGCGAGGAGCGATGAGCAAGGTGAAGTGACGAACCTTGATAAAACCATCTCGCGTGTACTGATTCGGAAAGGAAATGAACGATGGCCTCCTTGGAGTGAAAAATTGAAATGCTCAAGACGGTGAAACCCTTGCGTGGCCAGGCAGAGACTGAGCACCCACGGCCGCGTCGCGGTCGGTATAGGGTCGGTATTGCGCGGCTGCTCGGTGACGCCTCGGAGAAAGCCTTACGTTTCTTCGAGTTACGGACGCTCGCCGCGAGGAACCCCCGGACTACAACTCGAACGAACGGAGCACTCAGTCATCGCTAGGTCAGTCAGCGGTATCCCCGCTTCCTTCTGTCTCTGCCTCGGTCGCCACTTCGGTCGCTGTATCGGCAGCCTGCTTCTTCGGCCTGGATGTCGCCGGTTTCGCTGCTGCATCGACCGCAGACGCCATCAGCCGCTCGATCTCCGCCAGAAACCTCGCGTCCTTCGTCGCTTCATAGCAGCGGCCCTTGACCGTCGAAGGCTTCACCACGCCTTCCGCCTTCAGCACCGCCATCAGAAACCCCGGACTGTTGAGCGACTTTCCACGGAACAGCGCGTGCAGCACCTGCGATGTGAACGTGCTTTCGCCTGACTGCGGCTTGAGCCTCTCCTGAATCGCCGTCCAGGGAATCCAATCCTGGTTGAAAAAGCCGTTGCCGCTGTTGGCATACAGACGAATCTGGATGGCCGATTCGGCGGTGCAGCCAACGTGATACGTCAGGGTTGATTTCCCGGATACCGTCGGGCAGCGGCCGACCTTCAGGATGCGCAGGGATGGAACGACTGGCTTGACTGCTCTGACTGCCTTGGGGGTTGCTGCTTTGGTGGTCGCTGGCTTGGCGGTGACGGCTTTGGCGGTGACTGCCTTGGCGATTGCTTCCCCCGGCGTTGCCTCGGTGATTGCTTCCTCGGCGGCTGCTTGCTCCGGGGTTCCAACGTCGGCGGTGACTTCCGGTGCTGATGCTTTCTGAACGGGCTTCTTCATTGCGTGACTCCTTTACGTGGTGGGTGAATCAGAGGGGCGGATGGCTTCATCCATATAAGATGGTCGGTTTGGCGCATCAGCCGAGCGTGCCGAGGACTGCGACGCCGCCGTACTGCTCCTCGACGACGTCAGCGGGGGCGAAGACGGCGACGTCCCTGCCCCCGATGTCCGCCAGGTAAGCGCGGGCAAAGGCCAGGTCGGTGGTCAGCAGCCATTCGGTGCCGCCGTCGAGTTCTATCTGCAGGACTTGAAGACCTTGCGCGGCGCGCAGCACCTCCAGAAGTGCGAGGCATTCGGCGTGGGCACGGGGCAGTTGGCCGTCGTACTCGATGATGGCGGCGCGTTCCTCGAAGGCTTCGCGATCGTCGGCACCGAGGCGGTCCACCATCTCGATCACGATGGCGTCCTTCGGGGTGGGGTAGTTCGGCTTGGGGTGGTTGGGGTGGTCTTGCATAACGGGCTCCATAAATGAAAAAAGCCACCGAGACCGTGAAGGCCAAGGTGGCTTGAGGGGGTGGCAGAGAGAGTGAGGTCGGGCTTCAGGGTGCCGGGACGGCATACTCGGCGCACACGGCCAGAAGGTCGGGATCGATGCCTTCGAGCTTGGGGATGAAGATCACGATGCCGAAATCGCCGTCGCCGGGGACGAAGACCATTTCGTAGCAGCTGTCCAGTTCCTCCAGGACTTCGAAGCATGGATCAGCAAGCAGAGGGCAACCGCTCTCTTCCTCCAGGTCCCGAACGCTGTCGCCAGCTTCGACGACGATCATGTAGCCGTGCACGTCGGGCTCGTAGGGTTCTTCGGCGCAGATATCCAGGAAGCGTTGCTCGACCAGTTGGCGTATCTCCGGGGCGACGATCCTGCGGGTGGCCTCGGGATCACGAAGAACGAGCATGGGTCACCTCGAGGGTAGGCAGGGAACGCGGGTGATGCCTGTTGCGGCTTCGGTTGTGTTGCTCAGCGGGAAGCTGATCGGTGACGCTTGATGACATGTGCAACTCCTTTCGTGGACAAAAAAATGCCCGACTCCTGGGAAAGGGCCGGGCATGGTGGGTGAAACTGGTCAGTGCCTGATGGTGCTTGGCTGCTTGGTGGTGCTGGACTTGTTGGTGCTGCTTGGCTGCTTGCTGATGCTCGACGCGATGGTGCTTGGCTTGATGGTGCTTGGCCTGACTGTGCTCAGCTAGCGATGGAACGGTGGCTCAGCGCCGGCATTTCTAGCGATACGCGAAGGTGATCGTCGGGACGGACCGAACATTCGGCTGCTTCGAGAGGAAGTCGCGCAGGAATTCGCCGAGTTTCCGCTCGCACAGGGCGATGACGGCTTCTTCCTTCTTGATGGCGTCGCCCTGCTTCTCCGCGATGCTGGTCAGTCGCTGCTGCAGAGCGATCACGTGCTCCTTCTCATCGATGAGCAGCCCCTTGCTGGCGATCTCATGGGAAATTGCCCCGATGGCCGGCGACGCAACGAGTTCCGGTCTCTTCAACGTCACGGTGATGCCGCTGACGTCTCCGGCAACGCTGAAACTGTCGGGGCTCAGGTCGTAGCCGACGGAATACTCCACGGTGTACTTCAGGATGATGGTGGCGTCCGACTGGATGCCCAACGCTGACCTGTTGATGTGCTCGACATGGACGTAATCCCGGTCGATTCTTGCCGCCAGGAATCTGGTCTGACCGGTGATGGCTTTCTTGGTGACCTCCAGATATTGGGTGAAAGTGGTATAGCCGAGGAGTTCGCTCTTGGTCTCGGACAGTGTCTGCTCCACGACGTGTAGCTTGGATAGAAGATCGGCTTGGTGACGCTGCGCCGAGAACCGAACGTATTGATAGGTTGCGGCGGCGGCGAGAACGGTGGTGAGAACGGCGGTGACAGCTGTGGCGATGACGGGTCTCTTCAAGGGCAGCTCCTGAGCAGGGATCGGGGAATTGGGAGTCGGGAATTGCGGTCGTGGAGCCGGCGAGCCTTACACTTCGGTTGGCTGACGGTGATCCCTGGCATCCCCGATGGATCCGGCGGGGGCGCCGGTTCGTCAAGGCGAGGACAACGTGGGTGGGTGAGCTGCCGGCTTGGCGGGTGGCGGTCAGTGCGCGTAAGATGACGCCGGTCGGCCATCGGCTAAGCGATCCGCCATACAAGCTCAATCTCGGCACTACCCCAGGCTCAGATATAGAGTCGGAAAACGGCCGCGTCGCCGCAGAGGTGTTCGCGGCGATGAATACCACAAACAACCGCAAGCTTGCCAAAGACATAGCAAGAGTCACAGCAACGTCGGCTGACGCCAAGTACGTGTTTTTATGTGCCCAGGTATCTCTCAAGGGCGCCAGAAGGGTTTGGACACAACCTCTGAAGTCAGGGTATGGTCGGTTGGGCCAGAGCCATGAGTTCCCACGAGGCTTATCTGCCGCGGATGCACCAGCGGCAAGGCCGGATGCTTTCGGCGCGGACGGTGAACGCTACACGTTTAGGGAACCACTGATCAATGGACCTGAACACGCGCCAAAACCGCTCTCGGCCGGGAAGCAGAGCGCGCGCGGTCAGGCGTCGCGTCATTTCGGCCGATTTCTCGCGGGTTCAAAGCCGCGTCTTGGCCTTTGCTGCTCCTTTTCGGGGCCCTTCGCCGTGCTCAGGACGCACCTTGGCTGTGAAGGGCCAGAAGCTGTCGCTTTGCGATAACCAGATTGGCCAGCGCAAAGAGGATGTGCAACTGGGCGGTGTTCTTCTTCAGCCCCCTGTAGCGGACCTTGCGATGGCTGAAGAGATTCTTCACGATGTGGAAGGGGTGCTCGACCTTCGCGCGGATGCTCGCCTTGATCGATTCCAGGCGACGCAGCAGTGGGCCAAGCTTGCTCTCCTTCGGGATCGCCTTCAGCTTGCTGCGCTTGGTCGCCACTTGCCAGTCGATGTCCCGGTCTTTCAGATCTTCGCGCTTCTCGACGCCGGTGTAACCGGCATCCAGATACACGGTCTTCTCTTCGCCGTGCAGCACTTCGGCGGTCTGCGTCACGTCGGCGACGTTCGCCGCCGTTCCCACCACCGTATGCACCAGACCGCTCTCAGCATCGACCCCGATGTGCGCCTTCATCCCGAAGTGCCACTGGTTGCCCTTCTTCGTCTGGTGCATCTCCGGATCGCGGGCCTTCGCTTCGTTCTTCACCGACGGCGGTGCGGCAAGGATCGTCGCGTCGGCAATCGTTCCCTCACGCATCATCAGCCCCTTGGCCGTCAGTTGCGCGTTGATCGCCGCGAAGATGGCCTTCGACAGGTCCTTCTCTTCCAGCAAGTGGCGAAACTGCAGCAGCGTCGTCGCATCCGGCGCCGCCTCTCGCGACAGATCGATCCGCACGAATCCCCGCAACGCTTGGCTGTCGGTTATCGCATCCTCTACCCCCTCGTCCGACAGGCCGTACCATTGCTGGACCAGGTACACCCGCAGCATACGTTCCAGCCCGATTGGCGGCCGGCCGCGCTTCCCTTTCGGGTAGTACGGTTCCATGATCGCCAGCACGTCTTGCCAAGGGATCACCTGTTCCATGTCGGCAAGAAAGCGCTCGCGTCTGGTCAGCCGCCTCTTCCCGGCAAACTCGGCTTCCGAAAAGCTGATCTGCTTCACTGGCACAATTCCATCATCGGCGACGTGCGCATTATACCAGAGGCATCGTCCGCCGGGACGATTAAATCAGTGCTTCCTTAGGTACCTATGCAAACAACACTAGTCGCATTGGCTATGGCCTAGTGAACTCACTCCCCGTCGTGAGCGAGTCAGCATATAACAAATTGTTCAAAGCCGCCGTAGTGGCCAGCGTTTGCGCCGCCAACCATTGACCGTGATTGCCAGTTTCAACAGCGATGCGGGCTTCCCAACCTTGTGTTCACTCTCGGCCTGTGACCAAGTTAAGCAGCAAGCACACTGCGCGATTGAGCCCGAAAGCGCAAGAGAAAATCGGGCGCAATGTTTTATTTAGTAGAAACATACGGCTTTATGGGCGGGCTTCGATCACTTGGCTACTCTCCTATCAAGCGCGATACCGTCTTATATAGGTGAATCACAAGTTCACTTTTCTTCGCGCCAAAATGTAGCTCTCGATGGCAGTTCGGGCATAGCGAAACAGCATTCGAAACCGTATCTGATCCTCCTTCGCGCAGTGGTTTGACGTGATGCACTTCGAGATATGGCAATCCGTCTAAAGAGAAGAATGGTGCCTGCCTTTTGCAGCATTCACACACCCCCCTTGCATTTTCTAAAACCCATGTTTTTACTGACGCAACACGTTTGAATCTAGTCACAGCCACGGCGCTGACATCGGGGCTCCTACTTCCATCTGGCTTCTCAACGTTCAGGAGTGGTACATTAAATGCCGTGACAATATCACCACTAGGCGGCTGGCCACTAATTTCTGCCGGTGGCGGCGCTTTCTTTCGTGCCTTCTTAATCTTTAAAATGAACTCTGTCTCGGTCTCATTTTTCTTTAAAGAAGGGGGCGATGCAGCCGCACCTCCCGGGACGGCAGCTGCCACAGGCACCGGAACTGGCACCGACAAAGGAGTAGCCAACGGCTGCGGCTCAGACTCCGTCGATTTGACTTGCGATATACTTGTTTCTCGGCCAGTCTGAAGCGCCGACATAGGAATGGGCCTTCGTTTTGCTGTATCGGGGATCTGCTTTCCCCTTGCGCGCAACGCGGCTTCATACTCAGGTGTAAGCGGTACGGGTTTTCCTAAGTCCGGCGCAGTGGGACGAGGGCGTCGGGGTGAGAATATTCGTTCTTCGTCAGTAATTCTCTTTGGCATTGCCAAATTGTGTCGAGGCTTCTCCGTCATGGATTTTGCCGTATCGGCCGCCGCTGGGTCTTGTGTTGGGCTGGATTTTCCCGGCTCGAACTGACCGGCCTTCAACTCTTCAGGAGATGTTTGCCAACGCCTCTCATCCAATAGACCTAGCCATTTCTTCCCGCCGGGAAATCTGTCCATAGCGGTTCGGAGTTCAGCGCGTTGAAAATCCTCCAACTCAAGCCAGCGCTCAAATGTCATCCATCGTTGAGGCCTGCCAGTGCACGGGCCCTGTAAACGACTGATCTCGTCAAATGCGAACGGACTCAGCTCACCCCATAGCGCCAAATTTTGCCGTTCTGTACGCGAGAGTGGTTTGGGCTTGGGTGGCCTTTGGACGTATTCTCTTGGGAAGTGAGACCGTTGAACTGTGGTTTGCCCATTTCTGAATCCTTTCGGCTTTTTTTCGGAAAAGGCAATGACCCTGTCATCGAGCCGCTCGGGGTTTGCCCAATTCGGAATACCTTGGGCTTTTTGTGTTTTGACGTAGTTGGTGTCAATTTCATGATTCGTCCCCGTCGATGTCATGTGGATGCAATGCTACCTCAAGCCTAAGACTATACAAACTTTCATCTGTCCAGATCACTCGAGTTCGACAAAAATGCGGCTAACTCATTGTTTTTCCGCAATTCACCGGTTCGGAATTGGCACTACAGGCGGCACTACAGGCGTCTGGCGGAGGGCTGGGGCAGGGCGAGGGTCTCGAACAACTCCTTCTGTTGGGGGGCTAAACTGGGGGCGGTCAGTGGGCGTAGGATGGCGTCGGTCGGCTACGGCCATTAACCGGCCATAGCAGCGCAATCGACCTACCCAAACGACAGTTGCCTCATCAGATACCGACCCTTTGTGCCTGTCCGTGGCCGGCCCGTTCCTCGCGTAAGGTGGCCGTTATCCCAAAACACGCGAACGCGCTGAGGCAGCCAGAGAAGACCATCAGTATTCATCAATCAAGAACAGACTCATTCAGAATGGCCCATTAAGACTACTGTCGAGTAATACCCTCGTAGAAATAATGGAGGACATACCTATCAAATCTGTCCAAGCCCTCAACTTCAGCCAGCACTTCTGGACGCATCTGAAGTAGCTTATCGATCGCCGAATGCAGCGTAAGGTTCACGTCCTCGAAGTCGATGAGTCCCGCAGCATGAATTCTCTTCGCCAGCATCCGAGGCAACCCGTACTCCTCAAGTTCGATGACACATGAAGGAAGGAAGGCCTTTGAAAGCCGCGCGATGAACGGCGAGATGTCGACGTGCTGCTCGGGCATAATCTCCTTCTGGATAACGTTGATGTCGCTTAACAACGCCGTCAACTTAAACGTTGCATTCCGCTCCATCTTGAAGAAATCCTCGATCGCCACATCCTGTTCGTCCAATTGATCCAAGAGCTCAGGTATGGAACTCCTCCAATTGCTCGACAGCGCCCTCACGAATTCGACGAATTTTGTGTAGGGGACATCCCATCCGCCTGGCACCAACCTGAGGACCTTGTGAAGTATCCAACCCCAATATTCGGTCGACGGCGAGTTCAGGATCGCGAGCCCTCGCCACCTACTCCGATTCTGGCTGATTTCCAACGCGATATCGGTTATGAGCGTAGTATCGCCTGACATCAGAGCACCGTCGCGCCTAAGACGGTCAAAGACCTCCTGCCCTAGAACGCCTGACATCCGCTCCTTATAGAGTAGAATCTTGGCTATCTGCTCCTTAGACAACTGCTGCTTGAATTCGTCCTCGTCGACGTCGGCGAGCAACTCGTCAGGAAAGGTCAAATTCAGTTGCGTATCAGCGGGCAATGGCGGCTCTTCGAGAATGTAAATGTTTCCGATGAAATGCTTGAACATCCGCCCGCCGCGTCCGATGATGTTCTTGTAAGTGAAATCATTGAGCTTCAGGGTCCCGTTCTTGTTGCTCCAAACAATGACGTTTTGCGCCGACGTATTCACCCCTTCGATTATGGATGAGGTCGACACGATGGTGTTAAGCCCGTCCTCCTCTTCGAACAGTCGCACCTGCACTTGACTCAGTGACCTGTGAAGCTGTCCCGTATGAATACCGGTCCCACGCTTGACGAGCGCGGTCAACATCCAGTTCGGGTCGTAGTTTTTCGCGAGCCACGTCGAGAATGCGGTCAACAAGTCGCTTCCGACCTCCCCTGTCTTTTCGAGGAGCAGATTCGAGACACGTTCAACGTTCGAATACGTGCCAGCATAGATGAGCGACTTGGACTTACTCTGCCCAAGTGTCTCGATAAGGACATCGCTCTTCTTCTGCGCATCCTTCCTGATGTCCTTGTAAAGTTCGTGCTTTTCGAGGAATACCGTGTTGAAGTCTAGGCGCAGGAACAGCATGTCCTTTGTGAACGGATTGTCGTTCAGCTGCGAGATGTTCGGTGCTAAGTAGTATTTCTGGGTAGCCATAGCACCAAGCTTCATCATCGCCTTCAAAAGGGCTGGAGAGCGCTCCTCGTCAAAATCCCGGCTTGCCTTGTAGAACTCATCGACCACAAGCAAATCCAGTTTCTTCAGTTTGTCACAGTAGTGAATTGCCCTCTCCTGCGGGAAGATGAGAATGTTCCTTTCCCCAAGCTCGACGTCTGCCGTCGTCACGATTTTATATTGAGCGGAAAACTTCCTGCTCAACCGTCGCCTGGTCTCATCCGTCAAAGCAATGGTTGGAACGAGAATGACCACGTTGGTTGGCTTCCGGATGACGATGTATGCATCGATGATCAAGCTCTTGCCGAAGCTGGTCGGCGCGCTGACGGCGAGGTTTGTTCCATCCAACAGATGCTTGAGGAGCACCGACTGTTCGCTGTGCAAAGTAACAGGAGCCTCCTGCCCAATGTCCACCTTGAACGATTCGTAGACGAACCTGTCCTGCCAACTCGATGTCTCTGGGTCTAGATACGGGAAAAGCCCCGAGTCCCTAAGGAAGCACTGATTTAATCGTCCCGGCGGACGATGCCTCTGGTATAATGCGCACGTCGCCGATGATGGAATTGTGCCAGTGAAGCAGATCAGCTTTTCGGAAGCCGAGTTTGCCGGGAAGAGGCGGCTGACCAGACGCGAGCGCTTTCTTGCCGACATGGAACAGGTGATCCCTTGGCAAGACGTGCTGGCGATCATGGAACCGTACTACCCGAAAGGGAAGCGCGGCCGGCCGCCAATCGGGCTGGAACGTATGCTGCGGGTGTACCTGGTCCAGCAATGGTACGGCCTGTCGGACGAGGGGGTAGAGGATGCGATAACCGACAGCCAAGCGTTGCGGGGATTCGTGCGGATCGATCTGTCGCGAGAGGCGGCGCCGGATGCGACGACGCTGCTGCAGTTTCGCCACTTGCTGGAAGAGAAGGACCTGTCGAAGGCCATCTTCGCGGCGATCAACGCGCAACTGACGGCCAAGGGGCTGATGATGCGTGAGGGAACGATTGCCGACGCGACGATCCTTGCCGCACCGCCGTCGGTGAAGAACGAAGCGAAGGCCCGCGATCCGGAGATGCACCAGACGAAGAAGGGCAACCAGTGGCACTTCGGGATGAAGGCGCACATCGGGGTCGATGCTGAGAGCGGTCTGGTGCATACGGTGGTGGGAACGGCGGCGAACGTCGCCGACGTGACGCAGACCGCCGAAGTGCTGCACGGCGAAGAGAAGACCGTGTATCTGGATGCCGGTTACACCGGCGTCGAGAAGCGCGAAGTGGAGTTGACCCTTTTCGGTGGACACCTGATGCTTACGCAACAAGGAGTCCAAGATGCCGAAAAGCAGACCACCGTACCCGGCGGAGTTTCGCCAACAGATCATCGAACTGGCGCAGGCTGGCCGAAGTCCGCAAGAGTTGTCTCGGGAGTTCGGGCCGACCAGCCAGACCATTGTCAATTGGCTGGCGCAAGCAGCCCGCGACGCCGGCAAGCCCTTGCCTGGCAAGGAGGGCTTGAGCAGTACCGAGCGGGCTGAACTGGCCAAGCTGCGCCGGGAGAACCGGCAGCTGAAGATGGAGCGCGACATCTTGGCAAAGGCTACGGCCTGGTTCGCCAGAAGGAGCGAAGGTTCCACCTCGAACTCTTCGAACTCGTGATGGCGCGCCAGGCCGACTTCCCCGTGCGTACCCTGTGCCGCGTGCTGCGTGTCTCGGTCAGCGGCTTCTATGCTTGGCGACAGCGGGCGCCCAGCCCGCGCGCCGTGGCGAATGCCGTGCTGACCGAGCGTATCCGGCTGATCCACAAGGAATCCGGCGGGAGCTACGGCCGCCCCCGGGTTCGGGCCGAACTGCTGGAGCAAGGCGAGACCGTCAGCCAGAAGCGCGTCGCCCGCCTGATGCGCCTGGCGGGCTTGCAGGGCGTGAGCCGCCGCCGTGGCTACGTGGTCACCACCCGGCGTGATCCGGACCGTGATCCGGCGCCCGATCTGGTAAAGCGCCAGTTCGTGGCGGACGCACCCAATCGCCTTTGGGTGGCCGACATGACCTACGTGCCGACCTGGCAGGGCTTCATCTATTTGGCCATGGTTCTGGACGTGTTCAGCCGGCGGGTCGTCGGTTGGTCCATCGGCGAGCATATGCGCACGGAACTCGTGCTTTCGGCGCTCAACATGGCCGTGGCCACGCGCAAACCCCACGGGGTGATCCACCACAGCGACCAAGGCAGCCAGTATTCCGCCCTGGCCTTCGGCAAGCGCTCCCGGGAAATGGGCATCCAGCCGTCCATGGGCACCGTAGGCGATGCCTACGACAACGCCATGGCGGAGAGTTTCTTTGCCAGTCTGGAATGCGAACTGCTGGACCGCAACACCTTCCGCACCAAAACCGAGGCTCGCCTGGCCGTGTTCACCTGGATCGAAGGCTGGTACAACCCGCGCCGGCGCCATTCCGCGCTCGGCTATCTGTCACCCATGAACTACGAAAAGAAACACCACCACTCTGTGCAGTCAGCCAGCCCCGAACCCGGGTTATCCACCGCGCCGCTCGCCTCTGGCCTGAGAGGGGCCAGCGGCGGCGCCGTGGATAACCCTACGCCCGAGGAGGCTCAACCCGCTTGAAAACCAAGCGCTAACCTGTCCACCCGATAGGGGCAACTCCAGTCCGGCCCAAGCGCTGGCGTCTTCGCAGCAGATAAACCTCGTTGGACTGAAGCGCCTCGACGGCGGTACTTATGGGGATTGTAAGCGTCCCGCGCCACGGGTCAAGCCGCGGGTAGCGGGGCGCCGGGCGTTACTGCGTAACGGCCAAGGGTCGATCAAGCGCAACGCGATGTTGCTGGCGGTGGCGGTCAAGAAGCCCCACCCCACCCCGCCCCGCCCCGCCCCACCCTCCGGTCGGTATAGGCCAGGACGCCATCCAGAACGCAAAAAGCCCGACCTCAACGGACGGGCTAAGCGCTTGTACGGCAAGAAATTTCTTTGGCTCCCCGACCTGGGCTCGAACCAGGGACCTACGGATTAACAGTCCGACGCTCTACCGACTGAGCTATCGAGGAACACGCGAGGCAGGATTCTAGCCATTCACCGGTTGCCCGTCAAGACTGCCTGAACCTGGCGCGACCGGGCGGGGAGGGGCTGATGCCCATCGGCGGCAGCTCCCCGGGCGACCGCAGCGCCTTCGCCAGGCGTTCGCAACCGGCTCGCCCGCCGGCCCGGTCAAGCCTGCGCGGCGCCGGCGGCCGCCTGGCATCGTGATGCGCGTGGATGGCTGATGGACATACCTTGCAGCACTGCCGCACGATGCCGATGCTGGCCCCGTGCCTCACCAGTCCCGTGCGACATCACCCGCCTGCTGAAGCCGTTGCGAGCCAGGTGAGCACGACCCTGACCGAACAGGGTGGCGAGTGTGCCGACCACTCGTTCGTTGCCGCATGGCTCCGGTGCGATAATGATGCTGGGCTCTACCCCACCACCCCTTGGGAACGCATGGCAAGCATACTCATCATCGACGACCGGCCCGAGGACTTGGCCGCCCTTAAGAGCGCGCTTGGTGCACAGCACCGGCTGCAGGCCGCCGGTTCGCTGCAGGAAGCACTGCAGGTGACGGCTGGTGACCCAGGCCCTGACCTGATCCTGCTCGATGCGACGATTGTGGCGATTGATCACGGCCAGTTCCCCGGTCGCCTGCTGCGGGGCGCGACCGGGGGCAGCACTCCAGTCATCGTGATCAGCGCACGTGAAGGCGGAGACGACGAACAAGCCTGGCTCGAGCAGGGAGCCGACGACTACCTGCCGCGGCCCCTGCGACCGGCGATCGTCGCTGCGCGCGTCCGCATTCAGCTCGAACTGCAGGCCGCTCGCGCGCGGCTGCTGGACCAGAATCGCAACCTGGCGGCCGAGGTTGCCCGGCAGATGGCGGACAACCTGATGATCCAGGATGTCAGCATTCGCGCCCTCGCCCGGCTGGCAGAGGTTCGCGATCCGGAGACCGGTGACCACCTGCGTCGCACGCAGGGCTACGTCCGCACGCTGGCCGAGAAACTGAGCACCCATCCGCGTTTTGCTGCCTTTTTGACCGCGGGGAACATCGAGCTCCTTGGCAAGTCGGCACCGCTGCACGACATCGGGAAGGTCGGCATTCGGGATGAGATCCTTCTCAAGGCGGGCCGGCTGACCGCAGAGGAGCGCGAGATCATGAAGGCACACAGCCTGCTCGGCTTTCAGGCGATCCAGCAGGCCGAGCAGGACGGCGAGCAGCCGCTCGACTTCCTGCGCATGGCCAGGGAGATCACCCGTTGGCACCACGAAAAGTGGGATGGTTCCGGCTATCCCGACGGTCTGGCTGGCGATGCGATTCCGATTGCCGCGCGCCTGATGGCGCTTGCCGACGTCTACGATGCGCTGATCGCCGAGCGCGTCTACAAGCGCGCCTTCCCGGTCGAGCAGGCCGGGCGGATCATCCGCGAAGGCCGCGGCAGCCACTTCGACCCGGATATCGTCGACGCCTTCGTCGCGCGCGAAGCGGACTTCATTGCCATTGCCAAGGAGCACGCGAAGGCCAAACAGCCAGTCGCCGACGAAGGCGCGGCGACTGACGCGCCAGCGCGCGAACGGAACGGCCGTCCATAGACGGGCAAGCCCGGCGCGCCTGCGCAGGGGTAGCGCTGCCACGGCCCAACCACGTCACCGAGGTCGGGTTTCGATTAGAATCCAGCCTTTTTTCGCAGCGCAGCCAGCAGTCAGGAGAAACCCGAGATGACCTTGCAGAGCAAGCCCAATACCGACGACGTCCGCATCAGGGAGATCAAGGAACTGGTCCCGCCGGCCCATGTCTTCCGCGAATTCCCGGTCGGGGTGCGCGCGGCGCTGACGACCTACAATACCCGCCAGAGCATCCACCGCATCCTGCACGGGGCAGACACGCGCCTGCTGGTGGTCGTCGGCCCATGTTCGATCCACGCCGTCGACTCGGCGATCGAATACGCACAACGGCTGCAGGCGGAGGTTGCGCGCTTCCAGGACGATCTGCTGCTCGTCATGCGGGTGTATTTCGAGAAGCCGCGCACCACCGTCGGCTGGAAAGGGCTGATCAATGACCCGCGCCTCGACAACAGTTTCCGGATCAACGAGGGGCTGCGCCTGGCGCGTGGTCTGCTCCTCGAAATCAACGACATGGGACTGCCCTGCGCCACCGAGTTCCTGGACACGATCACGCCGCAGTACACGGCCGACCTGATCGCCTGGGGAGCGATCGGCGCCCGCACGACCGAATCGCAGGTGCACCGGGAACTGGCCTCCGGCCTGTCGTGCCCGGTCGGTTTCAAGAACGGCACCGACGGCAACATCCGCATCGCCATCGACGCCATCCGCGCCGCACAGTCACCGCATCACTTCCTGTCGGTGACCAAGGCCGGCCATTCGGCGATCGTTTCGACCGGCGGCAACGAGGATTGCCACGTCATCCTGCGCGGTGGCCGCGAACCGAACCACGACGCCACGCACGTGGACGCCGCCTGCCGGGAGATTGCCGCTGCCGGCCTGGCGGCCAGGTTGATGATCGACGCCTCGCACGCCAACAGCAACAAGCGTTTCAAGCAGCAGATCGAGGTCGCGCGGGATGTCGCCAGTCAGGTGGCGGCGGGTGACGAGCGCATCATCGGCATGATGCTCGAGTCCCACCTCGTCGAAGGGCGGCAGGATCTGGTTCCGGGACAGCCGCTCGAGTACGGCAAGAGCATCACCGATGCCTGCCTCGGCTGGGAAGATTCGCTGGCGGTACTCGAGGTCCTGGCCAAGGCGGTACGCGACCGCCGTCTCGTGGAGGCCGCGCAGTAGGGTACGGCGACGCGCCGTACCGGCGACGCGCGCGCCAGGCAACGCCGGCGGAGGGTGGCCGAAGTGCAGGAACAGGATGAAATGCCGCGCAGGGCGGCCGGTTCGGCGCTGCGCGCCGAACCGCTGGAAGCCGCTGCTAGCGGAGCTTCATTTCCTTGTACGTCACGTGCTTGCGAGCCTTGGGATCGTATTTCTTGATCTCCATCTTGCCGGGCATCGTCTTCTTGTTCTTGGTCGTGGTGTAGAAGTGACCGGTACCGGCTGTAGACTCGAGTTTGATCTTGTCACGCATGCCTGCTCTCCTTGTCAGATTTCGCCACGGGCACGCAACTCGGCGAGCACGACGTCGATACCGTTCTTGTCAATGGTCCGCAAACCGGCGTTCGATACGCGCAGGCGCACCCAGCGGTTCTCGCTCTCGATCCAGAAGCGGCGATACTGCAGATTCGGCAGGAAGCGGCGCTTCGTTCTATTGTTGGCGTGGGAAACGTTGTTCCCCGCCATCGGGCCTTTGCCCGTAACCTGGCAGACACGCGCCATGATCGTTGCTCCAATTGTTTCAGGAAGAAAGCCCGCGATTCTAGCCGATGCAGGCAGTTGTTTTCAAGCCATTTCCACCGCACCCCGCTAGAGGAGCCCGCGTTCGGCAAAGGACAGCGGCGCGGCCTGCGCGGCGACGATGAAATGATCGAGCACCCGCACCTCGACGAGCGCCAGCACCTGCTTCAACTCGCTGGTCAACAACTCGTCGGCGCGCGAGGGTTCGGCGACGCCGGACGGGTGGTTGTGCGCCAGCACCACGGCTGCGGCATTGTGCCACAACGCCCGCTTGACGACCTCGCGCGGATAGACACTGGTCTGCGTCAGCGTGCCACGGAAGAGTTCTTCAGCGGCGATCAGCCGATTCTGTGCGTCCAGCCAGAGGGCCACGAACACCTCGTGCTCGAGGCCGGCAAACTGCAGCCGCAGATAGTCACGCACGGCGCCGGGCGAGGCAAAGGTGCTGCGCTGCTTCATTTCCTCGGCCAGTGCCCGCCGCGCCATCTCGAGGACAGCCTGCAACTGGGCATACTTGGCCGGCCCCACCCCCGGCACCTCCGAGAACTCGTTGCGGCCGGCGGCGAACAGTTGGTTCAGGCTGCCGAAACGACCGATCAGGTCGCGCGCCAGGTCAACGGCGCTCCTTCCCCGGCTGCCAACGCGGAGGAAGATCGCCAGCAGTTCCGCATCGGAGAGCGACGCGGCGCCACGGGCGAGCAGGCGTTCGCGCGGTCGCTCGTTTTCCGGCCAGTCGGTGATCGCCATCTCCGCCCCCCTTCCCGCGCCGTGTCGGTGGCCGTCATTGTAGCGGTGTCATCCATCCTGGTGAAGGTGTGTTGGCGTCCGCTGGACCGCGGCGGCACCGACGGCTACCGCCGGCACCGCCGCATCTCAAGTAGAATGTGCCGCCTGGGATTGTGAACGGTTGGACGGGCTTTGCGCATGGAACTGGCTGGAAGACGCATCCTTCTCGGAATCACTGGCGGCATCGCCGCCTACAAGGCGGCCGAACTGCTCCGCCTGCTGACCCGCGAAGGCGCCTCGGTGCAGGTGGTGATGAGCGAAGCCGCCACACGCTTCGTCACGCCGGTCACCTTTCAGGCGCTTTCCGGACAGCCGGTATTCAGCGACCAGTGGGATCCACGGGTGGCGAACAACATGGCGCACATCGACCTGTCACGTGCCGCCGATGCCGTGCTCGTCGCCCCGGCCTCAGCCGACTTCATCGCCAAGGTGGCGAACGGACTCGCCGACGACCTGCTGACGACCCTGGTGCTCGCCCGCGACTGCCCGCTGCTGCTGGCACCGGCGATGAACCGGCAGATGTGGGAGAACCCGGCGACGATGCGCAACGTGGCGACGCTGCGTGCCGACGGCATCGCCGTTCTGGGTCCGGGCTGTGGCGACCAGGCGTGCGGCGAAAGCGGCCTCGGGCGGATGCTCGAAGCCGAGGAAATCCTTGACGAACTGGTTGCCCACTTCCAGCCCCGGCTGCTGCCGGATGTCGGCGTCCTCCTGACGGCCGGTCCGACCTTCGAGGCGATCGATCCGGTGCGCGGCATCACCAACCTGTCGACCGGCAGGATGGGCTACGCCCTGGCGCGTGCTGCGCGCGAGGCGGGCGCGCGAGTGACCCTGGTTTCGGGACCGGTCAGCCTGCCGTGCCCGACCGGCGTCAACCGCATCGACGTCACCAGTGCGCGCGACATGCGCGCCGAGGTCATGGCGCGGGTGGCCGGCCACGAGGTATTCGTCGCCGTGGCCGCGGTGGCGGATTACCGCCCGGCCCGGACGATCGCGCAGAAGATCAAGAAGGGCGCGCAGGCAGCGCCGCCGGTGATCGAACTGGTGCTGAATCCCGACATCCTCGCCGAAGTCGCCGCCCTGCCCGAACCACCGCTGTGCGTCGGCTTCGCCGCCGAGAGCGAGAATCTCGCCGCCTACGCCGAGCACAAGCGCCGCAGCAAGGGCATCCCGCTGATCGTCGGCAACCTGATCCAGGATGGCTTCGGCGGCGACGACAACCGCTTGATCCTTTTCGACGATGCGGGCGAGCACCCGCTGGCACCGGCAGCCAAGATCGTCCTCGCCCGGCAACTGGTGGCGCACATCGCCGGTCTGCTCGAGAAACGCTGATGCGCGACCGCAGCCAGCGGGTGGACATCAAGCTGCTCGACGCGCGCCTGCGCGAGCAGCCACCGCACTACGCGACTCCCGGCTCGGCCGGCCTCGACCTGCGCGCGTGCATCGACCAGCCGGTGGTCATCGCACCCGGTGAGACGCACCTGGTTCCGACCGGCGTCGCGATTCACCTGGGCGACCCCGGTCTGGCGGCGATGATCCTGCCGCGCTCCGGCCTCGGCCACAGGCATGGCATCGTTCTGGGCAATCTGGTCGGCCTGATCGACTCGGACTATCAGGGTGAGATCATGGTGTCGACCTGGAACCGCGGGCACGAGCCCTTCACCCTGCGGCCGCTCGACAGACTGGCGCAACTGGTGGTGGTACCGGTGCTGCAGATGTCGTTCAACGTCGTCGATGACTTCGCCGCCAGCGCCCGTGGCGATGGCGGTTTCGGCAGCACGGGGCACGACTGACGCCGACCGTGCCGGCGGGAATCCGGTCAGTCGCCCCGTCGCCGCAGGATCATGGCGGCTGCGACCAGGAAACCGACGAAGCAGAGTGCCGACCAGTTGGCCATCGACAGACCGAGCAGGATCCAGTCCTTGCTCGAACAGAAACCGGTGGCGAGGAACATCTGCGGCCACAGGGTGCCGAACCAGTCGACGATCCGCTCGATCAGCGTCGGCTCGCCAAAGCCGCACTCCATGCCCGCCTGCGGCAGGTATTGCAGCCAGCTCTGGTAAGCCGCGGTCGCCACGCCACCGGCGGCGGCGAGGGCAAGCAGGATGCTCGACACGCGCGAGGCAGCGGGCAGCAGCGCGCCGGTCAGAGCGAGCGCGGCGATCAGCAGGAACAACAGGCGCTGGAAGATGCACAGCGGGCATGGCTGCAGGCGCATGATTTCGCCGATCGCCCAGCCCGCCAACGTCAGGCCGGTCGCCGCCAGCGCCAGCAGAAAAAGAATGGTGCGCAGCGACCGCCGGGCGATCCGCGTCACCGCTCAGGCCAGTGCATAGCTGCGCACGCGCAGCGACAACTCGCGCAACTGCCGCACACCCGAGTTCTCGGCGCGCTCGCACCAGTCCTGCAGCGCCTTGAGCAGGTGCTCGCCCGAGACGTTCGAACGTTCCCAGAGCGCCATCAGTTCATCGCGCATGGCGTAAGCCGTCTGCAGCGCACGGCTTTCACCGAGCAGCAGTTCAAGCCTGCCGCGCGCATCCTGCGGGATCGTCCGCGAATCTGCGGCCAGCCAGCGCTTCAGCCCGCGGAAGCGCTCGCCATCCTGCAATGCGGCGAGTTCCTCGCGATACACCTGCTTCAGCGAGCGCGCATACTGGGACAGGAGGTCGTAGCGGTTGACGATCACCGCCTGCAGGGTATCGGAGTCAACCACCGGTCGCAGCCCGCCGAGGCGCGGTCGGGGCGCCACCCGCTTGACCTGCGCCAGACGCAGTGCGGTCAGGATGCGGATGTAGAGCCAGCCGACGTCGAACTCGTACCATTTGATCGACAACCTCGCCGAGGTGGGAAAGGTGTGATGGTTGTTGTGCAGTTCTTCGCCGCCAATCAGGATTCCCCAGGGCCAGATGTTGGTACTCGCGTCGGCCGGGCTGAAGTTGCGGTAGCCCCAGAAATGCCCGAGGCCGTTGATGACACCGGCGGCCCAGAAGGGAATCCAGGCCACCTGCGCCAGCCAGATCAGCGGTCCGGCGACGATGCCGAAGATCGCCACGTCGCAGGCCAGCATGATGAGGACGCCGAGCTTGTGCCACCGCGAGTACACATGCCTCTCGATCCAGTCGCTCGGCGTCCCGTGACCATAGCGCTGCAGGGTGTCGAGGTTGCGCGCCTCCCGGACGTAGAGGAAGACCCCCGTCCACAGCACGCGATGAATGCCATGGACCTGCGGACTGTGCGGATCTTCTGCCGTCTCGCAGCGGGCGTGATGCTTGCGGTGGATTGCCGCCCATTCCCTGGTCACCATGCCGGTGGTCAGCCACAACCAGAGGCGGAAGAAATGTGCGACCAGCGGGTGCAGTTCGAGCGCACGATGGGCCTGCTGCCGATGCAGGAAGATGGTCACCGCCGCTATCGTCACGTGCGTCAGACCCAGGGTGACCAGGACGTAGCCCCACCAGGGCCAATCGACAATACCAGCGTACATGCAGAGCAATCCCGAGAAAGACACGAGCCGGCGATTCTAAGGCAATCGGGCGCCACCACCAAACGCCGGCGACGCCGTGCTGCCGCAGCGCCCCGCCAGCCGCCGCTGCGCCGTCGTGCAAGCGGCAAACGTTCCTCGCGCAGGCACAAGCCGTTATCATTGAGCCATGAAGACACGAATCCTGCTCGTCGAGGATGATGCGCGCCTCGCTGAACTGACCGCCGAATACCTGCGCAAGAACGACTTCGACGTGTTGATCGAGCCCCATGGCACGCGGGCCGAGGCGCGCATCCTCGACGAATGCCCCGATCTCGTGATTCTCGACGTGATGCTGCCGGGCAAGGACGGTTTCGAGGTCTGCCGGGCGGTGCGCGCACAGTACGCCGGGGTGATCCTGATGCTCACCGCCCGCGACGAGGACTTCGACCAGATCCTCGGCCTCGAGTTGGGCGCCGACGACTACATCGCCAAGCCGGTCCAGCCGCGCCTGCTGCTGGCGCGCATCAAGGCCCTGCTGCGGCGCGCGCCGACAACGCCCGGCAGCGCTGGTGTCGATGGCAGCGACGCCGGCGAACCGGTCGAGCTGACGTTCGGCCGATTTCGCATCAGCCAGGCGACCCGCAGCACGTCGCTCGGTGACGACCGGATCGACCTGACGACCGCCGAGTTCGATCTGCTCTGGCTGCTCGCACGCCACGCCGGCAGCATCCTGTCGCGCGACGACCTGCTGCAGGAACTGCGCGGCATTGGTTTCGACGGTCTGGACCGCTCGATCGATGCCCGCATTTCACGCCTGCGCCGCAAGCTCGGCGACGACCCGGAGAACCCGACGCGAATCAAGACGGTGCGCGGCAAGGGCTACCTCTTCAGCAAACATGACTGGCAATAGCGGCAACAACAAGCTGCTCGCCATCCTTGGAACTTACAAGCCGGCACCCTGGCGCGGCCGCTACAGCCTGTCACGGCTGTTCTTCAACTTCTACCTGCTGGTCATGGGTTCGTTCGTGGCCATCGCGATCTTTGCCGACTTCGTCATCTCGACCGCGGTGAAGGGAATCACCGATGATTACACCAGCCGTTTCATGCGCGGCACGGTGTTGCTGATCGAGGAAGAACTGTTCCGCCGACCACGCTCGGAGTGGACGCGAACGATCAAGGCCCTCGACCAGAAGTTCGCCTATCGACTCGACATCGTCGACCGCTGGACGCTGACGCTGCCCCCGAAGGAGGCCGAGAAGCTCGACAGCGGCGAACTGGCGATCGACGTGCAGGGGGACATCATCTACCACCGCCTGAAGCAGACCCCGCAGATACTCGTCGTTGGACCGATTTCCCCGGAACGGAATCCGGAGTATCAGCGCGGGATGCCGCTCGATCTGCGCATCAGCCTGCTGACCTGGAGCCTGATCGGCGTCTGCCTGGCGATCGTCGTCTGGCTCTGGGTGCACCCCGTCTGGCGGGATCTGGAAGCGATGCGCCAGACCGCGCGTTCGCTCGGCGAAGGACTCTTCGCGGCACGCGCGCCAGGGATGCGCAGCAGCGCCTTCAGGCCGCTCGCCGAAACGCTGAACGGCATGGCCGAACGCATCCAGCGGCTGATCGCGACGCAGAAGGAGCTGTCGAGCGCCATCTCGCACGAACTGCGGACGCCGATCGCTCGTCTGCGCTTCGCGCTCGAGATGCTCGCCGCCACCGACGAGAGAAGCGAACGCGAACGCCTGGCGGGAGCCATGGAGGGTGACCTCGATGAACTGGACGGACTGATCGACTCGAGCCTGACCTACGCCCGCTTCGAGCGCGAGCAACCCGAGCTGCACCTGACCGAGGTCGAATTCGCACCGTGGCTCGATGAGCAGGTGGAAGCCGTCCGCGTCCTCGCTCGCAAGCTCGACCTGCAGGTGGACAGCAGCCCCCTGCCAGCGGTGCTGCACGTCGAACTCGACCGCAAGAGCATGCCCTACGCCATTGGCAATCTGCTGCGCAACGCCATCCGCTACGCCCGTACCAGGGTCCGTGTCAGCGCCGAGGTGACCGACGGCGAGATCCGGGTGCATGTCGACGACGACGGCATCGGCATCCCGGTGGAGGAGCGTGATCGCGTCTTCTCCGCTTTCACCCGGCTGGACCGTTCGCGCGACCGCTCGACCGGTGGCTACGGCCTTGGCCTGGCGATCGCCCGTCTGGTTCTGGAGCAGCACAACGGTCGCGCCAGCGCTGCCGAGTCGCCGCTCGGCGGCGCCCGTCTGACGCTGAGCTGGCCGCTGTCACAGAACGTCACCGAAAGCTGACGCAATCACTGCAGACCCGGAAGACACCTGCCGACTATCATCCATCCCTGTCGAAGAGGCAATGAATCAGGAGACGAGATGAGCGAGTTCAAAATCAATTGCGAGCAATTCCTTGCTGCCGCCCGGCAGCACTTGTTCTCTGCCGAGCCGGCGGCCGATGGCTTTGCCGAGTCTCGTGAAGACGAGCAGGCCGGCCATTGCGGCCGTGCCGAGCACCGTTGTCATGGCGGCTGATGAGTACGCTGGCTGTGCCGTCGGAGCGGTTCCCGATCAGCGAGGGTGTCGGCCTGTTCGTCGGCATCGTCGCCTGGGATGTGCTCAGCGCCGGTGAGATGAACCTGCTCGAGTCCGCGCTGATCGCCGCCGCCGTTGCGCTCGCCTGGTACGCTGTCCGCTGCTGGCGGGCAGCGAGCCGTGACAAGCGTCGCTGAATCCGCTTCGCTTGGTGGTTGCTGCATCATGTAGTGTCTGTAGCTGTAGTCTGCGTGTTTCTGCTGTACTTGGTTGACCCTCCCTTCCGCCCGTCCGAACGACGGACTTTCGACCCGCGCCAACGTTGCGCGGGTTTTTTTTGTCCGTCGGCCGCTGCGCCGCTGCCGACAGGAAGCGCTCAGCCCGCTGCCGGCGGGGTCGCGGCCGGCGGACTGCCGATCAGCCGCACTTCGCGCTGCGGGAAGGGGATCTCGATGCCGTTCTCACGAAACGAGCGCCAGATCATCATGTTGATCGCCGAGCGAACGCCGCCGGTGCCTTCCTGCGGGTCGCCGATCCAGAAGCCAAGGTCGAGGCTGATGCCGCTGTCGGCAAAGGCCGTCAGCAGAACCTGCGGCGCCGGCTCGGGCAGCACCCGTGGCTGTGCCCGCGCCGCCTCGTTCATCAGCCGCATCGCCAGTTCCAGGTCGGTGCCATAGCTCACCTGCAGCGAGACGACGACGCGCACCTGCGAGTCACTGTATGACTCGTTGCGGACGATATTGGAAACCAGGTACTCGTTCGGAATGATGACCTCGGTGCCGGTGAGCGTGCGCAGCACGGTGTAGCGGGCGGTGATCTGGCTCACCACCCCCGAAGTCGTGGGGTCTATCGCCACGAGGTGGCCGAGACGAATCGAGCGGTCGAGCAGGATGATGAAGCCGCTGACATAATTGCTGGCGATCTTCTGCAGACCGAGCCCGAGGCCGACGGCGAGTGCGCCGCTGAACACCGACAGCGCCGTGATGTCGATGCCGACGATCGACAGCCCGAGCAGCAGGGCGATCACCGACAGAACGGCCTTGACCAGGCGGCCAAGCACGACCCGCATGTTCGAGTCGATCGTCTCGCTGGCCAGCAATCGCGACTCGATCTCGCGCGACAGCCACAGCGCCAGCAGCACGGTCAACACCACCGTCACCAACCCGCTGAGCAAGGTCCACAGGTCGAGCCTCTGTCGGCCGGCGGGGAAACTCACCTGCTGCAGCAACTCGATCAGCGGGTCGGCGAGGCCGGTCAGGTGCAAGGCGAAGCCAAGCCAGACGACGGTGGCGATCAGGCGCTCGGAAGTCGCCACCCAGCCGCTCGGCGGAAAGGCGTGACGCAGGACGTAGACCGCCGCCCGCACGAGAGCCATCGACAACAGCAAGGGCACCGCCAGGTCGAGCAGGCTGACCGGTCCGAGATGCCAGTGGCGAAAGGCGCGCCGGGCGATGAGCACCAGCAGCAGCGCC
Organism: Candidatus Accumulibacter similis; assembly: GCA_013347225.1. NCBI lineage: Bacteria > Pseudomonadati > Pseudomonadota > Betaproteobacteria > Candidatus Accumulibacter > Candidatus Accumulibacter similis. Next base: position 1,708,647 of record CP054595.1, on the reverse strand, counting down.
AGCAGCGGGAATGAAACCCGCTTCAGACTGCCGCTGCCGAAGGCGCGCAGGGCACCGTACGGCGCAGCCGCAACCGCAGTCTCGCGCCGCTGCCACAAGCGCGTCGCACCCCAGGCGATGAGCAGGCTGAGCAGCAGGGCAGACACCTGCCAGAGAAAGCCGGGGTCCTGCAGATCGCGCCAGAGTTCCAACAACAGGGCAAACATCTCCTTCTCGCTCATTGCCTCCTCTCCATTGCCGTCGCAAAAAAACCGTCGGTCGCGTGCCGATGCGGCAGCAGCCGCAGCCGCTCGCCGGTATCCAGAGCGATGTCCTGCTGTTGCAGGATCTGCCCCGCCGGGCAGGCGACGAACTGCGGGTGCTCTGCCAGGAAGCCGTCGACGATGCGGTCGTTCTCCGCCTCGAGCAGGCTGCAGGTCGCGTACACAAGCCGCCCGCCAGGCTTCACGAGGCTGGCGGCAGCAGCGAGAATCGCTCCCTGCTTGGTCGTCAGCTCGACAACGCTCGCCGGGCTCTGCCGCCACTTGAGGTCGGGGTTGCGCCGCAGCGTCCCCAGACCCGAGCACGGCGCGTCCACCAGGACGCGATCGAGCTTGCCGGCAAGACGGCCGACACGGACGTCACGCTCCGACTCGATGCGCACCGGGTGCACGTTCGACAGGCCGGAGCGCGCCAGGCGCGGCTTCAACTTCGCCAGCCGGCGATCGGCGACATCGAAGGCATAGAGCCGGCCCTGCGAGCGCATCAGTGCCCCGAGCAGCAGGGTCTTGCCGCCGGCGCCGGCGCAGAAGTCGGCCACCATCTGGCCACGCCGCGGCTGCAGCAGGAAGCCGAGCAACTGGCTGCCTTCGTCCTGCACCTCGACGCAGCCATCGAGGAACAGGGGATGTCCCGCCAGCGCCGGCTTGCCCGCGAGGCGGATGCCCAGCGGCGAATACGGACACGGACTGGCTGCCAGGCCGCTTTCGAGCAACTTCTGCAGCACTTCGTCGCGCCCGGCCTTGAGCGGGTTGACGCGCAGGTCGAGCGGCGCCGGCTGATTCAGCGCGGCTGCCAGGCGCTCGAGTTCATCGGCGGCGAAGCCGGCCAGCAACTCGCCGTACAGCCAGTCCGGCAGATCGAGCCGCACTGCAGGCGACAGATCCTCGAGGCGCACCGCCTTTGCCTGCGCCAGCCACTTGCTCTCCGACTCGCTCAACACCTCCGCCAGCTGCCGCCGGTTCATTCCCTGCACGCAGGCCAGTGCCGCCAGCAGCAGGCGGCGCGAACTCAGGTCACCGGCGCAGCGTGCCGACAGCGAGCGCTTGCGCCGCAGAACCGCAAACACCAGTTCGGCAACGAAGCCGCGCTCGCCATGCCCCAAGTCGCGATGTTGCCTGAAGTAGGCGGCAACCACCCGGTCGGCGGCGAAGACCGAGCGCAGGAGTTCACCAAGCAGCGCTTGCGCATGCTGAAGCAGCGGCGGTGTCACACGCATGCTCAGGGCTCCTCGCCGACTTCGATGGCAGTGGCCACCTGGACATAGAGGTTGCCCCTGCGGTCGACGTAGCGAATCTTCACCGGCAGCAGCCTGCGCTCGCGGGCCAGCCAGAGTTCGGTCGACGCCACACCGGGAACCCGCAGGTGCACGCTCCTGAAGGTTCCGGCGGGTGTCTCGACCTCCTCGTCGGGAAGGACCTCGAGCCGGTAGCGCGCATACTTCCGGCCGGTGACGACCGACAGCTCGTGACCGGTCGCGAGGTCACCAAGCAAGCCGAGCTGGTAATTCAGCGACAGCAGATCCTGCGCTCCGGCGCTGAGCGTCTGCGTCGACCGATCGGACAGGTGCACCTCCATCTGCTGCCAGTCGAAGTCGGCCTGCTCGTTCCTCTCGCGTCCCGTCTGGCGAGTGACGAAGCGTTCCGGCTGCAGCCCGGCGCTGCTCAGCCGGCCGCGGCTCTCGACTTCGACCCGCAGCGGACGGAAGAAGCCGACCAGCCCGCTCGTCTCGGTGACGGCGGTGATGCGATAGAAACCGTCCTCGGCTTCCCACGAGTGCGTCGCGCGACCGACCTGAAAGCCCGGATCGCCGCTCTCGACGGAATAGCGGATGACGCCGCGTGCTGGCAACGAGGCGACGGCCACAGCCAGCGCGTCTGCCGCCGCGCCGGCGCCCTGCTGCTCCACCGTCGCTGGATCGGCGATCGCCGCGGCTGCAGCCGCTCCGTCTTCGGCGTCTGCAGCCGCGCCTGGCGGCGGTGCCGGCGCTTCTGCCGGAACCTCCGTCAAGGCCGCCCGCGTCGACGGCGCCTGCTTGCCCGCCGCCGGCGGCCGCCGCTTGCGAACGGGATGGGGTGGCGCCGCGACCGGCGCTGCAGGTTCCGTGGCGCGCGGCGGCGGAACCGCGACCGGTGGCTTCAGTTCGGCCGACAGCGGCGGCGGCTCGGCAGGAAAGGACAGATCGACCTCCGGAACGAACAGTACGACAGTATGCAGGCCAAGCGACGCGGCAAGGGCGAAGATCAGCAGGGCGGGCATGGGTCGGGCAGCGGCGCGATCAGGACGCCCGCACCATCCGGCGCAGACTCGAGCAGAACGCGGCCGGCATGAACCCGCAGGCGCCCCTCGGCAAACCAGCGCACGGCCTGCGGATAGATGACATGTTCCTGCGCCAGCACCCGGGCCGCGAGCAGGTCCTCGTCGTCGCCATCGAGCACCGGTACCGCCGCCTGGATGATCACCGGCCCGTGGTCGAGATCGGCAGTGACGAAATGCACCGTGCAGCCATGAATCCGTACCCCCTCGGCCAGAGCGCGGCGATGCGTGTGCAGGCCGGGAAAGGCCGGCAGCAGCGACGGGTGAATATTGATCAGACGGCCGTCAAAGCGGCGCACGAAGTCGGCGCCGAGGATTCGCATGAAACCGGCGAGGACGACGAGGTCGGGCGCAAAGACCTCGATCGCCGCGGCGAGCGCGCTGTCGAACTGCTCGCGCTCGGCAAACAGGCGATGATCGACGACGCCGGTCGCCACGCCCCGCGCGGCGGCAGTGAGCAGACCCTGTGCGTCGGGACGGTTGGCGATGACGGCGACGATCTTCGCCGGCAGCGCACCGGAATCGCTCGCTGCCAGCAGCGATGCCATGTTGCTGCCGCGGCCCGAGATCAGGATGACGACCCGGGTCATTTCCCCTCCGCCACCAACGGGGACAGCCGCAGCCGGCGAGCGCCGCAACGCCGCTCAAGGCAACCACCGGCCACGGCGGCAGTTGGCGGAAAGGGCCCGCTGCGACGCGGCATGTCTCAGGCCCGCCGGTGCTGGAGCCAGCCAACCATCACCGGCACCAGGGAAATGGCGATGATCGCCAGGATCACCAGCGACAGGTTCTTCTGAATCCAGGGCAGATTGCCGAACCAGTAACCCGCCAGAGTCAGCGAGCCGACCCAACCCAGCCCGCCGACCAGGTTGAAGAAGGTGAAGCGGGCGTAGCTCATCGCACCGATACCGGCGACAAAGGGCGCAAAGGTACGAAACAGCGGCAGGAAACGCGAGATCACCAGGGTCTTGCCACCGTGCCTCTCGTAGAAGGCGTGTGTCTTCTCGAGCGCGGTCTTGTTGAAGAAGCGCGACTGCTCCCACTGGAAGACCCGCGGCCCGAGGAAACGGCCGATCTGATAGTTCACCATGTTGCCCAGAACCGCCGCCGCACCGAGGACGGCCAGCAGGACGGCAATGTCCATGCCACCGAGCGCGGCCAGTGCGCCGGCGACGAAGAGCAGCGAATCGCCTGGCAGGAAGGGGGTGACGACGAAGCCGGTCTCGCTGAAGATGATGACGAAGAGGATGGCGTAGATCCACTGCCCGTACTGCTGCACCAGCACCGCCAGGTGCTTGTCGAGGTGCAGGATGATGTCGATGAAGCTGGCGAGATATTCCATCGGCGGCACGGTGTGGGCTGTCGGCAAGCCGCGATTCTACCGGAAGCCGCCCCGGTATAATCCGGCAATGCTCGAAACACCGCGAATCCAAGTCCTCCCCGACCTGCTGATCAGCCAGATCGCCGCTGGCGAAGTGGTGGACCGGCCTGCCTCCGTCCTCAAGGAACTGCTCGAGAACGCCCTCGATGCCGGCAGCTCGACGATCCAGGTCCAGCTCGAGGAGGGCGGCGTCAAGCTGATGCGGGTCAGCGACGACGGCAGTGGCATCGCCATCGATGAACTGCCGCTGGCGCTCGTGCGCCACGCGACGTCGAAGATCGCTTCACTCGGCGACCTCGAATGCGTCGGCACGCTGGGCTTCCGCGGTGAAGCGCTGGCTTCGGTCGCTGCCGTCTCCCGGCTGACAATCACCAGTCGTGCGAAGACCAGCGGCGGTTCGGCCGGCCCGCATGCCTGGCGGCTGGGCGGCGAAGCCGGCGCGACACCTGCGCCGGCCGCGCTCGCCATCGGCACCGTCGTCGAGATGCGCGACCTGTACTACAACACGCCGGCGCGGCGAAAGTTCCTCAAGTCGGAGGGCACCGAGTTCGCGCATTGCTCCGAAACGCTCCGGCGCATCGCGCTGGCACATCCGGAGGTGGCTTTCACCCTCACCCACAACGGCCGCGTCAGCCTGCACCTGGCGCGCAGCGATGCGCGCGCGCGCACCGCGGCGATTCTCGGCGAGGATTTCCTCGCCGAATCGCGCAGCCTCGATGCCAGTGCCGGGCCGCTCCGCCTCGCCGGCTACTGTGCGCTGCCGGCCTACTCACGTGCGCGCGGCGACGCCCAGTACTGCTACGTCAACGGCCGTTTCGTGCGCGACCGGCTGCTGATGCACGCCCTGCGCGAGGCCTACCAGGATTTGCTGCACGGCAGCCGCTACCCGGCCTACTGCCTCTTCCTCGAAGTCGACCCGGCGACGGTCGACGTCAATGTCCACCCGCAGAAGACCGAAGTCCGCTTTCGCGACTCGCGGGCGGTCCACCAGTTCGTCTTCCACGCCGCCCAGCGCTGCCTCGCCGGACCAACGGCACCGCCGGCATCGACGGCGGTCGGCACCGACGCCGCGCCGGCTTGCCCCACCTCGCCGGCACTGCAGCCGCTGCCGGCGGCGACGACCGGCGCGCCCGGACAGCGCTTCGCGGCCGCCAACCGCCCGCCATGGCAGGGTTCGCTCGGCGTCGGCGAGGCGACCCGCAGCGCTGCCTACGAGGCCTTCGCCGCGGCGGCCCGCATGCCGCTGGCGCCGTCACCGCCGGGCGAGTCGCTGCCCGGCGAGTCGCTGCCGGCGACGGGCAACGACGCCGCGCCACCGCTGGGTTACGCGCTGGCGCAACTGCACGGGGTCTACATCCTGGCGCAGAACGCTGCCGGCCTGGTGGTCGTCGACATGCACGCAGCACACGAGCGCATCCTCTACGAGAAGCTCAAGCGCGCGCTCGAGCAGCAGCGACTGGCATCGCAGGCGCTGCTGATTCCGGCCGTCTTCAACGCCGACGAGATCGACGTCGCCGCCGCCGAAGAGCATGCGACGACGCTGCAGCGGCTCGGCTTCGACCTGGCGCCGGTCGGTCCGCGGCAACTGGCGGTGCGCAGCGTCCCCGCGCTGCTGCTCGCCGCCGATCCGGCCGCGCTGGCACGGTCGCTGTTGGCCGAACTGCGCGAGCACGGAGAGACCCAACTGGCGACGGCGCAACGCAACGAGTTCCTCGCCAGCATGGCCTGCCAGGGAGCGGTGCGCGCGCGGCGACTGCTCTCGGTCGCCGAGATGAACGCACTCCTGCGGCAGATGGAGGAGACCGAGCGCTCCGACCACTGCAACCACGGCCGGCCGACCTGGATGCAGCTCAGCATGACCGATCTCGATCGCCACTTCCTGCGCGGCCGGTGAACGCGTCCGCCGAACCCGCCGCGCAGCTGCCGCCGGCGATCCTGCTGCTCGGACCGACCGCCAGCGGCAAGACGACGGCGGCCATCGAGATCGCCCGCCGCTTTCCGGTCGAGTTGATCAGTGTCGACTCGGCACAGGTCTTTCGGGGCATGGACATCGGCACCGCCAAGCCGGACGCCGCAACGCTGGCCGAGTTTCCGCACCACCTGATCGACCTGATCAGCCCCGAGGAGAGCTACTCGGCAGCCCGTTTCCGGGTTGACGCGCTGGCGGCGATGGCCGCGGCGACGATGCGGGGACGGGTGCCGCTGCTGGTGGGGGGGACGATGCTCTACTTCAAGGCGCTCTGCGAAGGTCTGGCCGAGCTGCCGCCAGCCGACCCGGCAATGCGGGCGAGCATCGATGACGAGGCGGCAGCCCGCGGCTGGCCGGCGCTGCACGCCGAACTCGCCGCCATCGACCCGGTGACGGCGGCACGCCTGCACAGCACCGACGCGCAGCGCATCCAGCGCGCGCTCGAGGTCTTTCGTCTCAGCGGCCAGCCGCTGTCGAGCCTGCTCGCCGCCGGCCGCCAGGTGGCACCGCCGTACCGCCTGCTGGCCATCGGCCTCGTCCCGGGCGAGCGCGCTGTCCTGCATCGGCGCATCGCCGAGCGTTTCGATGCCATGCTGGCCGCCGGGCTCGAGGGCGAGGTCGAGTCGCTGCGCGCCCGCTACCGGCTGCACGGCGGCTTGCCGTCGATGCGCTGCGTCGGCTACCGTCAGGTGTGGGAAGTCCTGAACGGCCTCGCACCACGCAGCGAACTGCGCGACCGCAGCATCTACGCCAGCCGCCAGCTCGCCAAGCGGCAGATCACCTGGCTCGGCAACAGCCTGCGGCCACAACTGATCGATTGCCTGGCGGCGGACCTGCGGGGCGCGCTCGACCGCCTGCTCGGTCCGTTCCTCGACTGAAGATCAGGCGCCCGGCTGCCGCAAACGGTCGAGCCGCAGCCGCTGCCGTTCGTCGAACAGGCGCCGGGCAGCCAGGCTGACCGCCACCATGGTGCCGAAACCGGTTCCGGCGGCAATCAGGAACATCACCAGGATCTGGTACTTGACCGCTTCCACCGGTGGCGTCCCGGCGAGGATCTGGCCGGTCATCATTCCCGGCAGGCTGACGATACCGGCAGCCGCCATGGCGTTGACGATCGGAATCATGCCGACGCGGATCGCCTCGCGGCGGCTGTCGGCGATCGCCCGTCGCCAGTCATGACCGAGCGCCAGCCGGCTGTCGATGATCTGCCGCTTGTCGGCCGCATCCTGCGTCAACCGGTCGAGCCCGAGCGCGATGCCGTTCATCGTGTTGCCGAGAATCATGCCGAGCAGCGGGATGGCGTACTGCGGCGCGTACCAGGGGTCGGTGCCGATGATCAGGAGCAACGCCAGCACCGTCACCGAGAAGGACGAGACGAACATCGACAGGGCGCCGACGGCGAATCCCCAGGCGCCGACGAAACGGTGCTTCTGGCGAACCATCACTTCACGGCCGGCGACCACCAGCATCAACGCCGCCAGCAGCCCGACCCAGAGTGGATGCGCATTGGCAAAGAGAAGCTTGAGGACGAGGCCGATGAGGAGCAGTTGCACCGTACTGCGCACTGCCGCAACCAGCAGTTGTCGCTCGCTGCCGATCCGCAGTTGGTGCGACAGGCCGGCAAGCGCCAGGATGAGCAGCGCGGCCAGCGCGAGGTCGAACGGCGAGAGCACGATGACGTTCATCGCCGCCCGTTCGCGTGCAGTTGGCCGTTGTCGAGGGTGAAGCGGCGTTGCGCAACCCGTTCGATCTGCCGTGCGTCGTGGCTGACCCAGAGCAGCGCCGCCTGCCGCTGCAGCCGGTAGTCGGCAAGCAGCGATTCGACCCGCAGCGTGTTCTCCTGATCGAGGTTGCCGGTCGGCTCGTCGAGCAGGAGAACCGCCGGCGCCTGCATCAGGGTGCGCAGCAAGGCCAGTCGCTGCCGCTCGCCGGTCGAGCAGCGGGCCACCTGCCAGGTCATGGCAGCGGCCGGCAGGTCAAGCCGCGCCAGCCAGCCGGCATCGACCCCATGGTCGAAATGATCGCCAACGAGCTGCGACCACCACTGGCTCTCAGCCACCACCAAGGCCACCGAACGTCGCCACGCCGGCGCTGGCATCGCCGAGCAGGCAGCTTCGTCACAATAGGCTTCCCCCAGATGCGGGTCGAGGTCGGCGATCGCTCGCAGCAGCAGGGTCTTGCCGCTGCCCGAGACACCCTCGAGACCGACGCACTCGCTGGCGGCGACGGACAGCGCCAGCGGACCGACGTGCCGGGCGACAAAGTGGTGCAGACGCAGGCTGGCCACGTGCGTGTTCTCACAGGAAGAGCGCAGGAGCAGGGCAAAAAAGGGGCGCCAGCGGCGCCCCTTGCTCGCGATGCTCGTGCCGGCAGCTCAGAGGATCGGCTGGTGGTCGACCGACGGTGCCGATCCACTGGGCTCATAGACCACGTGCGGCCGACCGACCAGCAGTGGATCGATCGGACCAATGGCCTCGATGTCCTTGCCCGTATAGTTGAGCTTGTGCAGCACGTAGCGCATCGCATTCAGCCGCGCGCGCTTCTTGCAGTCGGACTTGACCACCGTCCAGGGCGTTTCGGCGGTGTCGGTGTGGAAGAACATCGCCTCCTTGGCTTTCGTGTAGTCGTCCCACTTGTCGAGCGAGGCGAGATCGATCGGCGACAGCTTCCACTGCTTCAGCGGGTGCACTTCGCGCTCCTTGAAGCGCCGGCGCTGCTCCTTGCGACTGACCGAGAACCAGAACTTGATCAGGTGGATGCCGCTGCGCACCAGCGTCCGTTCGACCTCGGGCGTCTGCCGCATGAACTCGTTGTACTCCTCGTCGGTACAGAAACCCATGACCCTTTCAACACCGGCCCGGTTGTACCACGAGCGGTCGCAGAAGACGATCTCGCCGGCCGTCGGCAGGTGACGCACATAACGTTGGAAATACCACTGCCCACGCTCCTCCTGCGTCGGCTTCTCGAGCGCCATCACCCGCCCACCACGTGGGTTGAGGTTCTCGGTGAAGCGCTTTATCGATCCTCCCTTGCCCGCTGCGTCACGACCCTCGAAGATGATCACGACGCGCTGGCCGGTATCCTTGACCCAGTTCTGCATCTTGATCAGCTCGACCTGCAGGCGGTACTTCTGCTTCTCGTACGCCTTGCGCGACATCAGGTTCCGGTAGGGATAGGAGTTGTTGTCGCGCCAGCCGCTGGCAAGTTCGTCGTCCGGGCTGGTCGCCGGCTTCGCCGCCGGCTGCTCCTTGCCGAGCAGCGCCTTGCGCAGGGCCACCGCATCATCGGGCGACGAGCCCGTCATGATCGCTTCCAGCGTCTTCGCCAGCGACGCCGTGTCACCCACCTTGGCGTGCGCGATGATGTCCTGCAGGGCAACCTTTTTCTGCTCGATCGCCGAACTGGCGGCCTCGGCAACATCGTAGGCTGCCATGCCGCTCGCCGTCTGCGCCGGCGCCACGTCACCGGCGGCTACCCTGCGCGGTTGCGCGGCCCGCGTCGACGCGGAAGCGCGCGCCCTCGGTGCTCGTCCCGCCGGCTTGACCGCGGCAGCTTCGGGGTTGCCGGCTGCCGTGCTCACTTCGGTCGCGCTGCTGTCGGTGCCATCGGCGGCTGGCGACGTTCTTTTCTCCATCTATATCTCTCCAGTGGAAGGTGTTCTGCAACATGAAGACGCGTCGGATACCTGTTCGGCGTCAGTCGTGATGATAGCTCCGATATGTCAGACAGTTCAATCGCTTGAAGGCTGGCGAGAGACTCTTTTGCAGACTTCTGCCGCGGCGCGCCGGTACGTCGGCGAAAGTCGTGCTCGACCGCGGTAGCCGCTGCCAACGCGACCACTGCCGACGACCGCGAACGGCCTGGTGACGGCCGTCCGATCAGATCGCCAGGAGCGCATTCGTCGCCTATACTGCAACCCTGACCCGGGCGCCCGATGGCCTGCCCGCCCAACCCGACGGATCGCAAGGCGGAACTTCGCATGCAAACGCAAACGCTCACTCGCTGCCCGGCGCAGGGAGGCAGCTGCTGGCGGCCGTTGCTGCTCATTGCCGCCAGCTTGCTGGGGACGCTCTCCTGTGCACCGCCTGAGCCGGTGCGGGTCGGCTTCATCGGCGGCCTCTCGGGCCGCGTCGCCGACCTCGGCATCGGCGGTCGCAACGGCGCCATTCTGGCGGTCGAGCAGCGCAACCGGAGCGGCGGCATCAACGGTCGTCCCATCGAGCTGATTGCCGAAGACGACCAGCAAGACACGGAGATCGCGAAACAGGCGGTCGCCCGCCTGCTCGCCCGCCAGGTCGAGGTGATCATCGGCCCGATGACCAGCGCCATGGCCATCGCCGTGGTGCCGCAGATCAACGCGACGACGGTACCGCTGATCTCGCCCACGGTCACGACCAACGCGCTCACCGGCATCGACGACCAGTTCTTCCGTGTCGTCGCGCCGACCGCCCGGCACGTCTTCAAGTCGGCCGAATACCATTATCGGCAACTCGGGCTGCGGCGCGTGGTGCTGGTCTGCGATCTGCGCAACAAGGCGTACACCGAGAGCTGGGCAGGAGACTTCCGCCAAGCTTTCGTGGCTCTCGGCGGCAAGGTCGTCGGTGAGATCGGTTTCGCCGAAGACGACGCGCTGTCGACGCTCGCAGCGCGCGCCCTCGCCAGCGGGCCGGACGGGGTACTGATCATCGCCAACTCGGTAGACACCGGCCTGCTCGTGCAGCAGATCCGGTTGCGTGATCGCAAGGTTCAGCTCGCCACCGCCGAATGGGCAGCGACCGAACGCCTGATCGAGCTCGGCGGCCAGGCCGTCGAAGGCGTCGTCGTCGCACAGTACGTCGATCGGCAGAACGACCGGCCGGCCTACCTCGCCTTTCTGCAGGCGTATCGCGAGCGCTTCGCCCACGAACCGGGTTTCGCCGGCCTGACCGCTTTCGACGCCACCAATGTGGCGCTGGACGCCCTCGCCGGCATGCAGAAGCAACAGACGCTGAAGCAGGCGCTGCTCGCACGTGGCGAGTTCGTCGGCGCACAATCGCTGATCCGCTTCGACACCAACGGCGATACCGAGCGCGACACCTTTCTTTCCCGCATCCACGACGGCGAGTTCCGCTCCCTGCCGTAGACCGCCAGCCGCAGGCTGCCGGAATTGGGCCCGGCCCGCGTCACCGCGCCTGGCGGACCACAGTGGCATCGCAGCGACCCGTCCGTGCCCGCACCGGTCCGCTGGCATGAAAGCGGCGGACAACCGCGCCGAGCGGGTTTAACATGCGGACATGGTTCGTTCCCTTCGTTTCTGGCTGGCGCTGGCGCTGGCGGCCGTCGTCGTCACCGCCACCGTCGCCGTCGTCGTCGTGCTCGTCGTTGTCCTCCTTCCCCGCCTCAACGATCAGATGGAAAGCAGCAACCGCGCGCTGGGCATTTCGCTCGCGGGGCAGGTGGACGATTTCCTGCGCGATTCGGCCGAGGTGGTGACCCGCCTCGCCAGCGAGATCGAGAGCGGCCCGCGTGCAGCGGCCGACCACCTCCGCGTTCTCCTCGACACGCTGGCGCAGGCGCACCCGCCGCTGGACGCGCTCTACCTGCTGGATGCACGCGGGCGGGTTATCGAAGTCGGCCTGCCGCGCGAGCGGCGGGGGCAGCGTCGCGAGTTGGTCGGTCTCGACTTCTCGGCGCGTGCCTTTGTCGCCGCCGCAAGACCTGCCGGCAGCGCGTTGTGGTCGGACAGCTACCTGTCGCAGAGCGGCCGCATCGTCGTTGCCGTCTCCGTGCCGCTGCGCCCGGCCGCTGCTCGCGCCCATGACGCACACTGGTCGCTCGTCGGCGAACTCGACCTCGAGAGCCTCTCCGACCACATCGCCGAGCTGGGCGAGGGCGGCAGCCTGCTGACGATCATCGTCGATCGCCTCGGCCAAGTGGTGGCGCACCCCGATCCCGCTTTCGCCACACGCCAGGAGAACCTGGCGCAACTGCCGCTGGTCAAGGCAGGCCTCGCCGGTCGCTTCAACACCGAGTGCTTTTCGCTCGCGGGCAAGGAATACATCGGCACGGTGACGCCAGTGGGCAACTCCGGCTGGCTGACGCTGGTCGCGCAGCCGGAAGAGCAAGCCTTCGCCACCATGCGTACGACCTTGCTCGGCGTCGCTGCCGGATCAGCCATCGCACTCGCGCTGGCTGTGCTCGCCGCCTCGATTTACGGCGAGCGACTGGTGCGGCGGATTGCCGCCTTCAACCGGCACCTGCAGGCGATCGCCGACGGCGACTACAGCGCCAGCCTGCCTGCGTCGCGGGCCCTCGAGCTGGCGAGCCTGGCGAGCAACCTGCAGCGGATGGCGAGCGCCGTCCTCGAACGAGAGGCGGCGATCATCGCCTCCGAAGAGCGCTATCGCGCCCTCTTCAGCGACGCACCGTTGGCTTACCAGTCGGTGGACGTCAGCAGCCTGCGACTGGTCGCGGTGAACGACGCCTGGCTCAGCCTGCTGGGCTACGGCAACGCCGAGGTGGTCGGCCGACCGGTCACCGATTTCCTGACCGAGGAGTCGAAGGAACGCCTGAGCGAGGTCCTGCCCGCTTTCGTCGCCAGCGAGCGCATCAGCGACCTCGGCTGCGACTTCCACCACAAGGATGGCCGAACCATCACGACGCTGATCAACGGGCGCATCCACCGGGGCCCGAATGGCCGGGCGCGGACCCATTGCATCCTCACCGACGTCAGCGAGCGCAGGCGAAGCGAGGAAGCGCGGCAACGTGCGGCATCGTTGCTTGAACATCAGGCGGCACGTACGCTGGCGATGCTCGATCTGCCAAAGGCAGCCGAAACGATGTCCGAGAACGAGTTCATCGAGCACGGCCTGGCCGAGGTCGAGAGACTGACCGGCAGCCAGCTCGCCTTCGTCTATTTGATCGCCGACGAACCACCGGCCGCGGCTGCAATCACCTGGTCGAAAGCCACCCGTGGCAGCCGCGTGCCGGCGATCAGCGAAAGACTGTGCGCCGGTACGCTGGCCGGGATCTGGAAGGAAGCGCTGCAGCGGCGTGCGCCGGTACTCTACCAGGACCGTCAGGCCGTCCTCGCCGCCAGCCCGCCGGCGGCCAGCGCCGGCCTGGAGCGGCTGATCAGCGTGCCGGTGATCGAAGGCGGCGTTGGCCGCATGATGCTCGGTGTCGGCAACAAGGCCGAGGCCTACAGCGAGCACGAGATCGAGACCGCCCGTCTGCTCAGCCAGGACATCTGGCGCATCGTCAATCAGCACCGCACCGAGCAGGCGCAGCGGCTCGCGGCAACCGTGTTCTCGGCCAGCAATTCGGGTATCTGCGTCACCGATGCCGGGCAGCGAATCGTCTCCATCAACCCGGCGCTGACGACGATCACCGGCTACAGCAGCGACGAGATCATCGGCCGCACGCCGCGGCTGTTCTCCTCGGGCCGGCAGCAGGTCGGTTTCTACCGCGAGATGTGGAGCGGCATCGAAAGCGCCGGCGCCTGGAGCGGCGAGATCTGGAATCGGCGCAAGAACGGCGAGATCTTCCCGGCGTGGCTGACGGTCACCGCCGTCACCGGTGTCGAGGGCAAGGTCACGCACTACATCGGCAGTTTCTACGACATCACCGAGCGGAAGCGCTCGCAAGACCACACCCATTTCCTCGCGCACCACGATGCACTGACCCGGCTGCCGAACCGCCGCCTGCTCGACGAACGCATCCGCGACGCGATCAGCTGTTCGCGCCGCGAGAAACTGCGGACGGCGGTGATGCTCCTCGACCTAGACCGCTTCAAGCTGATCAACGACACCCTTGGGCACGACGTCGGCGACCGCCTGTTGAGCCGTGTGGCGGAGATCCTCAGCAGCGTTCTCGGCGAGCGCGATACCGTCGCGCGGCTGGGCGGCGACGAGTTCGTCATCGTCGTTCCCGGACTGGCCGACGTGACGCGCGCAGCATCGCTGGCGAGCAGGCTGATCGAGGTGGTTTCGGCACCACAGCTGATCGACGAGCTGCCATTCCAGGTCACGCCGAGCATCGGCATCAGCGTGTACCCTGACGACGGCGAGGATGGCCCGACCCTGCTGCGCAACGCCGACACGGCGATGTATCACGCCAAGGAACGTGGGCGGAACAACTTCCAGTTCTTCACCCCGGCAATGAACGAGGCGCTGCGCGAGCGGGTGGCGATCGAACAGGACCTGCGCCTGGCGATCGAACGTGACCAGTTCGAGCTCTTCTACCAGCCGCAGGTTGACAGCCGCAACGGTCGCGTGGTGGGCTGCGAGGCGCTCCTGCGCTGGCACCATCCGCAGCTCGGCCTGGTGGCGCCGGGCCGTTTCATCGCTGTCGCCGAGGAGACCGGGCTGATCGTCACGATCGGCGCCTGGGTTCTGCAGCAGGCTTGCCGCCAGGCACGCGCCTGGTGCGATGCCGGTCACGGCGGCATGCGCATCAGCGTCAACCTCTCGCCACGGCAACTGCAGCAGGCCGACCTTGCCGAACGCATCGCGGCGACGCTCGAAGCCTGGCGGCTGCCCGCCAGCAGCCTCGAGATCGAGCTTACCGAGAGCATGCTGATGGCCGACCCGGTGAGCGCCAGCACGCTGCTGCACCGCCTCGCAAAGCTCGGCGTCCGCCTGGCGATCGACGACTTCGGTACCGGCTACTCCAGCCTCGCCTATCTCAAGCGCTTTCCCGTCGCACGGCTGAAGATCGACCGCTCGTTCGTGCGCGACCTGACGACCGATGCCAATGATGCCGCGATCATCGCCGCCGTCGTTGCCATGGCGGCAAGCCTGAACATCGAGGCTGTCGCCGAGGGCGTCGAGTCGGTCGAGCAACTGCGCTTCCTCGAGGCGCACGGTTGCTTCGTGATCCAGGGTCATCTCTTCAGCCGGCCACGCCCGGCCGCCGATTTCGCCAGCTTTCACTTCCCGCTGCCCGCTGCGACCGGCTGAAACGCAGCCCGCGCAGGCAGCCGCGGCGCGTGCGCCGCCGCGAGGCCGCGACGGCGCGCGCTCAGAACATCAGGCGGGCCAGCAGCAGGCCGGTGGTGACGGCAACCGCCGTGGCCACCAGGCCGGGGATCATGAACGAGTGGTTGAGGACGTACTTGCCGATCCTCGTCGTCCGGGAAAGGTCGAAGTTGATCGCGGCGATCAGCGAGCCGTAGGTCGGGATGAAGAAATAGCCATTGACCGACGGGAACATCGCAATCAGGAACTGCGGCGGTATGCCGAGCGCGATGCCGAGCGGCATCAGCGCCCGGGTCGTCGCCGCCTGGCTGTAGAGCAGCACCGACGCGAAGAACAGGCCGAAGGCGAAGGTCCAGGGCGCCGCTTCGGCCCAGTGCCCGATCGCCGGCACGATGACGTCCTTGTTGGCGGCGATGAAGCTGTCACCCAGCCAGGCCAGCCCGAAGATGCCGATCACCGCGACGACACCGGCGCGCAGTGTGGCGGTCTTCGGCACCTCATCGACGTTCACCCGGGTGAGCATCAGCATGATCGCCGCCACCGCCATCATGACGATCTCGATGACGACCGGCATGCCGAGCGGGCCCTTCGCCCCAGGCAACTGACGCAACTGGGGAAAGAAGCCGAAGAGGACGACGAGTGCGACGCCGGCGAGAAAGAGGAAGGCCGACAGCTTCGCTGCCGGCTTCAGCGGCGGCCGCTCGGCCGCCGTCTGCGGCACCGGGATCAGGCCCGCCTGCAAGCGGGCCTGGTACTCGGCATCGTCGCGCAGATCCTTGCCGACGAACATCGAGACGATCGCCGCCGCGACGACGCCGGTCAACGTCGCCGGCACACAGATCATCAGGATCTGCGGCAACCCCCACTGGCTCATTCCCTT
This sequence comes from Candidatus Accumulibacter similis, assembly GCA_013347225.1. Lineage (NCBI taxonomy): Bacteria > Pseudomonadati > Pseudomonadota > Betaproteobacteria > Candidatus Accumulibacter > Candidatus Accumulibacter similis. The sequence continues at coordinate 1,692,886 of CP054595.1, read as the reverse complement.
CTCGGCAAAGAGACCGATCATCGCCGCCGTCGCCGCCGCCACCGGGCTGGCGGTTATCGCCTGCTGCGAGGCAATGGTCGCGATCGCCATCGGTCGCTCCGGGCGAATGCCGTTCTGGTGTGCCGTTTCGTAGATCACCGGCAGCAGCGGATAGACGATGTGTCCGGTGCCGGCGACGAAGCTGAAGCTCCAGGTGGTCAACGGCGCGACGATGGTCACGTACTTCGGGTTGGCGCGAATGATGCGCTCGGCCACCCGCACCAGATAGTCGATGCCGCCGGCGGCATCCATCACCGACGCCGCCATGATCACGGCGAGGATGATCAGCATGACGTCGATCGGCGGCGAAGTCGGGGTGACGCCGAAGCCGACGACCAGCAGCAACAGTCCGACAGCTCCCCAGAGACCGAGTCCGACTCCGCTGTAGCGGGCCCCCATCCAGATCGCCGCGAGGACGACGACGAACTGCAGGGCGATGCTGATGCTCATGATCCATTCTCCAGTCTGCCGCCACGGCGGCGTCGATCACGGCCGCCGCTGCCGATGCAGCGGCGCCGGGCCTGCGGCATGACGAGCCTGCTGCCGCCGGGATTACTCGCTTTGCGGACTGATCAGGTTCTCGAAGGAGAAGATCTCGTCCCACTGCTCCTGGCTCAACAGCTTGCGCTCGCCGACGACGATCTGCTGCAAAGACTTGCCGGTCTCGTAGCCCTCACGGGCGATCTCGGCGCACTGTTTGTAACCGAGGGTCGGCTTCAGAACGGTGACGATGCCAAGCGAATTGAGCACCATCTGTCGAGTGTGCTCGCTGTTGGCGCTGATCCCGTCGACGCAGTTCACGCGCAGGCTGGTGACCGCGTTCTCCATCGTGAAGATCGAGGTGAACAGGGCGAAGGTGATCACCGGCTCCATCACGTTGAGCTGCAACTGGCCGGCCGACGCCGCCAGGGTCACCGTCAGGTCGAGCCCGATCACCAGGAAGCTGGTCTGGTTGACCACTTCCGGGATGACCGGATTGACCTTGCCCGGCATGATCGACGACCCCGGCTGCATCTGCGGCAGGTTGATCTCGTTCAGACCGCAGCGCGGACCCGAGGCGAGCATGCGGATGTCGTTGCAGATCTTGGTCAGCTTGGCGGCGGTGCGCTTGAGTACACCCGAGAGCTGAACGTAGGCGCCGGTGTCGGACGTCGCCTCGACGAGGTCGCCAGCGAGAATGAAGCTGGTCCCGGTCAGCTCGGACAGATGTCGCGTCGCCAGTTCCGGATAACCGGGAGCTGCCGTCACCGAGGTGCCGATCGCCGTCGCCCCGAGGTTGATCTCGTGCAGCAGTTGCCGCACCTCGGCGAGGCGGCTCACTTCCTCGCCGATCGTCGTCGCCCAGCCATTGAACTCCTGTCCGAGCGACATCGGCACGGCGTCCTGCAGGTGTGTACGCCCCATCTTCAGCACGCGCTCGAACTCGTCGGCCTTGCGGCGGAATGCTTCCTGCAACCGCCGCAGGGCGTCCATGTAGCTCGCCAGGCGCAGAATCAGCGCCAGCCTGAACGCGGTCGGATAGACGTCGTTGGTCGACTGGCCGTAATTGACGTGATCATTCGGATTGAGATACTGATACTCGCCCTTGCGATGCCCGAGGCTCTCCAGCGCCAGATTGGCGATGACCTCGTTGGCATTCATGTTGGTCGAGGTACCGGCACCGCCCTGGATGAAGTCGGTGACGAACTGATCGCACAGTTCGCCGGCGATCAGGCGGTCACAGGCGCCGGCAATGGCATCGGCGAGACGCGCATCGAGCACGCCGAGGTCGCGGTTGGCCAGCGCTGCCGCCTTCTTGACATAGCCGAAAGCCTTGACGAAATACGGCTCGGCCGACATCGGGATGCCGGTAATGTGGAAGTTCTCCTTGCCGCGCAGCGTCTGCACACCGTAGTAGGCGTCGTCCGGCAGTTCCTTCTCGCCCAGAAAGTCCTTCTCGATTCGTGCCATGGCGACTCCTTTCAGTTGATCGGGCTGCTTGTCGATGCGACCCCCTCATTCTAGTCGATCAGCCACTCCGTGTTCGACACCCTTCACGTGCCAAACGCATGAACGGGGTCAGGTGGCAAATGAAACCAATGGGTTGGCGCGCGGCGAAGGATTTCCTGCCGTGCCACCCGCGGTCCAGCAAGCCATTGGGATCATGACCATACCTGGATACGGCAGCGACATGTTCGCAAGAATCACCACGTCCGGCCCGAGGCACAGTGCGTCGAGCCTGTCGAATCGTACCGGGACACCGCCGGGTACGTCGCCAACGGGTCATCGCCACCCCCGGGCGCATCGAGGCGGTGCGATCGGGCGAGGCCGACTCGCTGCTCAATGGGTGCTGCGGGCGTTGCGGAAGCCCGCCTGGAAGAGGGTACCGGCGAGGTCACCTTTGCGCCTGCGCCTTCCGTCGGCGACACCTGGCTGCTGACCGCCTTGTGGAAGAAGTTGGGCTCCGCCGATGCCTTTCGCCGATTGCTGCGCAACCGGCACCAGTCCAACGCCGATCGCCGGCTGCGCAATCGCTCACTCCCCCTTAGGAAAAGCTGCGAGCATGATGATTTGTATGGCATAGTTGCGGAACTTGCTGACGACCTGACGGACGCCACATGATGCACCTGAGCAAAGATGAACTGTTCAAACCGCTTGCGCTGCCGGCCACAGCTGCTGCGCAAGCTGCGAGGGCTGGCCGAATCGAGCGCTGCGCGAGTCACCCGGGATAGGGGAAGAGATGGAAGGCATCATGAAGACGCTGATGGCCGCCATGCACGCGGCGCGCATCGATCCGCCGCCGGAAGGACTCCCGGCCCGTTGCGCGAACGCGATGGCGCGACGGCGGCAGCTGTGCGGAGCGCATCGGATCGATGAGCACTCGGTGCTGCATGCCGTCGTCAGCGAGTTCCTCTGCGAGTGGAACGTGATCCGGCGTCCGGTCGCCGAACCCCACCTGTCGCTCTCCAGCCACGGCGCGGAACAGGCGCTGCGACACTGGGTGATTGCGCGCACCACCAGCCACGGCGCGCGCGCTGAGGAGGGATCCCGTGTGTGTCTTGGCTTTCCGCGCCTGCCTCATCGAAACCAGTCGCCGTCGCGGAGCATCCGCCTGGCAGGACCTCGGCACCGCCATCGCCGCCGCGCGCAACGGCTTGCAGTTCCCCGCGATCCCCGCCATCCCGGCAACCGTGCAGGGGAGTGAATGACTACCGCCTTGCTGCCGTTGGTTTTCCCATCCTTCGGCTGGGGGCGCAGGGACGCCCCCAGCCACGGGCCGCTCGTGTCTCAGCCAACCACGGGGCTTCGTGCGACTGCCCTGGGGGTGCATTCGCGCGGCCCGATTTCCGAAGACTCCCGCTCCCTTGCGCCATGCGAAATCTGATCAGAAATCTCCAGTCTTACTGGCTGGCGGACGCCAGTTTCCTCACCTTGCTGATCATGCTCCTCACCGCAGTGTTCGTACTTCCGGTGATCATGGAACATAGTGTCCACGGTGTCCGGCTGTTCAACATACTCCTGCTCAGCGTGTTCTTTTCAGGGATATTCTCGACACGCAGCATGGGGCTCATAGCCGTCTCCTCGACTCTGTTCGGCATTCACCTGGCGCTCCGACTGATCCGCTTCGGAGAAAATCCGTACTCATTCTTTGTCCTGGAGAATTTGATAGGCATCGCCAATACTTTGGTTTTCATTTTCATCAACCTCCAGTTGCTCTTTCGCGACCAGATCGTGAACGCTTACCGGATAGTCGGAGCGGTCAATGTCTATCTCCTGCTGGCACTCATGGGAGCGCTGACCCTGGAGGTCATTCATGTCGCTACCGGCGTTTCCATCGGCGGCAATGTCGTGCTGAGTGGTACGGACAATGACTACGTTCACTTCATTTATTTCAGCCTGGCTTCGCTGACTACCGTGGGCTACGGCGACGTCTATGCCGTCAGCACTTCCGCCAAGATGCTGGCCGTCTTCCTATCCACTCTGGGCGTCATGTTTCCGGCGATAGTCATCGCCCGCATGGTCGGACTGGCTTCCAGCCCCAGTTGATCGGCATGCGCCGGACCAATTGGGGCCAACCTGTTGGGACCCACTGGCTGGACACCCAGGTACTCACCTGCTGCGGTGGTCGTTCCCGTCCTTGCCTGCGGATCGACGCCGCAGCCGCGGGTGGCGAAGGTCTTGAGCCTGGCCTTGCATCCAATGCCGCTGATCAGGCGTATTCAGGACAGGCGGCTGCAGACGGGCCGCCCCAAGCGCCGCCCGGACGCACAGGGCAGGGTGCTCGACACTTGGCCTGGCTGGCGGCAGCCGGCAGAATGCCGCTGGCGGGAACGATGGAGTGAGCAGCCGATGGACTACACCGACAACCTGGCCGCCGAGCCACGGGCTGCCAGCGAGGCGCCAACAGCGCTCGCCACCACCGGCTGCCCACGGCTGCCGGTGGCCGACGATCCGCGACTTCTGGACGCGGTCGGCCGCGTCGTCCGCCAGGACGAGCAGGCACTGGCCGAACTCTACGACGCTTTCGCCGGGCGCGTCTATGGCCTCGCACTGCGCATCGTGCGCCAGGTGCAGACGGCCGAAGAAGTCACCGAGGATACCTTCTGGCAGGTCTGGCGACAGGCACCGCGCTTCGATCCGCAGCGCGGCAGCGTGGCGGCCTGGGTGCTGACGATCGCCCGCAGTCGCGCGCTCGACGCCGTGCGCCGCCTCGATCCGGCAGAGCCGCTCGACGAAGAGAGTCTGGCGGCCGTCGCCGGCGACAGCGACCCGCAGGATCTCCTGCACGCGGTGCAGCAGGAACACCGCCTGCACGCGGCACTCCGCACGCTCGACGCCGTGCCGCGGCAGCTGCTGGCACTGGCGTTCTTCCGCGGCCTGTCGCACGAAGAGATCGCCAGCCAGATGAGCATGCCGCTCGGCACCGTCAAGTCGCACATTCGCCGCGCCCTGCTCCGCCTCCGCGATCTTCTCGGCAGCGATGATCCCCGTTTTCCGATGGTGACCCCATGAACCGCGAGCCCACCAGCCCCAACAGCCAGACAAACGACCACGACGAGCAGGAAGCGCTGCAGCGAATGATCTGCGAAGGTCTGGCGCCGATCGCGCTGCCAGCCGCCGACGCCGCCGGCCTGCGCAGCCGCCTGCTGCAGCGTGTCGGCCGCAGCGCCCGCCGGCACGCCGGCCTGATCACCGTTCGCGTCGGCGACGGCAGCTGGCGCAGGCTCATCAAGGGCGTCCGCAGCAAGCTGTTGCACGCTGGCGTCGACGGCGCGTCGGTGCTGATCGAACTGGCGGCCGGCGCGACGCTGCCGGTGCACCGCCACCAGCATCTCGAGGAGGGCATCGTCCTGCGCGGGACACTGCAACTCGGCGAGCTGAATCTGCTCCCGGGCGACTACCACGCCTCGCCTCCGGGCAGCCGCCACGGGCGCATCTCGTCCCGTTCGGGCGGCCTGGCATACCTCCGCGGCAGTTCGCTCGGAAACACCCGCGCCGCTCTCGGTGAACTCATCAGCGGACTGCTGCCACATGCCGGGCCGGCGGCGCACACCGTCCTCGCCGCCGGCGGCGGCTGGGAACCGATCGCCGACGGCGTCGAGCAGAAGATCCTCTGGCGCGCCGGCGACGTGGTGTCGCGCTTCTACCGCCTGGCTGCCGGCAGCCGCCTGCCGGCGCATGCGCACGACTGCGACGAGGAATGGATGATGTTCAGTGGCGACGCCTACCTCGGCGACCTGCTGCTGCAGGCGGGCGAGTTCCACGTCGCGCCGGCGGGCAGCGCTCACGGGGAGATCAGCAGCGAACATGGCGCTCTCGCCTTCGTCCGCGGTCACGCCATCGTGCCATGAGCCGGCCGGGAGTGAGCCGGCGCTTCGTCATGATCAGTCGCTGGCGACTCGAGACGACCGCCGAGCGGCTTTGGCACCTGCTGACGCAGCCGACGCAGTGGCCCGCCTGGTGGCCTTGCCTGCGCCGCGTCAGCGAGCTGGCCAGCGGCGACAGCGAGGGCATCGGCGCGCGCCATGCCTTCGTCTGGAGCAGTGGTCTCGGCTACCGCTTGCACAACATGGCCGGCACCACCAGGGCTGACTGCCGTCGCCGCTGCGCCGGCGGCCAGGATCGGCACCGATTGCGGCACTATTTGGCTGAATTAACTCTGATTCCCCTGGCCTTTCCCGGGTCTTCTTCCTATACTGGCGGGACAAGAAGAGCATTCGAACCATTCTGCGAGGAGACACTCATGAAGATCTGCCTTCCGGGATTGCTGCCAGAGCAGCTGTTGGTCGATCTGCCGGAGATCGACGCCCAGCACGAAGAAATCTTTTGCCGCATCGAGGCGCTGAAGACGGCCTGTTTCGAGAGCAGTCATGTGCCGGTTGACGAGTTCGAGGCGCTGCTCGAATACTTCGCAATGCACTTCGCCACCGAAGAGCGGATGGCTGACGAGGCCGGGCTCGATTTCGTCGACCACGCACGCATCCACGAGGACACGCTGCGCCTGCTCGGCCGGGCACTGGGCGAAGTGATTCGTGGTGGCAGGGACGCGCATTCGTTCCTGCGCTACTGCGAGTACTGGTTCGAGCGTCACATCAGCGAAGACGACCGTCTCTTCATCAGCAACCTGCAATCATCGAACTTCATGCCCTCACCCGGCTTCTGGCAGAACGGCGACCTGCAGGCCAGCGCCTGAGTCCGCCCGGCCGCCTGACAACGACTGGCAAGCCACATTCGCGACAGGCATCCCCGACTCTCCCTGCCGCGTCACCCCGAAGCGCCCGCGAGCCGGACGGTGGCACACGGAGTTCCGTCGCCGCGCTCAGCGGTAGGGCGTTGCTGACGGCGGCGAACAGTTGCCCTTCTTCGCCTGACCCGGAGGGCAGTGAACCCCCTCCCCCTGCCCCTGCGCTTTCCCCTTGCCGTGGTGCTTTTGCCAATAGACCGGGTCTCGCCACTGCTTGCCGTCCCAGTAATAGCCGCGCCGGTCGCGGTCACCGAAGCGGATCGTCGCGCCGCCGGTCTGTATCTCCACGCTACCGACGTTGATCTGGACGTCCGCCGCCGGGGCCATGACGGGCAGGACCGCCAGCATCGCACAACACAGGATCCTTCTCATCGAGGCAATCTCCATCGCGTCAAGGTGTGCGGCATCATGCGTGCCGCTGCAGGTGCCGCCACTAGGGTTCCGAGCGGGTGACGGCCGCCAGCTGCGCGAGGTAGTCCTGGTGCACCGGCAGGCTCAACGCGTTGGGCCGCAAGGCCTTGACGGCAGCGACGGCAGCCTCCTTCGACCAGCCCCGCTCGAGCAGGATCTGGGCCGCCATCAGCCCGGTGCGACCGGAACCACCCTTGCAATGGATGGCGACCCGCTTGCCGGCATCGAGCAGTCGGTGCACCGCCTCCCGCTGCGCCTGCCAGGCGGCAGCAAAATCAGCCGCCGGCGCGTGATCGTCCTCGATGGGCAGGTGAAACCACCGCAGCCCACACGTTGCGCACAGGTCGCCAAGTGTGCTCACCCCGTTGCTCGCCATTTCGTCGCTCGGCATCAGGGTCAGCACGGCCGCAGCGCCGGCAGCCTGCAGCTGCTCGACTGCCCCCGCAGCGTCGACGCCGCGCGTTCCCGGACATGGGGTGAGGATGAAGCCGGCGCCGCCCTGGTCCAGGGGCAGCAGGTCGGAAGGATGCGTGTTCATGGCGTTGGCTGTCGGTGAGGGTTGGCGGGCGGACCACCGGCAAAGCGCGATGCGCGTGGCGGCGGTGGCCGAGGAAAGAGGCACCGGTCGGTCACCCGCCATGCCGCTGCCGATTCTACCCGACTTGAAGCGCCGTGGTCAGTACCGGATACTTGCTTGCAGCCACTGCCGCTCATCAGGAGCGCCACCTTCGACAAGGAAGACCAATGCCGGGACATTTCCTGCCACAGGCACCGCGACCGATCCGTTGCCGGGCGCCGCTGCTGCCAGCCCTGCTCCTGCTGTTCGTTGCGATGTCGCCACTCGCCGCGTCAGCGGAGGTCTTCGCCAGCGAACTGCAGCGCTTCCGGCTGCGCATCGTCAGCGAAGGGCTCGAGCATCCGTGGGGACTCGCCTTCCTGCCCGACGGCCGGATGCTGGTCAGTGAACGTCCCGGGCGCCTGCGGCTGATCGATGCCAGCGGCAGGGTCGACCCCGAGCCCGTTCGCGGGCTGCCGCCGATAGCGGCATTCGGCCAGGGCGGACTGCTCGACGTCGCGCTGCATCCCCGCTACCGTGACAATGGCTGGATCTATCTCTCCTACGTCGGCGAGGGGCCGGGCGGCTACGGCACCGAGGTTCTGCGCGGCCGGCTGCAGGGCAAGACGCTGCACGCCGTGCAGATCCTTTTCCGCATGCGTCCCAAGTCGGGTGGCGGGCAGCATTTCGGCTCACGTCTGGTCTTCGATCGACAGGGATTCCTCTTCATCACGCTCGGCGATCGTGGCGAGATGCAGCGGGCGCAGCGGCTCGACGATCACGCCGGTTCGGTCATCCGCCTGCACGACGACGGCAGGGTGCCGGCGGACAATCCCTTCGTCGCCCGGGCCGGTGCGCTGCCCGAGAAATTCACCCTCGGCAACCGCAACATCCAGGGCGCTGCGCTGCACCCCGACAGCGGTGAAATGTGGGCACACGAGCACGGGCCGCAAGGCGGCGACGAGATCAACCTGATCCGTGCCGGCCGCAACTACGGCTGGCCGGTCATCACCTACGGCAGGAACTACGGCAGCGGAACGCCGATCGGCGAAGGGACCGCCAGACCCGGCATCGAGCCGCCGCTGCATCAGTGGACGCCGTCGATCGCCCCCTCGGGAATGGCTTTCTATACCGGCGAGCGCTTCCCGCACTGGCGCGGCAACCTCTTCGTCGGCGCCTTGCGTGACCAGATGCTGCTGCGCCTGCAGCTCGACGGCCCGCGCGTCGTGCATCAGGAGCCGCTGTTGAAGAACGCCATCGGCCGCATCCGCGACGTTCGCAACGGCCCCGACGGCTTCATCTACGTACTCACCGACAGTGCGCGCGGCGTCCTCGCGCGTCTCGAGCCGCTGCCCTGATGAGCCGCTCCGGTGATCCGCGGGCCGCCGCTGCAGCCTCGTTGCTGCAGCTCGCCAGCGATGGCAAGTCATCGCGACCCGACCCGACAGCCGTCCCGGACCGGGCAGATCCCGCCGCGACGGCGGCGACCCGCGGCTTCGACTGCCGCAGTTGCGGCGCCTGCTGCGCGGCATTCCGAGTCTCGTTCTACTGGGCCGAAGCCACCGTCCTGGCGCTGCCCGACGAACTGGTCGAGCAGCTTTCGCCCTGGCATGCCTGCCTCGCCGGCAGCAACTCCGCCGCTCCCCGCTGCCGGGCGTTGCAGGGCGAAATCGGCAGCCGCGTCTGCTGCACCGTCTACACACGACGACCGTCGCCCTGCCGCGAGCTGCAACCCGGCGACGACCGCTGCCGCCGCGCCCGGCAGCGCCACGGACTGCCGCTCAGCGGGCTGCCGCCAGCCGCCGCATCGCCGCTCGCCAACGATCACTGAGCAGCCTGCTGCCGCGCCGACATCCCTGCTTCCCGACGATCGATGGCGAACGGCTTGGCGGCATCCTATACTGGAAGGCCGACGAGCGACTACCGTCCGTCACCGACCGCAACGACTGCCGGAGACACCGATGCCCGCTGCCAGCGATCCCCCGCCAGATGCCGCCGATGTCGGCACGCCGCCGGCAGCGCGACCGCGGGGCCGTCTGCGACTGGCGATGCGTTTTCTGCCGGCGCTGCTCGGCGCCGCCATCGCCGACGCGTCGCCCGCTGCCGACGGAGCCGCCACCGCCTACGCCGCCGCCCGCCAGCGTATGGTCGACCAGCAGTTGATCGCCGACTGGCGTGGCATCAGCAATCCGCAGGTGCTGCGGGCGATGGCAACGGTACCGCGGCACGAGTTCGTGCCGCCGGAGATGCGGCAGAGCGCCTACGAGGACCACCCGCTGCCGATCGGTCACGGACAGACGATCTCGCAACCCTACATCGTCGCCTTCATGACCGAGCAACTGGCACCGCAGGCGAGCGACCGAGTCCTCGAGATCGGCACCGGATCCGGCTATCAGGCGGCGATCCTGGCCGGCCTCGTGCGCGAGGTCTACAGCATCGAGATCGTGGAGCCGCTGGCGAAACGCGCCGCCGGCGATCTGGCGCGGCTCGGCTACCACAACGTGCGGGTGCGCCACGGCGACGGTTACCTCGGCTGGCCCGAGGCGGCCCCGTTCGACTCGATCATCGTCACCTGCGCCCCGGACCACGTGCCGCAACCGCTCGTCGACCAGCTCCGCGAAGGCGGCCGCATGGTCATCCCGGTCGGCGATTTCGGCAACCAGAACCTCTTCCTGCTCAGGAAGCAGGGCGGCCGGCTCGAACGTGAACGCATCCTGCCGGTTCGCTTCGTGCCGATGACCGGTACCGCCGAGAGCCACCGGCGGTGACCGCCGCCGGTAACGGCCGCTGACACAGCCGTACCGGCGGAGCGTCGTTCAGCCTTTCCGGCGCGCCTCGATCAACTGCCGGATGCGTTCGATCTCCAGGCGCTTGGCCTCGGGCGAACCCCAGGGAATCGCCCGCTGCGCGCCGGCGCCCGCCGCCGCGCTTTCTGCCTGCAGCGCCCTCGTTGCGGCGAGGCGCGCCTCGTCGCGCGCGCGCTCGACCGCCAACAGGCGCTCGGCGGCGATCGGCGGGCTGCGTGCCGGCAGGCCGGCGAGTGCGAGGAGGCGGTCGATGGCCTTCTGCACACTGTCCCATTCGCCGTGATCCCAGTGCGAGACCTCGCTGATCAGCGGCAGATTGAGAGCGGAGACGACCGGCAGCCAGACCTCTTCCTCGCCTTCGCGGCGACGCACCGAGAGGCCGGGATCGAACTGGTACCAGCCCTGCTGCAGGCGCCGGAACAGCCCCCGGTTGTAGGCGTAGTCGCGGTCGATCTCGTTGCGCGCCAGCACCGAGGAAAGGTACTGCCGCCGCCGGCGGTCGGGGCGGACGATGTTGGCCGGCAGGTGCTGCCAGGCGTCGAGAATGTCGCTCGCCTCGAAAGCCCCCATGCGGCGACGCTGCGGGTGGGTGAAGCGCGACTTGAAGAGCACCCAGAGCGTCTGGAAGAGCGAATACTCGGCCAGGTGACGGTCGAGGCGGACCAGCCGGTCACCGGTACGCAGGTCGATGCTGGCCGGTGCGAGCCGCTCGTAGAGCGCGGCGAGCGGACCGGTCGCAAAGGCCGGATCGCGGAAGCCCTCGCGCAGGGCCCAGTGCAGTGCGTTGTAGCCGTATTGGTCGACGGCATCGCGGGCGGCACCGCGTTCGAGCAGGGCGTCGACGAGCGGCAGGTTGCCCGCCGCCGCCGCCGCCATCAGCGGCGTCTGGTTCATCGGCAGCCGATGCTCGATGCCGTACTGCTCACACTGCTTGAGGATGTCCTTGAAGTGCGACGCAAAATACGGCACGAAGGTCTTGCGGCCGAAGGTCGCGCGCTGCTTCGTGTAGTTCGTCGCCTGCTCGAAGCGCGCCTCGGCGGCCAGCCAGACGGCCAGCTGTGGCTCGTCGTGGCAGGTCGCGTACTCGTAGAGTTGCTGTTTCATCTTGGCGCCCGGCGCCCGTTCGCGGAACACCTTGTGCAGCAGCTCGACGAGCTTCTCGCCGTTGAGCACCGGCCAGGGCACCGGCGCCTGCTTCAGGATCGTCCGCCGGATCGCTTCCGCCTGCTCCTGCTTGCCCTGCAGTTCGAGCTTGCGCGCCTCCTTCTGCCAGTCCTCGAGCGTCGATTTCTGCGCCACGACGCTGAGCTGGCCGACGCTCAGGCCGAGCAGGCCGACGAGCGGATGCGCGCTGTCCGACTCGATCACATAGACGTTGCGGATCGCCCGCGTCAGCGCGACATAGAGCGCATTGACGAAGAACTTGTAGACCTCGAGCGACTTGTCGCTCTTGTCCTTCGCCCGCCGGTAGTCGAGCGTCTCGACCTCGAGATCGGCGGCGGCAACGCCATCGACGATCTCGCCGAACTCGGCGCGGTGATCGGAAATGAAGCGGTAGAGGACGATGTTCTCGTACTCGAGGCCTTTCGCCTCGTGGATCGAGAACAGCAGCGGCGTCGCGAAATGCCGGCGCGCCTCGACCTTGTCCTCGTCGCGCATGACCAGCACGGCGAACTGCGTCGACTGGCGGATGTTCTGGTCGAGTTCGCGCTTCGTCGCCTCCCGGTCGGGGACCAGTGCCACCTGCCCCGCCTCGCCGCCGACCGCCTGGACGAGGAAGTTGCTCTCGCGGTCGATCGAGCCGAAACGCCGGTGCTTGATCTTCAGCAACTGGTTGGCGACGCGCGTCGCCTCGAGCCCGTTGCGGAAGTTGGCGCTGAGGACGCGCAACTGCTGCCGCTCGGCGAGCTTCGGATCCTTCCAGAACAGGCTCTTGACCTGGCTCCAGGAGAAGAAGTTGGGGTGGACGATCTGGTTCGAATCGCCGCAGAGCAGGAAGTGGCCGGGCTTCTTCAGCGTCTTCAGGACCAGTGCCAGTTGCACGGTGGTGATGTCCTGCACCTCGTCGATGACGACGAAGTCGTAGCGCGGCGCCGCCAGCGCCTGCCAGTCCTGGGCGACGAGGTTGAGGTCGTAGAGCTTCGCCTCGGCCAGCCAGGCGCGATACCTGTCGAACAGTTCGTAGAGCCGGTCGCGCTGCTCGACGGCAAAGATCGACTGCCGGACCCCGAGCGCCAGGTAGTCCTCGCGGCTCAGGATGCCGCCGGCACCGGCCGCCAGGACACCGCGAATCTCCTCGAACACCTGGTGCCCGTCGAACTCGCGGAACGTCTGCCGCATGCGCGCGAACCAGCCGGCGAAGTCGCGCCAGGTCGCCTCGCGGCCGACCGGCACGCGGATCGACTCGACGAACTCGCGATACGACAGGAAGACCGCTTCCTGCCCCGTGTGCTCGAAGCCGTGGGCGTAATAGAGGTCGCGGGCGCTCTGCGCGAGGTAGCTCGAGTGCGTGACGTAGAGCACCTCGCCTTCGGCGTGCTTGAGCTTCTCCAGGGTCAGCGCCGTCTTGCCGCTGCCGGCGCTGCCGACGACGATCAGCGGCGCCGGCTGGCGGTAGATCGCCTCCTGCGTGTCGTCGAAGGAGATCGGCTTGTCGAGCAGATGGATCGCCGTCCGTTCCGGGTGCAGGTAGCGCAGCGGTTCGGCTTCGCCGACCGCCGTCGCGGCGTCAATGTCGGCGACCCGGCTCTCGTCGATCGCCGCGCCGCGCAGGAAGCGCGACTTGTCGTAATCGTGGTTGGCGATCACCTCGAGCATCAGCGCGCACACCTCGTCGCCGTGGCGGACGAGCGAGAAGAGCAGCCGGTCGGCATCGTCGAGGCGGGCGCGGTAGAACTTGCCGTGCCTCAGATTGACGAGCTTCTTCACCTGCGCGGCGCGAAAATCGCCGCGCGCGATGGCCTCCGCCACCTTCCTGTAGCTCGCCCGGACGCGCGTGGTGTCCAGGCCCGAGTATTCGAGAATCTTCACGACTGCTTCCGGCGTGGTGGATGGGAAAGCTGTGCAGTGTCGCCGACGCGCCCGAACCGGGCGGGCCCGGCGAACGACGACCGCTGGACCATCGGTGGCCCCGGTCGCCGACAGGGATCGCCATTGTAGCGCAGGCCCGCGACCGTTCTCCCCGGCGGCAGCCGGTGGCGGATCCTCATCACTGAGAGGGCAAAGTACCGGCGCGCGCTCTGGCACCGGATGAAGTCCCCTTCCGGGTGCGATCCGGCACAGCCCTGACCCCTGTTGGCATGGACCGTTGCCCCGCTGGCGCCGGCCGGTCTCAGCGCGCGATGACGTAGCCGACTCGCCGGGCATGCTCGACCAGGTCGAACGCGTTCGGGTCGAAATCGTCGCCGAGCCACTCCCGGACGCTCGCGTGGTCCTCGGCCGCCGGGTCGCTCCAGGTGGCGATGAGGTCGGCGTAGCCGCACACGCCACCGCAGTCCTCGGGCGGACACGCCCCCTTGCCGGCGAGCAGCACGGCGCGCGGCGCCACCGGATCGACCGGCAATCGCTTCTCGATGGCGATCCCGTGCCACCAGTCGTCACCGAAGTCGTACCGGTAGCGGAACTTCCGCTGACCCGAAAGCCATGCGCCGAGCATTGCGGTGCCTTCGGGAAGAGCCGGCCCGTCGCCGAACATGCCGTCCGAGTCAACCGGCGTTGCTATCCGCAGATCGGCGACGCGAAATTCGTGCAGGTGGGCATCGTCCCAGCCCATCGCCACCTGGATGACCCGGTGCAACTCCCCGAAACTGAGGTCGTCGTCGACCTCGACGCGGCGCCAGATCGCCGGCCGGAAGCGTTCGAGGGTGATCTTCAGGCGCAGGCGCTCGCGCGGCGTGGTAGTTGGCGTGTTCATGGTTGCAGTACCTTGGTCGATTCCTCGCCGAACTGGCTGACGACGCGCACCGCCACACGCCTGCCGGCCCGGGAAGGAATGGGAGGGGAAACGAAGCCGTACGGGCGGTCGAAGGCTTCGTCGTCGATCTCGATCGTCAGGGTGTTCGCGAGTTTCCTGCGGGTGCGCAGCTTCGCCAAGTCGGACAGGCCGCGCTGCCACTTGCCGGACTCGCGCCGGTCGCCGCCACAGGAGGAATGAGGAATTCTAACAGCCACAGGGGGTGCCGCCCGTGCCGTGCGGCGAAGGCGGTCGACGCGCAGCCGCCCTCGTTGCCGCTGGGCGGCGGACATGAACTCCTGCCGCGCATCGCCGTCGAAGCGCTGCGAGCAGCCAGCTGCCGGCCAGGACGACGATCGTGCTGCCGCCGGGGACGCTGCCCACCCATCCCCCCAAACCCGATCCGAAGGACACTCCATGCCAGCCCTCTCCACGGAAGCACTCGAGCAGCTTTTCATCAACGCCCGCACGCACAACGCCTTCCGGCCCGAACCGATCCCCACGGCCACCCTGCGGCAGCTCTACGACCTGATGAAGTGGGGGCCGACGTCGATGAACTGCCAGCCGGCACGACTGGTCTTCGTCACCAGCCCGGAAGGCAAGGCGCTGCTGGCGCCGGCTCTGTCACCCGGCAACCTGGAGAAGACACTGGCGGCGCCGGTTACAGTGATCATCGCCACCGACAGCCTGTTCCACGAACACCTGCCGACGATGTTTCCCGCCTACGACGCGCGACCGATGTTCGCCGCCAACGCCGAACTGGCCGCCAGCACCGCCTTTCGCAACGGCACGCTGCAGGGCGCCTACCTGATCCTGGCAGCGCGCGCACTCGGCCTCGACTGCGGCCCGATGTCCGGCTTCGACGCCGGCAAGCTCAACGCCGCCTTCTTCGCCGACGGGCGCCACCAGGCCAACTTCCTCTGCAACCTCGGCATCGGCGACCCCGCCGGCGTACATCCGCGCGGTCCCCGGCTCGCCTTCGACGAAGCCTGTCGCATCGTCTGAGGAGCCCTGCGGGCGGGCCAGCACGTGCCAGCAGCGAACGCGGGGCTGTACGCCCAAGCGGCCCGACCGACCGGCAAGCGGCTCACGGTGGTCGGTGGTGTCGGATTCCTTTACAGCAGCCGCCTTCGGGCCTCACCAGGAATTGCCTGGAGTCATTTGAAACAGCGACTTACACGCGCCATCGATTTGTGGCACGATACTTGCTTAATGGAGACTGCGGCACCCCGATGGGTTGCCAAGCCAAAAAGCAATCGAGCACCAGCAGCACACGACTTGGAGATAGCAGGAATGAACAAGAAGCTTTTGACGGCAGCGATGGCGCTGGCTTTCGTCGCGGGATCCGCGCAAGCGGGTTTGGTATCCCCGGTCACGCCGACGGCGGCTGAACTGGTCACGACTGGCGGCGAAGTGGTGATCTACTTTGCTGGCCAGACTGCCGGGTACGACAGCGTCCTCAACCTGATCGAGCCAGCGGGCTTTGCCGGCAATCCGTTCTTCCACAACCATCAGACCGCTGTGGGTACGGCCCTGAGCCTCGGCACCTACGCGGCAGGTACCGTGCTGCGTTTCCGCATGGACGTCCTGAACACTGGCGACAAGTTCTTCACCGGCCCCGGTGCAGGCAATCCGGACGGTCTGGTGCACGTCGGCCACGCAAACTGGGCTGCCGACGCGGTCATTCCGGTCGCCGGCCTGTGGGTCGGCTTCGAGGATCTCCTTGGCGGCGGCGACGGTGACTACGACGACAACCAGTTTGTCTTCACCAACGTCCGCTCCGACGTTCCCGAGCCGGGCTCGCTGGCCCTCCTGGGAGGCGCCGCGCTGGCTGCAGCCGGTCTTCGGCGGCGGCTAATCCGGTAGACGACAGCAGTCGGTCGGTCGCGGCAGCCCCGACGCACCGGGGCTGGGCGGATCAGTGGCCGCTGGCAGACCTTCCTGCCAGCGGCCACGGTCATTCTTTCCGGCCGCAGTGGACGGGCGCCGCTGGAAACGGTCATGATGCGTCGGCAACGCGTGCAGGACGCAGACGCCTGCCGGGTATGAGACCGGCGGCGGCGTTGCGGCGTGCATCAGGATGCCGACAGCCGGTTCACCTTGCGGCCGCCGCGCAGGACGCCCGCTGTTCCGCCCATCATGCCGCTCTCAGGCACGTTTCAGAGTGCGTTGTCGACCGGAGGTGCAGCATGCGGATCGTCAGGTGGACCGGAAGCGGTATCGTCGCCACGCTGCTGCTGGCGGTTCTCGCCGGCCAGATGGGGCTGTTCAGCGGCACGCCTCCCGACGACCTCGGGGTGCACGCGGGCCGGCTCAAGCCGCCGTCGGAGACCGCCAACAGCGTCAGCAGCCAGGCGTCCCTGTGGGCGGGACACGCGCAGCGGGAGCGGGCGCAGATCGCCCCGCTGGCGCTGCGCGGCGATGGACCGGCGACGATCGCCAGGCTGCAGGCACTGCTGCAGGGGCAGCCCGGCGTCACCATCGTCGACCGCCGCGCCGACTATCTCTACGTCCGCTGCGAAACGCGGCTGATGAAATTCGTCGACGACGTCGAGTTCTGGTTCGACCCCGGCAGCGGGGTGATCCAGGTGCGCTCGGCGTCGCGCGTCGGGCGCAGCGATTTCGGGCTCAATCGCCGGCGCATCGAGGAACTGCGGGCCCGGCTCGCGGCTTCCTGAAGCGGAGCCGACAGCCGCGCGGCGATGACATCCGCGCCCGCCGGCTTGCAGCCGCCCGCTGCGGCCTGACTGCCGACCCCGCGCTGCGGCACGCTACAGCATGTTCTCGAGAAAGGCACGGGTGCGCGGGTGTTCGGGGGCGGCAAACAGCTCGCGTGCCGGACGGGCTTCGAGGATCTCGCCAGCGTCCATGAAGACGACGCGGCTCGCCACCTCGCGCGCGAAAGCCATTTCGTGCGTCACCACCAGCATCGTCATGTGTTCTTCGGCCAGTTCGCGGATGGTGCGCAGGACTTCGCCGGTGAGTTCCGGGTCGAGCGCGGACGTCGGCTCGTCGAAGAGCATGATGTCCGGCTCCATGGCCAGCGCGCGGGCAATCGCGACGCGCTGTTTCTGGCCGCCGGAAAGCCGCGACGGATGACTCGCCTGCCTGTCGAGCAGGCCGACCTTGCGCAGCAGTTCCTCGGCTCGCGGGACGATCTCGTCGCGCCGCAGCCCCTTGACGGTGATCGGCGCCTCGATGACGTTCTGCAGCACCGTCAGATGCGGAAACAGGTTGAAGTGCTGGAACACCATTCCCATCCGGCGACAGATGCGGCGGATGTCGGCGTCGGGTGCATAGCGGCAGACGCCATCGGCCGTGGTGGCGACCAGTGTCTCGCCCTCGATGTCGATGCTGCCGCGGTTGATCGTCTCGAGATGGTTGAGGCAACGCAGGAAGGTGCTCTTGCCGGACCCCGACGGGCCGATGACGGCAACCACTTCGCCCTGATCGACCGCCAGCGACACGCCCCTGAGCACTTCGACCGCGGCAAAGCGCTTGTGAACGCCGCGCGCATCGATCATCGGCCTAGCCATCGTAGACCGCGTGCTTCCTTTCCAGGTACTGGAAACCGAGCGTCAGGACCAGCGTCATCAGCAGGTAGAACGCCGCCGCGACGACGAAGGGCATCGTCGTGAAATCGCGCTGGACGATGCCGCGCGCGGCGCGCAGCAGGTCATTCATCGCCAGCACGTAGATCAGCGACGTGTCCTTGACGAGCGTGATCGTCTCGTTGCTCAGCGGCGGCAGGATGCGCTTGAAGACCTGCGGCAGGATGATCCGTCGCATCGTCTGCGCGTAGCTCAGCCCGAGGACGCGCGCACCTTCGTACTGGCCGCGATCGATCGACTGGATGCCGGCCCGGAAGATCTCGGCGAAGTACGCGGCGTAGTTGAGGACGAAGGCGACGATGGCGGCCGGAAAATCCGGCAGGCGGACACCGACAAAGGGCACGAAGGGCAGAGCGAAATAGATGAACAGCATCTGCAGCATCAGCGGCGTGCCGCGCATCAGCCAGATGTAGCCATTGACCAGGCCGCTGACGAAGACGAAGCGCGAAACCCGGACGAGGGCCAGGGCGAGGCCGAGCGGCACCGAGAGGACGAAGCTGATGAGGAAGACCTGCAGCGTAACCCCCGTGCCCTCGAGCAGGGGGCCGATGATGCGGAGCAGATAGTCCATCCGGGACTATTTCTTGATGATGTCCTTGCCGAACCATTTCGTCGATATCGCAGCGGCCGAACCGTCGTTCTTCATCTCGTCGAGCGCCTTCTGCAGACGCGCCATCAGTTCGACGTCGTCCTTGCGCGTACCGACACCGTAGTCCTCGGTGCCGAAGTTTTCGTCGAGGACGCGGTACTCCCCCGGCTTCCTGGCGGTGTAGTAGCGGCCGACGACCTCGTCGACGACCAGCGCGTCGAGCCGGCCGGCGCGCACATCCATCAGCGCGGTGACGTTGTCGCCGAACTTCTTCAGTTCCTTGAGTGACTTCGCGGTGGCCGCGTCGCGCTCGATGGCCTCGATCGCGCTGCTGCCCTCCTGCACGCCGACAACCTTGCCGGCAAGGTCAGCCTTGGTCCTGAGTGGCGACGCTTCCGGGACGACGATGATCTGGCGGTTCTCCAGATAGGGCGTGGTGAACAGGATCTTCTCCTTGCGCGCCTCGGTGATCGTCAGGCCGTTCCACAACACGTCAACCCGCTTGCCGTTCAGTTCGGCTTCCTTGGCATTCCAGTCGATCGGCTTGAAGCGGACCTCGGCGCCGAGCCGCCTGGCGGCTTCCCGGGCGAGATCGATGTCGAAGCCGACGAGGGTGTTCTGTTCGTCGCGAAAGCCCATCGGCGGGAAGTTGTCGTCCAGTCCGACGACGATGGCGACGGCCGGCGCCGGTGCTGCAGCCGGCTTCGCGGCAGCATCCTCCTTCCTGCCGCAGGCCGCGAGCAGCGCGGTGGACAGGAGGACGATCGACAGAACTGCGGTTCCTTTCTTCATTTTTCTTTCCTGTGACGGTGGCGATGGCGGTAACGGAAGCGTCATGCCCGGGTGACGGGTGCGACGAGGGCGTCAGTATACCCAAGTCGCGCCGGGCTCCCGGGCTGAATCGTCGCCGCGCCGGGTCGCGTCACCCGTCCCGCAAGTGACGCGCCGGCGCGGATTTCCCGCACCGGCCGGACAGGCTCCTCGCCAGCGGCGATGACCGACCGGCGCCGCCGCTCAGCCGTAACGTCCTTCGATGTAGTCGGCCGTCTCCGGGTGCGCCGGGGTGACGAACATCTCGTCGGTTCGTCCATGCTCGACGACCCTGCCCATCAGCATGAAGATGCACTCCTCACTGGCGCGCCGCGCCTGCGCCATGTTGTGGGTGACGATCAGGATGGTGTACTGCCCGCGCAGTTCCCAGAGCAGTTCCTCGACCGCTGCGGTTCCTTTGGGGTCGAGCGCCGAGCAGGGTTCGTCCATCAACAGGACCTTCGGCTTGACCGGCAGCAGGCGGGCGATGCACAGCTTCTGCTGTTCCTCGAGCGACAGATCGGTCGCCTTGCGCCGCAGGCGGTCCTTCACCTGGTCCCAGAGCAGGACCTGCCGCAACGACTGCTCGACGATTTCGTCCGGCGTTCCCTGCGCCACCTCGCCGCCCCCCCTGGCGTGCAGGCGGTGGCTGAAGAGGATGTTGTCGCGGATCGAGATCGGCAGAGGATTCGGACGCTGGAAGACCATTCCGACCTGCTTGCGCACCTGCACCAGTTCGACATGCGGGTCGTAGATGTTCTCGTTCATGACGTGCACGCTGCCTTCGATGCGCACGTAACCGAGACGCTCGTTGATGCGGTTGACGCTGCGCAGGAAAGTGCTCTTGCCACAGCCCGAGGGACCGATCATCGAGGTGATCAGTCCTTCGCGGATGCGCAGGTCGACGTCGTAGAGCGCCTGGAAGGTGCCGTACCAGAGGTTGAGCTTCTCGCTGGCGATGGCATGGCTGGGAATTGGCTGCATCAGTGCAGCGGTCTGTTCGTTGTTCATCGTAGGTCGTATCCGTGTCCGTGATGGGGCGGCACCGGCGTCACCGGCGATCGCTCGCCGCGCCGCCGCGGCGGGCCGGCGCCTGGTGGCTAGCCGAAGCGGCCCTCGACGTAGTCGCGCGTTCGCTGATCCTTCACCTCGCCGGTGAACAGGTCCTCGGTGACGCCGATCTCGACGCACTCGCCGCCGAGGAAGAAGGCCGTGCGGTCGGCGAGACGCCGTGCCTGCTGCACGAGATTGGTGACGAGGATGATCGTCACTTCCTGGCGCAACTCCTTCAGCACGTCCTCGATGCGCATCGTCGTCACCGGGTCGACGGCGATCGAGAACTCGTCGAGCATCAGCAGGTCCGGTTCCTGCGACAGCGCACGGGCGATCGTCAGGCGCTGCTGCTGGCCGCCGGAGAGCAGGCTGCCGAGCGCGTCCAGGCGGTCCTTGACTTCGTCCCAGAGCGCGGCGCGGGTCAGGCAGCGCTGGACGATGACGTCGAGTTCGGCCTTCTCCGTGACGCCACGCAGGCGCGGCGACAGCGCGACGTTGTCGTAGACCGTCATCGGCAGTCCCACCGGCAGCGGAAAGACGACGCCGATGCGGCTGCGCAGGGCATAGACGTTGTTCAGCCGGCGTGTGTCGCGGCCGGCGAAGTGGATCTCGCCGTCCACCCGCATGCCGCTGGTAAACACGTCCATGCGGTTGATCGCCTTCAGGAACGACGTCTTGCCGGCGTTCGCCGGGCCGATGATGCCGAAGATCTCGTGCTCGCGGATCGACAGGCTGACGTCGCGCAGCGCCACCGCGCTGCCGTAGCGGATCGTCAGATTGCGCACCTCGAGCTTGTTCGGAAAGGCGGCGACCGCCCGCTGGCTGGCACCGGTGACCGGCGCCGGGGCTGCGACATCTACCATTTCTTCTTCCCCCTGAGCCACATGCGAAAGGCGATCGAGACGCTGTTCATCGTCAGTACCAGACCGATCAGAACCAGCGCGACGCCGAAGGGAACCTGCTCCTCGATGCCCGGCACCTGCGTCGCGGTGACGAAGAGGTGCAGCGACAGCGCCATTGTCTGGTCGAAGACACTCTGCGGCAGGAATGGCGTGAAGAATACGGCGCCGGTGAACATGATCGGCGCCGTCTCGCCGGCGGTGCGCGAGACTTCGAGGATGACGCCGGTGAGGATGCCGGTGATCGAGTTCGGCAGGACGACGCGGCGGATCGTCTGCCAGCGCGTCGCACCCATGTTCCAGCACGCCTCGCGGAAGGCCTGCGGCACCGCCTGCAGCGACTCGCGCGTGGCGACGATGACCACCGGCATGGTCATCACCGCCAGCGTCAGGCTGGCGGCGAGGATGCTGGTGCCGAACTTGAAGAAGAGGACGAAGGCGCCAAGCCCGAACAGCGCATGGACGATCGACGGCACGCCGGCGAGATTGATGATCGCCAGGTTGATGATGCGGGTGAACCAGTTGTCGCCGGCGTACTCGCTGAGGTAGATGGCGGCGAAGATGCCGATCGGCACCGACAGCAGCAGGGCGACGGTCACCAGCCAGACGGTACCGAGCAACGCCGGAAAGACGCCGCCGCTGCGCATGCCGTCGGTCGGCGCGGTGAACAGGAACTCCCACGAGATCGCCCCGCCGCCCTTCGCCACCAGCGTGCCGAGGATCAGCAGCACCGGCGTGATCAGGAGCAGGGTCATGAGCCCGAAGAGCAGGCGGTAGCGTCGCTGTACGCGCGCGTTGTGCCGGTTCAGGTCGCTGGCCTGAAACAGCGCGGGATTGGCAGTGGTCATGGCTCAGCCCTTGCGTATGCCGCGCACGATCAGATCGGCGCAGAGGTTGATGATGAAGGTGACGAGGAAGAGGAAGATGCCGATGGTGAACAGCACCTGGTAGTGCTCGCCGCCGACGACCGCTTCGCCGAGTTCGGCGGCGATCGTCGCCGTCAGCGCGCGCACCGAGTCGAAGATGCTGTCGGGTATGTTCACCGCATGGCCGGTGGCCATCAGCACCGCCATCGTCTCGCCGAAGCCGCGGCCGACGCCGAGCAGGACGCCACCGAGGAGGCCGTTCTTCGCTGCCGGCAGCACCACCTTGTAGATCACCTGCCAGCGTGTCGCGCCCATCGCCTCGGCTGCCTCGCGGTAGCGGTCGGGAACGGCCTTCAGGGCATCCTCGGCGATCGAGGTCATGATCGGCGCCGCCATCAGGCCGAGGATGATGCCGGCGTTGAGGACGCAGAGGCCGACCGGAATGTCGAACCACTTGATCAGCAGCGGATTCATGATCACCAGGCCGATGAATCCCCAGACCACCGACGGAATCGCGGCCAGCAGTTCGACCAGCACCTTCAGGGCCTCGCGCGTCTTGCCGGTGGCAAACTCGGCGATGTAGATCGCCGCACCGAGCGAGAACGGCACCGCGACCAGCATCGCCAGCCCGGTAACGCTGGCCGTTCCGGCCATCAGCGCGAGAATGCCGTACTCCGGGTCCTCGGCATCGCTCGGCGACCAGTACGGTGTGAGCAGGAACTCGCGAAAATCCATCTTCTCGAAAACGAAGCCGATTCCCTCCTTGGTGACGAAGAAGAAGATGCCGAGCACGAAGAGGATGGCCGAGATGCCGCAGACGAAGACGACGCCGGCGATCAGCTTGTCGACGTACCAGTCGGTGTTGCGGCGGTCGAAGTTCTCGGCCACGCGTGCGTTGGTGGCGCGGTTGCTCAGCGCCTGCGTACCGGTGCCCATCAGCTGCCCTCCTCGCCGCGCAGGACGCTCATCAGATTGCTCACGCGCATGGCGATCTCGCGGCCGAGCGTCCGCAGATCAGGCTGCGCGCCATCTGGTCGGCCGACTTCCCACTCGAGCGCCACCGTATGGAACGGAATCTGCTCGACATAGGACCGGACCGGTCCCTGCAGGCTGACGATGATCTGGTATGTGGCGAGCTCCTGATGATGTGCCGGCATCGCCTGTGGCTGATGGCTGCCGAGGTCGATTCCCAGCTCCTGCAGCAGGGCGGCCGAGGCTGTATCAAGGGTGCCGGCGCTGCGGCCGCGACTGTGGAACTCGCCAACATCGGGAAAGTTCTTGCGCGCGATCGCCTCGGCAATCGGGCCGAGCAGGCTGTTGTCCTCGTCGAGGAAGAGAATGCGGAAGAACTTCGGTCCCTTGGCCTGGCCGGTGACCGCGAAGACCGTGTCTTCGCAGATGTTCTTCGCCTGGTCGGAAACCCTCTCGAGCGAGTTGAACACCGTCAGGTACGCGAAGAGCTCCTGGACGTTCAAATGATCGCCTTCTCCGACCAGGTCGCTGAAAGCCATGTCGAAGGTCCGCTCGACCTGGTCGGCGATGACCATCGTCGCCTTCGCCTTCCCGGCATCGCTTTCGAGGAAGGCATCGACGGCCTGCTTGAGCATCTGCCGCGCTTCGCCCGCCATCAGTTCGATCTCGCGCGCCATCAGCCCCTGCGGGCGGGCGAGACGAACCGCCTCGCGGCAGATGGTGACGGCGTAGTCGCCGATGCGCTCGAGAGCGACATTCGCATGCACGACGGCCCCCATCAGGCGCAGGTGACTGCCGGTCGGCAGGTGCACGCCGATGAAGGCCATGCGCATGCGATCGAGTTCGTTGCTGACGGCATTGATCCGGTTGTCCGCCAGCACCGTCGCGTAGGCAAGCCGGTCGTCGTCGGCCAGCAGCGCATGGACGGCGTCGCCAAGAGCCTTCTCGACGAGGCCGGCGAGCAGGGCCAACTGTTTCTTGATCTGGGACAGGTCTCTCTCGAGACGTTCTTCATAGTGACTCATCGCGGTCTTCTTCCTCAGGCGCGGGAACACGGGCTCTGGCGGCGTGGCGCCGACGGCGTCGGTACCCCGCCGCAAACGGATCTACTTGCACTTCACCTTCTTCATCGGCGCGTAGCCTTCCTTCTCGATGATGCACTGGCCGGTGTCGCTCTTGATCCACTCCAGATACTTCTTCGTCTCGCCGGTCGGCTCGCCGTTCGTATACATGAACAGCGGCCTGGCGATCGGATAGGTGCCGTCGAAAGCCGTCTGTTCGGTCGGCTTGACGCAGGGCTTGCCGGCCGCCGGCGCGACGCAGAGCGCCTTCATGTGGTCGGTGACGTAGGCGAGCCCGCTGTAGCCGATCGCGCACGGCGTCTTCTCGACCAGGTCGGCAACGTCCTTGGAGCCGTGCATGTCGAGTGTGCCCTGGCGGAACTTGCCCTTCTCGCCGAGGACCGCCTCCTTGAAATAGGCATAGGTACCCGAATTGTTCTGCCGGCTGACGACGACGATGTCGCCCTTGCAGCCGGGAATGGTGATGCCGAGGTCGCTCCACCTGGTCGCACCGCCGTCACGCCCGTAGATCTTCGCCAGGTCGGTGACGGTGATCGTGTCGCCCGGGAAATTCTTGTGCACGAAGATGGCGAGAGCGTCGTAACCGATGATGTGCTCGACCGGCTGCCGGCCCTTGGCCTGCGCCTCCTTGATCTCCTTCTCCGACATCTTGCGGCTGGAGTTGGCGATGTCGACGGTGCCGTTGATCATCGCCGCGATGCCGGTACCCGAACCGCCGCCGGAGACCGCCACCGCCACCTTGGGATTGACCTTGCCGTATTGCTCGGCGAGCGATTGTGCTGCATTGACCAGGGTGTCCGAGCCCTTGTTCTGGATTTCGGTCCGGGCGGATGCGCCGGCGGCGGCCGTCACGCCAAGCGTCAGGACGGCAAGCTGGCACCACATCGAGCGAGAGTTCATCTGTCTTATCTCCGGGTATCGTTGGATTGCTGGATTCGTCGCCTGCCGATGACAGGACGACCGATCATCGCAGGCTTCTGCACGGCTGAAAATTCGGGCGGCAACGTAAGTGATGCTGCCAGCGTGGCGAGCCAGGTGGCGGGCGTCGACTGCCCGTGCAGCAAGCTTTCCGGGCACACGTAAGGGAAACCCTTACGCGTTCTTCCCTATTCCCAAACTGCGGCAGCGGCTGCAGAATGGGAACACGATCAACCTGCGACGGCCCATCATGCCGAAATCGGCGACCCGGCGACTCGCCTGGCGAGACGCACTGCTGCTCGTCGGCGGCTATCTGACGCTCGACTGGGCCAGCCACATCCATCGCCTGCACGGTTTCGACGTCACGCCCTGGAGCCCGGCACCGGCGCTCGGCCTGCTCTTCCTCGTCCGCCACGGCGGCCGCGCCGCGCCGCTGCTGGCACTGGCGATCTTCGCTGCCGACGCGTGGGTCCGCGGGGTGCCGCTGCCGTGGTCACTGTCCGGCGCGCTGGCGCTGCAACTCACGGCCGGTTACTGGCTGATCGCGGAAACCCTGCGCCGCCGCATCGGCCGCAAGGGGATGTTCATCGACCGGCGCGGCCTGATCGAGTGGGTGACGATCATCGTCGTCGGGACGCTTTTCAACAGCCTGGTGCTGATCGCCGGGCTGGCGCTGACCGGGCACCTGCCGACGACTGCCGGCGGCACCGTGCTGCTCGCGACCTGGCTCGCTGACGCCGTCGGCATCCTGATCTCGATGCCGCTGCTCGCCATGCTGCTCGACGAGCGCAGCCGCAGCCGCCTGCGCCGCCTGCTGCTCGGCCGCGAATCGCTGAGCCTGTTGACGACCGGCAGCGTTCTCGTGCTCACCTTCGTCGCCGGCAGGATGACCGAGTTCAAGTATTTCCCGGTGCTCTTCCTGCCGATCGCCTGGGCAGCCGCCCGGCAGGGCCTCGCCGGCGCCGCGCTGACCATCGGCCTGACCCAGGTCGGCGTCATCCTCGCGACGCAACTGCTCAATCTCTCGCCGCTGACCCTGATCGAACTCGAGGTGCTGGTCCTGGTGCTCGCGTTGTCGGGCTTCTTCATCGGCGTCGTCGTCGACGAGAAGCAGCGGCTGAATGCCGAGTTGCAGCAGACGCTGCGGCTCGCCGCCGCCGGCGAGATGGCCGGGGCGCTGTCGCATGAGCTGCACCAGCCGTTGACGGCGCTCCTCGCCTATGCGCGCGCCTGCCAGCAACTGCTCGCGCAAGGAGAGAGCAGCGACCGGCTGCGCGACGTGATCGACCGAATCGTCGCCGAATCGCAGCGCGCCGCCGACGTCGTCAGCCGCCTGCGCGACTTCTTCCGTACCGGCACGACGCGCCTCGAGCGAATCTGGCTGCGCGAACTGCTCTCGTCGGCGGCCTCGCGCTTCTCGGCGCAGGCACAGCAGCAGGGAATCGAACTGCTGCTGCAGCCGGCACCGCCCTGTGCCCTGCTGGCCGATCGGCTGCAGCTCGAGGTGGTGCTGCGCAACCTGCTCGCCAACGCCCTCGAGGCAGCGGCCGAGCGACCGCCGGCAGAACGGCGGGTGCGCGTGTCAGCCCGGCAGGACGACACCGGTCGGGTCTGCATCACGGTCGAGGACAGCGGCGCGGGGATCACTGAACAGATGGAGGAACATCTCTTCGAAGCATTCCATACATCGAAGGCAAGCGGCCTCGGGCTCGGGCTGGCGATCAGCCGGGCGATCGTCGAGGCGCATGGCGGCACCCTGGCGGCCGAAGTCGCCGATCATGGCCTGTTCCGGCTGACGCTGCCGATCGAGGAGGCTGCGACGGATGCCGCATAGAAGCAACACGGTCTTCATCGTCGAGGACGATCAGTCGGTGCGTGACGCGCTGTCGCTCCTGCTCGGCCTGCAGGGTCTTTCGGTGGCGCTGTTTGCCGACGCCGAAAGCTTCCTCGCCGCACGTCGTCCCGACTGGCACGGGTGCCTGCTGGTCGACATCCGGATGCCCGGAATGGACGGTCTGACGCTGCAGAAGCGCCTGTGCGAGAGTGGCTCCTGGCTGCCGGTGATCGTCATGACCGGCCACGGCGACGTCGAATCGGCGCGCCAGGCCTTCCGCAGCGACGCGGTCGACTTCCTCGAGAAGCCGATCGATCACAGCCGGCTCCTGGCGGCGATCGAGGAGGCATTCGCGCGACAGCATGTGCGCCAGGACGATGCCGAACGCGGCGCCGCCGTCACGAGCCTGCTGCAGACGCTGACACCGCGCGAGCGGGAAGTCATGGCGCAGGTGGTCGCCGGTCGGCACAACCGCGAGATCGCCCGCAGGCTGGACATCAGCCCGCGCACCGTCGAGGTGCACAAGGCGCGACTGCTGGCCAAGCTGCAGGTCGGCAGCATCGCCGACCTCGTACGCCTGAGCCTGCGGGCGGGCGAGAAGGACCACGGCTGAGGTCCGGCAGGCGCCGCCGGCGCCCCTGACGGCCACCCGGCAGTGCGCGGGCCTTGGCCGGGCCCGGTCAGTCGTCGATGGCGTGCATACGCTGCACCACCGCCGCCAGCACGGCCGTCGACCAGCCGAACATCAGCATGCCGGTCATCGCCTCGAAACCACCGAAACCGGCCCAGCCGTCGGGCAGCTTGCGCACCCCGACGCCCAGCGTGGTGTAGTACTCCATCGAGTAGTACATGGCGATCTCGGTCGTCGGCACCAGGTCGAGCAGCCGGAAGGCGACCGCCCAGACGACGATGCCGGAGAAATGGGTCAGCACCATGACGCCGACGACACCGACGGTGAACAGCGTGCGCGCACCACGGTTCCGCTCCCGCTTCAGCAACGGCTTGCCAAAGCGCTCGAAGCTGTTGCGCACCAGGCTCATGCCGACGCCGTGCAGGGCGACGGTCAGCGCCATCGGCACGAGTGCCGCCAGGATCTGCGTCAGATACTCGAGATCGACCATCCCCGTCCGCGACCTCCGCTGCAATGCGTCACTGGCAACAACCATGGCGGCCGCCGGCAGCACACTGCTGCCGGCGCGTCACCCGTCGCGGTACCGTGCGCCTGGCTCAGGTGGCGGACGATTCCCTTTCCTTCGCTTCCTTCGCCGGCTTGGCCGGACAATGGGTGTCGTACACCGTCTGCATCCGCCGCAGCTTGAGCACGCCATGGAAGACCGTCACCAGCATCGCGATCACCAGCAGCGAGGCGAAAGTCTTCTCGAGGTCATACGCCCCCTGCCGGTTGGCGACCGTGGCGGCGACGATGAGCGCGACGATGCCGAGGTTGATGGCCCAGTTGAGCGGCCGCGCAACGACGAAGTGCAGGGTGCCCATGCCGGCGAGCTGATAGAGCATGAACGGCAGGATGGCGACTGCCGGGATCAGTTCGGAGGCGCCAAGCGACACGTTCACCGCGCCGGGCGCCATGGCGTGCAGCAAACGGCTGTTCGCCAGTTCGTGGAACAGCGACGGGATGGCGCAGAGGATCGGCACGACCGAGAGCAGTTCGAGAATCAGTGCGCCGCTCCAGGTGCCGATGCGCGACGAATGGTCCGACCCTTCCTCGTTCGACTGGGCACCGATGAAGAGCCCGCCGACGATCGCCGAGATGCTCGCGAGCATCAGCAGTTCCACCGAGATGCCGAAGCCTGCCGGTTCACCGGTCTTGATCAGCAGCAGGGCCAGAAAGCCGGGCGTGTAGAACATGACGCGCACCAGCCGCGCCCAGACGCGCGCATCGCGCTCCGGCGGCAGGACAGGCAATGCCACGCCATTGGTGCCGATGGTCGCTCGTTCCTTGGACATCTCCAAACCTCCCGTTGGTACAGAAAAATTGACGGCCGGGAAGATAGCACGAAACGTGCCCCTTTTCCCGCTCCGCGACGGCGCCGCCTACGACCCCTCGGCGACGAAGCGGGCAACGATGCTGCCGTAGCGCGCTGGCCAGTCGCGCAGCGACGCATCGCCGCCGCCGAAGACACTGCGCAGGAAGGCGAGCGAGAGATCCCGGGTTGCCGCCTTCACCTGCGCGTTCAGTTCGACGCCGCCACTGCCGGCACGGTCGGTGAACATGCTGTGCGAGCCGCC
Organism: Candidatus Accumulibacter similis; assembly: GCA_013347225.1. NCBI lineage: Bacteria > Pseudomonadati > Pseudomonadota > Betaproteobacteria > Candidatus Accumulibacter > Candidatus Accumulibacter similis. The sequence continues at coordinate 1,663,516 of CP054595.1, read as the reverse complement.
GGCGAACACCGCCAGGATCTTGCGCGGCCCGGCGATGCCGGCGAAGACGGCGATGCGGTCCTCGGCGCCGGAGTAGTAGCCCGGGATGCGAATGATGTCCTCGGTGGCGGTGACATGCAGTGTCGGCACCGTGATCCCGGCGAGTATCTTCGCGCTGTCGCGTTCGCCGTAGAACGGCGGTGCCGAGAGCAGGATCGCGGCCCGCAGGCGTGCATCGGCGAGATCGATGACGCGACCGTGGCGTTCAATGCGCGCGCCCAGCGCCAGCATGACGGTGTTGGCGCCGTACGAGTGACCGGCGGCGACGATGCGCGCGGGATCGATCCGCGCAGCGAGCTGCGGATGTGCCAGCAACTGATCGAGAGCGAAACGCAGGTCGCCAACGCGCGCGATCGCTTCGTCCTCCTGGGCGGCGGCCTGCAGACGGCCGACGAGGCTGAAGACGTTGCCGGTCCACAACGAGCGGTCGCTGCCGACGTGCTGCAGGTGCAGGCTGGCGTAGCCCTGGCTCGCCCAGTAGGTGCCGAGATAGCTGTAGCCCCGCCGTGAACCGCCGATGCCGTGCGAAAACACGACCAGCGGCAGCGCGTGCTCGCCAGCCGCCGCAGCTGGAAGGTACAGGCGCACGGGTACCGGGCGCTGCCGCGTCGCGTCGAACCAGTCGTGATCGTCGACGATGACCGCCGCCGCCTCACCGTCGTGACCGCCTGCGCGCGCGCTGACGGCGACGCCCGGCAGTTCCTCCGCCGCCTGCGCCGCGAACGGCGTCGCGGCGACGAAGAACGTGATGCAGCCGACGACAGCTACGGTGGACGCGTTGCCGCCAGTGCAGCGTCTCCGCCAGGCGACGGGCAGCAGGCTGGTGGCGCGATTTCCCATGGTTTTCATTGTCTGCCGGTGGTTGCGGACATCGCCCACTGGCGACCGTCCAGAGACCCCGCCCGGCTGCCGAAGTTCCGCCGCCAGCCGGGCCGGTTGCCGCCACGAGCCTGTCGCTGCACGGCAGGCATGGACGTTCGACAAGTCTCCGACGGTACGGATATACTGCCGCATGCAAGTGGTCCCTGCCCGGCGCAGAGCTCACTGTCGGCGAGTCACCCCTTCCTGGCTGGCCGCTGCGGAACGTAGCGCAAGGCGGGGGGACGGCCTTCTTTTCGCCAGGAGCGACAGGTGGACAAGCTATCGAGCAGCTTACGGATCGGCGAGAAGATCGGCCTCGGCTTCGCTCTCGTCGGCCTGTTGCTCGCCGGGGTCATCTGGCACTACCACCAGACGCTGCGCTCGGTGGTCGACGATTACCAGCAGTTGCAGCGAATCTTCGAAGTCCGCAAGTCACTGGCGGTCGACATCGAGATCGAGATGGCGGCCGCGCGCGATGCCGAAAAGAGCTTCCTCCTGCTGCACCAGGAACGCTTCGCCGACGCCGTCCATGGACACCTGCAGGCGATGAACGAGAAGGTGGGCGCGCTGGCCAAGGTCGATCAGCAGTCGCAGCAGACAGCCGCGCAGTTGCAGGCGCTGATGACCGTCTACGAGCAGCGTTTCGCCGCCGTCGCCGAAGCCTGGCGGGCAATGGGACTGGACGAGAACTCGGGAATCCAGGGCGCCTTCCGGCAGAAGATCCATCGCCTGCACGAACTGTCCGCGCAGTACAACGTCGACCGCCTGCTCACCGTGCTGCTGCAGATTCGCCGCAACGAAAAGGATCTTGCCCTGCGCCGGGAAGCCACCTACCGGGACCGGGTGCGGCGGCTGGTCGCCGAGTTCCGCCAGCATCTGGAGGCTTCGGCGCTGCCGCCGCCAGCGCGGCAGAAACTGCTGGGCGAGCTGGCAAACTACTCCAGGAGTTTCGAGACCTATGCTGAAAGTGCGCTCAGCCCGGGCTACGGCGGTGGCGGCAGGGGACCGTTCCGTGACGCCGCGCAGCGGATCGAAACCATCCTCCACAGCCACTACGTACCCGAACTGGAGACGAACGTCCTCAGGTTGCGGCGTCGCGAGAAGGACTTCCTGCTGCGTGGCGACGAGTCCTACCCGCCGATGGTGGTCGAGATCGCACGCACGATTCGCGCGCAGATCGGCGAGTCCGCCCTCGCCGAAACCGACAAGGCGCAGTTGCTGGGGTTGCTGCGCGATTACCAGCGCAGTTTCCTGGTCCTCGTTTCACAACGGGCCAGCATCATCGCCCTGACCGCCGAGATGAATGCCGCCGCCGACCAGGTGGCGCCGCTGATCGAGGCGAACGTCGCGCAGGCCAACCAGACGATGAGCAGTCGCGCGCGCACCATCGACGAGGACGCGCAGGCCAGCGTTCGCCTCGGCCTGATCGTCACCGCCTCGACGCTGCTGCTCGCCGTCATCCTCGCGCTCGGCATCACCGCGCGCATCGTCCGCCCGGTACGCCAGATGGCCGGAGTGCTCGACGATCTGGCCTACGGCACGCCGACCGGGCAGGTGCCGACGGTGCCCGGCGGCCGCAACGAGATCAACGCGATGGGTGAGTCGCTCAATGCGCTGCTTGACCATCGCGCCAGTTTCCTCGGCTGGTGGAAGGCGTCGATGGACGAGCTGAGCGCGCGACGCGCAGTGCTGGCCAGCGAAAGCGAAGCGGAGCGCGACGAAGCCATCCTGGAACTGCGCGCCGCCAGCATCGTCAAGGTGCAGAAACTGAACGCGATCCGCGGCCGCCTGCTGCAGCATGCCCACGCCATGGTCGACATCGGCCGGCGGCTGGCCGCCGCCGGCAGCCTGCCGGCGAGCGACGGCAAGCTGCTCGAGCATTCGGCACAGGCGATCGAGTCGCTGCTCGATGTGGTGGCGGTCGAGGAGGACGCGCCACCTGCCGCCACCAGGACCGCCGCGGGCACGGCCGGCGCCGGCGCCTAGGCGCCGACTTGCGGCGAGCGGCCCGCCGCCCGCTGCCGGTGCCGGCAACCGGCCGCTCACTTGCCCGGCTGCACCCGCAGTTCGCGCCAGCGGCCGTCGACGAAGCCTTCGATCGGCCGGAAACGGGCCTTGTATGCCATTTTGCGGCTGTCACGGATCCAGTAACCCAGATACAGGTAAGGCAGTTCGTTGGCAACGCACTGGGCGATCTGCCAGATGATGTTGTAGGTCCCCAGACTCGCCGACGGCAGCGTCGGATCGAAGAAGGTGTACACCGACGACAGCCCGTCGCTGAGCACATCGACGATGCTGACCATGCGCAGGACTCCGGCATCGGCGAACTCGATCAGGCGCGTGTCCACCCGGCTCTGCAGCAGGAAGTGGGTGTATTGCTCGTGGCTGTCCTGGTCCATTCCACCGCCGGCATGCCGCGCCGACTGATATCGCAGGTAGAGCTGGTAGTGGTCGTCGCGAAAGGCGAGCGGCAGCTCACGCGCCTGCAGGCCGCCGTGCAGCCTGATGCTGCGCCGCTGGCTGCGTGAGGGCTGAAAACGTTCCACCGGCACGCGCACCGGCACGCAGGCCTGGCAGTGGTCGCACTTCGGCCGATAGGTGAAGACGCCGCTGCGGCGGAAACCGCCACGCACGAGTTCACCGTAGACTTCACTGGTGATCAGGTGACTGGGCGTCGCCACCTGCGATCGCGCCGATTGCCCGGGCAGGTAGCTGCAGGTGTACGGCGCCGTCGAATAGAACTGCAGCAGGGAAAAGGGCAGTTCCGAGTCGTTGAGTCGCGACATTCGTCTAGGTCCACGGTTGGCTGGCGGCATCGACCGGCCAGCGGCCAGGTTGCCATGCCTGGCCGACAAGTACCCGCAGGCGCTCGAGGAAGATCGTCCGCGGCATCTCGCGCGCGCCGAGCGAGGCCAGGTGCGGGGTGCTCATCTGACAATCTATCATGCCGAAACCCTCCTCTTCAAGGAAGCGGGCAAGATGGGCAGCGGCCACCTTGGAGGCATTGGCGGTGCGCGAGAACATCGACTCGCCGTAGAACATGCGGCCGATGGCCAGGCCGTAGAGCCCGCCGACGAGGTGGCCGTCGCTCCAGGTCTCCACCGAGTGGGCGACGCCGAACTGGAACAGCTTCCAGTAGGCGTCCTGCATCGCCGGCGTGATCCACGTCCCCTCCTGGCCGGCGCGCGGCACCTCGGCACAGGCCCGAATCACCGCCGGGAAATTGCTGTCGAGTCGCACCTGGAAACGCGCCGAGCGCAGACAGCGGCGCAGCGAGCGCGAGACCCGAAACTCCGCCGGCAGCAGCACCATGCGCGGGTCAGGGCTCCACCAGAGGATGGGCTCGCCCGGCGAGTACCAGGGAAAGATGCCGTGCTGGTAGGCAGCAAGCAGCCGCGTCGGCGACAGGTCGCCGCCGGCACAGAGCAGACCGTTCGGTTCGCGCAGCGCCCGCTCCAGCGGCGGAAAGGGCGCTCCCCGCTCGAGCCACGGGATCATCGCCGGAAGCTGATCGGCTGCCGGCTGGCGACCGGCTGTTGGACCGGCGTCTTGAAGGCGACGACATGATCGACGTCGAGGCGGATGCCGATTCGCTCGCCGATGGCGTGATCGTGATGCGAAGGCACCAGCGACAGCACCTCGACGCCGCTGTCGAGCCGCAGCGAGTACAGGATCTCGGCGCCGCGGAAGGCCTTGTGGCGGACTTCCGCCATCAACCCGGCCTGGTCGTCGTGAATCACGTCGTCCGGACGCAGCAGGACCTCGACGCCGCAGCCCTCGCCGCAGGCGGCGCATCCCTGGCTGCACTCGAGCGGCAGACGCGATTCGAGCAGGCCGAGTTCGACCCGCACCCGGTTCTCGTCAACGACGACACCTGGCAGGAAGACGCCCTGGCCGACGAAGTCGGCGACGAAACGGTTGCATGGCTGATGATAGACGCGATACGGGCTGTCCCATTGCTCGATGCGCCCGTTGGCCATGACGCCGACCTCGTCGGCCATCGCGAAGGCTTCGTGCTGGTCGTGCGTCACCAGGACGGCGGTCGTCGCCTCGCGCCGGAGGATATCGCGCACTTCCAGCGACAGGTGCTCGCGCAGATCGACGTCGAGATTGGAAAACGGCTCGTCGAGCAGGATCAGTCGTGGCCGAGGCGCCAGTGCCCGCGCCAGCGCCACGCGCTGTTGCTGGCCACCGGAGAGTTCGTGCGGGTAGTGCTCGCCATGGCCGGACAGACCGATCGTCTCAAGCAGTTCTTCGACCCGCTGCCGCCGCTGGCTGGCGGCGAGACCGGCGAGACCGAAGCCGACGTTGGCGGCGACCGTCAGGTGCGGAAACAGCGCGTACTCCTGAAAAACCATGCCGATCCGCCGCTGCTCCGGCGGCAGTCGGCGCCCGGCGCGGCTGAGCACCTCCCCGTCGACACGAATCTCGCCGGCGACGATGTCCTCGAAACCGGCAATGCAGCGCAGCAGCGTCGTCTTGCCGCAACCCGAAGGACCCAACAGGCAGGCGATGCTGCCCGACTCGACGCGAAAACTGACCGCATCGACAACGGTGTGCGATCCGTAGCGCTGGACGACGCCTTGCAGTTCAAGCTGTGCCATCAGAACTCGCTCATCAGGTGACCGTAGCCCGCGCCGCGCCGGCCACGCGCTGCCGGCGGCTGCAGACCGCCCGGAAAACCGGGCCCGTCAATTATAATTCTCATTCACCCGCCCAACCATGACCAGCCGTCACCTCAACCCCCTGCTCTTCGCTTCCGTCGCGATTGCCGCGCTGGTCGGCATGCCCGTCGTCAGCGTCCTGAGCAACGTCCTCAGCGGCGGTACCGGCGCCATCTGGTCGCATCTGGCGGCAACGGTGCTGCCGGATTACGTTGCCAACACACTGCTGCTGTGCGTCGCCGTCGGCACCGGCGTCATCATCGTCGGCGTCGCCACGGCGTGGTTGACGGCGATGCACGACTTCCCCGGCCGACGAATCTTCGCCTGGGCCCTGGTGCTGCCGATGGCGATGCCGGCCTACGTCCTCGCCTACGTCTACACTGATTTCCTGCAGTTCGTGGGTCCGCTGCAGACCTGGCTGCGCGATTCGTTCGCCTGGAACAGGAACGACTACTGGTTTCCCGAGGTTCGCAGTCTCGGCGGTGCGGTGGCGATGTTCATCTTCGTCCTCTATCCCTACGTCTATCTGCTGGCGCGTACGGCGTTCATCGAGCGCAGCAGCGGCATGCTTGAAGCCGCGCGCACGCTCGGTCTCGGTCCCTGGCAGAGTTTCTTCCGCATCTCGCTGCCACTGGCACGACCGGCCATCGCCGCCGGTGCGACGCTGGCGCTGATGGAAACGCTTGCCGACTACGGCACGGTCTCCTACTTCGGCGTCCAGACCTTCACCACAGGCATCTACCGCGCCTGGTTCTCGCTCGGCGATCGCGTCGCGGCAGCACAACTCTCGGCCGCGCTGCTCGCCTTCGTCATCGTCCTGCTGCTGCTCGAATGGCGCTCGCGCGGCCGTTCCCGCTTTCACAACACGAGCGGGCGCCGGCGTCAGCTGGCCGAACGACGGCTGTCCGGCTGGCGCGGCTGGCTGGCGACGGCTGGCTGCGTGTTGCCGCTGGGGATCGGCTTCGTCCTGCCGGCTGTCCTGCTCCTGCGGCTGACGCTGGCCGAGAGCGAGGCACCGCTCGGCCCACAGTTCATCGGCTTGGCGCGCAACAGCTTCCTGCTCGCCGGACTGACGTCGATCATCGCCCTGACGCTGGCGGTCCTGCTCGCCTATGGCGCCCGCCTGGCGAAGGGCGCCCTGGCACCGGCGCTCAACCGCCTGGTGGGCCTTGGCTACGCCGTCCCCGGATCAGTCATCGCCGTCGGCGTCCTGATCCCGGTCACCCGTCTCGACCACTGGCTGGCGGCAACCTGGCAGACCTGGTCTGGCGAGAATCCCGGACTGCTGCTCACCGGCGGCATCGCGGCGCTGGTCTATGCCTACCTCGTCCGCTTCCTGGCGGTGGCGCTGCAATCGGTCGGCAGCAGCCTGGGCAAGATCACGCACAGCATGGACGATGCCGCGCGCAGCCTCGGTCTCGGGCAGGCAGCGACGCTGCGCCGGGTGCACCTGCCGATCCTCCGCAGCAGCCTCTTCACAGCCGCCCTGCTGGTCTTCGTCGACGTCATGAAGGAACTGCCGGCAACCCTGGTGATGCGTCCCTTCGACTTCGACACGCTGGCGACGCAGGCCTATACGCTGGCGGCCGACGAGCGCCTGGCGGAAGCGGCGGCCGTCTCGCTGGCCATCGTCGCCGTCGGCCTGCTGCCACTGATCGTCCTCTCGCAGCAGATCTCGCGTCAGATCGCGGGTCGCGGTGGCTGATACGGACGGCGCGGGCAGCTTCGCGGGTGACTGTCAGCGATAACCGGAGCGATCGAAGATCAGCTGCGCCTTGGCGCGATAGGTTGCGAGCGAGCCGACCGGCAAGTTGTCGGCCTTGAACGTGCCGAGTTTCTCCAGCGCCGGGTTGCCGACCTTGACCGCCGCCACGACCGGCCATTCGTTGTTGCCATCGGCAAAATGGCGTTGCGCCTCATCGCTGGCAAGGTACTCGAGGAACTTGAGTGCTGCTTCCTTGTGCGGTGCCGTCTTCAGCATGCCGCCGCCGGAAACGTTGACATGCGTCCCGCTGCCCTTCTGGTCCGGCCAGACGACACCGATCCGCTCCATGGTCTTGCGGTCCTCGGGCTTTTCGGAGCGCATCAGGCGTGCCAGGTAGTAGGTGTTCGCAAGCGCGACCCCGCATTCGCCGGCGGCCACCGCGCGAATCTGATCGGTGTCGCCGCCCTTCGGTGCGCGAGCAAAGTTGGCAACCACCCCGCGCGCCCACTCCTCGGCCTTCGCCTCTCCCTGATGCGCAATGATCGACGCCAGCAGCGACAGATTGTAGGGGTGCGAGCCGGAGCGCGAACACAGCTTCCCGCGCAGTCGCGGATTGGCCAGATCCGCGTAGTTCTTCACTTCCTGCGGATCGACGACGCCTTTGGCATAGACGATGACGCGCGCGCGCAGCGAGAAGGCAAACCAGTCATCGGTGCGCAGGTGGGCCGGGATGCGCGTTTCGAGCAGCTTCGAGCGCACCGGCGCCAGCAGGCCCATTTCGTGCGCCACCGCCAGGCGAGCGGCATCGACCGTCAGCAGCACGTCGGCCGGACTGTTCGCGCCCTCGTTGCGAATCCGCTCGAGCAGTTCGTCTTCCTTGCCCTCGATCCGTTTGACGCTGATGCCGGTCTGCCGCGTGAAGCTGCCGTAGAGTTCCTCATCGGTCTGGTAGTGACGGGCCGAGTAGAGATTGACGACCTTTTCCTGCGCCGTCGCGCTGGCCAGCGAGGCGCAGGCCAGAGCGACGGCGATGAGGGGACGCAAGTGCAAGAGTTGCATGGTGCAGCCTCCGTGGTTGACGATGGGAATCCATTTCCAGTGGCCGATGATAGCAGCGGCCACTGACCATGTAAATGCGAATCGTTATTGATAAAGGCGAAAAAAAAGCGACGCTTGCCGTCGCTTCTTCCCGGAGAGAGCTGGTTCAGCGCGTCAGGAGGCGGCGGGCGCCGTTGTAACGCTGAATCCAGTAACTCTGCCGCATGTCTTCGACGCGGATCTCGGCGCCGGTTCGTGGCGCGTGCAGGAAGCGATTGTCGCCGAGATAGATGCCGACATGCGAGAACGCATGCCGCATGGTATTGAAGAAGACGAGGTCGCCGGCCTTCAGTTCGTCGCGGTCGATCACCGCGCCAACCTGACTCTGCTCACGCGCGCTGCGCGGCAGCAGGATGCCCATGGCTTCCTTGAAGACGATCTGCACGAAGCCACTGCAGTCGAGCCCGGTATCCGGATTCGTTCCGCCAAAGCGATAGTTGATGCCGATCAGCTCGAATCCCTTGAGGATCAGATCCTGTGCACTGTTGCTGTAGCGCTCGAGCAGCGACGGTTCCTCGAGGGCTGGCTGCGCTTCGCTGGCGTGGACGGAGCCGACCCCGGAGAGGCTGATCAGGGCGACGCTGAAGACGGTGCGGAGGAGGTGTTTTCTGAGCATGGGGCCCAATTTATGTGAAAAAAGTCACACTGTAAACCCCCTTGGGTCAAATGCCGGCCAGCCGCAGCATCTCGACTCGGCCGCGCTTCGCGATCACGTGACGGCGGAAAGCTGCGTGCGGGCCTTTCGCCAGCGGCCCACGCTGCCCGCGGCAGCTCCGCTGGCGGCGGTCGCCACCGCCGGCAATGCCTGCACGGCGGTCTTGCCAGCCGGCACCGACCGCGGCCGATACGGGAATGCGCGGTGGTTTGTGTTTATAATCGCCGCTCTGCCGACGCGTCGGCCTGCTGTCGTCGCCAACATTGTTGCCACTGATCCACTTCATGGAGTGCGCATGAACCCCTTCAAGGCTTTTCTGATCGAGGACCGTGAGGGTCGGACACACGCTGCCCTGGTGCGGATGGATCCGGCGCAACTCGATGCGGGCGAAGTGACGATCCGCGTCGCCTACTCCAGCGTCAACTACAAGGACGCGCTGGCGGCGACCGGCGCTGGGCGGATCATCCGTCGTTACCCCTGTGTCGGCGGCATCGACCTCTCCGGAACCGTCACCGCCAGCAGCGACCCGCGCTTCCAGCCGGGGGATGAGGTGATCGCCACCAGCTTCGACATCGGCGTCGCGCATCACGGGGGTTACGCCGAGTACGCACGCATCCCCGCCCGATGGGTCGTTCCCCTGCCGGCCGGACTGTCGCTGCACGACGCCATGGCCCTCGGCACGGCTGGTTTCACGGCCGCCCTCGGGGTCGTGCGGATGGAGGAGAATGGCCTGCGGCCTGGCCAGGGCCCGGTCATCGTCAGCGGCGCGACCGGCGGAGTCGGCAGCCTCGCGGTCGACATGCTCGCCGCCCGCGGCTACAAGGTGACCGCGCTCACCGGCAAGGAAAGTGAGCGCGACTATCTTCTGCGCCTCGGTGCCAGCGAGGTGATGTTTCGCTCGCAGTTCGACCCGACGCGCATCCGCCCGCTCGACAGGGCACTCTGGGCGGGCGCGGTCGACAACCTCGGCGGCGACGTGCTGGCCTGGATGGCCAGCACGATGCGCCAGGGCGGAACGATCGCCAGCATCGGTCTCGCCGCCAGCGCCGAACTGAAGACGACGGTGATGCCCTTCATCCTGCGCGGCGCCTGTCTGCTCGGCATCGATTCCGGCTACATCGGCGAACCGTACCGCGGCGGCGTCTGGCAGCGCCTGGCGAGCGACCTGCGACCGCCCCACCTGCACGAAATGACGCGCACCATCGCCTTCGACGACCTGCCGAAGGTCTTCGATGACTACCTCCGGGGTCATGCGCACGGCCGCGTCGTGGTCGCCATTGCTGGCGCCTGACGCGGTCGGGAGCGATCGGGGCAGCGCAGGCGCGATGGAAGAGTCCACCCAGAGCCCGCGCCTCCTGATCGTCGATGAATCGCGAATGGCCCGTGCAGCCCTGATCAAGCGTGTTCGCGAGCGCTACGGCTTTCGCGAGGAGGTCAACTCCGAGTCAGCCTGGCAGGCGCTGGTGCTCGACCATTCGATCCAACTGGTGATCTGTCCGCTGACGCTGCCACTGCTCGAGGGCGACGGCCTGCTGGTCCGGGTACGCGCGTCCCGGCTGGCGCGACTGCGACAGATGCCGGTCCTGGTGATCGCCGGCGACAACCAGGAAGCCAACCAGCGAGCCCGCGAACTGGGTGCATCGGATCTCGTCAGCCGCAGTATCGAAAGCGGCGAGTTGCTGGAGCGCATCGCCACGCTGATCGACCTCGCCCAGATGGAGAGCGAGCTTGCCCGGCAGGCAACGAACCCCGCACAGCACCCGCTGACGGGATTGCCAACGCGGCAGCACATCGAGTTGCAGGCAGCGAGCGCCCTCGCGCAGTCGCTGCGGCACGGCGCTCCGGCGAGCATCCTGGTCATGGGCTTTGACCGTTTCGACGCCCTGCGCAGCGAACACGGCGACGAGTTGGCCGGCAAGCTGCAGCAGAAGCTGGCCAGCATCCTGGCACAGAAGGTGCGCAAGGAAGACAGCCTCGGCCATTATTCGGACAGCGAGCTGGCGGTCGTCTCGCCAGGCACCCCGTACCCGGCCTGCGAAGCGTTCGCCAATCGCCTGCGCGAGGCCTTTGCCGTCGCGCACATCGCGGTACACGGGCAGCGCCTGGCCCTGTCCGTCAGCGTCGGAGTCGCCAACACGCCGGTCGATCGGGCGGCATCGGCGACCTCGCTCCTCGCGCTGGCCGGCGAGCGACTGAAGACGGCCCGCCAGGCGGGCGGCAACCGGGTCCTGGCCTGCGTCGACCAGGCGGAGCCACAGGCACCGGTACCCCGTCTCGGACACGCGATCGACCTCATCCGAGCCGGGAACGACGCTGCAGTGGTTCCGCATCTGGCGCACCTGTGCAGGGAAATACTGCCCTTTCTCGAATTGCTGGAAAGGGAGTGGAAGTTGGGTCTGCCTCTGGCAGGCATTCGTGAACGCATGCAGGACCGGGAGCGCGAATCCGAAGACACCCGGCAAGCATGAAAACCATTGGTGCAGGTGGTACATCTTTTTGAAGAGGGAGTCACATGACGACAGTCAAGGAATTTCACAAGCAGTCGATCGAGAATCCGGAGGAGTTCTGGGGTGAACAGGCGAAGCTGGTGTCGTGGCACAAGCCGTTCACCAAGGTGCTCGACTTTTCCCGGCCGCCGTTTGCCAAGTGGTTCGTCGGCGGCGAAACCAACCTGTGCTACAACGCCGTCGACCGGCACGCCGAAAAGCGTCCGAATGACCGCGCCCTCGTCTTCATCTCGACCGAGACCGACCAGGAAGTCGTCTACAGCTTCGCCGAGCTCAAGAAGGAAGTCATGCGCACGGCGGCGATCATGCAGAGCCTCGGCGTCGGCAAGGGCGACCGCGTCCTGATCTACATGCCGATGGTCGCCGAGGCGCTGTTCGCCATGCTCGCCTGCACGCGCATCGGCGCCATCCACTCGGTCGTCTTCGGTGGTTTCGCCTCCGGCTCGCTGGCGACGCGCATCGACGATGCGGCGCCCAAGCTCATCGTCTCCTCCGATGCCGGCATGCGCGGCGGCAAGGCGGTACCGTACAAGGACCTGCTCGACGAAGCGATCTCGCTGGCGCAGCACAAGCCGGCCAAGGTGCTGATGATCGATCGTGGTCTCGACAAGAACTTCAACAAGGTCGAAGGGCGCGACGTCGACTACGCAACGCTGCGCGCCCAGTTCATGGATGCCGAGGTGCCGGTCACCTGGCTCGAATCCTCCGAGCCGTCGTATATCCTCTACACCTCGGGCACCACCGGCAAGCCGAAGGGCGTCCAGCGCGACACCGGTGGTTACGCCGTCGCACTCGCCTCGTCGATCAAGAACATCTACTGCGGCAACGAAGGCGAGACCTACTTCGCGACCTCGGACATCGGCTGGGTCGTCGGCCACTCGTACATCGTCTACGGGCCGCTGATCGCCGGCATGGCAACGATCATGTACGAGGGAACGCCGCTGCGGCCTGATCCCGGCATCTGGTGGCAGATCGTCGAGAAGTACAAGGTCAGCGTCATGTTCTCGGCGCCGACTGCGGCGCGCGTCCTCAAGAAGCACGACCCGGCGTACATGCACAAGTACGACCTGTCGAGCCTGCGGCACCTGTTCCTCGCCGGCGAGCCGCTTGATCAGCCGACGCACGAATGGATCATGAGCGAGCTGGGCCGGCCGGTGATCGACAACTACTGGCAGACCGAGACCGGCTGGCCGATCCTGTCGGCGATGCCCGGAGTCGAGAAGACCGAGATCCGTTTCGGCACGCCGAGCTTCCCGGTGTACGGCTACAACCTGAAGATCTTCCGCGAGGACGGAACGGTCTGCGATCCGGACGAAAAAGGCATCGTCGGCATCGTGCCGCCGCTGCCGCCGGGCTGCCTGTCGACCGTCTGGGGTGACGATGCGCGCTTCGTCTCGACCTACTTCACGCTCTTCCGCGAGCCGCAGGTCTACTCCTCGTTCGACTGGGGGATCAAGGACAAGGACGGCTACCACTACATCCTCGGCCGCACCGACGACGTCATCAATGTCGCCGGCCACCGCCTCGGCACGCGCGAGATCGAGGAGGCCATCCAGGGCCACCCGGCGATCGCCGAAGTCGCCGTCGTCGGCGTCGCCGACCAGCTCAAGGGGCAGATGCCGATGGCATTCGCCGTCGTCAAGAGCACCGACAGCATCGCCACCCCCGAGTTGGCGGCAGCGCTCGAGAAAGCGGTGATGAAGCAGGTCGACGACAGTCTCGGTGCCATCGCCCGCCCGAGCCGCGTGCACTTTCTCACCGTGCTGCCGAAGACCCGCTCCGGCAAGCTGCTGCGGCGCTCGATCCAGGCGCTGGCCGAAGGCCGCGATCCGGGCGACCTGACGACCATCGAGGACCCGTCCGCCCTCGAGCAACTGCAGCGCGCGCTCGGCACGAAGGCCTGAGCCGGCGCAGCAACGCTGCCGACCACTGATCGGCGAAGCCTGCCCCGCGAGGGGCAGGCTTTTTTTTTTTGCCGGGCCCTGCAGGGCGCACTCGCCCGGAGGTGGTAGCCACCTGCTCGCCCGACGCGTGCAAGGGCCAGCCGAACGGCAGGGTAGCCATCGGCAGCAGGCGAAGGACCCGATCAGCGCCTCGGCGCCCGCCTGGCCGACGTCCGAACGACAGTGATCGGAAAGCTTCCCGGCGGACCTCTGCAGTTATAACATGACGGTCGAAGGATGCCGATTGACAAGTATTTCCGTATTAACCGGCACTTATTGACCGCTTATAGACATCCATGGCAGCGCACGGCTTTGCAACCCCGAACGAACTTCAGGAACTCCTGGGCGAGCGCCTGAAGCGCTTGCGCCTGAATCGCAATCTGGATCAGCGCAGCACGGCCGAGAAAGCCGGCGTTTCGGAAAAGGCCCTGCGCAACCTGGAGTCCGGCCGGGGCTCGACGGTCGAGACCCTGCTGCGCGTGTTGAAAGCGCTCGACCACCTGCAGGGACTCGACATGCTCGCCCCCGAGATCAGCGTCAACCCGCTCGACCTGCTCCGCAAGCCGAAGGCGCGAATCCGTGCAACGCCGCGCGCCCGGCGGGTCAGCAAGCCGCTCAGGGAAAGCTGATCGATGGATACCCCGGTCATCGAAGTCCGCCTCTGGGGCCAACGTGTCGGCGCCGTGGCGCCCGATCCGCGTCTCGGCTGTTACGTTTTCGCCTTCGATCCGGTCTGGCGGAAGACCGGCATCGAACTGGCGCCATTGACCATGCCGCTGCAGGACACCCGCCAGAGCTTTGCCTTTCCGGAGTTGGGCGAGGCCAGCTACCGACGCTTGCCAGGGCTCCTTGCCGATGCCCTGCCGGATGCCTTCGGCAATGCCTTGATCGACGCCTGGATGAGTGCCAGGGGTGTCGACAAATCGGCCGTCACCACGCTCGACCGCCTGGCCTACATGGGCAGGCGCGGCATGGGCGCGCTGGAATTCAGGCCGGCGCGCGGTGCGCATCGCGAGAGCGCCGAGCCGCTGCAGATGAAGAACCTCGTCGAAGCCGCCCGCCGGGTGGTGCATGGCGACCTCACTGGCGATGTGCAGGCGCAGGCTGCTCTGGCCAACATCATCCGGGTTGGCACCTCCGCCGGTGGCGCGCGCGCCAAGGCCGTCGTTGCCTGGAACCCGAAGACGCAGCAGATTCGCAGTGGTCAGTTCGACGCCGCACCCGGTTTCGCGCACTGGCTGCTCAAGTTCGATGGCGTCGGCAACGACGTGGAGCTTGGCGCACCGGCTGGCGGGGCCGACTACGGCCGCATCGAATATGCCTATCACCTGATGGCGCAAGCCGCAGGCATCCACATGTCGCCCTGCCGCTTGCTGCTCGAAAGCGGCCGGGCCCACTTCATGACCCGCCGCTTCGACCGCGACGTGGTCGACGGCCAGAGCATCAAGCACCACATCCAGACGCTCTGCGCCATGAGCCACCTCGACTACAAGCAGCGCGCCACACACGCCTATGCCCAGCTCTTCATGACCATCGCCCGGCTCGAACTGGGCGACGACGCCATCGGCCAGGCATTCCGTCGCATGGCCTTCAACGTCATGGCGAAGAACTGCGACGACCACAGCAAGAACTTCGCCTTCCGCCTGCAGCAGGGCGGCGCCTGGGAGTTGGCCCCGGCCTACGACGTGACCCACGCTCACAACCCCAGGGGCGAGTGGACGTATCAGCACCTGCTGAGCGTCAACGGCCGGTTCGCGGGCATCACGCGTGCCGATCTGCTGGCCGAGGCCGACCGCTTCGGCGTCCGGAGGCCGCAAGACGCGCTCAAGGAGGTTCGCGCCGCCCTCGATCACTGGCCAGACTTCGCCAGGCAGGCCGGCCTGGGCGAGAAAGCCATCGCCGCAATCCACAGCGACTTCGAGCCAGCATGAACATCGTGGCCTCCCCAGACCGCAGCAAGATTCTCGAAACCCGCGTCGCCCAGGCCCGCGCCGCCACCGAAGCCGGCGCCGAGAAAACCCTCAAGGCGCTCGCGGTCGCCGCCAGGGAGGCGCCGGCGCGCGCCAGCGAAGCCCGGAAGAAACTGTGCGTTCGCCCTCTCTGCTGGAGCCATAGCCGCGTGGGCTGACTTGGTCATTGACGAAGGCCTTGAGGTCGTCGGGCAGGGAGATGTCCATGGTGCTCATGCCGTCAGCTTGGGTGCCTCGGCAAGACTTGGCAAGAACCTTCGATGACCCGAAAGAACGCGAGCCACGCCGAGCCCGATCAGCCACCTGCGCTAGCCGCGCCAAACGGCATATTCGGGCCGAAAGCTGGATCAGGCGCTCTTCCGATCCCTTGTCGGTGGCAGCGGCGACGAGTGCCAGCCGGCCCGTGCCAACTCGACGCCACGGAACCTTGATCGCTGGCGGGATGGCGGCCAATGGAACCGTACGCCTGCTCCAAGGCGTCGAAAAAACCGAGCGGGGCGGCCTTCCTTGGTTTCTCCCGCGGGCTCTTGCGCGACCACCGTCCGCGACATCCCGGCGAGCCAATCAGGTCGTCGCGGGCGGGCTGCCGGCAACAGCCGCCGCCTGTCGCCAGAAGGCCCGGTGCTGCGCGACGCTTCGCCGGCGATCGACCAGCACTTCCAGCAGCGTCGGCCCGCCGCGCTGCAGCGCACGCCGCAGCGCGCTGGTGAACCCGTCGAGCGACGCACAGCGCTCGCCGGCGACGCCGAAGGCAGCCGCCGCAGCGACGGGATCGACCGTCTGCGGCGTCAGCCAGCCGCGCTCGAACTCGAGCAGCTTCGCCACCGGCAGATACTCGAAAATTCCGCCGCCACCATTGTTGATGACGACGACGACGATGTCGCGCCCGCCGGCGGCGGCCAGCGCCGTCAGGTCGTGCTGCAGCGTCAGGTCGCCGAGCAGCGCGACGCAGGGTCCTTCGCTGGCGATGCCGATGGCGGTCGACAGATTGCCGTCGATGCCGCTGGCGCCACGATTGCCGAACAGCCGCAACGGCTTGTCGCCACTGCCCGAGAACGCGTCGAGGTCGCGTATCGGCAGTGAATTGCCACAGAAGAGGTTGTGGCCGGCGGGCAGCTCGTCGAGCAGCGCCGGGATCAGCGCGCCTTCGAAATCCTCCCGCGAACGCCAGTCGGCAGCGAGCGCGGCGACGCGCCGTTCGGCCTGCGCGAACATCTCGCGCCAGCCCGACGCTGCCGGCCGCAGCGGCGTCACCAACCAGTCCTCGCAGACGGCCAGCGGATCGCCCTGGATCAGCGCGGCGGCGCAGTGCAGCGGGTCGCGCCAGCGGCTGTCGGCGCCAAGGACGATCTGCAGCGCACCGCCGTTGGCGCGCAGCCAGTCCTGCAGCGTGCGCGTGACGGGAAAGTTGCCACAGCGCAGCAGCCATTCGGGTCGGGCGGCGGCAAGCGGCGATGGCGGCCGCAGGAAGGCGTCGTAGCGCACGCAGAGCCGACTGCGATCGTGCCCGCCGAAACGCAGGTTCGACAACGGCTCGGCCAGCAACGGGCAGTCGAGCTGTCGCGCCAGCGCGCTGACGGCCGCGGCGAAATCCGGCGGCCAGTCGTCACCACAGCAGACGATGACCCCTGGTCGGCCGCTGATCGCTGCACCGATCTCCGCCACCAGTTGCCCGTCCGGCAGCAGGCGGGGACGGCCCGCACGCGGCAGCGCCTGCGCGTCGCTGGCACCGCCGACGGGCGGCGCGCCGGCCGGCAACAGCGGCTCGCGGAAAGCGAGATTGAGGTGCACCGGACCGGGCAGCGGCGAGCAGCATTCGCTCAGCAGGCGTGACGCCAGACGGTGCAGGTAGCCGACCGCGAAGTCCGGCGCCGGCGGCCCGGGCGCGTGGCAGGAACGCACATGGGCGCCGAACAGCCGTTGCTGGTCGATCGTCTGGTTGGCGCCCCAGCCGAGCAGTTCGGGCGGCCGGTCGGCAGACAGCAGCAGCAGCGGCACTGCAGCGAGGTCGGCTTCGATCACCGCCGGCAGCCAGTTCGCCACCGCCGACCCCGAGGTCGCGAGCAGTGCCACCGGCCGCCGGCCCGCCTTGGCGATGCCGAGCGCGAAGAAGGCGGCGCTGCGTTCGTCGACGAGGACATGGCTGGCGATCGCCGACTGCCTCAGGAAGGCGAGCACCAGCGGGCTCGAGCGCGAGCCGGGCGAGAGGACGAGGTCACGCAGCCCCGCCGCGCGCAGGCCGTCGACAAGCGCCTGCGCATACCGCAGGTTGATCGATCCCTGCTCTTCCGGCTGCCTCACGCGCTGGCCGCCTGTCCGGCGACGGGCCGGCGGCGGCGTGCGTGCCGCAACGCGTCGGCGATCACCGCCAGCTTGACCTCCGTCTCGGCCAGTTCCTGCGCCGGGTCGGAGCCACCGACGATGCCGGCACCGGCGAAGAGTTCGGCCTGCCTGCCGTCGATCCGCGCGCAGCGCAGCGCAACGACGCTTTCACCGTCGCCATCGCGATCGACCCAGCCGATGCCGCCGCTGTACCAGGCACCGCGCCGCTCGCCGTGGGCCTGCAGCCAGCGGCTGGCGGCGGCCACCGGCCAGCCGCCGACTGCCGGCGTCGGATGCAGGCTGGCGAGCAGTTCGAAGAAACCCACTCCCGGCCGCAGGCGGCCGCGAACCGTCGTCCGCAGATGCTGCAGGCTGCCGGACTGCAGCACCTCGGCCGCCTGCGGCGCTGCCAGGGCGCTGCAGAGCGGCAACAGGGTGGTGCGCACGGCGTCGACGACCAATTGCTGCTCGCGCCGATTCTTGGCGTCGTGTAGCGACGGCGATGCTGCGCCAACCTCATCCTGCCACGCGGTCCCGGCGAGCGCGTCGACCAGCAGCGTGCGACGCCGCAGGACCAGCAGACGTTCGGGAGTGGCGCCGACGAAGCTCTCGCCAGCGCGCGCAACGCCGTAGATCGTGCAGCCGGGATGGCGGTCGCGCAGCGCCGCGAGCAGTGGCGCAACGGCGATCGCTCGCTCGGCGATGCAGCGCCGACTGCGCGCCAGCACGATCTTCTCCAGCCGGCCGTCATGGATCGCCCGCAGGGCGGCGGCGACACGCGCCATGAAAGCCTGCTCGGCGAGCGGCCCGGTGATCTCCGGCAGCAGCCGCGCCGGCGAGCGCGACGGCGGCCCCTGCCTGGCCCGCAGTTCGCCGAGCCAGCCCGGCAGCGCCGCCTCGCCGGCGGCAGCGACGCAGCTGAAGGTCGCCGTGCGCCTCCCGCCGCAGCTGCGCAGCAGGATCGCCGGCACCAGCAACTGGGCACTCGGCCAGCCGTCCGTGCTCTCGTCGGCGAAGGCAAAACCGAGGTGCGCCAGCGGGCTGAGGCCGGTCCGCTGCGGGTCATCGTGCCGCCATGCCGCCCGCAGCCCGGCGAACGCGGCCTGCAGGGCGGAGAAGCGCGCCGTACCGGTGCTGCGGAAGTCGATCGCACGGCCGATCGCCAGGCGGTACTCGCGGTCGCCGGAGGTGGCCGGCGAAGCCCACCAGCTGCACTCGCGACGCCCAACGTCCACGGTCGGCCAGGCGCCATCCTCGACACCGAGCCAGTCGTCGTCGCCGCCACCGAGATCCAGGCTGATGCTCAGTAGATCGTTGCCGCGCGCGCCGGCAAGCGTGGCGCGCAGGCGGCGGCCGAGCAGTGCGATCTGCGCCGCATCGAGCAGCCAGCCCGGCATCAGACAACCTCCGCCGCCAGACGGAGCAGGACGGCACGCTCGAGCTTGCCCATGCCGTTGCGTGGCAGGCGATCGACGCAGCGGAAGCGCCGTGGCCTGCTGGCCGGCGGCAGGTGTTGACGCGACCACTCGTGCAGCCGTTGCAGGTCGGGCTGACCGACGACCAGCGCCAGCAGCGAATCGCCCCACTCCGGGTCGGCAGTCGCCGTCACCGCCACGTCGCTGACTCCCGGACAGGCTGCCAGGCACTCCTCGACGCCGGCCGGATGGACATTGACGCCACCGCTGACCAGCATGTCGTCGGCACGGCCACGGATGCTGAGGCGCCCGGCGGCATCGATTTCGCCAAGGTCGCCGGTGACCAGCCAGCCGTCGACCAGACCGAGGCCCGGGCGCCTCTCCGGGTTGAGATAACCGGCCATCACCTGCGCTCCGCGCAGGCAGATGCGGCCGTCGGCAGCGATGCGCGCGGCAAGCCCGGGCAGCGGCTCGCCAACCAGGCCGGGCTGCCACCCCAGTTCCGGATCGAGCAGCGTCGCCGCCTGCGCCGCGCTCTCGCTGAGACCCCAGCTCGGACGGATCGGCCAGCCGGCGGCCAGCGCCTGCTCGCAAAGTGGCCGCGACAGGGGGCCGCCGCCGATGAGCGCATGCCGCAGGCTGGCCGGCGGCGGTCGACCGGCGGCGACGTCGAGCAGTCGCGCGAGCATCACCGGCACCAGCGAAATGTGACTCACCGCCTGTTCGTTGAGGTCGCGCCAGACTTGCGGCGCGGCAAAACCGCTGTGCAGCAGCAGTGTGGCGCCGGCCTGCAGGCAGCGACAAAGCAGCGACATGCCGCCGACGTGGTGCAGCGGCAGGCAGCCGAGCCAGGTGTCGCCGGCGGCCAGCGGCAGGCGCTGCTGCGACGCGGCGACCGCCACAGCGAGATTGCCGGCCGTCAGCATCACCGCCTTCGGCTCGCCTTCACTACCGCTGCTGGCGATGACCAGGGCAAGGTCGTCGTGGTCGACGGCGGGCGCTGGCAATCCGCGGTACCGCGGCCACTCGCCGGGAGGCGTGCGCAGGCGCTGCAGCCGGCCGCCGGCGAGTTTCTGCAGGCGCGGCCAAGCGGCAGGGGCGGTCAATGGATCGAGCGGCAACAGCGCCGCCCCCGCCGCCGAACAGGCGACGGCAGCGAGCGCCAGGTCGGGTGCCGTGGCGGCACAGCCGACGATCGCGCCGGCGGCGATGCCACTGCTGCGCAGGCAGGCTGCGCCCTGTCCGGCCAGTGTCAGCAGCTCTCGATAACGCCATTCGCCAGTTGCCGCGCGCAGCGCGCAGGCGTCTGGACGCTCGCGCACAGCCGCGACCAGCCACGAGGCGAGCAGACTCATTGCCGACCGGCGCTGCGCGTGTTCATGCGGCGCATCTTACGCGGCGCCCGCCGCCCGCGGCTTTGCTGCCGATCAAGAAAGGGCCGCTGTTACGCTCGTGTCTAGCCGCCGACCCGGATATCGATCGGCTGCGGTGCTTCGTCCACCGGCGGCGCCTTCGGCACCGGCTGGCCCTCGAAGTAGAGTCCGATCTGGCGCTCGCGACGCAACTTCAGGCCGCGGTGCTCCTTGCCCATGGCCAGCGTCCAGCGCCGCAGTTCGGCCGGTACGCGCTGATGCTCGCCGGCATTGATCAGCTTCAGCAGGGTCGAGTTCTGCAGCATCTCGGCGCCGACGTTGTAGGTGAAATCGCAGAGCGCCGCGTACTGCCCGTCGCTGAGCGGGATCTTCACCAGGCTCATCACCGCCCGCTGCGCGCGCCGCATGCTCTCGGCCAGCATCGCCTCGGCCTGCGCCTCGCTGATGCCGCGGCGCAGCGCCGCCGGTTCGCCGCCCGCACAGGGAGCCTGCCGCAGCAGTTGACCGTAGCCGATGCTGCAATGGTTGTCGGCGTTGGTATACGGGCGTGGCACGAAACCCTCCGACAGCCGCGTCAGCCGCTGGCCCTTCTCCGGAATGCGCCGCAGCCAGGCCCCCTTGGGCAGCGCCAGTTCGATCTCGCCTTCAAGCAGCAGGCCGGGCGTCAGCCGCTCCGCGGGCGCCGGGGAACCGGTCGCCGGCGCCAGACTCGCCGCGTCGCAGGTGCCACCCGGCGCGCACACCAGCAGATAGGACACACCGCCCTGCAATGGCGCCGTCCGCGGCAGGCCGGTGAAGCTCCGCGCCGCCAGCTGCTCGAGCCGGGTACGCGCTGCCGGCGCCAGGCGCGCGAAGCCGTCGTCCACCGGCGACTGCTCGTCAGACCCACCGGCATACTGTTGCAGGTCGAGCGGCTCCTGGCTGAGAAAGGCCGCCAGCAGCGTCACCCCGGCCGGCTTCGCCGGCATCGCTGGCGACTGTGGCGGTTCGCCGGGAATCCGGAACGTGCCCGCAAGCACCTGGTTGTCGGTCTGCTGGCGATTCGGAAAGAGCAGTGTCGCGACATCGTCCGGGCCGACGCTGACGACGTTCAGATGACCGGCGCGCGGCACATCGACGGTCAGCGCCAGCGGCTCGCCTTCGCGATAGCTCGCCCTGCTCAGCCGCAGGGTCAGCCCGCCGGCAAGATTGGCGGCATCCTCGATGCTGCGACGGAAGGGCTGCCGCGCCACCGGCGCTGCGGCCGCCGCGGCCGTGTCCCCCGCAGCCGCGGCCGGCTTCGTCTCCTGCGCCAGAGCGCCGCCCGCCGGCGACAGCAGAAACGCGCCGATGGCGCCGGCGATTGCCTTCCGACCGACCACTGATCTCATTCTTCCCCCCGTTTGCAAGCATGCAGTTCGCGCGTACCGGCGCAAGTATAGCTACACTCACGCCATGTGCGGACGTTATGCCGTCGCAGCGCCTCGCTCGCAGCCCGCTGCGCGCTGCGCTCCCGCTCACTGCGACGACTGCCGGCTGCGCTGCAACATCGCCCCCGGGCAGCGACGTCGCCGCCGTCCGGCTGTCGCCGGCTGGCGAGTGCATGCTGCATCTGCTGCGCTGGGGCCCGCTGCGGCACTGTTGCCAGGCGGGCCGGCAATCGGCGCGCGGCTGATCAACGCCCGCGACGAACCGTTGCGCGCCAGGCCATCGGTCCGCCAGTCCTTCCAGCGCCGGCGCTGCCTGATCCCGACCAGCGGCTTCCACGAATGGCAGGCGGCAACGGCGTCGACAAGGCAACCGTGGTCCTTCTCGCTGCAGTCGGGCGAGCCGCTGGCGATGGGCGGTCTCCGGGAGTCGTGGCCCCCGCCTGCCGGCGACGTCCTGCGGACCTGCTGCGCCATCACGAGCGCGGCCAACGATCTGCTGCGTCCGATCCACGAGCGGCTGCCGCGGATCGTGGCTGGCAGCAACTGGCAGCACTGGCCGGCGGCACGGGCAGGCGAGGCCGACGAGCCGCGGACATGGCCGCTGAGCCAGCGCGTCGGCAGCGCGAGCGCGGAAGGGTCCGACCTCATCGCCGATTGCCGCGGCAGCGACGGTGACGACCCGCAGTGAGCCGCGCGGCAGGCCACGTTCCGGCGGAGCGACTGGTTTTGTAGCATAATCGCGCGCACACCCCGGACCTGAGGCCTGCTTGATCCAGTTCGTTCCCCCACAGCGCTATGACTCGATGAAGGCAACGGGCAAGTTGCCTTCACCAAAGGGTGTCGCCTTCTCGATCATCAAGCTGCTGCAGCGTGACGACTTTCGCGTCTCCGATCTGGTGCAGCTGGTACAGTCCGACCCGGCGATTGCCGGACGCCTGCTGAAGTTCGCCAACGCTGCCGCCTTCGGCCGCACACGGCCGATCGTTTCGCTGCAGCGGGCGATCGTTGCCCTCGGTGCGTTTCGCGTGCGAGAACTGGTGATCGGCCTGTCGGTGATGCACACCCACACCAGCGGTCAGTGCTCGACCTTCGACTACGGTGCCTTCTGGGGACACTCGCTGGCAACCGCCATTGCCTGCCAGGAACTGGCCCACTTTGCCCAGATCTCGAGCGAGGAACTGTTCACCATCGGCTTGTTGGCGCGCGTTGGCGAGCTGGCGATGGCTTCGCTCTACCCGGAAGAATACTCCGTCATTCTGCTCAAGGCGAAGGAGGGCGGCATCAGCCTGGCGACCCTCGAACGCGACTGCCTGGAGATGGACCACCAGCAGCTTGGTGCGACGATGCTCGCCGAATGGGGTCTGCCGGAGTTGCTGATCCAGGCTGCCTACCATCACGAGCAACCGGACCTCGCCGGCTTTCGCGACGGCTCGCGGGTGCAGACGCTGACCCACTCGCTGCACTTCGCGCGCGCGCTGGCCGAAGTCTGCATGGCCAACGAAGAGGCGCGCTGGAGCCTGCTGCCGGGCCTCCTGACGCGCGCCGCCCGCCTCGGCATCAGTGGCGACACGCTGAACGACATGGCCGACCGGACGGTCCGCCGTTGGCGCGAGTGGGGCGCCATGCTGCACGTGCGGACGCAGGAGATGCCCCCGTTCGCAGAGATTCTCGCTGCCAGTCCACCCACCCGGCGGGTCAGCCCGGCCAACCAGGAACCGGACGGCAAGCTGGCTTCGCCGCGCCTGCACGTCCAGCTCGTCGGCATTCCGGTGGCGGAGCTGCCGAATCTGATGCAGCAGATCGAGAGCCTCGGCCACCAGCCGGTGCTGGTCGAAAGCAATATCGATGACCTCAAGCAGGTGCTCCGCGAACCAGCCCAGATCGTCATTGCCGACATGGCCATGCCCGGACTGAAACCGGCCGTCTTCTGCCGCATCCTGCGCCAGACGCCGGCGGGCAAGGAAAGCTACGCGCTGCTGCTGGCCTCGCCGGGCAGTGAAGCGCACATCCTCGAAGCCATCGACGCCGGCGCCGACGACGTCCTGGTCAAACCGGTCGGCATCCAGACGTTGCGCGTCCGCCTCAACACGGCCACGCGGATGCTGCTGCTTCGCGAAGAGATCCAGCGCGAGCGGCGCGGCATCATGCGTTCGACCGACGAGTTCGCCGTCACCCACCGCCGCCTGCTGCAGCAGGCGCTGACCGACGCCCTGACGCAACTGCCGAACCGCCGCCATGGCCTCGACTACCTCGCCTCCGAGTGGGCGTTCGCGCAGTCCAACGGGCTGCCGATGGCGTGCCTGCTGCTCGATATCGATCACTTCAAGCGCATCAACGACAGCTACGGCCATGCCGCCGGAGATGCCGTCCTGCGCCAGCTCGCCGACCTGCTGAAGCGTGCCTCGCGCGTCGAGGACCTGGTCTTCCGCTACGGCGGCGAGGAGTTCGCTGCCGTTCTGCCGAATGCCAACGTCCGCGCTGCCACCCAGATCGCCGAGCGAATCCGCGCCCTGGTCGAGAAGTACACCTTCCTCTGGGAGCAGCAGTCGATTCCCCTCACCGTGAGCATCGGCGTCGCCAACCTCTCGAGCAGCCTCAAGGAGAGCCAGGCACTGATCGAGGCCGCCGACGCCGCGCTCTACGAAGCCAAGCGCAGCGGTCGCAACCGGGTCGTCGTCGCCGCCTGAAGCGTGCCGCGGTGGCGACCGTGGCACCACGCCGGCGATGCGACTGCATCCGCCGCAGACTGTTCCGCGGCTGGCACCGGACGGCTCGGCGAACCGCCTTCGCCGCTTGTCGACCGGCGATTGACGCGCCTCGACCGCGCCACCTATACTCTTGTTGTCACCATTGGCTTTCGCGTCGTTGAGGTTGATGAGCGCCTTTCCGTGCTGGACCGAGATTTATCCGCCCGCCCGCTCGTTCCCGGCAACGCAGGCGGGACCGGCCTGGTCGGTCGATCAGCAGTTTCTGGGCGGCCATCCGGCGAAGGTGCGAGACCTGTTCGTCGACCTGGCCGACGTCGTAACGGCGCTGCGTCGCCGCGACAACCCCATCGACACCCTCGAGATCCATGCCGACGTACTCAGGATCGGCGCAGCCGTCAATTTCACGATGCAGTTCGTCCGCATCCACGTCCGTCGCATCGAGGTGGGCTGCGGTGGCGTCCTGCAGGTAGACCAGCCGGCGAATTCTGGCGAATGCGTGCTCGAAATCGTCAGCGATGAACTCGTCATCGAGAATGCGACCTCGCCCTGGATCAGTTTCCGCGGCTTTGCCCCGCAGCTGCCGCCCGACGAGATGTCCAGGCGGATCCACCTGCAGTGCACGCGCGGCGCAACGGGGGACGCAGTGATCACGCTCGGCACGTCGGATGAGGTGCCGCCGGGTGACTGCCTGCTCGGCGAACTGCAACTGCTGACCGCGATGCGTCTCCGTCATGGCGGCGCCGGCACCGCACCGCAGCTTGCCGGGTTGCCGTTGCGTATCGCCAGCTGGGTCAACCGCTCGCAGACGCACGCCGATGGAGATGCGCGGCTGGCTCTCGAGAGCGCCCTGCTGCTCGAACGTTTGCGCACGTTGCAGCCGCAACTGCATGCCGTTCCAAGCCTGCGCCTCGAGCGTTACAGCCGTCTCGCCGAAAAGACCGCAGACGCACTGCGCGCGATCGACGAGGAGTGCACCCACCTGTTCGACGCCGTCGCCGACATCGGGCTGCGCAATGGCGATGCGGAGGTCGTCCTCGGCCATTATCGCAACTGTGCGGCCCTCTCGCAGAACCTCCTGCACGAGGCGCGCCGGGATGAGGACGCGGCGGCAGCGGCCTGCGCGGCCAGCCGCAGGAAGCTGGAAGCACAGAAGAGCAAGCTCGAGCAGGCGCGCAAGACGTTCCAGGAAGGCTGCGACGAGAAGACCCGGCAACTCGAGCTGGAGGCTGGGGTGGGAATCGGTGCGGCCGTCCTGGCCGTCGTCGTTGGCGTCCTGGCGACGTTCTTCGGCAGCGGGAACGGCCCCGCCGCTGCCGCACAGGGCGTGCAGGGAGCGGCCACTGCCGCCCGGCAACTGAGCCGACTGTTGCAGATCCTGAACCGGATCTGGGATCTGGTGAAGGCCGTGCGGGCCACGCTCGAGCTGATGATGACCGCGCAGAAGGTGTACGACGCCGTCGCCAAGAACCTGGCCGGCCGCTAGGCGGCCACCGAAGCCACCAGGCTGACGGGCTGGAGCGACCCCGCCTCGGGGCACGAGCCGGTGAGTGTAGGCGATTGGGAGGCGTTGCGCGTCGAGGTCCGCGCCGCCTTCGACGAGGCGCTGAAGATGGAGATCAGCGGCGCGACCGAACTGCTCGCGGCGATCGAGGTCTTCATCATCCTCTCCGAAGAGGCCGTCAACACCGGCGTCCATCAGGCACGCTGCATGCAGGTCCGCCTGCAGCGGGAGTGGGAACTGCAGCGCGATACGATCGATGCCGCAGCCGTCGAGGCGAGACGGACGATGCTCGGCAAGCGTGCCGAAATCGACCGCGCGACGCTGATGTTCTACGAGCGCATCCAGGATCAGCTCAAGCTGCAACTCGTGCGCGCAATCGGCAACATGCGCGATGCCTACCGCTATTGCACGCTGCGCGAACCGGCCTTTGCGCCGTCGCTGACGGACAGCGGTGCGACGCTGTACGCGCTGCTGGCCTGCGCCGAGGCGGAACTGACACAGTTCCTCGAGAACTCGCAGCGCATGTCGACCTGGACACCGACGGCCTACCGCATCTGGGAACGGCGGGTGCTCGACGAGCTCGGGACGGAGCGGACGCTGTCGTGGACGATCTCGCTGCACAACTATCCACGTGTCGAACGGATCCGCATTTCCGAGGTGCACCTCTGGCTGGTGTGCGGCAAGCCGTATTACCGCAACATCTCGATCCTCGTCTCGACGCCCGGCATCTACAAGGACCGTACGCCCGCCGGTCCGATCGAGTTCGCTGCCGCCCCCTACAGCAGTACCTTCCAGTACAACCTGCTGCCGCCACGCTCGCACGGGGACGCCCGCGATCATCGGGGCCGCAGCGTGCACATCACGCTGCACGGCGACGACGCCGACAAGTCGCGTTTCGAGCCGACACCCTTCACCACCTGGCGCATCCACATCCCGGCGGACCTCAATCATGGTCTCGATCTGGCGGATGTCGAGGAGATCGGCCTCGAGTTCCGGGGCACTGCAGCCGGCATCGACGCGGGTGACGCCGCCGGCACTGCCGAGTCATCGCCATGAGCGGCAGCGTGCCGGCAGCAGCCGTCCCCGAGCGACCCGCACTGCGGGTCCTGCTGCCAGCCGTCGTCCTCGATGCCGCGTTGCTCGCCGGCGCGGCCGCCGGGCAGGCGGGATGGATTGTCGTGCGCGCCGACACGGTGCGCATCGAGGGACGATGCCTGCTGCCCGGGGCAACGGTCGACATCCTCGCACGGCGGATCGAGTTCGCGCCCGACAGCGCCATCGACGTCACCGGCGCCGCAACGGCCGGCTGCGACGCTGCGGCGCGCGACCCCACCCTGGATGGCACGGCGCAGCACCTCGACGGCCGCCAAGGTGCTGGCGGACCGAACGGCAACGACGGTGGCCTCATCCGGATCTGCGCGCGCGAGGTGGTGGGAACGGCGACGCTGCTCGCGAACGGCAGCGCGGGTGGGCGCAGCCAGCGCGGTGGCGACGGCTTCGCGCACGTCAACGGCCAGAATGCCCGGCGCGACGCCGGCCTTCTCGCCGGTGACATGCCCGTTCCACCGGGCGCTGTCGCGGGTATCGTACGCATGCTGATGCCGGGCGTCGACAGCTACCAGCGCGCCCGCTATGGCGGCCACGCGCAGGCATGGCTCCGCTTCGGCACGCTCGGCCAGGGCGGCCGCGGTGGCGCTCCGGGGCGGCCGGGCGACGGCGGCAGCAGCGGCCGGATCATCCTGCGCCACGCAATACCGTTGGCGACGACACCAATTCTCGCCGCCAGCGGCGGTGCTGCCGGCAAACCCGGCGACTTCGGCGCCGCCGGGGAGCCCGGTGCCGACGGAGCGCACGTCCTGCTGGTCAATCTGGGCCACGGCTACCAGGTCCACGACATCGACATGTATTGGCAATACGAGCTGCAGGGCGAGCTGATGGGCGGCTTGGCGCAACTCCGCGCCGCCGCCGCGAGCGCCGCTGCAATCGTTGCCGAGCCGGCGCAGGCGGGCAGGACGCTGCCGGATGCCGTTTCCTGTACGCCGGCGAGCAGCGCCGAACTGGCCAGCGAGTGTTCGCTCGACTACCTCGAGCTGATCCGCGCGGGCGCGTCGCGCGACCTCGCGCGCGCCAACCGGTCGCGCGGACTTGCACGCTATGAGTGGCTCGCCGACCTCACGCGCAACGCCACCGACCAGGCGCGCCAGGACCTGCATGCTGCGGCGATGAAGGCGATGGCGGCGCTGGCACCCGCCGCCATCGCCCTGCCGGCGACGGACGGCTGACCGGCTGGTGCGCGCTTCGTGACCGCTGCCGGCGCCGCCTTCGTGCCGTCTCGTGCCGCGCCGGGATGCCGCCGACGATGAGCGCGCCGATGACGGCAATTCGCTTCGACCGCAGAGAACCGGATGCCGGCAACGGCTTCCAGGCGGCGAGCGCGCACCTCATCGTCGCCAGTCATGCCCGCCTGTTGCGCCGCGACCTGCTGCCTGACGGCGAGCCGACTGATCTCGCGCAGCGTCTCTACCGCGCGCCGTTCATCGTCCTGGCACACGATGCGGCGCCCGATCCGGTCTTCTTCTACGCCAACCTCGCCGCGCAGGAACTCTTCGCGATGCCGTGGCGGGAAATCGTCCGTCTGCCATCGCGGCTCTCGGCCGAACCGCTGGCGCGCAAGGAACGACAGCGGCTCCTCGATCGCGTCGCCCGCGACGGTTTCATCGACGACTACGGCGGCGTTCGCATCTCCGCCAGAGGTGAACGCTTCCGCATCTGTGGCGCGACCGTCTGGAATCTCGTCAGCGATCAAGGAACGGTCGTCGGGCAGGCGGCGACGTTCGCCACCTGGTTGCCGCTCCGCTGATCGCCGGCAACCACCCCGGTGTGACGAATCCGGCGCCTGTCCGCCGACCGTGATTCAATCAGCGCAGCCAGATGGCCTGCCGGATGTGTTCAGCGCCATCACGCCCATCATCATGCCCGCCGCTTCAGTACCGCAGCGCCCTCGCGTGATGCCGCAGATGATCGTCGATGAAGCTGGCGATGAAGTAGTAGCTGTGGTCGTAGCCCGGCTGCAGCCGCAGCGTCAAGGGCTGGCCGGCGGCGGTACAGGCCTGCTGCAGAAGCTCGGGCAACAGTTGCGTGGCGAGGAAGGGGTCCGCCAGACCCTGGTCGACGAGCAGCGGCAGGCGCTCGCCGGCGATGGCGATCAGCTCGCAGGCGTCCCATTCCTTCCAGCTCTCGCGGTCGGCGCCGAGGTAATTGCCGAAAGCCTTCTCGCCCCACGGGCTGGCGAGCGGGTGACAGATCGGCGCCAGTGCCGACAGCGAGCGATAGCGGCCAGGGTTGCGGAGCGCGCAGACCAGCGCGCCGTGACCGCCCATCGAGTGGCCACTGATGCCGCGCCGGCCATCGATCGGCAGGCTGGCCTCGACCAGTTGCGGCAGTTCGTGCACGACGTAGTCGTGCATGCGGTAGTGCCGCCGCCACGGCAACTGCGTCGCGTTCAGGTAGAAACCCGCACCATGGCCAAAATCCCAGCAGCCTTGCGGGTCGCCGGGCACATCGTCACCGCGCGGACTGGTGTCGGGAGCGACGAGGGCGAGCCCGAGTTCGGCGGCGACGCGCATCGCCCCCGCCTTCTGCATGAAGTTCTCGTCGCTGCAGGTCAGCCCGGAGAGCCAGTAGAGCGCTGGCACCGGGTGCGACTCGGCCTGCGGCGGCAGGTACACGGCGAACACCATGGCGCAACCGAGGGTGGGCGAATGATGACGGTAGCGCCGGTGCCAGCCGCCCCAGCAGCGATTGGCGGCAAGCTCCTCGAGCAGAGGCGGGGTGACAGCCATCTCACTAGAAAAGGATCACCGAGCGGATGCTCTGGCCCGCGGCCATGAGGTCGAAAGCACGGTTGATGTCGGCCAGCCCCATCGTATGGGTGATGAAGGTGTCGAGGGGGATCTCGCCGCGCTGCGCGCGCTCGACGTATCCCGGCAGCTCGGAACGGCCGCGCACACCGCCGAAGGCCGAGCCGCGCCAGACGCGTCCGGTGACGAGCTGGAAGGGCCGTGTCGCGATCTCCTCGCCCGCCCCGGCGACGCCGATGATCACCGACTCGCCCCAGCCCTTGTGACAGCATTCGAGGGCAGCGCGCATCACCGACACGTTGCCGATGCATTCGAAAGAATAATCGACACCGCCATCGCTCAGGTCGACGATCACTTCCTGGATCGGCCGCGCGTGCTCGGCCGGGTTGATGCACTCTGTGGCGCCCAGTTGTCGGGCAATGGGAAACTTGGCCGGGTTGGTGTCGATGGCGATGATGCGCGCCGCGCCGGCCATCACCGCGCCGATGACCACCGCCAGACCGATGCCGCCGAGGCCGAAGACGGCGACTGTCGCCCCCGGCTCGACCTTGGCGGTGTTGCGCACGGCACCGATGCCCGTGGTTACGCCGCAACCCAGCAGGCAGACCTTCTCCAGCGGCGCGTCGCGGGCGATCTTCGCCAGCGCTATCTCCGGCAACACGGTGTACTCGGAGAAGGTCGAGGTCCCCATGTAGTGAAATATCGGCTTGCCGTGCCGCGAAAAGCGGCTGCTGCCATCGGGCATCAACCCCCTGCCCTGCGTCCCGCGAATCGCCTGGCAGAGGTTCGTCTTGCCCGAGCGGCAGAACTTGCACTGTCCGCACTCCGGAGTGTACAAGGGAATCACATGGTCACCGACGGCCACCGAGCTGACGCCCGGCCCGACCGCCTCGACGATGCCGCCCCCCTCGTGACCGAGGATGCTCGGGAAGACGCCTTCGGGATCGGCTCCGGAGAGCGTGAAGGCATCGGTGTGGCAGACGCCGGAGGCGACGATGCGCACCAGCACCTCGCCCTGCCGTGGCTCCTCGACATCCACCTCGGTGACCTCCAGGGGCTGCCCGGCAGCCCAGGCAACCGCAGCGCGTGACTTGATCATCAGCAACCCTCCCAGCAGTTTGCGCCGCCGGCAGGCGGCAATCGGTTTCCACAGCGACAGCGGACCCACCGGCGCGGCCGCCTGCCGCCCGGGGCAACCGCGGTGCGACCGTCAGTGCAGATCACCCGGCTTCACCCGCTGCACGCGGAACACCTCGATGCCCTCGTCGACCAGTTCCTCGTACTCCTCGGGAGTGGCAACGCCACGAATCGAACGCTCGGGCGCCTCGAAATAATGCATGCGCCGCGCCTCCTCGGCAAAATCGGCGCCGACATCCTCGCAGTTCGCGAGCAGCAACACCGTCATGTGGCGGAAAGCCTGCTGCGCGCCGGTGCGCCCATCGACTGCCGGCGCGACCACCGGCGACTCACGGTGCGGCGAATCCGACTGCGTACCGGAGCGGCCCAGGTGAACCGTTGACGGAACCCGCCGGATGTCGAGCGAGCCACAATGCGGGCAACTGAGCAGACCGGAAGCCAGTTGGCGGTCGAAATCCTCGCGTGACTGGAACCAGCCCTCGAACTGATGGTCGTGCTGGCATGCAAGGTCAAAAATGATCATCGGGGCCCGGAGCACGAAGCTCGCAACAAGAGACGTGGAGGTGGTACCCGGAGCCGGGGTCGAACCGGCACGGCCGCTGGGCCGAGGGATTTTAAGTCCCTTGTGTCTACCAATTCCACCACCCGGGCGACACAAGCCATTATACCTGCCCGGAAATGGAAGAAGGGAAAGCGCCTGCGGCACTTTCCCTTCGCGATCTGGAGCGGGAAAAGAGTCTCGAACTCTCGACCTATACCTTGGCAAGGTATCGCTCTACCAACTGAGCTATTCCCGCGCTCTGAACATGGCTGCCTGCCATCCGGCCGAATCGCCGGAGCCACACGACGTCCGCCGGGCAGGAGCGGCACGGATTATCCGCAGGCAAACCGGCACTGTCAACCCCCGGCACACCCCCGGCCACCCCCGGCACACCCCCGGCCACCCGCGGCCCTGCCCAGTGCGACCGCAGCAGCCCGCTTGCGTGCGCGCCGCTCGCCCGGCGACCGCCACGATGCGCGGCAGGCGAGACGGCGAGGGGCACGGCATGTGCCCTGAGCGCCCGGCCGCGACGCCACGGGCGACCAGGCGCCGCCGCAAGATGTCGCGGCCTGTCGTTGCGCATGCATGATCGCGGGTGTTTCGGCATAATGCGCTGCGCGGGGAAGTTGGCAGCCGTCAGCAGCCCTTGACGCCACCATCAGCGAATCGAAAGGAGAAGCACCGATGTCCTTGTCCAGTCCGCAGCGTGCTGCACGGGTTGCCCTTGCCACCACCGCCGGCCTGCTGCTCGCAGGCTGTGCCCAGATGCAGATGGGCTCGCCCGACGCCAAGACCACGGCGACCGGATCCGCCGCCGGTTCGACCACCGACAACGCCAGCAGCCAGCTCGAGAAGTGCGCGAGTTCGCTTGGCACGGTTGCCGTCTACGAGGACACGAACGCTCCCTGGTACGGCATCCTCACCGGGCAGATGAAACTGGGATCGACGAGCCCGGTACTCAAGCTGCTGATCCAGCAGTCGAACTGCTTCGTCGTCGTCGACCGCGGCCGGGCGATGAACAACATGATGCAGGAGCGCGCCCTCGAACAGACCGGCGAGCTGCGCCGCGGATCGAAGTTCGGCAAGGGGCAGATGGTCTCGGCCGACTACACGATGAGCCCGACGATCACCTTCAGCAACAACAACGCCGGTGGCATGGGCGGCGGCCTCGGCGGGCTGGGCCGTGGTGCCGGACTGCTCGGCGCCGTCGTCGGCGCGGTCAACGTCAAGGAGGCGAGCACGCTGCTGACCCTGGTCGACAACCGCTCCGGCGTGCAGCTCGCGGCCGCAGAGGGAAGCGCCCGCAACATGGACTTCGGCGCCATGGGAGCGCTTTTTGGCAGCGGCTTCGGTGCCGGAGGGGGTGGCTACACCAACACCGCCGAAGGCAAGGTGATCGTCGCCGCATTCACCGATTCGTACAACAACCTGGTGCGCGCGGTGCGCAACTACAAGGCGCAGGAGGTCAAGGGCGGGCTCGGTACCGGCGGCAACCTGGGCGTCCAGGGCGCCCAGGAGGCGCAGGGCGCGACGGGCAAGCGCAAGAAGTAGACAGCGACGGCGGCGCGCCAGGTTCAGTGGGCCGTGGCGGCAGCCTGAACGTGCAGCCGACAAGCCGTGCCAGACGACGCGGAAGACGCGAGGACCGCTCCCAGGCCAGCCAGCCAGGACCGGCCGCCGGCGGCCGCAATGCCCGCCGCCGAGCGTGCAGCGGCAGCGTGTCGGCTCTTCCTGGCCCTCTGGCCAACTCCCGCCGAGCGTGACGAACTCCTGCACTACCAGCGGCGATGGTCGTGGCCGCCGGGTGCGGCGCCGATCGTGGCCGAGCGCCTGCACCTGACGCTGCACTTCATCGGCGCGCTGCCGCGACAGCGGCTGGGCGAAGTCAGCGCCGGGCTGCAGGTCGCCAGCGAGCCCTGCGAAGTCGTCCTCGACCGCGCCGAGGTCTGGCCGCATGGCCTCGTCGTGCTGCGCGCGACATCGCCGCCTGCCGCGCTGCAGCAGCTGCACGGCCGTCTCGGCGAAGCGCTGCAGGCCCTCGGCCTGAAGCCCGAGAAGCGCCGCTTCCGGCCACACGTGACGCTCGCCCGCCGCGCCACCGGCAGCATTCCGCCGCTGGCCAGCGTCGCCCTGCGCTGGCAGCTCAGCAGCTACACGCTGGTCGAATCGCTGGCCGGCGCCGCTGGCGGCTACCTGGTCCGCCAGCGCTACGACTGAAGCCGCCGGGCGGCGGGGCGCCGCCGCGCCGTGCTTCCAGCAGCGGAGAAATGCGGCACAATGACGGCCTTTTCGTCGCCGCGGCAGGATGCCTGCGGCAGAAGGAGCAGCGATGTCGCACCGCCGCGCGGTCAGCCTGATGATACTCGTCACCCTGCTCTGGAGCATCGCCGGCGTCGTCGCCCGACACCTCGACAGCGCCCACAGCTTCGAAGTCACCTTCTGGCGCAGCCTGTTCAATGCTCTCGCCCTCGGCTGCGTGCTGAGCCTCCTGCGCGGTCGGCAGCTCTGGCACAGCCTGCTGCATGCCGGTTGGCCGCTCTGGTTCTCCGGCTTCTGCTGGGCGGCGATGTTCACCGCCTTCATGCTGGCGATCACCCTGACCAGCGTCGCCAACGTCCTGGTGACGATGGCGATCGGTCCGCTGATCACCGCCCTCTTTGCCCGCCTTTTCCTGCAGCACCGGCTGCCGGCGCGTACCTGGCTGGCCATTGCCGTGGCCGGTGTCGGCATCGGCTGGATGTTCGGCCAGGAGGCGAGCGCCGGCCTGTCGCTGACCGGCAGCGTCGTCGCCCTGGCAGTGCCCCTCGCGGCGGCGCTCAACTTCACCACCCTGCAACATGTCGGGCATCGCGGCCGCGGCGAAGACGCGACGATGCCGCAGGACATGCTGCCAGCGGTCCTCATCGGCGCCGTACTCTCCGCCGCCGGCACCCTGCCGTTGGCCCAGCCGCTGCAGGCGACGGCGCATGATCTCCGGCTGCTGGCCATACTCGGCGTCGTCCAGCTGGCGATTCCCTGCCTGCTCGTCGTGCACCTGTCGCGTGAACTGGCGGCTCCAGAGATTGCCTTGCTCGGACTGCTCGAGGTCGTCTTCGGAGTCACCTGGGCCTGGCTCGGCGCCGGCGAGCGACCGGGAGGCAGCACGCTGATCGGTGGCGCCCTGGTCCTCGCAGCGCTGGTCGGCAACGAACTGCTGGCGCTGCGCGGACCGGCCGGCAAGGTCGCGCGCGGCGACAGCGGCAACATCCTGATGCGGGAGATTTGATCATGACTTTCAGTTTGCCGTCGTGGCTTCAGTTGGTACTCGCCCTGCTCGTCGTCGTCAGCGCGCCACCGGTTCGCGCCGACGACCTCGTCATCCCGGGCAGTGGCAGCCCCGAATACATCCTCGGCCAGCTCGCCAAGGCGTTCAACCAGCAACAGGCGCTGCATCGGGCAATCGTCCCGCCGTCGACGGGTACGGCCGGCGCCCTGCGCGACGTTGGCGACGGCATCTCCCCCGTCGGACGGGTCGGGCGTCGGCTCAAGGACGAGGAAAGCAGACAGGGCCTCATCTTCGTACCTCTCGGTCGCGATCCGGTCGCGATCGTCGGCGGCGCCGGCGTGACCGTCCGCAGCATCAGCACCAGCCAGTTGCTCGACGTCTACAGCGGCCGGATCACCAACTGGCGCGAACTCGGCGGCAAAGCGGCGCCGATCCGCGCGATCGGCAGAGAGCATACGGACTCGGGCCGACAGGCATTGACGAGGGCGGTCAGACCGTTCAAGGACGTGGTCTTCGGACCGGAGGTCAAGACTGCTCATCTCGACCCCCAGTTGATCGAACTGCTCGACCGCTATCCCACCAGCCTGGGCTTTCTCAACCGCTCGGCACTTGCCGCCTGCAGCAGCAAAGTCGTCCTGCTGGCACTCGACGGCATCGAACCGACGCCCGAGAACGTCGAGAAGGGAGCCTACCAGGCCTGGGTCGAACTCGGTCTGGTCCACAAGGGCGGCCTTCAGCCACCTGCAGCCCGAGCCTTCCTGGAGTTCGTCCGCTCGGTCGAAGGTCAACGCATCCTCCGCCGACACGGCATCCTGCCGTCAGCCGCAGACCACTGACCACCCCCATCATGCCTGGACGCATGTCCTTTCGTCCGTCGATCGGCTGGTCGCTGATCCTTCTCATCGCCATCCTGGCCATTGGCTCGCACTGGTCGGAGTTCGTGGTATTCGAGGACACGCTGGCGGCGGCGCTGCGGTCGGGCGAGATCGACAAGATGAGCACCGTCGGCCGCGTCATTCAGGAACAGGTCGCCGAGCAGTCACGACGCGTGACCCTGACCGCACGCCTGACCGCCAGCAAGACCAGGCTCCGCAGGGCCCTGCAGCATCAGGGTGCGGCGTCGACATCCGTGATCGGCGACGTGCTGACGAAGGCCCGGGAGATCAGCGGCGTGCAGGAGATGCAACTGACCGACAAAGAGGAAATCGTCATCTATCGCGCCCATGATCCGCAACAGTACGGCGACCGTTCCACACTGTGGGGCGTGTTCGAGGCGCTCACCGGCCAGTTCCAGCTGTCCACATCACGCACCGACGACACTCTCGTGTTGCACGCGGTGGCGCCGGTGCTGGGAAGCGACGGAGAGGTCGTCGGCACGCTTGCCGCCGGAGTCCACCTGAACAAAGCCCTTCTGCAACGCATGGCGGACGCTCTGGGGATCGACATTTCACTCGTCGCCAGATCGGGCTCGCTGCTCGCCAGCTCCGCGCAATCTGCGCCTGCGCTCGACCAGGTAGCGATCGACGAGGCTCTGGCAGGAAAGATACCCGTCTACCGCCATCACGCCACCGAGGCACGAACGCTCGGCTACCTGCCGCTGACGATCATCGACGACGCCTATGTCGTTGTCGCATCGCTCGACAGCAGTCACGCTTACGGGATGCTCGCGAGCGCCAGGCAGCGTTCGCTCGTACACCAGCTGCTGGTGCTCACGATCAGCACACTGCTCGGGATATTGCTCGTCCGCTGGATCCTGAGTCCACTGCGGCAACTGCGGCAGCGCTCCGCAGCTCTGGCACAACACCTGACCGGCGAGACGGTCGAAGTCCCTTCGCGCAACGAAGTGTCGGCCGTGGTCAGCGTGCTGGATACACTCACTCAGCGTCTGCTGCAACACAACAAGGAACTCGCCGAGGCGAAGCGGGCGGCAGAGCAGGCCAGCGACGCCAAATCGCAGTTCCTCTCGAACATGAGCCACGAGATCAGGACACCGCTGAACGGCATCCTGGGAATGTCCGAGATGCTCGCCAGAACGCCGCTCAGCCCGACGCAACAGCGCTACCTGCAGGCAATCAGCGGCTCCGGTCATGCGCTGCATGCCCTGCTCGGCGACATCCTCGATCTGGCGAAGATCGAGGCCGGCAAGGTGGTCGCCGAGGAGATCGATTTCGACCTGCGTCAGCTGCTGTCCGGGATCGCCGACAGCTTCCGCGATCTGGCCTCGACCAAGGGCAACCTGCTGAACACCGATTTCCGCCTTCCCGCCAAGCTGGAACTGCGCGGCGACCCGACGCGCGTGCGCCAGATACTCGCCAATCTGCTCGGCAACGCGAACAAGTTCAGCGAGGCCGGAACAATCACGCTGGGGGCACGAATCATCGACCCCCAAGCCGCGGACCGACGCATCTGGATCCGTTTCAGCGTCCGCGACACCGGCATCGGCATCGCCCCCGAGGCGATCGCCAGGCTGTTCGCACCCTTCGTTCAGGCCGACCAGACGACGACGCGACGTTTTGGCGGCAGCGGGCTCGGACTGGCAATCTGCCGCCACCTGGCGACGCTGCTCGGCGGCTCGATCGCGGTTGACAGCGAAGTCGGCCATGGCAGCACGTTCACCGTCGAACTGCCGTTCGGCGAGGCTCTGGCGCCGCCAGTGCCGGCACGCGACGCCGCTCCGGCGGCGCAGAAAATCAGCGGCCGCGTCCTGGTTGCCGAGGACAACCCGGTCAATCAGTCGGTCATCGAAGCGATGCTGCGGGAGATCGGCGTCGCAACCAGCGTCGTCGGC
Source organism: Candidatus Accumulibacter similis (assembly GCA_013347225.1). Taxonomy (NCBI): domain Bacteria; kingdom Pseudomonadati; phylum Pseudomonadota; class Betaproteobacteria; genus Candidatus Accumulibacter; species Candidatus Accumulibacter similis. The sequence goes on along the minus strand of CP054595.1, from coordinate 1,625,755 downwards.
GACGGCGCACTCGCCGTCGCCGCCCTGCGCAGCGCGGCCTTCGACCTCGTACTGATGGACTGTCAGATGCCGGTGATGGACGGCTACGCGGCGACGGCGGCGATCCGCGCCGAGCCGGGGCCGATGGCACGGGTGCCGATCATCGCACTGACCGCCAACGCGCTGCCGGAGGATCGCCAGCGCTGCCTGACGGCGGGCATGGACGACTACCTCAGCAAACCCGTCCGCCTCGACACCCTGGCCAGCACCGTCGGCCGCTGGCTGACCGGCGCCGACGCCGGCGTCACGGCCGTACCGGCGACAGCCGCAGCGAGCACCACCGGCAACCCGCCAACGGCACCGGCGGCGCCGCCGACGCCCGCGGCAGATGCGGCAACGCCCGCTGCCACAGGCGCGGCGCCGGTGCCTGTCCTCGATCGCAACGCGCTCCTCGACAACCCGAACTTCGGCCGTGCGACGAGCGGCAACCTGATCGAGCGTGTCATCGGCATCTACCTCGAGAACACGCCGAAGCTGCTCGCGACGATCAGCGACGGCCTGCCGGCAAAGGCCTGGCCGGAAGTGGCGCGTGCAGCGCACAGCCTGAAATCCTCGAGCGCGACGATCGGACTGCAGCGTGTGTCGGCGATCGCTGCCCGCATCGAAGCGCTCGCCCGCCAGGAGGACAGCGCCGCGGTCGCCGACGAGCTGCCCGGCCTGCAGACCGAGTGCGCGCGAGGGATTCCCGAGTTGCAGACGGAACTCGAGCGACTGTCAGCAGGCACAGCGCCGGCCTGAGGCGGCCGCAGGCGGCTGCAGACCGCCCCTCCGCGCTCCGTCGCCATCACCGGCGGCAGCCGCCGGTACCGCGAGACGACCCCTTGAACTGGCTGCGCTCACGCAGCGATGTACCGCCCCGGGCGATGGTTGATCGCCAGCGTCAGGTTCAGCGTCGCCGCGCCAAGCAGCGAAATGAGGATTCGCTCGAGCGGCAGCATCGCCAGCGAAGCACCGATGATCGCCAGGTCGATCGCCAGCTGGACGTAGCCGCCGCGCCAGCCAAAACACTCCTGCAGCCAGTGCACGACGACGTTCAGCCCGCCGAGGCTGGCCTGGTGACGGAAGAGGATGATCATCGCGATGCCGGCCAGCAGTCCGCCCATGACCGCGGCGTAGAGCGGGTCGATGGCTGCGAAGCCGAGGCAGCGGGGCAGCAGATCGGTGGCCAGCGACAGCAGGGCGATCGCGCACAGCGTCTTGACGGCAAAGGCGCGGCCGACGCGAAACCAGGCGAGCACCATGAACGGCAGGTTGATGGCAAGGTACAGGGCACCGAGGCTGACGCCGCTGGCGTAGTGGGCAATGAAGGCGAGTCCGACCGTGCCGCCGGTGATCAGCCCGGCTTGCTGGAGCAGGCCGAGGCCAAGTGAACCGACGAGGGCAGCCGCCGCCAGCGCCTGCACGTCTTCGAGCAGGCTGTGGCGCGGCGGGGAAGGCAGCGGTGGCGGCGATGCCATCGGCTGGCGAGTCAACGACGGGTTCTTCGCGACAGGTCGAGCTGCACGCCGGCAGCAGCGCCGTCCGGGTAGCTGGCGGCGTAGCGATAGCGCCGCTGCAGCGCGGTCGATGACCACATCTCGTTGAACTCGCTGCGATAGTTGAAGTGCAGGCGGATATCGCCGCCGCCGTCGCGCAGCACGCGCGCGATGGCCTCAGCGTCGGGATGACGGAACTGCTTGCCGTTGCTCGACACCAGCCAGTTGCGGCACTGCAGGGCCCGCACCAGCTCGCTGCTGGTGTTGCCCCGGCTGCCATGATGCGACAGCTTGCAGGCGTCGACGGCGAAACGGCCGCCGGCGTTGCCGGCCAGACGCGCAAGTGAAGCGAGCAGCACCTCGGCGAAGGCGTCGCCGGTGAGCAGCGCCCGCCGCCCGCCGTACTCGGCCAGCAGGGCGATGCTCGACCCGTTCGGCCGCGCGCGATCCGCCTTGTACGGCCGTGCCGCGAGTTGCTCGGGATCGGGGTCGCCGAGCAGATCGTCGCCTTCCTGCTCGGCATCGGCCTCCTCGAGACGGCTGCCGTCGTCGGCAGCGGCGACGCCGGGGACGAGTCCCGCCTTGCGACAGGCCGCGTCCCAGACCGGCCTGAGCGCGTCGAGCTGCTCCTGGCGCGGCGACAGCACGGTCAGCCGCATGCCGCCCGGCAGGCTGAGCTGCGGCAGCGGTCCGGTGTCCGGCACCAGCAGCGCGCCGCCGCGCACCAGAGCATTCCAGCGCTGGCGACCGTTGGCGACGATCAGGTCGCTCAGTTCCTCGCCCTGCAGCGGCCCGAGCGTGTCGTCGCCGGCGGCCGGGACGACGCCGCCCGGGCTGAGATGCATGTAGCCGTTGAACCAGATCTCGCCGAAGCTGGCACCGAGGCTTGCACTCTCGCGCAGCAGGGGCAGCGCGCCGCCGATGTGGTCGAGGTCGACATGCGTCACGAGCAGCAGTTCAAAATGCCGCTGACCCTCCGGCAGCGCCAGGATGCGCTCGCGGATTCGCGGGTACACCGCCGCCGTGCCACAGTCGATCAGCAGGCGGTTGATGCGCTGCCGTTGCCCGTACTCGAGCCAGATGGCGTCGCCGTACTCGGCCGGCAGCAGGTCGATGCGAAACATGTCGTCACTCCTCGTTGGCGCCCCTGGGCGCCCGTTCATAGCCGCCAGCCGACGTCGCCGTAGGCGGTCAGGCTGAGGGCAAAGCCGTCGCCGCCGGCAAGCAGGCGCCGACGGGTGGCGAGAAAGACCTCGCCGAAGGTCTGCTCGCTGCCGGCCGCCGCCTTCAGCCCCGCCAGCAATTCGCCGACGAAGGCGACGGCGCGCCGACCGCGGATCGTCGCCAGCGTGCCGATGACGAGTGCCGCCCGCTCGCGCTTGAACGCCTCGACGAAGTTGAGGAACGGCACCTCGCTCAGCTGCGTGCTGCAACCGAGCAGCAGCACCACCGGCGCGGCGGCAGCCGGCCCGGCAACGTACGAGCTCTCGAGTTCGGGACGCGTCAGCAGCACTCCGCCGATCTCCAGCCCGCTGATCCCCGGGTGCGCCGGATCCTCCTGCGAATGCGGCAGCAGCAGGAGCAGCGACGGCGAATCCGCGGCGACGGCCTGCTCCCATTCGGCCCAGTCGCGCACCGTGCGCGCGCGCGTGGCGACCTGGCGAACCGCGTCGACGATGCCACCGGGGTCGCCGAGATCCTGCGCCCGCACCCGCTTGCTGGCGCCGACGAGCACCGAGCGCAGGACGTCGAGACGCTCGTCGCCGGGCTGCGGCAGACTGAGCGTGTAATCCGCTCCGCTTGGCGCAGCCATTTCCGGCTGTCGCTCGATGACGCAGTTCAGCCCCCAGAACCGCAGTGGACAATGGACGTCGCGATCGTCACGGTGCGCGCACTGCTCATGGCTGCCTGCGCCGAGCAGCGCCGCGCGCGCGTTCGGGCACAGTGGCGCAGCGGCCTGTGGCAGAGCTGCCGCGTAGAGAATCTCCACCGGCAGCCAGGCGCCGGCACGCGCCTCGACGATCTGGATGCGCGCACCCGCGGGCACCCGGCCCTGCAATGGCTCCGGCAGCGCCTTGAGCAGCGACCGCCCGTAACGCGCGAGCGCGTCGAAGAGCTGCAGCAGCGCCGGATCATCGAGCGACCCGCGCGCGGCGGTGAAACTCGCCTCGGCGGACAGCAGCGCCTTGACCTCGCTGACCAGACGATCGATGCCGAGCGGTTCGCGGAAACTGACTTCGCTGCCGACGACAGTGGTGAAACCCGCCTGACCGCTGGCCGCATGATTGACGACGATGGCGGCGTCGAATGGCTGCGCCGTCGGCGACGGGTCGAAGGACGCCGCGACGCGGTTCTCGACCGTCAGCGAGAGACGTCCAGCAGTTCCGGCAAGCGGCGAGGAAAGGATCAGCGTCTGCAGAACACGCGTTTCATGGGCGATCAGGATGCGCGCCCGGTATTCGTCGCGCACGCCATGCGTGCGGAAGCTCAGACGACAGGGAGGGCTGTCGCCCTCTGGCGGCAGGAACAGGCGCCCCTGCTGCGGTGTGTGCAGGCGGCCGCTGGCGCTCCGTACGAGCGGCACGAAGAACAGGTCGAGCCAGTGACCCGCGTCCGACGGCGGCAGCAGGCCGCTCGGAAAGACCTCCGGTGCGCTCGCCGCCGTCGCCCGCGGCAAACCGATGTCGAAGTCGATCAGGTAGGCGCGATCGCTGGCCAGACGGTCCTCGACCCGCAGCGGCCGCGCCGCGTCGCTGACGTCGATGACGCTGCAGTTGAGCCGCCGCTGCTCGCCGGCCGTGCCCCCGGCATCGCCGGCGCCGTCCGCTGCCGGCAACAGACGCGCGCCGAGCCGCCCCTCGAGCGCGCGACGCAGACGCGCCAGTTCGATGGCGTCGCCGGCATCGCTCGCCCACGAGCTGCGCGTGGCGCTGGCGGTCAACGACCGGGCCAGCGCCGCCGCCTCGCTGTCGGGCGGCCCGCCGCCGCGGCTCGCCGGCGGCACCGCCGCCGTGGCGAGCCGCGGCCGCTCGGGCGGCAGCAGGCGATCGACCTGCCGCGCCAGCCGCTGCGCCGCCGCCGTCAGGCGGGCAGCCGCTGCCAGCCGGCGCGAGGCGACGAGCAGCGCCGGTTCGCCGGCGGCGCCATCCTGCGCCGCCGGCAGTGCCCGTTGCAACGCCACATCGAGCGGCATGTCGGCGGCAAGCCGTGCCAGCAGCGAATCAACGTACTCGCCCTGCCGCTCGCGCTCGACGGCGGCGATGCCGACGCCGCCGCCAAGCACCTCGGAGCGCAACGCGCCGACGAGGGGCAGGATTCGCTCGCCGGCGGTGCCCGCGCCGCCGAGGACCAGCACGCAGGCAGCACGCAGACGCCGCGCTGACTGCAGCACCCGCGCCAGGCCATGTCGCAGGTCATCCGGCAACAGCAGCAGCTCGCACTCCTCGTCCGCGGCGACGAGCCGCAGCAGATCCGGCCAGCGGCTCGCCGCCAGAGCGGCAGCCAGGTCGCCGGCGGGCGCATCGCCGAGCACAGCGACACGCAGCGGCCAGCCCCAGCTGATCGGTCGCTGCCGCCCGTCCAGGCGCAGATAGGCCGAACTCGCGAGGTCGGCGCCACTGCCGAGCAGGAGCCCGAACAGCCACAGCACGTCCGGCACCACGGGCGGCCGATCGGCGCCCGGCAGCGGCTCGATCTCGAGCCGCAGCAGCGCGCGCCCGGCATCCCGGCCCTGCAGGCGGCACGCGCTGAAGGCATCCCAGGCCGCGACGAACTCCGCCGCCGGCGGCAGCGCGGCGCCACCGCCGGCGATCGCCGACAACATTGCGACGAGGTGCTCCACCCGCAGGACGGCGACTTCGCCAGCGGCGGCGCCAAGGCTGCGCGCGGCGACCAGCGGCGGCGGCCCGTCGCGCGTGACACCGAGCAGCGCCGCGGCAGCCACGGCGCGGGCGAACGACTCCTGCGGCAGACCGGCACCCCAGGCCCCGAACAGCGATCGGCTCATCCGTCCCTCCCTGCCATCCCTTGCTCATCGCCACGCGGCCGCCACTGCCCGAACCGCCGCGCACCCGCCTGCCGCCTGCCGGGGAGTGCGCGCAAACCCGGCGGCGGTACCCGGCAACAAGGATTATGCTGCAAATCGCGGCGGCTGCGCGCCCGCCGCACGGCCGCCGCCAGTTGTGCCGCAGACTGTCGGCCCGCGGCCGGCTGTCGGCGACTGCAACGAGAAGTAATGCCGCTTCCCGTCGCGCAGGCTCTCCTATACTTGCGCCGCTCGGAACGAATGGCGCCGGCCAAGCCAGGCCGGCGCCACCTGGAACTGCGGCCGACGGCCGCCATCCCCTTGCTTCACCGCCAATGGTCAGACGATGAACGAAAAGCAACGCAGAGGAGGAGAACGATGAGCACCGCCGACGCGGTGCCGGCACTCGCCGCCAGCGGCCCACGCGCAACGACCGCTGCGGACTGGCTCGCCTTCGCCGGCCTGCTGGCGATCGCCCTGGCGGTCAGACTGGCCTTCTACACCGGCTTCTTCGGCTCCGACGAGGTGACCTACGTCGCCAACGCCTACCGGCTGCTCGACGGCGACTGGCAAGTCTCGAGCTACGTCGGCAGCAACCGTTACGGCATGAACCTGCCGCTGGCCGCGATGGCCTTCCTCTTCGGCCGCCACGAGCTGGTCGCCAACGCCTATCCGCTGCTCTGCTCGCTGGGCGAGGTCGCACTGGTGTTTCATTTCGGCCGCCAACTGCTCGGCCTGCGCGCAGCGGTCCTTGCCGCGCTGCTGCTGGCGCTGCTGCCGCTGCACGCACACTACGCCGGACGCCTGATGGCCGACGCGCCGCTGGCGCTGATGATCACCGCCAGTTTCCTGTTCTTCTGGCACGGCGAGCGCCACCGCGATGGCCGGAGCTTTTTCATCGCCGGCCTGGCAGCGGGATGCAGCTTCTGGATCAAGCCGCACGCCATCATCTACCTGGCGGTCTTTGCCTTCCATCCTCTTCTCGTCCGGCGCTGGGACCGGCGCTGGCTGTTGATGGCCGGTGCCTGCTGCCTGATGATCGCCGCCAACTGCCTCCTGTTCCACTTCCTCAGCGGCGACTTCTTCTTCCTCGTCGAAGCGATGCGCGCCCGGCACACCGGCGTCGACCGGGCGGCGGCGGCCGCCGCCGATCCGTTCCATGTCTCCGCCGGCTATTATCTCGTCTATCTGCTGGCCAGGGTCTACCACACCTGGATCGTCTTCCACCTCGCGCTGGCTGCCCCCTTCGTCTGGTGGTTGCGCCGCCGCCGGGGCGCGACCGACGACGACGACGCGATGCGCTTCCTCCTCTGGTGGGCGGCAGGGCTGCTGCTCATCTTCTCGCTCTTCGTCGCTTCCTGGAATCCGCTCGTCCTGATCCCGAAGCAGACGAACTACATGCTGATCTTCGTCGCGCCGCTGACGCTCCTCGCCGGCTACGCGCTGGCCCGCGCCCGCGGCGTACCGTTCCTGATCCTGCTGCTGCTCGTCGCCGGGCCGGCGCTCTTGCTGACCGCGATGCAACAGAGCCTGATCCACGTGTTTACCGCGAACAGCAAGGCGACCGTCGAATTCGCCCGGGCACACGCCGACGCCGAGGTCTACGGCAACACCAACGCCGTTCGCGCGGCGCACTTCGCCCGCCTGGTGCAGCCGCAAGCGGCGCTTGCCGAGATCCGTCCCATCGCCGACCTGCTGGCAGGCGCCGACGGCGAGGGCGGCGCATCACCGACGGCGCCGACGGCGCCGCGCTACGCGGTGATCGACACCGAGACCTTGAGCTGGGCTCGCGACGAGCCGCTGCGCGACATCAGCGAGGTGCCCGCGTGCTGGATCGGCGAAGGCGTCCTGCAACCCTCGGCTTACGGCCTGGGTCCATTGCTGCTGCGGCAGTTCGCTGCCTTCACCGCGCTGCTGCCCGAGACGCTGGCGGTGCGTGCCCGGCCGGCGCTGGCTTCGCTGACGCAGCCGCGGCCGGCATACGTCTACCGGGTTCCGGCGCAGGGATGTGGCTGAGATGAGCACAGCCCCCACCGCCGCCAGCAGCAATCCACCGATGCCGGCCGCGCCACCGCCTTCGGTCTCGATCGTCGTACCGGTTTTCGGCAGCGGCGAGAGCCTGCACGAACTCGTCAGCCGGGTGCAGGCCGCCCTGTCGCCGCTGGTCTCCGGCCTCGAGCTGATCCTGGTGAACGATGGCAGCGGGCATCGCAGCTGGCAGCTGATCGAAGCCCTGGCACGGAGTGAACCGCAAGTGCGGGGGCTCGACCTGATGCACAACTACGGCCAGCACAATGCGCTGCTCGCCGGCATCACCCGGGCACGGAATTCGATCATCGTCACCATGGACGACGACCTGCAGCACCCACCGGAGGAACTGCCGAAACTGCTGGCGGCAATCGCCGAAGGCAACGATGTCGCCTACGGCAAGCCGCAGCGGCGCGAACACTCGCCTTGGCGCAACCTCGCTTCACGCCTGACCAAGCGCGCCGTACGGGCCGCTCTCGGGGCGGAGATGGCGGAAAAGAGCAGCGCCTTCCGCATGTTCCGCGCCGAACTCAGGGAAGGATTCGCCGGCTTTCGCGACGCCCAGGTGTCGATCGACGTCCTCCTCTCCTGGAGCGCGGACCGGGTGGCCTGCGTCGCCGTCGATCATCATCCGCGCCGGCAGGGGCGCTCGGGGTACGACCTGGGCAAGCTGCTGGCAGTCACCCTCGGCATGATCACCGGCTATTCGACGCTGCCGCTGCGCCTGGCCAGCGTCCTCGGACTGCTGTCGGCAACGCTTGGCCTCGGGCTGCTCTTCTGGCTGCTGCTGCAGATGCTGACCGCCGACAGCCAGCCCACCGGACTGACCCTGATTGCCGCGATGATCGCGCTCTTCGCCGGACTGCAGCTGTTCGCCATCGGCGTCGTTGGCGAGTACCTCGCCCGCATGCACTTCCGCACGCTGGGAAGACCCGCCTTCGTCATCCGCACGGAAACGGGCCCAACACCACGACTGGAGAACCAGGATCCATGAGGAAGGCTCTCATCCTCGGCACCGGCGCCGCGCAGGTAGACGCCATCCATTACCTCAGGAACGCCGGCTGGTGGGTGATCGGTTGCAGCTACCTGCGCGATGGTCCGGGGCTGTCCCTGGTGCACGAGTTCCGGCAGATCAACATCACCGACGTCCCGGCACTCGAAGGGCTGGCGCGCAGTGAAGGGGTCGAACTCGTCTATTCGGTCGGTTCCGACCTCGCCATGCCGGCGGTCGCAAGGGTCGCCACGGCCCTCGGACTGCGCCGCTTCATCTCGCCCGCGCAGGCCGACCTGACGCAGAACAAGGTCAGCCTGCGCGACCACCTGCGAAGTCACCACATCAGCCCGGTCAGCTACCGGCAACTGCGAAGGCGCGCCGACGCCACCGGCTGGGACCACTTCCCGGCGATCGTCAAACCGGCCGACAGCCAGGGGCAGCGCGGCGTCGGCCGCGCCGACTCGATGGGCGAACTCCTGGCGTGCCTGAAGCCGGCACTCGCGGCATCGCGCTGCGCCACCGCCATCGTCGAGGAGCTTCTCGACGGCCCCGAGGTCTCGGCCAACGTCTTCGTCGTCGGCGGCAAGATCGTCGTCAATGAGCTTTCCGACCGCCTGGTGGTCACCGACTTCCCGGGCGGAATCCCGCGCGGGCACGTGCTGCCGGCGCAGAGCGGCAGCGAGACGGTGCTCGCCGAGGCTCGGGAACTCGCCGAACGATGCGTGCGGGCGCTGGGAATCGAGAACGGCCCGGTCTATCTGCAGATGAAGCTCACCCGCTGCGGACCGCGCATCATCGAGATTACGCCGCGCCTCGACGGCTGCCACATCTGGCGCCTGATCCTGGAGGCGCGGGGCATCGACCTGCTGGCGGCCAGTTTCCAGCTGCTGGCGGGGGAACCGCTGCGCGCCCTCGACGGACCGCGGCGAGCCGACGATCTCAGCCTGCACTTCTTCCTGCAAACGCCCGGCGAGCCGTCCTCGCGTGCGCCGCATCAACCGCCGCGAGCGGCCCTCTACAACGAGTTCTACCTGCAAGAGGGCGACATCGTCGCGGCGGTCAACGGCCACCTCGAGAAAGTCGGCTATTTCCTGCTGCGGGAGCCGGCATGCGCATCGCGCTGACCGGCGCCAGCGGCATGCTGGGCGGCGCGTGCCTGCGCCAGCTTGCCGGCCGCGGCGACCAGGTCGTCGCCCTCGGCCGCGGCAACGCGGCAGCGCCGGCGCCAACGCCGCCCGGGATCGACCTGCGCCCCACCGACTACAGCCGCGACGATCTGCGGCTGGCGCTGCGCGACGTCGAGGCCGTGATCCATCTCGGTGCGCTGCGGGCCAACCCCGAGGCCGACCGCAACGGCTGCCAGTCGTACTTCGAGGCCAACGTCCGCAGCACCGAGAATCTCCTCATCGCCGCGCTGGAGAACGGCGTCGGGAGCTTCTGTCTCGCCTCGTCGATCGCCGTCTACGCGCGGCACAACCCGCAGCCCTGGCAGGAAAGCGACCTGCCGGCGCCGACGAGCCATTACGGCATCAGCAAGCTCGCCTGCGAACACCTGGCGGCGCTCTACGGCGAGCAGGGCGGCATGCGCGTTGTCGCCCTGCGCATCGCACAGATCATCGGCGACGACCGGAGTAGACGACAGGGCATGCTGCTGCAGTTCATCGCCCGCGCCCGGCGCCAGCAGAGGCTGTTGCTGTGGGGCAGCGGCATGGCGGCGCGCGATCTCGTCTATGTGGAGGATGTGGCCAACGCCATCCTGCTGACGCTCGGCGATGACCGCCCCGGCGGCGTCTACAACATCGGTGGCGGGCGCGCCTTCTCCAACCGCGAGGTGGCGGAGACGATCAACGAGGTCTTCCGCAACCCTGCCGGGCTTTGGCTCGACCCGACGCGCCCGGACGATACAGGCAGCCAGTTCATGGACTGCGAACGTGCCCGGCGGCAACTCGGCTGGCAGGGGCAGTGGAGCCTGTCGGCGGCGCTCGACGAACTGCGCCGGCAAGGCGTCGGATGACCGGCGCGGCAGTCGCCGAGCGGCGGCCGACCGCCGCCCGCGTGTACCGCCGGGCAGCCGGGTGAGCAACCGTCGTCGCCTGCTGCTCGGGTTGCAGTTCGTCGTCGCCGGTGCCGCCCTCGCCGCTGTCGTGGCGCTGGTCGACTGGCCCGCAGCAGCCGGCGTCTGGGCCGCGGCCGACCTGCGCTGGCTGGCTGCAGCCTGGCTCCTGTCGCTCGCCGGATTCCTGCCGGCGGCGCTGCGCTGGACCCGGCTGCTGGCGGCGGTCGGCCTGCACTACCCCCTCCTGGCCGCCTACCGGGCCTACCTGGTCGGCGTCTTCTGCGGCCTGGCGATGCCCGGAGTCATCGCTGGCGATGCCGCGCGGATCTGGCTGTGCAGCCGCGAAGCGCGCGCACCACTGGCGCTGGCGACGACCACGGTCGTCGCCGAACGGGCGCTCGGCGTCGCCGCCCTGCTGGCGATCCTCAGCCTGGGCAGCGGCATCGTCGGCGGCGACGCCGTTGCCGGCGTTCCCGCCTGGCTGCCCGCCGTCTGCCTGCTGCTCGTCGGTGCGCTCCTCACCCTGCCGCGCTGCCTGCGCTGGCTCGACGACAGGTGGCCCGCAGCGGCGGCGGTCCCCCCGTCCCTGCCGGCTGCGCTGATCGCCCGCCTGCGCGCCGTTACCGGCGCGCTGCGCCGCATCGGCACTGCCGGCCTGCTGCTGGCGCTCGTCCTGTCGCTCACCTTCCAGCTGATCGACATCATCGTCGTCCATGCGATCGGCCGCGCCCTCGCCATCGACCTCGGCCTGCCGGTCCTGCTGGTCACGATGCCACTGGTTCATCTGGCAACGGTGCTGCCGCTGTCACCAGGCGGCCTGGGCGTACGCGAGGGAACGATGGCGTTCGTCCTGGCACAGTCCGGAGTGAGTTCCTCGGCCGCCGCCCTGCTGGCACTGACGGTCTTCCTCAATCGCGTTCTCGTCGGCGCCGTCGGCGGCCTCGCCCATCTCGCCGGCGGCGGCAGGCTGGCAGACGCCAGCGGCGGCGGCCAGCGACCCGGCGCAGCCGCCGCAGCGGTGGTCGGCCAGCGCAGTCCGCCTGCCGGCAGACGTCCGGGCGACTGAACCGACGGCGGCTGCGGGCAACGGCAGCGAGCCATCCGGCGGCGCCGCGTCATCGTTGACCGGCGACCAGAGCCCGGATCCTGCACCCGCCTGCATCCGCGGTCGTCGCAACCGCCCGGAGGACGCGGCTGCGCCATGCCGCTCGCGGCCGCCAGCCGCCAGCGGCAACACATGTTGCAGTGCAGCTTGCCAGACGCGGAATCCGCCTGTATGGTCACGCCTTGCCGTTTATATCGTATACGATATTCGGCGTTCAGCTGCGGAGTACAGCCTCTTGCCGACGCCTTCAGCCCTCGAGTTGGTCACTGCCCAGAAAGTGCCGCGCCTGAGCGCGTCCGATCACGTCGCGCAGACCCTGAAGAAGGCGATCGTCGATGGCCTGCTGCCGGCCGGCGAACTGCTGCGACAGGACGAGATCGCCGCCCACTTCCACGTCAGCAAGATTCCCGTTCGCGAAGCGCTGAAACACCTCGAGGCCAAGGGGCTGGTCACCTTCCTGCGCAACCGCGGCGTCGTCGTCGCCTCGCTGTCGGCGGCGGAGATCAGCGAGTACATGGAGATCCGCGCCCTGCTCGAAGCCCGCGCGGCGCGCCTGGCCGCGCCACTCATCGGCCAGCCGGCGATCGACGAGGCACGCCAGCACCTCGCGGAATTCGCGCGCGCCGCCGACAGCCGTCGCTGGGGCGAGCTGAACTGGCTGTTCCACTCGACGCTCTACGCGGCAGCCGCACGGCCGATCCTGCTCGGCGAGATTCGCTCGCTGTACAACCGGGTCGAGCGCTACGTGCGCGCACTGCTGTCGGTCACCACCGAAATGCCCAAGACCCGGCAGGAACACGCCGAGATACTCGACGCGTTCGTCCGCCGGGACCCCGACGCGGCGGCAGAACTCACTCGGGCGCACGTGCTCGATGCGGGTGCGTCACTCGTCACTTATCTCAACGACCACCGTAACCAAGGAGGAAACCGATGAAGAAACAAATCCTGGCAGCCAGTCTCGGGCTGCTTTCGCTGGCCGCCACCAGCGTCTACGCCGACATCGTGGTGGCCATTGCCGGCCCGATGACCGGCCAGTATGCCTCGGCCGGCGACCAGATCCGCAAGGGCGCGGAAATGGCGATCGCCGACATCAACGCCAAGGGCGGGGTCCTCGGCCAGAAGCTGAAGCTCGAAGTCGGCGACGATGCCTGCGACCCGAAGCAGGCGGTGTCGGTGGCGAACACGATGGTCAACAAGAAGATCAGCTTCATGCACGGGCACTGGTGTTCGAGCTCGACGATCCCGGCCTCCGACGTCTACAATGAAGCCCAGATCCCGATGGCGACGGTATCGACCAACCCGCAGGTGACCGAGCGCGGACTGAAGAACATCTTCCGCATCATGGGCCGCGATGACCAGCAGGGACTGGTCGCCGGCGCCTTCCTCGCCGAGCACTTCAAGGGCCAGAAGATCGCCGTTGTCGACGACAAGAGCGCCTACGGCAAGGGCCTCGCCGACGAGATCGCCAAGGCGATGGAGGCGAAGGGCGTCAAGCCGGCATTGCGCGAGTCGATCACCGCCGGCGAGAAGGACTACTCCGGTCTGGTCAGCAAGCTCAAGTCGGCCGGCGTCAGCGTGATGGCATTCGGTGGCTACCACACCGAAGTGGCGCTCATCCTGCGGCAGGCGCAACAGGCAGGGCTGAAGCTGACGGTCATGGGCGGCGACACGATGACCAACTCGGAACTCGTCACCGCTGCCGGCCCGGCGGCCGACAACGTCCTCTTCACCTTCGCGCCCGATCCGCGCAAGAACCCCGCCGCCGCCGGCGTGGTGAAGAAGTTCCGCGACGCCAAGGTCGAACCCGAAGGTTACGTGATGTACGCCTACGCCGCCATGCAACTCTTCGCCGAAGCGGCCACCAAGGCCAAGAGCACCAAGTACGCCGACATGGAGAAGGCACTGCGTGAAGGCAGTTTCGACACCGTCATCGGCAAGCTCGGCTTCGACGCCAAGGGCGACAACAAGCTGCCCGGCTTCATGGTCTACCAGTGGAAGGGCGGCCAGTACGACTACGTGAAGAAGTGAGGCAGTGAACCGCCCCTGTCGCGTCGCGCCCGGCCGGGCATGGCACGGCAGGTTCCGCATCGCCGGCCCGCGGCGCCGGCCTCGTCGCGGCGAGGCCGGCCGGTCAACGTTCCGGCTGGCGGGTGAAGGCGCCCGCCGGCAGCCGGCGGTGCCATGGCCAACCCCGCGCGACGCCGGCTGGCGTCGCCGACCCTACTGGACAGCAGCATGAGCGAAGCCCACACCCAATCCTTGCGCCAGCGGCTGCGCGAATACCACCGCATCGACGAAGCGCGGGTCGTCGATGAACTCGTCGCGCTCGCCCGCTGCAGCCGCTCCGAGCAACGGGGAATCCACGCGCGGGCGGCACCGCTGGTGCAGACGGTACGCGACAGTCGTCTCAAGACCGGCGGCATCGACGCCTTCCTCGCCACCTACGACCTCTCGTCGCGCGAGGGCGTCGTCCTCATGTGTCTCGCCGAGGCGCTGCTGCGGATTCCCGACGCGGCGACCGTCGATCGACTGATCCGCGACAAGATCGGCAACACCGAATGGGAAAAGCGACTCGGCGCCTCGCACAGCACCTTCGTCAACGCTGGCACCTGGGCGCTGATGCTGACCGGCCGCATCGTCAATCTCGACAACCAGGACCGCAATCTCGGCGGCACGCTGAAGCGGCTGGTCGCGCGCGCCGGCGAACCGGTCATCCGGCAGGCGGTGATCACCGCCATGCGCATCCTCGGCCGCCAGTTCGTCATGGGGCGCAACATCCACGAAGCGATCGAGCGCGCGCACAACGCCGAGAAGGCCGGTTACCGCCATTCCTACGACATGCTGGGCGAGGCGGCGCGCAGCAGCGCCGACGCCCTGCGCTACTTCGAATCGTACAGCGACGCGATCGCCGCCATCGGCGACGCCGCCGCTGGCCGCCCGGCCTTCGAGGCGCCATCGATCTCGATCAAGCTGTCGGCACTGCACCCGCGTTACGAGGTGGCGAACGAGCAGCGGGTGCGCCACGAACTCCTGCCGGCAGTCAAGGAACTCGCGGTGCGCGCCAGGGCGCGCAACATCGGCTTCACGATCGACGCCGAGGAAGCCGATCGTCTCGAGATCTCGCTCGACCTCATCGAGGCGCTGGCGCTGGACTCCGAACTGGCCGGCTGGAACGGCCTCGGGCTGGCCGTCCAGGCCTACCAGAAACGCGCCCTGCCGCTGCTCGACTGGCTCGCCGACCTCGCCCACCGCGGCCGGCGGCGGCTGATGGTGCGCCTGTGCAAGGGAGCCTATTGGGACGCCGAGATCAAGCTGGCGCAGGAGCGCGGGCTCGTCGACTACCCGGTGTTCACGCGCAAGGTTTCGAGCGACCTCTCGTACCTCGCCTGTGCGCGCCGCCTGTTCGCCGATCCGCAGGCGTTCTACCCGGCGTTTGCGACGCACAACGCCCACACCCTGGCGGCCGTCGCCGAACTGGCGATCAGCGCCGGCGGCAGCGACGAGTGGGAGTATCAGCGCCTGCACGGCATGGGCGAGGAACTCTACGACCAGATCGTCGGCGACGACAGATGGGGACGCGCCTGCCGCGTCTACGCGCCGGTCGGCAGCCATGAGGACCTGCTCGCGTACCTGGTTCGCCGACTGCTCGAAAACGGCGCCAACTCGTCGTTCGTCAATCGCATCGCCGACGCCGATCTGCCGATCGACACGCTGATTGCCGACCCGGTCGAGAAGGCCGCCGCCCTGGCAAGCAAGCGCCAGACGCGGATTCCCCTGCCGCGCGACCTCTTCGGCGCCGAGCGCGCCAACAGCGAAGGACTGGACATGAACGACAAGACGACCCTTGATGACCTGCGGCACGCGATCGAACACAGCACGCGCGTCAGCTACGTCGCGGCGCCGCTGATCGCCGGCCGCGCGCGCGCCGGCGCCAGCCGTCCGGTACCCTCGCCGGCCGACGACCGCGACCTCGTCGGGCTGGTCATCGAGGCCAGCGTGGACGACGTCAGCCAGGCGCTGGCGACAGCGCAGGCGGCGTTCCCGGCCTGGGAGGCGACGCCGGCGGGCGCGCGCGCGGCGGCGCTGCTGCGCGCCGCCGACCTGATGCAGGGGCGCCTGCCCGAACTCGTCGCGCTGCTCGTGCGCGAAGGCGGACGCACGCAGGCCGACGCCGTCTCCGAGGTGCGCGAGGCGATCGACTTCTGCCGCTACTACGCTGCACAGGCGAAGGAGAAATTCTCCGAGCCGATCCATTTGCCGGGCCCGACCGGCGAGCGCAACAGCCTGTCGCTGCATGGCCGTGGCGTCTTCGTCTGCATCAGCCCGTGGAACTTCCCCCTCGCCATCTTCGTCGGCCAGGTCGCGGCGGCGCTCGCCGCAGGCAACTGCGTCGTCGCCAAGCCGGCGGAGCAGACGCCGCTGGTGGCGGCGCTGGCGGTCGAACTGCTGCACAGTGCCGGCATCCCCGCCGCTGCGCTCGCCTTCCTGCCCGGCGACGGACGCATCGGTGCGGCTCTGGTCGCCGGCCGCGAGTGCGCCGGCGTTGCCTTCACCGGCTCGACCGAGGTGGCACGGCTGATCGCCCGCACGCTCGCCGCGAAGGACGGCCCGCTGCTGCCGCTGATCGCCGAGACCGGCGGTCAGAACGCGCTGATCGCCGATTCCTCGGCGCTGCCGGAACAGATCGTTCGCGACGTCGTCGCCTCGGCTTTCAACTCCGCCGGCCAGCGCTGCTCGGCGCTGCGCGTGCTGTTCATCCAGGCCGACATCGCCGACCGGGTGTGCGAACTGCTCGCTGGCGCCATGCAGGAACTGCGCATCGGCAACCCGGCCGATCTGGACACCGACGTCGGGCCGGTGATCGACGAACCGGCACGGCAGGTGCTGCAGGCGCATGCCCGCTGGCTCGACAGCTTCGCGCTGCCGATCCACACCTGCAGCCTCGACGAGGAAGCCACCCGGCACGGCAGCTTCTTCGCCCCGCGCGCGTACGAGATCGACAGCCTCGGCCGCCTCGAGCGCGAGGTCTTCGGGCCGATCCTGCACGTCATCCGCTGGCGCGCCGAGGACCTAGACGCCGTCTGCGCCGCCATCGCCGACACCGGCTACGGGCTGACGCTGGGGATTCACAGCCGCATCGACGAGACCATCCAGCGCATCACCAGCCGCCTGCACGTCGGCAACACCTACGTCAACCGCAACATCATCGGCGCCGTCGTCGGCGTGCAACCCTTCGGCGGCGAGGGCCTGTCGGGAACCGGACCGAAGGCCGGCGGCCCGCACTACCTCTACCGCTTTGCCTGCGAGCGCACGCTAAGCGTCGATACCACGGCTGCCGGCGGCAATGCGGGGCTGATGGCGCTCGATGCCGGTGACGAGTGAGCGCCGGCGGACGAATGCCGGCGAACGCATCCGGCTTCGTCAGTCGGCGGCGGACGGCGACGCCAGGCGCCTGATGGCCGCGATTCGCCGCCGCTGAGACGGCGACCCGGCACCCTGGCCACCCGTGGCCGAGACAACCAGCACAGCGCGCGAGCGCCTGTGGCAAGGAGGAGGAGCAAGCTCATGGCACTGGCCTTACAACAACTGATCAACGGCCTCACCCTCGGGGCCGTCTATGGCCTGATCGCCATCGGCTACACGATGGTCTACGGCATCATCGGCATGATCAACTTCGCGCACGGCGACATCTACATGGTCAGCGCCTTCATCGCCGTGACCGTGTTCACGCTGCTCGCCGGCTTCGGCATCAGTTCGATCCCGCTCTCGCTGCTGCTCGTGCTGCTGGTCGCCGTCCTGTTCACCTCGGTCTACGGATGGACGGTCGAGCGCATCGCCTACCGCCCGCTGCGCGGCTCGACGCGGCTGGCGCCGTTGATCTCGGCGATCGGCATGTCGATCTTCCTGCAGAACATGGTGCAACTGACGCAGGGCGCGCGCGTCAAGCCGATCGCGCCGGTCCTCGTCGGCGGCATCGACCTGCTGACGATCGACGGCTTCACCGTCCGCCTCGCCTATTCGCAGATTCTCATCGTCATCGTCACCATCGCGCTGATGGCCGGCTTCACCTGGCTGATCGGCAGCACGTCGTTCGGCCGCCAGCAGCGCTCGTGCGAGCAGGACAGGACGATGACGGCGCTGCTCGGGATCAACGTCGACCGCACGATCTCGCTGACCTTCATGCTCGGCGCGGCGCTGGCCGCCGTCGCCGGCGTCATGGTGACCGTGTATTACGGCGTCGTCGATTTCTTCATCGGCTTCGTCGCCGGCATCAAGGCCTTCACCGCCGCCGTCCTCGGCGGCATCGGCTCGCTGCCGGGGGCCATGCTCGGCGGCCTGCTGATCGGCCTCATCGAAGCCTTCTGGGCCGCCTACCTGTCAGCCGAATACAAGGACGTGGCGACCTTCAGCATCCTCATCCTGGTGCTCATGTTTCGCCCTTCCGGCCTGCTCGGCCGGCCTGAAGTGGAGAAGGTCTGATGAGCGCGCTGGTCGTTGCCCGCCAGCCGACGTCGCCGGCGGAACGTCTCAAGGACGCCGCGGCAAGCGCCCTCATCGCCCTGCTGCTCGGCATTCCGATGATCGGCCTGACCACCGTCGACCACGGCGGCGCGCTGCGTGTCGCCACCCGCTGGCCGGCCCTGCTCGCCTTCGTCGCCGTCTGCTTCGCCGGCCGCCTGCTGCTGCGTTACGCGATGGACCTCCTGCGGGCGCGCCGCCTGGCGCGCGAGACGGCAGCCGAGGCCAGCGTCAGCCAGCGCCCGGCGGCGGGCGGTGCGCTGCTCACCTGGATCGGCTGGGTCGCGCTCGCGGTCGCGCTGCTGCTGCCGATCGCCTTCTCCGACAACCGCTACGTCGTCGATACGGCGACGACGGTGCTGATCTACGTCATGCTCGGCTGGGGCCTGAACGTCGTCGTCGGCCTCGCCGGGCTGCTCGACCTCGGCTACGTCGCCTTCTACGCCGTCGGCGCCTACACCTACGGCCTGCTGTCGACGCAGCTCGGCTGGGGCTTCTGGCAGTCGCTGCCGGTCGCCGGGGCGATGGCGGCGGCCTTCGGCATCATCCTCGGCTGGCCGACGCTGCGGCTGCGCGGCGACTACCTGGCAATCGTCACCCTCGGTTTCGGCGAGATCATCCGCGTCATCCTCGTCAACTGGACCGAGGTATCCGGCGGACCGAACGGCATCACCTCGATTTCGCGGCCCTCCTTCTTCGGCCTGCCGTTCAAGCCGCCCGGCGACGCGCCGACCTTCGCCTCGTTCTTCGGCCTCGAGTACTCGCCGAACCAGCGCCTCATCTTCCTCTACTACCTGATCCTCGGCCTCGCGCTGCTGACCAACGTCTTCGTCTCGCGCATGCGCCGGCTGCCGGTCGGCCGCGCCTGGGAAGCGATGCGCGAGGACGAGATCGCCTGCAAGGCGATGGGCATCAACGCGCGCAACGTCAAGCTCTCGGCCTTCGCGCTCGGCGCCATGCTCGGCGGCTTCGCCGGCGTCTTCTTCGCTGCCCGGCAGGGCTTCATCTCGCCGGAATCCTTCACCTTCAACGAATCGGCGATCATCCTCGCAATCGTCGTCCTCGGCGGCATGGGCAGCCAGCTCGGCGTCGTCCTCGCCTCGCTGGTGCTGGTGCTGCTGCCCGAACTCGGCCGCGACTTCGCCGAGTACCGCATGCTGCTCTTCGGTGCGGCGATGATCCTGATCATGATCTGGAAACCGGGGGGCATCCTCGCGCACCGCGAGCCGACGCTGCGCCATCGCCGGCCGGGAGGCGAGCGATGACACCGGCAACCGCTCCGCTGCTCAGCGTCGAACGGCTGACGATGCGCTTCGGCGGCCTGCTGGCGATCGACGACCTGTCGCTCGACGTCGGCGCGCGCCGCATCACCGGCGTCATCGGCCCCAACGGCGCCGGCAAGACGACCTTCTTCAACTGCCTGACCGGTTTCTACAAGCCGACGACCGGCAGCGTCCGTCTCAACCATCCGCGGCGCGGCAGCATGCGCCTCGAGCAACTGGCGAGCCACGAGGTGGCGCGCAAGGCGCAGGTCGTCCGCACCTTCCAGAACATCCGGCTGTTCCCGCAGATGACGGTGCTCGAGAACCTGATCGTCGCCCAGCACAACATGCTGCAGAGCGCCTCGCGCTTCTCGCTCGCCGGCCTCCTCGGCCTGCCCGGCTACCGCCGTGCCGAGCAGGCGGCGATCGACAAGGCGGTCGGCTGGCTGACGCGGCTGCACCTGATCGACAAGGCCGATACCGCCGCCGGCGCGCTGCCCTACGGCATGCAGCGGCGCATCGAGATCGCCCGCGCGCTCTGCGTCGACCCGCTGCTGCTCTGCCTCGACGAGCCGGCGGCCGGCCTCAACCCGCGCGAGTCGGCCGAGCTCAACGTCCTGCTCAAGCACCTGGCGAGCGACGAGGGCATCGCCATCCTGCTCATCGAGCACGACATGAGCGTCGTCATGAACGTCTCCGACCACATCTGCGTCCTCAACTACGGCCGCAAGATCGCCGAGGGATCGCCGGCCGAAGTGCAGCGCGACCCGAACGTGATCAAGGCCTATCTCGGCGAGGAAGATGCCGACGAGGAACTCGCCGCGGGGGTACGCCCATGATGCTCGAACTGGGGGGCGTACACGCCCACTACGGCGCCATCCACGCGCTGCACGGGGTCGATCTGTCGGTACAGGTCGGCGAAGTGGTGACGCTGATCGGCGCCAACGGCGCCGGCAAGTCGACGCTGATGATGACCATCTTCGGCCAGCCGCGCGCCTCCGGCGGGCGCATCGTCTTCGATGGCGAGGACATCACCCGCCTCGCCACGCACGACATCGCCCGCCGCGGCATCGCCCTGGTCCCCGAAGGACGACGGATTTTCCCCCGCATGACGGTGCTCGAGAACCTGCAGATGGGCGCAGTGCTCGGCGAGGAGGCGAACTTCGCCGTCGACCTGAAGCGCATGTACGTCCTCTTCCCGATTCTCGAGGAACGCTGCCAGCAGCGCGCCGGCACCCTTTCCGGCGGCGAGCAGCAGATGCTGGCGATCGCCCGCGCGCTGATGAGCCGCCCGCAACTGCTGCTGCTCGACGAGCCCTCGCTCGGTCTGGCGCCGCTCTACATCAAGAAGATCTTCCAGATCGTCCGCGAACTCAATCGCGAGCACGGCATGACGATCCTCCTCGTCGAGCAGAACGCCCACCACGCGCTGCGCGTCGCGCACCGCGGCTACGTCCTGCAGCACGGGCAGATCATCCTCGCCGGCACGGGTCGCGAACTGCTCGAGAATCCGGAGGTGCACGCGGCCTATCTCGAAGGAGGCCATGCCGCCCGAGCCACCTGAGCAGGCGGGCGCGCCGCCCCGCTGGCTGCCGTTCCTGGTTCTCGCCGTCGGCCTCCTGGCGATCTCCTTCGGCGCCATCCTGGCGCGCTTCGCACAGGCCGAGGGGCTGCCGTCGCTGGCCATCGCGACGCTCCGCCTGGGTCTGGCGGCACTGCTCATCACACCGCTCGCGCTCTGGCAGTCGACGCGCACGCTGCGCTCGTTGGGCGGGCGGCAGGCGCTGCTCACCGCGGCTGCCGGCTTCTTTCTCGCGCTGCACTTCGCGACCTGGATCAGCTCGCTCGAATACACCTCGGTGGCGAGCAGCACGGCGCTGGTGACGACCAACCTGTTGTGGATCGGCATGGCCTCGTTCCTGCTCTTCGGCGAGCGGCCCGGCCGGCTGACGAGCGTCGGCATCGTCGTCTCGCTCAGCGGCAGCCTGCTGATCTTCTGGAGCGACAGCCGCAGCAGCAACGCCGGCAGCAACCCGCTGCTCGGCAACTTCCTCGCCGTCGCCGGCAGCTGGTGCTTTTCCGCCTATCTGCTGCTCGGCCGCCGGCTGCGCGCCAACCTGCCGCTGCCCGCCTACGTCTGGCTCGCCTACGGCAGCGCCGCGCTCTTCCTCGTCCTCGCGTGCCTGGGCAGCGGCACCCCGCTTGCGGGCTACAGCTCGGCCGCGTATCTCGTCGCCGTCGGCATGGCGGTCGGCCCGCAACTGCTCGGCCACAGCTCGTACAACTGGTCGCTGAAGCACGTCTCGCCGACCTTCATCGCCGTCGTCACGCTCGGCGAGCCGGTCGGCAGCGCACTCCTCGCCTGGCTCTTCTTCGGCGAATCGTTCGCCTTCGTGCAGGGGGTCGGCTTCGTCCTCCTGCTCGCCGGCATCTACCTCGCGGCGCGCGGCGAAGGGCGCTGACGGCGGCCTGCTGCCGGCATCGCCAGTCGGCGGCGCCGGCAACACGCGCCGCCGCCAAGCACGGCCCCCCCGATCGCGCGCGCGGGGCGCTGCGCGCCCCGCAAAACGCCGCTGCGCGGCGTTTCAGAGTGGCAGTGGAACAGAGTTGACAGAGATCAGAGATCCAGTGGTCAGCGCTTCAGGATGGGGGAGACACACACCAACCGCAACCCCAGGCTGTCGTCGCGGACGCCCGGGACGTTGACGAGGCGGAAGGCGCAGCGCGCGAAGTCGCGGTGGTAGTTCCAGGAGCCGCCGCGCGCCACGCGCCGGGACGAGCCGCGTGGCGCGGTATCGTTCGGTGAGTCGTACGGGTTCAGGCACCACTCCCACACGTTGCCCGCCATGTCGAGAACGCCTTGTGGCGTCGCCCCGGCAGGATACACGCCCACCGCGGTCGCGCGACGCAACCCGCTCTCGACGGTGTTGGCACGTCCCTCCTCCCAGTCCCGTCCCCAAGGGTAGGTCCGCGTCGGATCGCCTCCGGTGGCGGCCTGTTGCCATTCCCACTCGTTCGGAAGGCGCAGCTCGTAACCCAGGCGCACGCTCGCCCAGCGGCAGTAGGCGATGGCATCGTACCACGAGACATTCACCGCCGGGCGGTTGTCGGTCCGCCGACCCTGCTCGCCGGGTGCTTTCTCGTGCCGCAGGTCCTGCCACCAGCGCTCGTCCCGATAGCCGTGCGGATCGTCGACGAAAGCCCGGTATTGCCGCCAGGTCACCGGGTAGGCGGCGATGAAGAAGCGCTCGACCGCGAACGTGGTGCCTCTGAATCCCCCAAGCTGAACGGATCCAGGCGGAATCTCGCGCCAGTCGAATTCGGGGGTCCCGTCCGACCGGATGCCGACGCCCGCTCGCGAATCACCGATTCGATCGAGCCGGTCGCCGATCTCGGCGCGCCGAGCATCATCCGTTTCCGGCCGTGCGATCTCCGCGAGCAGTCGCTCGGACTCGAGCAGCGCCTCGCTGGCGACGCGCTGCTGATCGCTGTCTCTCCGGCGCTCGTCCAGGACGCTGACCGCCTCCAGCACCAGCGCACCAAGCTCGTCAGCCGTGTGGAAAACACGCACCATGTGGCTTCCCAACAGTTCCTTGCGGAAGGCGGCAATCCGGCTGCCCTTCTCGCCCGCCCCGGTCATCGCGTCCATGACCTTGGGGTTCCACGACACGTCCTCGCGGAGCATGAAGACGAGAACCGGTTTGCCCAGTGCAAGAGCCTGCTGGTACTCGAGTTCGACGATCGATCGCTGCTCGGGATTCCCGGCGGACGACTCCGGAATGAAGCCGTAGGCCCAGGCGACGATGCAGACGAGCACGTCGCAGGCGGCTATGTCGCCGTACGCCTGTGCCAACGGCCGCTGGTCTGCAGCCACATACGCTTCCGCACCGACCACCTGATGTCCCAGCCGTTGCAACGAAGCGACGACCGCTTCCCGCTCGCGCGCGAGGTCTGCAATGGTCGCGGACAGATAGACCCGCAACGGCCGCAGCCCCTTGCGTTCTTCGACCTGCGCGCCAGAGGCGATGCGCTCAACTTCGGGGCCAAACCTCTCGAGCACGTCAGCAAGCCGCGTACAGTCGGCCTCCCAATCGGCATCGTGCAGCTCGAGTGCGTGCACGTCCGCCAGTCGCGCCAGATCGCCGGGAAGCTCGTCGGCCCGCGGCAGCGCGGCCCCACCGACGAGCACCGGAACCACCTGGATGCCACTCTGCAGGGCTTCTGCGAGCTGAATGCGTACGAAATCGCCGCCTGAGTCGATACGGCGGCGCCGATCCGATTGGCGCGAATCGAGCCAGCGTGGGCCGATCAGGGCGACCACGGCAGCCGACTCGCGGATCGCCGAGCGAATCGTCGCGAGCAGATCCGCACCCGCCTCGATGTCCGCGACGTCGGCGAAAACCCGATCGCCGAATCGCGCCCGCAACGATTCGCGCAACCGCATGGCTTGGCTGGCGGCGTCGTCGCGCCGATGGACGATGAAGATGCCGCCACGTTCCGGCGGGTTAGGCACCGCCGGCTCGACTGGCGCCTCCTCCGCTGCGGCCGGGGGCTCCGCCGTTTCGTGCGATTCGGCTGGCGAAAACGCGGGCGCTTCCCTTTCGATGCTCTCGGCAAGCACGCGGCGCGGCGACTTGAGCCGGATTCCCGCCACCTCCAACTCGCGATCGGGAATGGCGCCGAACAGGCGGATGGCCTGGTCATGATCGCCCGCCTGCAAGGCTTCGACACCTTCGGCATAGGTGAGCAGCTCACCGAAGCGCACCAGCGGCGCCGCCAGCGCCGACGCCAGACCGCCGACGCGGACACGCGCGGCGACGTCGTCGCTCGCCGTCGCGTGCGCCAGCGCGGCGGCCAGTTGGCCGGCGGCGAGCGCTGGCTCGGCGAACGCGAGCGCACTCCAGCGCTCGACGTCGATCCAGTCGGAATGCAGGCGGTCACCGACGGCACGGACGTTGCGCCGCTCGTGCTCGAGGTAATCCAGCATGAAGCGCGCGACCTGCACCGAGCGCGCGATCGATTCCTCGCGGTAGGCCGGATCCAGGCCCTGCAGGAGTTGCAGGCGCGCATTGCCGGCGAAGCAGTAGTAGCCGTTGCCGATGTCCTCGCAGAACGGCGCAAAGAGGACGTCGGCCTCGACCGCCAGATCATGGGCGCTTTCCGGCAGGAAGTTGAGCCGGATCAGATGCAGCAGCTCGGCGCGCAGCACCTGCGGCAGCGCCGCGTGCATCGCCAGGCGCAGCGCCGCCTCGCCGCGCCGGGCGGCAAACGCCATGACCAGTTCGTATGCGCGCAGCGGTCCCGGATCGGCGGCACGTTCGACCATCGCTCAGTGCCTCCCCTTGCCGCGGAGGTGATCGACCGCCAGGATCAGTCCGTCCTCGGTGAACTCGAACATGGCGATGCCGGGAATGGCGGCGATGCGCGCGGCCGAACTGCCGGCCCAGCGCGGCCGCGGCATCGGGTTCAGCCAGGCGATCGGCCACCATCCGGCGTCCCGTGCAAGCTCGGCGAATGTTCGTGTCGAGCGGATTCGTTCGCGATCGCTGCGGCCGCGGGCGGCACCCGCGTCGCCGATCACGAGCAAGGCGCAGGCCGGATGCTGTCGCGCCACGTCCCGCAGCGACTGTGGCCGCATCAGCCTGGCCGATTCGAACAGTCCTTCCGCGGGATCGTTGTCGAAATAGTGGATTGCCGCATGCCCGAGTTGCGAGCGGCCGAGCGAATCGGCGACGACCGCGCCCGTCCCACGCCATGGCGCCATGCTCGGGCTTGCGTCGAAGAGCACCAGCAGCCGGGCCAGGTTGCTTCGCTCCGCCACCAGCACCGGCTCGGTCAGCGTGCCGCAGCGGCATTTCTCGGCGATCGTCGCAGCGATGTCGAGCTGCACCTTCGGTCCGCTGCGACGCGCCAGGCGAAACCGGCGCCAGGTGACGATCATCTGTCGCAGGCCGACCGCCGGTCGGGGCGTCAGGACGTGCGGCTGCAACAGCCCGGGCGGAATCGCCGCCTGCGGCAAGCCGATCCCGCCTGCCTCGGCAGCGGCGGCGAACTCCACCACGGGCGCCGGCGCCGGCTCCTGCCGGGTCTCGCCCGCCGGCTTCGCCCGCTCAGTCCCGGCGGCGGCTGGCGGCCCGGACTCCTCGGGTTGGCGCATGTGCGTCATGGCGCGGATCGCCTCGGGCGTCGGCCGGGGCAGATCGCGGAACAGCCTCGCCAGGTGGATCCGCTCCTCGTCGCTGTGCGCCCAGAGCGTCTCGCACAGCCGATGCAGTCGCTCGCGTGTCAGCGTGCCGTGCCCGAGCCGCAACGCCGCCAGAGCATCCTCGTAGTCGCGCACCGACAACGGGAAACCGCTACGGACCAGATGCAGGAAGAGTCCTTCCAGAGGCGGGCGCATGGTCGGCGAGCGCCGTCAAGCCGGCCTGGCTTGCGGGCGCGAGAGCGATTCGTAGCCGTCGAGGTCGGCCATCGTCTTGAACAGCACGCCCCAGTGCGGCGGGCGGTTGGCGTCCTGGTTGATCGACTCCGGCGTCTCGCCGCTCCAGTGCAGGATCTGCACCCAGTCGATCAGCTCGCTGGTGCTCGGTGGCTTCTGCGTATTGCCCACCGCCAGGCGCCGCACGCGCAGGAAAGCTTCCACCGCCGCGACCAGAACGGCATCGCCCAGTTCTTCGGGCGCCAGCCCGGTGTTCATGCGCACGATGTCAAGCAATTCATCGGCCGACTCCGGAAACTTCACCCGCACATAAAGGCACCGGCGCAGGAACGGCTCCGGCAGCCGCTTCTCGCGGTTGCTGGTGATGACCACGATCGGCGGCGCGTCGCTGTTGCCCTCGATCGTCCTGCCGAAGCCTCGTTCCCGCAGGCATTGCTGCTCCTCTTCCTCCGGCAGATCGTCAATCTGGAAGGTGAAGCGGTCGAGCACGTCGAGCAGGTCGTTCGGAAAGTCGATGTCGGCCTTGTCGACCTCGTCGATCAGCACCACGCAGCGCTTCCTGCCGTTGATCGCCGCGCCCAACGGGCCCAGGCTCAGATAGGGATGGACGTGCTGCGCCCGCGTGTTCTGCGGGTTCTGCGCATCCTGCAGCCGGCGCAGCGCATTCATCCGGTAGAGCAGGTCCTGGGCACGCGAGGTGCTCTTGACCGGGATCTTGACCACCGCGCCGAGTTTCTTCTCCGCGGCGATCGAGTAGGCCAGCATCGTTTTGCCGCAGCCGGGCTCGCCTTCCACCAGGATCGGCCGCCTGAGGTCGATCGCGAGGTTGACGATCTCGGCGATCGAGTCGGATGCCAGATAGAAGTCGGTCGCCTTGCCTGTATAGCGGGGTTCGTTCATGCATCGTCTCCTTCGGACCACAGCCGCTCGCCCTGCAGACGTTCGAAGACGTGCAGCGGCGTGCCATCAAGTTCTCCGCTTTCCTCGTCGCGCAGTGCGCGGCGCATCAGTTCCTGCCGGCGTCCTGGCGGGTCGTCCGGCACTTCGAGGGCGTCGAACCAGTCGTAGAGATCGGTCTCGTCGACAGGGCCGAGCCGGGGCAGCGCAATCAGCCGGGAAAAATCGTCCGCCGACTTCGTGCCCTGCGCATCGACCACGCTGCCGTGCCAGTCGCCGGCGGCGCCCGAGTGGTCCGTGACGATCGCCACCAGCCGGTTGGCGACCTGCCGCTGGCTTCGCAACAGCTTCAACCGGGTCCAGAAGGGTTGCCAGAGGTCGCGCTGAAACGCGGCGACCCCTCCCGGGTAGTCCGCAGCGACGCGGTCGATGGCGAAGTGCAGCGGCTGATGCTTCAGTTCCTCGACGACGCCGTCCGCCAGTGCTTCGGGCGTAGCCACGCCCGTGGCGCCCGCCAGCCCCAGCGTACCGGCAACCCACGCCACCAGCGCCGGCAGGGTGCTGCTGCCGGGTGGCAGCCGGCCGATCTTTCGCTTCGGCCGATGATTCTTCAACAGGCTGCCCTGCACGTAAGTCACGAAGGCTCGCTGCCCGGCGTCCCTGTCGCCATTCACCAGGACCGCCACGGCCGGCACGTCCGGATGCGCGGCTAGGCCGCTCAATACCTTCCTGAGCGCTGCGTGCTGCGGCTCACGCCCGAGCCTTCCGAGCTGGTCGTCGCGCAGCCGGGGCTCGGCCGCGCCCTTCTCCGCATCGACCAGACCCTGGGCCGCGGCCATCGGCGTGTGGCCGCGCCAGTCCCTGCCGATGACCAGAGTGTGTTCCCTGAGGTCATGGATGTCTGCGAAGGTCCGGATCGTTCGCCATTCCGTCTGCCTGTCATCGACCTCGGCGTGAAACTTCAGAAGGCGTGCGGCATGCCGATCGCGTTCCTCCCGTTCCCTCGTAGCGAGAATCCTCAGCGCTTCCTCCTTCAGCCTGTCGTCCACCTGCGTGCCGGGTTTCGGCCTGAGCACCGCCATCTTCGGAAATGGGTCGCCCTGCCACCGATCCCGCGCCCATTCGAACTCGAGATGCGTGATCGACTGCTCCCTGCCAGGCGGGATCGATCCGTACCAGTGGCCCAGCAGCAGAATGAAGCCTGCCGATTGACACACCCGCTGCCGGCACTTCTCGAGCGTCGCGTCGTATCCGCCTATCCAGTCCTCGCTCAGGAAGCACGCGCATTCGGCCTTCCTGAGCAGCACGTCCTGCACTGCGCGACGATAGTCTTCGTAGTCGCCGATGGTCGAACTCAGGAAAATCGTCAGCGCCGCCGCAGGGGGCGGGTGGACCGGAGCGGCTGTCGGTGTGGGCATCCTCTATGGCTCCTGCGCTCGGCCTGCCCCGTCGGGGCGCACGTGATGTGGTCGAGTACCCGCAGCGATCCAGCCCAGTGCAGGCATAGACTCCTCCTTGTGGCGAAGGATAGGAGATCCGACGCGTCGTCCGCAAGCGTTTCCGCATCGACCGGTAACCCGGCCCGTGCCGCACCCGCTTCGAGTCGCCCCCGACGTTTGCTGGCGTTGCGGCCCGCACACTCACCAGGCCGCGTGGCGCCCGATTCATCGATCGACGCCCGTGTTCGGCAGCGATGCGCCCACGACCTCTGGCTTTCGCCAGACGCGGGCAAGGCATTCTGATTGCAGCGCGCCGAACATTTGTCGAGCGAGGCTTCGTCGGCGATTGCCGTCACTCGTGCTTCAAGTGGGGGAGGAACGGTACCGCGCCGAGCACGCGAGCGAGTTCGCGTTCGAGTGCGGCGTCATCCAGGTCGTCGTTCCTGATGACGGTCGCGTTCAGGTAGTGGGTCGCCAGCTCGACCAGGCATCGCTCGATGCGCTCGGCGCGTTCCGGGTCGGCAAGCATGTAGTCGTCGAGGGGATCGACGGTGCCCGATTGAATGCGGGCGACAATCCGCTGGCGGCGAGTCTCTGGAGAGACATCGAGCACCGCGACCATCGTTCCGGGCGGCCCCACCGCACGCAGGGCACGTGCCAGCTCCGGGTGACGGGCGAGGAGAGCGATCCACCCGTCGCCGTGCTGGCCCAGAAACAGCGCCAACAGCCGCAGCGCGGTATGGCTGACCACCACCAGGGGAAGCGCCGACGGCCGGAAGCGGCGCCGGTCGCGGGCCAGGAGCCAGCCGGCCACTGCGGGCAGCAGCGGGCGCAGCAGCGGGAACAGGCCGAGGAACGCGCGCTCCTGAAACCGACCCCCGCTTCCCTTGCGTTCGCTGCTGGAGCGGGCGTCGGCGGCCGGCGCAGCGAACCCGCCGGCGCGCTTCGCGACGCGATGGCCGGACGCTCGCCAGCGGCGGATCAGGAACTCAGCGACGTAATCCTTGCCGGCGGCGTCCGTGCCAAGGATCAGAACGACGGGTGGAGGCGGAGGGAGCATGGTGAACTCGTTGGGGCCGCTGCGGCGACGCGCTGGATGCGCCGTCGCCATCGCCGTCCAGCCGCTTCACGCCGCAGAGGGTCGGATGGAACGTCACTGGCTCGAAGGATAGGAGATCCCACGCCACCGCGGCAAGTGTTGCTGCCGGTTGCGCGCCCTGCGGGGCCGCGCAGGCAGTCGTGACTTGGCGACACCTTGCCCTGTGTTGCTGGTCCGCGATCCCTCGACGCCACAACAATGCCGGCGAAGTCGTCCGCGAAGGACTGCGGCTGCTCGAAGACCAGGAGAAGCTGCGCGCATTGAAGCTTGAGGCGCTGCCAGCTGAGATGCAGCGAGGCATCATCCGGCGAAGGCTGGACGCATCGCCAGCGGGCTGCCAAGCGTCGGTTTTCTTTACAGTCGAGACCCCGACAAGAAATAAATTCACTTTATAACAAGGCGCTGCAATACTGGCACGGTATATGCTTCATGACCGACATGAGCAGCACGCCAATGAGCGCTGACGGCAACCTGCCTGCCGCGTCCGACACCGGACTGTGCGGGCAGCATGCAAGACGGGGCTGGCTCTCGCAAATCGGACAACCTGACTGGAGAATTCCAATGACCAAGAAAATCAATGCTCTTCTCGGCTCGCTGCTGGCGTTGACTTCGGCCGCCGCTTTCGCGGCGCCAGCGTTCTGGACCGACTGGACGGCGGTGACGACGGCTGCGCCGGGAGCGGTCGGCACCCTCAGCGTTGGCGCCAGCACCGTCAATGTCAGCTACAGCGGCGCCTACAGTTTCGTCACGACCGGCGCCGGGACCAACTACTGGAACCCCGCGACGCCGTACACCTCGGCCGTTGTGGACAACGCACCGCCGGCATCCGACATCATCGCCCTGAACGCGGGCGGTACCAAGACCATCAGTTTCTCGCAGGCGGTGCAGGATCCGCTGATCGCCCTCGTGAGCTGGAACGGCAACACGGTTGACTTCGGCGTGCCGATCGAGATCCTGAGCTTCGGCGGCGGCTACTGGGGCAGCGGGACGCCGATCCTCAACCAGGCGGGAACCGGGTTCTTCGGCAGCGGCGAAGTACACGGCGTGATTCGCCTGCCGGGTGTGCATACCTCGATCAGCTTCACCGACACCTCGGAGAACTGGCACGGTTTCACCGTCGGCGTCGTCGGTCTTGCCGACGAACAGGCAGTGCCGGAACCGGCGTCGCTCGCCCTGATCGGTCTCGGCCTGGCCGCCCTCGGCGGCCTGCGCAAGCGCCGGACCGTCTGAGGATCCGCCCAGAACGAAGTCCCAAGCCGGCCCCCCAAAGGGGCCGGCTGCCCGATCCGGAAAGAATCGAAAGCCGGCCCCCCCAAGGGGCCGGCCGGCCGATCGCAGTATCGCCGCCCGCCACGCCGATGCGTGGCGGGCGGCGCGGCGGCGGCGAGGATTCCGCTGCCGCCCTTCCTGCTCAGCCGGCTGCCAGAACCGAACGTGCGTCGTGGTACGCATAGCCGAGGTCTTCTGCGACTTCCCGGCAGGTGACCTTGCCGAAAGCGACGTTCAGCCCGTTGCGCAGATGCTCGTCGTCCTGCAGCGCCTGCCGCCAACCGTTGTCGGCGATCTGCAGTGCAAACGGCAACGTGGCGTTGTTCAGGGCGTAGGTCGAGGTCCGCGGCACGCCGCCCGGCATGTTGGCGACACAATAATGCACGACGTTGCCGACCATGTAGGTCGGCGCCGCATGCGTCGTCGCCTTGGCCGTCTCGCAGCAGCCCCCCTGGTCGATCGCCACGTCGACGATCACCGACCCCGGTTTCATCGCCTCGACCATCTGCCGGCTGATCAGCTTCGGCGCGGCGGCACCCGGGATGAGGACGCCGCCGATGACGAGGTCGGCGCGCAGCACGTGCTGCTCGACGTTGTCGCGGTTGGAGAAGACGGTCATCACGCGCGCACCCAAGAGCCGGTCCATGCGCCGCAGGACGTCGATGTTGCGGTCGATCACCACCACCTGCGCGCCGCTGCCGACGGCGATCTGCGCCGCGTTCGAGCCGACGACGCCGCCGCCGAGAATGACGATCCGCGCCGACGGCACACCGGCAACGCCACCGAGCAGGACGCCCATCCCGCCATGCGCCTTCTCCAGGCAATAGGCGCCGGCCTGCACCGACAGCCGGCCGGCAACCTCGGACATCGGCGCCAGCAGCGGCAGACCGCCACCCGGCTGCGTCACGGTTTCGTAGGCAATGCAGACGGCACCACTCTGCACCAGGTCGGCACACTGCTCGGGATCGGGCGCCAGGTGCAGGTAGGTGTAGAGGATCTGTCCCTCGCGCAGCATGGCCCGCTCACCCGCCTGCGGCTCCTTGACCTTGACGATCATCTCGGCGGTAGCGAAGATTTCGGCGGCCGTCGCGGCGATGACCGCCCCGGCTTTCTGATAGACCTCGTCGGTGGCGCCGATGCCGCGTCCGGCACCGGTCTCGACCGTCACCCGATGACCATGCGCCACCATCTCCCGCACCGATGAAGGCGTCAGGCCGACGCGATACTCGTGGTTCTTGATCTCCTTGGGTACGCCGATGTGCATTTCTGTCTCCTCCGCAGTGGTTGATGGGGCCGCTCATGGTATGCCAATTTGCCGCCTGCGATCCCGTTTTTCCTCGCTGCCGCTGCCGCAGGTGCCGGCGGCAGTGCTGCAGCCGGCGCGTTGCCTCGGACCCGACGAAACGATTGCGCTATAGTTCGCGGCGGCGGTCAGACGGCACGCGCCCCTGGCCGAAGCGCAACAGGGGGATCAGGATGTGGTGTGAAGCGGACGGCTCCGCCGGCGGGACGGCGGCCAGTGAAAGTCTTCTCGAGGTGGGCGAGCGACTGCTGCAAAGCGGTGCCTGGCGGTGGCAGATCGCGACCGATACGCTCCAGTGCACGCGCGGCTGGCAATGCATCCACGGCTGCAGCGTGGCTCCGGCCTCGCTCGCCGAACTCGAAGCGACCGTCGTGTCGGAGGACCTGCCGGCCTTTCGTGCGCAGTTGCAGAAAGCCATCGCCAGCGGCAAGGTCGGCACGATCCGATACCGCATCGTCCGCCAGGCAGACCAGCGCGAACGCCATGTCGTCAGCCGCCTGCAACTGGTCCGCTCGCCCCTCGATGGCCTGCCGCAGCTCGTCGGCAGCATCCGCGACATCACCGACGCGGAATACGGCGATGACGGGCAACCGCAGCGCGAAGTCGCCGCAGCGGCCGTCGCGGAGCGACCACGGCAACGGCCTGGCGCGCACGACGAAGCCGAAGCCGCCGGTTCCGCGCAGAGCTCCTTCCTTGCCAGCATGAGTCACGAGATCCGGACCCCATTGACGACCATCGTCGGCCTCGTCGAACTGATGCGCCGCGACGACCTGCCGGCGAAGCAGAAGCAGCGTCTCGAACAGATGAACGAGGCGGCGCAACACCTGCTGAGCCTGATCACCGGGGTCCTCGAACTGGCGAAAATCCAGTCCGGCAAGCTGATCCTCAACGAAACGACGCTCGACCTGGCCCGAATCGTCGCCAACGTCATCGAAATGACACAGGGACAGGCGCGCAGGAAGGGGCTCCGGCTGCGCGCCGATGTGCAGCCGCTGCCGGGACCGCTGATCGGCGACCCGGGCCGCATCCGCCAGGCCATGCTCAACTACGCCAAGAGTGCGATCCGGATGACCGATCATGGCTGCATCATGCTGCACTTGCGGGCAGCAACGGAAGATCCCGGCAGTGTCCTGCTCCGCTTTGAGGCCACCGCCGGCATCGAGATTTCCACCGCGGCGGCCGGACGGTTCTTCCAGGAATGCGATGTGGCCGGCAAATCCCTGCCGGACGCCGCTGCGGGCGCCCGCCTCGGGCTCGCCATCGTCCGCCAGATAGCCGAACGAATGGGCGGCGAAGCCGGCATCGAGAACGCCGCAGGCGCCGGCAGCACATTCTGGTTCACCCTGCGGCTGCGGAGAACGACGCGCGGCCGATCCCCCGAGACGCCCGCCGTCGTGCCGGCAGAGGCTGCCGGGACTGCCGACCGCCGACGCAGCGCCAGCCGCGTACTGATCGTGGACGATCAACGGGCAAACAGCGACCTGATCCGGGCCATGCTTGAGAGCGTGGACTTGCCGGCCGATTTTGCACGCAGCGGCGAAGAAGCGGTCGCCCTCGCCGCCGCCAGCCGCTATGCGCTCATCCTGATGGACCTGCAACTGCCGCAGATCGACGGCCTCGAAGCCGCTCGCCAGATTCGCCTGCTGCCGTCGTATGCAACCGTTCCGATCATCGCACTGAGCGGCAACGTTCTGGGCGACGTCGTCGACCAGTGCCGGCGCGCAGGAATCAATGATTTCATCGGCAAACCGTTCGCGATGGACGCGCTGCTCGACGCCGTGACGCGCTGGTTGCGCTCATCGCTCGCTCCCTGACGCACCGCCACCGTCAGTTCCGCGGCCGTCGCCCATGCCGGCAACTCCTGCCGCCGGCAGCGGCAGGAAGACGACCATCTCCGTCCCGCCACCCGGCCGGTCAATGATCTGCAGGTGGCCACCATACAGATGCACCAGCGAATGCACGGCAGTCAGGCCGAGTCCCGAACGCTGACGGCCGCCGCTGAAGAAGGGTTCAAAAACCCGTTCGCGAAGCGCCGCCGCGATGCCGTGCCCGCGGTCGCTGACCGCCAGGCGAACAAAGTCGCCTGCGAAGACCTGCCGACACGAGGCACAGGTCTTCCCCTCGACGCAACCCGATCGGCGCGCCGCAAGAAGCACCGCACCCGCTCCATTCATCGCCTCGCAGGCATTGCGAACCAGATTGAACCACAGGCGGTGCAGGTGCGAACGGTCGACGCTGAGCGCCGGCAACTGATCCTCGATGTCGACCGACAGCGTCACCTGCTCGGCAAAGGTTGCGGCGCACGCTGCGACCACTTCGCCGCAGACGGCGGCAAAGGCATCCGCTTCGAGCCGCGGCGCGCGCGCGCACACCAGGGTCGATAACTGCTGCACGAGCACCTGTGCCCGCTGGCCGGCGATGCCGACTTCGTCGAGGTACGAGAGAACGCGTTCGTTGTCACCACCGGCCTGCAGGAGCGCCCTCGCCAGCCCGGCAAAGCCCTGCATCACGAGCAGCAGATTGTTGAACTCGTGCGCCAGGCCACCCGCCACCGCGCCCATGGCGAGCAGGCGCTCGATCCCTCGCGGCGCGCCCGGCAGCGGCGGCATCCGGTCGTCGGCGGCAGTCTGTGGCGCGCGCTCAGCCATGGCCGGAGCCACCCATGTCCGGCAGCCGCCGCGCGGTTACCGGCGAACGCCGGCAGAAACCGCGTTCTGCCGGCTGGTGGATGCTGCAGCCGAAAGTGGCTACAATCGCTCGCGAAGTCTTCCCGGGATTCAGCCATGCCTTCCTTCCGCACATCATGACTGCACCCAGCAAGCAGACGGTCTGCATCGTCGATGATGACGCGCAGGTTCGCCGCTTCCTCGCCGAGGTCCTCGCGAGTATCGGCCTGGTCGCCGAGCAGCACGCTTCGGGGGAGGACTTCATGCGCCGCTGGCAGCCGGGCAAGGCCGCGTGCGTACTGCTGGACATCCGCATGCCGCGCATCAGCGGACCCGAGGTCCACGACTGGCTGCGCGACCGTGAACCGGGGTTGCCGGTGATCTTCCTCACCGGCCACGCCGACGTGACGACCGCGGTACGCGCCATGCGCCTGGGTGCTTTCGATTTCATAGAAAAACCTTTCAACGTGCAGCAATTGATCGAGCGCGTGAATCAGGCCGTTCGTCTGGCCACCGACAAATCGGCCGCAGGCAGCGGCAACGACGGCTGGCAACGCGCGCTGACCCGCCGCGAACGCGAGGTGCTCCGCGGCATCATCGACGGCAAGCGCAGCAAGCTCATCGCCGCCGAACTCGGAATCAGCGAACGGACCGTCGAAAGCCACCGGGCCAGCATCATGGCCAAGGCCGGAGCCAGCAACGCCGCCCAACTGGCGGCGATGGCCGCGGGCCAGCCGCCCCTAGACTGAGCAGCGGTGCGTGCCACCGCGGCGCCGCCGGGGGTCTGCCAGGCTGGCGCCGCGACGGCACTGGCCGAAGCTTGATGACTGGCATCGAGGCTCCTCCAGCGGGCGGAACGAGGCCGCCAGTCTAGCGGAAAGAAGGGTGCGCCGCGACCGGCCGCGCGGCTCGCGCATCCGCCGCACCACGCCGGCAGCGTCCCGTTCTCCGTATTTCCCCTGACGCGCCCGTGTATCTCCGGATGGTCGCCCGACAGCGGCGCCGCTACGCTTCACCCTCATCGAACACGGCGGGCGGCGGTCCCGGCCAGCGCCGACACGCGGAGGGCACAACATGACAAAGACGATTTTCCTGGTCGACGACTCGGCGACGATCCTGCTCAGCGTTTCGAGCATCCTCGGCAAGGCCGGCTACGCCGTCGAAAAGGCAGCCAACGCCGAGGCAGCGCTGCAAAAGTTCAACGCCGGCATCAAGGTCGACCTGCTGATCACCGACCTCAACATGCCGGGAATGAACGGCATCGAGCTGATCAAGAAGGTCCGTTCGCTGGCCGCCTACCGCTTCCTGCCGATCCTGTTCCTCACCACGGAGTCGCAGCAGAGCCGCAAACAGGAGGCGAAAGCCGCCGGCGCCTCGGGCTGGATCGTCAAGCCGGCGACCGCCGACGACCTGTTGAATACCGTCAAGCTGGTCATCCGCTAGCTGCCGACAATGGCCAACTTTCCCAGCAAGCCGTATCGACAATACCGCCAGCGTACGCTGATCACCGGCGTCGCGGCGGCCCTCGTCCTCGTCGTCGTCGTTTTCCTGGCGCACGACACCTACGACGCGTTTCTCACCACCACCTTCGACCTCGGCGACCGCAGCGTCGACACCCTGATCACCCTGCTCGGCTTGCTGATCTTCATCGCCGTTCAACGCAGTGTCTCACGCGTGCTGTACAGCGATGTCAGCATGGGAATCGAAGAGGGGCTCAAGGATGAACGCCATCGCTGCCCGGCGAACAAGGTCTGTCAGCGCGTCGCGATGCCCGAACTGCGGGAGATTCCGCGCTTCAACAAGGTGCTCGTCGGGCAGTTGCGCAGCGTCGTCGAGCAGACGGAGAAAGCGGCTTACGACGTCACTTCGCGGCTGCAGACGATCGACGAGGTGGTCACCGACCTCAACCGCTTCGTTGCCGAAGCCGCGGCGGAATCGGCGGCGATGGCGCACGAGTCGGAAGCGAAGATCGGCGGCAATTGCCAACTGATCGGCAAGCTGGAAGCGTTCATCGCCCAGCGCATGGAGGATGCAGTCGAGGATCAGGAGCGCAGTGCCGAAGCCGTGCGCGAAGCCAAATCGCTGCAGACTCTGGTCGACCTGATCCGGCACATTGCCGGCCAGACCAACCTGCTGGCGCTGAATGCGGCGATCGAGGCCGCCCGTGCCGGTGAGGCCGGGCGCGGCTTCGCGGTCGTTGCCGACGAAGTCCGCAAGCTGTCGCAGGAAACCGAAACCGCGGTCAAGAAGATCAACGACGGAATCATCGCCGTCGCCGGCATCATCGAACGCCAGTTCAAGGACAAGCTCGCTCATTCGCATATCAACGAGGAGCGGGACAGCCTCGAACGCTTCGCGCAGCAGCTCGCCTCGCTCGGCGCCAGCTACGAGGGCCTGACCGCCCGCGAGCGGGCCATTCTCACGACGATCACCGAAAGCAGCGGCAAGCTTGGCGCGATGTTCATGGATACGCTGGCCAGCGTGCAGTTCCAGGACGTGACGCGGCAGCAGGTCGAACAGGTGATCGGCGGCATCGAACGTCTCGACAAGCACGCCGATGCACTCGCCGGCGTCCTCGAACGTGCCGTCGACGTTCGCCGCGAGGACGCCGTCGAGCCACTCGACAAGCAGCTCGAGCACCAGTTCTCGAACTATGTCATGGACCAGCAGCGCGCTGCACACAAGCAGGCGATGGGCCTGCCGCGCAGCCGCCCGGCCACCCGCGACCCGGCCGCGCCGCACGGCGCACCGGCCGCCCTGAAACCCGCCACGGTGACGAAGCCGTCCAACGTCGAGCTGTTCTGAACCGCCGCATCCGAGACCACGAGGAAAACCGATGACCACCACCACCGCCGCCAGCCGACTGGCCCTTGTCGACGACATGACGATCTACCAGGCGCAAGCGCAGAAGGACCAACTGCTCGCGGCGCTGGCGGCGACAGAGCATCTCGAACTCGACCTCTCCGGAGTCGGCGAAATGGACACTGCCGGCCTGCAACTGCTGCTGCTGCTCAAGCGCGAAGGTGTCCAGCAAGGCAAGCAGATGACGATCAGCGGCCACAGCCCCCGCGTCCAGCAGGTCCTCGACTTCTGCAATCTGGTCGGTGTCTTCGGTGACCCGATGGTCATCCCCGCCAACGCCTGAACACGCTGCGAACCACCCTGATGAGGAAGCAGAATGGATGAGCTGACCAGCACCTTCGTCAATGAAAGCCGCGACCAGTTGGTCGCCATGGAAGACGGGCTGCTGCGACTCGAGCAGAACCCCGACGACGCCGACAACCTGAAGGCGATCTTCCGCGCCGCGCACACCATCAAGGGCGGTTCCGGGGTCGTCGAATGCCACTTCATCGAGGCCTTCACGCACAAGGTCGAGAACGTCCTCGACAAGCTGCGCAACGGCGAAATCCCGGTCAGCGGCGAGCTGTCGACCGTGATGCTCGAATGCTGCGACCACATCGGCACCCTGCTCGACGTCCTCGCCGCCGGCCGGCCGCAACCCGACGCCGAGGTCCAGGCGCGCGGCGATGCGCTGCTGTTGACGCTGAGCAAACAGTTCCTCGACAGCCATCCCGAGACCGACGCCGGCGGCGCGCGCGACAACGAACTGCCGGTCGAGCACAACAGTGAACTCGAAGCGTCGGGCGGCGGCGTCGTCAACACCGACGCCTGGCACATCTCGATACGTTTCGGCCCGGCAGTGCTGCGAAACGGCATGGACCCGCTCGCCTTCCTGCAGTACCTGAGTTCGCTCGGCGAGATCATCGCCATCACGACGCTGGCCGATGGCATGCCCGTGGCAGCGCAGATGGACCCCGAGTGTTGCTATCTGGGCTTCGAGATCCGGTTCCAGACACGCGCTTCCAAGGTGCAGATCGAGCAGGTCTTCGAGTTCGTTCGCGAGGACTGCGCACTGCGGATCCTGCCGCCGCACTCGAAGATCAGCGAATACATCCAGTTGATCAATGAGTTGCCAGAGGACAAGATGCGCCTCGGCGAAATCCTCGTCCGCTCCGGCGCGCTGACGCAGGCTGAACTCGACGCCGGGTTGTCGCTGCAGAAGCAGGCCGCCACCGCCACCCCCGCTGGCGTCACGCCGCAGCGAACGCCGATCGGCGACATCCTGGTCGACCAGAAGGTGGTACACAAGGAACTGGTCGAGGCTGCTGCCAACCGGCAGACCGTCGTCAGCGAGAAGAAGGCCGTTGAAGCGCGCATGGTGCGGGTGCACGCCGACAAGCTCGACCAGTTGATCGATCTGGTGGGCGAGATGGTCATCGCCGGCGCCGGCGCCAACCTGCTCGCCCAGCGCAGTGGGCAGTCCGACCTGATGGAGTCGACCTCGGTCCTCCTCCGACTCGTCGAGGACATCCGCGACTCGGCGCTGCAGTTGCGCATGGTGCAGATCGGCGACACCTTCAACCGCTTCAACCGCGTCATCCGCGACAGCTCGCGCGAGATGGGCAAGAGCATCGACCTCGTCATCACCGGCGCCGAAACCGAACTCGACAAGTCGGTGGTCGAAAGACTCGGCGACCCGCTGATGCATCTGGTTCGCAATGCCATCGACCACGGCATCGAAGCGGCGGCGCTGCGCGCCGAGCGCGGCAAGCCCGAGAACGGCACGGTGCAGCTCAACGCCTATCACGACTCGGGAAGCATCGTCATCGAAGTCATCGACGACGGCGGCGGCCTGCCGCGCGACAAGATCCGTGCCAAGGCGATCGACAAGGGCCTCATCGACGCCGGTGCGACCCTCAGCGACCAGGAAATCACCAACCTGATCTTCGAAGCCGGCTTCTCGACCGCCGACCAGGTGACCAACATCTCCGGCCGTGGCGTCGGCATGGACGTCGTCCGCCGCAACATCCAGTCCTTGCGCGGCAGCGTCGAAGTCGCCACGGTCGAGGGCGAGGGCTCGACCTTCACCATCCGCCTGCCGCTGACGCTGGCCATCATCGATGGCTTCCTGACCGGCGTCGGCAAGGCCTCCTATGTGGTGCCGCTCGACTCGGTCGTCGAATGCATCGAACTCGCCGACGTTCCTGGCGAACGCAACTATCTCAACCTGCGTGGCGAGGTGCTGCCCTTCGTCCGCCTGCGCGAACTGTTCGACATCGGCGGCGAAGTTCCCGGTCGTCAGAACGTGGTCATCGTCCAGTACGCGGGACACAAGGCAGGGCTCGTCGTCGACGCGCTGCTCGGTGAGTTCCAGACCGTGATCAAGCCGCTTGGCGCGCTCTTCAAGCACCTCCGCGGCATCGGTGGTTCGACGATCCTGGGCACCGGCGAGGTCGCGCTGATCGTCGATGTCCCGGCGCTGGTCGAGCGCGCCAGCGCCCGCGAGGGCCAGCGGGTGTCGCAGCGCTCGCTGGCGACGATCGCCTGAAGGGAAGCCCACATGAAGAGCCCGCGCGCCAACAGGTATTCGTTCGAACCGCCCCGTTCCCGGCATGGACCGCCCTGACCGAAGGCCCACACCGCCCGAGCAGCACCGTTCAACCGTTTTTCGATCCACCCTCAGAGAGGTCTTCCCATGCTTTCCAATCTCAAGATCGGCATCCGCCTCAGCATCGCCTTCGCGATCGCCCTGCTCCTGTTGATCGTCGTTGCCGCCATCGGCGTCACCCGCGTCGGTGACCTGCAGACTGAAGTCACCGGACTGGTCAGGGACAAGAACGTCAAGACCAAGCTCGGCAACGACATCATCGACGACGTCAACGGGGTCGGCCGCTGGCATCGCAACATGCTGATCCTGAGGAGCGACGCAGCCACCCGCAGCGAAATGGAGAAGATCGCCGAAGCAAGAAAGAAAGTCACGGCACGCTTCGACGAACTCGACAAGTTCAGCTACGGCGACAGGGGCAAGGCCACCCTCGATGCCGCCAAGGACGCGCGCAAGGGCT
Organism: Candidatus Accumulibacter similis; assembly: GCA_013347225.1. Lineage (NCBI taxonomy): Bacteria > Pseudomonadati > Pseudomonadota > Betaproteobacteria > Candidatus Accumulibacter > Candidatus Accumulibacter similis. The sequence continues at coordinate 1,585,235 of CP054595.1, read as the reverse complement.
TCATCACCGCCTCGCTCAAGGTCGAGGAGATTATCCGGGCACAACAATGGGACGAGGCGATCAGGTATTTCAACGAGGGCTACCGCCCGGCCTTCGACGCCTATACCAAGGCTGTCAACACCTTCATCGACTACCAGACCGAGTTGGCCGAGAAGGTCGGTGCGGACGCGGAGAACCTCGCCGCATCGACGCGCACGCTGATCGTCAGCCTGGCCGCTGCCGCCGTGCTGATCGGCAGCCTGCTCGCCTTCCTGATCACCCGCTCGATCACCGGCCCGACCAGCAGGATCGTCGCCGCCACTGGCAAGATGGCGACCGGCGACTTCGACTTCAAGCTCGACATCGACAGCCGGGACGAAATCGGCCAGCTCGCGAAAGGCGTGCAAGCGGTGCAGGCAGGCGTGCAGCGCATGATCGGCGATGCCGGAATGTTGGCCAGGGCGGCCGTCGACGGCAAGCTGGCGACGCGCGCCGACGCCACCAAGCATCAGGGCGACTTCCAGCGGGTGATCAAGGGCGTCAATGACACGCTCGACGCCGTCATCGGCCCGCTCAACGTCACCGCCCGCTATGTGGACGACATCTCCAAGGGCGTCACTCCGCCGGTCATCACCGACAACTACAACGGCGACTTCAACGTCATCAAGACCAACCTCAACAACATGGTCCGGATGATGAGCGACCTGCTCGCACAGACCGAAATCATCATCCGCGCCGCCGCCGACGGCGAACTCGGCAAGCGCGCCAACGCCGACCTCTTCGTCGGCGGCTGGAACCAGCTCGTCAAGGGCGTCAACGACACCATCAGCAACATCGTCACCCCGCTCAACGTCACCGCCAACTACGTCGACCGCATCTCCAAGGGTGACATCCCGCCGAAGATCACCGACACCTACCGCGGCGACTACAACATCATCAAGCACAACCTCAACACCTGCATCGACGCGGTCGATGCGCTGGTCGCCGACGCCAGCATGCTGGCGGCGGCGGCGGTCGCCGGCAAGCTCGCCACACGTGCCGACGCGAGCCGCCACCAGGGCGATTTCCGGAAGGTCGTCGCCGGCGTCAACGACACCCTCGACAACGTCGTCGGACCAATCAACGAGGTCCGCCGCATCATGGGAGCGATGGCCCAGGGCGACCTGACCCAGACCATCACCAGCAGCTACCAGGGCGACTTCGACGAGTTGAAGAACGCCATCAATCAGACCGTCGCCAAGTTGGTCGAGACCATCGGCGAAGTGTGCGCCGCTGCCGACAACCTCTCGAACGCTTCCGGACAGGTTTCCGCCACCGCCCAGTCACTGTCGCAATCGTCAAGCGAGCAGGCCGCGTCGGTCGAGGAAACGACCTCGAGCATGGAACAGATGAGCGCCTCGATCGTGCAGAACACCGAGAACGCCAAGATCACCGACGGCATGGCCTCGAGTGCCGCCAAGCAGGCGGCCGAGGGCGGCGACGCCGTCGGCCGCACCGTCGAGGCGATGAAGAGCATCGCCGAGAAGATCGGCATCATCGACGACATCGCCTACCAGACCAACCTGCTGGCGCTCAACGCCGCCATCGAGGCGGCGCGGGCCGGCGAACACGGCAAGGGCTTTGCCGTCGTCGCCGCCGAAGTCAGGAAGCTTGCCGAACGCTCGCAGGTCGCCGCGCAGGAGATCGGCAATGTCGCCAAGGATTCGGTGAAACTCGCCGAACGCGCCGGCTCCCTGCTGACCGAAATGGTCCCGTCGATCAGGAAGACCTCCGATCTCGTCCAGGAAATCGCTTCTGCCTCGCAGGAGCAGTCCTCCGGCGTCGGCCAGATCAACGGCGCCATGGGCCAGCTCAACCAGGCGACGCAGCAGAACGCCTCGGCCTCCGAGGAACTCGCGGCAACCGCCGAGGAGATGGGTAGCCAGGCCGAGCAGCTGCAGCAGTTGATGACCTTCTTCCAGTTGGCTGACAGCAGTCGCGCCGTGCCTGCAGTCCGCAAGCAGGCCAGTACCGCCGGTCGCCGACCGGTCGTCGTCGCCGCGCCGCGCGCCAAGGGGTCGGCACGCGTCGCCGCCGTCGCCGCGGCCGAACACGATTTCGAGCGATTCTGACCAGGAGTCCGCGATGACCCAGCTCACCCAGAGCCGCCCCGCAGGCGGTGCCGCCAACCCGGTCGCCAGGCATCAGGCAGCCGCCCTGCAGGCCCGGCAGACGGCTGCCGACGCCCCCCAGCAATACCTCACGTTCCTGCTTGGCGGCGAGATGTTCGCCGTCGGCATCCTCAACGTCAAGGAGATCATCGAGTACGGCAACCTGACCGAGATCCCGATGATGCCGCCGTTCATTCGCGGCGTCATCAACCTGCGCGGCAGTGTCGTGCCGGTGATCGATCTCGCGGCACGTTTCGGACACGCCCAGAGTCAGGTCGGCAAGCGCACCTGCATCGTCATCGTCGAGGTCACTGAGAACGACCTTCGTCACGACATCGGCATCATGGTGGACGCGGTCTCGGAAGTGCTCGAGATCCCCGGCAGCGACATCGAACCGCCACCGTCGTTCGGGGCCAGGATCCGCGCCGACTTCATCTTCGGGATGGGCAACGTCGGCGGCAAGTTCGTCATCCTGCTCAGCATCAACAGGGTATTGTCAGTCGAGGAAATCGCGCAACTGACGGCCACGGAAGCCGTCGCCGACGCGACGGCGATGCCGACAGCAAGCTGAGGGACCATTGCCGGGAAGGCCCGGCCCGGCAGTGCGTCCGACCGATGGAGAAATGGCGATGACTCTTTCCACGATGCCGATCTGGCTGCGCCTGACCCTGGCGATCTGGCTGATGCTGGCTCTCGCGCTCGGGAGCCTGATCGCCTGGGAAACCAGGGTCAATCGCCAGACGATTCTCGAGCAGGCGGAGGACTTCTCGAAAAGCATTCACGAGATGACGATGGCCGGCCTGACCGGAATGATGATCACCGGCACCGTCGGACAGCGTGAGGTCTTTCTCGACCAGATCAAGGAGCTGTCCGTCATCAAGGACCTGCAAGTGATCCGCAGCCAGGCGGTCATCAGCCAGTTCGGTGATGGCGGTCACGCCGTCCGCGAACTCGATGCGCTGGAGAGGGAGGCGCTGACCGACCGCAAGGAGATTCTGCGTATCGAGCGGGATGCCCCGAATGGCCACTATCTGCGCGTTGTCCGGCCGACGCTGGCGTCCAGGAGCTATCTCGGCAAGGACTGCACCGGCTGCCACACCGCAGAAGTCGGGACACCTCTGGGGCTGGTCAGCATGAAGATCTCGCTGAACAAGGTGGACGCTGCCGTCAGCGCCCTCATGTGGCAGGGGATCACCACGGCGGCGCTGCTGTGCTTCCTGCTGATCGCGCTCTTCGCCTTCTTCATTCGCCGCTTCGTGCTACGGGTTCTCGGTGGCGAACCCGCGCTGGCCACCGCGATCGCCAATCGGATCTCCCGAGGCGACATTTCCACCGCCATCGTGGTGCGTGCCGGAGATGCGAGCAGCCTGCTCTCGGCCATGAAGCGAATGTCCACCGCCATTCACACGCTGACTTCCGACACGATGACCCTGGCCAGTGCGGCCGTCGCCGGCAAGCTGGCGACACGCGCCGATGCGACCCGCCACCAGGGCGACTTCCGGAAGGTCGTCGAGGGCGTCAATGACACGCTCGATGCCGTGATCAGTCCGCTCAGCGTCGCAGCCACCACCGTCGAGCGGATCGCCCGGGGCGACATCCCGGCGAAGATCACCGATCCCTGCAACGGCGATTTCAACATCCTCAAGAACAACCTCAACACCTGCATCGACGCCATCAATGCTCTGGTCGCCGACGCCGCACGGCTGACCCGCGCCGCCGTGGACGGCAGGCTCGCGACGCGCGCCGACGCCGCCAGGCACCAGGGCGACTTCCGGAAGATCGTCACCGGGGTCAACGACACGCTCGACGCCGTGATCGGCCCGCTCAACGTCGCTGCCGCCACCGTCGACCGCATCGCCCGGGGCGACATCCCGGCAAAGATCACCGACCCCTACAACGGCGACTTCGACCTCCTCAAGAACAACCTCAACACCTGCATCGATGCCATCAACGCGCTCGTCGCCGACGCCGCCGTGCTGGCGGATGCCGCCGTGCAGGGCAAGCTCGCCACCCGCGCCAACGCGGCCAGGCATCAGGGCGACTTCCGGAAGATCGTCGCCGGGGTCAATGACACGCTCGACAAGGTCGTCGAGCCGATCCAGGAAGTCCGCCACATCCTGGGTGCCCTGGCCGGCGGCGACCTGTCACAGACGATCGTCACCGCTTACCGAGGCGACTTTGACGAGCTGAAGACAACCATCAACCAGACCATCGTCCGCCTGGTCGAGATCATCCGTGCAGTCCGCACCGCCGCCGACAACCTCTCGAACGCCGCCGGCCAGGTCTCGGCCACCGCGCAGGCGTTGTCGCACTCCGCGAGCGAGCAGGCCGCCTCGGTCGAGCAGACGACCTCGTCAATGGATCAGATGGCGGCTTCGATCTCGCGCAACACGGACAACGCCCGGCTCACCGACGGCATGGCAGCGTCTGCCGCCAGGCAGGCGGCAGACGGCGGCGAAGCCGTCGGCAAGACCGTCGACGACATGAAGAGCATCGCCGCCAAGGTCGGCATCATCGACGACATCGCCTACCAGACCAACCTGCTGGCGCTCAACGCCGCCATCGAGGCGGCACGCGCCGGGGAACACGGCAAGGGTTTCGCCGTCGTCGCCGCCGAAGTCCGGAAGCTCGCCGAACGCTCGCAGGTCGCCGCGCAGGAGATCGGCAACCTCGCCAGTTCGTCGGTCAGGCAGGCCGAACGCGCCGGCAGCCTGCTCGGCGAGATGGTGCCGACCATCGGCAGGACCTCCGAACGGGTGCAGGAGATCGCCCGGGCATCCGCCGAACAGTCCGCCGGCGTCGGCCAGATCAACGGCGCCATGCACCAGCTCAACCAGGCGACGCAGCAGAATGCCTCGGCCTCCGAGGAACTCGCCGCCACCGCCGAGGAACTCGGCGTGCAGGCCGCTCGGCTGCAGCAGACCATGACCTTCTTCACGCTGGCAGGCCGTCGGCGCCCGTCGGTCGGAACGGCGAGCCCGGACGGCGGAGCAGGGTCATGAACCTGCGCTCGATCCGCGTTCGCCTGTTGGCCATGACCGGTCTCCTGAGCATCGGTTTGCCGCCTTCCTGCTCAGTTCGGTCGCGACGAACTATCGCGCCATGCAGGAAAGCCGGCAGCTTCTGTCCATGACCGAGGTCGCCGTCGCCACCAGCGATCTGGTGCACGAATTGCAGAGGGAACGCGGCTTCTCCGCCGGTTTCATCGCCTCCCAGGGGCAGAAGTTCGCCGACGAACTGCTTGCTCAGCGCCGGCTCACCGACGCCCGCACCGAGGCTCTGGCGAGAATCCGGTCGGAGCGGGCCAGCGTGCTGCCCGATCAGTTCGCTCGTCGCTTCAAGGAAGCAGCCGACTTCGGCGAGGAGCTTGCCGAGCGCCGGCAACGGGTGCGTTCCCTCGTCATTTCGGGCAGTGAGTCCTTCGCCTTCTACACGCGCCTGATCGACCTCGAACTCGCCGCCGTCGCGCATGTCTCGCCGACCCTGGCGAACGCCGAAATGGTCCGCCGCTTCATCGCCTACAACGGCTTGATCCAGGCCAAGGAGTACACCGGGCCGGAACGCGCGACACTCAATGCCACGTTTTCCACCGACCTGCCGATGTCCGACACGGTCCTGCATCGACTGCTCGGCATCGTGACGAATCAGAACGCACATCTCGATACCTTCCGCATGATGTCGTCCGATGACGAGCTGATCGACGCGCTCGACGCTCTGCTCGCCACCGACTTCTCGAGAAATGCGGCGGCGATGCGCAAGATCGCACTCGATTCGGCCAGCGATGGCAACTTCGGCATTGCGCCGGGCGAGTGGGCCGCGACGATCACCAGCAAGATCGACGGCCTGAAGGCACTCGAAGACACCCTCGCCAGCCGGACCGTCGCTGCGGCCGAGAGCGCGTACGAGGATGCACGCAACGTCATGGCTCTGGACATTGCGCTCGGCTCGCTCGCCGGCATCCTGTCCGTGTCGCTCACCTGGCTGCTTGCGCGCATGCTGCGCGACGTGCATTCGCTCACCTTGACGGCGCTGAGAATTGCCGATGGCGACCTCAGCCAGACGATCACGCTGGCGCGCCGGGATGAGATCGGACTGCTGGCAAGCGCCGCCGCAGCCATCCAGAGCTCGGTTCAGCGACTCGTCGCCGATGCCAATCTGCTCGCCCGTGCCGCCGTCTCGGGCAAGCTCGCGACGCGTGCCGACGCGGCCAGCCATCCGGGCGACTTCGCGAAGGTGGTCCAGGGTGTCAACGACACGCTCGACGCCGTCATCGGTCCGCTCAACGTCACCGCCCGCTACGTCGACCGCATCGCCAAGGGCGACATCCCGCCGAAGATCAGCGACAGCTACCGCGGCGACTACGACCTCATCAAGCGCAACCTCAACACCTGCATCGACGCGGTCGATGCGCTGGTCGCCGACGCCGCCATGCTGGCAGCGGCGGCCGCTGCCAGCCAGCTCGCCACACGTGCCGAAGCGAGCCGCCACCACGGCGACTTTCGCAAGGTCGTCGCCGGCGTCAACGACACCCTCGACAGCGTCGTCGGACCAATCAACGAAGTCCGCAGCATCATGCGGGCGATGGCCGCGGGCGACCTGACGCAGACCATCACCACCAGCTACCGGGGCGACTTCGAAGAGTTGAGGAACGCCATCAACCAGACCGTCGCCAGGTTCGTCGAGACGATCGGCGAAGTGTGCGCCGCTGCCGACAACCTCTCGAACGCTTCCGGACAGGTTTCCGCCACCGCCCGGTCGCTGGCGCAGTCGTCGCGCGAGCAGGCCGCGTCGGTCGAGGAAACGACCTCGAGCATGGAACAGATGAATGCCTCGGTCGTCGAGAACACCGAGAACGCCCGCGTCACCGGCGGCATCGCCTCGACGGCCGCCCGTCAGGCGGCCGAAGGTGGCGACGCCGTCGGCCGCACGGTCGAGGCGATGCACAGTATCGCCGCCAGGATCGGCATCATCGACGACATCGCCTACCAGACCAACCTGCTGGCGCTCAACGCCGCCATCGAGGCGGCGCGCGCCGGCGAACGGGGCAAGGGCTTTGCCGTCGTCGCCGCCGAAGTGCGAAAGCTTGCCGAACGCAGCCGGATCGCCGCGCAGGAAATCGGCCACGTCGCCGGCGATTCGGTCAAGCTCGCCGAACGTGCCGGCTCGCTGCTCGGCGAGATGCTGCCATCGATCCGCAACACCTCCGACCTCGTACAGGAAATCGCCGCCACGTCGCAGGACCAGTCGGCCGGCGTCGGCCAGATCAACGGCGCAATGGGCCGGTTGAACCAGTCGACACAGCGGAACGCAGCGGCCTCCGGGGAACTCGCCGCAACAGCCGAAGAACTTGGCGGCCAGGCGGCTGAGTTGCAGGAACGGATGAGCTTCTTCCGGCTTGCCGACGGCGGCACTCCGTCGGCAAGCCGGCAGCCCCCAGGCAGCGGCCGCGCCGGCACGCGCCGCAGCGCCCGAGGGATGGCGGCTGCAGGCTGGTTGCAGCCGATCTGAGCGGCGGCCACTGACACCATCCTCGAGAACCGGACTGAACAGGCACCGATGAACACAAAGACCACCGTGAGAATCGAACGTCGACTCGCCGCCTGCATCGACCTGGGCTCGCCATGGGCGGCGGTCCTCGCGCAGGCCGGGATCGCCGTGGCCATACTCGACGCGGAGTTCACCTTCCTGCGGGTCAGCCAGGGCTACGCGGACGCCATCGGCAAGCCGCCGGATTTCTTCCCGGGTCGCCACTACTTTGCACTCTTTCCGCACGCCGCCAGCGAGGCGGTGTTTCGCGAGGTCCGCGATTCGGGCGTCGCGCAGGCGCGCGCCGCTCTGCCCGCCCGCCCGCGACCCGGACACGGCGGCGATCTCGATCGCTGGCATTGGTCTCTGACCCCGTTCGGCAGCCACGCGCGGGCTGCCACCACGCACTACCTGATACTGACGATCCGGCATCCCGCGGCACCGCTCGCCGGGGAGGTCGGCGAACCGGTCGGCGAAAGGCGCTTTCGCGGCCTGTTCGAAGCGCTGACTTCCGGCTTCGCACTGCATGAGATCGTCCTCGATGCCACCGGCCAGGCCTGCGACTACCGCTTCCTCGAGGCCAATCCAGCCTTCGAGGCGATCACCGGCCTCGACCGCTCGTGGATCATCGGCCGCTGCGCCAGCGCCGTCATGCCGCAGCTCGACCGCCGCTGGATGGAACGTTATGCGGCGGTCGCCCTCAGCGGCGACGGCGCGCAGTTCGACGACTACCGCAGCGACCTCGACCGCCAGTATCGGCTCACCGCCTACTCTCCGGAATACGGCCAGGTCGCCGTCATCTACGACGACGTGACCGCGCTCAGGCGTCCGCTGCCGGATGTTGGCGGAGCACACCGACCACGGGAGGGCGGCCGGTGAGCAACCCTCGCGATCTCGAGCGACTGGCGCGCAACGTCAATCCCGGCGCCTGGGCGATCGAAGGCGAGCGGCCGCTCGCGACACTGCTCGGCTCGTGCGTCGCCGTCTGCCTCTGGGACCCGACACTGCGGATCGGCGGCCTCAACCATTTCATGCTGCCACGCCACGAGAAATCAGCCAACCGCGACCTCGACGTGCTACTCTGCGGCAACTACTGCATGGAAGCGCTGCTGAACGGCATGATCGGCCGCGGCGCACGGAAGCAGCGCCTGCAGGGCAAGGCCTTTGGCGGTGGCAACGTCATTTCGTCACTCAGCGGCATCAGCATCGGCGAACGCAACGCCGAATTCGCGTGCGAGTGGCTGGCGCGCGAGGGCATCAGCCTGCTGGCCTCGGACCTGATGGGGCCCTGGTCACGCAAGGTCGTCCTCGACCCGCAGACCGGCGACGTCTTCTGCAAGCGCGGCCAGACCAGCCAGAGCATCGTCGAAGCCGAGAGGTCGTACGCCCGCACCCTCGTCGTGGCGCCGAAGAAGACCGACATCGAACTCTTCTGAGCAAACACATGCACCCTTCCCGACCAGCCATCACCGACCGGGAGTTCGCCCTCTTCCAGCGACTGATCCACCGGCTCGCTGGAATCAGCCTGTCCGATGCCAAGCGCGTGCTGCTCGTCGGCCGCCTCGGCCGCCGCCTCGAACATCTCGGCCTCACCAGCTACAGCGAATACTACCGGCTGCTCGCATCGGGCGACGATCCGGACGAGGTGCAGAAGATGGTCGATCTGCTGACGACCAACGAGACCTACTTCTTCCGCGAACCGCAGCACTTCGATTTTCTGCGCGACCTGGTGCGCCGGGAGACGACAACGGGCGGGCCCTTCCGGGTCTGGAGTGGCGCGAGCTCGAGCGGCGAGGAAGCGTACTCGATGGCGATGGTGCTCGCCGAGCACTGCCTGCAGCGACCGTGGGAGGTGTTCGGCTCCGACATCAGCATGAGCGTGCTGGCGAAGGCGCAGGCCGGCGTATACTCTCAGGAGCGGATCTCGGGAATCCCGCCGGTGTGCCTGCGCAAGTACTGCCTCAAGGGGGTCCGCGGACAGGAAGGCAAACTGCTGATCGACAACCAGCTCCGACAACGGGTCCGTTTCGCGCAGGTGAACCTGACCTTGCCGATCACCGGCGTCGGCCACTTCGACGTCATCTTCCTGCGCAACGTCATGATCTACTTCGATGCCGAGACGAAGCGCAAGGTGATCGGCAACATGCTGCCCTGCCTCAAGCCGGGCGGCCACTTCGTCGTCGGCCATGCGGAATCGCTGCACGGTCTCACCGACCGCCTGCGGACCGTCAGGCCGACGATCTATCGCAAGCCAGACTGATGACGGAGCAACGACCGACGGCAAGGGCAAGAACCCGGCTGCTGGTGGTCGACGACTCGGCCGTCGTTCGCCAGGCGGTGGCGCAGGCGGTCGCACGAGCGTGCGACATCGAACTCGTGGCCACGGCTGCCGATCCGCTGTTCGCCATGGAGAAGATGCGCCGGGACTGGCCGGACGTGATCATTCTCGACGTCGAGATGCCGCGCATGGACGGCCTCTCGTTCCTGCGCGCGCTGATGGCCGAACGCCCGACACCGGTGATCATCTGCTCGTCGCTGGCTACCGCTGGCAGCGAGACGCTGGCCCAGGCGCTGGCGGCCGGTGCCTTCAGCGTCATCGGCAAGCCCAGACTCGGGGTGAAAGCCTTTCTCGAGGATGCGTCGAACGACATTCTCACCGCCGTGCGCGCCGCCGCCCGCGCCAATGTAGGCCCGCTGCGCCGCGCAGCCGCCGCGACCGGATCCCTGGCCGGCGCGGCGCCGCCGCTCGCGGCGGCACAATCGCTCCACCGTGCCGACGTCATCCTGACCGCCGGCACGACGCCGGTGCTGCAGACGACCGACAAGGTCATCGCCATCGGCACGTCGACCGGCGGCACACAGGCGCTCGAGGCAATCCTGACCAGCCTGCCGAAGACCGTGCCGGGAATCGTCGTCGTCCAGCACATGCCCGAGCGCTTCACGGCGATGTTCGCCGAACGGCTCGATTCGCTGGCGGCGATCGAGGTCCGCGAAGCACGCTCGCACGACCGCGTGCTGCCGGGCAGAGCGCTGATCGCGCCGGGCGGCAGGCACATGCTGCTCAAGCGCAGCGGCGCCCAGTACCACGTCGAGGTCGTCGATGGGCCGCCGGTCAATCGTCACCGGCCGTCGGTCGATGTCCTCTTCCGCTCGGTCGCCCGCTTCGCCGGTCGCAATGCCGTAGGCGTGATCATGACCGGCATGGGCGACGACGGCGCGCGCGGCCTGAAGGAGATGCGCGATGCCGGCGCGGCGACGATCGCCCAGGACGAGGCTTCGTGCGTCGTCTTCGGCATGCCCAGGGAGGCGATCAGGCTGGGCGCCGTCGAGCAGGTGCTGCCACTGTCGCAGATCGCGACGGCGCTGGTCGCTGCCGACCGCTGATCGTCGGCGCCCCAGCCAGACAGGATCCGGGAGAAGGACTGTGGAACGTTACGAAATCCTGAAGAAGATCGCGGTGGAAATCGAGCGCGGCGAGGTCAGCTTCCCGACCAGCGCGGTCGTCGCGCTGCGGCTCAAGCGCGCGCTCGACGATCCCGGCTGTCCGCTCGACCACGCGGCGCGGCTGGTGCAGGCCGAACCGCTGCTGGCAGCCAAGGTCGTCGCCGTCGCCAACTCGACCGTCTGCAACCGCTCCGGCCGGCCGATCACCGACGTCCGCACGGCGGTCCTGCGGCTTGGCTTTCGCTATCTGCGCGCGCTGGCCAGCGCCGTCGTCAGCCGGCAACTGGCGGCGCCGGCAACGGCGAGAGATCGCGAGCTGGCCGACCGCCTGTGGCAACACACCGCCCACGTCGCCGCACTGGCGCAGGTCCTCGCCCGCCGCGTCACCCGCCTCGACCCTGAGACGGCGCTGTTTGCCGGCATCGTGCACGAAGTCGGCGCCTTCTACCTGATCTCGCGCACGCGCGACCATCCGGGCCTGCTCGACGAGGACTTTCCGGCCTGGAGCGAAAGCGGCGAGGCCGAGGTCGGACGGGCGGTGCTCAAGGCGCTGGCGGTGCCGCAGCCGATCATCGATGCCATCGAGGTCTGCTGGCAGGGCTTTCTCGCCATGCCGCCGACGACGCTGGGTGATACGCTGCTGCTCGCCGACGAGCTGGCACCGGTCGAAAGCCCGCTGCGCGACCTCGACGGCTGTCCACGCGAAGGGATGGCGGCATCGATCGACCTGCTCGTCGGCGAGGAGACGCTGCGCGACATCCTGCGCGAATCGGCAGCGGATGTCGCCTCGCTGACGGCGGCGCTGCAGTCGTGAGGCAGCCGCCGCGCCGCCGGTACCACCCCTGGCGGTCGACCGACAGTTGACTGCGGATCCGCCTTGCCGCGGTTGACATACAGATGGACGTGTGTATCTTCGGCGCATGCGTCATGCTTGGGATGAAGCCAGGCGACACGCGCACCTGAAGAAGCACGGACGGAATTTGGCCACCACGGCAAGGGTGTTCGCTGGCCCGCTGCTGCCGATCGACGATGATCGGGAGGACCATGGCGAGCAGCGCGTGGTCGGCATTGGCCTTCCGGATTTGCTGATGGTGCAGATCGTGCCTGTTGAACCCGTCGCGGCAAGCCGCGACACTCCACTGCGCAAGGCAGACAGCGATGAAACGGACCTCCCCTACCGATACGCCGGATGCTTCTGGCAACGTGCCGAGTCGCCGGCCGCGGTTCGAGAGCCTGTTGGCCGCGGCGCATCGACATCATGCTCGACGCGCCGATCGTCGAGCATGTCAAGGCGCTGGCCGGCGGACATCGCCACCAGATGATGATCAACGACAGCCTGGGCCGGGTGATCGAAAGCGGCCACCGCGAAGCCGATCGGCGACAGCTCATTCGCCAAGAGCTGGCGCGTCGCTGAGTCGCTGTTCCACCGCCCGCACCAGTTGAGAAGCCAGCCAGGAAAATGGGACCCAGCAGCCAAATCGACCCGACCGGGTCAGCCACCGCCGGCCGTGAGCTGCCGCCACAGGCCGCCGACATCGCCGCCGAACTGGCCGGTTTCCGACGCGAGATGCTGCGCTTCGCGACGCTGCATCTGCGCGACCAGGCGAGTGCCGAGGATGCGGTGCAGGAAGCCATGCTGGCTGCCCTGCAGGGAGCGGACCGCTTCGGCGAGCGTGCGCGGCTGAAGACCTGGATCTTCGCCATCCTCAGGAACAAGATCGTGGACATCATCCGCCGACGGGTGCGCGAACCCGCCTATGAAGACCCGCTGAATGAGATCGACGAGGCCGACTTCGACCCGCTGTTCCAGGGCAACGGCCACTGGCAGCGCGATACGCGGCCGTCGGACTGGGGAGATCCCGAGCGCAGCTTCGAGAACCGCAGCTTCTGGGCCGTCTTCGACGCCTGCATGAACCGGCTGCCGCCGGGGACGGCGCGCGTCTTCATGATGCGCGAGGTGCTCGGGCTCGACACCGACGAGATCTGCGCCGAGCTGTCGATGAGCAGCAACAACTGCTGGGTCGTGCTGCACCGGGCGCGCATGGGACTGCGCCTGTGCCTCGACCAGCGCTGGTTTGCCGGCAGTGGAGGGCAGGCGGCATGATGAACTGCAAGCAGGCAACCCGGCTGATGTCGGACGAGATGGACCGCGACCTCAGCGCCGGCGACCGCCTGGCGCTGCGGCTGCACACGCTGCTCTGTTCCGGCTGCGCCCGCTATCGCGAGCAGATGAGCTTCCTGCGCCAGGCGTGCCGGCAGCAAGTCACGGCCGACAAAGCGGTGGCGCCCGATGCAGCAGCAGCGCCCACCTCCCCGCCACCGTCCGCTCCACCGCCTGCCTGATCCGGCCTGAGCCTGCCTGGGCCCGGCCGCCCGTAGCCGCGGCGCCACAGAAGCCTGCGGCCGAACGCAGCAATTCCCGCATCCCGCCACCGGTCTTCGGAATCTGTACGCGCCGCACCGGCTCACGCCGGTAACTGCCGTTCGGCAATGCTTCCCGAATGCCCGGCCAGTGCGTTCTCAGGTAGGCCGCCGTCTCGGCAATCGTCCGTCCATCCACCCCATCGCTGCGATCAACTTACGGCGGGACTGTCACCCCTCAGGAAGATGTGTTCGCGACGAGCCTGGTGCCAGGCGAGTGCAGGGGCCGTCGACAGCGCACACCGAGCGCCGTCCGATCCGCTGCCTGCCTCAGCCTGGCTGGGGCTCCTTCGCCCCTGCCGCCCGCCGCCGCACCGAACAAGCCTTCAGCCGCCGACGACGCCGCCGTCCTGGCGCCGGATGACGACCGTCGCCGAGCGCGGCCGGCCGCCGGTGACCTCGCTGAACTGGTTTGCCGGCCACGCTGAACCGACCAGCGGCCCGCCGGGTTGCGAGCGACCAGCGGCGACCTCGCCCGGATGCTGGATGTTGACGAACAGGTTGCGGCCATCGGGGGTGGCGCAGAGACCGGTGATCTCGCAGCCCTTCGGGCCAGTGAGGAAGCGCCGAATCTCGCCGCTGACGACATCGGCGACGAGCATCTGATTGTTGCCCAGGCGTGCGCGGGCACCGCGCTCGAGCAGGCTGCCGGGGACATCGGTCTGGATCCACAACCGCCCTCGCCGGTCGAACAGAAGACCGTCGGGACAGGCGAAATCGTCGCCACGGATGTTGCCGCGACGCGCCGGATCGGCATCCTGCGCGTCGCCGGCGAGGACGAAGATGTCCCAGTCGAAGCTCGTCGCGGCAGCATCGCCGCCCTGCTCGCGCCAGCGGATGATGTGGCCGAACACGTTCGCCGGCCGCGGGTTGGCCGCATCCGCCGTCAGCCGTCGGCTGTTGCCGGTGAGCGTGCAATAGACCTCGCCGGTCTGCGGATGGACGGCGATCCACTCCGGGCGATCCATCTTCGTCGCGCCAACGAGATCGGCAGCCGCGCGCGTCCGGATCAGGATGTCGGCCTGATCGGCAAAGCCCGCGCCGGCGTCGAGACCGTTCTGCCCGTGCGACAGCGCCAGCCAGCGCCCGCGGCCATCGCCATCGAAGCGGGCCACGTGCAGGGTCCCGACGCTGAGCAACCGATCCCGGCCCGCCGGCCGGCCGGCGTCGTAGGGGTCACGCGAGACGTACTTGTAGAGGTACTCGAACTGCTCGTCGTCGCCCATGTACACGACGACGCGCCCGTCGCCGGAGAGGGTCACCGTCGCCCCCTCATGCTTGCAGCGACCGAGCGCGGTGTGCTTGACCGGCACGCTGGCTGGATTCCAGGGGTCGATCTCGACCACCCAGCCAAAGCGGTTGGGCTCGTTCGGCTCGCTTGCCACGTCGAAGCGGCTGTCGTGCTCGTGCCAGCGGTAACCGGCCGCCCGCTGGCGAATGCCGTAGCGCTTCTGCGCCGGCGTCGGCTGCGGCAGCCCGTTGAAGTAGGCGTCGAAGTTCTCCTCGCAGGTGAGGTAGGTGCCCCACGGCGTGGCGCCCATGGCGCAGTTGGCGAGCGTGCCGAAGACGACGTTGCCGCGCCGGTCGTCACGCGTGCACATCGCCGCCGCGCCAGCCGCCGGACCGTCGATGCGCATCGGCGTGCGAGCGGTGATGCGGCGGGCGTAGGGCGACGGCCGCACGACCCGCCAGCGCGGACCATCCGCCTGCGCCGCCAGTTCGATCTCGATGACCGACACGCCATGGGCATTCTGCGACTTCAGCGTCCTGGCGTGGCCCCGGTCGGCGGCGCCTTCCGGGTGCAGCAACCCCTCGTCGGTGTACTCGTGATTGACGCAGAGCAGGCCGCGCGTCGACGACGGGCTGCCGTCGACGGGCATGGGAAAGAAGTGCATCCCGTCGTGGTGCATGCCGGCCTGCTCGGCCTGTTCGGCAGCGCTGTTGCCCGCATCGGCACGAAACGCCGGCCCGGCCGAAACCGGATCGCCCCAGGCATACAGCAGTTGCAGCGTGCAGCCATCGGCAACGTGCAGCAGGTCGTCGGTCGACGCCGGCAGCGGCTTGAAGCCGAGTTCCGGGCGCTCCCCCGCTGCCGTCAGCGCCGCCCCCCACGAAGAGGCAAGGAAGGGCAGCGCGGCACTGCCCAGACCGATCTGCAACAGCCGGCGCCGCTTGATCGCCAGGCCGGACGCATGTCCGCAAGGCCCGGTGCACCCGCTGTCACTGTTCCGGTTGCCCGGTCGATCGTCGTTCATGTGGCCCTGCTTGCTCGCTGGCGAGGGAGGCATGATTATCGCGCACCGCAGTGGCGCCTGACCAGTCGGAGCCAGCCGGGATCCCGGTCGCGCACGCGGATTGCCGCCGCCGCTCAGTCGGCCGCGTCGATGATCGCCGTCGCCGCGGCGTGCATCCGGCGCAGGTGGTCTTCATCGATGCCGAGCAGCGGCAGGCACGCGCCGCCGAGTTTTGCCCACTCCTGCGTCCGACTCGCGCCACGCAGTTCCTGCAGGAGGTGTTCGGCAGTCTGGCTGACGGCTATCAGGCGCCGGCTGAGCGCCGGCAGTTCCGACTCGCCAGGAACGAGCGCCGCGCGGTCGTGGTGATGCCGGATCGCCTGGCAGATGTCATCGGGGAGCCACCAGTCGACCGCCATCAGAGCACCGATGACCGCGTGATCGGTCGGCTGGTCTGCCCGTTCGACAACGGTGAAGGAACGCTCGGCGTCGCCGTTGGCACGCGCCAGCGTCTGCCCGTAAGTGGGCAGCCGGCGCAGGAGAATGACGATTCCGCAATCGCGGAACAGGCCGAAGGTATAGGCCTCGGCAGCATTCAGGCCAGGCAGCTTCACTTCCTGCGCCAGCCAGCCGGAAAGCGCGGCGATGCGCGCCGACGCGTCCCAGAAGCGGACGTAGTGGCCGCTGTTGGGAAAGGCGCGGCGCAGGCTGACGCGGCAACCGCGCGGCTCGTCACCTCGAGACCAAGCAGCATCAGCGCTTCGGCGACCGAACGCACACGCGCGCGCAGACCGAATGATGGCGAACTGGCGGTCTTGATGAGGCCGGCCGCGAGCCCGACGTCGGCGCTGATCAGTTGCCCGACGCGACGCAGGCACGGGTTCTCCTGCAGCATCTCGCTGCCGATGCGGTCGATGATCAGCGGTCGCGGCGGAATGTCGATCGCCCGGAGATTGGCCTCGAGTGCCGTCTCCACCGCCACCCGGCCCGCCGAACCGGCGTCCATCAAGGGGTTCCTGCGGTCTTCATCCACCGTAACAACGCCTCCTCGGACATCGGCTTCGCGTGCAGGAACCCCTGCGTCGCGTCCACCCGTGCCGCCTCGCAGGCGGTGAGTTGCGCCGCCGTCTCGACCCCCTCGGCGACGACTACCATTCCCAGTTCACCGGCCAGACGAGTGATCGCGCTCAGGATGGCGAAGGCGCGGCGGTCGCCCGGCAGTTCCCTGATGAAGGCACGATCGAACTTCAGCTTGGTCGCCGGCAGATCCTTCAGGTTCGCGAGACTCGAATAGCCGGTACCGAAGTCATCGATCGCCAGGCCGACGCCCCCTTCGCGCGCGCCGCGCAGGTTCGCCTGCACGACCGGAGAAATGTCCATGAAGAGTGACTCGGTCAGTTCGAGTTCGATCGCGTCGGCCGGCAGCCGGCTGCAGATCAGTGCCGCATGCAGGACGCTGAGAAAGTTCGGCGAGCAAAGCTGCAGCCGCGAGACATTGATCGCCACCTTGGTCTGGCTGCCCTGCTCGCGCAGACGAGCGGCGCAGCGCGCACCCTGCAGCAGGCTCCATTCGCCGAGCCGCACGATCAGCCCGGTCCTTTCGGCCACCGCTACGACCTGCAGCGGGGAAAGCTGGCGGCCGCCGACGGCGCAGCGCATCAGCGCCTCGACCGCCTCGACGCCGCCGCCGGGACGAACGATGGGCTGATAGTGCAGTTCGAGATCGCCGGTCGCGAGCGCAGCGTGCAACACGCTCTCGATCTCCAGATCCTGCCGCGCCGCCCACGATCCGGACATCGTGCGCGGTGGCTCGGCGGCGAGGACGACGAAGCGATTGCCGCCCTGCCGCTTGGCTTCGCTCATCGCACGGTCGGCCCGCTCGAGCAGGCGCAACGGATCGTCGGCCGCCTGCCGCCAGGTGATGCCGATACTCACCGAAGGACGGAAGAGGAAGCCGCCAAGGGAGATCGGCTGATCGATGACGGCCAGCAACCGGCCGGCAATCCGCTCGGCGTCCGGCGTCTCGACCGCGGGAAGCAACACGGCGAATTCGTCGCTTCCCATCCGCAGCAGGGTGGCTCCATCGCCAACCACCGACCGCACGCGGCCGGCAATGCAGGCGATGACGGCGTCCGCCTCGGCGTAACCAAAGGACTCATTGACCTGGCGAAAACGGTCGAGGTCGAGCCAGAGGGCAGACAACGCTGCGTTCGCCAGTTCCGTCGTGGCAAACAGGCGCGCCACGACGCGCGACGCGGCGCTGCGCAACTGGAATCCGGTCGTCTCGTCGCAAGCCGCAGGCCGTGCTCCGCTGACTGCCCCTGCACGCGCCCGCTTGCTGCCGCTTCTCGTTCCCCGCCGTTTGATGATCCCGCTCCTTGCCGGCTGCAGGCGAGCGACCGTCGCTGCGTTCGCTCCATCTGCCGGTCTGGGCAAGCGTACTCGACGGCTGCCGCCGCCGCTTGACTCGGGGCGCCAATCGCATGACCATGGCGGCCGTCGTTGACAGCCATTGCACGGGACCAGAGGAGCATGGACGAATCGGGGAGCACGCTGGCAACTGTCTGGTTGATCCTGCTGCGTCTGGTCGAGGTGCACGGGATCGATCCGGAACAGTTTCGCAAGACTCTCGGCGTCGCCCCGGAAACGCTGCGCGACGTGCAGGCGCGCCTGCCGGGTCGCCTGGCTGACATCGCCCTGTCGCTCGCCGCCGCAGAGATCGGCGACGAGGCCTTCGCCCTGCGCGCCGCCGAATGCTGGCATCCGTCCAATCTCGGGACGATGGGTTACGCCTGGCTGTCGAGTCGGACGCTGCATACCGGACTGAAACGGATGGAGCGTTTCTCGCGCATTCTTGGCAGCCGCATCAGGTGCCGCTGTTCCCAGGAATGCGACGGCGTACGCCTCGGCTTCGACCACGGGCGCGGCGACGCCGCTGTCGGACCACTGCTGACCGACTTCTCGTTGTCGATCCTGATCGCCATGTGCCGGGTCAATGCCGGCCACTCGCTGAGCCCGGTGAGCGTCCAGCTGCGCCGACCCGAACCTGCCAACCCGGAACCCTGGCACGCCTTCTTTGGTTGCCCGATCGCCTTCGGCGAGCCTGCCGACGCCTTTCTGCTCGCCAGCGAGGTGGCCAACGCGCCCCTGCCCTCAGCCAACATCCCGCTCGCCAACACCTTCGACACGTTCCTCAGCGAACAATTGGCGGGTCTGTTCGCCGACGACATCGTCAGCCGCTGCAAGACGACCATCCTGCAGCACCTGACCTCGGGCATGCCGTCGGCGCCAGCAGTGGCGCACTCACTCGGCCTCAGCCAGCGCAGCCTGCAACGCAGGCTGGCCGCGCTCGGCCTGACCTTCCAGAGCGTCGTCGACGAAACCCGCCACGAACTGGCTCGACGCTATCTCGACGATCCTGGCAAGTCGATCACCGAGATCACCTTCCTCCTAGGTTTTTCCGACCAGAGCGCCTTCACCCGTGCCTTCCGGCGCTGGAGTGGCATGGCGCCGTCGAGCTACCGCGGCATTGCGGTGACGGCATGACCCTGACAGTCGACTGAATCGGGTCGGCGAGCAACGCGGCCGAGCAGTCGAGGCAAGAATGAGAGGTGCCCGATTGGGAGGTGCCTGCAGAGCGCGCGCTTCGCTGGCGCGCTGGCCGACCAGCGGGCGCCGACGATGCCACTCCTGGCGGCCGAACAGGTGCGCATCAGGACGACACGGCGCCACGCCGGCAACGCCGCCGGAATGATCCATTTTTTTGCAACAGTGTTGCATTTGGCGCCCGAAAGAGGCAAGATTCGGCCTCCGCCACAAAGCCCGGACCACAGAGCCCTCTTCGCCTCGCATGTCGCCGACCACCCGACCTTCAGCTCCGCCGCGCCCGCCGCGGCTTCCGGCCAGCAGCCCGGTGCTGTGCGCCGGCGCCGTCGTCCGCCTGGCGGCGGCGGCCGCTGCGCTGCTCCTCCTCTGGAGCGTCATCCTCTGGGCACTGGCGTGAACTTCGCCGCCGACCCGCGCGCCGCAGCGCTGCTGCGCTTCGACAACCTGACCCTGGGCTACAACCGGCATCCGGCAGTGCACCACCTGCAGGGCGAGATCGCCAACGGCAGCCTGCTCGCCATCGTCGGACCCAACGGCGCCGGCAAGTCGACGCTGCTGAAGGCGATTGCCGGCGAATTGCGACCGCTGCAGGGCAGGATCGAGCGGGGCGGCCTCGATCGCCGCCAGATCGCCTACCTGACGCAACAGGCCACCCTCGACCAGAGTTTCCCGATCGTCGTTCATGACTTCGTCGCCATGGGGCTGTGGCGCGAGATCGGCGCATTTCTCGGCCTCGGCCGCGAGCGCCGGCATCGGGTGCACGAAGCGATCGAACGCGTCGGTCTGCTCGGACTGGAGAAGCGCCCGATCGGCGCCCTGTCCGGCGGACAGTTGCAGCGCGCGCTGTTCGCCCGCCTCATGCTGCAGGACGCACCGCTGGTGCTGCTCGACGAACCATACGGCGCCATCGATGCCGCCAGCGTCCGCGACCTGGCGACGCTGGTTCGCCAATGGCACGACGAGGGGCGGACGGTGATCGCCGTCCTGCACGATCTCGCGCACGTTCGCCAGGAGTACCCGGAAGCGCTTCTGCTGGCACGCGAACTGGTGGCGCGCGGCGAGACGGCGAGCGTCCTGACCACGGCCAACCTGCAGCGTGCCCGGCGACTCGCCGAAGGACACGGCGACGGCACCGGGGCAGCCATCTGCCAGGTCGACCGGGACGCGCCATGAGCGACTTCCTGTCGAGCCTGCCGCTGTTCTCGCCCTTCGTCGAGTTCGCCTTCATGCGCCGGGCGCTCGCCGGCTGCCTCGCGCTGTCGCTCGGCGCGACGCCGATCGGCGTCTTCCTGATGCTGCGCCGCATGAGCCTGGCCGGCGACGCGATGTCGCACGCCATCCTGCCGGGTGCCGCCATCGGTTATCTGGTCGCCGGCCTGTCGCTGCCGGCAATGACTCTCGGCGGCCTCGTCGCCGGCCTCGCCGTCGCCCTGCTCGCCGGCGGCATCGCCCGCAACACGGTGATCAAGGAGGACACGAGCCTCGCCACCTTCTACCTGCTTTCTCTCTCGGCCGGCGTGCTGATCATCTCCCTGCGCGGCAGCAGCGTCGATCTGCTGCACGTTCTCTTCGGCAGCGTGCTGGCGCTGGACGATCCGGCGCTGCTGTTGCTCGGCGCCTTCGCCTCGCTGTCGATCGTCGCCCTGGCCGTCGGGCTGCGCCTGTTCGTCCTCGAGGCCTGCGACCCGTCCTTCCTGGCGCGCATCAGCCGCCTCTCGCCGCTGGCCCACTACGGCTTCATGGTCCTGCTGGTGCTCAACCTGATCGCCGGCTTTCACGCCCTCGGCACTCTGATGGCGGTCGGCATCATGATCCTGCCGGCGGCCGCCGCGCGCCTCTGGGCATGCAACGTCGGGCCGCTGCTGCTGATTGCCAGCAGCATCGCCTTTGCCGGATCGCTCGCCGGACTGCTGCTGTCGTACCACGCCGACCTGCCGGCCGGGCCGGCGATCGTCCTCACCCTTGGCACGGCCTACCTGCTGTCGCTGGCCCTCGGCCCGCTCGGGCCGCTGGCCAGCCGCTGGCGATCGGGCTGGCATTTCGAACGTTGAACATACACGGAGAAACGGGATGAACTCGAAGCTCTTCGCTGCCCTCGGATGGCTGCTGCGTGTCCTGCTGCTGTCGGGCATCGGCGGCAGCCTGCACGGCAGCGGCAACGCGGCCGAGAGGTTGCCGGTCGTCGCCAGCTTCAGCATCCTCGGCGACCTGACGCAGAAGATCGGTGGCAATCTCGTCGAGGTGCACACGCTGGTCGGTGCAGGCGCCGATGCGCACGTCTATCAGCCAACGCCGAGCGACGCGCGAACGCTGGCGCGCGCCCACCTGGTGATCGTCAACGGTCTCGGATTCGAGGGCTGGATCGACCGTCTGGTCAAGTCGTCCGGCTATCGCGGCCAGCTCGCCGTTGCCAGCAAGGGCATCAGGCCGATCCGCGGAGTCCACGAGGAAGGCGGCAAGGGCCACCGGCACGGCGACGATGTCGACCCGCATGCCTGGCAGGATGTCGCCAATGGCGGCCGCTACGTGGCGAACATCGCGCAGGCACTGGCCGCTGCCGACCCTGCCAACCGCGCCACCTACGCCGCCAACGCCGTCCGCCTGCAGGAGGAACTGGCGGCGCTCGACCGTGAGGCCCGCAGCGCCTTCGCCGCCATGCCGGCCGCGCAGCGCAAGGTGGTCACTTCGCATGACGCCTTTGCCTACTTCGGCAGCGCCTACGGCATCCGCTTCATCGCTCCTGTCGGTGTCAGCACCGATGCCGAAGCATCGGCCGGCGAGGTCGCCGCCATCATCAGGCAGATTCGCCGCGAGAAGATCCGGGCCATCTTCGTCGAGAACATCACCGACCCGCGCCTACTCGAGCGGATCAGCCGGGAATCGGGGGCGCGCATCGGCGGGACGCTGTACTCCGACTCGCTGTCACCACCCGGGACTGCGGGCGACAGCTACCTCGGCATGATGCGCCACAATATCCGCACGCTTGCCGCCGCGCTCGGCGGCTGAGCCTGCCGGCAGCGGACCGGTGCCGGCGACCGCACAGGCCGTCCCGACCCGCGCCGGTGCGGGCGCCGCCGGCGGGCGGCGAAGGCAGCGGCGGAGCGGCATGCATTCGGTAGTAAGATCCGGGTCCCCGACGACAGCCTGGATCGCCAAGCGGCCAATGAACGAGCAATCATCCCTGCGCCGGCAGGAGTTCATCGCCGGCGTGCGCGACACGCTGCCACTGCTGCTCGGCGCCCTGCCCTTCGGGCTGATCTACGGCGCCATCGCCGCGACTTCCGGACTGTCGTTCGCCGCCGCCCTGGCGATGTCGGCCTTCGTCTTCGCCGGTTCGTCGCAGTTCATCGCCGTCGGACTCGTCGCCGCGCAGACGCCGGTGGCGATCATCGTCCTGACGACACTGATCGTGAACCTGCGCCACATGCTGTACAGCGCCACCCTGCTCCCCCATCTGCGCAGCCTGCCGCAGCGCTGGCGGATTCCGCTGGCCTTCTGGTTGACCGACGAGACCTTCGCCGTCACCGTGCACCGCTTCCAGCGCGCCGACGCGTCGACCTGCAAACACTGGTACCAGCTGGGATCGTCGATCGCGATGTACCTCAACTGGCAATTGTGCTGCTTTGCCGGGCTGCTGCTCGGCAACCGCATTCCCGATGCCCGGAGCTGGGGGCTCGACGTGGCGATGCCGGTGACCTTCATCGGCATGATCATTCCCTTCGTGCGGACGCTGCCGGTGGCGATCAGTGTCCTCACCGCCGGCGCCGCCTCGCTGCTGACTCTGGCCATGCCCTACAAGCTCGGGATCCTCGTCTCCGCCTTCGCGGGCATCGCCTCCGGCCTGCTGGCGCAGCGGCTGCGGCGGGCACAAGCGGCGGTCGCCGGGCGATGAGCGCAGACGAGCTGTGGCTGATCGCCGGCATGTTCGCGGTGACCTTCGGCATCCGCTACCTGCTCTTCGGCCTCGCCGACCGGATCAGCCTCTCGGCCTGGCTGGCCGACTCGCTGCGCTTCATCCCGCCGGCGGTGCTCACCGCCATCACCGTGCCCGCCGTCCTGCTGCCCGACGGTCAATGGCAGCTCTCCGCCGCCAACCCCTACCTGATCGCCGCCCTTTGCAGCCTCGCCGCCGGCATCGTCACGCGCAACCTGCTGGCGACCATCGCCATCGGCCTGGCGGCCTTCTTCCTGCATCGCCTGTGGTTCTAGGCGGGCAGCCGATGACCCGGCGGCGCGGCCGCCGCGCGCGCTAGTTCGCCTCGCCGGCCCGCTTGCGCAGCATGTCGATGATCATCGACGCCGTCTGCTCGATCGAGCGGTGGCTGGCATCGATGATCGGCCAGCCGCGGCGGATGAACAGGCGACGAGCTTCCAGCACCTCCTTGCGCAGGGCATCGAGGTCGGCGTAGTCGCCGTTCGATTGGTCCTTCAGCGCGCTCAGGCGGGCGGCACGGATCATCGCCAGGCGTGCCGGATCGACGGTCAGGCCGACGATCAGCGGCCCGTTCGCGCGCAGCAGCCCGGCCGGCAGCGGCGCGCCCGGCACCAGCGGCACGTTCGCCGCCTTGATGCCGCGCGACGCGAGATACATGCAGGTCGGCGTCTTCGTCGCGCGCGAAACGCCGACGATGATCACGTCGGCACCGTCGAGGTCGTCGCTGTCCACGCCGTCGTCGTGCGCGAGGGTGTATTTCATCGCCTCGACGCGGCGGAAGTAATCCTCGTCGAAGACATCGCCGGAGCTGTGATGCGACAGGACGGCCGCCCCCGTGTATTCGGCGAGCTGGCCGATCAGCGGCTCGAGCGCGAACTGGAAGGGGAGCCCGAGATGCCGACAGCCCTCCTCGAGGGCTTCGCGGACATCGCTGTGGCTGATGCTGTGCAGGACGTAACCGGGGCTGGCGGCGAGCACGCCGAGGATTTCCGGCACCTGGTCGAGGCGGCGGACCATCTTCCACAACCGGCGCCTGACCTCGACCCCGGCAAGCTGGGTGACGGCGTTGCGCGCCAGCATCTCGACCAGTTCACCCGAGGCATGCGAGACGAGATGCAGCACCACAGTCCTGCTCACCGGAGTTTCCTCGCCCTGACGGCCCGAAGGCACCCGCTCAGCGATGGTAGCCACCGTCGAGGCGCAGGACGCTGCCGTTGATCATGACGTTCTTGATGACGTGCAGGACGAGCATGGCAAACTCCGCCGGATCGCCGAAGCGGTGCGGAAACGGAATCTGCCGCGCCAGCCGCGAGTCGAGGTTCTTCTCCATGTCGAACAGCGTCTGCGTCCCGAACAGCCCCGGCGCGATGCCAACGACGCGGATTCCCAACGGGCCGAGTTCGCGCGCTGCCGGCAGGATCATGCTGACGACGCCGCCCTTCGATGCCGAATACGCGGCTTCGCCGCTCTGTCCCTCGTAGGCCGAGACCGATGCCGTCGACAGGATGACGCCACGTTCGCCGTTGCTCTGCTGTGGCAGGGCCGCCATGTCGGCAGCGGCCAGGCGAATCATGTTGAAGGTCGAGATCAGGTTGACCTCGACGAGCTGGCGGAAAGCCTCGAGCGGCACCGGCCCGCCAGCCCCGAGAATGGGTTCGTTGTGGCCGCGACCGACACAATGCACCAGCACGCGTGCCGCACCGTGTGCCGCGCGCGCCTTGGCGATCGCCACCTCGGCCGACTGCGAGTCGGCAACGTCGCAGTGGATCGCCAGCGCGCCAATGTCCTTCGCGACCCGGTGCACGCCGTCGGCGTCAATGTCGATCAGCGTCACCCGCGCCCCCGCCTCGCTCAGATAGCGCGCAGTTTCGGCGCCCAGACCCGATGCCGCCCCGGTGACGACCGCGGGGCACGCCCACAAATCCATGCCAGGCCTCCTGCCATTGCCGACCGCAGCGGTCGACGTCAGCCGCATTATATCGGGCAGCCGCGGCGCATCGTCTGCCCGTCGTGGCGGACGATGCGCCGCGGCATGCCAGCGCCCCTGCGCGTGCTGACGCAATGACGCACGGCACGCCACCCGGCAGTTGCCAACCGGCGCCCCCGCCCACAATGGCGGACCGTCATCAAGTCGTCAACAAGCAGTCACACAATGCGCGCGTCGGTTTCGGGCACCCTGTCCGCGCCTGTGCACGAGGCTCGCTGCAGCGGCAGCCGGGCACGGCAGCCGTACGACCCTGCCCCGGCAAGATCGCCAGTGCAGCCGCGCCCACCTGCAGCCCGCTCGCCCTCGGCGCCGGCCGGCAGACCTGATCCATCACATCCTGCAAGGAGTCTCCCATGTCTTCATCCAGTCAGCCGGTCAGCGCCGACGTCATCGCCGCAGCCGCCCAGGAACTCAAACGCCGACGCCTGTCCGCAGCTGCCGCGACCACGCCAGCGCCCGGCAAGGGCAAGGACGGCAAGGCGGGCAAGGTCAGCAAAGGCCGCAAGGGCAAGTCGGCAACCCGCAACTGCAAACTGCAGCTGCCGCAGCGGGAATACCGGCAGTTGCGACTGCTGAAGCAGCAACTGGCCGCCGCGAACATCCGTGCCGGCAGGCAGGAACTCGTGCGCGCCGGTTTGCTGCTGCTCGTCCGTCTCGATCGCGCCGACCTCGTGCTGGCCGTGCGCGACATGGTGGCCACCGCAACGTCACCCGAGCCAACGGCCTGAAACCGGGCGGCAGCAGTTGGCGCGCCTCCCGGCCCGACGGTCACGCGACCGCTGGCGGATGCTTCGCGACGGCGCTGCAAGCGGGAGCTCGACCGTCATCAGGCTGTCACAGCGGCGCCGCACACTCTGGCCTGCGATCACAACACGCCAACAGGAGCACATGATGAATCAGCCTGCACGCCAATCGACTGCCGCCGTCATCGCCATGCTGGGCGGCCTGCTTCTCGGCCCGTCGGCCTTCGCCGCGCCACCCGTGGTCAAGGTCGACGGTTCGAGTACCGTCTTCCCGATCACCGAAGCGGTCGCCGAAGAGTTCCAGAAGGCCCGCAAGGGTGCGATCAACGTCACCGTCGGCATCTCCGGCACCGGCGGCGGCTTCAAGAAGTTCTGCCGTGGCGAGACCGACATCGCCAACGCCTCGCGGCCGATCCTGAAGAAGGAGATGGACGACTGCAGCAAGGCCGGCATCCGCTATTACGAGTTGCCGGTCGCCTACGATGCGCTGACGGTGATGGTGAACCCGCAGAACAGCTTCATCAAGAGCATGACCGTCGCCGAACTGAAGAAGATCTGGGAACCCGGCGCCCAGGGCAGGATCAACAGCTGGAAGGACGTCAACCCGGCATGGCCGGACCAGAAGCTCAAGCTCTACGGCGCCGGCGCGGACTCGGGCACCTTCGACTACTTCACCGAAGCGATCGTCGGCAAGGCCAAGTCGAGCCGCGGCGACTACACGGCCTCCGAAGACGACAACGTGCTGGTGCAGGGAATCGCCGGCGACAAGGGGGCGCTCGGCTACTTTGGCTTCGCCTATTACATAGAGAACCAGAAGAAGCTCAAGGCGGTGGCCATCGACGGTGGCAATGGACCGGTCGCGCCGACGCCGGAGAACGTCGATAACGGCAGCTATCAGCCGCTCTCGCGACCGATCTTCATCTACGTCAGCGAGAAGTCGCTCGACAAGCCCGAGATCAGGGATTTCGTCGACTTCTACATGAAGAGCGCGCGACCGCTGGTGCAGGAGGTCAAGTACATCCCGCTGCCGGCGAAAGCCTACAGCCTCAACCTGGACCACATCGCCCGCAAGAAGCTCGGCACCGTCTTCGGCGGCCAGAACGAAACCGGACTGACCATCGAGCAACTGATGAAGCGCGAGGCGCAACTCTGAGGCACGTCCGCAGCCCGGCGACCGGCCCGGCGACGGCGGCAGGGCGTTCGGGCCAGCCGCCGACAGACCGCCGCCAACAGGAATCCACATGATGAGCAGCATCCTTCCCCTGAAACACCCGCCACAGGTCCTGGCGGCGACGCCAGCCACGCTGCGGCAGGGATGGTCGTCGGCACGGCTGCGCCGCCGCCTGGCCGAACGTGCGATCGAGACCCTGCTGTTGCTGGCGGCGATGGTCTCCGTATTCACCACTGCTGCCATTGTCGCGATCCTCGTCTGGGAGTCGGTCGTCTTCTTCCGCAGCGTTCCGCTGCTCGACTTTCTCACCGACACGCAGTGGACGCCGCTCTTCGACGACGCCCACTTCGGCATCCTGGCTCTGCTCTCGGGAACGCTGACGACGACGATCGTCGCGCTGCTGGTCGCGGTGCCGCTCGGCACCATTCTCGCCATCTACCTCTCCGAGTTCGCCCCGTTTCGCGTGCGCGAGGTCGCCAAGCCCTTCCTCGAGCTGCTTGGCGGCATCCCGACGATCGTCTACGGCTACTTCGCACTGCTCTTCGTGACTCCGGTGCTGCAGAGGATCTACCCGGAGCTGCCGGGCTTCAACATGCTCTCGGCCGGACTGGTGATGGGCATCATGATCATTCCCTACGTCAGCTCGCTGTCCGAGGATGCCATGCGGGCAGTGCCGATGCACATGCGCGAAGCCTCCTACGCGATGGGCGCGACGCGGCTGCAGACAGCGCTCTTCGTCGTCACTCCGGCGGCGCTTTCGGGCCTCGCCTCTTCCTACATCCTCGGCATCTCGCGCGCCGTCGGCGAGACCATGGTCGTCGCCATCGCCGCCGGCATGCAGCCGAACTTCAGCTTCGACCCACGCGAACCGGCCGCGACGATCACCGCCTACATCGTGCAGGTGGCGCTCGGCGACCTGCCGCACGGATCGATCGGTTACCAGACGATCTTCGCCGCCGGCCTGACGCTGCTGCTGATCACCCTCGTGTTCAACATCATCGGCCACTTCCTGCGCAAACATTTCCGCGAGGCCTACTGAGCATGATTCCGAAATCGATTGGCGCTTCCGCCTCCGAATCCGGCGTCGCCGAACTGCGGCGCCTGATCGCCCGCCACAAGATGTGGGACTGGCTCTTCGGCCTGCTCGGCACCCTTGCCCTGCTGTTCGCGACCCTGGTCTTCGCCGCGCTCTTCGGCCAGATGCTGATCAACGGCGCGCCGCACCTGTCGTGGGATTTCTTCACCAGCTTTCCCTCGCGCCGCGCGGCCAGCGCCGGCATCCTCTCGGCCTGGGTGGGAACGGTCCTGGTGATGCTGGTGACGGCGCTCGTCGCCGTGCCACTCGGCATCGGTGCGGGCATCTACCTCGAGGAGTACGCGCGCAAGAACCTGCTGACCGACATCATCGAGATCAACGTCACCAACCTCGCCGGCGTGCCGTCGATCATCTACGGTCTGCTCGCTCTCGGTCTTTTCGTCTACCAGTTCGGACTCGGCCAGAGCATCGCCGCCGCCGGGCTGACGCTCGCCCTGCTGATCCTGCCGGTGGTCATCGTCGCCACGCGCGAGGCGATCCGCACCATCCCGCAGAACATCCGCGAAGGGGCCTACGCCTGCGGCTCGAGCAAATGGCAAGTGGTCTCGCACCACATCATCCCCTACTCCCTGCCGGGCATCATGACGGGGGTCATCATCGGCCTCGCCCGGGCGATCGGCGAGACGGCACCGATCATCACCATCGGCGCGCTGACCTTCATCGCCTTCCTGCCACCGTCGCCGTTCTCCAGCCCCGATCACCTGCTCTCCTTCGAGTGGCTGCTGGCACCCTTCACCGTCATGCCGATCCAGATGTTCAACTGGATCTCGCGGCCCGAGGAAGCCTTCCAGGCCAACGCCGCCGCTGCCGGACTGGTGCTGCTGCTGATGACGCTGTCGATGAACGCCCTCGCCATCTGGATTCGTCATCACTTCCGCAAGAAGATCAAATGGTGAGCCAGAGGCTTGCCACGACAGGACCATCATCGTGAATACCGAGACCTTCCCCACCGCGAAAGCCGGCGCCGAACTGAAGGCGCAGGCAAAAGCCCTGAGCTTCTATTACGGCGACTTCCAGGCGCTGAAGAACATCGACTTCCCGGTCGAGAGAAACCAGGTGACCGCGCTCATCGGCCCCTCCGGCTGCGGCAAGTCGACCTTCCTGCGCTGCTTCAACCGCATGCACGACCTCTACCCGAACATGCGCTACGAAGGCGAGATCCTGCTCTATCCCGACGGCGTCAACATCGTCGACCGGCACGTCGATCCGATCGAGGTGCGCATGCGCATCTCGATGGTCTTCCAGAAACCGAATCCCTTCCCGAAGTCGATCTACGAGAACGTCGCCTACGGCCTGCGCGTTCGCGGCGTCCGCAACCGCTCGCTGATCGACGAGAAGGTCGAGGAGGCGCTGCGCGCCGCCGCCCTCTGGGGTGAGGTCCGCGACCGCCTCGACGATCTCGCGTTCAATCTCTCCGGCGGCCAGCAGCAGCGCCTGTGCATCGCCCGCGCGCTGGCGACCGACCCCGAGATCCTGCTCTTCGACGAACCCACCTCGGCGCTCGACCCGATCGCCACGGCCAAGATCGAGGAACTGGTCAGCGAGCTCAAGGAAAAGGTCACCATCCTGATCGTCACCCACAACATGCAGCAGGCGGCGCGCGTCTCGGCCTACACGGCGTTCATGTACATCGGCGAACTGATCGAGTTCGACGACACCAAACGCATCTTCACCAACCCGTCGTCGAAACTCACCGAGGAGTACATCACCGGCCGCTTTGGCTGACGCATGAAACGGTGGCAGTACACTCAATAGCGAATTCGTTGGCAGCATGAGTTGCAATTGGGATGAACATCGCTGAAGCGGCAACGGGTCACGGGAGCGACTGCTCAGTGTCACTGGCGTCTCTAGATCTCGCTCTCCGTCTCGGCAAATCAAGTTTGCTGTCACCGTAAGTTGGCGCGCCCGCAACTCATCGGCGCGCGTCTTGTTCTTCGTCAAACCGGAAGCACCATTCCGGGATTGTCGGGCTCAGACCCTGTCCATCCAACCACCTTGACACTTGGCAGTAGACCGGCGGCGGCCGCGCTTCCCGCTGGCACCGATGGCGATGCCGAAAAAATTTACACTGCTGCGCCAGAAACTCCTTGGAGACATTCCAATTCACTGATCTAAAGAGTTATTCACGCACTGGCGCGAAAATTGCTTCCATTCGCATCACACGTAATTGCGATCGAAATCGCCTGCGGATCGTCCACCAAAAGCTTGCCCGGGCGTCCCACGCCGCCCAGCGCGATCGTCTTGTACTGCGACCCGGCGGAAAGCAGCGTGTCCTTCCCACCCCAACCATGGAGCCCTGATGATGACTGGACCCAGCACTCTCCGTTTCGGCAGCTTTCTCCTCGCCCTCCCCATCTTCGCCGTGCTCGCGCAACCGGCGCAAGCGCAATCCGTCACTCCCGGGTTCGCCGCCGACTACTCCCTGACCGATCTCGGGCCAGTGTCGGGAGTCCCGGTCTTTTATGGTGGACTGACCTTCAAAGCCGGCGATCCGGGCAAGATCCTGATTGGTGGTTTGGCCAACGAAGCGGGTGGCCTGATTTACGAAGCCAGCGTCGTTCGCGGGATCGACAGCCACATCACCGGTTTCTCCGGAACCGCTGCCGCGATCGGCACAGTCGGCACCTACAACGACGGCGGCGTGGTTTATGGCCCAGGCGGCGTACTCTTTACCTCGCAGTGGCCGGTCAACAAACTCGGCCAGACCAAGCCGGGCAACACGAGTGAAGACAAAGTCATCGATCTGGCACCGCTGGGCGTCGCTGCATCGCATTCGGCGCTGAATTTCGTTCCTGCAGGCTTCGGTGGTGCCGGCCAGATGAAACTCGTCTCCTGGGCAGGTGGCGAGTTCTACCGGGCAATCTATGCGCCTGATGGCAGCGGCACCTTCGACATCAGCAGCGTCACTCAGATCGACCTCGACACGACGACGCCAGGCGTGGTCGACACCCTGCCCGGAGGGCCGGAAGGCTTCGTCTATATCACTGCGGGAAACCCCGGCTTCAGCGCCAACGCCATGCTACTGTCCGAGTTCAGCACCGGCAAGATCGTCGCCTACGACCTGGACAGCGAAGGCAACCCGCTCGTTGTCACCCGCCGCGAACTGGTGATCGACCTCCAAGGCGCCGAGGGTGCAGCAATCGACCCGCTGACCGGCGATTTTCTGTTTTCCACTTTTGGTGCCACTGGCGGCGACCATGTCGTCGTCCTTCGTGGGTTTACCGAGCTGCCGCCTGGACTGCCCGAGCCGGCGAGTGCCCTGCTGCTGGCGGCGGGACTTGCCGGGCTGATGCTGCAGCGACGCAAGGCAGGCGCCTGACTCGCGACCGGCGAAGAGGTTGCCCCCCACCTCTTCGCCGGGTGACGACGACCCATTCAATCGTGGCGCCGGGGTCAGCGTTCGCGCTCGAAATGCTCGATTGCCAGTCGCGGTGCTTCAACGCCGCATGGATCGTTGCTGGTCAGCCGACAGGCGGTGCGAAACGCGGTTCCTGCCGCTTCGGCGAAATTCAACCGAGTCGCGTCGAAGGCGGCCGTACGGCGACGTAGACGCTCCGTGCGCGCCCTGTCCTTGACGATGCGATCACCACCGACCGCGAAGTCGTCGGCCAATCATGGTGGTGGCAGGCCCTGACGCCAGACTTGGCCGCCAAGCAGACGCGCCATGAGGAGGGTAAGCGAAGCGGTCCCGACCAGCCCTCGATTTCCATGGTCCGGTCGCAATCGGCGCGCGCCATCGTCTCGCCGAAGGCCACCGCGGACGGCTCCCGAAAGCCTTGCAGGTCGCCGCCACGAAGTGTCGCGCCGGCCGTATTGGCTCGTCCGCACGGAGCAGCGGCTACCAGCCAACTCGCTGATCGCTTTCTGCAGGGCGGTCCCGGTTGCGCGGGTGAGTCGTCCTGGCCGAATCCGGCATCGACGCTCGTCCACATTGGCGGATCACGAGTGGGCATCCGACACGGTGGCGAGGTCGCCTCGTCCAGATGAGTCAGGATGCCATGCACGACTCGTGACAGCCCCGCGTCTCGACGGACTCGCACTTACCGGCTTCGCCTTCACTCGACGCAAGGCTTGACCGGCAGTGTTCGACGATCGCGGCGAGCAGCAGCGCCTGTACGCCGGGCGCCAAGTCGTGGCCCATGCCCTCGATGATCTGCAGACGGGCGCCGGGAATGAGCTGCGCCGTCTCGCGGCCGGCCGACACCGGCAGCAGTGGATCGTCGGCGCCATGCACCACCAGCGTCGGCACCCGGATCGCCGCCAGTTCGCGCCGCCGGTCGCCGGCGGCGATGACGGCCAGGAGCTGCTGCACCTGTCCGCGTGGATGGTACGCACGGCGAAGTCCGCGCTCGACGTGCCGGCGCAGTTCGACCGCATCCGACGGAAAGCCGGGGCTGCCGATGACGCTGAAGACGCGCAGCAGGCGGTCGGCCCGGCTGCGCAGGCAGTCGGGCTTCGCCGGCCGGCTCAGAAGTTGGCGCAGGGCGGCCGGCTTGCCGAGCGAACTCCGCCAGTTGCCGGTCGCCGACATGATCGAACACAGGCTGAGCACATGCTGCGGATGACGGGCCGCCAGGCACTGGCCGACCATGCCACCAAGCGAGACACCCACGATGTGCGCACGCGGCACCTGCAGGGCGTCGAGCAATCCGGCGGCATCGTCGGCCATATCGGCCAGCAGATAGGGTGCCGGTACCGGCAGACGCAGCAGACCGCGAGCGATCGCCAGCAGGAGGC
This sequence comes from Candidatus Accumulibacter similis, assembly GCA_013347225.1. Classification (NCBI taxonomy): domain Bacteria; kingdom Pseudomonadati; phylum Pseudomonadota; class Betaproteobacteria; genus Candidatus Accumulibacter; species Candidatus Accumulibacter similis. The sequence goes on along the minus strand of CP054595.1, from coordinate 1,552,207 downwards.
GCGGTCGCTGCCGCCACAGGATGTGTGTCGAACGGCCCGTGTCGCGGTTGTCGAAGCGGATGACGCGAAAACCCTGCTCGACGAGGCGCCGGCAGAATTCGCCCGGCCAGGCGACGAGCTGCATGCCCAGACCCATGATCAGCAGGATCACCGGGGCGTCTTCGTCGCCCAGACTCTGATAGCAGATTTCGATGTCGTTGGCCTTGACGAAGGACTCGCCGGGCAGCGCGTCGTCAACGGCGGGGCTGCTGCCCTCCTCACCCGCCAGCAACGCGAGGCCTGGCATCAGTACTTGGCCCGCCGTCGCGGATCGGGGTAGAGGTAGGTCCTGAATCCCGAGCGGTCGAACGGCTGCCAGGCATCCTCGGGCTGCGCCAGTCGATCGGCAATCGCGTACAGCGTCAACGGGTTCATCCCCATGCCGAGGTGGCTCGCCTGCACCTCGATGTTGTCGGTATGCGGGCTGTCGCGCTCGAGGCTGCACTGCCAGGCGACGACGCCGTCGCTGCGACTGAAGATCGAGGTCGTGGGCACCGGCGGCGGCGCCCGCAGCGGCTCGTGAATGTCCGGTGCACCAATCTTGTGACCGGTCGCCCACTCGTAGATCCGCCAGGCATTGGTCGCCTTCGGATGACCGGTGAAGGGGGTGCCCATGGTGATCACCTGCCGCACGACATCCGGTCGTGCCTTTGCCAGCTCGCGTGCGTAGATGCCGCCAAGGCTCCAGCCGACGAGGCTCAGCGAGCGCCCGTGCTCGCGTGCCAGCCGGTCGAGCAGGTCGAGGCAGGCATCGATCACCCCATCGCGTGGCCCGCGGTTGATTCCCAGGCCCCAGGGGTACACGGCGTAGCCGCGACTGCGCAGATAGTTGCGCAACGGCAGGGTCGACAGGTCACCGGTGATCAGGCCTGGAAAGACCAGCACCGGATGGCCGTCGCCACGCGGCGCCATGCTCAGCAGCGGTGTCGCCGCAATGCTCGCTCCATACTCCCAGCCGGCACGCATCTCGAGCGCCAGACGCAGCCAGCCGGGCGAGCGCAACAAACCCAGTTCATACCACTGATGGGGCTCGTACATGGCGCTCACTCTCCTCCCGTTGTGGATCTTCGGCGCGTTGCGCCGCGCGCAGTCGCCGCCGGCGTTGCCGGGCTCGACCGGGTGGACGCCGCCGGCCGGCGGGCACGACGCTGCGCTGGCTCGGCTGCCGGCGGCGCCGTCGGCAGCCGAGCCAGCTCGTCGTAGGCGGCCCGCAGCGCCTTCGCCAGCGACTGCACCTCCGGTACCGCCGCCGGCGCCACCGTCAGGCCGAAATCGAGCGCGTCGCAATAGCTGAAAACCGTGATGTTGAGCCCGAGGCCGTGCGTGACGATGCTCAACGGCCAGCAGGCACGGACTCGCCCGCCGGCCAGGTACAACGCTTGCCGCGGCCCCGGCACATTGGAAATCGCCAGATTGGCCAGCGGCGTGAGGTGCGCGGCCAGCCGCGAACGACCGTAAAGCGACGCCAGGCCGCCAACGACCCAGGGCACGCCGAGCGACGGAAAATCGGTCGGGATGATCGCTCGGGCGTGCCGGGTCAATGCCTTCGCCGCACCGGCAGCGGCGCGTACCGCCTGCAGTCGGCGCAGCGGGTCGGCGACATGGGTCGCCAGGCGGACCAGGGTCAGCGTCGCCTGGATCGTCGTCTCGGTGTTTCCGGCATCGCGCAGCGAGACCGGCATCGTCGCCAGCAGCGACTTGCGCGGTACGCCGCCGTGCGCCGCCAGGTATTCGCGTACGGCGGTGCTGCACAGCGTCAGGACGACATCGTTGAGCGTCGCCGCGTGCCGCTCGGCGATGGCTCTGACGCCGGCAAGTGGCAGCGATACGGCAGCGAAGTCGCGCTCGGCAGTGATCGGAACATTGAGCGGCGTGCGCGGCCCGAAGCCCAGATTCTGCCCCATTCCCGCAGCCGGCCGCGCGCCGCCGCGCGCGACCAGCCCGGCGAGCAGCCGCATCCCCGACGGCAGGTGACGGAGAAATTTCAGCGACTGGGCAGCGGTGTGGCGCAGAGTGCTGGCGAGCCGCTCGCCGACGCCCGCACGCTCCGCTTCGCCGACCAGCGTCCGCCAGTCGGCTGGCACCGGCCACGGCTCGGCGCTGTCGTCGAAGATCGACGCCGCCAGCCCGAGACCGGAGATGCCGTCGACGGCCGCATGATGGACTTTCAGGTAGATCGCCACCTCGCCGTCGGTCAGCCCGTCGATGATCGCCAGCTCCCACAGCGGACGGCGGCGATCGAGAACCCTCGAATGCAGGGCAGCGGCGCAGGCCTGCAGCTCGGCGAGACCGCCGGGCGCTGGCAGCACGATCCGCTGCAGATGCTGCGCGAAATCCGGGACGCCACCGTCGATCCACAGCGGATTGGCAAGATGCAGCGGCAGCGCCGCCAACCGGGCACGAAAGAATGGCGACAACGCCAGCCGGGGCAGCAACTGACGCTCGATCTCGCCGGCAAAGTCCGCCACCTTGCCGCGTGGCGGCTCGAGGACGTACAGCGCGGCGACGTGCATCGGCGTCGCCGGCGTTTCCAGGTGCAGGAACAGGCCGTCGAGACCGCTCATGTTCTTCATCGAAGACCCCGCTGCACTGTCATTCCGTGAACCGGGCGCCTGTCGAAGGCGCGACCCTGGCCGGCCGGCAGCAGTTTGCGACGAGCGGTTGCCAGCGCGCGTCCGCCCGTCGTCCCTGGTCCCGGCCTCGATGAAGTGCCGTGAACGCGCGGCGCGGCACACTTGGTCACAACGCTCACGACACCGGCGCTGTCACCGCCTCGCCGACGCCGGCAGCCCTTCCCTTGCGCCGGGCGAGCAGCGTATACACGGTCGGCACGACGAAGAGCGTGAAGAAGGTGCCAAGCAGCAGGCCGCCGACGATCACCCAGCCGATCTGCTGCCGGCTCTCGGCACCGGCACCGCGCGCCAGTGCCAGCGGGATCGTCCCGAGAACCATCGCGCCGGTGGTCATCAGGATCGGTCGCAGGCGCAACTCGGAAGCCTCGATCACCGCCTGCCGGATCTCCTGCCCGCGCTCCTGCAACTGGTTGGCGAACTCGACGATCAGGATGCCGTGCTTGGTGATCAGCCCGACCAGCGTCACCAGTCCGATCTGGCTGTAGACGTTGAGCGTGCCGCCACTGAGCAGCAGCGCCAGCAGTGCGCCGGTCATCGACAGCGGCACGGTGAGCATGATGATCAGCGGATCACGGAAGCTCTCGAACTGCGCCGCCAGCACGAGGTAGATGAAGGCCAGCGCAAGGACGAAGGTCAGCGCCAGCGACGACGACGACAGCTTGAACTCGCGCGACTGGCCTGCATAGTCCACCGCGTAGCCCGCCGGCAGCACGCGCGCCGCCGCCTCTTCGAGGAACTTCAGGCCCTCGCCCATGGTGTAACCCGGATTCAGGTTGGCGGTGATGATCACCGCGCGCCGCTGGCCGAAGTGGTTCAGTTCTCGCGGACTGACGGTCTCGTCCACCGTCAGCAGGTTGGCGAGCGGGATCATGCTGCCGTCGCGCGCGCGGACGAAGATGTCGCGAATGTCGGATGGTGTCGTGCGCTCGGTGCTGGCGACCTGGACGATGACGTCGTACTGTTCGCCCTCGCGCTTGAAGCGCGTCACCTGGCGACCGCCAAGCATGGTTTCGAGCGTGCGACCGACGGTCTCGATCTGTACGCCGGTGTCCATCGCCTTGTCGCGGTTGACGATCACCGACAGTTCCGGCTTGTTCAGCTTGAGATCGGTATCGACATTGGTGAAGCCGGGGTTCTTCGCCACCTCGTCGAGGATCTTCGCCGTCATCTGCTCGAGTTCGGCATAGGAACCCGAGGTGACGATGACGAAATTGATCGGCCGCTCGCGCGGACTCTGCCCAAGCGACGGCGGCAGGACGGGGAAGGCCATGACGCCGGGAATGCCCATGAACTGCGGAAACAGCTCCTTGACGACCGCCGCCGAATTGCGCTGCCGCTCCGCCCAATCGACCAGACCGACGAAGGAGATTCCCTGACCGACCGTCGGATTGCCGGCCACGACGAAATAGCGCTCGATGTCCGGGGTACGGGCGTAGACGTCCTCGAGCTGACGCGCATAGCGGTCGGTGTAGTCGAGGGTGGCGCCCTCGGGACCGAGGAAGACGCCGATGATGACACCGCGGTCCTCGATCGGTGCCAGTTCCGACTTCAGCGCGCCGAGGAGAACGACGTTCGAGCCGGCGACCAGGGCAAACACGAGCATGACCAGCCAGCGCCGCCGCAGTGCCGCCGTCAGCGCCCGGCGATAGGCGGCCGTCAGCGCCGCCAGCAGCTTCTCGACCCACAGGTAGGCGCGGCCGTGCGCCGTCTCGTGTCGCAGCAGCAGGGAACACATCATCGGCGACAGCGTGAGCGCGACGAAGCCCGATACCAGCACCGCACCGGCGAGGGTCAGCGCGAACTCGACGAAGAGCTTGCCGGTTCGGCCGGTCATGAAAGCCACCGGTGCATACACCGCCGCGAGCGTGATGGTCATCGCGACGACGGCGAAGCCGATCTCCTGGGCCCCCTGGAAGGCCGCCTGACGTCGCGGCATCCCGGCTTCGATGTGACGGTAGATGTTCTCGAGGACGACGATCGCATCGTCGACGACGAGGCCGATCGCCAGCACCAGCGCCAGCAGGGTCAGCGTGTTGATGCTGAAACCCAGCACCAGCATCAGCGCAAAGGCGCCGATCAGCGATACCGGGATCGTCACCAGCGGGATCAGCGTCGCCCGCAGGTTGCGCAGGAAGAAGAAGATGATCAACAGGACGAGCAGCATCGCCTCGCCGATGGTCTTGAAGACGGCATCGATCGAACGGTCGATGAACACCGACGAGTCATAGGCGATGTTCGCGGTCATTCCCGGGGGCAGGTCGGCGACGAGCTTCGGTACCTCGGCGCGCAAGGCGCGCGACAGCTCGAGCGGGTTGGCGGTGGCCTGCTTGATGACGCCGAGAGCGACCGCCGGCCGCCCCTTGAAACGAACGCTGCTGCGCTCGGAGGCGGCGCCGATCTCGACGCGACCGAGGTCGGCGATGCGCACCGGGTAGCTGCCGCGGGCGTCGGCGGCCTGCTTGACGATGATCTCGGCGAACTGCTCCGGCTGTGCCAGGTCGGTGCGCGCGACCACCGAGAACTCGCGGCTCTCGCTCTCGATGCGGCCGGCCGGCACCTCGACGTTCTGACGCCGCAGCGCGTCCTCGACATCCTGCGGCGTCAGGCCGTACGCCGCCAGGCGGTCGCGATCGAGCCAGATGCGCATGGCGAACTTGCGTTCGCCGAAGACACGCACGTCGGCGGCACCCGGCAACGTCTGCAGGCGCGGCTTGACGACGCGGTTGGCGAAATCCGTGACCTCGAGCGCCGAGTGCTTGTCGGACGAAAAAGCCAGCCAGATGATCGGGTTGGCATCGGCCTCGACCTTGGCGATGACCGGCTCGTCGATGGCAGTCGGCAGCTTGTTGCGCACGCGCGACACGCGGTCGCGCACGTCGGCCGCCGCCGAGTCGGGGTTGCGCTCGAGCTTGAAGCGCACCGAGATCTGGCTGTTCTCCTGCCGCGAGATCGAGGTGATGACGTCGACCCCCTCGATGCCGGCGAGCGAATCCTCGAGTGGCTTGCTGACCTGCGACTCCATGATCTCCGCCGACGCGCCGCGGTAGGTGGTATCGACCGTCACCACCGGCTCGTCGATCTTCGGATACTCGCGCACCGGCAGGCGCGTGTAGGAAACCAGTCCGACGAGCATGATCGCCAGCGACAGGACGGTCGCGAACACCGGTCGCCGGATGCACAGGTCGGAAATCTTCATCTGCCCGCTCCTGCCGCAGCGGCAGCGCCGCTCGCTGCCGGCTGCGGCGCCGTCGCTGGCGGCGACGCGGCTTCCCCGAGCGTGCGCACGGCGGCACCGTCGCGCAGCTTCATCTGTCCGGCGGTGACCACTTCATCGCCGGCGCTCAGCCCCTCGACCACCTCGACCAGGGCATCGCGCCGCATGCCGGTGCGGATCGCCGTCCGCCGTGCCTGGCCATCGACGACGCGATAGACGTACGGCAGCTTGCTGTCCGGGACCACCGCCTGTTCCGGCAGCAACAGGACGTTGCTGCGCTTCTCGAAGATCAGGCGCACGCGGACGAACATGCCGGGCCGCAGGTGCCCGTCGCCGTTGGCCATCCGGGCGCGCAGCGCGATCGCCCGGCCACCGGCCTCGACCAGCGGGTTGATCGCTTCGAGGACGCCGGTGAAGAGCTGTCCCGGCAGCGCGTCGCTCGACACCTCGAGCTGCTGCCCGGGGCGGAGCTGCGGCAGATACGATTCGGGCAGGCGGAAATCGATCTTCAGCGTCGCGATGTCCTCGATATTGACCAGATCCTGCCCTTCCTTGACGTAGTCGCCGACGCTGATGTTGCGAATGCCGACGATCCCCGCGAATGGTGCCCGCAGGCGCGTGCGGTCGAACTTCGCCTGCGCCAGGGCCAGCGCCGCCTCCTGCACCTTCAGCGTCGCCTCGGCATTGTCGAGGGCCTGCTGGCTGATGAAAGTGCGGGCGAAGAGATCCTGGCTGCGTTTGAAGTTGGCCTGTGCCAGCCCGAGGCTGGCGCGCGCCTGGTCCACCTCGGCCGCCTGCGTCGCCGCATCCAGGGCCACCAGCAGCGCGCCCCTGGCGACCGCCGTACCGTCACGAAAATTGATCGCCGCGATCCGTCCCGGCACTTCCGGGCGCAGGACGACCGACTCGTTCGAGCGCAGCGAGCCGACCGCGCTCGCCTCGAGTGCCAGCTCGGCGGCCTGCACCCGTGCCGTTTCGACGTGCGGTGCCGGTGGCGGGCCGCCGGCCTGCCCGCCCGCGGCCCCTTTTCCCGCCGGCGCCCCCGGCAACGCCGGCGCGCGGAAGCTGAGGTAGGCAAAGGTACTCAGCCCGACGAGGCCAGCCACAGCCACTGCCAGAACCAGCACCCGCTTTTTCCTGCTCGACATATCGATCCGCATCTCCCGCCAGGCGGGCAATCAGGGTTGGTGGAGCAACGCGCACGGCGCTGCGGCGGCGCGCCAGCCCCTGGCACGCCGTCGCGGGCCGGCGGCAGCGACCCTTTCGCCCCCTGCCGCGACAAAGTTGGCAAGCCGGCACACTTGCCGATACCACTCCGACAGCAGCAATGCTAGAGTATTCCGCAGACGAATCATGAGTTTGATCGTCGGCCCGCCGCCCTTACGGGCAATCGGCAGGCGCCGGCGCATGGAGACCGCAGCATGAGGATTCCAGCCGAAATCATTCCTTTGGTCGGCAACCTGAACAAGGAGGTCGACAACGCGAAGAAGCCAGAACCGGTGGGCGGTGCGGCCGGCCTCGCCAGCAACCTGTCGGCCTCGCCGCAGAACGACCGGGCGCTCGCCGGCAGGGAGCAGGCAGCGCCACCGCGGGCCGACACCGCCGCCGCCACGACCGGCACCCCGGCGGCAGACACCACGGTCGCGGTCGAGCGCCGCCAGGCCGAACGCCGCGTCGAGAACCGGCCGGTACTGCTCGACACGCGGTCGAAGAAAGGCCGCCGCCAGGGCACGGCGAGCGGCCGCATCAACATCAAGGTCTGAGCAGCGCGCCACGCGCCGGTTGCGGTTGCCGCGGCGGCAACGAACGTGCGCCGCCTGCTGCCGGCGAGCGTCAGCATCGTCCAGCCGCCGCTGCCGCGCAGCGTTCGCGCGCGCCCCTGCCGGCGGCGTACTGGCGACGACAGCGCCCCAACCTCTCAGAGAACCACCGTCGCCGCCTCGCCCGCGGCGCGCGGCTCGATGCTGCCAATCGCCAGCGCCGGCTCGCCGGCATCCTGCAGCAGCCGCAGCGCCTGCCCGGCGTCCGCCCGCGCAACGACGACGACCATGCCGATGCCGCAGTTGAAGACACGATGCATCTCGCTTTCGGCAACGCCGCCGGCACGTTGCAGCCAGTCGAAAAGCGGCGGCCGACGCCAGGCGGACTGGACGATCTCGGCCCTGACCGACGCCGGCAGGATGCGCGGCACGTTGCCGGTAAGGCCGCCACCGGTGATGTGCGCCATGCCCTTCACCGGCAACGCGCGCAGCAGGGCCTGCAGCGGCCGGACATAGATGCGCGTCGGCGCCAGGATCGCATCGGCCAGTGTGCCGCCGCCGTCGAAGGCCGCCGACAGGTCGGCCTGCGTGCGGGCGATGATCCGGCGCACCAGCGAATAGCCGTTCGAATGCGCCCCCGACGACGGCAGGCCGATCAGCACGTCTCCGGCGACGATCGCCGACCCGTCGATGATCGCCGACTTCTCGACGACGCCGACGGCAAATCCCGCCAGGTCGTACTCGCCTTCCGGGTACATGCCCGGCATTTCGGCGGTCTCGCCACCGATCAGCGCACAGCCGGCCAGCTCGCAGCCCCTGGCAATGCCGCTGACGACCTCCGCCGCGGTGGCGACGTCGAGCTTGCCGCAGGCGAAGTAGTCGAGGAAGAAGAGCGGCTCGGCACCCTGGACGAGGATGTCGTTGACGCTCATCGCCACCAGGTCGATGCCGATCGTCGCGTGCCGCTGCAGTTCGAAAGCCAGCCGCAGCTTGGTGCCAACGCCGTCGGTACCCGACACCAGCACCGGCTGACGATAGCCGGCGGGCACTTCGAAGAGGGCACCGAAGCCGCCGATGCCGGCCAGCACGCCGGGACGCATGGTCCTTCGGGCAAGCGGCTTGATGCGCTCGACGAGGGCGTCGCCGGCGTCGATATCGACCCCCGCATCACGATAGGTGAGAGATTCCTGAGTCATCCTGAAGGGCGTCCCGAACAAGTCTGGCGGATGCGGTGCAGTGGTAGAATGCGGCACGGCGTTTTCCCGAAGCGGGGATCTTATCCGAAAAGCTCCTCTCGCGGACCGTTCGCCCGCACCCACCGCAGCCTGAAACAGCTCCCATGCGCCAGTTGACCCTCGACCTGCAGCCAGCGGCGCCGCCCAGCCTGGAAAACTACGTCAGCGGCAGCAACGGCGAAGCGCTGACCGCGCTCGCTGCCTGGCTCGCACCCGACAACCGCGAACCGCTGTTCTTCCTCTGGGGCGAAAGCGGTGCCGGCAAGTCACATCTGTTGCAGGCATGCGCCGCCACCTGCAGCGACGCCCGCCTCGACCCGCAACTCGCCAGCCTGCCGACGAGTTCCGGCCTCTGGGCCGTGGACCACCTCGAGGCACTCGCTGATGGCGGCCAGGTCGTCCTCTTCAACCTGATCAATCGCCTGCGCGCCAGTGACGGGCGGCTGCTGCTGGCAGCGCGCCTGCCGCCACGGCTGCTCGAGCTGCGCGAGGACCTGCGCACGCGCCTCGGCAGCGGCCTGGTCTACCGGCTGCGCAGCCTGAGCGACGAGGAAAAGCGGGCCGCTCTCGCCGAGTTGGCGCGGGCACGCGGGCTCGAGCTGTCGCCGGCGGTCATCGACTACCTGTTTGCCCGCGTGCCACGCGACATGCGCAGCCTGACGCAACTGCTGCGGGCGATCGACCAGTTCTCGCTCGAGCACAAGCGGCCGATCAGCCTGCCCCTGCTGCGCGAGGTCCTGCAGACCTCGCCGCCCACCTGACCAGAACGAACACCATCATGGACCTCGTCCTCTTCGACCTCGACAACACCCTGATCGCCGGCGACAGCGACTTTGAGTGGGCGCAGTTCCTGATCGGCAAGGGAATCCTCGACCGCGACCTGTACGAAGCGAAGAACCTTGAGTTCTACGAGCAGTACAAGGCCGGCACGCTCGACATCGACGTCTTCCTCGACTTCCAGCTGCAGCCGCTGTCGCGCTTCCCGCGCAGCCAGCTCGACCTCTGGCAGCGCGAGTTCCTCTCCCGCCACATCCTGCCGCTGGTCAGCGACAAGGCGCGCGCGCTGGTCGGTGGGCATCTCGGTCGCGGCGCTCTGTGCGCCATCGTCACCGCCACCAACAGCTTCGTCACCGGGCCGATCATCCGCGAGTTCGGCATCGCCCACCTGATCGCGACGATCCCGGCACAGGAAGACGGCCGCTTCACCGGCAAGGTGCGTGGCCTGCCGTCGTTCCGGGAAGGCAAGATCGTCCGCGTCGAAGCCTGGCTCGAGGCGATGGGGCTGTGGTGGAGCAGCTTCGAGCGAAGCTGGTTCTACAGCGACTCGCTGAACGACCTGCCGCTGCTGTCGCGGGTCAGCAACCCGGTGGCCGTCGACCCCGACCCCACCCTGCGGGCGCACGCCGCAGACGCCGGCTGGCCGGTTCTCAGCCTGCAGGGGTAGCGCGAGCAAGCATTATCCGGGTCGGTGGAAACGATTTGGGCTATGATGACGGCACAACAGCACGAGAACGAGACAACCCCCCGCTGATGATCCGCAAGTTCATATCCCGCGTCCTCGGACGCAAGAGTGCCGGCAAGCCCAGCGAACCAGCGGTCATCGCCGTCGCCCAGCATGGCCTGCAGCGAGACGACATCAGTCGCGGCAGCCGGCGCACAGTCGAGACCCTGCAGGAAAGCGGTTATCAGGCGTTCATCGTCGGCGGCGCGGTGCGCGACCTGCTCGCCGGCCTGAAGCCGAAGGACTTCGACGTCGCCACCAACGCAACGCCGGAACAGGTGCGCCACTGTTTCCGTCGCTCGCGCATCATCGGCCGCCGCTTCCAGATCGTCCACGTCAACATGGGCGCCGAAACCATCGAGGTCACCACCTTCCGCGGTCATCACGGCGAAAACGGCGGCAGCAAGGCGCTGGTCGACGAGCAGGGGCGGGTGCTGCGCGACAACGTCTTCGGCAGCCAGGCGGAAGACGCCGCGCGGCGCGATTTCACGGTCAATGCCCTGTATTACGACCCTTCTTCGGAAACCATCGTCGATTACCACCACGGCGTCGCCGACCTGCGGCAAAAGACGCTGCGCATGATCGGCGAACCGAAGACCCGCTACCGGGAAGATCCGGTGCGCATGCTGCGCGCCGTCCGCCTGGCTGCCAAACTGGGCCTGTCGATCGATCCCGAGGCGAGGCACCCGATCCGTGAGATGAGCAGCCTGATCGAGAACGTCCCGCCGTCACGCCTGCTCGATGAGATCCTCAAGCTGCTCACCTGCGGGCACGCCGTACGCTGCGTCGCGCAACTGCGCGAGGAAGGGCTGCATCATGGCCTGTTCCCGCTGCTCGACGTCATTCTCGACCAGGCGCTCGGCGAACGTTTCGTCGGCCTGGCGCTCGCCAACACCGATCGCCGGGTGCGCGAGGGCAAGCCGGTGTCACCCGGCTTCCTCTTCGCCACCCTGCTCTGGCACGAAGTGCTCGCCAAGTGGGAACCGCTCAAGGCTGCCGGCGAACCGGTGCTGCCATCGCTGTTGCAGGCGATGGACGAGGTCCTCGATGTGCAGGCGGAGAAGCTGGCGATCACGCGGCGGATCAGCGGCGACATCAAGGACATCTGGGCGCTGCAGCCACGCTTCGAACAGCGTAGCGGCAAGCGCCCCTACGGCATCCTGCAGCAGCCACGCTTCAAGGCGGCCTACGATTTCCTGTTGTTGCGCGTCGAGTCCGGCGAGGTCGCGCGCGAGGTCGGCGACTGGTGGACCGAGTTCCTCGCCGCCAGCGACGAGCGCCGCGCAGCGATGCTGCTGCCGCAGGCGGCAGCAGCGCCCCGGCGTCGCCGCCGCCGTCGCGCCGCGAGCGAGTCGAGCGCAACCAGCCAGGCCGAGTGAAGCACCCGGCAGCGCCATCGGACCTCGGCCGCCCGACCTGAGCCAGGCTTCGCACCTGGCGTTCGTCGCCCTTGGCGCCAACCTGGCCGAACCGCTGGAGCAGGTGCGCGCGGCCGGCGAGGCGCTGGCCGGCCTGCCGCACGCACGACTGCTGCGGATGTCATCGCTCTACCGCACGGCGCCGGTGGGAATCCGCCGCCAGCCCGATTTCATCAATGCCGTCGCCGCGCTCGCGACAACGCTGGCGCCGCATGAACTGCTCGACGCGCTGTTCGTCGTCGAACGGCAATTCGGTCGCCGGCGCGATTTCCCGCAGGCACCGCGGACGCTCGACCTCGACCTGCTGCTCTACGACCAACTGCTGCTCGACAGCGAGCGCCTCAGCCTGCCGCACCCGCGCATGCACCTGCGGGCTTTCGTCATCGCGCCGCTGCTCGAGATCGCGCCGGAGTGCCGCATTCCGGGCCGCGGCAGCGCCGCCGCCTGGCTCCCGGCAGTCAGCCAGCAACGGATCGAAAGACTCGCGCCCTGAGGGTTGGCGACGATTCAATCGGGCGCACTCGTCATGCCGGCTGCAGTGTCACCAGCGTGGGTCGCGGTAGGGCCGCTTCCACCCGCCGTGGCCACGGTATGGCCGCCCCGGCACGACGACCACCGCCGGCGGCGCGGGATAGACACGTGGCGGGCCGACCACGACCGCCGGCGGGTAGCCGTAGGCCGGGGCATACACCGGCGGTGGCGCGGCCACCGGCGGCAGCGGCGTGACGACACAGCCGCCGAGCACGGCGGCAGCCAGCAGGGCAGCGGGAATGGTCTTCATCTTCATGGCCTCCGGGGTCGATAGCCAGTCAACGCGCCAGGGACAGGGACGGCAGGGCGTTTTCGTGACGACATGTTACGATCCGTTGCCGGCACAGGTGGCGGCGCAACAGCGTCCCTTCCTGGCGGCGTGCCCGGACCAGCGTGCGCCGGCTTTTTTGCGTTGCGGCAGCGCGCAAACTTGACCATTCATGGGCCGCTCTGTGTATCCTAGGCGCCGTTCCGGGGTGGTGGCATCGAGCCGCCACCGGAACGCAGGAATAACCAGGAAATCCCCGGGGGGATACGATGCCTTTTTTCGGTGCTGGCGAGAAGATGCGCCGCCTCGAGCGGCGAATCAGCGAGCTCGAGGCGGTGAATGCCGGCCTGCGCGGACAGCTCTCGTCGACGCAGGCGGTGCAGACACAGGCCAGTCAGTTGAACGAGCAGACGAAACGGCAGGCGGCCGAGATGCAGCGCCTGTTCGCGGCCTTCCGCTCCTACCGCGAGTCACTGTCGGACTCGCAGCAGAGCCTGCAGGCGGTGGCCGAGCGCCTGCGTGGCGAGCGGAGCGAAACCTCTGCGGCCACCAGCATGGCGGCGAGCAGCCGCGACTCGGTGAACAGGATCAGCGCCGACCTCAACGAACTTGCCGGCAACTCGCGCCACGCGCTGGCCAAGGTGCTCGGTCTGCAGGGCAGCGCGCAGAAGATCGGCGGCATCGTCCATCTGATCAAGGAGATCGCCGATCAGACCAACCTCCTGGCGCTCAACGCGGCAATCGAAGCGGCGCGCGCGGGCGAGGCCGGCCGCGGCTTCGCCGTGGTTGCCGATGAGGTGAGAAAGCTCGCAGACCGGACGACGCATGCCACCAGCGACATTTCCCAACTGGTGAACACGATCCAGGGCGAAACCGTCGCCGCCCAGAACAGCATCGGTCAGCTCGCCGAGCAGGCGGATTCTTTCAGCGAGCAGGGCCAGCAGGCCTCGACGACGATGTCCGGCATCACCCACCTGGCGCGCAACCTGGAGCAGACGATCACGGTCGCGGCACTGCGCAGCTTCGTCGAACTGGCGAAGATCGACCATCTGCTGTTCAAGTTCGACGTTTATCAGGTGCTCCTGGGAACCACCGACCGGAGCACCGGCGACTTCGCCAGCCATACCGCCTGCCGCCTCGGAAAATGGTACTACGACGGAGAGGGCAGGCACTTTGCGCAGCTCGATGGTTTTCGCGCGATGGAGACGCCGCATGCCGACGTCCACCGCCATGGACGCAACGCCATCGAAGCCCATCAGGCCGGCGATCTGGCCGCCGCAGTGAGCGCGGTCGAGCACATGGAAGCCGCCAGCTCGGGCGTTCAACGGTGCCTCGAGCGCATGGCAGTGGACGGCGCGGGCCGGCCGCAGATCCTGTTCACCCAAGACTGAAGCGCGCCCAGCCCGCTTGCCACCATGCTCCGCAATGCACTCACCGCCGCCAGACGCATTGCCGTCGAGGGCCCGATCGGCGTCGGCAAGACCAGTCTTGCCCACCGCCTCGCCAACCACCTCGACGCGCAACTGCTGCTCGAACAGCCCGAGCACAATCCTTTCATCAGCCGCTTCTATGAAGACCAGGAGCGCTTTGCCCTGGCAACGCAGCTCGCCTTCCTGCTGCAGCGGATTGACCGGCTGCGCTCGCTGCCTGCGGCCGAAGACGACGGCAGGCCTCTGGTCAGCGACTTCCTGCTCGAGAAGGATGCCCTTTTCGCGCTGCTGACGCTCGCCGCGGACGAACATGAGCTGTATCGCCAGATGTACCAGCACCTGGCGCCGCAGCCGCTCCACCCCGATCTGGTGATCTACCTGCAGGCGCGGCCGGAGACGCTGCTCGCCCGCATCCGCAAGCGTGGCCGCGACATGGAGAGGCGCATCGGCGATGCCTACCTCGGCGTCCTCAGCGAAAGCTACATGCGCTTCTTCCACACTTACGAGGCGGCACCGGTGCTGGTGGTCAATTGCGAGAACATCGATTTCGTCGATTCAGACGATGACTTTCAACTGCTCGTCAAGCGCATCGAAGGCATGCGCGGCCAGCGGGAATTCTTCAACCGCGGAGAGTGATTCCATGTCCACACACGTTGCGACGCGCCGCCTGACGCATGTCGACCTTGCCAGGATGCGCGCCAGCGGCGAGAAGATCGCTGTCCTCACCTGCTACGACGCCAGCTTCGCGCAGCTCTGCGAAGCCGCCGGCGTCGATGCCCTGCTCATCGGCGACTCGCTCGGCATGGTTCTGCAGGGCCACGACTCGACCTTGCCCGTCACCCTGGCCGACATCGCCTACCACACCGCGAGCGTCGCCCGCGCCAGCCGGCGACCGCTGGTGATTGCCGACATGCCCTTCGGGACCTTCCAGGAGAGCCCGCGGCGGGCGCTGCGCAACGCCGTCCGGCTGCTGGCCGCCGGCGCGCAGATGGTCAAGCTCGAAGGCGGCAGCGAGATGGCCGAGACCACCCGCTTCCTCACCGCGCGCGGCATCCCGGTCTGCGGGCATGTCGGACTGACGCCGCAGTCGGTGCATCAGCTCGGTGGCTACCGCGTCCAGGGCCGCGATGATGCGGCGGCCGCCCGCCTGCTGGCCGACGCGCTGGCGCAGCAGGAGGCTGGCGCCGGGCTGCTGGTGCTGGAAGCGATCCCCGAGGCCCTGGCAGCGGAAGTGAGCGACCGGCTCGCCGTGCCGACGATCGGCATCGGCGCCAGCCGCGCGTGCTCGGGACAGGTCCTCGTCCTGCACGACATGCTCGACATCTCGACCGGCAGGAAGGCGCGCTTCGTCCGCAACTTCATGCTCGGCCAACCGTCGATCGCGGCGGCGATCGCCGCCTACGTCGCAGCGGTCAAGGATGGCAGCTTCCCCGCAGCCGAGCACTGCTACTGAGTCACCGGCGAGCGACCAGGCGGCGGACCTGGGCCGCGCACACCACTGCCGCCCGCCCATGCACCCGCAGCGCCCGCCCGCGGCACGTTGAGAGAGGTTGAACAGGAACATGCAGATTCACTCGTCGATCCCCGAGCTGCGCGCCGCGTTGCGGCAGCGTCGCCGCGTCGCCTTCGTGCCGACCATGGGCAACCTGCACGCGGGCCACATTGCCCTGATGCGGGAAGCCCGCGCGCACGGCGATACGGTGGTCGCGAGCATCTTCGTCAACCGCCTGCAGTTCGGTCCCAACGACGACTTCGATCGCTACCCGCGCACTTTCGCAGCCGACTGCGAGAAGCTGGTCGCCGCCGGCGTCGACCTGCTGTTCGCCCCCGGCGAGAAGGAACTGTACCCCGAGCCACAGGAATACCACGTCGATCCGCCGGCGAGCCAGAACGATCTCGATGGCGCGTTCCGGCCCGGCCACTTTCGCGGCGTCGCGACCGTCGTCCTCAAGCTGTTCAACATCGTACAGCCGCAGGTGGCGCTGTTCGGCAAGAAGGACTACCAGCAGTTGATGGTCCTGCGCAACATGACCCGGCAACTGGCGCTGCCGATCGACATCGTCGGCAGCGAGACCGTTCGCGCCGACGATGGTCTCGCGCTGTCGTCGCGCAACGGTTACCTGTCGCCCGGTGAGCGCGCCGAGGCACCGCGGCTGCACCGCCTGCTGCAGAGAATCGCCACGGCCGTCGCTGCCGGCGATGCCGAGTTCGCTCGCCTCGAGGCCGACGCGGCGGCCGAACTCGACCGCAACGGCTGGCGAACCGACTATGTTGCGCTGCGACGACAGTGCGATCTGCAGCCGCCGCGCAACCCCGGCGAACGGCCGCTGGTGGTGCTCGCGGCGAGCCGCCTGGGCAGCGCGCGGCTGATCGACAACGTCGAAATTCCTGCCTGCGACGACCATTGACAGGTCGCCATTAGCAGCTACAATTCGCATCCCCAAACTGCCAAACCGGTGAATCCATGCAGAGAACCATGTTGAAGTCGAAGCTGCACCGCGTCAGCGCCACGCACGCCGAGCTTCACTACGAGGGCTCATGCGCCATCGACGAGGATCTGCTCGATGCGGCCAACATCCGCGAGTATGAACAGATCGACATCTGGAACGTGAACAATGGCGAGCGCTTCACGACCTACGCCATCCGCGCCGAGCGCGGCTCCGGGGTCATATCCGTCAATGGTTCGGCGGCGCGCCGTGCCGCTCCGGGTGACATCCTGATCATCGCCAGCTTCGCGGCATACAACGAGGTCGAACTCGCCAAGTACGCGCCGCTGCTGATCTACGTCGACACGCAGAACCGGATCGTGCGCATGGCAGGCCAGATTCCCGCGCAGGCCGCCGCCTGAGCAAAGCCGGCGCCCGTCGTCAAACAGCGAAGCCGCGACCCCGGTCGCGGCTTCTTCCGTTTACGGTACTGGTCCGGCGCGGCGGCGCCGGCGAACTCAGGCCGTTTCGACCACCGCCTTGGGCTTGCGCGGGCGCCGCGGCCGGCTGGCCGGCTTCCTTGCCGTCGGCGCGGCCTCCGGCTCGCCGACGACGGCAGCATCGGGGGACTCGCCGACCTCTGCCGGCAGGACCTCGGGCGCGCGCTCCGGGATGACGGTTGGCGCATCGTCCGCCGTCATGGGCAGCGGCACCGGCTCTGGGGCTGGCGCCGGCGGCGTGCTGGCAGCGCGCTCGACGCTCGACTCGGGCAGCGCGGCTTCGCCCGCTGCTTCTGCCGCGGGTGGCGCGCTCGTCGCAGCGCCTTCGCTTGCCTGAGCCTCCTTCGGCTCCCGCGTCGCCCGTTTGCCACCCTTGTCGACGGCCTTGCGCCTGCCCTCGCTCTTCCGGCGCGGGGTGGGCTGCCCTGCGGCTTCAACCGCCTGCTCGTCGGCCGCTCGTGCCGGCTCGGTTGCCGGTGCCGGCGGCTGCTCGCCCGCCTCGTCGAGCGCCAGGTCGGCGCCGAGTTCGCCAGCGGCGGCGATGCCATTGCGTCGAAAGACGTAGGTACCGGACTTCTCGTCGCGGCCGATTGCCAGCAGACCGCGCGCCTGCGCCTCCTCGAGCAGGTTGCCGAAGGCGCGGAAGCCGTAGTAGGACTCGTTGAAATCGGGCTTGCGGCGCTTGATCGCCTCCTTGAGCATCGAGGCCCAGATCTTGCCGCTGTCGCCACGTTCGCCTACCAGCGCATCGAAGGTCGCCACCGCCAGCTCGATCGCCTTGCTCCGCCGCGCCTCGAGCTCGGCCCGCCGCTCGGCATCCTCCTCCGGCGTCCGCCTGACCACCGGCTGCGCCTCGCGCGAGTCGCGCCGTGCCGAGCGCTGCATCTCGCGCACCAGGTCGTCGTAGAAGATGAACTCGTCGCAGTTGCCGATCAGGAGATCCGATGTGGATTGCTTGACGCCGACGCCGATGACGTACTTGGCGTTCTCGCGCAGCTTCGATACCAGCGGCGAGAAATCCGAGTCGCCGCTGATGATGACGAAGGTATCGACGTGCGACTTCGTGTAACAGAGATCGAGCGCGTCGACGACCAGCCGGATGTCGGCCGAGTTCTTGCCCGACTGCCGCAGGTGCGGAATCTCGATCAGCTCGAAGCTCGCCTCGTGCATGGTGGACTTGAAACCCTTGTACCGCTCCCAGTCGCAGTAGGCCTTCTTGACGACGATGCTGCCCTTGAGCAGCAGCCGCTCGAGTACCGGCTTGATGTCGAACTTGTCGTACTTCGCATCGCGAACACCAAGGGCGACGTTCTCGAAGTCGCAATACAGGGCCATGATGGCGGTTTCGGGCGCTACGGCCATGATTCGTGTTCTCCGCAAAGGAATGTTGCACCACGCCTGCCGGTGGCGGCTGGCAGCGTCTGCGATGCAGGCGGGTGGTGGCGGGGGATGCCCAACGCCGAGATGGTAAACCGTTGGCGGCAGGAAGCAAGCGCGACGCCGGCGACAAGCTCGCCGCGACCACGCGGCGACGCTGGCGCCGACAGCCGTGCATCAGTCGGTCGACTGCCCGCCCGCCGGCGATTGCGCGACGTCGACCACCTGCCCACCGGTCATCGCCAGCAACTCCTGCGGCGACAGGCTGAAGACGCAGTGCGGATGCCCGGCAGCCGCCCAGATGCGGTCGAAGCCCAGCAGCAGGCGATCGACGAGAACGATCGTCGGTCGCGGGTGGCCGAGTGGGCAGACACCGCCGATGGCGTAACCCGTGTGCTCGCGCACGAAAGCGGCACCCGCCTTGCCGAGCGGACCGACGACGGCAGCCACCCTGCCCTCGTCCACCCGGTAGGCGCCGCTGGCAACGACCATCACCGCCATGTCGTCGGCCAGCCGCCGGAAGACGATCGACTTGGCGATCTCGGCGACGCTGCAGCCAAGGCCCGCAGCCGCTTCGGCGGAAGTCCTGCCACTGGCGGAAAGCGCCACGACCGGCTGGCGATGGCCGAGCGTGCGCAGGAGATCCGCCACTCGCTGCGCGCTGTCGGGGAGTCTGCTCGCCACTGCCATCGATCGCTCCTGGTCATTGGACTGTTGTCGTGGTACCTGCGGGCGCCGACCGCCGTCATCGCGGCCGGCGGCGCGGCCGGCAGTTTACTCCAACAGCGGCTGCCCGCGAGCCTGTCGCGAAGTGTAAACTGCGAGCGAACGGGAAAGCCCGCCAGACCGGCCTGCCGCGCGCGATCGCCGGACGTTGCCGGCGCATCGTCAGCGGCCCGGTCCGCGGCGGACAGCGGCGAAGCCGCGTCGCGGCAGCAACCGGCGATACCGACCATACTGGCTGGCCGCCGCCCGTGCACGGCTTCGCCGGCCGCCGAAGCAGAGGATCGCCATGCACACCACCGCCGACCTGCACCCGGAAATCCGCGACGCCATCCGCGACCTCTGCCGGCAGTTCCCGGACGAGTACTTTCGCCGCATCGACGAGCAGCGCGGCTATCCCGACGAATTCGTCGCCGCATTGCTCGACGCCGGCTGGCTGGCGGCGATGATTCCCGAGGAGTACGGTGGCTCCGGCCTCGGCCTGACCGCAGCCAGCGTCATCATGGAGGAGATCAACCGCTGCGGCGCCAATGCGGCGGCGGTGCATGGGCAGATGTACAACATGGGCACGCTGCTGCGCAACGGCAGCCCGGCACAGAAGGAGAAGTACCTGCCGGCGATCGCTGCCGGCAAGCTGCGCATCCAGTCAATGGCGGTGACCGAGCCGACGACCGGCAGCGACACCACCCGCATCCGCACCACCGCGACCCGCAAGGATGGCCGCTACGTCATCAACGGCCAGAAGGTCTGGATCTCGCGCGTCCGCCACTCCGACCTGATGATCCTCCTCGCGCGCACGACACCGCTGGCCGAGGTGCGCCGCAAATCGGAGGGCATGTCGATCTTCATCGTCGACCTGCGGCAGGCGATCGGCAACGGTCTCGAAGTGCGCCCGATCGCCAACATGGTCAACCATGAGACCAACGAACTCTTCTTCGACGAACTCGAGATCCCGGCCGAGAACCTGATCGGTGAAGAGGGCCAGGGTTTCCGCTATCTGCTCGACGGCCTCAACGCCGAACGGGCATTGATCGCCGCCGAGTGCATCGGCGACGGCTACTGGTTCGTCGACCGTGCCACCCGCTATGCCAGCGAGCGCATCGTCTTCGAGCGCCCGATCGGCAGCAACCAGGGGGTGCAGTTCCCGCTCGCCGAGGCGTTCATCGACATCGAGGCTGCCAACCTGATGCGCTACGAGGCCTGCGCCCGCTTCGACGCGCAGCGCCCCTGCGGCGCGCAGGCGAACATGGCGAAGCACCTCGCCGCCCGTGCCTCGTGGCAGGCGGCCAACGCCTGCCTGCAGACGCACGGCGGTTTCGGCTTCGCCACCGAGTACGATGTCGAACGCAAGTTCCGCGAGACCCGCCTCTACCAGGTGGCGCCGATCTCGACCAACCTGATCTTCGCCTACGTCGCCGAGCACCTGCTCGGGCTGCCGCGCTCGTACTGATCCCCGGAGTCTCCCGCATGCGACCACTCGACGGCATCACCGTCGTCACCCTCGAACACGCCGTTGCCGCGCCCTTCTGCACCCGTCAGCTCGCCGACCTCGGCGCGCGCGTGATCAAGGTCGAGCGCCCGGGCAGCGGCGACTTCGCCCGTGCCTACGACCAGCGCGTGCATGGCCTCGCCTCGCATTTCGTCTGGACCAACCGCTCGAAGGAAAGCCTGACGCTCGACCTCAAGCATGCGGCCGCGCCGCCGCTGCTCGCCCGGCTGCTCGCCGGCGCCGACGTCCTGGTGCAGAACCTGGCGCCGGGCGCGGCCGCCCGCCTGGGCCTGGCGTACGAGGATCTGCGCGCGACCTTTCCGCGACTGATCGTCTGCGACCTCTCGGGCTACGGCGGCGACGGCCCGTATCGCGACCGGAAGGCCTACGACCTGCTGATCCAGGGCGAAGCCGGCTTCCTCTCGGTCACCGGCACGCCCGATGCCCCGGCCAAGGCCGGCTGCTCGATCGCCGACATCGCCGCCGGCATGTACGCCTACAGCAGCATCCTGGCAGCCCTGCTGCAGCGTGCGCGCAGCGGCTGCGGCTGTCGCATCGAGGTCTCGATGCTCGAAAGCATGGTCGAATGGATGGGCTACCCGCTCTACTACGCCTGCGACGGGGCGGCACCGCCGCCGCGCGCCGGCGCCGCGCACGCGACCATCTACCCCTACGGCCCCTTCGCCGCCGGCGACGGCAAGCTGCTGATTCTCGGCGTGCAGAACGAACGCGAGTGGCAGCTCTTCTGCCGCCAGGTGCTCGACCGACCGGAGCTGGCCGACGACGCACGCTACTCGTCGAACTCCCGCCGCAGCGCCGCGCGCGACGAGTTGCAGGCGCTGATCGCCGAGCAGTTCTCCCGCCTCGGCAGCGAAGAGCTGATCGCCCGCCTCGACGCGGCGCGGATCGCCAATGCGCGCATCAATGACATGCACGAAGTCTGGCAGCACCCGCAGCTCGCGGCACGCGGGCGATGGACCGAGGTGGCAACGCCCGCCGGCCCGATTCCGGCACTGCTGCCACCGGGCGGCAACAGCGGCTTCACGCCGCGCATGGACGCGGTGCCGGCCCTCGGAGAGCACACCGAGGCAATCCTCGGCGAACTCGGCTGCGACGCCGCCGCGATCAGCGCCCTGCGCGCCGCCGGCGCCGTCTGAGCGACACCCGCCGCAGCGCCACTGCGCCTTCCCGTTCTGCTAGAGTGCGTTCTCATCCCGGCATGGGGTGACGGCCGCGCCGCCGCTCCCGGCGAGAAAGCCGATGGCAAGGATTGCGCGATGAACCACTGGACTCCCGGCTCCTTCTTCCTGGCACTTGCAGCCGCCATCCTGCTGCCGGCCCTGATCATCCATTTCACCCTCGGCAGGAAGGGTGGTCACCAGCTATTCAGCGATCTGCCGCGGGAAAAGGTCCGCGATCTGCCGTTCGCGATGCTGCGCTTCCGACTGCGCAACGACCTGCGGGGATCCCTGGCAACGCTCGCCGGCATGGGCTTCGCGCTCGCGGTCTATCCGCTGGCGTGCCGCTGGGGCTTGCCGATCAACTTCCTCGGGCTTTCCGAGCGGCAGCTCGTCTTTGCGCTGGTTCTCGGCGGCGGCCTGCTGTTCATCGCCATCGTGGCGCTGTTGGGGCGACGCGGGCGGGACTGAAACAGCACCGCCCGGCGACCCCAGGAAGGCCGCAACGGCCGGCTCCGGCCGCACATTCCCGAGCAGCAGCGCCGGCAGGCGGCGCGCGGCGGTTCATCGGCGCCGGCCACCGGGCGAGCGGCCGCAGGCGTGCAGTGCTACCATTGCCCATCCCGCCACTGCCCCACCTGCACCGCCCACGATGACCCGAAAAGCCAGGCGCCAGGCTGCTGCGCCGCTATCCGCAGCCGCCTCCGTGACCGCTTCCGCGACGGCTTCCGCGACCGCCACAGCGGATGCGCCGGCGCCGCAGAGGCGCAGGACCCTGCTGGCCGTCGGCCTGCTGCTGCTCATCGCCGTCGCCGCCGGCATCGCCCTCTACGCGACGCGCGGCCGGGTGCCGGAATCGCCGGCCGCAGCCGCGGCGATCGGTACCCCCGAAGACGGCAGGCCGGCGAGCCACGTCGGCGCCGCCGCCTGCAAGAGCTGCCACGAAGCCGAATACCGGGCCTGGTCCGGATCGAATCACGATCGCGCGATGCAGGCAGCGAATCCGCAGACGGTGCTCGGCGATTTCGCCGACGCGAAGTTCCGTCAGCATGGCGTCGAATCCCGCTTCTACCGGCGCGGCGACCGCTTCTTCGTGCGCACCGAGGGTCCCGACGGCAAGCCCGCCGACTACGAGATCAGCCACACCTTCGGCGTCTACCCCCTGCAGCAGTACCTGATCGCCTTTCCCGGCGGCCGCTACCAGGCGCTGTCGATCGCCTGGGATGCGCGCCCGCAGGAGCAGGGTGGACAACGCTGGTTCCACCTGCAACCCGAGCGCCGCGTCGCCCACGACGATCCGCTGCACTGGACCGGCAACTACCAGAACTGGGCCCTGCAGTGCGCGGAATGCCACTCGACCAAGCTGCGCAAGGGCTACGACGCCGCCAGCAACAGCTACCGGACCACCTACAGCGAAATCAACGTCGCCTGCGAGGCCTGCCACGGCCAGGGTTCGCGGCACGTCGAGTGGGCTCGCATGGCACGGCCACCGTATCCCGCGCAGGGCGACATCGGGCTGCCGCGGCTCGGCAGCCGCTGGCGCGAGGCGTGGAAGTTTCCCGCCGACGGCGCCCGCGTCGCCGTGCGCGACCGCCCCGCCGACCCCGCCGGAATGAACGTCTGCGCCCCCTGCCACGCGCGCCGCGCGACCCTGAGCGAAGAGCGCAGGCCCGGCGCGGTTCTCGAAGACAGCCACCGTCTGGCGATGCTCACCGCCCCCAACTACCATGCCGATGGCCAGCAGCGGGAGGAGGTCTATGTCTGGGCTTCCTTCCTGCAGAGCAGGATGCAGCAGAGCGGCGTCACCTGCATGGATTGCCACGAGCCGCACTCGCTGCGGACCCGTGCCGCCGGCAACGCGCTCTGCAGTCGCTGCCACAATGCCGCCGAGTACGACGCACCCGGACACCACCGGCACGTCAGCGGCAGCAAGGGTGCGCAGTGCATCAACTGCCACATGCCAACGCAGAACTACATGGTGATCCACGCCCGGCAGGACCACAGCCTGCGCGTTCCGCGCCCCGACCTCTCGCTGTCGCTCGGAACGCCGAACGCCTGCAACCAGTGTCATGTCGACCGCAAGCCCGAGTGGGCGGCGAGCGCCATGGATCGCTGGTACGGCAGGGCCTGGCGTGATCGCCCGAGCTACGGGCCGACCCTGCATGCGGGCGCGACGCGCGGCATCCTGGCGCTGCCCGATCTGCTCGACCTCGCACGCAACCCGGCAGCGCCGGGGATCATCCGGGCGACGGCGGCGACCCTCGCCCAGTCGCACGCCACCCCGGCGACGCTGCAGACGGCGGGAGCGCTGCTCGCGGACCCGGATCCCCTGCTGCGCATCGCCGCGCTCGGCCTGCTCGCGGCGGCACCGCCCGCGACGCGCAGCGAAGCCGCCGCGCCGCTGCTCTCGGATCCGGTACGCGGCGTCCGCATCGAGGCGGCGCGCGTGCTCGCCGACGTCCCCGCCGACCGCCTCGGCGCCGAGCGACAGCAAGCGCACGCCGCCGCGATGCAGGAATACCAGACCGCGCTCGATCTGGAGGCCGACTGGCCGTCGGGCCGGCTCAATCTCGGCATCCTGCGTTTGCGCCAGGGGCGCAGCGACGAGGCACTGGCGGCCTTCGAACAGGCGATCGCGCTCGATCCACTGTTCGAGCCGGCCTACGTCAACCTCGCCGACGCACTGCGGCAGCTCGGTCGCGACGCCGAGGGGGAAGGCGTGCTGCGGCGCGGACTCGCCCGCATGCCGCGCAATGCCGACCTGCACCATGCACTCGGCTTGCTGCTCGTACGCCAGGGCGACCAGCGGGCAGCGCTGAAGGAACTCTCCGCGGCCGCACGCCTCGCACCGGACAACCCGCGCTTCCTCTACGTCGAGGCGATCGCGCTGCACGGTGCCGGCAGGCGGAGCGAAGCCCTCGCGCTCCTGCGCCGCGCCGACCAGCGCCATCCCGGCAACGTCGACATCATCGCCGCCCTCCGCAGTTTCGCTGACGGCGCACAGTAACCGCCAGCACCGGCATCAGCCGGGAGACGAAAGCTCGGCCGCCCCGCCGACTTCCGACCGCGGCTTCGGACCGCGTTTCTGTGGACGGATCGCAGCAGGCTTGGCGCGATCGACCGCATCAAAGCGCTGATGGACCGCCATGCGCGGTTGTGCGTCGGGATGCGGTCACTCGAAAACCACGGCGGTACCGCTTGCGGAAACCATGAGCATTCCGTTGCCTTGCCCCAGAACTTCGTAGTCGAGGTCGATGCCGACCACAGCGTTCGCGCCGACTTGAGAAGCGCGCTCGCGGAGTTCGGCAAGAGCGATGTCCCGCGCTCGCTGCAGTTCTTTCTCGTAGGTCGCCGAACGTCCGCCTACGATGTCCCGGATGCCGGCAAACATGTCCTTGAAGATGTTTGCGCCGAGGATTGCCTCGCCGGTGATTACCCCGCAGTAGCGGACGATCTTCTTGCCTTCGATGTTCGGGGTTGTGGTCATCAGCATGGTGGGAACCTCCGTTGGATGCAGTGCTTGCGGTTCATGCGGCCCAATGGCCTCCATCTGCCGCGCCGAAAGCGTCCGGCGTTGGCCTTGGCGCCTCGGCGACAGACAAAGCGCGTTGTACTGAAGCGCCTCGACGGCGGCCGTCTCGTCAGTGCCGACCTTTGGAAAACCGCCGAAAACCGACCCTGCCCCTTTGATGGCGGGCACTCCGCTCGAACGCGTTTTCAGATCTCGACCGATTCACCGCGCTTCCGCCACACGCTTGCAAGCCAAGGCTGTCGCTCGAGCGGCAGCCCCGGCGGGCGATAGTAGTGCTCCAACTCCTCGAAGGCTGCCCGCTCAAGAAACGCGCGCCATGACTTGAGGTCGTGATACGCGCCATACCGCCCGCCATTCCATCCCTCTTCGTTATTCCCCCGAGGGTTCGAGGTGAAGAGCACGCCATCGCGTTTGAGCGCAGCACCCAATTCCCTCAACACGCGCGGCAGCTCTGCGGATGGCACATGGAACAGCGACGCGTTGGCGAAGATGCCGTCGAACCGGCCGGCGGGAAGCTTCAACGCAAGGAAATCCTGCTCCCAGACCTCACAGCCACTGTACTCGCGCGCCATGGCGGCGAGCTGCGAGGCCCCTTCGAGGCCGATCGGCTCGTGGCCCAGAGAGCGAAAAACCGCCAGGTCACGCCCAGGGCCGCATCCGAAATCGAGAATGCGGAACGAGGGGCCTCCGCGGATGTGCCGCAGCAGCGCCTCGATGTTTTGCTTCACGTCGTGGTCGCGCGTACCTTCCCAAAACTCGGCGGCGCGCTCGTTGTAGTGCTTGAGCGTCTTCTCGCTGATGAGCGCCAGGTCGAGCAGCTGTGTCATCACGATCCTTCGATTTTCCTGCCGAGATCTGATCGGGATAGGGGAAAGCCTCGCGGCCTCCCCCACACCACCGGACGAACGGGTCACGTATCCGGCGGTTCGATGAAGCAAATTCCTGCCGCGGCGCGAGGCTCGGCAGTCCCATTTTTTCGAAGAAGCGCTACGGGAGCGCGATCGACAGGGCCGGCGTCTGCGACACCCGCCATGGACCGTGTGCGGACTTGCTGGTATGCCACGCTTCTCGCACAGACACGCCACGTTTTGCGCAGTTCCCGATAGCCCGCTCGACCCCATTTCTGCCAGAGATGGCAGCGTAACGGGCAAAGGACCCACTTGTCGAGGTCGCGCAGAGGGCTCAGCACCTCGGCGATTCCGAAGTACGCTTGCCAACCAAGCAGGGTTTCTCCAGGCTCTGCGACGACGGCGGCGAAGGTGGTGCCTCTCGTCCGACGGGTCTGCTTCACTCGCTACGCTGTACAATGTGTATCTACATCGCTGGAGATACACATGCGGACGAACATTGTGATTGACGACAAGCTCATGGCCGACGCATTGAAGGCCAGCGGAGCCAAGACCAAGAAGGAAGCCGTAGAGCTCGGACTTCGAACCCTCTTGCAGATGAGCCGCCAGGCCGAGGTGCGCAGGCTTCGGGGTAAGGTTCAGTGGCAAGGTGACCTGGACACCATGAGGCGCGACAAGTGATTCTGGTTGACTCGAGTGTCTGGGTGGATTACCTGCGGGGTACACCGACTCCGCAGGCGGACAAGCTCGACGCATTGTTGGGCACCGTGCCGCTGGCAGTAGGTGACTTGATCTTGACCGAGGTGCTGCAAGGCTGCGGGACGGACAAGGAGTTCAACGAGGTGCGCCGGATGCTGCCGAGTCTGACCGTCGTACCACTTGGTGGCCAACACGTGGCTATTGAGGCTGCGCGAAACTACCGCCGACTGCGTGCCCTGGGGCTGACGGTGCGCAAGACCATTGACACCGTGATCGCGACGCGCTGCATCGTGGACAAGCTGGAGCTCTTGCACTCGGACCGGGACTTCGACCCGTTTGAGCAGCACCTCGGGCTGCGCTGTGTGCCCTGTGAAGCCTAAGGCCATCGGCAAGTGGCCCACGCCCAGCATTCCGGCAGCGCGCACTGCCGCCTGATGCACCGCTGACAACCTGGGGTCGGGCCCAGCGGATCTCCAATCGATGCTGCTCGTCAGCAGGGAGATCGGCACGTCGCTACCTCGGGGGGCTTTCACGGTAACGTTCGAGTTAGCCCTGACCGCGGAGGCGGGCGCTGTAAGGCCGAGCGACGACGATGGTACACACTGGCGTTGCCCGGCCTTACAGCGCCTGCCGTAGCGGGTCAGGGTTGAACGAGAGGGCGCACTCACGCAGCGGCGACACTGGCTTCCCTGGCACGAATGAGGCTGGACACCGCATCGTTGTATGGAGTCACGATGCCTTGGCCGTTGCCCATGCGAACGACTGCCCCATTGAGGTACTCGACCTCGGTTCGGCGTCCGGCTTCGACATCTTGAAGCATTGAAGAGCGATGAGCTGCTGCCTTTGGCAGAACAAATGGCGTGAGCGACTTCTCCACGTACTCCTCTCCGCTTTGCGCCAGTGTCAGTTTTCGTTCGGCCTGGATGACTCTGATGGTCTCATCTGCAACGCCGGATATCAGCTTTCTGGTGTGCTGATTACTCACCAACTCGCCATAGGTCATTCTCGTCACTGCACCGATGGCATTTAGACAGGTATTGAACAAGAACTTGGTGAGGATCGCGGGCTCAATGTTGTCTTCATAGGTGATGGGGAGAAAGCCCGCTTTGCCTAGCTCTACAGCCTCCTTCATCTTGTCGGACGCAGATGCAAATAGTGTTCCAACGCGAATGGGGCTCGCCTGCACATTGACGTTTATCTGGGTTGGAGTTCGTCTCTCTATCCCAATCATCATGATGCTCGAGAAGATCTCCACTTCGGCCGGGAGGATGGAGCGAGCCTCGTCAGCCGAGCCCCACCCGTTTTGCAGAAGCAGGACTGCTCTCGGCGCAGCGGAAGTGCTGGTGCTTGCCATCAAACTCCTTAGGACTTCCTGAACCTGATAGGCCTTGGTTGCAACGATCAAGAAGTCGCAGTTGACGTCTTCTGGACTTGGATTCTCCGCGTTGGAAATTTTCAAGCGCTGTGGCTCGATCCAGTGGTTACCACTCACGCCGGTAACAGTGATTCCCTCTTGGCGCAAGAGCTGTACTGTCGCGCCTCTTGCAAGCACGGTCACGTCTACCCCAGCGCGGGCGTACGTCGCAGCAATCGCCAGGCCCACTGACCCACTACCCAAAACTGTCATCCGAAGCTGAGTCATATGAGGTGTTCCGGTGAGGTGCCGATGGGGTTGACTGTGCGCCAACGTGCTAGCTCAGGGTCGCGAAGCCGGCTCTCCGGCGTAGCGTCCCTCTGGAGTGGAGGGTTGGGCATCATGGCTCTGGTATGTAGGTGAACTCTTTCCATACTTGGCCATCATCTCCAGCAACATTCCCAAACTCCAACCAGATCGTAGCGGCGAGATCATCCACTTCGACAGAAAATTCCTTTAACTCCTCTAGTGTTATCGAATGCTTTCCCGAGCGAGCCGCGTCAATCCGATATATTGCTTTCGACTCCTGCGTCTCAGGATTCACGTATAGGTTCAGCATCAAGGGGTTGTGGGCGATTAGGTTTCTTGTCTTTGCAAGTTCCTTAGCTCGTTTGAACCCGTCCCGTAGCCGAGATAGCGGCGGGGCCAATACCTTTCGATTGTCTAAGATTTCGAGAAGGACATCAACTCGGCGTGAGAAATCCAAGCTCACTGTTGAAGCGAAAACTCTCTCGTCAGGTATCACGTCCAAACACCGAACGGAAACATACTCGATGTCTCCGAACCTAAGAAGGGCACGGCCAACGAGCGCCTCCCATTCAAGGTGATCAGAAGCGGTGGACGGTCGTTTCATGATGCCCAATCGGGATAGGGAGAAGCCTCACGGCTCCCCCCACACCACCGGACGAACGGGTCACGTATCCGGCGGTTCGATGAAGCAAATTCCTACCGCGGCGCAAGGCTCGGTAGTCCCATTTGTTCGAAGAAGCGCAACGGGAGCGCGATCGACAGGGCCGGCGTCTGCGACACCCGCCATGGACCGTGTGCGGACTTGCTGGTATGCCACGCTTCACGCACAGACACGCCGCGTTTGCGCAGTTCCCGATAGCCCGCTCGACCCCATTGCTTCCAGAGATAGCAGCGTAACTTGCGTCGTACCCACTTGTCGAGGTCGCGCAGAGGGCTCAGCACTTCGGCGATTCCGAAGTACGCTTTCCAACCAAGCAGGGTTTCTCTAAGCTCTGCGACGACGGCGGCGAAGGTGGTGCCTCTTGTCCGACGGGTCAGTTCCCGCACGCGGTCCTTGAGCTTGTCGAGGGCCTTGTCGGCCACCTTGAGCTTGGCACCGTTGCGACTGACCGTGAAGCCCAGGAACTTGCGGTTCATGGGCCGATCGACCGCGCTCTTCAACGGATTCACTGTGAGCCGCAGCGAGTCACTGACAAAGCGTGTCACGCTGGCCATCACGCGCTCACCCGCACGCTTGCTCTTGACGAGGATGTTGCAGTCGTCGGCGTAACGGGCAAAGCAGTGGCCGCGCCGGTCCAGTTCCCAATCCAGTTCATCCAGCACCGCGTTAGCCAGCACAGGCGAGAGCGGGCCGCCTTGCGGCACGCCGAGGGTCGTGGGGTGTATCTGACCCTCGATGCTCACGCCAGCCTTCAGGAAGCGATTGATCAGGCGCAGCAGGTCGGCGTCCGGGCAGCGACTTTTCAGCCGCGCCATCAGCCGGTCATGATTCACCCGGTCGAAGAAGGCTTGCAGGTCCATATCCACCACCCAGTGGTAGCCGCCTCGGATATTGGCCTGGACGGCACGGACGGCCTGGTGGGCCGAGCGCTTCGGGCGGAATCCGTAGCTCTGGGGGTGAAAGTGCGGTTCCCATAGCGCCGAGACAACTTGCGCGATGGCTTGCTGGATGAAGCGGTCCAACACCGTAGGGATGCCCAGCGGGCGTTTCTTCCCGTCGGCCTTGTCGATTTCCACGCGCTTGACCGGTTGCGGACGGTAGCGGCCCGCTTCCAGTTGCTCGCGGATTTCCGGCCAGTGGTGTCGGAGGTAGTCCGGAAGTGCCTCAACGGTCATGCCGTCGAGACCCGGCGCACCCTTGTTCTGGCGCACTTGCTTCAGGGCGCGTCGCAAATTGGCCCGATCCAGTACCTGGGCCAGCAACGCTTGGGAAGGAATCGACTCGGGTTTCCCTGACAAACCAGCGACGAGTTCATCCTGCGGGGTAGCCGCAGCCTGCAGGGGCAGGTGGTCAGATGCGATCCCGTCTCTCTTCGTCACGGTCCTTCGTCTTTCATCGTTCGGGCCTTCGGTGGGAAGCGCCACCTACTATGCCCTCTGCTGACTTCTCCACGGCATTCAGCGCCAGTCACCCAACGCCCAGCCTCGTTGCTCTGAGGCACCGGGGAGACCTCCCGGGGTAAGACTCGTTACCTTCGCTGCATGGACGCCGGATTTACAAAATGCACCCCAGCCGCAGATGGAGGGCTTCGCGGTCACGTGCCCGCTCGCCCCGGATGCATCACGCCTCATATCCGGTTATTGTTCATCGCCCCGCAGCTTTGGATTGGGCTTCCTCCGCACCTCGCCTCACGACGACGCACTTGCCCTTCTCCTTGCCTTCGGCTCTGCGAAAACCTGGCCATAGGACTTGCACCTATGAAGTAACGCGCCATGCCCGGCGCACACGTAGAGCTAACCGGCCTGCGCGGCTTTTTGCGCAGGTCCGGTTGAGCGCCGGGTTGGGGGTCTGGCTATGCATCGAGAGCCTTAATTTTCCTCTGCCTCTTTCCCAAAGCATCCAGTTCTTCGTCAAGGCCTAGGCTAAACACGTGGTTAGCAAACTCTGCCATTCCCACCGCTGAGAAATGCGCTGTGTAGTGAGCTGCAACGTCTCTGCTTTCGCGGTAGGCCTCGTGATCCTCGGAGGTATGCATACCAGTCTTTATGTAGCTCTCCAGATAGTCCGTTGAGTGGACATTCCTTGAAAAATTGCGGTAGACAATGCTATAGGCAACCTCATGGCCTGTCATAGCTGCGCGCTGTTCAATTGGTATCCCCGTAAAACCGTGCTTTCGCAGCTTTGTGAATTCTTCAGGCGAATAGCGTTGTGCAATTTCCTTTTCGAGATTTTCAAGCTCCTCCTGTCTCTCAGGAGGAATGCCGCCAAACTGAGATGCGCGAGCCTGTTTTATCTTTTCGACCATCATGCTATCGGCCACACGCCGAAATGCATATTGGGAGTCGCGTCGAGCCATTGTTAACAGGCAGTCGAAGTTAATTCGCAACTCGAAGAGAATTCGTATTAGTGCTTGTGCCGGTTCCTCCAGTTGGTGTGCATACAAGACATTAACGGCAGACAACGTCTCGGTGGCTTTGTGTAAGAACGCCGTGTGGATGCCAATAAATGGATCATGGCTCGTCCGGGCAGAGAGGCGGGTAACCGCCTCCTTACACACGCGACGAGCATCGCGGTTTAGCTGTATCCAGGCATTTACAACACGCGACATGAAGACCCCCAACGTCAAAGGTAAGGGGCGCTGCGCGGCGGTTTATCGCGCGGCGTCCCAGCGACCGAAGGGAGCGCCTTGACCGCAGGGTTGGGCCTCATGTCGTGACGAACTCAATACTGACGGACTGGTTAGCCAACCAAGTTCGCAGCTTTACGTCGTAAGCGTCATTCCGCTCAAGTGGAATAACACTCCGCAATTCGTGACCGATAGCAGAGAACACAGTGATCTGTGTGTTTGCAATCTTCTTGGAAGCGTCAGAAAGCCTTAGCGCGAATGGTTGCCCTACGTAATCAGCGCGGACCACATTGACATTTGGATTTAGATCAAGCTGGCTTGTTAGTGCCGGCGCCAATAATCCCGAGGACTGTAGGTTCAAGAAATCGGAGTAGGTAACGCCAAGTTCCACTAAGCCCTCCTGCTGGAATTTTGGAAATGGCGCGGTAACGACGTAAGTAAAGCCCCGCGCATCAGCTATGCTCATGCCTGACAACAACTGAAATTTGCGCGCTGTAGATTGGCTAAGTGTCGTCAGAATTTGAAGCGTCGCCGGTGAAAAAGTACCGGGCTTCGTAATTTCACCCGCAAGAATCCTACCTAGGATAACGCGAATTTCCACGTTAGATTTCTTTGCTGCAATCTCTGTAAACTCCGTTAGCCAATCCTCATCCACTGCGCCTTCAGGCTCTGTTTCTGGTGGGGATGCAGCAATAGCTTCCATTGTGGCTCGGGCCACTGCTTCACGGTTCAACTGTTCCCTAACAATCTTCGCTCCGAAATAATTGACCGCGCGATCGGCCAAAGTTGGATCAGAACCGAACTGTTGCGCTGCCGCAGTTGCCGCTGCTAGCGTGACCGCCTCCGTTCCCTTTCCATGAGCGCGAATCTTTCCCGCTTGTGCCTCTAGGTAGGCAACAGGCACTTCAACCGCACCAGTGATTAGTCGGCCAAGCGCACGCCAGAGAGATCGCTTGACCGGCGCAGGAAGCGGAATACCAGTTATGTCTGGCAACCCGATCTCTGAAATTACGCCAACTAGGCTTCCACCATCTTCCGAATCACTCATACAGTCTCCAAATATGATGCCCAATCGGGATAGGGAGAAGCCTCACGGCTCCCCCCTCCCACACCACCGTGCGGACGGGTCACGTACACGGCGGTTCGGCAGATTGAGTCGACGAGTCGAGTCGCCCAAGGCTGAAGCAGCCCAAGGTTTCGCGGCCCGCAACCGGAGCCTCATCTCTATCCGCTCCAAGCCCACGTTCATCCGGTCGGATGCAGTCATCGTCTTCATTGGACAACGATTACTCCTCTCTTTCCAGTTCCTCACGGAACACCGTTCGGGCCTTCGGTTGGCTCTCTGGCTCCTCGCCGTCGCCTACCCTACTATGCCCTCTGCTGACTTCTCCACGGTATTCAGCGCCAGTCACCCAACGCCCAGCCTCGTTGCTCTGAGGCACCGGGGAGACCTCCCGGGGTAAGACTCGTTACCTTCGCTGCATAGACGCCGGATTTACAAAATGCACCCCAGCCGCAGATGGAGGGCTTCGCGGTCACGTGCCCGCTCGCCCCGGATGCATCACGCCTCATATCCGGTTTTTGTTCATCGCCCCGCAGCTTTGGATTGGGCTTCCTCCGCACCTCGCCTCACGACGACGCACTTGCCCTTCTCCTTGCCTTCGGCTCTGCGAAAACCGGGCCATAGGACTTGCACCTATGAAGTAACGCGCCATGCCCGGCGCACACGTCAGAATTGAGCGGCCTGCGCGGCTTTTCGCGCAGGTCCGCTCGAATGATGGGTTCGGCCCCATGTTTTCATCGCTGACTCCCAAAGCCCTCGAAGATGGGACTTAGGCGGCACTGGAGAAATGACTCCAAAAGCGTGAGCACGGGGATGCCGCATTCGACACTGAGCAGAAAGTTCACACGATCGACGTTTGCCTTGATCCAAGCGCCGACGTTGGACTCGGTGATGCCCGACAACCCGAGCTTTTCGTGACCGGCAACGAGAGACTTGGCCAGATTGCTGTTTGAACTGGCTGGGCTGTAGTGTTGGCTGGTGAATCGCGCCTGACTTTTTGGCCCGACCTTTCCAACCTTGAGGCAGTGGCCATTCCAAACGAAAACATAAACGGCAGCCTTTCCGCTCGGAAGTGCAGACGGCGGTTTGTGCGGAGCAGGCAATGTCTCGACCGAAAGCGCCGCCGGAGGCAAGGACATGCCAGCAAGACCGACAACCTTTCGGAAGTCGTCGAGCAGGACGGTCAGATCACCGAGCGATTTCATGGGGCCGAACGTTCGAGTTCAGGGGCCGGCGGAGGGCAAAACCCGGAGCGAACCGGCAAGCGCAGCTTGCCGGCGGTCCCCTGGAACGAAATGTTAGGGGGTGAGCCAGTCACGGTCCGGCCTTGCGAGCTGCCTAGCATTGTTGTAGGCCATGTCGAGTGTGAGACAGGTAGCGCCTCGATAGAAGTCGCTAAACCGCTCGACCACAAGCGCCAAATCGGCACGCGACGGGTCGAGCAACGTGAGCGGCAGCAGGAGCTGAATGGACCCTTGGTAGTACTGCGGAATCGCGGTCTTGTAGTTCCTCTTTACCCGTTCCGAAGCTGTGTCGATGGCTCCCTTGACCAAGTTCTGAAGGCCAAACGGATTCATGGCCTTCAGTTCGTTCGGAAATCGATTGATGTTGTCTTCGATGATGTGTTCGACGTTGACTCGAAGTTCCTTTCGAGTATCGAAGACCAATACTGATGGATCATCGAAGTAGTGGGCCATTTCAGGCAAGGAAGAAAATTTGTTGAGGTCCCATTCGCCCTTTCGGCTGAATTTCCAAAAGTGCCAGTACTGCGGGCGGCCGTCGAGCTTGTTTCGTTCGAAAAGCGCGAACAGTGGTTCTTGTTTGCTTGTAATCAGGCCGGTGTTCCAACAAGCAAATTCTTCGCCGGACGTAACTGTGATCTTCTTCTCCTCGGCTACCCGCTTGTATGTGTAGGTGATGTAGTTGCGGAGTATTGGTTTTGAATGAGGCGACGCGGTGCACTTGTAGTCCCAATCCTCTGCCTCTGCTAACGACGCGAGAGATTCGATGTTCTCATCGAACTTGGGCATCAGTACAAAGTCGCGGAACAGCTCTGGGAAATCGTAAGGTTTGTTCTTGTTCATCATTGCTCTCTGAGTAGAAAGTGGGCCATTCATCCCCCTAACGGCTGAATTCACCGGCCTGCGCGGCTCTTCGCGCAGGTCCTGTGGAATGATGGGTTCGGCATCACCGTCACCAACGTTAGCTTGCGTTCAGTTCAATGATGACTTTGTAGCAACGCTGCAAGCGATGCTCGCTGGGCACCCGTCGCATCGACTCAACCAGAGAATCGAAATCGGATCCCGTCGCTTGGTGCGAGGGATTACCTGCCGCGGTGAATGCTGCAAATGCCAGTTCTTCATTACCTAGGTCGTCTGGAGCGATGTCTTGATAAGCAGAACAGCACTTGAGAAGAAGCCGATTGTTGTCAATCCTTTCTAGCGAGAGCGTTCCGTCGGTGTCTCGGTCGGCGTGTTTCAGGAAGTTTGCAGCCCTATTGTTTTCGTTCCAGTACTGCTTTTCGACATCCTGGGGGATTGTGAGCTTGACGTCGGGAAGTTTGGAGTCGGCAGTGATGAAGAAAAGTTCATCTGCAATGCGCTCGACTTCAGCCATTATGGATGGGTCAGACGTGAAATGCGCCGGGAGCGTTCCACGGCGAAAGTCCCGAACCACATAGAAGAAGGCTGTGCGATAGATGTCGGCAGCTTCACTCTGCCCGCGATCGCGCTTTAAATCCTTTAGTAGTCCATATGCGGCCGACGCGACCGTATGGATAGCGAGTTCATCCTCCTCCAAGAAGAACAGCCTGATCGCGGCTTGGATCTGACGTTTGGCGGCAGCGAGTTTGGTTACGTGGAGTGCTGCTGTGGACATGGGCTCAAGGAAGCGGTGAAGAGCGGGTAGGTGATGCCGAACGTGTGAATTCACCGGCGCCGGCCGATGCGCCGCCGGACAAGCAACGACGCTGCACCGGCGTCCGGTGGAATGACGGGTTGGGCCAATAGCCAAGAGGGTAGCCACTGCTGAGCGGTAAGGCAATGAGGCCACCGGGCAAGAACCTCGCTGACGGCTCCTCGCCGCAAGCGCGTGAGCCAATGCGGCCGCAGGACAAGAACAACTGGCAACCGAGCCGCCGCGTCAGCCCCGGTAACGCTGCCACCGGAAGCGCTACGCGAGACCGCAGCTTCCCGCGAAGACGAGGCCGACGGCTGCGACCACAAGGAGAACTCATGCGCTTTCCCCCGCGAGCGCCCAACGCCAGTTTCAGGGGCGGGCCGGAGGCCCGTCCCGCTGGAAACGATAGTTAGAACTGGAGCGCGACATGGCGACCTATCTTCTGAATTTCAAACAGCAATTCGCGGGCAGCGTCGAGTGCGGCGACAAACGCCAGACGATCCGCAGGTGGAGAACGGACGGCAAGCGGATGGTTCCTGGCGACACGCTGAAGCTCTACACCGGGTTGCGTACCAGGAATGCCAGGCTGTTGCGCACCGCTAAGGTGGAATCGGTGGCCAGCGTCCGCATGGACTGCGCTGAAAACGTGATCGTGGTTGATGGGGACAGGCTGGACACCGCGCGCGCTGCCGCATTTGCCAGGGACGATGGGTTTGGCTGTGTCAGCGAGATGCTGGCCTGGTTCCGGGATCAGTACATGAGCAACGACTTCGAGGGCTACTACGTGCGCTGGCATGCGGGTTCTAACGCAGAAGTCAGCGGCGCCGGCACGGTGTCCGCTGGACTGCCGGGTTATACGGCTGGCGACAATACGGAGTGACCATGCTTGAACTGGACAAGATTCACTGCGGCGACAACTGCGACCTGCTCGGGCAACTGCCGAGAGAGTGCATTGACTTGGTGGTGACAAGCCCGCCATACGATGACCTACGCACCTACGGCGGACACTCTTGGGATTTCTTCGGCGTGGCGTGGCAACTGAAGCGCGTGCTGAAGCCTGGCGGCGTGATTGTGTGGGTAGTGGCCGACGCGACGAAGGACGGCAGCGAAACAGGCAGCAGCATGGAGCAGGCGCTGCACTTCAAGCGGCTTGGACTGAACTTGCACGACACGATGATTTACCAGAAGTTGAATTACTTGCCACAAAACGCGCCGGATCGTTACGACCAAGCATGGGAATATGTTTTTGTCCTTTCCGCAGGCCGCCCGAAAAACGCGCAACTCCTGACGAAGAAGAATGCAAAGGCCGGGGTTTCTCTTTGGACTGGTGGACGAATAAACCAGGATGGCGTGCTACACGACAAGGTTTTTCGTGAGATAGCAGATGAAGGGATACGGCATAACGTGTGGCCGTACCCAACAGGCGGTGGAACACGCGACCACCCTGCTGTTTTCCCGCTGGCTCTTGTGACTGACCTTGTTGCGACTTGGAGCAACCCCGGCGACGTGGTGCTAGACCCATTCAGCGGCAGTGGCACCACGGCAAAGGCAGCAAAGGAATTGGGGCGCAGGTTCTTGGGGCTGGAGATCAACCCGGAATACTGCGCGATTGCGGAACGGCGATTGAGCCAGCAGGTTCTGGAACTTGAAGCCGTATAACGCCTGAATTCAGCGGCGCCTATAGGCGTCCGCTGGAATGACGGGTTGTGCGTCAAACGGTAACTACGAAGAAAGGAAAGAAGATGAGCATGTGTATCTACCACGGCAATTGTGCCGATGGCTTTGGGGCCGCGTGGGTTGTTCGGAAGGCGCTCGGCGAGATTGACTTTCACGGTGCAAAGTACCAGGAGCCGCCGCCGGACGTGACCGGCAAAGACGTGGTGATGGTGGATTTCAGCTACAAGCGCCCGGTGCTGCTGGAAATGGCCGAGAAGGCGAACAGCATTCTGATTCTCGACCACCACAAGACGAGCGCCGAAGACTTGGTGGATCTGCCGGCGAACGTGACGGCGAAGTTCGACATGAACCGCAGCGGCGCGATGCTGACGTGGGAACACTTCTTCCCAGGCGAAACCCCGCCGCCGCTGCTGCTGCACATCGAGGACCGCGACCTGTGGCGCTTCGCGCTCCAGAACACGCGCCAGATTCAGGCGAACGTCTTTTCCTTCCCCTATGACTTCCAAGTGTGGGACACGCTCATGGCAGCGGCGCCGGCTGCTCTGGCGGTTGAGGGCGAAGCGATTGAGCGCAAGCACTTCAAGGACATGCGCGAACTGCTCGGCGTAACGACGCGGGAAATGGTGATCGGCGGGCACCGCGTGCCGGTGGCGAACCTGCCATACACGATGAGCAGCGATGCAGGCCACGAACTGGCGAAGGGGAGACCGTTCGCGGCCTGCTACTGGGACACGCCGGAAGGCCGGGTATTCAGCCTGCGGTCGAGCGACGACGGCGCGGACGTGGCCGAAGTGGCTAAGCAGTACGGGGGCGGCGGGCATCGCAACGCGGCAGGGTTTCGCGTGAGCTTCGCGCAAGCGCAGGCGTTCGAGGTTTGACGCACAACGTTTAGTGAACGCCGATTCGGGTGTAGACCGCGTCCTCGGCAGGTGGCTCGGCAAGTGCGATATCCCGCGGCGGCTGGTGTATACTGGATGTATGTCCATGCATTTCGCTGATTGTGAAGGACTTCCCAGACATGAACACCCCTGCCCCTCCGCAAGACACACCTCCGGTTCCCCGATATACACCTCGCGCAACCGGGAATTCCACCCCAGCGCCCCGGCTCCTCGACCAGGTGCGCGCCCAGATCCGCCTGCGCCACTACAGCATACGAACCGAGACACAGTATGTCCAGTGGATCAGGCGTTTCGTGCTCTTCCATCACAAGCGCCACCCGCGCGAGATGGGGGCAGCCGAGGTCGAAGCCTTTCTCACCCATCTCGCGGTGGAGGGACATGTCGCCTCGGCAACACAGAACCAGGCGCTGTCGGCATTGCTGTTCCTCTACCGCCAGGTGCTCGGTGTCGAACTGCCCTGGCTGGACGACGTGGTGCGCGCCAAACAGCCGGAGCGCTTGCCGGTCGTGCTGAGCCGCAGCGAAGTGCAGCGGGTGCTGGAGCGGATGGAAGGTGTCCACGGTCTGCTTGTGCGCCTGCTCTACGGCACCGGAATGCGCCTGATGGAAGTGATTCGCCTGCGCGTGAAGGACGTGGATTTCGCGCAGGGCGAGATTCTGATCCGTGACGGCAAGGGAGCGAAGGATCGCGTGACGATGCTGCCGGAGGCCGTTGCGGCCGATCTGGGTGAACACCTGCGGCGGCGGAGGCTGATTTTCGAGGACGACCTGCGGCTGGGCAAGGCTGCGGTCTACTTGCCCGACGCGCTCGAGCGCAAGTACCCGAACGCGAGCACGTCCTGGCCCTGGCAGT
This sequence comes from Candidatus Accumulibacter similis, assembly GCA_013347225.1. NCBI lineage: Bacteria > Pseudomonadati > Pseudomonadota > Betaproteobacteria > Candidatus Accumulibacter > Candidatus Accumulibacter similis. The sequence continues at coordinate 1,513,067 of CP054595.1, read as the reverse complement.
ATGTCTTCGCCGCCCGGAGTCATTCGGTCGATCCGCGCAGCGGCGTCGAACGCCGCCATCATCTCGACGAGAAGCTGCTGCAGCGGGCGATGAAGAAGGCCGTCACCGCCGCCGGCATCGACAAACCGGCGACGCCGCACACCCTGCGGCACTCCTTTGCGACGCACCTGCTCGACAGCGGCTACGACATTCGCACCGTCCAGGAACTGCTCGGCCACGCCGACGTAGCGACGACGATGATCTACACGCACGTCCTCAAGCGCGGCGGGCGCGGCGTTCGCAGCCCGCTCGATGCGCTCCTCTGAGCCCGTGTCGGCCTGATGTCCTCAGCCTTCGAGTCCTCGTGTCCGCTGCGCGCGGGTGCCGCCCGGCAACGCGAGCATGCCCGCCGCTTTCCTGTGCCGCGATGACCGCGAAGCCCGTTCCCGCCGCCAGCCGTGCGCCTGCCGCGCCCGCCAACCCCTTCGCCGACTGCCTGGCGGCCGACCAGCGCCGTCTGCGCTCGCTGGCGCGCGACCTGCGGCACGTCTTCGGCTCCCGGCGCGATGCCTTGCAGGCCGAGAGCGCGCGACTGCTGGAGCGCTCGCGGGCGGCGGTCGCCGCACGCCGGGCACGCCTGCCGCAGCCGGAGTTTGCCGACGACCTGCCGGTCAACGCCCGCCGCGACGAGATCGCGGCGCTGATCGCGCAGCACCAGGTGGTCATCGTCTGCGGCGAGACCGGCTCCGGCAAGACGACGCAGATCCCGAAGATCTGCCTCGAGCTCGGTCGCGGCACGAGCGGCCTGATCGGCCATACGCAACCGCGGCGGATCGCCGCCCGCGCCACGGCGGCGCGCATCGCCCAGGAGTTGCAGAGCGAGCCGGGCCGCCTCGTCGGCTACAAGATCCGTTTCAGCGACCGCAGTTCGCCCGATGCCTTCATCAAGCTGATGACCGACGGCATCCTGCTCGCCGAGACGCAGGGCGACCCGTGGCTCGAGCAGTACGACACGCTGATCATCGACGAGGCGCACGAGCGCAGCCTGAACATCGACTTCCTGCTCGGCTTCCTGAAGCAGTTGCTGCCGAAGCGGCGCGAGCTGAAGCTGATCATCACCTCGGCGACGATCGATGCCGGGCGTTTTTCGCGCCACTTCGACGACGCGCCGGTGATCGAGGTGTCGGGCCGGCTGTACCCGGTCGAGCTGCGCTACCGTCCGCTGCAGACGGTGGCGGGCGACGGCGCGACCGGCACGGCGAACGGCGCCGCTGCCGACGACGAGCGCGACCTCTACGACGCCATCACCGACGCCTGCGACGAGCTGCATCGCAGCGGCCCGGGTGACGTGCTGGTCTTCCTGCCCGGCGAGCGCGAGATCCGCGAGGCGGCCGAGGCGCTGCGCAAACACCACCCGCCGCACACCGAGATCCTGCCACTGTACGCCCGCCTGTCGGCGGCGGAGCAGAGCCGCGTCTTCCGGCCGCACGTCGGGCGGCGCATCGTCCTGGCGACCAACGTCGCCGAGACCTCGCTGACTGTGCCGGGGATCCGCTACGTCGTCGACACCGGCCTGGCGCGCGTCAAGCGCTACTCGTACCGCAACAAGGTCGAGCAGTTGCAGATCGAGAAGATCGCCCAGGCCGCCGCCAACCAGCGTGCCGGGCGCTGCGGCCGCGTCGCCGCGGGCGTCTGCATCCGGTTGTACGAGGAGCAGGATTTCGCGCTGCGGCCGGCCTATGCCGAGCCCGAGATCCTGCGCTCGTCGCTGGCCGGCGTCATCCTGCGGATGAAGGCGCTGCGCCTCGGCAACGTCGAGGACTTTCCCTTCCTCGAGGCGCCGCCGCGCAAGGCGATCAGCGACGGCTACCAGTTGCTGCTCGAACTCGGCGCCGTCACCGCCGAGCACGCGCTGACGCCGGTCGGCCAAGAACTGGCGCAGATGCCGCTCGACCCACGCCTCGGGCGGATGATCGTCGCCGCGCGCGCCGAGGGCTGCCTCGCCGAGGTGCTGGTGATCGCCGCCGCGCTGTCGGTGCAGGATCCGCGCGAGCGGCCGCAGGAGCGCCAGGGGACGGCCGACGCGGCGCATCGCCGGTTGGCCGACGAGCGCTCCGAGTTCGTCTCCTGGCTCAAGCTCTGGCACTGGTACGAGGAGGAACTGGCGCACCGCAAGTCGCAGCGCAAGCTGCTCGAGGCCTGCCGCGAGAACTTCCTTTCCGCCCTGCGCATGCGCGAGTGGCGCGACGTCCACAGCCAGTTGCACGCACTCGCGGCCGAGCATCGCTGGCAGGAGAACGGGCAGCCGGCGAGCTACGAGGCGATCCACCGCGCGCTGCTCGCCGGGCTGCTCGGCAACATCGGCTGCAAGTCCGAGGAATCGGGGCACTACCTCGGCGCCCGCGGCATCCGCTTCCTCGTCCATCCGGCGTCGCCGCTGCAGAAGAAGGCCGGCAAGTGGATCGTCGCCGGCGAGATCAGCGAGACGACGCGCCTCTTCGCCCGCTGCGTCGCGCGCGTCGAACCGCAGTGGCTGGAAGAGGTCGGCGCGCACCTGCTGAAACGGAGCTGGTTCGACCCGCACTGGGAAAAGAAGGCGATGCAGGCGGTCGCCTTCGAGCGCATCACGTTGCACGGCATCGTCGTCGAGCCGCGGCGGTGGGTGAACTTCGGGCCGATCAATCCCGAAGAGGCGCGCGAGATCTTCATCCGGCAGGCGCTGGTCGGCGGCGAGGTGAGCGAGGAGTTCGCCCGCCGCTGGGATTTCTTCACCCACAACCAGCAACTGATGCTCGACATCGAGACGCTCGAGCACAAGTCGCGACGACCGGACGTACTGGTCGACGACGAACTGATCTTCGCCTTCTACGACCGCCTGATCCCGGCCGGCATGTACAGCGGCGCCGCCTTCGACAAGTGGCGGCGCGAGGCCGAGCGCGAGACGCCGCGGCTGCTGCACCTGCAGCGCGACGACCTGATGCGCCACGAGGCCGCCGGCATCACCAGCGAGGCCTTTCCGCATCAACTGCGGCTCGGCGGCGTCGACTACGAACTGGGCTACCACTTCGAGCCCGGCAGCGCGCGTGACGGCGTGACGCTCTGCGTGCCGCTGGCGCAGCTCAACCAGATCCCGGCGGCGCGCTGCGAGTGGCTGGTGCCCGGCCTGCTGCGCGAGAAGGTCGTGCAACTGGTGAAGACGCTGCCGCAAAGGCTGCGTGCGAAACTGGTGCCGGTGCCCGAATTCGCCGCCGACTTCGTCGCCCAGGTGGCGCCGTCCGACAAGCCGCTGTTGCTGGCGCTGGTGCACTTCATCGTCCAGTCGCGCGGGCTCAACGCCCGCGGCTGGGAGATCACTCCCGACGCCTTCCGCGCCGACGCGCTGCCGCCGCACCTGTCGTTCAATTTCCGCCTGCTCGACGAGAACGGCCGCCAGCTCGGCATGAGTCGCAACCTGAACGAGCTGCGCGCCGAGTGGGGACGCGAGGCGCGGCAGGAGTTCGCCGAGCTGCACGAGACGCCCGGCGAGCATGCGGACCTGCGCGACTGGAGCTTCGGCGAACTGCCGGAACTGATGGAGGTCGATGCCGGCGGCGGGCAACTGGTGCTCGGCTACCCGGCGCTGGTCGCCGACCGCGAGAGCGTCTCGCTGCGCGTCTTCGATTCGCCGGCCGAGGCGGCGCAGGCGCACGGCACCGGGCTATTGCGCCTGTTCATGCTGCAGTTCCGCGAGCAGTTGAAGTATCTCGAGAAAAACCTGCCCGGACTGAACCAGATGGCGATGCAGTTCATGGGTCTCGGCACCCTCGACGACTTGCGCCGGCAGCTGCTCGACCTGAGCTGCGCCCGCGCCTGCCTCGGCGAACCGTGGCCGCGCGACGCCGCCAGCTTCCGCGCCCGCTGCCTCGAGGCGAAGCCGCGGCTGACGTTGCTGGCGCAGGAGATCTGCCGCCTGGTCGGGCAGATTCTCGCTGACTGGCAGGCGCTGCAGAAGAAATTGCCGGCGTTCAAGCCGTTCGCGGCTACCATCCAGGATGTCGAAGAGCAGCTCGCGCGCCTGATCCACAGGCGCTTCGTCATCGACACGCCGTTCGAGCGCCTGCAGCACTATCCGCGCTATCTGAAGGCGATCGCGCTGCGGCTCGACAAGCTGAAGGCTGCCGGTGCGGCAGGGGCCGCGCGTGATGCGCGGCTGCTCGCCGAGCTGGCGCCGCTGGCAGGCAGCTACCAGCGGCGGGCCGCGGTGCTTGCGCGGCAGGGCCTCGCCGATGCGCAGCTCGAGCAGTTCCGCTGGCTGCTCGAGGAGTTGCGCGTGCAGTTGTTCGCGCAGGAGCTGCGCACGCCGGTGCCGGTGTCGACGAAGCGGCTGCAGAAGATGTGGGAGAGCATGTGAATGGCAAAGGGCCAGGGAGAGCGGCAATGAAGAGTTTCGGGGCGATCATCATCGGCGACGAGATCCTGTCGGGAAAGCGCGTCGACCGGCACTTCGCGCGCATGGCCGAACTGCTGGCGGAGCGTGGACTGCGCCTGTCGTGGGTCGAGTACCTTGGCGACGAGCGCGCGCGCATCGCCGACAGCCTGCGCCGCAGCCTCGCCGCCGGCGACATCGTCTTCTCGTTCGGCGGCATCGGCAACACGCCCGACGATCACACGCGGCAGGCAGCGGCGGCGGCGCTCGGTGTCGACCTGGTGCTGCACCCCGACGCGGAACGCGAGATCCGCGCCCGCTTCGGCGCCGAGATCACCGACGTCCGCCTGCTGCTCGGCACCTTCCCGCGCGGCGTGGACATCGTCCCCAATCCGTTCAACCGCATTCCCGGCTTCCGCGTGCGTGACCACCACTTCCTGCCGGGCTTCCCGCAAATGGCGCACCCGATGGCCGAATGGGCGCTCGATACCTTCTACGCCGATCTCTGTCGGCAGCAGGAGCGGGTGGACAAGGCGTTCCTGCTCACCGGCAGCAATGCCTACGAGAGCGCGCTGCTCGACCTGATGGAGCGGATCGTCGCCGATTTTCCGCGTCTGCGGCTGTTCAGCCTGCCATCGATGGCCGAGGACGGACAGCGGCGCTACCTCGAACTTGGTGTCGAGGGCGAGCCGGAACTCGTCGAGCAGGCGATGACGGCGATCCGGCACGAGGTCGAGCGGCGCGGCATCGGCTGGCAGTGGCGTCCGTGACCGGCCGCCCGTGAACGAACAACCCCGGCCGCGGCCGGGGTGTCTGGCGGGGAGATCGGACTCCCCGGGGCGAAAGCCTACTTCTTCGGCACGAGGGCAGCCGCTGCCTGAGCGGTGGCGCTGTTCGCCGCCTTGACATTGGTGTCGACGATGTCGGTCATCTGCTTCGCCATCTGCGAGATGTTCTCGAAGGCGGTAGTGGTGACGTTGACCATCTGTTTCATTGCCGAGCCGAAGACATCGCCGGCCACCGGTGACGAGAGACCGGTCTTCTCGATCAGTCCGGTCGCACTGTGGCGGACGTTGTTGTACTGGTCTTCCATCACCGAGGTGATTTCGCGCTGCATGTTGGCCGACAGGTCATACAGGTTGCGCGCGTACTCGAGCAGCTTGTCGACGTTCGGGCGGGCGATCGCGCCGGCGATCTCGCCGAGTTGCTGCGGGTCCTTGACGCCGAGGAGCTGCTGCGCGCCGTTGGCGCTGCTGTTGAAGAGTTCGCGGCTGGCGGCCAGGTTGAGGGCGGAGAGCTGCTCGAGGCCCTGAAAGGCGGTGCGAACCAGGGTCATCATGACCTGTGCGTTGGCTTTCTGGCTCTCGGCGAGTTTTTCCAGATCGATAGTGCTCATTGATACCTCCGTGGTGATAAGGGTGCTGCGGGCATGCGGCAAGAGCTGCGTACCCCGATGTTCCTGTTGCTGGATCAAGCCCTGCATGGCAGCCGCCTGCAGGGCTGCAGCGAAGACACCCCCGGGAGTATCTCGGGGGGCCCTTCGCTCACTCTGCAGTCGCGGCGCGCACGCCCGACCGGCCGTGTTCGACGCAGCCTACTTCTTGGTCACCGCGGCCGTGGCGCCGACCGCCTTGACCGTCGCGTTGGTCGCGGCAGCGACATTGGCTTCGGCGATGTCGGCAACCTGCTTGGCGGCCTTGTTCATGCTGTCGAAGGCCGAGGTGGCGGCGGCGACGGCGGACTTGACGGCATTGACGGCGACGTCCGATCCGGGAGGTGCGTTCCTGGTGGCCTTCTCGAGCAGCGCGACCATCTGCTTCTGGAAGTCGTTGAACTGCGCTTCGAGCAGCTTGCTGATCTCTTCCTTCGACTGCGCCGAGATTTCATAGACGCTGCGCGTGTAGGCGACGGCCTTTTCCAGGCCTGGCTGGGCCAGCGATGCCTGCAGGGCGAAGAACTCCTGTGCGTCCTTGGCGCCCAGCATTGCCTTGGCATTGGCAACGCCGTCTTCCAGCATCGAACGGGCGGTGTTCAGGTTGAGCGCTGCGATCCGCTCGGCACTGGCCAGCGCGGTGTTGGCAAGGGTCAGCATCGCATCAACGGAAGCCTTGTTGGCGGCGGCGAATTGTTCGGGGGTGTTGAACATGGCAATCTCCTCAAAAAGTGTGGATACAACACAACATGTGCAATGATCAAGGCACCAACCGTTCGGCTTGACTGCCCCCCGGTGTTTTGCTGCACTGCACCATGGAGCGAATTATAGGCGTTGCCGCCGGCTTGTCAACAACTTTTTGCTGCAGCGCACCAAAATATTATTTCCATGATTTCATTGTGATTGTTTCATACCAAGCGGAAATCCCGTGGTCATGGTCCATCTCCTGCCCCGCCGCATGGCGGGACAACCCGGCAGTTGAGCAGGGCCAACAGGCTGCGAGCGCGGCGTCGGCGACCGGCGCGACGGGATGTCAGTCGTTGCGCGGCGCGACCCTGGCCGCGGGTTTGAGGTTCAGCGGCTCCTTCCTGGTCTCGGTGACGGCGTCGCCCTTCGCCTTCGGCTGGATGATCGCGCGCACGCGCGCCTGAGCCTCGCCGCTGGCGGCCTTCGTCGTCCCGGCGCCGGTGGTGACGAGGAACTTCTCGTTGATCGCGTCGTAGGAGATGTAGCGGCCGCGCACTTCGTCCTGTCCGCTGCGCACCCAGGCGCGATTGAAGAACTGCGTCGTATCGGAGCGCGCGTCGTATTCGATGCGCTCGGCCTCGCCCTCGACATACTCGTCGACGCCGTCCCGCTTCTGCCGGAAGCGAGCCAGACCGTTCGCACCGCCGGTCGCCGTCGCCTTCTGGAAGCCATCGGCGTCCTGCGTGACGACCAGGCGCGCGGTGCGCAACTCGGTCGTTCCCTGGATCAGAACCGCGTTGCCCTCGAGCGTCTGCACCTTGTTCAGGTCGTCGAGGCTCAACCGGTCGGCCTCGAGATGGATCGGCTTCTCGCGATCGGCCCGCTCGGCCAGCGCCGGCGGGGAAACGGCAACAAGAACGCCGCTCAGACAGGCGCTGCAAATCGTCTTGTTCATGTCTTCGGTTTCTTCTTCCTGGCGAATGGACTCTCGATCTCCCCGCGGACCTGGGACTCGAGAACGTAGGTCTGCAGACCGTGGTCAACCTGCATGCCGACCCCCTGCACCCACGATGGCCCCTGGGTGATCAGCACCTTGCTGCGGGTGAAGCCGCGCTTCTCTTCGGTCAGCACGGTGAGTTCCGGCATCTCGGCCAGCAGCGCGGCCTGCCTGCCGCTGGCGGCGCGGCGTATTTCGACCTGCCCGCTGAGCTCGACCTTCTCGGCCTTGGCGGTGGCGCGCGCTTCGTTGGCGCGGATGGTGACCGTCGGCTTCGCGGGCGACACGTAGGCGAGCCTCGGCTGCAGCAACTCGCTCGTCTCGTCGTCCGGGTAGTGACGCACCTCCGCTGCCTCGATCCGGTAGAGCAGCGCACCGTCGGCGTCGAGCTTGTGCCCGCGGGCGTCGCTGAGAATTGCGTCGGGGTCGTGCCGGTTGCGGCCGTCGCGCGCGCCATCGGGCAGCTCGGTCGCGAAGCGCAGCCAGGCCGTCAGTGCCACCAGCACCAGCATGATGGTCAACGGCAGAACGGCGCTGCTCCACTTCTTCATCGCCGGTCCGGCGCCACGTAGGGTGCGATGAGGTCCTGCAGCCGGCCCTGCGCCTCAAGGATGAACTCGCAGGCCTCGCGTACCGCGCCGCGGCCGCCGTCGCGGCCGGTGGTCAGCCAGGCATGCTCGCGAACCAGCGGATGCGCGTCATGCGGCGTCACCGAGAAGCCGCAGGCGCGCATCAGCGGCAGATCGGGCAGGTCGTCGCCCATGTACCCCGCCTCGGCCACATCAAGCCGCAGCTCGGCGAGCAGCCGCCGCATCTGCGCCAGCTTGTCGTCGACCGCCTGATGGAGATGCACGATGCCCAGGTTCTGCGCCCGCAACTCGACACAGCGCGCGCGCCGGCCGGTGATGATGGCCACCGTGATGCCGGCCTCGGCAAGCAGCTTCAGGCCAAAGCCGTCGAGCGTGTTGAAGGCCTTGAGCTCGATCCCCTCGTCGCTGTAGAACAGCGAGCCGTCGCTGAGCACGCCATCGACGTCGAAAGCCATCAACTTGAGGCGACGCGCGCGCATCCGCGCCTCGCTGCGGGAGTCGCTCATCAGATCACCTTGGCGCGGAAAAGATCGTGCATGTTGAGTGCCCCGACCAGGATTCCGCCCGGGTCGACCACCGGCAACTGGTTGATCTTGTGCTCTTCCATCATGGCCACCGCTTCGACGGCCAGCCGGTCGGGAGCGATCGAGCGCGGACTGCGCCCCATGATGTCGGCCGCCGACAGCGTGCGCAGGTCGAGGCTGCGCGCGAAGGCCCGCCGCAGGTCGCCGTCGGTGACGATGCCGATCACCCGCCGTTGCGGGTCGACGACGGCCGTCATGCCGATGCCGCCGCGGGTGATCTCGAGGATCGCGTCGTGCAGGCTGGTTGCCGGCGACACCTCGGGCAGACCGGGGCCGCTGTGCATGACGTCGCGCACATGCGTCAGGAGGCGGCGGCCCAGCGATCCGCCGGGATGCGAACGGGCGAAATCGTCGACGCCGAAGCCGCGTGAGTCGAGCAGCGCCACCGCCAGCGCGTCGCCGAGCGCCAGCGCAGCCGTCGTGCTGGCGGTCGGCGCCAGGTTGAGCGGGCACGCCTCCTGTGCCACTGCCGCGTCGAGGTGCACGTCCGCTTCGACGGCGAGCGACGATTGTGGATTGCCGGTCATGCTGATCAGCCGCGCTCCCTGCCGCTTGATGATCGGCACGATGGTCAGCAGTTCGGCGCTCTCCCCCGAATGGGAGATGGCGATCAGCACGTCGTCGCGGGTGATCATGCCGAGATCGCCATGGCTCGCCTCGGCGGGATGGACGAAATAGGCCGGCGTGCCGGTGCTGGCGAAGGTCGAGGCGATCTTGCGCCCGACATGCCCGGACTTGCCCATGCCGCTGACGATGGTCCGCCCCGGACAGTTGAGGATCAGCCGCAGTGCCTGCAGGAACTCGTCGCCGATGCGCGAGGCCAGCGCCAGCACGGCATCGGCTTCGATTCGCAGCACCTGCCGGGCAAGATCGAGCGCCTTCGCGGATGGCCGTGTTTGGCTCATGAGGTGGCAGCGGTTATCATGCCGCGAGTATAACAGAAGGGCATCGCCCGCTCACCCGGCTGCGGCCGCCGACCGCCGACTGCCAACTCGCGACCAGACACGGACCGGAAGATGGAAACGCTGCCGACGATTCTCATGCTGCTCGCTGCCTCGGTGGTGTCGGTGATCGTCTTCCGGTCGCTCGACCTGCCGCCGGTGCTCGGCTACCTGCTGGTCGGCACGCTGATCGGTCCGCACGCGTTCAACCTCGTCGGCGGCTTCGCCGGCGCGCAGCATCTGGCGGAGTTCGGGGTGGTCTTCCTGATGTTCTCGATCGGCCTCGAGTTCTCGCTGCCGAAGCTGCATGCGATGAAGCGCATCGTCTTCGGCCTCGGCCTGCTGCAGGTCCTGCTGACGCTGACGCTGGTGGTCGCCATCGTCGTCGCCCTCGGGCTCGGCTGGCAGGCCGGCGTCGCGCTCGGCGGCGCGCTCGCCATGTCGTCGACCGCCGTGCTGACGAAGCTGCTCAGCGAGCGCCTCGAGCTCGACTCGCCGCATGGGCGCGAGGTCATGGGCGTGCTGCTGTTCCAGGACCTGGCGGTGGTACCGCTGCTGATCCTGATCCCTTCGTTCTCCGAATCGCCCGAGCGGATGGCGACGATGATCGGCGTCGCCGCGCTGAAGGCCGCCGTCGTCCTGTCGCTCGTGCTCTTCCTCGGGCAGCGGCTGATGAACCGCTGGTTCTTCATCGTCGCCCGCGGCAAGTCGGCCGAGCTGTTCATGCTCAACGTCCTGCTGGTGACGCTCGGCCTCGCCTGGCTGACCGAACTCGCCGGGCTGTCGCTGGCGCTGGGCGCCTTCGTTGCCGGCATCCTGATCTCGGAAACGCAATACCGGCACCACGTCGAGGAGGACATCAAGCCGTTCCGCGATGTCCTGATGGGGCTCTTCTTCATCACCATCGGCATGCTGCTCGACGCACCGCTGGTGCTGGCCAACGCGCCGCTGGTACTGGGCGTCCTGGCGCTGCTGCTGACGCTCAAGTTCGCCCTCATGTGTGGGCTGTCACGGCTTTTCGGCGCCACCCCCGGCAACGCCATGCGCACCGGTCTGTGGCTGTGCGCCGGCGGCGAGTTCGGCTTCGTCCTGCTGGCGCAGATGGGGCCGCTGCAACTGGTGCCGCCGCTGGCGCTGCAGTCGGTGCTGGCGGCTCTGGTCCTCTCGCTGCTGCTGGCGCCGATGCTCGTCGAGTACAGCAACCGCATCGTCCTGCGCTTCGCCGCCAGCGAGTGGCTGCTGCGCTCGATGCAGCTCACCAGCCTCGCGGCGCAGACGATGAACACCGAGCGGCACGCGGTGATCTGCGGCTACGGCCGCAGCGGCCAGCATCTGGCGCGCTTCATGGAGCAGGAGGCGGTGGGCTACATCGCCCTCGACCTCGATCCCGAACGAATCCGCGAGGCGGCGGCGGCCGGCGAGAACGTCATCTTCGGCGACGCGACGCGGCGCGAGACGCTGCTCGCCGCCGGGGTCACCCGCGCCAGCGTGCTGATCATCGCCTTTGCCGACACGCGTGCCGCCGAACGCGTCCTCGACCAGGTGCGCAGCCTGGCGCCGCGACTGCCGGTGGTCGCGCGAACGCTCGACGAAAGGGACATCCCCGCCCTGCAACAGGCCGGTGCGGCGGAGGTGGTCGCCGAAACCCTCGAGGCCAGCATGGTGCTTGCGGCGCACGCGCTGCGCCACCTCGGGGTACCGATGACGGAGGTGATCGAGCGCTTCCGGCAGACGCGAGAGGCCGGCTACCGGACGCTGCGCGGCTTCTTCCACGGTGACGACGACCTCACGGCCGACGGTGCCACGACTGACGAAGCACGCCTGCACTCGATCCTGCTCGCCGAGGGTGCGCACGCGGTCGGGCGCACCCTCGGCGAACTCGGGCTGCAGGCGCTCGGGGTAGAGGTGACGGCGGTTCGCCGACACAACATCCGCGCCCTCGAGCCGGCAGCCGAGACCCGCTTTCGCACCGGTGATGTCGTCGTGCTGCTGGGGTCGGCCGCTGCCCTGGCAGCGGCCGAGCAACGGCTGCTGCAGGGCTGAGCGAGGGCGGGCGGCGCGGCAGCGGCCGGCTGGCTGGCTGCCGCGCCGGCAAGCGCGCAGCGCCGCAGGCTCAGTACGCCGCGCAGACGATGTACTGGTTGCCGTCCACGATGGCGTTCGTGGCCGTCGCCGCGGCGCCGCGTGCCGAGCCGGTAGGCACCGCCTGCACCGAACCGCCGGCGGTATTGCCGTCATCCATCGTCGTGTCGATCTGCCTGACGTAGCGGCCGAGGATGCCATCCGAACAGACGAAGAACGAGCCGCGCATGTTGAGGATGAACGGCGCCTGGCCACCGGTCATCTCGACACCGATCAGACCGCCATCGGCATTGCGCGGCCGGTAGGCGGTGTCGGCGAGCAAGGTCGGACCGGTCGTCAGGTTGGCCTGCCGCACGTGCTGCCAGAAGAGCGAGGTTTCATCGGTGAGGACACCGGTGCCGTTGGCGTTGCCCGCCAGCCACGTGCCGTCGATGCGGCCGTTGTTCTGCGCACAGTCGGCGCCGGCCGGCGCGCAGGCAGCGGCAATGCCGACGCCGAAGGCGTCGTTCAACTGGTTCTGGTTCTGGTCGCCGGGGAAAGCCTTGAAGCGGTCCTGGTAGGCATACACCAGGCTCGAGACGCTGCGGAAATCGCCGATCATGTTCTTCACCTTGGCACTGTTGATCATTTCCTGGCCCTTCAGCACCCCGCCCAGCAGGAGCCCGATGATGACGAGTACAATGGCAATCTCGACCAGGGTGAATCCCGACTGCTGCTTCATTTGGTTCATTTCTTCCTCCTGTCCATGTCCGGTGCCAGAGGTGACAAGCACTTTCCGTGCCAGCCAAATGCGGCTGATTTGGCGCCCGGAGACCCGCAAGCTGTCGAATTCTCGACACTCCTGTCGAAAGTCGGGCGGCAAAGCGGCGCCGGCGCCCGGGGCAACCGGCTCGCCTGCCGCCGCGGCGGGGCCCGGAGGCGGCGCCAGGAGTCCCGCAAGCGCCGCCTCTGGCGAGCTGCGGCGCCCGCAGCATTGCCGCGGCGATGGCGAGCGGGCGGCGCGGCAGCGGGGCGGCACGCGTGAGACTGCTGCAGCGCATGGGCACGGCGTTGCGCCAGCGCCAGCGTTGGCTGCTGATCTCGCTGCTCGTGTTCCTGCACCTGGCGCTGGTCGCCGGCGCCGCGTCGCTGGTCGGTCTCCTCTGCTGGCTGGTCAACGTCGGCCTGTTCATCCTCTGGCAGCCATTCATCTACGCCGAACGGAAGGTCGATCTCAGCGGCCTGGCGGTGATCACGCTGCTGCTTGCCTGTGGTGCCATCTGGTACGGCTGGTGGCTGCTGATCGTCTGGGTGGTCATCCTCGCCGCCCTGGTCGGCGGCCGCGTGATGTTCATCGATCACCGGCCGACCCGCATCTTCTACCTCGTCGGCTTTGCCTACCTGCTGGCGGCGCTGCTGTTCTGGCTGGTGCCGCAGATCGTGCCGACAGCCCTGCTCAACGGCCCGGCGCTCGAGCGCGAATTCGCCTGGGGCATGCCGCTGTTCCTGCTGCTCATGACGCTGCTGCCACTCTCGCGGGAAAGCGATCGACCGGGCGGCGCGATGGTCGATCTCTTCTACAGCCTGTTCATCTTTCTCCTGATCGCCGTCCTCGTCCTCGGCAGCCTGGCGTTCATGCTCCTGCGCCAGGCGGGCTACTTCGAGGCGGTGATCAACACGCTGGTGTCGATCGCCGTCCTGCTGCTGCTGATCGGCTGGACCTGGAACACGCGTCCGGGCTACACCGGCATCGACGTCTTCTTCTCGCGCTATCTGCTCAGCATCGGCCTGCCCTTCGAGCGCTGGCTGCACCGCCTGACGACGCTGGCCAGCGACGAGAACGAGCCCGAGAAGTTCCTCTCACAGGCGCTCGCCGAGATGCTTGACCTGCCCTGGGTGGACGGCGGCCACTGGATCGCCGGCGGCAGACAGGGCTCCTTCGGCAGCGAATCGCGCCATCGCCAGGAATTCCCCGGGCAACCGCTGCAGCTCACCCTGTACACCCGTCACAAGCTCAGCCCGGCGCTCGTCTGGCACTTTCACCTGCTGGCGCAACTGGCCAACGAGCACTACGTCGCCAAGCTGCGGGCGCGCGAACTTGAGCAGGTGAGCTATCTGCGGGCGATCCACGAAACCGGCGCCCGCCTGACGCACGACGTCAAGAACCTGCTGCAGTCGATCGACGGCCTCTGCTATCTCGCGCAGACCGTGCAGGGAAACGACGGCGAGCGTCTCGAACTGCTGCTGCAGCGCCAGTTGCCGCAGATCAGCCAGCGACTGCAGCAGACGCTGGCCAAGCTGCAGAAGCCACAGAGCGAAATCGGCGGCATGCTGCCAGCCGCCATGTGGTGGCGCATCCAGCAGCAGCGCTACGCGGGCTCGCCGGTGCGCTTCGTCGCCGACGAGATCGACCCGCAGGCGATGCTGCCGACGACCCTCTTCGACAGCGTCGCCGACAACCTGCTGCAGAACGCACTGCTCAAGAGGCAGGTGGAAAACGCGCTGCAGATCCGCGTCACCCTCGCCGCCGACGCTTCGCTGCTACGCGTCTGCGATGACGGCAGCCCCGTCAGCGACACGGTTCTCGGCGACCTGCTGCAGGCGCCGGTCGCCTCCGAAAACGGTCTCGGCATCGGCCTCTACCACGCCGCGCGCCAGGCCGCCAGCAACGGCCATCGACTGCGGCTGGCGAGCAACCTGCCGGGCCAGGTCTGCTTCGAGTTGCGCCGCTGCCCAACCACTGACGCCGCCGCTGCCGCTGCCGTCTAGGCGACGACCCGCGTCGCCACGCGGCGACCGATCAGGCGGTGGACGATCATGCTGCCCTTGCCCTTGACCTGGATCGTCAGCGGCTCCTGAAAGTCGAAACTGTTGCAGAGCCGCCGGTAGGTCCGCTGATCGACCTGAACGATCCCCGGAACCCCTTCGGTGGTGACGCGACTGGCGATGTTCACCGTGTCGCCCCAGAGGTCGTAGATGAACTTCTTCTTGCCGACGACGCCAGCAACCACCGGTCCGGTGCCGATGCCGATCCGCAACTCGAGATGCATCTCGTTGACGCTGAAGTCGTGGTGCAACAGGGCACACATCTCGAGTGCCATGTCGGCCAGTGACTCGGCGGGGTTGCGGCAGGCATCGTTGAGCCCGGCGGCGACCATGTAGGCGTCGCCGATCGTCTTGATCTTCTCCAGCTCGTATTTCTCGGCCAGTTCGTCGAACGAGGAGAAGATCTTGTTGAGCATGCTGAACACCTGTTGCGGGGTCAGTCCTTCGGCGACGCGGGTGAAGTTCACGATGTCGGCGAACATCACCGAGACCTCGGCAAAGCCGTCGGCGATCGTCTGGTCGCTGTCCTTCAGGCGCTTGGCGATCGGCCCCGGGAGGATGTTGAGCAGCAGCCGTTCCGAGCGATCCTGTTCGATCTGCAGCAGGCGGTGCGCTTCCTGCAGACGCTGCTGCGCCCTGTGCTTCTCGCCGTCGGCGTAGCGCAGCAGGAGGTAGACGATGGTCGACACGGCAACGAAGTTGAGCGCGAAGAAGAACGCCGTCGTGCGCAACGGCACCTTCGGCGGCTGCGCCAGCAGCGAGTCGGCGAGGTAGAAGTCGAAGGCGCCGGAAAGGACGGTGAGAAAGACATAGGCGAAGAACCATGCGCCGGATTCGCGCGGGCCGATGAACAGGACGGCGCCGATCGGCGCCAGCAGCGCCCAGAGGCTGATGCCGCTGGCGTCGATGAAGCTGCCGATGCTCCATTGCGCGACGAAGGGCATGAACAGGAAGAGCGCGAGCTGAACCTGGCGAAAGAAGTTGAAGTTCAGCGTCCACAGGTACAGCAGCAGGTTGCCGACCAGCAGGAGTTGCAGGCCAAACGGCAGGTTGGACGAGAAACGCGGCCCCAGTTGCCAGTAGATCAGCAGCCAGGCAACCGAAGCAAAGCAGATCAAACCGGTGGCAAAGAACAGCAGCGACTTCTGCAGACGCAGCTCTTCCGGGTCGTCCGCGGCCACGCCGGCAGTACGCAGACGGGTGAGGAAGGTTCGGCCAGCAGTCACCGCCGCCCCGACCCGCAGCGGAACGCCGGGGTACGCTCGCCGTGCGCGATGCAGCCGCCTGCCGACCGATGACGGAGCGACGCGCGAGAGGAACGGGCGGCGCCTGCGTTCGCCGCCCCGCGACTACCCACCACCCGCCGAGGCGACCGCGCCCACGCTACCGGCGCATGCAGCCGGCGCCGGCGGCCGGGCGGCGCTGCGATCGTTCACGGGAGCTTGCCCACGCCGATCAACCGGCTGACGAGAATGGCGCGCGGAACCCAGCTGACCTCGTCGTCGAAACCGCTGCCGGGGTTCCGCGCCCGGCTGACGAAGACGGTATTCGCCATCGCCGTGCCGGCATTCGTCAACTGGTTGTCGATTTCGTCGACCACCTCGCCGCTCGGCAGTTGCACGCCCGCGCGGTTGTAGCCGCCGCGGCCATTGGCACCGTGCGAAATGACCACCACCGGCAGCCCGCCGGCCACCATCGTTCCGCCCACCGCTGCCGAGCGAACGTCGAGGGTACCGGGAGTGGCCAGGTCGAAGGCCGCACTGCGCGGCGCCGTCACGCGCTGGGCAAAGGCCGGCGTCACGCGATACGAGTAGCGCTGCCCCCACGCGTCGGTCTCGGGGACGCCAAGCGTCACCCACGGCACGACGCCGGAGGCGTTCGGACAGTTATCGCCAACAAGCGCCGCTTCCAGCCCGGCGCCGGCAACTCCGCTGGCGATCGTGGCAGCAGCCGGACAGGGCAAGCGGCCGTTGATGACGGCGAAGCCAAGCAGCGCCTCCCTGATGTCCGCGAGATCCTTGCGCGTTTCAGCGGTCATGCGGACGTCCATCTGTGTCGCCAGCGGCGACAGCAGACCACCGAGGACGAGCGCAACGACAACGAGGACAACCGCCAGCTCGGTCAACGTAAAGCCCGGACTCGGCCTGGCGCGCGATGGCAATCTGTTCATGCGGGCACCTCACTGGATCTGAAGGCATTCCGGCAACCGGGTAGCCCCCGCTGCCGCCGAAGCAGGAAGATCGGCAACGAACTGCGTCCTGACGACGCTGCATGCGAGGCTACCATTCTAGTGTGTGCCTTGCGCAAATACAAAGGCTCCGTCGGCTCGAGTCGCTGCCAGGTCCGGCCGCCAGAGCTGCCGGCAGGCGTTCGCCGGCGGCTCAGGGACAGGGGGGGCTGGCTCCAGCGACATCCATCGTCGCCGTGCTGCCGGTGATGCCGATCCGCGCCAGGCAGGCAGCGAGCTGCGTGTAGCCGAGCAGCCGCCACCAGTCGTTGGCGGTCAGCCAGGCGGAAGCCGCCGCGCTGAACGAGAGATCGCGGTGCGGCAGCCGGCCCGTCGTCACACCCGCATCCGCCCAGCCGTCGCTGTCGCCGTCGGCGGCCGGGAAGCTGCCGTTGAGCGCCTGGTAGCCGCGCAGGCCATGGTCGGGAAGGCTCGCGTTCTGGGCACGCGCACGGACCTCGCCGAGAACACGCTGATTGACGACGCGAAAGAGCTCGTCACGCGTGACGGCCAGGACGTTGTCGTTGAAGACCGCCGTCTGCGGCCCGGAGACGAAGTCCTGATCGCCGTCGCTGTTGCTGCCGTCGAGATAGCCGGCGACCGCGTTGCCCGGTCGGCCGTTCTGACCGGCCAGCGGCGAGCCGGGAGCGAAGATGATCGCCGCGACATTCGGTGCTCCGTCGAGACGCAGTTGGGGAACGGTTTCGAAGTTGATCGGCTGCGCCGAGTCGTCGTCGCGCAATGCGGGCGCCAGCGCGTACCACAGCAACTGGCCGGCGTCGTCGCGGAGCTCGCCGACATCGAGCGTCTGCCAGGGCAGACGCCCGATGTAGGTCGGACAGTGGTTGCCGACGAGCAGTGGCGCGATGCCGCTCTCGTCGATCGCCGGACACGGCAGGCTGCCAGGACGGTTGTCGTCGCCGGCCGCCCGAGCGACCAGCGCCTGCCTGGCCTGGAAGAGCGCCGCTCCGGCAGCCTCCTTGCGCGCCACCTGGAACTGTGTCGTGTTGAGTTCGCCGAGCAGGAGATACAGTCCCCAGAGTGTCAGCAGGGTGAGCAGGGCCAGCAGCGCAACGCCGGCCTGGCGCCGCGGCGAGCCGTTCGGCGACTTCCTGCTGTTGACGCCGGTTCGCCGCCGCATCGGCTATCTCTTCGGCAGCGGGCGACGATGAACGATGATCGTGCCGCCATTGAGGAGATCCTGCGTCTCGCCGGTGCTGCTGTTCACCGTCTCCCCGACGCGCGCCCGGACGGCCGGCAAGGCGTCGGTACGGACGACCACCCGGCCGGGATCGTCGCGCTGCGCGCCGACGCTGACGCCGCTGCCGACGTCGCCCTCGCTCTGCGGGTTGCCATTGATCCAGGCCGTTCGCCGGCCGCTGCTGCGGGTGACGATGCCGTCGATGGTCAGCGTCGGCTCGCTCTGTACCGCCTGCTGGTCGAGGACGTTGGTCTGCCGCTGGCGATCCAGCTGCTGCCGTCGCTCTGGGGTGAAGAAGAGGCGATCGAGCGCCTCCTCGGCGAAGGCCGAACACGGCATCGCCAGCCACAGGCCGACAGCCGCCAGGCTGCCAGCCATCAGTCGCATCATCGCACGCCACCGCTCATCTTCTGCCTGCACTTGGTTCCCCCGCCGCTGCGCGCCAGCCCCGGCGCCCTACCGCCCGGCAGACCTGTTGTCGTCCGGCGGATGCTTCCTGCCCGTCTCACGCGCCGTCAGCCAGTCCACATCGCATTCGGCAAGCAGGTTCGCCCGGCCGCCGGCACGCTCCTCCGCCCCTGCCGGCAGCCGTTCGACATGGCAGCGATTGATGCGGATCAGAGCCTTCGCCTGCTGCCGCAGATCGGCGAGAAAACGGCTGAGGTCCTCCTCGTGCAGCAACTTCAGCTCGAGCTTCATCGAACTGAGGTAGAAGGCGAAATCACCGACCTCGCCGCTGTCCAGCGGTCTTTGCGGCGACAGCTCGTAGCGCAGGTCGAGCAGGCGGTGCCGGTCGCGAATGTCCTTGAGCAGCTCGATCCATTCCAGCCGCGGCTCTTCGCCAATCATGCCACGCTCCTGCAGGCTGTTGAAGAGGAGCGACTTGTTCTTGATCTCGCTTTCTTCCTCGCGCACCCGCCTGAGCTTGCCGTCAGCCTCGCTGCGCTGTGCGAGTGCAACCGTGCGTGCCTGCTCGGCAGCGTCGCGGAAGCGGTTCGCGGCGTACAGGGTCGCGGCGCCGACCACGACCATCAGCAGTGCCGCCAGCGCACTGACCTGGACCTTCGGCCAGTCCTCGGCAGTGAACTTCATGCCGCGAGCAGCCGCCGCAACTGCAGCCGGAAGGCGCGCGGCTGCCGGTCCTCGGCGGCTGCATCGCCACCCTTCAGCGCCTTGCCGGACTCGACATCGAAGGGCTGTTGCAGCACCTCGACGTCGAGCTGCGGATTGCGCCTGAGCGCCTCGAGCAAGCGATTGAAGACGGCCAGCACCTGCCGCGGGTTGCTCTCCTCACCGAGACGGATGCTGCCGCGAACGATGATCGTCTCGCCGTCGGGCGCCGGCTGCACCCTGCCCTTGCCGTCGCCACCGCCGACCGACCGCGGCGTCGGCGCCGCCGGCGTCAGCTTCCAGTCGAGGCCATCGAGCTCGACCGCCGGCACTCCGTGCAGCGCGCGACCCAGCTCTCGCCACAGGTAATCCGGCGACCCCGTGGTTCTTTGCAGCTCGAGGTAGCGATCGACCACCCGCCGCAGGTTGTCGTTGCTGGTCGGAATCGGCGGGAAGGTCCTGACGATCTCGTCGTAGCGCCGGCGTGCCAGAGCCGTCTCGCTGGCGACGAGATCCACCTCCTGATTCACCTGGTAGCCATCGTAGAACTGTTTGCCCGCCCACAGCAGGCAGGCCGCCAGAACCACCGCGCCAGCGCCCTGCAGCGCCGAGCGGACGAGCCAGAGGTGATAGCCATGGCGTTGTTGATCGTTGGCGAACTGGCTGCGCGGCGGCTCGCTGGCCAGCAGGTGCAACAGCAGTCGTTCGCAGCGACTGTCGGTCGGCAGCGTCGCCAGGCCGCTGCGCTGCGCGCAGTCGACGAGGTCAAAGATGGCGAAGGTCAGCGTTTCGCTGTCCACACAACTGCTCTCGATCGCACCGATGGCCTGCGGATGCGCGACGACGCAGGCGCGGATCGCCTGCTGCCGACCGAGCAGGCGCTGACTGACGAGATACTGCTGCAGCTTGCGTGCCTCGGCAGCGAAGGTCTGCGCGATGCCGCCGATGCTGCTGTTCTGGAGCGGGCTGAGTCGGCTGAACTGGAGCTGTCCCTTCTCCAGGTAGCTCTGGCGGATCGACTGGTCCTGGATCGTCAGCAACAGGCAGCGCTCGTCGGCGACGCCAAGCTTCCTGAGCAGCGCGGGCCCGAGCATCGACAGCGAATGCACGCCGGCGAGCGCCACCCCGGAACTGGCGAGCGCCGCCAGCCAGGGAGCGAAGAACTCGTTGTTGGTCAGCGCCGCCAGCAGCACGCGCTCATCCTTGCGCCGCGACTTCTCGTAACCGAGCGACTGCGAGGTGGTCAGCGTCGCGCTGAAGAAATGCTGCCCGATCTTGCGCGCGATCACCGTTTCGCGGTCGTCGCCGCGCAGGAACGGGATCTTCTCGATGTGGAAGCCTTCGTCGGCGACGTTGACGAGGAGCCAGAAGAGGCTCTTGCGCTGGCCGGCGAGGTAACGCAGAAAGCGCAGCCGCCCGCCCTCGGAGACCTCGAAGGTTCCCTCTTCGGTCAGCGTGCCGGCATGCCAGAGGCAGGCGGTCAACTGGTGCGCGCTGAGATAGAGCAGGCGGCGATCATACATGGCTTCAGGTCTTGATCTTGCTGATCACGTCGTAGACCGGCCCGAGGACCGAGAGCATGATCCAGCCGAGCATGCCACCCATGACCAGGGTGAGCAGCGGCTCGATCAACTGCTGCATCTTCTGCACCGATTCGCGCACGTCGCGGTTGTAGAAGTAGCTGACGTTGAGCAGCGCCTCGTCGAGCGCGCCGGTGTTCTCGCCGACGCGCAGCATGCGGATCACCAGCGGCGGGAAGAAGCCGGTGCCGTGGAAGGCGGCGGTGACGTTCTGCCCCTCGATGATCAGTTGCTCGACCCGTTCCAGGCCCTGGCGAATCACCAGATTGCCGACGACCCCCTGCGTCGTCCTGATCGACTCGAGGATCGGGATTCCCGAAGCGTAGAGCAGCGCGAAGGTGTTGGCGAAGCGTGCCAGGATGATCTTGCGCAGGATGTTGCCGAGCACCGGCACGCGCAGCTTGATGCCGTCAAAGCGCAGCCGCGCCAGCGGGTTGTGGTTCAGCAGCAGCCGCACGCCGAAGAACGCGAGCAGCGGCAGCGTCGGCAGCAGATACCAGTAGGCCACCAGGAGGTCCGACACCAGGAAGAGGATCTGCGTCTGCAACGGCAGCACCTGCCCCATGCTCTTCACGAAGATGCGCAGCTGCGGCACCATGTAGATCATCAGGAAGAGGGTGGCGGCGATGACGATCGTGCCGACGAAGGCCGGGTAGGCGGCCATCTTCCGCGTCTGCGACACCAGCTCATCCTCCCACTTCAGCGACTCGTTCAGGCTCTGCAGCACGTCCGGCAGGCGGCCGGTCGCCTCGCCGGCGCGGACGAGGCTGACGAAGACCTGGTCGAAGACGCGACGATGGCTCTCCATCGCCTGCGACAGGGTCTGGCCACCCTCGATCGACTCGATCAGGCTGGCGACCACCTCGCGAAAGCGCGGATGCTCGAGACTGTCGCGCAGATCGGTCAACCCTTCCAGGATCGGAACGCCGGCACGGACGAGTTGCTGCAGGTGGAAACAGAAGTGGATCAGTTCGCGCCGCGGGACGCCACCACTGCGCAGCAGGCTGCGATTGCTGAGTGGCTCGCCGCTGACCAGGTCGAGTTCCATGCGCCGCAGTCGCAGATCGAGATCGACAAGGTTGATCGCGTCGATACGGCCGAAGACCATCCGCCCCTCGGGACTCACCGCCTTGTAGGTGTACAGCGGCACGGCCCTACATCCGGTCGGTGAGATCGACGACGCGCCCGATTTCCTCGAGCGACGTCGACCCGTCGAGAACGCGTCGCAGGCCGTCATCGGCCAGCGTGACGACACCCTGGCGCCTGGCCAGTTGCTGCATCTCACGCAGCGTGCTGCGGCGGGCGATCAGTTCGTCCATGTCGGCATTGATGCGCATCAGTTCCATGATCGCCAGCCGACCGCGATAGCCCTGGAACTCGCAGCGCTCGCAGCCGCTGGGGCGGTAGATGACCGGTCGCGGTCCGTCGGCCAGCCTGCCGAGCAGGTGCGCCTCGTGTGCCTCGGCCTGGTAGGGAACCTTGCAATGCACGCAGAGGCGACGCACCAGCCGCTGCGCAATGATGCCGATGATGTTGCCGGCCATGATGTCGGGCAGGATGCCGATGTCGAGCAGACGGGGAATGGCGCCGATCGCCGAGTTGGTGTGCAGTGTCGAATAGACCTGGTGGCCGGTCATTGCCGCCCGCAACGCCATTTCGGCCGTCTCGGCGTCGCGGATTTCGCCGACGAGGATGACGTCCGGATCCTGGCGCATCATCGAGCGGATACCGTTGGCGAAATCGAGCTTGACCGATTCGGCGGCCGATGTCTGCCGCACCAGAGTCATCGGATACTCGACCGGATCCTCGAGGGTCATGATGTTGACCCCCTCGGAGTTGATGTGGTTGAGCACCGAGTACAGCGTCGTCGTCTTGCCGCTGCCGGTCGGACCGGTGACGAGGATGATCCCCTCCGGCCGCGCGATCATCAGCTTGAGCAGGTCGAGCTGCTGCTCGGCAAGGCCGAGCCCCTCGAGCGGCACGATCCCCTTCTGCCGGTCGAGGATGCGCAGGACGATGTTCTCGCCATGGATCGTCGGTTGCGCGGAAACCCGGAAATCGACCTGCCGGCCGCGCATGTTGAGCGAGATCCGTCCGTCCTGCGGCGCGCGGGTTTCGGCGATGTTCATCCCGGACATCACCTTGATGCGCACCGCCATCGCCGGCCAGTAGGTCTTGTGCAGCGAACGGATCTGCCGCAGCATGCCGTCGATGCGGTAGCGGATGCGCAGGAAGCTCGCCTCCGGCTCGAAATGGATGTCCGAGGAGTCGCGCTTGACGGCGTCGGTCATGATCGAATCGATCAACCGCACGACCGGCTGGCTGTACTCGTCGGACGACGACTGCAGGCCGCGAAAGTCGATCTCGCCGGTCTCGATCTCGTGCAGGATGCCGTCGATCGACAGTTCGTAGCCGTAGCACAGGTCGATGGCGCGGTCGATCTCGGTCTCGCCGGCGAGCAGCGTGCTGATCTCGAGGTCGTCGCCGGCAAGCCCGCGAATCCGGTCGAGGGCGACGATGTCGTTGATGTCGGCGATCGCCACCGTGAGGCACTGATTGGCTGCGTCGTAGTCGAGCGGCAGGACGTGGTGGCGCTTGGCGAGTTCGCGCGGCACCAGCCGGAGCGCCGAGGGATCGATGATCGCCTTCGACAGATCGACGCTCTGCTTGCCCAGGCTTTCCGACAGCGCGTCGCGCAGCGTCGCCTCGGAGACGAAACCGAGCGCGACCAGCAGCTTGCCGATCGGCCGGTTGGACTTCATCTGCTCGAGCAGCGCGATGCGCAGCTGGTCTTCGCTGAGGATGCCCCTGGTGATCAGGATCTGGCCCAGCGGCCGCGCGTGCGGGTGTCCGGCGGGCGCGTTCATGACGGTGGCGGCCGACAGCCCCGCAGCGGCGAGCGCGGCATGCGCGACGCCTCAGGGCTGCAGTTCAAGGATTCGTTGCCTGACTGCATTGCGGTCGAAGGCGGCGCGGCTCGAGTCGGCGGCGCTCAGCGCCATGCGATAGTACTGCAGCGCCAGCTTGCCCTGGCGCAGGTGGTCGAGGCTGACGGCGACGTTGAAGATATGGTCGGCATTGTCCGGTTCGAGGGCATAGGCCTGGAAGTACTCCTGCTGCGCCTCGCTCCAGCGCCGCTGCCGGGCGTAGAGATTGCCCAGCGCGAAATGCACGGCCGGCGCATCGGGCTGGGCCGCCAGCAGCGTCTTCAGGCGGCTCTCGGACTGCCCCCCGTCACCGCCGCCCTGGAGGTTGATCAGCGCCGCCTGCGCCGTCGCGTCGGCGGGATCCGACTCGAGCACCCGCAGATAGAGGCTCTGCGCTCGCTCGTGGCGACCCTGGCGAACGGCGATCGCCGCCAGTCCGAGCAGTGCGTCGGCATTGCGCGGATCCCTGTGCAGGACCTGGTCGTAGGCGCGCTGCGCCTCGTCGACGCGGCCGGCCTGCCAGTCGTCGTAGGCGCGGTCGAGGGTCTGGTCGGGCGGCGGACGGCGGCTGCCGGAGCGGAAGACACCCGCCTCCTGGGCCGGCTGGCTGGCGGCCGGATCCTGCCGGCGGCGGCGCTCGGCCGGCGCTGCGAGCGGCGGCGCAGCCGGATCCGGGGCGACCTGCGGCGACGCGGGCGGACCGCCGGCGGTTGCCGATGGAGGCGTCACGCCCGGCGGCATGGTTGCTGTCGACGCCGGCGGCAGTGGCACCGAGGCGCCGGCAACGGCCGGCAGGACCGGCTGCCTGGCCGCTGGCAGCGGCGGCGGCGGCGGCGGCGGCGCGACCCGTGAACCGCCGGCGAGCCCCTGCAGCTGCCACCAGAAGTAGCCGGCAATCGCCAGCGCGACGGCGCCGCCGATGCCGATGAAGAGCCACAGCGAGGTACGCGGCCGCGCCTCCTGCTTGACGGCGAAGGCGTTCTTCACTGCCATCCGGGCGACATCGTCGGCGCTGCCGCGGTCGGCCACCGCCGCCATCGATCCCGCCCCGGACCGCCGCGGCGGCGCGGCGGCGCTGGCGGCGAGATCCGCGTCCAGCGAATCGCGGTGCTGCGACAACGGTGGCAGCGAGCGGCCGGCTGTCGTTGCCGGCGCGTCCAGCGGATCGAGGCTCAGCTCGGGCGCTGCGGCAGGCGCCGCCGGGGCTGCCGGCTGCGCGCCGGCGCCGGCCAGCCGCTTGGCTTCCTCGGCGCGCTTCAGCGCATCCATCAACAGGCTCACTGCAGCGGCTCCGGAGGTTGCTCGGGCAGCGAGAACGGCCGGTAGACCTGATCGGTGCGGAAGAACTCCCTGTCCGGCAGCAAGGTCCTGAAACTGCTGAAGTCGCCCTCGAGCGAAGCATCCTTGATCACGGTCGGGCGCAGCAGTACGACGAGTTCGGATTTTCCGGACGAGTTGTTGCGGTTGTTGAACACCTCGCCCAGGAAGGGGATGTCGCCCAGCAACGGCAGCCGCCCGAGGCGGTTGTCCAGGCGGTCCTCCATCAGGCCTCCGAGAACAGCGATGTCGCCGCTCTCGACGCGCATCATCGACTCGATCTCGCGCATCCGGATCTGCGGCACGAGATTCTTGATGTTGGCCGCCGCCAATGCCGGGTTCGGATCCTGCTTCAGTTCGGCGATGCTCGAGATCGACGGCCGTACGTTCAGCGTCACCGTGCCGCTGTCGCTGATCTGCGCCGTCAGGCTCATGAAGAAGCCGATCGACACCGATTGCGGCGTCGTCGTCGTGGTGACGGTGGCGTTGGTGTTCGGGCCACCCGGTACCGTATCCTGCTTGACGCTGAAATAGACGAAGTCCTCCGACACCTTGAGGGTCGCCGTCTGATTGTTGAGCACCGCCAGCTTCGGACTCGACAGCACCTTGACGGTGCCGAAGGCGCGCAGCAGCTCGACCGTGGCCACGAGGTTCAGCGGGTTGATGTCACGGAACTTGATGACGTAGGGGCTCACTGCGCTGGGCACGTTGGTCGTCAGTTGCGGCTTGGTGACGCTGTATTCGGAGCCGCTGGTCAGCCGGCTCCACTCGATTCCCTGCTGGTAGCCATCGGACAGCGTCACCTCGACGATCGTCGCCTCGATCAGCACCTGCCGCCGCGCACCGAGCATCACCCGATCGAGAAACTCCTGCACCTTCTCGTGCTGACGGGCGGTAGCCCGGACGGTGATCACGCCGGCTTCTGGATTGGCGATCACCGATGCCGCCTCACGGAAGGTCATGCGCTTGACGACGGTGGCGCCGGTGTTCTGCAAGACGGCCGGGTTCGGGCTGCCGGCCAGCGACTGTACCGCCTGGCCGAGCCGCGTCGCGGCGCTCACCGCCGGCGGCGCTGCGCCGGTACCGGTGGTGCTCTGCGACGCGCTCTGCTCGGTGACGGTCTCGGCCGATCCTTCGGGAAAGACCTTGTCGGTTTCGTGCAGCAGGTCCTTGAGGTTCTTTTCCAGCGACTGCCAGAAGCTGTTCTTCGACTTGTTGTCGATCTGGATGCGCGAGGTGTTGCCGGTACCGGCGACGCCGCCGCTGCCGGTCGCCAGCGCGCTGGTCGAGATCTGCGTGTTGGTCGACACGACACCGGTCACTTCGCGCGAGATGTTGACGTAATCGACCTTGTAGTGCTTCAGGTAGGGCGAATCGGGCATGACGACGAGGTTCGGGCCGTCGATCTCGAAACGCATGTCGACCTGCTTGGCGATCCGCGTCAGCAGTTGCGGCAGCGTCTGGTCGATGGCGTTGAGGGTGACGGTGCCGTTGATCCCGGGATGGATATCGACGTTGATCTTGGCGTCGCGCGCGAGCGCGAACAGCAGGTCGTGCACCCGGACATTATTGACGACGACGCTGTAGGTCTCGGTGCGGGCGGTCGCCCGCGGCCGCGGCAGCGAGACGCTCTGCTGCACCGGTTGCGGAATCGCGCCTGGCGGCCGCGCCACGCTGTCGGCCTGCAGATGCCCCGGCGACGGCCCGGTACTCAGGGTGGTCGGCGTGCAGGCGGCAAGCACCAGCACCAGGAGGACGGCGTCAAGGCTTCTCAAGGACACGCTCAAGCTCGCTCCGGTTACAGGGGAAGCTCATCATACCACGTCAGGACTTTGGTACAAGTGCATGATTTTTATTACCTTCCGTAGCCGGCGCCGGAACGGCGGCAGGGCCGCCGACGCGCAACCGGGAAACCTGGCGCACGTAGGGCCTGCTCGCCGGCGAGATCTCGCCGAGCGTCGCCAGGGCTGCGTTCGCCTCCTCGCGTGACGAATAGTCGCCGTAGATCACCCCCAGCCGCTCCCTGCCGGCGAGCCTGGAACGATAGACCCGTACCAGGCGCGGATCGAGGAGCGTCGAGTTTCTTGCAATGAAATCATCGACTTCACGCTGGCTGCCGGCGTCGGTCATGAGCAACTGGATGAAATAGTGACTGTCCGGCGTCCTGCGCAGCCACTCCTCGCTCGCCGCCAGCCGCTGCGCGAGGCTCGGCGTCCTGGCCACCACCGCGGTCGCAGCCGGCGACTGCGGGGCGACTGCCGCAGCCGCCGGGGCCGCCGGGGCCGCCGGGGCCGCCGGGGCCGCCGGGGTTGCCGGGGTTGCCGGGGTTGCCGGGGTTGGCGGGGTTGGCGGGGTTGGCGGGGTTGGCGGGGTTGGCGGGGTTGGCGGGGTTGCCGGTGCCACTGGGGCTGCCGGTGTCGTCGCCGTCGTCTCGACAGGCGGAGCAGCCGGGGCCGCCGTCACGGTCCCCAGGGCAGCCGGGGGCTGCGGCGCCAGCTGCGGCTGGGCCCCGCTGCCGGCGCTGTGGCTGCCGGCAAGGTAGGCGATGGTGGCGACTCCGAGGATCGCCACGGCAGCGGCGGCCGGCCACACCCAGGGGCCGAACCCCCGGCCGGCGATCGGCTGGAACTGCGCATCGCGGATCGCCGCCCGTACCTGTCTGGCATCGACCTCGTGCCGACCGGCGGCGAAGGCGGCCAGCAGCGCCTTGTCGGCGAGGATGTTGATGCGCCGCGTCAACCCCTCGGAACTGCGGCTGATGAGCTTGACGGCCCTGCGGCTGAAGAGATCGGGGCCGCGATAGCCGGCGGCACGCAGCCGGAACATCAGGTAGGCGGCGACATCGCGGCGATGCAGCGGCTCGAGGCTGAAGCTGTGCGTGATGCGGTCGTTGAGTTGCCGCATGGCGCTCTCGTGCAGCCGCTGATCGAGCTCCGGCTGGCCGAAGAGGACGATCTGCAGCAGCTTGTGGCGGCTGGATTCGAGGTTGGAGAGCAGGCGGATCTCTTCGAGGGCGTCGGGCGGCATCGCGTGCGCCTCGTCGATGAGGACGACGATCTGCCGGCCGGCGGCGTAGACCTCGAGCAGACGATCCTGCAGCGCCCGCAGCAGCAACTGCCCCTGCCCTGCCGGCAGGTCGAGGCGCAGTTCGGCGGCGATGGCGTACAGGATCTCGTCGCGCGACAGCATCGGATTGGCGAGATAGACGGTCTCGACGTTCTCCGGCAGCTTCTCCAGCAGCATGCGGCAGAGCATCGTCTTGCCGCTGCCGACCTCGCCGCTGACCTTGACGATGCCTTCGTCGTTGGTGATCGCGTAGATCAGCGCTTCGAGTGTCGCCCCCCGGTTGGCACCGGCAAAGAAGAACTCGGTGTGCGGCGTGATGCGGAAGGGCGCCTGCTGCAACCCGAAATGCTCCAGGTACATCATGTCTCGCGCGCCGTCGCTGCCATGCGGTTGTAGAGCGTCGTCCGGTGCACTCCGAGCAGACGTGCCGCCTGGCTGACGTTGCCGTGCGCCAGCTTCAGCGCCGCTTCGATGTAGCCGCGCTCGGTGGCGTCGAGCAGGCGATCGAGACAGAAGGGTTCGCGCTGCCGCAGACGCTGCGTCGCAGCGGCGACGATGGCGTCGCTGGTACCCGAGTCGAGGGGTGCCGGCAGGACATCGCCACCGGCCGGCGAGTCGTCCGGCAGATCGAGTTCCGCCTCGAGCGCCGCCGCATCGACGATCTGTCCGGGATACCGGGTGGCCAGGCGGATGACGACATTGCGCAACTCGCGCACGTTGCCCGGAAAGGGGTAGTCGCCCCACAGGCTTGCCGCCTCCGGCGCCAGGGCAAAGGGGAGCTGCTGCGTCTGCGCGGCGTAGTGCTGGCGGAAGTGCTCGAGCAGGAGCAGCTTGTCGTCACCCATCTCGCGCAACGGCGGGGCGAAGATCGAGCAGACCGACAGGCGATGGTAGAGGTCGGCGCGGAAGCGGCCGGCCTTGACCTCCTTGCGCAGGTCGCGGTTGGTGGCGGCGACGATGCGCGCCCGGCTGACGCGCCGCTGCGTCTCGCCGATCCGCTGGTACTCGCCGTTCTCGAGGACGCGCAACAGCTTCGCCTGCAGGTCGAGCGCCAATTCGCCGATCTCGTCGAGAAACAGCGTGCCATCGGCGGCATCGTCGAAGTAACCGGCGCGGCTCGACGACGCGCCGGTGAAGGCGCCACGGGCATAGCCGAAGAGCGTCGCCTCGACCAGGCTGGGCGAGATCGCGGCACAATTGAGCGCGAGGAAGGGGCGGTAACGCCGCTGGGTATCGAGGTGCAGGCAGCGCGAGGCGATGATTTCCTTGCCGCTGCCCGATTCGCCCTCGATCAGCACCGGAAACGGCAGGTCGGCGTACTGCCGGAGTTGCAGCCGCAGCTTCTGCATCGCCGGGCTGCTGCCGATCAGCGGCGAAACCGCCTCCCGCTGCCGTTCGTCGAGGGCGCGCAAGGCCAGCGCGCCCTCGAGCACCTGCTGCAGGTCGCCGGGATTGCACGGCTTGGCGACGAAGTCGGCGGCTCCGAGCGTGCGCGCGTGGCGAGCGTTGCCGTCGTCGCTCTGTCCCGAAAGGACGACGATGCGGATGGCCGGTGCCAGCTTGAGGAGATCGCCAATCAGCGCAAATCCCTCATCCGGGCGATGCGGCACCGGCGGCAGGCCGAGGTCGACCAGCGCCAGTTCCGGCGACCGCCGCAACTGCCGCAGAAGCTGCAGTGCATGCGGGCGCGAGTGGCTGGTGACGACCTCGAACGCCTTGCTCAGCGAGAAGCTCAGGGTGTCGCAGATCAGCGGGTCGTCATCGACGATGAGCAGCAGCGGCTTCTCGGGCGATGCGGTTGCGGGGTGGCTGAGCATGGAAGGCGTGTCGTCGCGGGGACTGATGGCGGTCGCGTCATTATTCCACAATTATATTAACGTCAAGTAATTCACGGTAAGGCGATGAAGCGTCAGGTATAATTCGCGCTCGTTTTTTCTCCTGGATGGTCGCGTGTCTGCCGAGAATCTCGTCGAAATCAGCAGTCTTGATTTTGCCTACGAGGATCGCCCGATCCTCGACGGCATCAGCCTGCAGATCCCGCGCGGCAAGGTCGTCGCCATCATGGGCGGCTCCGGTTGCGGCAAGACGACGCTGCTGCGGCTGATCGGCGGCCAGCTCCGGCCGAGCCGCGGCGAGGTGCTGGTCGACGGACAATCGGTGCCGCATCTCGACGACGAGGAACTGTACGCACTGCGGCGGCGGATGGGCATGCTCTTCCAGTTCGGCGCGCTGTTCACCGACATCTCGGTCTTTGACAATGTCGCGTACCAGATGCGCGAGCACACCGACCTGCCGGAAGAACTGATCCGCGACATGGTGCTGATGAAGCTCAACGCCGTCGGCCTGCGCGGCGCGCACGGGCTGATGCCTGCCGAGCTTTCCGGCGGCATGGCGCGACGGGTTGCCCTGGCACGGGCGATTGCCCTCGATCCGATGCTGATCATGTACGACGAGCCTTTTGCCGGTCTCGACCCGATTTCGCTCGGCATCATCGGCCAGTTGATCCGCCGGCTCAACGACGCACTGGGTGCGACGACGATCATGGTCACGCACGATATCCAGGAATCGCTGCTGATCGTCGATTACATCTACTTCATGTCCGACGGCAAGGTGGTCGCCCTCGGCACGCCGGACGAGATCCGTGCCTCGCAGCATCCCTTCGTCCATCAGTTCGTCTTCGCCGAGGCCGACGGACCGGTGCCCTTCCATTATCCGGCGCCGCCGCTGGCGCAGGAACTGCTGGGGAGGCAGGCGCATGGCGGACGGTAGTCGGGCGACGGACAGGATCGCCACCATGTTCGGCAGCATCGGCCATCGCGTGACCGACGGGCTGCTGCGGCTGGGCTTCGCGACCCGCTTCTTCCTGATGATCCTGCTCGGCTCGGGACAGTCGTTCAGGCGCCTGCACCTGACGATTCGCGAGATCTATTTCGCCGGTTTCCAGTCGCTGCTGATCATCCTAGTCTCCGGGCTGTTCATCGGCATGGTGCTGGGAATGCAGGGTTACGAGACGTTGCAGCGCTACGGGTCGGCCGAGGCGCTGGGCGTTCTCGTTGCCCTGTCGCTGGTGCGCGAACTCGGGCCGGTGGTGGCGGCGCTGCTCTTCGCTTCGCGCGCCGGTTCGTCGATCACCGCCGAGATCGGCCTGATGAAGGCGACCGAGCAGCTCACCGCAATGGACATGATGGCGGTCGATCCGATCGCCCGCGTCGTCGCGCCCCGCTTCTGGGGCGGCGTCATCTCGATGCCGCTGCTGGCGGCGCTCTTCTCGGCCACCGGCATCCTCGGCGGCTACCTGATCGGCGTCGTCTTCATCGGTGTCGACGAAGGAGCCTTCTGGTCGCAGATGCAGGCGTCGGTCGA
Source organism: Candidatus Accumulibacter similis (assembly GCA_013347225.1). Taxonomy (NCBI): domain Bacteria; kingdom Pseudomonadati; phylum Pseudomonadota; class Betaproteobacteria; genus Candidatus Accumulibacter; species Candidatus Accumulibacter similis. The sequence goes on along the minus strand of CP054595.1, from coordinate 1,481,774 downwards.
CTTCCGCTACGACGTCTGGAGCGGCATCGTCAAGAGTTTCGTCTTCGGCATCGCGGTGTCGTTGATCGCCGTCTTCGAGGGCTACGACGCACTGCCCACCGCCGAAGGCGTCTCGAGTTCGATCAAGGGCACCGTCGTCAAGTCGGCGCTGGCGATCCTGGCGCTCGACTTCGTATTGACCTCGTTCATGTTCCGGGAGGCTTGATGAGTCGCAAGTTGCTCGACCTCTGGGTCGGTGTTTTCGTTGTCCTGGGGATGGCTGCGGTGCTGTTCCTCGCCCTCAAGGTCGGCAACCTGTCGGCGGCAAACTTTGCCGAGACGTACCCGCTGCGCGCCAATTTTGTTAACATCGGGGGGCTGAAGGTGCGTGCGCCCGTGAAGAGCGCCGGCGTCGTCGTAGGGCGGGTGGCCGAGATTCGTTTCGACCCCGAGTCCTACGAAGCCGTCGTGACCATCAACGTTGACGGGCGCTACCGCTTTCCGAAGGACACCTTTGCGCTGATCCTGACCGCCGGACTGCTCGGCGAGCAGTACATCGGCCTCGACCCGGGGGGTGACGAGGTGATGCTGAAGGCGGGTGAGGCGATCGCCAAGACGCAGTCGGCCGTGGTGCTGGAGAAGCTGATCAGTCAGTTCATGTTCAACAAGGCGTCCGAAGGACAAAGCGAAAAATAGAAGGGAAGCAAGGCAATGAAAACGCAGCGTTCGACCCGCATCTGGTGCCTGACTTGCGCCGCGCTGTTCGCACTCGGCGGCTGTGCGACGACGGCCAACAATCCGAAGGATCCCTTCGAGGGCTTCAACCGCGCGATGTTTGCCGTCAACGAGGGGCTCGACGTCGTCATCAAGCCGGTCGCCCAGGGCTACGACGCGGCGGCGCCACTGCCCCTGAAAGTCGTCATCGGCAACTTCTTCGGCAACATCTGGGATGCCTGGACGGCCGTCAACAATCTGCTGCAGGGCAAGGGTCAGGACGCCGCTTCCGATGTCGGTCGCGTGCTGATCAACAGCACGCTGGGGATCGGCGGCGCTTTCGACATCGCCGGCGAGATGGGCCTCACCAAGCACTCGGAGGATTTCGGCCAGACTCTCGGCAAGTGGGGTGTCGCCGACGGCCCGTTCTTCTACTGGCCGATCATCGGACCGCGCACGACTCGCGACACCTTCGGCTGGATGGTGGACGTCTACGTCGATCCCGTCTGGCGGATAGACGACATGGCGCTGCGCAACAGCCTGGTGGCAACCCGCTACATCAACCTGCGCGCCAGCCTGCTGCCGTCGGACAAGGTGGTCGAGGAAGCCGCCTTCGACAGGTATGAGTACATCCGGAACGCCTACCTGCAGCACCGCCGCAGCGAGATTTTCGATGGCGCGCAGCCACACGAGGTGATCGTCGACGAACCGGCGCGCTAGGCGCTGACCCGAACTGCTGCAGCCCAGCCCGCGGCGGCAGCCTGTACCTGCCTGGAAGATGATGATGAAGTTTGCCTGTTCACTGCTGTTCGCCCTGTTCTGCAGCCTGACGCCCGCGCTGGCGCAGGAAAGCGCCCCCGATGCCCTCGTGCGCAAGGTCACCGACGACGTCCTGACCGTCGTCCGCCAGGACAAGGAGATTCGCAGCGGCAACACCCGCAAGGCGATCGACCTGGTCGAGACGAAGGTCCTGCCGTACTTCAACTTCCAGCGCATGACGGCACTGGCTGTCGGACGCGACTGGAACAAGGCGACCGCGGAACAGAAGACGCGCCTCGCCGAGGAGTTCAAGACGCTGCTCGTGCGCACCTACGCCAACGCGCTGACCTCGTACAAGGACCAGAAGATCGTCTACAAGCCGACCAAGCTGCAACCCGACGACAGCAGCGTCGTCGTCCGCACCGAGGTCGTGCAGCCCGGCAGTCAGCCCGTCCAGCTCGACTACGAACTGGCGAAGCAGGGCGACTCCTGGCAGGTGTACGACGTGCGGGTGGCTGGTGTCAGCCTGGTGACCAACTACCGCGACACCTTCAGCCAGGAGGTCCGCAGCAACGGCATCGATGGCCTAATCGCGATGCTCGCCAAGCGCAACCGGGAACTCCAGGCCGGCAAGTCATGATTGCCGGTACGGACGGCGGGCTGCGTGTCAGCGCGCCGATGGTGATCGCCAACGCGCGCACGCTGCTGGATGCCGGGCGGAGCTGCCTGCGCGCCCGGGAGGCGGCATCGCTCACCGTGCTCGATCTCTCCGAGGTCAGCGAGGTCGACTCGTCGGCGGTCAGCCTGATCCTCGCCTGGCTGCGCACTGCCGGCGAACGGAATCTCAAGCTGCGCATCAGCAACCCGCCGGCAAGCTTGATCAGCCTGGCATCGCTCTACGGAGTCGCCGAACTCCTGCCGCTGGCCTGACCGGGCCCGCTGCTTCGCACAGCCATGGGCGTTGCGGTTGCCATTGATCGTGTCGAAAAGCGCTTCGCCTCGCTGCAGGCACTCGCCGGCGTTTCGCTGCAGATCGACGAGGGCGAGTTCTTCGGCCTGCTGGGACCGAACGGTGCCGGCAAGACGACACTGATTTCCTGCCTGGCCGGTCTCAGCCGGGCGGATGCCGGCAGCCTGACGGTGCTCGGACACGACGTCGTCCGGGACTATCGGGCCGCCCGCCGGCTGCTCGGTGTGGTGCCGCAGGAACTGGTCTTCGACCCCTTCTTTTCGGTGCGCGAGACGCTGCGCATCCAGTCGGGCTACTTCGGCATCCGCAACAACGACGACTGGATCGACGAGGTCCTCGCCAACCTCGATCTCGGTGCCAAGGCCGATACCAACATGCGGCGGCTTTCCGGCGGCATGAAGCGGCGCGTGCTGGTCGCCCAGGCGCTGGTGCACAAGCCGCCGGTGATCGTTCTCGACGAGCCGACTGCCGGCGTGGACGTCGCGCTGCGGCAGGGTCTCTGGCAATTCGTCCGCCGCCTCAATCGCGACGGCCACACGGTCATCCTGACGACGCACTATCTGGAAGAGGCCGAGTCGCTCTGCGGCCGCATCGCGATGCTCAAGCAGGGTCGCGTGGTGGCGCTCGATTCGACGTCCAACCTGCTGGCACGCTTTGCCGGCCAAACGGTACATCTGCGCCTGGCGCCGCCGGCCGTGCTGCCACGACACCTGGCAACCAGGGCAACGATCGCCGACGACGGCTGCACCTTCCATCTCGCCGGTGCGCGCGAGATCGAGCCGCTGCTGGCGGAGCTGCGGCAGGCGGGTTGCGTCATCGAGGACCTGCGTCTGACGCAGACCGATCTCGAGGATGTCTTCCTCGGCGTCATGCACGATGCCGCCGGCGGCCGGAGCGTCGACCGATGACCGGCTTTCGCACCCTGCTCTACAAGGAAGTGCTGCGTTTCTGGAAGGTCAGCTTCCAGACCATCGCCGCACCGGTGTTGACGGCGCTGCTCTACCTGCTGATCTTCGCGCACGTGCTGGAAGCGCACGTGCAGGTGCATGGCGTTCCCTATACCGCCTTCCTGATCCCCGGCCTGGTGATGATGTCCGCTCTGCAGAATGCCTTTGCCAACAGTTCGTCGAGCCTGATCCAGTCGAAGGTGACCGGCAGCGTCGTCTTCGTCCTGCTGCCACCGATCTCCTACGGCGAGTTCTTTCTCGCCTATGTCGTCGCCGCCATGCTGCGCGGCCTGATGGTCGGCTGCGGCGTCCTGCTGGTGACGATCTGGTTTGCCATGCCGGCGGTCGAGGCACCGCTCTGGATTCTCGCCTTCGTTCTCCTGGGCGGCGCGATCATGGGCGCGCTCGGGATGATCGCCGGCATCTGGGCCGACAAGTTCGACCAGCTCGCCGGCTTCCAGAACTTCCTCATCATGCCGCTGACGATGCTCTCCGGCGTCTTCTACTCGATCCATTCACTCCCCGACTTCTGGCAACAGGTATCGCATTTCAATCCGGTCTTCTATATGATCGACGGTTTTCGTTACGGCTTCTTCGGCGTGTCGGACGTGGCGCCGGAAATCAGCCTGGCGGTCGTCGGCACGAGTTTCGCACTGGTATCGGCGGCAACGCTGCTGCTGCTCCGAAGCGGCTACAAACTGAGATCCTGAGTCATGATGCACCCTGAACGAGTCCACCAGCTGATCGCCGGCGGCTTGCCCTGCGAACACCTGCAGGTCAGCGGCGATGGCCACCACTTCGAGGCACTGATCGTCAGCGAGCGCTTTGTCGGCAGGAACCGGGTACAGCGCCAGCAACTCGTCAATCAGCTCCTGCAGCAGCATTTCGACAGCGGCGAGCTGCACGCGCTGTCGATGAAGACGCAAACGCCGGAGGAGTGGAGGAAGCTCGCCCGTGGATAAGCTGCTGATCGAAGGGGGCAGGCGGCTGTCCGGCGAGATCGCCATTTCCGGCGCCAAGAACGCGGCCCTGCCGATCCTCTGCGCCAGCCTGCTCAGCGCCGACCCGCTGCACCTCGGCAACGTGCCGCAACTGCGGGACGTGGCGACGATGCTGCGGCTGATCGAGCAGATGGGCGTGACGGTCACGCGCGCGGGTGCCGGTGAAGTCGTTCTCGACAGTCGCAACCTAGACAATCCGCTCGCGCCCTACGACATGGTCAAGACCATGCGGGCGTCGATCCTCGTCCTCGGTCCACTGCTGGCGCGCCACGGCGAGGCGCGGGTGTCGCTGCCGGGCGGCTGTGCGATCGGCGCGCGACCGGTCGAGCAGCACATCCGCGGCCTGCAGGCGATGGGCGCCGAGATCCAGGTCGAGCACGGCTACATCCATGCCCGCATCGCCGGCGGTGGGCGGCGGCTGCAGGGAACCCGCGTCGTCACCGACATGGTCACCGTCACCGGCACCGAGAACCTGATGATGGCGGCAGTCCTCGCCGACGGCGAGACGACGATCGAGAATGCCGCCCGCGAACCGGAGGTGATCGATCTCGCCGACTGCCTCGTGTCGATGGGCGCGCGCATCTCCGGCGCCGGCAGCGACCGTATCCGCGTCTACGGCGTCGAGCGCCTGCATGGCGCATCGCACACGGTGATGGCCGACCGCATCGAAACCGGCACCTACCTCTGTGCGGCAGCGGCGACCGGCGGCAGCGTCCGGCTGACCCACACTTCGGCCGCCTACCTCGACGTCGTCGTCGACAAGCTCCTCGACGCCGGCTGCGAGATCGTCGCCGAGCGCGAGGCGATCCGCCTCGTGGCGCCGCGGCGGCTGAAGGCGGTCAGCGTCCGCACCTCGCCCTACCCGGCATTCCCGACCGACATGCAGGCACAGTTCATGGCCGTCAACTGCATCGCCGAGGGTACCGCGGTGATCCGCGAGACGATCTTCGAGAATCGCTTCATGCACGCCGTCGAACTGATCCGGCTGGGTGCCGACATCAGGATCGACGCCAGCAACGCGATGGTCACCGGCGTCGCGAAGTTGCAGGGAGCGACGGTCATGGCGACCGACCTGCGCGCGTCGGCCAGCCTGGTCATTGCCGGGCTGGTGGCGGATGGAGAGACGCTGATCGACCGCATCTACCACCTCGACCGCGGCTATGAACGGATCGAGGAGAAGCTCGGGCAGCTCGGCGCCGTCGTCCGGCGCGTCCGCTGAGCGCCCCGTGAACCCGTTCTTGCCGGCAGCGGCGGGCAGCAGATGAACGGTGCAGCACGCCAGCCCGGCGACTGAAACCCGCATGCGCTTCATCCACTGCGCCGACATCCATCTCGACAGCCCGCTGCGCGGCCTCGAACTCTACGACGGGGCGCCGGCCGCAGAGATGCGCGACGCCACCCGCCGCGCCTTCGCCAACGTCGTCGACCTCGCCATCGAGCGCACCGCCCACTGCGTGCTGATCGCCGGCGACATCTTCGACGGCGACTGGCCCGATTTCAACACCGGCCTGCACTTCGCCGCGCAGTTGCGTCGCCTGGCAACGGCCGACATCCGCGTCTTCCTCTGTTACGGCAACCACGATGCGCTCAGCAAGCTGACGCGGTCGGTACCGCTGCCGCAGAACGTCTGCAGTTTTCCCGCCAGCAACCCGGCGACGCAGGTGCTCGAGGACCTCGGCGTGGCAATCCACGGCCAGAGCTTTGCCAGCGAGGCGGTGAGCAGCGACCTTGCCAGCGGCTACCCCGCACCGCGCAACGGGCTGCTCAACATCGGCCTGCTGCACACCGCGCTGTCGGGCCGTGAGGGACACCAGCCGTACGCGCCAACGACGGCCCAGCGCCTGGCCGACAAGGGCTACGATTACTGGGCCCTCGGCCACGTCCACCAGCGCGAGATCGTCCGCGAAGCGCCGTGGATCGTCTTTCCCGGCAACACGCAGGGACGGCACGCGCGCGAGACCGGCGCCAAGGGCTGCATGGTCGTCGAGGGCGAGCCGGCTCTCGGCATCCGTTCGGTCGAGTTCGTCGCCACCGACGTCGCGCGCTGGCATCAACTCGCCATCGACATCGCCGGACTCGGCTGTGCGGACGACCTGCACGCCGCCGTGCAGGCCACCGTGCGCCAGCTGCAGGCAGCGTCGGAGGGGCGGCTGCTGGCGATTCGCCTGACGCTGGTCGGGCGCGGGCCGCTGCATCGGCAACTCGTCACCGACGGCGAAGCGCTGCGGGCGCAGCTCGCCGCCTCGGTTGGCGAGGCCTCCGCCGGCCAGGCCTGGCTCGAGAAGGTCCGCGTCCGGGTGACGGCACCGCTCGACCTCGAGCGGCTGGCCCGGCGCGACGATCCGATCGGCATGCTGATCCGCTCGCTCGACTCGCTGGCCGGCGATCCGGCGGCCCTGCAGTCGCTCGCCGCAGGCGTGCTCGCCGATCTCGCCCAGAAGATCCCGCCCGATCTGCGCGGCGGCGACGGCGGCTGGGCTCTGGATTCCCCCGCAGCGCTGGCCGACGCGCTGGCGGCTGCGCGCGAGCGCCTGCTGGCGGTGATCGCCGCCGAGGACACCCGATGAGGATCGAGCAGATCGACCTCAAGGCCTACGGACACTTCAGCAACCAGCGCCTGAGCTTCGCCGGCGGCGCCGACCTGCAGCTCATCTGCGGCCCGAACGAAGCCGGCAAGACCACCCTCTGGCGAGCGATCAACGGCGCCCTCTTCGGCATCCCCGAAACCTCCCGCGACGGCTACCGGCACGGCAACCCGAAACTGCGCGTCGGTCTCGTCCTTTCGTCGCGAACGGGCGAGCGACTGGCGGTGATGCGACGCAAGGGCCGCGTCAACACCCTGCTCGCCTACGACCCCGATACAGCCGCCGAACTGGCGGCAGCCGTGCCCGAGGAGCGGCTGCACGACTGGCTCGGCGGCCTCGGTCAGGGACTCTTCATGGCCATGTTCAGCCTCGACCACGAAGCCCTCGTGCGCGGCGGCGAGGCACTGGCGCAGGGCCGTGGCGACGCCGGCGAAAGCCTCTTCGAGGCCGGCGCGGGTCTCGGCTCGATCCGCGCCCTGCGGACCCGGCTCGAGAGCGAGGCGGAGAGCCTGTTCAAGCCGCGGGCATCGAAGTCGGCCATCTACCGCGCACTGGCCGACCACGAGGACAGCCGGCGGCAGGCGCGCGAAGCCGCCGTGCGGCCGCTCGACTGGAGCGCGGCACGGTCGGCGATGGCAGCCGCAGCCGCCGACTACGAAGCCGCCCGCGCCGAGCAGCTGCGGCTGCACACGGAAGCACGCCGGCTGGAGCGGCTGGCAGCGATCCTCCCGGATGTCGCCGCGCTCGGGCTGGCGCGGCAGCAGCTCGCCGCCCTCGCCGACGTGCCGCTGCTGCCACCGTCGGCGGCGAGCGAGCGGGTGGCGGCCGTGACGCAGAAGGCGGAAGCGCTCGCCGCCGAACGCGCGGCGGCGTCGCGCCTGCAGCAGCATCAGGACGGGCTGGCGGCGATCCGCGTCAACGACGCCGTCCTCGCCAATGGCGAAGCGATCGAGGCGATTCACCACGCCACGGCAGCCTACCGCGAGGCCGGCCTGCAAGCGGCCCGGGCCGAAGCGGCCAGCGCCGCCGCCCGCCACCACCGCGATCGCCTCAGCCGCCAGATCGCCGGCGACGCAGAGCCTGCCGAGGCGCAGCAATGGATCCCCGATCCGACGCGAACGGCCAGGATCCGCGCCCTGATCACCAGCGGCGCGACGCTCAATGCGAGGCAGCAGGCCGATCTTGAAAGCCTGCACGCGAGGAGGCTCGAAGTCGCCCAGCTCGAGGCGGCAATCGACGACCTGCAGCAGACGCCGGCGAGCGACGACCTCGGCAACTACCTCGATTCGATTGCCGATCACGGCGATCCCGAAGCACGGGCGCAGCAGCTCGACGGCGAGGCGGCGGCAGCGGCGGCCCGGCTCGAAAGCGAAGCGCGCGGCCTGCGGCTGCCGACGGCGGCAGCCGTGGCGCAGACGACGCTGCCGCTCGTCGCCGAGTTGCAGGCCTTCCGGCAGGAGGATGAGGAACTGCGCCGCCGGGCGCGCTCGCTCCGTGAGGCGATCGAGAAGCTCGAGGACGACCTCGCCGCGCTGCGTGGCGACATCAAGGGTCTCGAGGTGCGTGGCAGCGTGCCGACGCGGGAGGCCATCGACGCCCTGCGGGCGACGCGCGACGCCCTGTGGCTGGAACTGCGCCGCCGTTTCCTGCCGGCCAGCGACGAAACCGTCGCCGCCGAACCACCGCCGACGGCCGCGGCCTACGAGTTGGCCGTCAACCTTGCCGACGAGGCTGCCGACGACCTCTTCGCCGACGCCGAACGTGCCACCCGTTACGCCGGCTTCCGCGTCCGCGAGTCACAGATGGCGAGCGCCCTCGTTCTGGACCGCCAGCGCGCCGCCGCGCTCGCCAGCGACGCACACGAGCTCGAGCGCCGCTGGGCGGCGCTGCTCGTGGCGAACGGCCTGCCGGCGCTGACGATCGGCGAAGCGGCCGCCTGGATGGCGAAGCGCGAAGCCTGGCAGGAGAAGTTCGACGCCTGCCAGTCGCAGCGGCAGGAGGCAGAGCGGCTGCGCCGGCTGGCGCAGGACGTCCGCAACCGGCTCGGCGAACTCGCTGGCCGAAGTGAAGCGGCCGCCCAGGCAACGGGCGAACGCCTGTCGGAAACCCTGGCGCGGGCGCGGGCGATCGCCCGCCAGCACGCCGAGCGACGGACGCAACGCGAACTGAAGAGCAGCAGCCTGGCGAACGCCAGCGCGCTGCTGTTGCATGCCGAGGCCGCCGCCACCGCCAGTGGTCGCGAAGTCGCCGCATGGACGGCCCGCTGGGCGGCGGCAATGGCGTCGATCCGGCTCGCCAGCGACGCCAGCGAAGCAGAGGCGACCGCGCGCCTGCAGCAGCTGGCTGATCTCGCGCAGGCGCACGACGCCCTGCAACGATCGCGCAAGGAGCAGGAAGACGCGCGCATCCAGATCGACGACTTCCAGAGCCGTCTCGCGACCACCTGGCAGCGGGTCCGCGGCGAGCCGCTGCCGGCCGACGGCCGCAGTGCCGACTTTCTCGCCGCCGAGCTGTATCGCGAACTGAGCCAGACGCGTTCGCTGCAGGAGAAGCGGAACACCCTGAAGCAGCAGGTCGCCGACGAACGGCGTGCCATCGACGCAGCCCGCCTGACGGCCGGCGAAGCGGCGAGGGTCATTGATCGGCTGCTGCTGCAGGCCGCTTGTGACACGCTGGAGAGCCTTGAACTGGTCGAGGGACGCAGCGCGCAACGCGCCGCGCTGACCGCCGCCGTTCTCGACATCGAAGGGCGACTCGTCCGCGCGGCCGGCGTGCCTCTGCCGGAAGTGCTCAGGCAGGCGGCCGGCCAGGAGCCCGACGCCGTCGCCGCAGCGCTGGCCGGCAATGCGCAGGCGAACGAACGCAATGCGGCCGACGTGCAGCGGTGCCACGAGAGCTACCTCGCTGCCCGGCAGCGTTTCGCGACCATGGATGGATCGGCCACCGCTGCCGACGCGCAGCAGCGGATGGTGCAGCACGCCGCGCGCATCAGCGGGCTCGCTGCCGACTACGCGGCGACGCGCATCGCCGCGGCGGTCCTGGCACAGGTCATCGAGTCCTACCAGAAGCGCAACCAGGCACCGCTGATCGACAGGGCGTCACGCCACTTCGCGACCATCAGCGGCGGCCGCTACCGCGGCGTCGTCGTCGACTACGACGACGAACGGCAGATCCTCAAGGCAACGCGCGCCGACGGCGAGCGCCTGCAGATGGAACAGTTGAGCACCGGTCGCCGCGACCAGCTCTTCCTCGCGCTGCGGCTGGCAGCGATCGAAGGCCATCTCGACAACGGTGAACCCTTGCCGGTCATCGTCGATGACATCACGATCCAGTTCGACGATGCGGCGGCTGCCGCCACCTTCCGGGTCCTGGCGGAGCTGTCCGGGCGAACGCAGGTGCTCTTCCTGACGCATCACGAGCACCTGCTCGACGTCGCCGCCGCGGCGATCGGCGGCGATGCCTACCGCTCGCACCGCCTGTCGGCGTGAGCCGGGCAACGGCCACGGTCCGACGGGCACGGTCGCCGGCAGCTTGGGCGGTGACGTTCCGGATGGCCTCGCGCCACGGCCCCGCGCACGCGGCCGCAGGATGCCGCCGCGCCGGCGGCGGGCAGAACGCGCGGACAGCAGGTGCAGGCTCGCCGCCGGCTGCGCCGCCCGGCGCGCACTTTCACCTCACTGATCTGGCCGAACAACGGACGACTGGAGGCGCGCCATGGAAATGATCATCGACATCATCCTCAAGGCTGGCCGAGCGGCCGTCGAGCTGTCCCTCTTCGTCCTCCTGCCGGTCATGGTCGTCATGCTCTGCCTGATGCGCCTGCTCGAAGCCCGCGGCATCCTCGACACGCTGGTCGGCAGGCTGACGCCGGCGTTGAAGCCCTTCGGTCTCAACGGCATGGGCGTCTTCGCCGCCCTGCAGATCAACTTCGTCAGCTTCGCTGCCCCCATCGCCACCCTGAGCATGATGGAGCAGCGCGGTACCTCCGACCGCCACCTCGCCGCCACGCTGGCGATGATCTTCGCCATGGCGCAGGCCAATGCCGCGTTCCCGATGATGACCATGGGCCTGCAGCTGGGAACCACGCTGGCCTTTTCGCTGCTTGGCGGGCTGGCCGCCGCCGCGGCCACCTATCACATCTTCGGCCGCCACCTCTCCGCTGCCGAGGAGAATGTCGACGAAAGCCTGCAACATCCCTCGGCTGCCGGCGCCAAGGGTGTGCTCGACACGATCAACCTCGCCGGCGCCGAGGCGTTCAGGATCGCGATCGGCGCCATTCCGATGCTGGTGTTGTCACTGGTGGTGGTCGGCGCGCTCAAACGGCTGGGCGTCATCGACCTGCTGACGCAGTGGCTGACGCCGCTGCTTGCCCTGGCCGCGATAGAGCCGGCCCTCATCCTGCCCTCGCTCACCAAGTACCTGGCTGGCGGCACGGCCATGATGGGGGTGATGGACGAGATGCGCCGTGGCGACCAGATCAGCGTCGAACTGCTCAATGCGAGTGCCGGCTTCCTGATCAACCCCTTCGACCTGCCCGGCGTCGCTTTCCTCATCTCCGCCGGCCGACGCGTGGGCGCCGTCTGGAAGCCGGCCGCGCTCGGCGGTTGCGTCGGCATCGTCCTGCGCACTGCTGGGCATGCCTTCTGCGGCTGAGGGGCGGTCGGATCGGCAACCGGAAAAGCCTTGGCCGCCAGCCGGCCGATCACGGCCTCGCACACCGCATCAAGACCCGAGAGATCAGCCACCTCGACTCGCTCACGATTCCGATTCTGCGGGGCAGAGGCCCTGCCCAATCCGCCGCAGCGCTTGGTGACTGGATCCCCAGAACCCCGCGCAAGCGGCGGGTCGGCGATGGCTGCTTGCCCGCCATCGCCATACCATGCCATGCCATGTCATGCGTGCTCTGGGTTGATTCAAACATGACATGCATCAATGACCGACTGTTTTACTCGGTGTTTCAATCGGATCCCTGTCGTCGGCAATCGCATGACAACAAGGGCTCCCCGCCACCAACAGGCACTGCTCAGGCCTGAAGATCGTTGCGTGACCAGGGAGAAAAATCGCGACACCATTCGGGAGGGAGAATCATGAAAAAGACACAAACAAGAACGTGGACTGCGGCCCTGGCTGCTTTCGCTGTCGCGATCGGCAACGTCGGCGCCCAGGAGGGCAAACCCGAAAAGTCGAAGGCACTTGAGGAAGGACCGATGCAGATCGGCGGTTCCTCACCGGTTGGCGGCGCGGACATGGTCCAGACCTTGAATCCGAAGTCCCCACCCATGACGAAAGCCGATTTCGAGGTAGGGAAGAAGATCTACTTCGAGCGCTGCGCCGGCTGCCACGGGGTACTGCGCAAGGGTGCGACCGGCAAACCGCTCACCACCGACATCACCCTTGAACGAGGCTCCGAATACCTGAAGACCTTCATCTTCTACGGCTCGCCGCAAGGGATGCCGAACTGGGGAAGTTCCGGCACGCTCAGCGACCACGAAGTCGACGTCATGACGCGCTGCATCCAGCATGAGCCGCCAACCCCGCCGGAGTTCGGCCTGAAGGAAATGAACGCCACCTGGAAGCTGATCGTCCCGCCATCACAGCGCCCAAAGAGCAAGATGAACAGCCTGGATCTGGCCAACCTGTTCTCGGTGACGCTACGTGATGCCGGCAAGATCGCCCTCATCGACGGCGCCAGCAAGAAGATTGTCGACGTGATCGACACCGGCTACGCGGTCCACATCTCGCGCATATCAAAGTCGGGCCGCTACCTCTACGTCATCGGACGCGACGCCAAGATCGTGCTGATTGACCTCTGGATGGAGAAACCCGGGCCTGTCGTCGAGATCCGGGTAGGCCTAGAAGCGCGATCGGTCGAAACCTCCAAGTTCAAGGGCTACGAGGACCGCTACGCGATCGCCGGCACCTATTGGCCGCCACAATATACGCTGATGGACGGCGATACGCTCAAGCCGCTCAAGGTCATCGGCACCCGCGGCATGACTTCGGATACCAACGAGTACCACCCCGAACCGCGCGTCGCAGCAATTGTCGCCTCGCATCACCACCCCGAATTCCTCGTCAACGCAAAGGAGACCGGCATGGTACATCTGGTCGACTACAGCGATCTCGATAATCTCAAGGTCAAGATGATCAAGACGCCGCGTTTCCTGCACGATGGTGGATTCGAGTCGACGGGCCGCTACTTCATGGATGCGGCGAACGCGTCGGACAAGATCGCCGTCATCGATACCAAGGACGGCAAGCTGGCGGCAGTCGTGGCGGTTGGCAAGACACCCCACCCAGGCCGTGGCGCGAACTTCGTTCATCCGAAGTTCGGTCCGGTGTGGGCCACCAGCCATCTGGGGGACGAAACCGTTTCACTGATCGGAACCGACCCGAAGAAGAATGCCAACAACGCTTGGAAAGTCGTGCAGACGCTCAAGGGCGCAGGCGGCGGTTCGCTGTTCCTGAAGACCCATCCGAAGTCAAGAAACCTCTGGGTCGACGCCCCCCTCAATCCGGACCCGGCAATTTCCCAGGCCGTTGCGGTCTTCGACATCAACCAGCTCGACAAGGGATTCGACTTGCTGCCAATTGGCGAGTGGGCGGGTGTCAAGCCCGGCGCCAAGCGCATCGTCCAACCCGAATACAACCGTGCCGGCGACGAGGTGTGGTTCTCGGTGTGGAGCACCGGCAGCGAAGAATCGGCCATCGTTGTCGTCGACGACAAGACGCGCAAGCTCAAGGCGGTCATCAAAGACCCGCGCCTGATCACCCCGACCGGCAAGTTCAACGTGTACAACACTCAGAACGACGTCTATTGAGACGGGACCGAGGCCGGGCAGGCACGATCGCCAGCCCGGCGAACGCAGCAGTGAAGCTCGCGCCCGCACTACGCGATGCCGACCATTGATTGACCCAAACCCTCTACGTGGAGCAAAAAGCATGAAAGCGTCCCCCGTGTTGCTGCTGATCGGCGCTGGCCTGATGTCTGCTGGCGCAGCCCAGGCCGATGAAGCCCTCGCGAAAGCGAAGAATTGCCTCTCGTGTCACGCGGTCGACAAGAAAGTCGTCGGTCCCTCCTACAAGGACGTGGCGAAGAAATACTCGGCGAAGGATGAGGCGATGCTGGCGGAGAAGGTCATGAAGGGAGGAAAGGGCGTCTGGGGCCCGGTACCGATGCCGCCCAATCCGTCTGTGAAGCCGGATGAGGCCGACAAGCTGGTCAAGTGGATCCTCAGCCTGAAGTGATTTCGCAGCGCGCAGGCAGCCGTGAATTGGCCCGATGGCAGGGGCGACGGCAGATCTGGCGAACACGTCCGGCAATCCCGACGCATCTCCGGTGCCGTTGGAGCACAGTCCGTCACGCCGTGCTGGCCCGCTCATCGATCCACCAGCGACCTGACTCCTGGTGATGAGCGATGAATCTTGAAGGGCTACTGGCACATACGCCCCTGTTCCAAGGGCTCGACAGTGACGAGATCGCGCGTCTCGCGCATGGATCACGCGCGCTCACCGCAGCGCGTGGCGATACTCTCTTCCACAGAGGGGACACGCCGACCGGCTTCTTCCTGATCATCTTTGGTCTGGTCAAGCTGGCGCTGAATTCCCCTCAGGGCGACGAAAAGGTCGTCGCAATCCTCGGCCCAGGGGACACATTCGGCGAGGCGGTGATGTTCATTGACCAGCCTTTTCTGGTCGACGCCCAGGCGCTGGTTCAGTCCCGTCTGGTGCATGTATCGAAGGGCGCAATCCTGCAGGAACTGGACAGGGACCCGCGGCTGGTCCGCAAGATGATCGCCGCTCTGTCGATGCGCCTGCATCACCTCATCGACGATGTCGAGGGATACTCGCTGCGCAGCGGCTGCCAGCGCATTGTGGACTATCTCTTGCGCAATGCCGTCGAAGAAGACGGCAGGGCAGTCACCGTAACCCTCCCGACCAACAAACGAGTCATTGCCTCGCGCCTCAACCTGACGCAGGAGACCTTCTCCCGCATCCTACAGACACTTGGCAAACAGGGCCTGCTCTCGGTTGAACGGCGAAGAATCCACATCCCGGATATCGAGAGGCTGCAAGCGGTGGCGGGCATCGACTGATTGCACCCGGCGGGTGCAGCGCTCGCGGCGACCCGCATTCCGCGAGTCAACGCCGCTCGCGCACCACGAAGGGCTCGATCAGCGCGTCCTGTACCGACGGCGGCAGGTTGCGAGCGCCGCTGAAGTTGGCATTCCAGACATCGGCATTGGCGAGGTCGGCCTGGGCCATGTCGGCATCCGTGAAAACTGCATGGCGCAGAGTTGCTCCAAGAAGTTTCGTGCCCAACAGGCGCGCCTTGGAGAAGTCGGCGCTTTCGGCCGCGGCGCCAGTCAGATCGGCGCCGGAAAGATCGGTACCGACCAACCTGGCGCCCAGAAGGACGCCGCGAAAGGTATAGCACCCCTTGATCGAACCGCCCGACAGATCGATACCTTCCATGAGGATGTCCTTGAGATAGGCACCGCCGAAATCTGCCCGCGGCGCGCGGGTGTTGATCAGATTGGCGCCGAAGAGATTGGCGCCACCCAGGCGCGCGTCGGACAGATCGGCATCGTCGAAGGATGCATGGAAGAGATCGGCGTCGCGGAAATCCGTCTTGGCAAGATTCGCCCCGGCGAAGTTGGCCCATTTGGCATTGCTGCGCCTGAAGTCCGCACCCTCCAGAAGAGCCTTGCGCAGATCCGCATTCTCCAGCTTCGCGCCGGCGAAACGAGCACCACGCAGGTCGCGACCCGCCAGCTTGCCCCGGCTCAAGTCGCAGCCCGAGAGGTCGGTGGCTGCCGCGGGGCGGGCGCAATCGCCTTTCGGCAGGTCGGCTGCCAGCGCTTGCATGACAGCGGCAGCGGCGAGCACAACCAGCGCGCACAAGCTCTTCATCGTCGTCCTCCCGTGTTCTCAGGTCAAGGCGGCAGGCGCATCATCGCCGCTGATTGACTTTCCCAGGGACAATAGCTTGCACCAGTTTGCCCGACTTCGGTAGCCCATGCATGCACGTCATCGGCAAGAGCTGGGGCTCGCGTGCACGGGTCGAGCGGCCGTGACGACATCGGTCCTGCCTTGGCTACGTCGGCTGCGACATTTCCGCAAGCACATTCCGTTTGAGAAAACTTCCAGCATGATGAAGAATGGCGGTACCTCATCACCGTTCGGCGGCCATCATGGAAGCAGGTTGCGGGCGGCTGAGCAGCAGCGTCTGCCCAACATCGAGGCGACCCGCGAACTGTCGCAGACTGCCGCGAAAACGTCCGTCTGGTCACTGGAGATGGATTTCGTCAGCAGCCAGCGTCGATAGTGAGATCAGAGAAGGAATGACCCTGCACGCCGCCACCGAGAATGGCCTGCTGGCCATGCTGTCGCGCCTCAGCGAACTGCTGCCACCGGCGTACGCGCGCTTTCGTCCACTGCTGGCGGAAGCGCTGCTGTTCTTCCTCGACCACCTCTCGCCACGCCGCCAGCAGGCGATCTTCGCCGCCCAGCTGGCGCTGCCCGGCAATGCCAGCCGATCGCGGCGGCTGCTCGCTCTGTTCCGCCTCTGCCCCACCCTGCACAAGCTGGGACAGGTCGTCGCACACGATCGGCGCCTGTCGGGCGACCTGCGCCGGCGTCTGCAGGAACTCGAGACGCTCGAGCCGGCGGATTCGTTGCTGGCCGTCCGCCCGCAGCTCGAACGCGAGCTGGGCGAGGTCGCGGGCCTGCGCATCGCGCGCAAGGCCCTTGCCGAGGCCAGCGTCGCGGTCGTCGTTCCCTTCGTCTGGCAGCCGGCGGCGAACGAGCCGCAGCAGAACGGCGTCTGCAAGGTGCTGCGGCCGGGCGTCGAGGAGCGGCTGCAAGAGGAACTCGCCATCTGGCCGGCGCTCGGCAGCCACCTGGAGGAACGCTGCGTCGCGCATGGGTTGCCGGTATTCGACTACGCCAACACCCTCGAGAGCGTTGCCCGCCTGCTCGCCAATGAGGTCCGCCTGGACCGCGAGCAGGCCCATCTGCGCCAGGCCGCCGAGTTCCATGCCGGCGCACCGGACATCGTCATCCCGCACGTCTTCCCTTTTTCGACACCGACCGTCACGGCCATGCAGAGAGTCGATGGCTGCAAGGTGACGGTGCAGGATCTGCCGCCGAGGGAGATGCGACGGCGCGCCGAGCGAGTGGTCCGCGCCCTGCTCGCGCAGCCTTTCTGGCGCAGTGGCGAGGCCGGGGCGACTTTCCATGCCGACCCGCATGCGGGCAACCTGCTGGCGACGCCGAACGGGCGACTGGCCATTCTCGACTGGGCGCTGACGACGACACTTTCGAAGCGGCAATGCGAAGCGGTCGTGCAGCTCGCTCTCGGCGCCCTGACGCTGAACGACCGGCGTGTCCGCACGGCGATCGCCGGGCTCGGCGACGTGCGCGACGACGAGCAGCTCGAGGCCGCCGTCAGACAGGCGGTCGGCCAGGTGCGCAGCGGCCGTTTTCCCGGGTTCGAGTGGATGACGTCCCTGCTGGACGCACTGGCTGCGACTTCGGCAGTCCGCTTCCCCGAGGAAGTCAGCCTGTTTCGCAAGGCGCTGCTGACCCTGTGCGGTGTCGCCGCCGACGTGTCGCCGGACATGGCGCTGGACGGCGTTCTCGTCCGCGAAGGGGCGAGTCAGTTCATCGCCAGCCTCTGGTGGCGTCCCTGGATCTGGGCGGACCAGCGCCCGCGCGGCGGCGCCCACGTCTCGAATGCCGACCTCTTCGGTCTCGGCGCCGAGGTGCCGGCAAGCACACTGCGTTTCTGGATCGGCGGCCGCGGCTGATCGCAGCCGGTGCCGGCCAACGCGAGCGCCTGCCGGGCCGCGCGTGGTCGGCATGGCTGCGGGGTGGCGGATCAGGCTCCGCGGCAGCGGCCGATGAAGCCCGCCAGGCCGAGACCCGCGAACAGCAGGGTGGCCGGCGCCGGCTCGGGGATCATGGCGGCCCGCACATCAGGCCGAGCGCCGGGTTGTCGACCATCTCCTTGCTGATCTGCGGATGAGTGGTCGTGCCCGGCTTCACGGCAAAAGTGTTCTTGGTGCCCAGGAAGGGAATCGAACCCCCACACCTTGCGGCGGCAGGACCTAAACCTGCTGCGTCTACCAATTTCGCCACCTGGGCACTGCGGCACAGAGCTCTGCCGACCCCCGCTTCCGTGGCCGCCTGCTGCGCGACCGGCGGCTCCGGGGCCGGAGCGCGCATCATTCTAACCGTGTCGCCTCTATACTGTCAGCTACCGTCTGCCCTCACGCCTGGAGCGTGCCACCAGCACGCCCGGCTCCTCTCCCGGATGCCTGTCGACCACTACGAGAATTTTCCCGTCGCCTCGCTGCTGCTGCCGCGGCGACTGCGAAAACCGATCGAGGCGATCTATCGCTTTGCCCGCGCCGCCGACGACATCGCCGATGAAGGCGACGCGTCGGCTCCCCAACGCCTGCAGGCGCTGGCGGCCTACCGCGACGAACTGGACCGGATCGAGCGCGGCGTGCCGCCGGCGACGCCGGAGTTTGCCGCCTTGGCGGCGGTGATCGGTGAATGGCGGCTGCCGCTGCAATTGCTGCGCGACCTGCTCGACGCCTTTGCCCAGGATGTGGTCAAGAAGCGCTATGCGGACTACCCGGAGTTGCTCGACTACTGCCGGCGTTCGGCCAACCCGGTCGGGCGCCTGCTGCTTCACCTCGTCGACCGTACCAGCGACGAGAATCTGCGGCGCTCGGACTGCATCTGCAGCGCGCTGCAACTGCTCAACTTCTGGCAGGACATTGCGCTCGACTGGCAGAAGCAGCGTATCTACCTGCCGCAATGCGATCTCGCCCGCTTCGCGATCGCCGAAGAGCAGATCGCCGCGGCTCGCTGGAGCGAGCATTGGGCGGCGCTGCTCGAATTCCAGATCGACCGCACGCGGCAGCTGCTGCTGGCCGGCGCACCACTCGTGCACGAACTGCCCGGGCGGATGGCGTGGGAAATCCGGTTGACCGTCCAGGGCGGGCTGCGCATCCTCGAACGGATCGGCAGCGTGCGCGGCGACGTCTTCGCGCAGCGGCCGGTGCTGACGGCCGGCGACTGGCTGCGGATCGGCAGCCGGGCACTGCGGATGTAGTGCGCCGGTTGTCGATCACGCCATGGCCGCCATTTTGGGCAGCGTCGGCGATGGCCGCGATCTGCCATCTCGCCTCCGTGCGCGCCTGCCGCCGGGTGGCACGCAGCCGTGGCGAACCGATTCCTCCAGTGGTGCATCATTTCCCACAATTCATGTACCGTCACCGTGATTGTCGGCCAGAACCTCGGACGTACGACGATTCCGGCCCGTTTCCGTATCCCTTACCAACAGCCTTCGATTGCGGCAATATGGCGGGCTTCATCCATCCGCCCGCACCGGAGGTCGCGATGCCCGCCGTTTGTCTTCCCTCGCCGGCAGCCGCCGGCCGCGTCGGCTGAGCCAGGGTCCACATGGCTGATCGTCTCGCCGTCAAGGCAGTCGCCAGGCTGCCGGTCCTTGACTACCCGCAGGTGCGCGAGCAGTTGCGCACCGGTGACCTGATCTTCTGCTCGGGCACGTACCTCTTCTCGCGGATGATCCAGTGGTTCACGCGCTCGGTGTGGAGTCACGTCGGCATCGTCTATCGTGACGACAGCCTGCAGCGGATCTTCGTCCTCGAGAGTGAGACGGCGATCGGCGTGCGCCTGGTGCCGCTGTCGAAGTATCTGCGCGATTACCACGGCCGGAACAAGCCCTATCGCGGGCGCATCGTCATCGGCCGCATCAGGCCGCAGCCGGAACCGGAGCCGCTGAAGCAGGCCATCAGCTTCGGCATGGACGAACTCACGCGGCCGTACGACAACTGGGAGATCTGCCGCATCGCCATCCGCATCCTGTTCCGACGCGGGCGCAAGGTGCGCGACCGCAAGTACATCTGCTCCGAGCTGGTCTACGAGGCTTTCCGCAAGGCCGGAATCGACTTCAGGTTCCACCGCCGCTCGATCAGCCCGGACGACATCTGGAGCGATGAGCAACTGGAGATGCAGTTCCGCATCCTCTGATGGCGGCATCCGCTGGCGTCAGCCCGGTGCGGGTCGGCAGCTCAGCCGGACGCCCCGCCGTTCCCGGCCACCGCCTGCAGAACGCGCAGCGGGCCGGCGGTGCGAATCCGTTCGAGCTGCTGGCGATCCCGGACGAACAGCGATCCGGCGAAGGCCAGCGCGTTGATTGAAATCGCTTGCCAGCATTCGGCGACGCGCGGCACGACGAGCATCCAGTCGGCCGCGACGAGCAGGTTGTAGGGGGCCGACTGCCGCTCGCCTTCAGCCGACGGCTCGCCAGTGATGCCGAGGTCGGCGAGCAATGCCCGGTACAGCGCATGCGCCGCCTGCACCGGCTGCCCGGCGACCACCGGCGGCAGCCGCCCGAAGGCATGCGCGAAGGGCAGGCGCGAGCAGCGCGGCCCTTCGCCGCCGAGCAGCGGCGCCATCGGCAGTCCGGTCGCGGCGCCGTCGAAGGGCAGCGGTACGAGCTGCAAGTGCTTGTGGTTCTGGCTCGCGCCGGCGATGCGGCCACCGTTGTAGAAGCCAAGCGCCGGGTACTCGGCCAGGCAGGCGTAGAGCGCCTGGAAGTCCGCCACGCCGAGCAGGCTTTGCTGATCCTCGAAGTGGCGGGTGACGATCAGCAGGTGGCGTTCGAGGACGTTGAACTTGTTGAGCACCGCCAGGTGGCTGCGCGAGATGGCGCCAACGGTCAGCTCCGGTTCGGGCGGCAGGAAGGGGTTCACCGCCGGCCGCGCAGCGTCGCCGCGCGCGCTGCCGGCGGTCGCCTTGCGCCGCAGGCTGGAAACGACGCGGACCAGGAAGCGCACGCCGCCATCGTCGACGAAGCACTGCTCGGTATCGATGCGGTGCAGCGCGCCGCAGGCGATGGCGGCGCGCGTGCGCTCGTCGACCAGGGCCGCCAGGCTGCCCGGCGACAGCAGGAGGTCGGCATCGCTGGGGTCGTTGCCGGGCACGGCTGCGGGCAGCGGAGTCGGGAAGGGAAAGCCGGTCATCTCGGGTCCAGTTGTCGATACGCCCGGCAGCGGTCTCGGCGACCGTCTGCCGCAGTGGAAGAAACAGCACCAGCATAGCCGTTCCCAACCATCCGCGCTGCGCTCACAGCATTGGCGCTGCGGCGAAGCCGGCGACGCGGACAGCGGGGCACCGCTCGCCATCCCGCCCACGGCGTCGGCTCGCGACCGCAGACTCCCGCATGCACGGCCGGGTTCGCCGGGCTGCGGCGCCCCCGCGACGCGACCCGCCTGCGCAGGGCTGCCTGCGCGGGCATAGAATGACGGGGTGACTTCTCCGCACCGCACACTGACCCTCCTCGCCACTGCACAGGCCCTGCTGCTCACCAACGGCGTGACTCTGGTTGCCATCAACGCACTCGCCGGCTACGCGCTGGCGCCGGACAAGCGGCTGGCGACGCTGCCCGTCGTCGGCTACGTGCTGGGATCGGCAGCGAGCACGCTGCCGGCTTCGCTCTTCATGCGGCGGAACGGCCGCCGTGCCGGCTTCATGCTCGGCGCCTGCTGCGGCATGCTCGGTGGCGCCGTCGGTGCGCTGGCGGTCTTCCTGCAGAACTTCTGGCTGCTTTGCGGCGCCACTTTCTGCTCCGGCATCTACCATGCCTTCGGCCAGTATTTCCGCTTTGCCGCGGCGGAAGTGGTGCCGGCCGAGTGGAAGAGCCGGGCGATTTCGCTGACCCTGGCCGGCGGCATCGTCGGCGGCTTCATCGGGCCGGCCGTCGGCAAAATGACGCGCGACCTGCTGGCGCCGCAGTATCTCGCCTCCTACGCCTCGCTGATCGGCTTTGCCCTCGCCTCGCTGGCGATTGCCGCCAGCCTGCGCTTTCCGCCGGCGGCCGCCGAGGAGCAGCACGGCGTCGGCCGCCCGCTCGCCGAAATCGCCCGCCAGCCGGTCTTCATCGTCGCCGTGCTGGCCGCCGCCATCGGCTATGGCGTGATGAACCTGCTGATGAACGCGACGCCGCTGGCGATGGATTTCTGTGGTCTGGGCTTCGGCGATACCGCCCTGGTCCTGCAGTGGCACGTCATCGGCATGTTCGCCCCCAGCTTCCTGACCGGCCACCTGATTGCCCGTTTCGGCGTCGCCGGCGTCCTCCTCGCCGGCGCCGCACTGATGGCCGGCTGCATCGCCATCGCCCTCGCCGGCATCACGCTGCTGCACTTCTGGTGGGCACTCCTGCTCCTCGGCGTCGGCTGGAACTTCCTCTTCGTCGGCGGCACGACGCTGCTCACCGAGGCCTACACGCCAGCGGAGAAGGCGCGGACGCAAGGCCTCAACGACTTCCTGATGTTCTTCGTCATGGGCGCCTCGTCCTTCGGCTCCGGCCTGCTGGTGACCAGCGCCGGCTGGAGCGTGCTCAACCAGGTTGCCCTGCCCTTCGTTGCCGTCACCGCGCTGGCCAGCGCAACGCTGTGGCTGCGACGGCGGGGCCGCCGAGGCGAAACGCAGGACCAGTGATCCGTTCCGCCTGCAGGATGGGAGGTGACTGGTTTCCCGGAACGACCGGCCGTTACGACCGCATGGGGGGTCAGTACGCTGCGCTCCGGCGCTGCTTGTTGGATCTGCCGGGCTGACGATGCACACAGGCAACCGGCTCGCCCCTGTCGCCGCTGCCCGGGGCCGAGCCGCGCGCGAAGGAGACATGGAGTCCTCTCGCCGCTGGCGCACGGGTCGGGTGCGCCGCCCGCCAGGCAACCGCTCTCGCCCGTCAGGCCCGCGGTGGCACTCCGGCCGACAGGAGGCGGCGAAACAGCGCCGTATAAGGCTCCTTGCGATGCTCGGTAACGCTGCCGAGCGCCCAGACACCAAGCATGATGAGGACGAGCAGGACCAGAGCCGGCGACTCGTCCGGCAAGGCCACCATCAGCAAAGAGTGGAAGAACACCATCAGCGGCGCGTGATACAGGTAAAGGGAGAACGTATACGACGAGCACCAGCGGATCACCCGGCCATGCAGCCGCTCGACCGCTTTGTGGTCGAAGACGCCGCCTGAAAACCAGACCGTCACCGCGAAGAGCAGACCGAGCAGATAATCGGCTGCAAAATGCGCGTCCCCACCGATGAATACGCGCCAAGAGCCGACATGCCAGTACCCATTGTGCAGCGACTGCTCCACGTGGTTGGTCACGATGCTTGCTGGGTTGTAGACCAGCAGGACGAACACAAAAAGTGAGACGACGACAAAGAACACCTCGCGGTCGCGCGGTGCTGCCTCGGCGCCGCGTCGGCGCAGTGCAAGATAGAGCCCCGCACCCAAGAGCCAGATCGGCATCAGGAGCAGGATGCGGGGGCCGACCAGCAGGACGACCATGGCGGCAGCAATGAGACGTCGCCAGCCACTACAGAACCAGACGATGCCGAACAGCACGTAGTACCAGACCTCATAGCACAGCGACCAATACGGCCCATTGGAAAGGACGCCGATCGTCAGGTTCCAGAACTGGTTGACGAAGAAGACCGAGAGCAGGAGCCGAAGCCCCGGCCAGTCCTGGCGTTCGGCTACCAGGTTGGGCCAGAGGAGCGCCTCAGCCAGGGCCACCATGCCGGTGAGCAACAGGGCGGGAATTGCGACCGAGTAAACGCGCCCCAGACGAGAAACGGCATAGGCTCGCCAGTCACGCTCTCCGACCGACGAGTAGGCGATCACGAATCCAGAAATGACGAAGAACACGATTACCGCCGATCGTCCCGGGATCGCGATTGTCCGATCGAAGAACGGCGGTTGCAGGAGGTGATGCAGGCAGACCATCAGGGCGGCGCAGATGCGCGTCAGGTCGAGGTAGAGTGAAACACCCGGATTGAGAGGAGGACGCGGCATGGCGAACAAACGGTGCGAGCACTCGGTCGAGCGACGGCAAGTCGGCTGTCGGTGACCACCAGTATCACCGGTCGCGCCCTCTCCCGTCAATCAACATGCCCGACGGCAACTGCGCGCGGGCCGATCCTGCCGTTTGCCACGCAAGCCGACCGGTATCCGGGGTGGTCGAGCACGCCGCTCACGCGCTGCTGGTCCAGGCAACGGGCGATGACACCCGACCATCGGCGGAGTCCACCTGCCGGGCTCAGCGCCGGCCAGGCAGGGGCAAGAGGGCGACCAATTTCGGCCGCGGTGGAACGTGGCTGGCTTTGCGATGGTGATGGTTGCCCGAATCGTGGCCGGCTGCCCGCAGCCGCTGCGACGACCTGCGACGCGGGCGGCACACGCTCCTCAAGTTCCCGCGCCGGCAGTCGTTACCAGCGTAGAGTGTGGCGATCTGACTTGGAGGCCGTGGTGAAGATTCTTGGGAGCGAAGTGTACATGGCCGCATCGCACCGGTTGCTGCAGCACGAGGAAGTGCGCCAGTCGGTGCGTCTGTGGACGGGCGCGCAGAGTCCGGCCTTCGGGCCTGACGCCGCCCGCCTGCCCGTGATCGATCGCGTCACCATCTCCGACGCCGCGCGTGCCGCGCAGGCGGCTGATCCCAGCGCCGCAGTGGCCGATGGCGATCCGGCTGAGAACGATCCGCGGTTCGTCTTGCTGCGTGCCATCATCCGGCTGCTCACCGGCGAGGAGGCGCGTGTCTTTGACGCCAGCGAACTCCGTGCTCCGGCCACTGCTGCGCCACCAGTGGCCGCGCGCCCTGCCGCCAACGGCTCCGCGGCGGACTCACCCGGCCGTGGCGTCGAGTACGACTTGCAGTCCGCACACGCTGAAGTCGAGCAACTCGAACTTGCCGCCCGTGGTGTCGTGCGTACGGCTGACGGACGGGAGATCAGTTTCGCGCTGGACATCTCGCTCTCGCGCACCTACTACGAGGAGAGCAATCTCAGTCTGCGCCTTGGCGATGGAGCCCGGCCGCGCAAGGACCCGTTGCTGGTGAACTTCGCCGGCACCTCGGCGCAACTCGTCGGACAACGCTTCCGCTTCGATCTCGACGTCGATGGCAAGGCGGAGAACATCAATCTGCCCGCCGCCGGCACTGGCTTCCTGGTGCTCGACAGCAACGGCGACCAGCGCATCAACGACGGCAGCGAACTGTTCGGCGCGCTCAGCGGCGACGGTTTCGCCGATCTCGAGCCGCTCGACGACGATGGCAACGGCTGGATTGACGAGAACGACGCCGCCTACTCGCAGTTGCGGCTGTGGATGCCGGACGCCGACGGCGGCGGACCACTGTTGACGCTGCAGCAAGCCGACGTCGGCGCACTGGGCCTCGCCCGTGTGGCGACGCCGTTCGACCTGCGTGACGGCGCCAACGAAACGCTCGCCCAGCTTCGCAGCAGCGGCATCTACCTGCGCGACAGCGGCGGTGCCGGCTCGCTGCAGCAGGTCGACCTGAGCGTCTGAGGCTGCGCGGAGCCGTCGACGCAGTGGACCAGCGTGTCGACGGGCACGGACCAAGGGCGGTCGCGTGCCCCCGCGGGAGGGTTGCCCGCGATCAGTCTCGGGACGCCTTGCGGAGGAGCGTCCGCTAGCGGCCACCGCGGCTGCCGCCCTTGTCCCAGACGTAGCGGGCAGTGCGCTGCCAGCGCGTCTCGGCCTGGCGCAGCGGATTGCCCGCAGGCGCGGCGCGTGGCGGCAGCGGGTTACGCTGCTGGCTCGTCGATTTGCTTGCGGGGGGCGTCTTCCTGGCAGTCATCAGGGTATCCTCGGCGAGGCAGCGGGGCGCTGTGGTAGACTCTGCCGCCAATTCTAACGCTCGAGCCAACGCGCAAGGGGCAACGCATGTCCGGCAACACCTTCGGCACCCTGTTCGCCGTCACCTCGTTCGGCGAATCGCACGGACCGGCGATCGGCTGCGTCGTCGATGGCTGCCCACCGGGACTGGCGATCTGCACCGCCGACATCCAGGCCGAACTCGATCGCCGCAAGCCCGGCACCTCGCGGCACGTGACGCAACGGCGCGAGCCGGATGAGGTCGAAATTCTCTCCGGCGTCTTTGCCGGGCGAACGACCGGCACGCCGATCGCCCTGCTGATCCGCAACCAGGACCAGCGGAGCAAGGATTACGGCAACATCGCCGAGACTTTCCGCCCCGGTCATGCCGACTACGTGTACACACAGAAATACGGCTTTCGCGACCACCGCGGCGGTGGCCGCTCGTCGGCGCGCGAGACGGCCGTCCGTGTCGCGGCTGGCGCGATCGCCCGCAAGTGGCTGGCCGAGCGCTACGGCGTCCGCATCATGGGCTGGATGAGCCAGCTCGGCCCGATCCCGATCCCCTTCGTCAGCGCCGACGAGATCGGCAACAATCCGTTCTTTGCGCCGAATGCGGCGATCGTCGCCGAACTCGAGGACTACATGGATCAGCTGCGCAAGGCGGGCGATTCGGTCGGCGCGAAGATCTCGGTCACTGCCAGCGGACTGCCACCCGGCTGGGGGGAACCGGTCTATGGCCGCCTCGACGCCGAGATCGCCTACGCCATGATGGGCATCAATGCGGTCAAGGGGGTCGAGATCGGCGCCGGCTTCGCCAGCATCAGCCAGAGGGGCAGCGAACATGGCGACGAGATGACAGCCCAGGGCTTCCTCAGCAACCACGCCGGGGGTGTCCTCGGCGGCATTTCAACCGGGCAGGATCTGCTCGTCAACCTGGCGATCAAGCCGACATCGAGCATTCGCCTGCCGCGCCGCTCGCTGACCCTCGGCGGACAACCTGCCGAGGTCGTCACGCACGGCCGCCACGACCCCTGTGTCGGCATCCGCGCGACGCCGATTGCCGAGGCGATGCTGGCGCTGGTGCTGATCGACCAGGCCTTGCGTCACCGCGCCCAGTGCGCCGACGTGCTGTGCTCGACACCGCGTGTGCCCGGCCGCCTGGCAGGGTGACGGGCAGCCGTGGCAGTGGTTATAATCGCGGCGTCTGGACGCGCAAAGGGCGCGGCCGGGATCAGCCAGAGGTTAGAACGATGCAAGTTGAGCACCACGACCTTCACCTGGAGTTCCCCGAATATCTCCATTCGATTCAGGCGCTGAAAGAAGGAAACGAGCAGTTCGGGAAGCTCTACGACGAGTACCACGAACTCACGCGTGAGGTCGAGCGCCTCGAAGAAGAAGACCTGCCGGTCGACGACTTCACGATCGAGACCATGAAGAAGCAGCGCGTCTGGCTGAAGGACCAGATGTACCGCATGCTGCGCACTTTCAGCCCGCCTGGCTAACCGCCACCCGCCAGCCCCGCAGCAGGTGCATCCGGTAGAATCGCCGGATGCACGCGCTTCCCTATTGGCGCCTTTCCGGGTACTACTTCTTCTACTTCGCCTTCATTGGCGCGTTCTCGCCCTATTTCGGGCTCTACCTGCAAGCACTCGGCTTTTCCGCCTGGGACATCGGTCTGCTGATGTCGCAGATGCAGTTGATGCGTCTGTTCGCGCCCTACCTCTGGGGTGCCCTCGCCGAGCGCCTCGACCGCCGCCTTGCCGTCGTCCGCTTGGCGGGCGTCCTCAGCCTGCTCGGCTGCACGCCATTCTTCGTGGTCCGCAGCTTCGAAGCCATGCTCGTGACGATGGCGCTGCTCGCATTCTTCTGGAGTGCCGCGCTGCCGCTCGTCGAAGCCGTGACCTTCGACCATCTGCACGAAGACCCGGCACGTTACAGCCGTATCCGGCTCTGGGGTTCGGTCGGCTTCATCATCGCCGTCATGGGCACCGGTGCACTGCTCGACCACGTGCCGCTGCCGAAGCTGTTGTGGGTGATCGTCGGCACGCTCGCCGGCATCGTGGCCTGCGCCATGACCGTTCCCGATGCTCCGACGCATCGGCCGGCAGGCGAGCAGCCGCTGCTGCGCCAAATCCTGCAGCAGACGCGTGTGCGCGCGCTGTTTGCCGCCTGCTTCGCGATGTCGGCAGCGCATGGCGCGCTCTACGTCTTCTACTCGATCCACCTCTCCGACCACCACTACAGCAAAATCCTGGTCGGCAGCCTGTGGTCGCTTGGCGTCCTGGCGGAGATCGTGGTCTTCTTCTTCATGGTCACCCTGCTGCGGCGATGCGGCCTGCGCCGCGTCCTGCTGCTCAGTTTCGCCGCCGCCGTGCTGCGCTTCCTGATGATCGCCCAGCTGGTTGACTGGCTGTGGCTGATGGTCATGGCGCAACTCCTGCACGGTCTGACCTTCGGCGCCTACCACGCGGCGGCAATCGCGGCCGTCAATCGCTGGTTTCCCGGTCATTGCCAGACGCGCGGCCAGGCGCTCTACTCGACCGTTTCCTTTGGTGCCGGCGGCCTGCTCGGCAGTCTGCTCAGTGGCTGGACCTGGGACGCCTGGGGCGCCACAGCCACCTTCGCCCTGAGTTCGCTGCTGGCACTGATCGGCCTGCTGATCGTCGCCGTCTGGGTGCGCCCGGCTGACGACGAGGTCAGCGAACCGACGCGCGTGCGCGTTGCTCAAGACACCGATCGCTGAGGAGGAAGTCGTGCTGCAACGCCACCTTGCCCCGCCACGCGGGTGCTGCCTGCTGCTGTTGGCAAGCCTGTCGCCGGCTGTGCCACGACCCATCCCGCGAACGCAACCCGCAATGCCGACCTGCGCCTCTACGCCGGGCGCGTGCAGCCGCTTTGCGAGACCGCCGACAAGACGCCCTGAGCGCGGCCCAGCCGGGTCGCGACCGCCGGGGCGGGCGCTGACAGGAGCCCCGGCGCTGTGACATAATCCCGCCCTCCGCATCGCCCAGCGGATGGAGAATTCGGGATGGAGAACACGATGCCGCAAACCCTGTACGACAAACTATGGCAAGAGCACGTCGTCCACCAGGAAGCCGATGGCACGGCGCTGGTATACATCGACCGCCACCTGGTCCACGAAGTCACCAGCCCACAGGCCTTCGAGGGGCTCAAGCTCGCGGGACGCAAGCCCTGGCGCGCGTCGTCGATCGTCGCCACCGCCGACCACAACACGCCGACCGATCACTGGGACCGCGGCATCGAGGATCCGGTGTCCCGGCTGCAGATCGAGACTCTCGACGCGAACATCCGCGAGATCGGGGCGCTGGCCTACTTTCCGTTCAAGGATCCGCGGCAGGGGATCGTCCATGTCGTCAGTCCGGAAAGCGGCGCGACACTGCCCGGCATGTCGGTCGTCTGCGGCGACTCGCACACCAGCACGCATGGCGCCTTTGCCTGCATGGCACACGGCATCGGTACTTCCGAGGTCGAGCATGTGCTGGCGACGCAATGCCTGCTGCAGAAGAAATCGAGGACGATGCTCGTGCGGGTCGAGGGCGTTCTCGGTCGGGGGGTCACCGCCAAGGACGTGGCACTGGCGATCATCGGCCGCATCGGCACCGCCGGCGGCAGCGGTTTTGCGATCGAGTTCGCCGGCAGCGCGATTCGCGGCCTGTCGATGGAGGGCCGGATGACGCTCTGCAACATGGCGATCGAAGCGGGCGCCCGCCTCGGCCTGATCGCCGTCGACGAGGTGACGATCGACTACCTGCGCGGCCGCCCCTTCGCTCCGACCGGCGACATGTGGGAGCGGGCCGTCGCCTGCTGGCGCCGGCTGCACAGCGATGCCGACGCCGAGTTCGACTGCGTGCTCGAGATGCAGGCGGCAGACATCCGGCCGCAGGTCACCTGGGGAACGTCACCGGAGATGGTCGTGGCGGTCGATTCGCGGGTTCCCGACCCGGCCGACGAAAGCGATCCGCTGCGCCGGCAGGGAATCGAACGTGCGCTCCACTACATGGGGCTGCAGCCGAACCTGCCGATCCGCGAAATCCGGCTGGACAAGATCTTCATCGGTTCGTGCACCAACTCGCGCATCGAAGACCTGCGGGCGGCGGCAGCGATCGTCCGCGGCCGCAAGCTGGCGAGCAACATCCGGCTGGCGCTGGTCGTTCCCGGGTCGGGTCTGGTCAAGCGGCAGGCGGAAAGCGAAGGGCTGCACGAAATCTTTCGTGCAGCCGGTTTCGAGTGGCGGGAGCCGGGTTGCTCGATGTGCCTGGCGATGAACGCCGACCGTCTCGAGCCGGGCGAGCGTTGCGCCTCGACTTCGAACCGCAACTTCGAGGGACGCCAGGGCGCCGGCGGCCGGACGCACCTCGTCAGCCCGGAGATGGCCGCGGCGGCAGCAATTGCCGGCCATTTCTGCGACGTCAGCGAATGGACCTAGGCGACAGGGAGCAGAAATGAAGCGACTGAACCGGTTTCTGGTCGTTGTGCTGGCGGCGATTGCCGTCGCTGGCTGCAATACGGTACAGGGGATCGGCAAGGATATCGAGAAGGGCGGCCAGGCGATTGGCCGGGCTGCCCGGTAGATTGCCTGCAGCAGAGGATTGTCATGGAAAAATTCACCCGCCTCGACGGACTCGTGGTGCCTCTCGACCGCGCCAACGTCGACACCGACGCGATCATACCGAAGCAGTTCCTGAAGTCGATCAGGCGTTCGGGTTTCGGTCCCAACCTGTTCGACGAGTGGCGCTATCTGGATGTCGGCGAACCGGGCAAGGACTGCTTGCAGCGGCCACGCAACCCCGACTTCGTGCTCAATCAACCGCGTTATCAGGGGGCACAGATCCTGTTGACGCGACAGAACTTCGGTTGCGGCAGCTCGCGCGAGCACGCGCCCTGGGCACTCCTCGACTACGGCCTGCGGGCAGTGATTGCCGAGAGTTTTGCCGACATCTTCTACAACAACTGCTTCAAGAACGGCATCCTGCCGGTCGTTCTGCCAGCCGACGCGATCGACTCGCTGTTCGCGCTCGTCGAGGCGACGGTCGGCTGCCGGCTGGTCGTCGACCTGGAAAGACAGTGCGTCTGCCGCCCCGATGGCCAGACGCTGACTTTCGAGGTCGATCCGTTCCGGCGCGACTGCCTGCTCAACGGCTACGATGACATCGGCCTGAGCCTGCGCCATGCCGAGCTGATCAGGGCCTTTGAAGGACGGCGGCGTCGCGAGCAGCCGTGGCTGTTTGTCGAAGCATCTCCCGCGAAAGGTACATAGATGAGAACGCTTGGTCTGGTTGGCTGGCGCGGCATGGTGGGCTCGGTCCTCCTGCAGCGAATGCTGGAGGAGGGGGATTTCGAGCACGTCGCCCCGCACTTCTTCTCGACCTCGGCGGCCGGTGGCCGGGCGCCGACAGTCGCCGGCAAGGAGGCCGGCACGCTGCACGACGCGATGTCGATCGAGACCCTCAGCGGCATGGACATCATCATCACCTGCCAGGGTGGTGACTATACGAGGGAGATCTTTCCCCGGCTGCGGAGTGCCGGCTGGCAGGGCCACTGGATCGATGCCGCGTCGACGCTGCGCATGCATGACGAAGCGGTGATCATTCTCGATCCGGTCAACCTCGATGTGATCCGCAGCGCCCTCGGCAAGGGGGGGCGCAACTGGATCGGTGGCAACTGTACCGTATCCCTGATGCTGATGGCCCTCGGCGGCCTCTTCCGCCACGACCTCGTGGACTGGATCAGCGCCATGACCTACCAGGCAGCGTCCGGCGCCGGCGCGCAGAACATGCGCGAACTACTGCTGCAGATGGGCGCACTGCACGATGCCGTCAGGGCGCAGCTTGCCGATCCGGCGGCGGCGATCCTCGACATTGACCGCCGCGTCGCCGAGACGATGCGTTCGCCGGGCTTTCCGACCGAAAGCTTCCGCCAGACCGCGCTTGCCGGCAGCCTGATCCCGTGGATCGACGTGCCGGTCGAGGGCGGGCAATCGAAGGAGGAGTGGAAGGGCGGCGCGGAATGCAACAAGATCCTCGGCCGTCCTGCCTTTCGCGCGCCGGGAAGCATCCCGGTCGACGGCCTCTGCGTGCGCATCGGCGCCATGCGCTGCCACGCCCAGGGCCTGACGGTCAAGCTCAGGCGCGACGTGCCGCTGGACGAGATTGCCGACATCATCGCGCAGGGCAACTCATGGGTGGAAGTGGTGGCCAATGAGCGTGAGGCGACCGAACGCCAGCTGACGCCGGCGGCTGTCAGCGGCACCCTGGCCATACCCGTCGGTCGCCTGCACAAGCTGGCCATGGGTCCCGAGTACCTCGCCGCCTTCACCGTCGGCGACCAACTGCTGTGGGGTGCTGCCGAGCCGCTGCGGCGGATGCTGCGCATCCTGCTCGAGGATTGAGGCGAGCGATGCGGCCCATTCGCGAAGCGAAGCGCGGGTCGCTGACGCCAGCCAACCGCGGGATACCGGCACAGGCTCAGAAACACGTTTGGCTTGCATGGCTAACTTCATGATGTTATTTTAATAATTCCGATCTGGAAGCTCAGGGTGGCGCCGTGGCCAAAAAACTGAATCACACAGCACCAAAGCTCAGACTGCGGACTTCCGTCTGCGCCGTCGCTTCTTCGCTGGCGCTCGCCGCTTTCCCGCTGCCCGGCCATGCCGCCGGGCTCGGCAAGCTGACGGTCTTCTCGGGACTCGGGCAGCCACTGCGCGCCGAGTTGGAAGTCTTTGCCAGCCGCGAGGAACTGGCCGGGCTGAAGGCGCAGGTCGCGTCACCGGAAGCGTTCAAGCAGGCTGGGGTGGAGTACACGGCGATCCTCTCGGGTCTCGCCCTGAGCGTCGACAAGCGCCCGAACGGCCAGGCCGTGATCCGGCTGACGTCGGCGCGACCGATCAACGAGCCCTTCGTCGACGTGCTCGTCGAACTCAACTGGCCGACTGGCCGCCTCCTCCGCGAGTACACGTTCCTGCTCGATCCGCCGGAATTCGCCGCGCGCTCGGCGCCGGCGCCGAGCGTTGCGCGACCGATCGTCGCGGCGACGCCGCCAGCCGAAAGCCGGCCAGCCGAAGAACGGGCGCCGCGACCACCACGGCAACGTGCCAGCGAACAGCGACCCCCGGCCGGCGACGGCGGGGCAACCTACGAGGTCAAGCGCGGCGAGACGCTGAGTCAGATCGCGCGCGAACTCAAGCCGGAGGGGGTGTCGCTCGACCAGATGCTGCTGGGGCTTTTCCGGGCCAATCCGGATGCCTTCGACCAAGGCAACATCAACCGCCTGCGAGCGGGCAAGGTTCTTTCGGTGCCGGATCGGGCGGCGCTCGAGACGATCCCGAACGCTGAGGCGAAGACCGTCATCGTTGCCCAGTCGGCCGACTGGGGAGCTTACCGCAAGAAGCTCGGCGCCGCCGCGGCAGACGCGCCGGCGCGCGAGGAAGGTCCACGGCAGCAGGCGGCCGGCCGAGTCAGCACGCGGGTCGAGGACAAGGCGGCGGGACCGGTCGAGCCACGGGATCAACTCAAGGTTTCGAGGACCGAACCCGCGGATGCCAAACTGCAGCCGGCGCCGAAGCGTGGCGATGAAGATCTGATCGCCAAGGAAAAGGCCCTCCGGGATGCCAACGAACGGCTGGCGAGCCTCGAACGGAACGTTGCCGAACTGCAGCGCCTGCTCGAAATGAAGAGCCAGACACTGGCGGATCTCGAGCGTCAGTCTGCCGGCAAAGCGGCAGCGACGCCGCCGACCACACAGCCGCCAGCGGCCACGGTGGGCGGCGCCGCGGCGCCATCGCCAGCAGCCCCGGTGGTCGCTGCGGCCCCCGCAGCAGCGCCGACGCCCACCCCCGTTGCGGCAGCGCCCGCAGCGGCGCCCGCGAGCCAGCCAGCCGAGTCTGGGGTCCCGGCGCCGCCACCGCGGGCCGAAGCCCCGCCACCGGCGCCGGTTGCGGAAGCAGCCAAGCCGGCCGAGCCACCGCCGGTCAAGCCGGCCCCGCCGCCGCCACCACCAGTCGTGGAGGAACCGGGCTTCTTCGCCGATCTCCTGGGCAGCCCGGCGACGCTCGCCGGCGGTGGCGGCATCGTGGCGCTGCTGGCCGCCTACTGGTTCTTCAAGCGCCGTCGCGAAGGCTCGGGAGAAACGACGCTGGCGACACCCAGCACATTGACACCGTTCAGCGAGAGCGTGGCCGACAAATCGATCTTCCGCAACACCGGCGGACAGAATGTCGACACTTCGCACTCGATCGGACAGACTGATTTCAGCCAGGCTGGTCCGGGCAGCATCGACACCGACGAAGTCGACCCCGTTGCCGAGGCCGATGTCTATATGGCTTACGGGCGCGATGCCCAAGCCGAGGAGATCCTGCTCGAAGCAAAGCAGAAGGACCCCGGGCGCCACGCCATCCATCTCAAGCTGCTGGAGATCTACCTGACCCGGGCGGATGCAAAGCCCTTTCTGACGCAGGCACAGGAGTTCTTCGCGGCGACTGGCGGCGCCGGTCCGGAGTGGGAGAAGGCTGCCGGCATGGGACGGCAGCTGATGCCGGACAACCCGCTGTTCGGTCAGCCGGGAACGGGAGAGGAAACGGCAAGCATGCCGCCCCAACCGGCACCGGCCACCGCTGGCGGCGCAGGAGCCGCGGCGGCACCCGAATCCCTCGAGGATACGCTCACCAGACCAGGCCAGCTGGCAGGGATGGTGGCTGCCGTTGGCGCTGCAGCAACGACAACCGCTGCTGCGACAGCCAGCCGCGAGGAACAGCCCGCAACGCAGGCAATGGGCGCCGGCCTCGAGGAACTCGACTTCGACCTCGGCGCGAGCGGTACCGCTTTGGCCGGACAGCGCGATGTCGGCGAAGCGGCCCTCGAGACGACGCTGGCTTTCGCCAACCCACAGCACGAACAAACGCTCGATTTCGACCTCGAAACGTCGCTGCCAAAGGACGCGTTCCCGGCCGACGAGGAGCACCAGACTGCCCGCCTGATTGACGACGCGAGTTCGCTCGAGGTCACCATGCTGGTCGCGCCGGAGGCCCGGGCAGGCGACCGGACGGACGACAACCGCCCCGAGTTCGAGTTTGATCTCAGCGAACCGGCGGCGGACGAAACCGCTTGGAACGTGGCGACCGAGCCGCAGGCTGGGTTGGGCGAAGGGCTCGCAGACGCTGCCGACAGTGCCGAAGCGCTGGAATTCGATGTCCGCCTCACCGAGTCGACCGTGCTCGGCGAGGCGATGCAGGCCCAGGCCTTCGACATGTCCTCGATCTCCCTCGATCTCGGACAGCCGGAGACCCTTACCGCCGGAGCGACGCCGTCCATGATCGGCGCGCTCGACTTCTCGTTCGAAGCGGACCAGGCCGATACGGTGGTCAATCCCGACTTTGCCTCAGACCAGACCGATACCGAGGTCAACCCGGCCTTTGGCGAGGCGACGGCGTTGGCCGACCAGATCGAGATCAGCTCCAGTGAGGAAGTGGCAACGAAACTCGACCTCGCCAGGGCCTATCAGGACATGGGCGATGCCGAAGGAGCGCGCGAGTTGCTGCAGGAGGTCGTCAACGAAGGTGATGCGACGCAGCGGCAGGCTGCCCTGGCCCTCCTCTCGGCACTGCGCGAATAACAGAAGAGCAACCGGAGCCCCGTCGACCGCGCCGCTGCAGTCCCCGCGCCGAGGCCGGTGCAGCAGCGGCCGAGCAGCCACATGCATCCCAGTACACTCATTGCCGCCTGGCTCTTCGTGGTGGTCGCCGTCCAGCTTCTGGCGGCGGAAATGCTGCTTGCCGCGCTGCTCCTGCTGCCGTTGTGCGGCACAGTGGCGTTGCGCCGCTGGCTGCAACTCGTCTGGCGTGCCCGCTGGCTGCTTGGTTCGTTGCTGCTCATCCTGGCCTGGGGCACCGCTGGCGATGCCGTCTGGGACTTCCCCCTCGCGCCCAGCACGCAGGGCCTGCGCGACGCCGGCACCCATGCCGGGCGACTGGTGCTGCTGCTGATGGCGGTCGTCGTCCTGCGCCAACACCTGCCGCTTCCCGAGCTGCTGAGCGGATTCTACCGGCTGCTCGCGCCATTGCGCCGCTGCAGGGTCGATGTCGACCGGGCGCTCGTCCGTTTGCTGCTGGTGCTCGACATGCTCGACCGCCTGCCGCGGCCGGCCGACTGGCGCGCCCTGCTCGCCGCGCCTGCGAGCGGCCAAACGCAGGTTCTGGAACTCAGCGATCGCAGCCTGTCCCGCCGCGACCACCTGCTCATGGCGCTGCTGCTGATCAGCCTGCCGGCGCTGGTTGCGCTCGCGGCGGCCTGAGGAATGCGGATCGCGCTGGCGGTCGAATATGAGGGCAGCGGATTCCGCGGCTGGCAGCAGCAACCGGGCGGAGGAACGGTGCAGGATGCGCTGCAGGAGGCACTGCAACGGTTCGCCCAGGTTCCGCTGCACGTCGTCTGCGCCGGGCGTACCGATGCTGGCGTCCATGCGCTGGGACAGGTGGTCCATTTCGACACCGGCCTCGAACGGTCGATGCATTCCTGGGTGCGCGGCGCCAACAGCTTCCTGCCGGCGGCAGTTGCCGTTCGCTGGGCGCAGCGGGTTGGCGGCGACTTTCACGCCCGTTCGTCAGCCTCTTCCCGGCATTATCGCTACCTCCTGCTCAACCGGATGCACCGCTCCGGAACGTGGCACGGGCGGGTGGGTTGGTACCATCACCCGCTCGACCTCCAACGAATGCAGGAGGCCGCCATGCTGCTGCTCGGCGAACAGGACTTTTCCGCCTTTCGCGCAGCCGAGTGCCAGGCGATCTCGCCGGTGAAGACCATGCAGCGTGCGGACATCCGCCGCCACGGCGACCTCGTCGTCCTCGATTTCGTCGCCACTGCCTTCCTGCACCACATGGTGCGCAACCTGGTCGGCAGTCTGGTGGTCATTGGCCAGGGCAGACGCCGCCCGCAGTGGATCGGCGAACTGCTCGCAAGTCGCGACCGGCGCCTTGCGGCGCCAACCTTTCCCGCCGCCGGCCTCTACCTGGTCGCCGTAAACTATCCGGCGCGCTGGGGTCTGCCCGCTGCCGAGGCCAGCGACTTCCTCTCGCTGCTGCCGGCTGCCGGCCCAACTGCAACTGCGACGCCATGAACCCGCGCATCAAGATCTGCGGCCTCACCCGTGCGCACGACCTGCAGCAGGCGGTGCAAGCGGGCGCGGATGCGCTTGGACTGGTCTTCTACCCGCCGAGTCCTCGCTACGTCGACCCGTCGACGGCCGCTCGCCTGGCCAGCGAGGTGCCGCCCTTCGTCTGTGTCGTCGGGCTGTTCGTCAATGCCGAGCCGCAGACGGTACGCGCAACGCTGGCGACGGTCCCGCTGCACCTGCTGCAGTTTCATGGTGACGAGGACGAGGCCTACTGCCGCCAGTTCGACCGTCCGTATGTCAAGGCGGCGCGCGTCCGACCGGGGCTCGATTTGCTACAATACGCGTCGTCTTTCCCGTCGGCACAGGCCATCCTGCTCGACGCCTTCGTCGACGGCTACGGCGGCGGCGGCAGGGTCTTCGACTGGTCACTGGTGCCGGCAGCCCTTGGCAAGCCTCTGATTCTCTCCGGTGGCCTGGATGTGGACAATGTCGGCGAAGCGGTCCGCCGCCTGCGGCCTGCCGCGGTCGACGTGTCGTCGGGGGTCGAGGCGAGCAAGGGAATCAAGGATGCCGACAAGATGCGCGCCTTCGTCGCGGCGGTGCGCGCGGCAGGATCATCCGCCGGTACCGGCAGCAGGACATCGTAAGGGGGTTGTGCATGCGCAGGAACACTGGTGGCAGGACGCGGACACGCTGGCGTTACCACCTGGCCAAACATACCTGAGGCGACATACGCCTGCCGTTTCTCGACTGATGCCGTCCCGGCATCCCGCTGCAACACGTCGCGAGGAGTATGTTGATGGCTGTGCATGACCCTGATTTGCCCGACGCCGCAGGCCACTTCGGCCCTTACGGCGGCGTCTTCGTCGCCGAGACGCTGATCGCGGCGCTCGACGAGCTGCGCGAGGCGTACGCTGCCGCGCAGCGCGACCCGCAGTTTCTTGCCGAGTTCGAGCACGACCTGCAGCACTACGTCGGCCGGCCGAGCCCGCTCTACCACGCCAGACGCTGGTCGGAGCGTATTGGTGGGGCGCAGATCTACCTCAAGCGCGAGGACCTCAACCACACCGGCGCGCACAAGATCAACAACTGCATCGGCCAGGCGCTGCTCGCCCGGCGCATGCACAAGCCACGCGTCATTGCCGAAACGGGGGCCGGTCAGCACGGCGTGGCGACGGCCACCGTTGCCGCACGCTTCGGCCTGGAGTGCGTCGTCTACATGGGTGCCGAGGACATCCGGCGGCAGGCGGCGAACGTCTATCGCATGAAGCTCCTCGGAGCGACGGTGGTGCCGGTCGACAGCGGCTCGCGAACGCTCAAGGATGCCCTGAACGAAGCGATGCGCGACTGGGTCACTCGCGTCGCGGACACTTTCTACATCATTGGCACGGTCGCGGGTCCGCACCCGTACCCGATGATGGTGCGTGACTTCCAGTCGGTGATCGGCCGTGAATGCATCCGGCAGATGCAGGAGCAATGCGGACGTCAGCCCGACGCGGTGATCGCCTGCGTCGGCGGCGGCTCGAATGCGATGGGGATCTTCCACCCCTACCTGCCGGTTGCCGGCGTGCGTCTGATCGGCGTCGAAGCGGCGGGCGAGGGGATCACCAGCGGACGCCATGCCGCTTCACTCACCGCCGGGCGGCCCGGCGTGCTGCACGGCAACCGCACCTATCTGCTGCAGGACGAGAACGGCCAGATCATGGAGACGCACTCGGTGTCTGCCGGTCTCGACTACCCCGGTGTCGGGCCCGAACACGCCTGGCTGAAGGACAGCGGCCGCGCGGACTATGTTGGCGTCACCGACGCCGAAGCGCTGCAGGCTTTTCACGATCTCTGCCGCATCGAAGGCATCATGCCGGCGCTCGAGTCGAGCCATGCGCTCGCCTACGCCAGCAGACTGGCGCCGTCGCTGGCGCGGGATGCCATCCTGCTGGTGAATCTTTCTGGTCGTGGGGACAAGGACATGCACACCGTTGCCGACAAGTCGGGAATCAGGTTCTGACCATGGGCAGGATCTCGCAAGCTTTCGCGCGTCTGCAAGGTGAAGGCCGCAAGGCGCTGATCCCGTTCATCACCGCCGGCGACCCCGACCCTGCGTTGACCGTCCCCTTGCTGCGCACGCTGGTGCGCGCTGGCGCCGACGTCATCGAGCTTGGTGTTCCCTTCTCGGATCCGATGGCCGACGGCCCGACGATCCAGCGTGCATCCGAACGCGCGCTGGCGAAGGGCGTCAGCCTGCGCCAGGTTCTGTCACTGGTCGCCACCTTCCGCGCCGAGGACCCGAAGACGCCGCTCGTTCTCATGGGCTATGCCAACCCGATCGAGGCCATGGGCGTCGAGGCCTTTGCCGCCACCGCCGCGGCTGCCGGGGTCGATGGCGTGCTGGTGGTCGATTACCCGCCGGAGGAGAGCGCCGCCTTCGCCGACGCCCTGCAGCGGCACGCGATGGACCCGATCTTCCTGCTGGCGCCGACTTCGAGCGATGCGCGCATCGCGCAGGTGGGCGCCCTCGCCAGTGGCTACATCTACTACGTCTCGTTGAAGGGCGTCACCGGATCGGCGACGCTCGACGTCGCTGCGGTTGCCGAGCGCATTCCCGAAATCCGGGCACGCACCGGCGTACCGGTCGGCGTCGGCTTCGGCATTCGCGATGCAGCGACCGCGGCTGCCGTCGCCCTGATCGCCGATGCGGTCGTCGTCGGCAGCCGCCTGATCGAGGAGATCGAGCAATCGGCAGCGACAGCCGCCTGCGACAAGGTCTTCAACCTGCTGCATGGCATTCGTCAAGCGATCGATGCCGCAGCACCTGCCGCCGGAGAAGGATGATGGGCTGGCTGAACAAACTGCTGCCACCGAAGATCAAGCGCAACGACAGCGGCGTTGCCCGCAGATCCTCGCTGCCCGAGGGTCTGTGGAGCAAGTGTCCGGGCTGCGAGGCCGTCCTCTACGCCAGTGACCTGGCGAAGAACCGCAACGTCTGCCCGAAATGCGGTCACCACAAGCGGCTCGAGGCACGCGCGCGGATCGACCTGCTGCTGGACACCGAGGGGCGCTCGGAGATCGCCGCCGAAGTGCTGCCGGTCGATTCACTCGGATTCAAGGACAGCCGCGCCTACCCCGACCGTCTGCAGGATGCGACGGCGGCGACCGGCGAGACCGACGCACTGGTGGTCATGCGCGGCACGATCCGGAAGCTGCCGGCGGTCGTTGCCGCTTTCGAGTTCGATTTCATGGGCGGCTCGATGGGCTCGGTGCTCGGTGAACGCTTCGTGCGCGGCGTCCAGGCGGCCGTCGACAACAACGAGGCCTTCATCTGCGTCACCGCATCGGGCGGCGCGCGCATGCAGGAGGGACTGTTCTCGCTGCTGCAGATGGCCAAGACGACGGCGATCCTGACGCGTCTTGCGCAGGCGAAGCTGCCTTTCATCTCGATTCTCGCCGACCCGACAATGGGCGGAGTCTCGGCCTCCTTCGCCTTCATCGGCGATATCGTCATTGCCGAACCAGGCGCGCTGGTCGGCTTTGCCGGACCGCGGGTGATCGAACAGACGGTGCGGGAGACCCTGCCGGACGGTTTTCAGCGTTCGGAGTTCCTCCTCGACAAGGGCGCCATCGACATGATCGTCGATCGCCGGGAAATGAAGGACCGCGTTGCGAGCCTGCTGGCGCTGCTGCAGAAGCAGCCGGCAGCAGACGCGCCGGGATGACGTGAGCGGCGGCGGCTACCGCCCGGCGAGGGCCGACCAGGGGCTGCTCGCCTGTCGCGTGCTGGAACCCTGGCTGGCACACCTCGAGCGACTCCACCCGCGCGGCCAAGCGGGGATCGAACTGGGCCTCGAGCGGGTCCAGCGCGTCGGCCAGGAGCTGTCGCAGGACCGGCAGTGCCCGCTGATCATCGTCGGCGGAACCAACGGCAAGGGGTCGACCTGCGCCTATCTTGAAGCGATCTACAGTCTCGCCGGCTACCGCGTCGGCTGTTACACCTCGCCACACCTGCTGTGCTACAACGAACGCATCCGCGTCGACCGGCGGCCGGCGGGCGATGCCCTGATCTGTGCCGCCTTCGCCCGGATCGAGGCGGCGCGCCAGGCTGCCGGCGACGTGCCGCTGACCTACTTCGAATTCGGCACGCTGGCGGCGATGGAAGTCTTCATCGCGCAACAGGTCGAGGTGTTGATCCTCGAAGTGGGATTGGGTGGCCGGCTGGATGCGGTCAATGCCTACATGCCCGATTGTGCCGTCGTCTGCAGCATCGCGCTCGACCATACCGACTGGCTGGGCAGCGACCGCGAGGCGATCGGCTTCGAGAAGGCCGGCATCTTTCGCCCCGGCAGACCGGCTTTCTGTGCCGATCCCGAGCCGCCGCAGTCGCTGCTGGCACACGCCGAGGCGATCGCTGCGGACCTGCAGGTGCTCGGCCGCGATTTCGGCTACTTCGGGGATTCGTTGCAGTGGACCTTCTGGGGCCGCGACGGGCTGCGCCGCGCCGGCCTCGCACCACCGGCCCTGCGGGGCGCTGGCCAGTTGCGGAACGCGGCGGTCGCGCTGGCAGTCGTCGAGTCGCTGCGACCGCGACTGCCGGTCGGCATGCAGGCGGTGCGGCGCGGCCTCGTCGAAACCGAACTGCCGGGACGCTTCCAGGTCCTCCCCGGACGGCCGACAGTCGTTCTCGACGTGGCACACAATCCGCAGGCGGTCAGCGGCTTGGCAGAAAGACTCGCCGAGCTGCCGTTCGCCGCGCAGACGATCGCCGTCGTCGGCATGCTTGCCGACAAGGACATCGCCGGCTCGCTGGCTCCGCTCGCCGGTCGTGTCGATCACTGGCTGCTGGCCGACCTCGATGGCGCGCGCGGCGCCTCGGCAAAGACGCTGGCAGCCGCCGTGCGGCAGCGCGCGCTCGGCGGCGAGGTCGAATGCCTGGCTTCAGTGGCCAGCGCCTTCCAGCGTTCTGCCGAGCTGGCTGGCGAAAATGATAGAATCCTAGTCTTTGGATCGTTCTACACGGTCGCGGCCGTCATGCGGAACAGGCGTGACGGTCGTTGATCGACGCCAGTGGACTCCCGGATAGCGATGACTGAAACACCTGACCCGCAACTGCAACTGAAGAAACGGGCTCGTCGCCGCCTCGTCGGAGCCATCGCCTTCGCCGGCTTGGCTGCGGTCGTCCTGCCGGTCGTCATGGACCAGGAACCAAGGCAGCAGCCGCAGGAAGTGCCGATTCGCATCCCCGGCCAGGACCAGCCACCCTTCCAGCCCAAGCTGGCGGCACGCGAGGAAGCGGCGACGGTCGCCGCCGAGAAGGCGGCCACGGTCGTCGAGAAGACGCCAGCGGCTGCCGCTGACCCGGCGCACAAGGAAGCCGTGCCGCCGCCAGCCCGCGCCGCCGGCACGGCAGCGCCGGCTGGCACCGCTGAAGCGAAGGCCGCCAAACCGGCCGAAAGGACGCCGGAAAAGGTCGAGGAAAGGAAGACGGCCAAAGCGGTTGAGAAGCCACCGGAAAAGAGCGCAGAAAAGAAGGTGCCCAAGCCGGCCGACAAGACACCGGAGAAGCCACCCGCCAAGGCCGCAGACAGGCCCGTCGAAAAAGCGCCCGAGAAGCCAGCCGCCAAGGCGGCCGAGAAGAGCGGCGAGAAGAAGGCTGACAAGCCGGTCGCGGACAGGAGCACTGACAAGGCACCGCCGAAGAAGGTGGACAAACCCCTCGAAACGGCGGCCGACGACGGCGGCGGCAAGCCGACAGGCGACGAATCCGCAACCGCCGGCAGCCACACGGGCAAGCCGCCAGCCACGCCACCGGCCAAGTCGAGCGGCCAGCAGGTGATCGTCATCGGTGCCTTTGCCAACCCCGACAACGCCAGGCAACTGCAGAGCAAGATCAGCGCCGCCGGCGTCAGCACCTACACCGAGGTTCTGGAGACACCCGACGGCAAGAAGACGCGCGTCAGGGCAGGCCCCTTTCCGAACCGTGAGGCTGCCGAAAAGGCGCTCGACAAGCTGAAGGCGATCGGCGTCAGTGGAGTCGTCGCCGGCCGGCAATGACAGTCTTCGACTACCTGGTCCTGATCATCGTCGCCGCCTCGCTCCTGCTGGGACTGTGGCGCGGCATCGTCGGCGAGATCATCGCTCTGGTCGCCTGGATCGTCGCCTTCCTCGCTGCGAGATGGTGGGGCGCCGAGGCTGCCCGACTCTTCGTCGCCATCGAGGATCCGACGCTGCGCCTCGTCGCCGGCTGGATCGCCGTGGGGCTGGCGGTTCTCGTCGGCATGGCGCTGCTCCGGCTGGCAGTCCGCGGCCTCATCAAGGCGTTGGGAATGACTTTGAGCGACCGCCTCCTCGGCGTCATCTTCGGCGTTGCCAGGGGTCTGGTGATCGTCATGATCCTCGTTGCCGTTGGTGGCATGACGGCACTGCCGAAGGAGAGATGGTGGAGCGAGGCGTACTTTTCCGCCCCGCTCGAGACGGCAGTCCTCGCCAGCAAGCCGTGGTTACCGTCCGACGTCGCAAAACGAATCAGGTTTGGCTAGGAACAGACTAT
Organism: Candidatus Accumulibacter similis; assembly: GCA_013347225.1. Classification (NCBI taxonomy): domain Bacteria; kingdom Pseudomonadati; phylum Pseudomonadota; class Betaproteobacteria; genus Candidatus Accumulibacter; species Candidatus Accumulibacter similis. The sequence continues at coordinate 1,438,436 of CP054595.1, read as the reverse complement.
GTGCGGAATACTCGGAGTGGTCGCAACGACGCCGGTCAACCAGCTGCTCTATGATGGACTGATGGTCCTGCAACACCGCGGCCAGGACGCTGCCGGCATCGTCACCGCCGAGGAAGGCGCCTTTCACATGCACAAGGGAGCAGGGCTGGTGCGCGATGTCTTTCGCACGCGCAACATGCGTGCCCTGCCCGGCATGATGGGAATCGCCCATTGTCGCTACCCGACCGCCGGCTCGGCCTTCGATTCGGCGCTGTCGCAACCGTTCTACGTGAACTCGCCCTTCGGCATCGTCCTTGGCCACAACGGCAACCTGACCAATGCCGAACAGCTCAAGGAGGAGATGTTCCGTCAGGATCTGCGGCACATCAACACCAGTTCCGACTCCGAGGTCCTGCTCAACATCCTGGCACACGAATTGCAGGCGACCGCCGGCGGCTGCCGTCTCGATCCCGCCACCATCTTTGCCGCAGTGGCCGCGGTTCATCGCCGCTGCCGCGGTGCCTACGCCGTGGTGGCGATGATCGCCGGCCACGGCATGCTCGCCTTTCGCGATCCTTGCGGAATCCGGCCGCTGATCTTCGGCACCAACGAGACTCCGGGCGGGATCGAGTTCCTCTTCGCCTCCGAATCGGTGGCGCTCGACACCCTCGGCTTCCAGGTGCTGCGTGACGTCGCTCCCGGCGAGGCGATCTTCATCGACCTCGAGCATCGCCTGCACCAGCGCCAGTGTGCCAGCAATCCGGTCCTCTCGCCGTGCATCTTCGAGTTCGTCTATCTCGCCCGCCCGGACTCGGTCATCGACGGCGTCTCGGTCTATGAGGCGCGTCTGCGGATGGGCGAGCGACTCGCCGACAAGCTGCTGCGGCACATCCCGGTCGGACAGATCGATGTCGTCATTCCGATCCCGGACTCGAGCCGGCCATCGGCGATGCAACTGGCACAGCGGATCGGCGTTCCCTACCGCGAGGGATTCGTCAAGAACCGCTACATCGGCCGCACCTTCATCATGCCCGGGCAGGCAACCCGCAAACGGTCGGTACGCCAGAAGCTCAATACGGTGGCGCAGGAGTTCAAGGGCAAGCGCGTCCTGCTGGTCGATGATTCGATCGTCCGCGGTACCACCAGCCGCGAGATCGTCGAAATGGCGCGGGCTGCCGGCGCCCTGCGCGTCTACTTCGCCTCCGCCTCGCCGCCGGTGCGCTACCCCAACGTCTATGGCATCGACATGCCGACACGCGGCGAACTGATTGCCACCGGTCGCACCGGAGAGGAAATCGGTCACGAGATCGGCGCCGACGCGCTGGTCTATCAGGATCTCGAGGCACTCAGGGCCTCGATCAACGACCTCAGACCGGCACTGCGCGACTTCGACACCTCATGCTTCGACGGCCGCTACGTCACCGGCGATGTCACCCCGGAGTACCTGACGGCCCTGGAGACGGCCAGGGAGGGGAATCGCATCACCAGCAAGGAAGAACGCTGGGCGACACGCCAGCTCCAGCTCAATCTGATGTCTGCAGGCTGAGGAAGATGAAGACCACTCCCGACTACGCGCCCGAAACGCTGGCCGTGCGCGCCGGCCAGGAACGCAGCCAGTTCAACGAGCACAGCGAAGCGCTCTACCTGACTTCGAGCTTCGTCTTCACCAGCGCCGCGCAGGCGGCAGCACGCTTTGCGGGTGAGGAACCGGGCAACGTGTACTCGCGCTTCACCAATCCGACGGTCAGCGCCTTCCAGGATCGCCTGGCCGCGCTCGAAGGAGCCGAGGACTGCATCGCCACTGCCTCGGGGATGTCGGCGATCCTGTCGCTGGTCATGGCGGTGTGCAGCAGCGGCGATCACATCGTCGCCTCGAACGGGCTGTTCGGCGCGACGCAGCAGTTGCTCGGTACGATCATGCCCCGCTTCGGCATCCAGACCAGCTTCGTCCCGCAGACCGACGCCGCAGCGTGGCAGGCGGCGATGCGGCCGGAGACGAAGCTCCTGTTTCTTGAAACACCGTCGAACCCGCTCACCGAGATCGCCGACATTGCGGCGCTGGCGACGATCGCCCATGCACGCGGCGTTCTGCTGGCGGTCGACAACTGTTTCTGTACGCCGGTCCTGCAGCGACCGCTCGATCTCGGCGCCGATCTCGTCGTCCATTCGGCCACCAAGTTCCTCGATGGCCAGGGGCGGGTTCTCGGCGGCGCAGTCGCCGGGCCGCGGGTGCTGACCGACGAGGTCTTCCGCTTCCTGCGCACGGCCGGCCCCTCCCTGTCCGCGTTCAACGCCTGGGTTCTGCTCAAGGGGCTGGAGACGCTGCAACTGCGGCTGACGGCGCAGTCGGCCAGGGCGCTCGAGATGGCACGCTGGCTCGAGGACCATCCGCAGGTGACACGAGTCCATTATCCCGGCCTGCCTTCGCATCCGCAGCATGCCCTCGCCCGGCAGCAGCAGAAGAGTGGCGGCGCGGTCGTTTCGTTCGCCGTCAGGGGAGGGCGCGCGGAAGCCTGGAAGGTCGTCGACAGTTGCCGGCTGCTGTCGATTACCGCCAACCTCGGCGATACCAAGACGACGCTGACGCACCCGGCATCGACGACGCACGGCCGCATCAGCCCGGAACAGCGGGCGGCAGCGGGAATCGGCGAGGATCTGCTGCGAATCGCGGTCGGACTAGAGGCAGTCAGCGACCTGCAGCACGACCTCGACCGCGGCCTGGCGTTGATCTAGCCGCGGCCGCCGCCAGCATTTTCCTGGCGACGCTGTCGCCGCGCCAGATCGACACGCTCACTGGCCGCCTTGCGCAGCGCATCCTTGGCCACATCGGGCATCATCGAGTAGGTCATCAGGCTCGATCCGATGCACACCAGCCAGAAGAGCAGGAAACCCGTCGAATAGGTCGCCATCGCTGACCACTCGACTCGCTGGCCGAGCAGGTACAACTGCGCCGGATCGATCAGCGTGAAGAAGATGGCCTCGGCGATTCCCGCCGCAATGAAGGCCGGCCAGAGAACCCAGATCACCAGTCGCATGTGTTCCTCCAGAAAGTTTTCGGCAAGACGCGCCGCACGCTCAGCGCCGGTTGCCGCGCGCGGCAAGGAAGAGCTGCGGGTCGACGAGAGCGCCGTTGAGCACGACGCCCCAGTGCAGATGCGGCCCGGTCGCCCGGCCGCTCATTCCAACCAGCCCCAGGCGCTGGCCCTTGACCACCGCGTCTCCGGCCTGCACGTCGACGCGATCGAGGTGACAGTAGACGCTCAACAGCCCGTTGCCGTGATCGACGAAGACGGTCCTGCCGTTGAAGAAGTAGTCGCCGCTGGCGAGGACGATCCCGTGGGCATTGGCGCGGACGGGCGAACCACGCGCCGCCGCGATGTCGAAGCCGGCGTGCGGCGACCGTGCTGCACCGTTGAAGTAGCGGCGCAGACCGAAGCGTCCGGTCATCCTGCCCTCTGCCGGCACGATGAACTCCAGGTCGGTGTCGTCGGCGGCTCGCCAATGGCGCTGCAAGCGCCGGATCTCGGCGATCTCGGTCTCGGCCCGCGCCAGGTCCGCCGCCGACAGATCGACCTTGCTGCTGTCCTTGAGGGTGATGCGCTGTGCCGGATACTCCTTGGCGCCGACGTTGAATGCGACACGGGTGCTTGCAGCCGCCGCGCCCTCCCCTGCCGGCGATGCCGCGACCACAGCGGGCGGCGGCTGCACCAGCAGCTCATGTCGCCCGGGTGGCGTATCGAGCGCCAGGCCGACGACCGCGACCCACTCGCCGTCACGCCGCGCTACCAGCACGGGTTGCTCGCCGAACCACGCCCGTGGTGGCGCAGCCGTGCCGGTTGCCGGGCCGAGGGGAAGCAGTGCCACCCCACCGGGAACGCTGGCTGCTCGCGGCAGCGTTGCGCCTGCCGGCAAGGGGAGGAGCAACATCGCCACTGCAAGAATGGCGCCACGCAGGGCACAGGGGCCGCGGCGTGGTGGCGCCAGCCGCTGGCTCACAACGCCGCCGCGCTGAAGGTGTCGCACTGCCGGATGTCGCCGCTCTCCATGCCGCGCCTGAACCAGCGTACCCGCTGTTCCGAACTGCCATGGGTAAAGGACTCGGGAACGATCTGGCCCTGTGTCTGCCGCTGCAGGCGATCGTCGCCGATCGCCGAAGCGGCGTTCAGCGCCTGCTCGACGTCGCCCGGTTCGAGAATCCTGCTCCTGCTGTCGGCACGATGCGCCCAGACGCCGGCGAAACAGTCGGCCTGCAGTTCCAGCCGCACCGACAGCGCATTGGCGGCGGCCCGGTTGGCGCTGCGCTGCTGCGCCGCATGCACCTTGTCCGAGATGCCGAGCAGGTTCTGCACATGATGGCCCACCTCATGTGCAATGACGTAGGCCTGGGCAAATTCGCCCGGCGCCCGGAAGCGCTCGCGCAGGTCACGATAGAAGGCGAGGTCGATGTAGACCTTCTGATCGGCGGGGCAGTAGAAGGGGCCCATGGCCGACTTCCCGGTACCACATGCCGTCGGCGTCGCACCGGAGAACAGGACCAGCTTCGGTTCCTGGTAGCGACGGCCGGCGGCGGCGAAAACCTCATCCCAGGTCGTCTCGGTGCTGCCGAGGACCTTGGCGACGAAGGTCGCCATCTTGTCGCCGGCCGGTGGCGGCTGCGGCGCGCGGGCGGCCGACGGCGCGGGCGCACCGCCCGAGACCAGGCCAAGGATCACTGCCGGATCGACACCGAGGAAGTAGCCGGCGACCAGTGCGATCACCAGCGTGCCGACACCGACGGTGCCCCGCCCGATACCCGCTCCACCGGCGCTGCGCCGATCCTCGACGTTCTGACTCGCACTCTGGTCGTCAAGCCGCATGCCCGAACCCCTTCCACACGCCGAATGAATGTTCCATCAAATCAGTGCTCTCGAGACGTCAACCCGGCGCTCGCGCGGCAATGGCGCAGGCAGGACCAGTTGCCCAGGAGCGCCTGAAAGACTGAATGCTACCAGATCGACGGCGACCGCGGAGCCGGTGCGAGAACGCATGATTTACCCATTGCGACACTACAGAATCGCGGTCAGTCACTGAGAAACGTGGACAGTCTCGAGATTTCGTGCATAATCCGCGAACTTTTTACATGAAGCGGACCCTGCGGGCCGGCTTTCACAGGAAGGAGGGGTATGGAAACAATCTACTGGCTGGCGGTGGCGACGGTGGTGATCGTGCTGTTCTTCGATTACACCAACGGTTTCCACGACGCGGCAAACATCGTTGCCACGGTGATCGCCTCGCGCGCGATGACGCCGATCCAGGCGGTCTGCATCGTCGGCTTCTTCGAGTTCATGGGTCCGTTGCTCGGCGGCACCGCCGTCGCCAACACGATCGGCAAGTTCGTCGACCTGTCGACGCTCGACAAGCAGACGGCGATCCTGATCCTGTTCTGCGGCCTGCTCGGGGCGATCGTCTGGAACCTCGCGACCTGGTGGCTCGGCATCCCTTCCTCTTCGTCGCACGCGCTCGTCGGCGGTGTTGCCGGTGCCGTCGTCGCCGCAGCCGGATCACAATTCGTCATCTGGGGCTGGACGCCACTGATGCAGGAAGGCAAGCTGCTCGGCGTGATGAAGGTGCTGGTGTCGCTCTTTGTCTCGCCTGTCCTCGGTTTCTGGGTCGGCTTCCTGATCCATCGCGCAGGGCGACGCCTGCTCGCGGGCGCCAAGCCGACGGCCAACGACAAGCTGCGCAAGATGCAGTTCGTCACCGCCGCCGGCCTCGCCTTCTCGCACGGCGCCAACGACGCGCAGAAGAGCATGGGCATGCTGACCCTGGTGCTGGTGCTCGGCGGCTTCATCCCGAAGTTCGAGGTACCGTTCTGGGTCATGCTCGCCTGCGCCATCGCCATCACCCTCGGCATCCTGTCCGGCGGCTGGCGGATCGTCCGTACGCTCGGCTTCGCCATCTACCGCGTTCGCCCGCTGCACGCCTTCGACTCGCAGCTCACCTCGGCGCTGCTGATCCTCTCCGCATCGTACGCCGGCGCGCCGGTGTCGACGACGCACGTCGTCGCCACCTCGATCATGGGCATCGGCTATTCCGAGCGGCCGCGCGCGGTGCGCTGGAAGAAGGCCAAGGACATCGGCAAGACCTGATTGTACACGATTCCCGCATCGGCAATCACCGCCATCGTCATTTACGCAATAGCCAAGATCATCGTCGGCTAAACCACCTGAGGAGATGAGAACCATGGATACCAACCCAAGCGAAGCCAACAAGCCGATCTTTCGCCGGCTCTACGAACGCGTCTTCCCGACCGTCGCCGACTTCTTCGGCATGCTCGGCGAACAGAGCACCAACGCCGCCGAGACCACCCGCCTGCTCGTCGAGTTCATGGAGACCGGTGACGTGGCGGTCAGCCAGCGCGTCCGGGCCGACGAGCACGAGGCAGACCGGGTCAAGGCGAGCAACCTCGGCGTTCTCAACGAGGCCTTCTCGACGCCGATCGACCGCGAGGACATCCACGCCGCGATCATGACGCTCGACGACATCGTCAATTACTGCAAGTCGACGGTGGTCGAGATGGATGTCCTTGGACTGACGCCCGACAAGCACAGCCTGGAAATGGCGATGCACCTGCGCGAGGGTGCCGAAGCCCTGGCACGCGGATTTGGCCGTCTCGGAACCGATCCGGCAGCCGCCGGTGGCGATGCGGCGGCGGCGCGCAAGGCAGAGCGCACCGTCGAGAAAGCCTATCGTCGCGCGATCGCCGAACTATTCCAGGGCGACGACTACCTGCACATGTTCAAGCGGCGCGAGACCTATCGCCACCTGTCGAATGCGGCCGACCGCGTCTCCGATGCCGCCGCTGCGCTCGACAACATCGTCGTCAAGCTGTGCTGAGAACCACCGCCACAATCGGGGTTGTATTTTCCCGCCGACGGACCTACAGCGGGTGTGCCGATGTCGGCAGCAACCAGGAGACGCTCATGAGGAAACTTGCCGCCGGCCTGATGGCCCTGGCGCTGTCGCTGTCGAGTGCAACTGCGGTCGCCTGCTCGGCCGAGAAGGCCAAGGATGGGCAGACCGAGATGAGCACTCCGGCGAAGCCGAAGAGCTGACTGGTCGGCGACCGCAACACGCGCGGCGCGCGCCCTCCGGGGTCCGCGCCGCGTTTTCGTGTCTGGCCGGCGGACTCTCAGTCACAGCTTGCCACGCACCGCCGGCGGCCGTCCTGACAGTCGCCATCGCCTTCGACGCGGCACTGCAGCCGTGAGCGGTGGGCGAAGACGAGTCCCTCACCGTAGTCGCAGGCCACCCGGCTGATCTGGCCCCGCCGTGACACCGCGATGCGCACCGCCCGCGCCAAGTGCAGGCGGGCGGGAGTCGCGTCGCAGGAGACGTAGGCGCTGAAGGCGCCGTCCGCCGATTCCCACTGCGCCACGTTCTTCGCTTTCCGATACTCCTCGTAGTCGGCACACAAAGCGGCATCGTGCTGGTAGATGCGGCGATTGTCACTGCAGAAGCCGTCGAAGGTATAACGCAGTTCGGCCTCGCCGGGACAGTTGCCGACCTGGACGGCAGCCGCCAGATCGGGACAGGACAGTCGCTCGCCAGCCGACGCAGCAAATGCGGGAAGCAGAAGGAGCATGGCGAGGGGTCCTCGTTTCATCGGGGAGAGTCTCCAGTAACCGGGATCGGATGCAGAAAGGGGTACCGACCTACCTGGTCGGCGACGACTGGCGCTGCGGCCCCGGTCGCTGCTGGCTCGCGCCCATGACCGCGCGGATCTGTCCGACGATCTCGGCCGCCGGCATGGCGTAGGCGAAGCGGCGCAGGTAGCGGCCATCGGCCCCGAGCAGGAACATCCCCACCGAATGGTCGACGGCGTACTGATCGGCAGGCGCGCCGGGCTCACGCACCTGTTCGTAGCGTACTCCGAAGTGGTCGGCGGCACGCCGGACGAGGGCAGGCGATCCGCCGAGACCGATGATCCGCGGATCGAAGAAGCGAACATAGCTGCGCAGCATGCTCGCCGTGTCGCGCTCCGGGTCGACGGTAATGAAGATCGCCTGCAGGCGATCGGCGTCGGGACCGAGCGCTGCGAGGACCGCCGCCATCTCGGCCAGCGTCGTCGGACAGACATCCGGGCAGAAGGTGTAGCCGAAGGAAATCAGTTGCAGGCGGCCCGGAAAATCCTCGTTGCTGACCGCCCGCCCGTTGGCATCCATCAGGAGATAGCGCGCCGGCAATCCGGCCTGGGCGCCTGCCGCCACATCATCCGCCACCGCCGACTGCCCGCAGACGGCGAACGCGAAGCACAACGCGATTCGGAGGCTCCGGCTCATCGGGTAACAGGCGTCTGCGTCGCCGTCTCTCCGACCGGCAGCAGTGACTGCAGGCGCAGGGACAGTTCGTCCAGCCGGGAGCTGAACTCGGCGGCCGACGGACAGGCCGTCAGGTCGCCACCCTGGGCAAGGAAGGCCTCGCTGGTTCGTTCTTCGAACACCTCGCCATAGCGACGAGTCCTCGGCGCATGCCGGATCATCAGCGTCTTCGCCTGGCTGGCAGTGCCCATCTGGCTGCAGGCCAGCGCCTGGCCATTCAGTCGACCGAGATCACCGATCGCCGCCAGCACTGCGGCGACGCCGTCGGCGTCGGCTGCAGCCGGCCCCGCAAGAATGATCAGCAGGCTGAGCGGCAGGGTGCGCGACATGTCTCGGGAATGACTCGGCAGGTGGTCAGGGTGAGCCGATTATAGGCGTTGCCTGTGGGCCGTTGCGTTGATCGGGCTCAAAAAGCCTGCTGCCCGAACGCATGCTCTGGCGGCGGGCGGCGAAACAGGGCGTCGGCGGCCGCGGCAGTGGTGTAGACTGCGCGCCTCGCCACTGACCAGCACCGGGCAGCTTCCGCATGGCTCAACTCGTTCTCCTGCCGGGCAAGGATCGCCAGCTTGCCCGCCATCATCCGTGGATCTTTGCTGCCGCTGTCGACCGACTCGACGGTCGCGCCCGTGCCGGCGATACGGTCGAGGTCGTCGCCGCCAACGGGCGGCCGCTGGCCAAGGCAGCGTGGAGCCCCGAATCGAAGATCCGGGCCCGCGTGTGGACCTTCGACACGCAGGAGGTCGTCGATGACGCCTTCTTCAAGCGTCGCGTGCAGGCGGCGGTCGAACGTCGGCTGCTGCTGCCCGAGTTGCGCGAACAGGAAGGGCTGCGCCTGCTGCATGGCGAGTCCGACGGCCTGCCCGGCGTCATTGCCGATCGCTACGCCGATACCATCGTCCTGCAGTTGACCGCCACCGGCGCTGACAAGTGGCGACCCGCGCTGGTGCGTGCGCTGCAGCGGGCAACGGGCTGCGAGCGGATGTATGAGCGCTCGGATTCGGACGTCCGCCGCCTCGAGGGGCTGCTGCCCGTCGCCGGCTGGCTCGTTGGCGAGGCGCCGTCGACGCCCCTGAGCATCGTCGAGAACGGCGTTCGCATGCGGGTGGACATCGTTTCCGGCCACAAGACCGGTTTCTATCTCGACCAGCGCGACAACCGCCTTTTGGCGCGCCTGCTCGCCAGCGGGCGCCGAACGCTGAACTGTTTCTGCTACAGCGGCGGTTTCTCGTTGCAGGCACTCGCCGGCGGCGCCAGCGAGGTGCTGTCGATCGACTCTTCCGCACCGGCACTGGCGACGGCCACCGAAAACCTCGCACTCAACCGGCAACTCGATGCGAGCCGTGCCGAGTGGCGCGAGGCCGACGTCTTCAACGAACTGCGGCGGCTGAAGGCAAACGGCGAACGCTTCGACCTGATCATCCTCGATCCACCGAAGTTCGCCCCTTCGGCAGCGCATGCGGAGCGCGCCGCGCGCGCCTACCGCGACATCAACGTCTTCGGCTTCCGTCTGCTGCGCCCGGGCGGCCTGCTGATGAGCTACTCGTGCTCGGGTGGGATCAGTCGCGAGCACTTTCAGGAGATCGTCGCCGATGCGGCGATCACCGCTGGTCGCGAAGCACGCATCCTGCGCCGACTGACGGCACCCGCCGATCACCCGGTGGGATTGCACTTCAGCGAAGGCGAATATCTCAAGGGCCTTCTCTGTCAGGCAGACTGATGACTGGTGCAGTCATGCCCGCGAACCGGCGAGGACGCTGTCCGCGAGCGGGCGGTGCCAGCGATGGGCCTGCCAGGAGGGGGCGGCGGCGGCTCTGGGCGCGGCTCGCGGTGCGCCGTCGCAGCCGGTCGTCAGCGCTCAGCCATCGCCCCAGATTTGCCTGATCCGGGCATCGCGGCCACAGGAAAGCCGATAGTACGAGTAGCGCACGGCATTCTTCCGGTAGTAGTCCTGATGGTATTCCTCGGCCGGATAGAATACGGAGGCGGCGGCAATCTCGGTTTCTATTCGCGGCAGCTTGCCACTGGCCAACAGGGCGTCGCGACTGCCATGGGCAGCCTTCCGTTCGAAGTCGTCCTGCCAGTAGATGCCGCTGCGATACTGCGAGCCGACGTCGCAGAACTGCCGGTTCCTGACGGTCGGGTCGATGTGGCGCCAGAAGAAGTCGAGGAGTTGCACGTAGCTGATCCGCCGCGCGTCGTAGCTGACGCGCACCGCCTCGGTGTGACCGGTGCTTCCCGAACTCACCTGCTCGTAGGTCGGGTTGAGCGTTCGCCCGGCGGTGTAGCCCGACTCGACGGCGACGACTCCCGGCAACTTTTCGAAGTCCGCCTCGATGCACCAGAAGCAGCCACCCGCGAAGATCGCCGTGCGTACTTCGCCTGGCTTGCCGACAGCCGTATCGGCAGCGCCAACCGGAGTGGCGACGACAAACAACAGCGCAAGGAGGAAAGCATGCCTCATGTGCGCAGTTCGGGCAGTGGCTCGGCGCGCGGCACGAAGCGCAGCGCAACACCGTTGTTGCAGTAGCGCTTGCCGGTGGGCTTCGGACCATCGCCGAAAACGTGCCCATGATGCCCGCCGCAGCGGCTGCAGTGATATTCGGTGCGCGGGTAGATCAACCTGAAGTCGGTGCGGGTGGCGATAGCCCCGGCCAGAGGCTTCCAGAAGCTGGGCCAACCGGTGCCGCTCTCGTACTTCGCCGAGCTGTCGAAGAGCGGCAGATGACAGGCCGCACAAACGAAGGTGCCATCGCGCTTCTCGTCGTTCAAAGGACTCGTCCCGGCGCGTTCGGTGTCCTCTTCGAAGAGGACACGATAGGCGGCAAGCGACAACAGCGTGGCCCACTCGGCTTGCGACTTCTCGAGCCTACCGCCATCGGTGGTCGAGTTCGGGCCCGCGGTTCCCGCTGGGACGATGCCGATCGGCATGCGGCTCAACCATTTCAGTGTCTGACAACGATTCATGATTCTCTCCAACAGGACCAATCTGCTGACCGCAGCGGCACCCCCCGCACGGAGGCGCCGTCGCGCGCGATCAGCAAGCGCGTCGATCAGCCCGCGAGCAGCAGGGAAATCCGCTGCCCACCTTGCCGAACCACGCGCGTGGGCAGCCGTAGTTATCGGACAATGAAAGCGCGCCGACAGTTTCCGCCTCCTGCAACCGGTCGAATGAGGACATGCGCCACGGCGATGGCCGCCTGCATGAACCTGCCGCAGCTCCACAGCACGCTTTTCGCAACCCTTCGAACACCGATTCGTCGCCGAAGAGGACTGAAACTTACACCCAACCGCAGCGGGCGGCGGATCACCTGCAACAGAGTTGCAGGTGATCCGCCGCTGTGTTCTAATTCGTGACCATGAAGCCTGCTGCCAACCGGAGTGGCGAACAGCCGACCGACGCCGAGGGCGCGGCACTCCTGATTCGCCGGACCGGCGCGCGCGCCACGCCGGCGCGCGTTCGCGTCCTCCGCCTGTTGCGATCGGCACCAACCGCACTGACCCACCACGAGATCGAACAGGCGCTCGGTGACCTGGCCCTCGATCGCGTCACCCTCTATCGCGTCCTCGACTGGCTGGTTGCAAGCGGTCTGGCGCACAGGAATACCGATACGCAGCGCACGTTCCGCTTTTCCGCCGCCAGCAGCAGCGAACACGCTGCGCATACCCACTTCCGTTGTGACGCTTGTGGCCGCGTCTTCTGCCTCGACGCCGCTCCACCCGCAGCACCAAGCCTGCCGGAAGGCTTCTCGCTGTCGCGTATCGAACTCGATCTGCGCGGACGCTGCGCGCAGTGCACCGGCAAAGCGCAGTGACCGCCGCACTTTCGCCGGAGCGGGCGATCCCGGTGACGATCCTGACCGGCTTCCTGGGTGCCGGCAAGACCACACTCCTCAACCATCTCCTGCGACAACCCGCAATGGCCGATGCGGCCGTGTTGATCAACGAATTCGGTGAAGTCGCGATCGATCATCACCTGGTCGACAAGGTGGACGACAACGTGGTCGTTCTCGACTCGGGCTGTCTCTGCTGCAGTGTCCGCGGCGAACTCGCACGCAGCCTGCGCGATCTGTTCATGCGACGTCTGCGCCACGAGATCCCTGCCTTTTCGCGCGTCCTCATCGAAACCACCGGCCTCGCCGATCCGGCACCCGTGCTGTATACGCTGCTCGAGGACTTTTTCATCGCCGAGCGCTTCCGTATCGATGGAGTCGTCACCGCGGTCGACGCGACGCACGCCAGCCGCCAGCTCGGGCGCCATTTCGAGGCAGTGCGGCAGGTGACGATGGCCGATCGCCTGTTGCTGACCAAATGCGATCTGGCAGACCCGTCAACCATCGCCGCCCTGTCGCGGCGACTGCGACGGGCGAACCCGGCAGCACCGCAGATCGAGGTCGCGCATGGCTGCATCGATGCCGGGCAGGTACTTGGCTGCGGCCTCTACGACCCCGTCGGCAAGCCTGCCGATGTCCGGCGCTGGCTTGCCGAGGAAAAGGTCAAGGCCGAACAGGCTGCCTCGCAACACGACCTGCACGTGCATGACGTCAATCGCCATGACGCTCTGGTCCACTCCTTCGTCCTGCGCTTCGCCGAGCCTTTTGCCTGGGCGGACTTCACCGAGGCGATCGACGTCCTGCTCGCCACCTGTGGTGACCGCATCCTGCGCATCAAGGGCCTCGTTGCCGTCGTCGACGAGGTTGGGCCACGAGTCGTGCAGTGTGTGCAGCACATGCGCTATCCGGCAGCATCGCTGCCCGAGTGGCCGGATGACGACCGGCAAAGCAGGCTGGTGTTCATCGTCCGGGCGCTCGAGCGAAGCATCGTCGACCAGGCCTTCATCATGTTCTGCGGCACCGCGGCAACCGGCGAGACCTGAGGAGTGGCGGATGAGTCGTCGGCAGCCGGTGCCGCCTGAACGCCCGCCCGGCGTGCGCGCGGCAGGGCGCGGCAAGCGGTACAGAGGGTAGAATTCGGGCTCCTGCCGGTACGCAACCATCCTGCCGATGCCTGTCACCGAATTCCCCCTGACCCTCCTCTGCCACCCGGCAACGCCGACGCCCGTAGTCCGATCGGTCGAGGCGCGCGCAGAAAGGACCACCAGCGGCGACCTCACGCTGGCCTACCGGCTGCGCGGCGACATGGTGCGCCTGCGAATCCCGCCGCCCGCGACTCCCGGGCGTGCCAACGGCCTCTGGGAACACAGCTGCTTCGAGGCCTTCATCGGCATCGCTGGCGAGCCCGCGTACCTGGAGTTCAACTTCTCGCCATCCGGTGAATGGGCAAGCTACGCCTTCAAAGCCTACCGCCAGCCCGCAGCCGAGCCCGCGTCGCTGCCGGCGCCGCAGCTGACGGCCAGGCTGTCGGCCGGCCGCCTCGAACTCGAGGTGCTGGTTGCCGCCGCGGCCTTGCCGGCAGAGGCTGCCACGGCGACACTGCAGGTTGGTCTCGCCGCAGTGGTCGAAGCTGCCGATGTCGTCGATGGCAGCCACAGCTACTGGGCCTTGCACCATCCGGCCGGTCGGCCGGACTTTCATCATCGCGACGGCTTTCGCCTCGTGCTCGCGCCGGCTGCCGATTCTGCCTCAAGGAATTCCTGATGCCCACCCTCCTCTGCGGCCTCGACCGTTTGCTCAGCGACCCCGACCTGCGGCGGCCCCTGCGTGGCCGCAGGCTGGCGCTGCTCGCCCACCCGGCATCGGTCAGCGCCGACCTCAGGCATGCGCTCGACGCGCTGGCGGAACTGCCCGATCTGCGCCTGACCGCCGCGTTCGGACCGCAGCACGGATTGCGCGGCGACAAGCAGGACAACATGGTCGAGTCGGCCGAGTTCTTCGACCCGCAGCACGGCATCCCGGTATTCAGCCTCTACGGTACGGTACGACGGCCGACCGCGGAGATGATGTCGAGCTTCGACGTCCTGCTGGTCGACCTGCAGGATCTGGGCTGCCGCATCTACACCTTCATCACCACGCTGCTGTACGTTCTCGAGGCTGCCGCCCTGCGGGGCAAGGAAGTATGGATCCTGGACCGACCGAACCCGGTCGGGCGGCCGGTCGAAGGATTGCTGCTGCGCCCCGGCTGGCAGAGCTTCGTCGGTGCCGGACCGCTGCCGATGCGCCACGGCCTCACGATGGGCGAACTCGCCTGCTGGTTCGTCAGCGAGTTCGAACTCGAACTCGACTGCACGGTCATCCGGATGCATGGCTGGGCGCCGGCGTCGGCACCCGGCTACGGCTGGCCGACCGGCCAGCGCAGCTGGATCAACCCGAGCCCCAACGCGCCCAGCCTGGCGATGGCGCGCTGTTATGCCGGCACCGTGATGCTCGAGGGCAGCTCACTTTCCGAGGGGCGCGGCACGACCCGCCCGCTCGAGCTGTTTGGCGCACCCGACGTCGACGCGCGCCGGCTGATCGCCGGCATGCATGCGCTGGCGCCGACCTGGCTGCAGGGCTGCCGCCTGCGCGCGTGCTGGTTCGAGCCGACCTTCCACAAACATGCCGGACAGCTCTGCCACGGCATCCAGATCCATGTCGACGACGACGCCTACGGGCACGAGATGTTCCGTCCGTGGCGCTTGCAGAGTCTCGCTTTCAAGGTCTTGCGGCAACTGCAGCCGGACTACCCGCTGTGGCGTGATTTTCCGTACGAGTACGAACTCGATCGGCTGGCGATCGACCTGATAAGCGGCTCGCCCCTGCTGCGGCAGTGGGTCGACGATCCGACGGCAACACCCGGCGACCTCGATGCGATCAGTCGCGCCGACGAAGACGCGTGGTTGCAGATGCGCCAGGACTTCCTGCTCTATTGAGCGAGCGGCAACCAGTCGTTGGCAGCAGACCGGGACGCAGGTGCCGGCAGAGCTGCAGCCAGCAGGCTACAAGCCGCTCGCCGACAGCCGTCCGGGGTGCACCACCGGCCGTCGGCGGAATGAACGGAGGGTGACGCCGCGAATCGGCCACGGCGCGGCATTCAGGAACTCGCGGCCCGCCCCGTGGCACTCGCCCCGACGGCCGACTACGACGAAACCGCTTCGCGAACAGCCGCGGCAAGTTTCTCTGCGGCACTGCTGACCAACAGCGAATCCTGCCCTTCCACCATCACGCGCAACAACGGCTCGGTTCCGGAAGCGCGCAGCAACACCCGCCCGCATCCCTGAAGGTCGCGCTCGACCTCGGCACGCGCGGCCGCGATCAGCGCATGCTCCTGCCACGGAAAGCCCTTGCTCAACGCGACGTTGATGAGCTTCTGCGGATACAGTTGCAGGCAGCCCAGCAGTTGCTGCAGGTCGCAGCCTTCCTCGCGCAGCGCACACAACACCTGCAACGCGGAGACGATGCCGTCGCCGGTGGTGTGCCGGTCGAGACAGAGGATGTGGCCCGAGTTTTCGCCACCATAAAGCCAGCCCTTCTGCCGCAACATGTCCATGACGTAGCGGTCGCCAACGGCAGCACGGACGAACGGAACCTTGAGTTCGCCGAGGGCGTGTTCGAGAGCCAGATTGGTCATCAGCGTGCCGACGACTCCGGCGACCGCGCCTTGTCGCAATCGGCTCCGCACCACCGCAAACAGCAACTGGTCGCCATCATAGACCTGGCCCCGCGAATCGACCATGATCAAGCGGTCGGCGTCACCGTCAAGCGCGATCCCGAGATCGGCCGCCTGCGCCACGACTGCCTTGGACAAAGCGGCGGGCGCTGTAGCGCCGACATCCTGGTTGATGTTGAGTCCATTGGGTTCGGTGCCGATGTCGCTGACTTCGGCCCCCAGTTCGTGAAAGACATGCGGCGCGAGATGATAGGCAGCACCGTTGGCACAATCGACGACGATCTTCAGCCCGCGCAGGTCCATCTCGAAGGGAAAGGTGCCCTTGCAGAACTCGATGTAGCGCCCGTCGGCGTCGTCGATCCGCCGCGCCCGCCCGAGACCTGCGGAGGGAACACAGGTCAGCGGTTCATCCAGAGCCGCCTCGATTTCGAGTTCCATCTCGTCGGGCAGCTTGCTTCCGTTCGCCGCAAAGAACTTGATCCCATTGTCGTAGTACGGGTTGTGCGACGCCGAGATGACGATGCCGGCCTGCAGGCGCAGTGCGCGAGTGAGGTACGCAATGGCCGGCGTCGGCATCGGTCCGACCAGGCAGACATCGACGCCGGCCGCGGAAAACCCGGCTTCGAGTGCCGCCTCGAGCATGTAGCCCGAGATCCGGGTGTCTTTGCCGATCAGCACCGCCGGCCGGTCGCCTGGCTTGGCATGGCTGCGCGCACTGTCGCGCGCAGCCAGGACCCGCCCCGCAGCATGTCCCAGCCGCATGACAAACTCGGGCGTGATCGGCGTCTCGCCGACGCGCCCGCGGACGCCATCGGTGCCAAAATACTTTCTCGTCACGATTTTCTCTCCCCTTGAGCACAGCTGCCGACTGGCACCTGTCACGCAAGTGACATTTTACGCACAGGACTGGGACCTGCACCGCCAATTAACGCACAAACGGGGCCTGTGACGCGACTGCCGACAGCGGTTCGCGCCCCTTACCGGCGTGCGTAAAGCATGCCCGCCTGCCGCCGGGGATCGCCGGGGAGAGCGTGGGGTGCCGGGGCGGGGGTCGTCAAGGAACCAGTGCCGGCGACGCAGCGGCCGCGCCGCGCATTCCCTGCCAGACGGCAATGGCGTCGCGCGTTTCGGCCACATCGTGAACGCGCAGGATGCGCGCACCGCGCTCGACAGCCAGGACGGCGGCGGCGATGTTGGCCGCGAGGCGCTCGCCGAGCGGGCGCCCGGTGATGGCACCGAGCATCGACTTGCGCGACAGCCCTGCCAGCACCGGCAGGCCTTCGCCCGCCAGCCGGTCGAGGCCACGCAGCAATTCCAGATTGTGCTGCAGGGTCTTGCCGAAGCAGAAGCCCGGGTCGAGCACCAGACGCTCGTCACTGATGCCGGCTGCCCTCGCCGCCTGCACGCGGCGGCGCAGGAAGAGGCGTACCTCGGCCACGACGTTGCGGTACGAGGGCTGCTGCTGCATCGTCAGCGGCTCTCCCTGCATGTGCATCAGGCAGACCGCGCAATCGCTGCCGGCCACTGCCTCGACAGCCCCGGGCATGCGCAAGCCGTAGATGTCATTGATCATCGATGCACCGTGCCGCAGGGCGGCACGCATCACCTCCGGCTTGTAGGTATCGACGGAGATCGGCACGCCACAGCCGACAAGCCCGTCGAGTACCGGCAGCAGTCGATCCAGTTCGTCATCTGCGCTGACCGGCAGCGCGCCGGGACGGGAGGACTCCGCGCCCAAGTCGAGCAGGTCGGCACCCGCGTCGATCTGCTTCTGCGCCCGTGCAACCGCCGCAGCCGTGTCACCGGCAAGGCCGTCGCCCGAGAAGGAGTCGTCAGTCAGGTTGACGATGCCCATCAGCAATGGGCGATCGATGGCCAGTTGGAAACGTCCGCAACGCAGCATGCGACAGCGAATCCGGTCGGCTGCAGCCGCCGTCCTCTCGCGTCAGGCGGGGGCCGGCGGCGCGCTCGGCGCCGCGTCGGGCGCGTTGTGATCGCTCTTGTTGGCCGAAGGCAGCTGTGTCTGCTTTGGCGGCCGCGGCGGCTTGCCGTGCATGATGTCATTGATCTGGTCGGCATCGATCGTTTCCAACTCGAGCAGCGCCGCCGCCATCGCCTCGACCTTGTCGCGGTGCTCCTCCAGCAGACGGCGGGCGAGGGCGTACTGTTCGTCGATGATGCGGCGGATCTCGCGGTCTACCTTCTCCATCGTCGCTTCCGACATGTTCTTGTGCGTCGTCACCGATCGCCCAAGGAAGACCTCGCCTTCGTTCTCCCCGTACACCATCGGACCCAGGGCGTCCGACATGCCGTAGCGAGTGACCATGTCACGTGCCATCTGCGTCGCGCGCTCGAAGTCGTTCGAGGCACCGGTCGTCATCTGGTTCATGAACAGTTCTTCGGCAATCCGGCCGCCGAAGAGAACGGCAATGCGACTCATCAGGTAGACGCGGTCATAGGCGTAGCGATCCTCTTCAGGCAACTGCATGGTCAGTCCCAAGGCACGACCACGCGGAATGATCGTCACCTTGTGTACCGGATCCGACTTCGGCATGAGCTTGGCAACCACCGCATGCCCCGACTCGTGATAGGCCGTATTGCGCCTCTCGTCCTCGTTCATGACCATGCTCCGCCGCTCGGCGCCCATCATGATCTTGTCCTTGGCCTTCTCGAAATCCTCCATGTCCACCAGGCGCTTGTTGCCGCGAGCGGCAAAAAGCGCCGCTTCGTTGACCAGATTGGCGAGGTCGGCACCCGAAAAGCCCGGTGTGCCGCGAGCGATGATGTCAGCCTTGACATCCGGTGACAGCGGTACCTTTCGCATGTGCACCACCAGGATCTGTTCGCGGCCACGGATGTCGGGCAGCGGAACGACCACCTGGCGATCGAAGCGGCCCGGACGCATCAGTGCAGGATCCAGCACGTCCGGCCGGTTGGTCGCGGCAATGACGATGACGCCGACACTGCCTTCGAAGCCGTCCATTTCGACCAGCATCTGGTTCAGCGTCTGCTCGCGTTCGTCGTTGCCACCGCCGAGGCCAGCACCACGCTGGCGGCCGACGGCATCGAGCTCATCGATGAAGATGATGCACGGAGCGTGCTTCTTGGCGTTCTTGAACATGTCGCGAACCCGCGCAGCACCGACACCGACGAACATCTCCACGAAATCCGAGCCGGAAATGGAAAAGAAGGGTACCTTGGCCTCGCCGGCAATGGCCTTCGCCAGCAGCGTCTTGCCGGTTCCCGGATTGCCGACGAGCAGCACGCCCTTCGGGATGCGTCCGCCAAGTTTCTGGAACTTCGACGGGTCGCGCAGGAAGTCGACGAGTTCGGAGACTTCTTCCTTCGCCTCGTCGCAGCCGGCAACGTCGGCAAAAGTGATTGTGTTGGTCGACTCGTCAAGCAGGCGCGCCTTGCTCTTGCCGAACGAAAAGGCACCACCGCGGCCGCCGCCCTGCATCTGGCGCATGAAGAAGATCCAGACGCCGATCAGCAGCAGCATCGGGAACCAGCTGACGAAGATGCTCATCAGGAACGACTGCTCTTCTTCCGGCTTGGCTTCGATCTTGACGCCGTGCTTGAGAAGATCCGAGACCATCCACAGGTCGGGCGGAGCATAGCTCGTCAGCTTGCGACCATCGGTGGTCGTTGCCTTGAGGACCCGCCCCTCGATCACCACCTTGGCGATGTTGCCCTTGCCGACCTCCTCGATGAACTGCGAGTACTCCATCGACTGCTGGGCCACCTGGCGATTGTTGAACTGGTTGAAAACGGTCATCAGGACGAGACCGATCACCAGCCAGACTGCCAGATTCTTGAACATGTTATTCAATGTGTCACCTCATCGTCTTGCCCGCACGGCCGGTCTCGAGAGTACCCACCATTCTTGCAGAATTGCATTCTAAACCGATTCCCAGCCGGAGAATCAAGCAAAAGCCTTTGACTTCCCGTCAAGCTTTGAGACCCCTGCCGAGAAGATATACTTCCGGGCTGCGATCACGCGAGGCATCCGGTTTGCGCAGGCACACCAACCTGAAGTGCAGGCGCATCTGGACGAGAAAATCGTCGAAGCCCTGACCCTGAAAGACTTTGACCAGCAGACAGCCGTCCGGTTGCAGCCACTGACGCGCAAAGTCGAGAGCGAGTTCCGACAGATGCATGCCCTGAGCCTGATCGCACAGGCTGATGCCGGAAATATTGGGCGACATGTCGGAAAGCACCAGCCCCGGCCTCTGTTCCTGCAGCAGTTCCTGCAGACGATCGAGTACCTCCTGCTGGCGAAAGTCGCCCGGCAGGAAGACGACGCCCGGCAGCGGCTCCATGGCCAGCATGTCGACCGCAATGACCCGACCCCGACCCTGCTGGCGCTTCGCGACCACCTGCGACCAGCCGCCCGGACTCGCGCCCAGATCGACCACCAGATCGCCAGGGCGGAGCAGATGGTCCCGGTCGTCGATCTGCAGGAGCTTGTAGGCGGCGCGCGAGCGGTAGCCTTCTGCCCTGGCCCGCTGGACATAACTGTCGCTGACGTGCTCACGCAACCAGGCGTTGCTCGATCGGCTGCGCTTCATGGCTGGAAACCCGCTAGAATGGGTCCTCCATCGAGGGACCCAGCATGCTCAACCTGAACTCCGAAGAGCGGCGCGCGCTGCGCGCCCGCGCCCATTCTCTGCAGCCGGTGGTGGCGATCAGCCAGAACGGACTCTCCGAACCGGTCGTGCGGGAAATCGACGCCAGCCTGGCGGCGCACGAACTGATCAAGGTACGGGTCTACAACGATGACCGCGAAGAGCGCGAGAACTTCCTCGCCAGTCTTTGCGAGCGGCTGGCTGCGGCGCCGGTGCAGCACATCGGCAAGCTCCTCGTTCTCTGGCGGCCGCGCCCGGAGCAGCAGGCAGCGCCGCACCGGGGGCGCCTGCGGCGCAACCTGCCACGGCGCAGCAAACGCAGTTTCCAGGGCAACACCGACGGCTGACCCGCCCGCGCGGCGGCCACCCGCGCGCCTAGCGAACACCGCGCGCCGCGGCGGCAACCAGCAGCAGGCCGACGAGACTCTGCAACAGGTAGAGGATGCTGGATACGCCATGCCAGGCCGCAAAGCGGTCACGCAAGACACTCGCCATGACCTCGCGCGGCAGGGCGTCGGCCTTGAGCTGCGCGAGCAGTGGCTGGACGCCGAAGAGACCGACGACCGTCAGCAGCAACATCAGGATCAGCAGCCAGAAATCCCAACGCCGCAGTGCCGCTCTGCGCAGGCGTACGAGCAGGAAAAGCAACACATAGATGGCACACACCAGCCCCACCCAGCCGATCAGTTCGAACAGGCGGCCGGCCAGCTGGCCGGCCAGCTGGCGGTCGTTGCTCAGGGCGTGAAACAGCGTTGGCGCGACCAGGTAGCCGATCGACCACAGGCCACCCACCCAGAGCGTCAGGGCGACCCCATGCAGAATCTCGGCAAGGCGCCGCATGAAGGCGCTCACTCGTAGCGAACGTCGATGACTTCGTATTCGCGAACGCCGCCCGGTGCCTGCACCTCGGCGATGTCGCCGGCGAACTTGCCGATGAGCGCCCGCGCGATCGGCGAATTGATCGAGATCTTGCCGCCCTTGATGTCGGCCTCGTCTTCGCCGACGATCTGG
This sequence comes from Candidatus Accumulibacter similis, assembly GCA_013347225.1. Lineage (NCBI taxonomy): Bacteria > Pseudomonadati > Pseudomonadota > Betaproteobacteria > Candidatus Accumulibacter > Candidatus Accumulibacter similis. The sequence continues at coordinate 1,416,916 of CP054595.1, read as the reverse complement.
TAGCACACCCGGACGCCGGTTTCCTGGTCCTCGAGGTCGAGCGTTGCGCCAAAGACGCAGCGCCCGTCGGCATCGAGGAGCTTCGGGTCGATGACCTGGGCGTTGGCGAGCTTGCTCTCGAACTCCTTGATGCGGCCCTCGATGAAGCCCTGCCTTTCCTTGGCAGCGTCGTACTCGGCATTCTCCGAAAGGTCGCCGTGCGAGCGCGCCTCGGCGATCGCCGCAATCGCCCGCGGACGCTCGACGCTCTTCAGGTGATGCAGTTCGGCACGCAGCTGTTCTGCGCCCTTGACGGTTACGGGTACTTTGCTCATATCGTTCGCTGCCAGTGACAAGATTGCGGCACCGGCAACAGCAGCACGGCGCCGACGGTTGCGGGGATGGACTAATGAAGTTGCGCGTGCAGCTCCTGTATCGGGTAGACCACCAGCTCACCACGGTTCCTGATCCCCGCCACTGCCGCTTCGGCGCCCCAGATCGTCGTGTAGATCGTCACCCGCGCCGCCAGCCCCGAGGTGCGAATCGATCGCGAGTCGCTGATCGCCTTGCGCTTCTCGTCGACGGTGTTGATGATCAGAACGATCTCGTTGTTCTTGATCATGTCGACGACGTGTGGACGCCCCTCGGTCACCTTGTTCACCGACGTCACGGCGATGCCCGCAGCGGCGATCGCCGCCGCTGTCCCGCGCGTCGCGAGCAGCGTGAAGCCGGCAGCCTGCAGTTCGGCCGCGATCTTCACCGCCTTCACCTTGTCCGAATCCTTGACACTGACGAACACCTGTCCGGAACTGGGCAAGCGCACGCTCGCAGCCAGCTGGCTCTTGACGAACGCCTCGGAAAAGCTGCGCCCGACGCCCATCACCTCGCCCGTCGACTTCATCTCCGGGCCGAGAATGGTGTCGACGCCGCGAAACTTGATGAAGGGGAAAACGGCCTCCTTGACCGAGAAGTAATCGGGCACCACCTCACTGGTGAGGCCCTGGCTGGCCAGCGACCTGCCGACCATGCAACGGGCGGCGATCTTCGCCAGCGGCCGCCCGGTCGCCTTCGAGACGAAGGGAACGGTACGCGATGCGCGCGGGTTGACCTCGAGAACGAAGACGACTCCCTTCTGGATGGCAAACTGGATGTTCATCAGCCCGCAGACCTTGAGGCCCCTGGCGAGAAGTCGTGTCTGCCGGCGCAACTCGTCCTGCATTTCGGGGGCCAGCGTATAGGGCGGCAGCGAGCAGGCGGAATCGCCGGAGTGCACCCCGGCCTGTTCGATGTGCTCCATGACGCCACCGATCAGCACCTCGTCGCCATCACACAGCGCGTCGACGTCGACCTCCGACGCATCGTTCAGGAAACGGTCGAGAAGCACCGGCGAATCATTCGAGACCTTGACGGCTTCCCGCATGTAACGCTCGAGGTCACGCTCCTCATGGACGATCTCCATCGCCCGGCCGCCGAGGACGTAGGACGGTCGCACCACCAGCGGATAGCCGATCTCGGCAGCCAGGCGCAACGCCTCCGGCTCCGTCCGGGCAGTCCGGTTGGCCGGCTGTCGCAGATCAAGCGCATGCAGCAGGTGCTGGAAACGCTCGCGATCCTCGGCGGCGTCAATCATGTCCGGGCTGGTGCCGATGATCGGCACGCCATTGGCTTCGAGGTCGCGCGCCAGCTTGAGCGGCGTCTGACCACCGAACTGGACGATGACCCCGAGCGGCTTCTCGACGGCAACGATCTCGAGCACGTCCTCGAGCGTCAACGGCTCGAAATAGAGGCGATCGGAGGTATCGTAATCGGTGGATACCGTCTCCGGGTTGCAGTTCACCATGATCGTCTCGTAGCCGTCGGCACGCATCGCCAGCGCGGCATGGACGCAGCAGTAGTCGAACTCGATTCCCTGGCCGATGCGGTTGGGCCCGCCACCGAGGACCATGATCTTCTGCCGGTTGGTGGGTCGCGACTCGCACTCTTCCTCATAGGTCGAGTACATGTACGCGGTATGCGTGGCGAACTCGGCGGCGCAGGTATCGACGCGCTTGAAGACCGGCCGCAGCTGCCACTCGTGGCGACGTTGGCGAACCGCTGTCTGGGTCGTCCGCATCAGGGTGGCGAGCCGCTTGTCGGAGAAGCCAGCCCGCTTGAGATGCAGCAGTTCGTCGCGCGACAGCGAGCCGAGGTCGCGGCCGCGAACCCGCTCGGCCTTGCGGTAGAGATCCTCGATCTGCGCCAGAAACCAGGGGTCGATCGCCGTCAGCCGATGGATTTCGTCGAGCGACATGCCGATCCGGAAGGCATCGGCAAGATACCAGATGCGCTCGGGACGGGCCTCGCTCAGGGCAGCCTCGATCTCCTCGCGGTCGGCGCTCTTCTCGTCGAAGCCATCGACACCGACCTCGAGCCCGCGCAGCGCCTTCTGCAGCGATTCCTGGAAAGTACGCCCGATCGCCATCACCTCGCCCACCGACTTCATCTGCGTCGTCAGCCGTGAGTCCGCCTCGGGAAACTTCTCGAAGGCAAAACGCGGCACCTTGGTCACCACGTAGTCGATCGACGGCTCGAAGGAGGCGGGAGTGAGGCCACCGGTGATCTCGTTCGCCAGTTCGTCCAGCGTATAGCCTACCGCCAGTTTCGCCGCCACTCTGGCAATCGGGAAGCCGGTCGCCTTCGATGCCAGCGCCGACGAGCGCGAGACACGTGGGTTCATTTCGATGACGATCATCCGTCCATCGTCCGGGCAGATGGCGAACTGGACGTTCGAGCCGCCGGTGTCGACGCCGATCTCGCGCAGGACCGCGATCGAGGCGTCGCGCATGATCTGGTATTCCTTGTCGGTCAGTGTCTGCGCCGGCGCGATGGTGATCGAATCGCCCGTATGTACACCCATCGGATCGAAGTTCTCGATCGAACAGACGATGATGCAGTTGTCCCGCCTGTCGCGGACAACTTCCATTTCGAACTCCTTCCAGCCGATCAGCGACTCCTCGATCAGCAGTTCGCGCGTCGGACTGGCCTCGAGACCGCGCTTGCAGATCTCGATGAACTCCTCCTGGTTGTAGGCGATTCCGCCACCCGAACCGCCCATGGTGAAGGAAGGCCGGATGATCGCCGGATAGCCGATCATCGCCTGGACCTGCAGCGCTTCCTCCATCGAGTGCGCCACCGACGAGCGTGCCGAACCGAGTCCGATGCGGGTCATTGCCGCCTTGAACTTCTCGCGGTCCTCGGCCTTGTCGATCGCCTGGCGTGTGGCGCCGATCATCTCGACGGAATGGCGATCGAGGATGCCGTGCCGGGCCAGGTCGAGCGCGCAGTTGAGCGCGGTCTGACCACCCATGGTCGGCAACAGCGCATCCGGCCGCTCGCGGTCGATGATCTTCTCGAGCACGCGCCAGGTGATCGGTTCGATGTAGGTCACATCGGCCATTTCCGGATCGGTCATGATCGTGGCTGGATTGGAATTCACCAGGATCACGCGATAGCCCTCTTCACGCAGGGCCTTGCACGCCTGCGCCCCCGAATAATCGAACTCGCAGGCCTGGCCGATGACGATCGGCCCGGCGCCGATGATCAGAATGCTCTCAATGTCTGTGCGCTTGGGCATCTTGCCTCTTCTCGTCGTGCATCATCTGGACAAAGCGGTCGAACAGGTAGGCGATGTCGTGCGGCCCCGGACTCGCCTCAGGATGGCCCTGGAAGGAAAACGCCGGCACGTCGGCACGCGCAACACCCTGCAGCGAGCCGTCGAAGAGCGAAGCGTGGGTGCGCATCAGGTTCGCCGGCAGGGTGTCGGCATCGACCGCAAAACCATGGTTCTGACTGGTGATCAGGACCTGACCGGTCTGCAGATCCTTGACCGGGTGGTTGGCACCATGGTGCCCGAACTTCATCTTCATCGTCCTGGCGCCTGAGGCCAGCGCCAGCAACTGGTGGCCCAGACAGATGCCGAAGGTCGGCACGCGTCGGGCCAGGATCTCGCGGATGGCGTCGATCGCGTAATCGCAGGGCTCCGGATCGCCCGGACCGTTCGACAGAAAGACCCCATCGGGCTGCCGTTCGAGGACTGCGGCGGCGGTCGTCTGCGCCGGCACCACGGTCACCCGGCAGCCACGCGCAGCCAGCATCCGCAGGATGTTGTGCTTGACGCCGTAATCGTAGGCGACGACATGCAGCCCGGCCGGCGGCGGCTCGCGGTAACCGCCCAGGCCCCAGGCGCCGCCCTCCCAGGCGTATGGTTCGCTCACACTGACGACGCGGGCCAGATCCATTCCCGCCAGACCCGGAAAGGCCCGGGCTTCGGCCAGCGCACGCTGCTCATCGATCTCCACGGCCATGATGCAGCCCGCCTGGGCACCCTGCTCGCGCAGGATGCGGGTCAGCTTGCGCGTGTCGATACCGCTGATGGCGACGATACCATGCTTCTGCAGGTAGTCCGGCAGCGTCTGCCGCAGGCGCCAGCTCGCGGCGCGCAGCGGCAGGTCGCGAATGACCAGGCCGGCAGCGTAATTGGCACGCGATTCAAAGTCCTCGTCATTGCAGCCGACGTTGCCGACATGCGGACAGGTGAGCGTGACGATCTGGCGGCAGTACGAGGGATCGGTCAGGATTTCCTGGTAACCCGTCATCGCCGTGTTGAACACGACTTCGCCGCTGCTGCTGCCAGCAGCTCCGATCGCCAGACCGCTGAAGATCGTGCCGTCAGCCAGGGCGAGAATCGCCGGTGGCAGAGTGGGGAACAAGGACACGCAAGACTCCTGTTGAAGCTGTTGAATTAGTCGCCGGTCCGGGCCGTAGATACGCAAAAGCGGGACAGGCCTTCAGCCCTCCCGCTCGGATCCTTGCCAGCCCTACCATTATACGGGAGGCAGCCGCTCTTGGGGCGACCAGGCGAAGCGGCGCAGGACACATGGCAGCGCCGCACCGACTGTGGCCAGCCGGCGGCGGCGGCGACGCGGTGAACTTGTCGGCCTCTCAGCGCAAACCGAGCACATCCTGCATGTCGAACAGGCCATTCTTCCGTTGCGCCAGAAAACGTGCCGCGCGCAGGCTCCCCAGCGCATAGGGCATGCGGCTGCTCGCCCTGTGGCCAATCTCGACGCGTTCGCCGAGACCACAGAACATGACTTGGTGGTCACCCACGATGTCGCCGCCGCGCACCGTGGCAAAGCCGATGGTCGCCGGCGCGCGCTCGCCAGTGACGCCCTGGCGGCCATAGACCGAGCATTCGGCGAGGTCGCGCCCAAGGGCCGCTGCCACCACTTCGCCCATGCGCAACGCCGTCCCCGATGGCGCATCGACCTTGTGGCGATGGTGTGCCTCGACGATCTCGACATCGTAGTCATCGGCGAGAATCCGCGCCGCAACGTCGAGCAACCGGAAGACCAGGTTGACGCCGACACTCATGTTCGGCGCAAGAACGATCGGAATCTCCTCGGCGGCAGCCCTGATCGCCCCCTTGCCGGCGGCGTCGAAACCGGTCGTGCCGATGACCATCGCCACCCCGTGGCGACGACAGATTTCCAGGTGCCCGAGGCTGGCTTCGGGACGCGTGAAATCGATCAGACAACTGGCCCGCGCGATGCCCGCTTCGTGATCACTGCTGACCGCAACGCCGCAAGGCATGCCGATCAGTTCGCCGGCATCCTTCCCCTGCACGCTCGCGTCAGGATGGTCAAGCGCCGCCACGAGGCTCGCCGCACCGTCGCGCAGCGTCGCCTCAAGCAGGGTGCGTCCCATACGGCCGCCCGCACCGGCAACCGCGATCCTCAGTTCAGTCATGTCAGAATCCCACCGTTTCCATCATGCGACCAAAAAAGCCCTTTTCGTCGGGTGGCGGCAGGACCGCGCTGCCATCGTCCGGCAGCGAACCGAGATCGATCTCGCGGTTGCGCGTTTCCGAAACGGGCTCGGTCACCCCGGGCTCCGCCGCCGCGACATCGCCGCTGACACGGACCAGCTTGCCCTCCGCGTCGAAGAAGACCGACAGCCGCCGGGTTTCGATCTCGCCCGAGCGCCCTTTCTGCAGCGAATAGAAATAGTCCCAGCGGCTGGCGTGGAACATGTCCATCAACAGCGGCGTGCCGAGAATGAAGCGCACCTGATCCCGCGACAGCCCGGGGCGCAACTGCGCCACCATGTCCTGCGTCAGGACGTTGCCCTGCTGCACATCGATCCGGTATTCCTTGACGATGCGCGGTACCGACGAACAGGCAAGCAGCGTACTGAGGGCAACGGCCGTAACGGCGACTCGCGGCAGGATCATGTTGTGGTCGAATCGTGATGTATGGAGGAGATCGGGCAGGTCGGATCGGGGCACAGGCAGTCACCGCAGCGCGTGTCGGCCGACCGCACGCCTGCAACGGTGCCGCACGGCTGGCGTCGTCGGTATATCATACTCGAAAAGACCCGTTCCCTTTGCTGCAACCGACCAAGGTACGCTGATGAGCAACCCCGAAGACCTCAAGAGTATGGGGCTGAAAGCCACCACACCCCGCCTCCGGATTCTCGCCTTGTTCGAAAAGACAGAGGTTCGCCATCTCACTGCCGAGGACGTTTACCGCCTGCTGCTCGCCGACAATCTGGATATCGGTCTGGCCACCGTCTACCGCGTGCTGACGCAGTTCGAGCAGGCAGGTCTGCTCGAACGCCACTTCTTCGAGTCCGGCAAGGCGGTGTTCGAACTGAGCCATGGGCAACACCATGACCATCTCGTCTGCATCGATTGCGGTCGCGTCGAGGAGTTCTACGATGCCGAGATCGAGCGCCGGCAGACGCGCGTGGCGAAGGAGCGCGGTTTCAGCATTCGCGAGCACGCCCTCCACCTCTACGCTCAGTGTACCAAGCCCGATTGCCCGCACCGAAACGACCCCAGCCGCGCTGCGGGCGAACGCAGCAAGCTGCCTTCCTGACGCCGGGCGCGAGTGAGGCGCGCTCGCCTCGGCGCGGCCTGACGGCGCCAGCCCATCTGCGGCAGGACGTGGGCGATGCCGGACGGACCGCACGGTGCAACGACGGCCGCCACACCGCTGCGCGGTCTGCAGCAAGGCCACGGAAACCCCGCCGCAGCCGAGGCCGCTCACAAATGCTCGTACTCGGCAATGTCGGCAGCGGCACTGCCTGCCGAGGCGGCAAACGAGATGACGCCGCTGCCCCGCAGGACGAACTGCTCGTGCCGGATGAACAACTCCTGCTCACCGTTGACGGTCACGAAGGTGCCATTGGTGCTCAGGTCGATGAGAACGAAACTGCCGCCGCGGCGCTCGATGCGGGCATGCTGGCGCGACGCGCGGCGGTTGTGCACAGTGATCTCGCAGGCGGCGTCGCGACCCATCGCCACGCTCGGCCGGTGCCGGTCGAGCAGTTTGACGTAGTGGCCGTAGCGTATGCACAACCGCAGTTCCCGTTCCCTTGCCGACGGCGGCTTGTCGACCGCTGGATGGCGCGGCGCGGCCTTGGGTTCGGCCCAGATCAGTTCGAAGACCGACCCGTCGCCCGGCAGTTCCGGGTCCGACCGACTGTCCAGCCGGCGCGTCAGCAATTGCAGCTGCGGTGTCAGCAAGGCTTGCGTTTCGTCGCTGACCACGAGTTGCCCGGCGTCCGCCAGACCGGCCAGCGACTCGGCGACACGCACCGCTTCACCGAAGACCTCGCCCTCGTGCTCGACCACGGCGCCGTGGTGGACGCCGACGCGAATCGCCAACTGGATTCCCGAAACGGGCGGCAGATCGGCGACCCGACGCTGCATGGCGATCGCGGCCTGACAGGCATCGTTGGCGTTGTCGAAAAGCGCGCTCAGCTCATCGCGCGCCGTCGACACAAGTCGCCCATGAAAGCCGTCGATACCGCGAACCATCCGCTTCATGCAGCGTTCGACCGCGTGCGTGGCCTCGGTGGTGCCCAGTCGTTCGAACAGGCGCGAACTGCCGGCAACCGCAGCGTGAATCAGCGAAGCACTCTTTTCACTGTTGCTCATCGATCGAATTCCGCTCCCGCCGCAGCGGATCCGCCGCCGTTCCGGAGCACCGGCGCAAGCCCGTGCACAGCCGATCCACCGCAGCGCCTCACGACCGCAACACCCGAAGCGGCAGGACATCGGGCACCGACCACCAGTCCACCTGCCCTTGTGGATCAGGAGCGGAGTCGCTGCCAGCCACTGTCGCCGGTCCGACACCGGGACGCAAGCCCCTGAAATCGAAAAGAGAATTGTCGGCCAGATGTGAGGGAACCACCTTCTGCAGCGCCGAAAATACCGCCTCGGTGCGTCCCGGAAAGCGCCGATCCCAGTCAGCCATCATCGCGCGGATTTTCTCCCGCTGCAGGTTGTCCTGCGCGCCGCACAGGTTGCAGGGGATGATCGGGTACGCCATGCCGCGGGCAAGACGGGCGATGTCCGCTTCCGCACAATAGGCGAGTGGCCGAATGACGACATGCGCACCGTCGTCGGTGAGCAGCTTTGGGGGCATCGCCTTGAGCTGACCGCCGAACAGCAGGTTGAGAAAGAGGGTATGCACGATGTCGTCGCGATGATGACCGAGCGCGATCTTGTTCGCCCCCAGTTCCTTGGCGGTCCGGTAGATGACGCCACGGCGCAGGCGCGAACACAGCGAACAGGTCGTCTTGCCCGCCGGCAGCTTGGTTTTCACCACCGAGTAGGTGTCCTGCTCGACAATGCGGTACTCGATACCGAGCTGCTCCAGATACGCCGGCAGTACCTCGGCCGGAAACCCGGGCTGTTTCTGGTCGAGGTTCATGGCGATCAGACGGAAGGCAATCGGCGCCCGCTCGCGCAGGGCCATCAGGAGCGACAGCAGCGTGTACGAATCCTTGCCGCCCGAAACGCAGACCAGGACCGTGTCACCGTCTTCGATCATGTTGTAATCGGCTATCGCCTTGCCAGCCTTGCTCTCGAGGCGCTTTCTCAAGCGCAGCAGGGTGTTCGACAGGTTCACGAGCGGCTTTCTCCGGCAGGTCAACGATTCAAAGATGCGCGGTGCGACCGCCATCGACGTTGATCACCTGGCCGGTGACATAGTCCGCTGCAGCCAGCAGGTAGTGTACCGCCCGCGCAACGTCCTGCGGACACCCGACGCGGTTGAGCAACGTACTGGCGACGATTTCCGCCCGCGCTGCGCTGCCGAAGACCTCGCTCTCGGGCCAGAGGATCGGACCCGGCGCCACCGCGTTCACCCGCACCCGCGGTGCCAGTTCGATCGCCAGCGCCCGCGTCAGCCCGAGGAGGCCTGCCTTGGCGGCACAATACAGCGGATAGCCGGCAAGCGGGCGTTCCGCGTGGATATCGGTGATATTGACGACGCTGCCGGACACATCGATCAGATGCGTTGCCGCCGCCTGGGTCAGGAACAGGGGCGCCTGCAGGTTGCTGCCGACGAGTTCATTCCAGGCCCTCAGGTCGATCTCGGCCAGGGGGGTCGGGAAAAAGCTCGAGGCATTGTTGACCAGCGCATCGAGGCGACCAAAACGATCGACGGTCGCGGCAACCAGTTCCGGCAGGCGGTCGATCTGCCGCAGGTCGGCCTGCAGACAGGCCGCCGAAGACGACCGCCGCGCGTTCAGCTCGGCGACGAGCGTCGCTGCATCCTCCCCGGCCCGATGGTAGTGCACCATGATGTTGGCTCCGGTCCCGTGCATCTCGACCGCGATCGCTCTGCCCAGACGCCGCGCAGCACCGGTGATCAGTATCGTTCTTCCTTCCATGTCCCGTTTCCGGCAGGCGACAACAAGGAGCTGATTTTAGCGGATTCCTGGGCTCGGGACGGGAAAGACCGAGCTTTCGGGCCGCCACCGCGGTACACTCACGACATCATCAATTGGAAACCGAGTCATGAGCAAACCGGATACCCCTCTCGCCATCGATGACCTGACACTCTTTGCCGAACGCGTCGCGCGGCTGCCGCCAGCCGATGCGGAGTGGGTTGGCGCCCTGCTGGCGGAAGTGCTGCGCGCACGCCGCCACGAGACCGACCTGCTGGCAATGCAGGCAGCGAGCGAACACGCAGCGAGCGAACACGCAGCAAGCGAGCATGGCGAGCACCTCGACGACCAGCTTGCCCAGGTCGCCCTGGACACCGCCGAGTGGTTGCGTACGCTGTGGGACGTCGGCTACATGGGTGCCGGCAGTTTCCGCTCGGCGCCACGTTCGGCGTTTCCGTCGATCGACCTCGACGATGTCACGAAATCGTCGCTCTTTGCCCGCATCCGGCAGGGCAAGCACGCGCTGCCCTTCCCGCCGCCGACGCGCAACGGCCGACCATGGCACGACGTGCTCGACGATGCCGGGACGACGCACGAGGTTGTGGCCGAGGTCATCCGTGACGAAGACGGACGGTCCTTTGCCGCGATCATTGAAGGCTGTGCCGAGTGGCAGGTCGTCGAGGAGACCCGCGAGAACCGGCAATTCGTCGTCCAGCACGACGGCAAGGGGCCCCGCTACCGTCTGCATCTGCCCAGCGCCGGCAGCGCCGAGCTGCGCCGCGAACCGCCCGCCCTCAGTTGCCCGCTACGGCAGCAGGAACGCGGCGGTTTTCACAGCCACTCGCTGCTCTGGCAGCGGGACGACGGCAGCACGCAGGTGGTCGCCCTGCGCGCTGCGACCTGGGAACGCGCCGTGGCCGAGGCGGAGCACTGGCTGGCCAGCCATCATCCCGAGGTCTACGGCCAGGTTCGTTTCGTTCGGGAGTGAGCGTGCCGGCGCATCGGCCAGTCGCGGCAGCGACGCTGCCAGAACCGTCCGCCGACGCTCGGGCAGCCAGCGAAGCGCTCGCCAGCGACATTGCCGGCAGCATCGCTGCCGCCGGCGGCTGGATCGGCCTTGACCGCTTCATGGAGTTCGCGCTGTACACGCCAGGCCTGGGCTACTACGGCGGTGGGGCGAGCAAGTTTGGCGCAGCGGGCGATTACGTCACCGCCCCCGAGCTCTCGCCGACGTTCGCCCAGACGCTGGCCGCCCAGTTGCAGCAGTTGCAGGCATGTTGCCCGGCGCAGATCATAGAGGTGGGCGGCGGCAGCGGCAAGCTGGCCTGCGACCTCCTGCTCGAACTGGAACGACAGCGCGGGCTGCCCGAGACTTACGCGATTCTCGAGTTGTCGGGCGAGTTGCGTCGCCGGCAGCGTGACACCATTGGCCACCGGGTACCACACCTGCTGTCCCGCGTGCGCTGGCTCGAAGAGCTGCCGGAGCGCTTCAGCGGTGTCGTCCTGGCGAACGAGGTCCTCGACGCGATGCCGGCCCGGCTCGTCCGCTGGCACGCCGATGGCATCAGCGAACGCGGGGTCACCGTCGCCGGCGGCCGATTCGCCTGGGCCGACCGACCAGCCGGCGGCCCCCTGCTCGACCGCGCCCGGGCACTGGCCGCCGAATGCGGCATCGGCCGGCCCTACCTGAGCGAGATCTCGCTCGCTGCGCAGGCCTGGGTGACGCAGTGGGCCAGGATCCTCGATCAGGGCGTACTGCTGCTGATCGACTACGGCTTTCCGCGACGCGAGTACTACCATCCGCAGCGCGATGCCGGCACGCTGATGTGCCACTATCGCCACCACGCCCACGATGATCCGTTCTACCTGCCCGGGTTGCAGGACATCACCGTCCATGTCGACTTCACGGCGATCGTCGAGAGCGGCTGCAGCGAGGGCCTCGATCTGCTTGGCTACACCACCCAGTCCGCCTTCCTCTTCAACTGCGGCCTGACCGACATCCTCGCCCGGACACCCGTCGACGACACGCTGCGCTACCTGCCGCTGGCCAACGCGGTGCAGAAACTGGTTTCACCGGCCGAGATGGGCGAGCTGTTCAAGGTGATGGCGCTCGGCAAGCGAATCTCCGCGCCGCTGCGCGGCTTTTCCACCGGCGACCGCAGCGCAAGCCTGTGATCCGTGCGCCCGGCAGGCCGCCGCGCATCGCGCGGCATGGCCGCCGACAGGCAGACTGCGACGGCTCGCTACACCGCTCCCGGGTGCCCGGACAGCAGCTCTTCGACAGCCGCCACGCGCGCCGCGGCGACGCGCGCCGCGATCAGCGCCGGCTGGCTGCAGCCTTCCGCCATCGCTGCCGCATCGACGCTGCGCACGGCGGCCAGCGCACGCCGCAGCAGTGCCGGCGCCGGATAGGGCACGTCGAGCCATCCCAGACGACCATGGAAATCACAGATGCACGCCTCGAGCAACCGTTCGAAGCGTTCCGGGCGCCGCAATGCGTCGCTGCCTTCAAGCAGCCGGACGATTTCCCCCGGCGTCAGTTCGCGAGCCCGGTGAACGTCGCCATGATGCCGGGCAACGAGCAGGGCCAGTTCCCGGCAGGCGGCCGGCACGCGCAGACGGGCACACACCTCGCCAGCCAGCTTGACGCTGCGCGCCTCGTGGCCCGGATGGCGCGGCAGATCGGCAGCTGGCGTCACGCCCTTGCCGAGGTCGTGCAGCAACACCGCCCAGCGAACGGGCAGCGAGCAGAGACGCTGCGCCGACTGATCGACGACGAGCAGCACATGCGCGCCGGTATCCACCTCCGGATGGCACTCAGCACGCTGCGGTACGCCGAAAAGTGCGTCGAGTTCAGGCAGCAGCCGCGCCAGAGCACCGCATTGGCGCAGGACCTCGAACATCCGTGACGGCCGCGCTTCCATCAATCCCCGCGCCAGTTCCTGCCAGACGCGCTCGCTGACCAGGTGATCGATCTCCCCGGCAGCGACCATCTCCTGCATGAGAAGGAGTGTCTCGGGAGCAACGCGGAAGTCGGCGAAGCGTGCGGCAAAACGGGCAAGACGCAGAATGCGCACCGGATCCTCGCTGAAGGCCGGGCCGACATGGCGCAGCACGCGCGCCTGCAGATCGTCGATGCCATGGTATGGGTCGATCAGTTCGCCGTCCGCGGCACGGGCCATGGCATTGATCGTCAGGTCGCGACGCGCCAGATCCTCGGCCAGCGTCACCGTCGGCGCGGCATCGACGGCAAATCCATGGTAGCCATGACCGGCCTTGCGCTCGGTTCGCGCCAGCGCGTACTCCTCGTGCGACTGTGGATGCAGGAAGACGGGAAAGTCCTTGCCGACCTGGCGGAAACCGCGCGCCAGCATCTCGTGCGGCGACGCACCGACGACGACGTAATCGCGGTCCTGCACCGGCAAACCGAGGAGTGCGTCGCGAACCGCACCGCCAACGGTGAAGATCTTCACGCGACGAGAACGCAGGGCAACGCCGGCAGAGCGGCTTGCCCCCTGCGGGCTGGGCAAGGACAGTCACCGGGCCGGTACAGCATGCGGGGATGCCAGCCGCCGGCAGTCTCAGCGGCCGGCGCGGAAACGGTAGCGGTCGAAACGAAGCTGCGGAATCTCTGCCGACGAGAGATAACCCGGGGCAACCGCTTCGAGCGCTTTCGGCTGCCAGCCGGGATAGTCATGCGTGCCATCGGTGACGCTGTCGACTTCCATCGAACGAAGGTTGTCCGGCGACAGCGGCGGCTTCGGCAGCAGCCACATCACGCCTGCTTGCAGATAGGCCCAGCCACCCGTCCCGAGGTCGATGATCCAGGGCGACTTGCCGACGAGACGTGCCGTGTATTCAACCAGTTCGCGCAGGGCGTACACCTTCGGCCCGCAGAGGTCGTAAGTCCGCCCGACCGTCGCCCCGTCGCTCAGGCTGGCGACGAAGGCCGCCGCCACGTCACCGACGTGGACCGGCTGGAAGCGGGCGCTGCCGCCAGCCAGGGGCAGAACCGGCAGCAGTCTGACGAGACTGGCAAACATGTTGAGGAATGCGTCACCGGGGCCGAAGATCACTGACGGACGAAAGATCGTCACCTCGAGCTGAGCCATCGCCGCACGCACAACCATCTCACCATCGCCCTTCGACCGCAGGTATTCGGATGGCGCGCCGACGGCCGCCTGCAAGGCGCTCATGTGCAGCAGCCGCCGCACGCCCGCCTGCGGCATGGCGGCGACGATCTTGCGTGGCAGTTCGACGTGCGCCGCCGCAAAGCCCTTGCCATAGGGCAGGCGGGAATCGCTGTCGTGCAGGACGCCGACCAGGTTGATGACTGCGTCCTGGCCGCGCATCAGCTGCACGAGGGTCGCCGGATCATGCACATCGGCCTCGACCATCGCCACCGTCGGCAGGGTGATCAGCTTCTTGGTGTTCTCGCGATGGCGGGTCGGGATCGTCACCCGCACACCGCTTTCCGAAAGGCGACTGGCGATCCAGACGCCAACGAAACCACTGCCACCGATCAACAACACATTCGCGAGGTTCATAGCATCCTGCCGGGAAAGAAGAAGTCGGGAAGACGTCATTCTAAGGCAAATCTTCGCCCCTGGCCTCGCCACCGGTGCGCGGAGCGATGACGCCGAGCCGGTTCTTCAGCGTCTGTGGCTTGCCGTCGAACAGCGCCGCATAGTAGATCGAGTTGTTCATCACCTTTTTCACGTAATCCCTGGTTTCGCTGAAGGGGATGGTCTCGGCATAGATTGCTCCCTCGAGCGGGCGCTCGGCGCGCCATCGTCGGGCGCGGCCCGGCCCGGCGTTGTACGCAGCCGAGGCGAGCACCGGGTGATTGTCGAGACTCTCGAGCACCAGCCGCATGTAGGTGGTGCCGAGCAGCAGGTTGGTTTCCGGATCGTTGACGCGACCCTGATGGAAATCCTTCAGACCGATCTTGTTCGCCACCCACTTGGCGGTCGCCGGCATCAGCTGCATCAACCCGGAAGCACCAACGTGCGAGCGCGCGCTGCTGATGAAGCGGCTCTCCTGGCGCATCAGGCCGTAAACCCAGGCGTCGTCGAGCGCCTGATTGCGTGCTGCCGGCCGCACCTGATCACCGTAGGGTGCGAGGTAGCGCAGCGAATAGTCGTGCTCGTTGCGCGTCCGATCGGCTGCCGCGATCGCCCGGTCGTAGTTGCCCGAGCGCACGGCGATCTCGGACGCCGCCAGGAGCTCGCGGTCGCTCATGCCGCGCAACGCCCAGCTCCACTCGCGCACCCCTTCGGTGCGCAGATTCAGCCGAAAGAAGGCCTGTGCCCTCTGGACGGCAGGGATCGCGGCCACCTGCGCCAGTTCCTCGCGGCTTGCCGGCGGCGCCTTTGGCGGCGGCGTCGTCGGCCGACCGAGTTCATCGCTGGCCAGGCTGCCGTAGAAGTCCGGCTGGCCGGCGATGCGACCGAACAACGCGTTCGCCTCCTCGAGCCGACCGCCAGCACGGTACGCGCGACCCAGCCAGTAGACCCACGCCGGCTGGGCAGCCAGCGCCGGCGGCATGCTCTCGATCGTCGCGCGCACGCTCCCCCAGTCCTGCACCCGCAGCGCGGCACGCACCTTCCATTCCGCCGCCTCATCGGACAGCGGCGCATCGCCGACCTGCCGATACCAGTTCATCGCTTCCGGCAAGTGCCGCTGCGCCGCCTGCCGGGCAACCTGACTCCAGGCCCAGGATTTCTCGCCGCTGCGCAGCGACGCACCGATCCGCTCGAGCTGATCGGCAGCCACCTGTGGCTCGTTGCGGGCGATGCGCTGGATGGCCAGGGCTGCCAGCTCGCGCTGCATGCGATTGCCGGAGAAATCACCCGGCAGTTTGATCAGCCAGGGCAGCGGTGAATCGGCGACCGTCTGCGCCAGCTTCCTCTCCGGCGTCTGGCTGGGTGGCAGATAGTTCATGGTGTAGAGCGCGGCAGGGATCTTGTTCGCCTCGAACTGACGGCGAATGCGTGCCCAGACCGCATCGGCGAGAACGCGCTTGCTGACGATCAATGCCTCGAACACGGCGTAACAGGACTCCGGCGGCTCGAGCGCGCTCAGCCAGAGCGGCAGGGCATCATCCAGCGCTTTCGCGTCGCCGCGTGCCAGGCGTCCCTGCAGCGCGTGGCACGCCAACTCCTGATCGGGCTGCAGCAGGCGCGCGTACTCGGCAGCGAAAAGATCCCACTGCTGCTTGCGGGCGAGTTGCCGCAACCAGTCGCCGCGCAGCTTCTCCGCGATGTAAGAGTTCTCGTGCCGGCCGAGGAAAGCCCTCGCCACCTCAGGGTCGGCGTCCTTCAGGTCGGGGACGAGCAGCCAGTAATCGACGTAGGGTTCGAGTTCGTGCCCGTGCAGCGCCGGCGCCAGCCTCTCTAGCCGCGAGCGGTCGCCGGTCCGCGCCGCCTCGCGGGCAGCCAGGAACTGGTCATCGGCGGACTGCGCCGCGGCGTGCCGCAGCACGACGCCGGTCGGCGCGAAAGACAGGAGCAGCAGCAGGATCGTAAACAGGAGGTTCATGCTAAGCTGTGGTTTTGGAATGATGGCGTCGTCGAGGATAACACATGCCCAGCGGCTTCATGCCCGGCAGCGCTGCCGACGAAACGGCTGCCAGTCCTGACGACCGGCGGGCCTTGCGCCGATCGCTACTGGCGCGTCGCCGCGCGCTGCCGGCGGACGAGTGGGCACGGCTCTCGATGGTGGTCCGTGGCCTGCTGCAGGACTCCATCCCCCGACTCGCAGCTCTGCGGGTCGCCTTCTGCTGGCCACGCGACAACGAACCGGATCTCCGGCCGCTGATCGCGCACTGGCATCGCCAGGGCGATCCCGGCTTCGTGGCGCTGCTGCCGGTCGTCGTCGCTGCCGACAGCGCCTTGGCCTTTCGCGCCTGGTCGCCAGCAGGCGCGATGACCACCGACCGCTTCGGCATCCCGGTGCCAGCCAGCGGCGAACCGGTGCTGCCGCAAGCGCTGCTGATCCCGGTCATCGGCTTCGACGCCGCCGGCTTCCGCCTCGGCTACGGCGGCGGCTACTTCGATCGCACGCTTGTCAGCCTGCGCCCGCGGCCACTGGCAATCGGTGTCGGCTTCGAGCTGTCGCGACTTGCCTCGGTGCATCCCGAGCCGCACGACGAGCCGCTCGACCTGATCGTCACCGAAGGCGGCGTCTGGCGTTGCGCGGGCTGGACCGGAGACGGCAGCCCGGATTGAGGCTTAGCGCCGACCGGGGGCATCGGGCAGCGACGCACGCGGTCGCCACGCGTGTCCGCAGCCCGACCGCCAGGAACTCTTCGGCGCCTCGCGGGAGAGCGTCACAGCGCCAACGCCGTTACTTCTTCCCGCAAGTCGCAGTATTCGTCTTCGGAGAGCCCCAGCCAGGCGAGCGCGGGATCTGCCATCTGCTGCCAGGTCGCATTGGCGCGCATGCGGAAATACTCGTCGTGCAGGTGCTCGGCGAGCGCGTTGATCGCGATCAGCACGAGGGCCATGGGGTCGAGCAGACCCCGGCTGTCGAAGACCGACGGGTCATGGTGGTAACGGATTCCTTCGCAGATTGCCTCCGGCAGGAACCAGCTCCGCGCCACCAGATACCCGAGCGTTGCATGGTCGGTGGCATGCCGCTCCTCCTCGAGTACCGTCATCGGCCGATCGACACTGTTGTCGGCCAAGACCAGGGTCTGCCGATAGTCGGCAAACTTGTGCAGCAGCATCGGGATACCGATATCGCGGAAAAGGCCGAAGCAGTACGCTTCGTCGCGCGGTCCCCTGGGGAGGGTCGATGCGACGTAACTCGAGATGCAGGCCACTTTTTCGGCCGTGTCCCAGAAGCGCTCGAGCGACGCCTGCCTGCCTCCCATGGTCATGCGCAGTACCAACCCAGTGACGATGCGCGCGGTCATCTTCAGGCCGAGCATGTTCACCGCCTGCGCCACCGAGCTGATCCTGCGCGACAGACCGAAAAACGGCGAGTTCACCGTTTTCAGCATGGCCGCCGAAAGAACGACGTCGCTGCTGATCAGGCGGACGATGGCCACGGGTTCGGGATCATCCTTTGCCAGCTCGCTGTCGAGCCGCACGAGCACCTGCGGTCGCGCGGGAATGCTGATCCCCTTCAGCGTCCTTTCGATCAGCTCCGCTGCCATCTCCTGTGCCATCACTCCCTCCGAGCTCACGCGCGCACTGACCACATCGGCAACCCTGCCGCCAGACTGGCTCGATGACCGCCGCTTGCCGCCAGATCGCCATTCTAGTGGTCTTCGGCGGCTGGCGCGCACGAATGGCGACGAGAAGTCACCGACGAGCGCTCCCGCGGCACCGCCGTGCCCGGCAGCCGGCCCGCGAAAGGCGACTCCGGCCGCGGGCGCGACCGCTATAATCCGTCACACCCGACTCGCCTGAAGCGATAGATGTCCGACCTGCTTGCCCATCTCAACCCACCGCAGCTCGCCGCCGTGACCCTCCCGCCGCAGCATGCGCTGATCCTTGCCGGCGCCGGCAGCGGCAAGACGCGCGTGCTGACGACGCGCATCGCCTGGCTGATCTCGACCGGCCAGGTCGCTCCCTCAGGAATCCTCGCCGTCACCTTCACCAACAAGGCGGCCAAGGAAATGCTGACCCGCCTGGCGGCGATGCTGCCGATCAACACCCGCGGCATGTGGATCGGCACCTTCCACGGGCTGTGCAACCGCCTTCTGCGGGCGCACCATCGCGAAGCGGGACTGCCGGCGCAATTCCAGATTCTCGACGCCGCCGACCAGCTGGCAGCGATCAAGCGCCTGCTCAAGGCGCTCGCCGTCGATGACCAGAAGTACCCGCCCCGCGAGCTGATGCAGTTCATCAACGCCCACAAGGAACAGGGAATCCGCGCGGCGCAGGCGGAGGCCTACGACCGTTACACCAGTCGCCGCATCGAATGGTACGGCGAGTACGAGCGGCAGTGCCAGCGCGAAGGCGTCGTCGACTTCGCCGAACTCCTGCTGCGCTCGTACGAACTCCTGCAGCGCAACGAGCCACTGCGTCAGCACTACCAGGCGCGCTTCCGGCACATCCTGGTCGACGAATTCCAGGACACCAACCGCCTCCAGTACGCCTGGCTGAAACTGCTCGCCGGGCACGGCAGCGCCCATCCGGAAGTGCCCGCGGCATGCCTCTTCGCCGTCGGCGATGACGACCAGTCGATCTACGCCTTTCGCGGCGCCGAGATCGGCAACATGCGCGACCTGCAGCGCGAATTCGAGCTGGCGAGCGTCATTCGCCTGGAGCAGAACTACCGTTCGCAGGGCAACATTCTGGACGCCGCCAACGCGCTGATCAGGCAGAATCGTGGCCGCCTGGGCAAGAATCTGTGGACCGAAGCGGGCGCCGGCGAACCCATACGCGTCTATGAGGCTTTCTCCGACTCCGAAGAAGCGCGCCAGATCGTCGACGAGATCGCCGAACTGGTCCGGGAAGGCGTTTCCCGGCAGCAGATCGCCCTCCTCTACCGGTCGAACGCGCAGTCGCGGGTCCTCGAGCACCAGCTCTTCACGGCCGCCATTCCGTATCGGGTGCACGGCGGGCTGCGTTTCTTCGACCGCCAGGAGATCCGGCATGCGCTTGCCTACCTGCGCCTGATCGTCAACCCCGATGACGATACGGCCTTCTCCAGGGTCGTCAATTTTCCCACGCGGGGAATCGGCACGCGCAGCATCGAGTCGCTGCAGGAGGCGGCTCGCGCAACGCAGTCGAGTCTCTACAACGCCGCCGCGAGTCTTCCCGGCAAGAGCGGCAGCGCCATCGCCCGCTTCATTGCGCTGATCGAGGCCCTGCGCGGCGAAACGGCGGCGCTGCCCCTGCCGGAGGTGATCGAGCAGGTCATCGATCGCAGCGGTCTGCGGCAGCATTACCTGAGCGACAGGGATGGCCAGGACCGACTGGAGAACCTCGACGAACTGATCAACGCGGCCACCGTCTTCGTTGCCGACGACGCCACGACGGCGGCCGACGAGAGCGGTCGCAACGCTGGCGACCGCCTCGCCGCCTTTCTCGCGCACGCCTCGCTCGAAGCCGGCGAACATCAGGCCGGTGACGACCAGGAAGCCGTGCAACTGATGACCGTGCACTCGGCCAAGGGACTCGAGTTCGATGTCGTCTTCATCACCGGTCTCGAACAGGGCCTGTTTCCGCACGAGAACGCCGCGCAGGAGCGCGACGGCATCGAGGAGGAACGCCGACTGATGTACGTCGCCGTCACGCGCGCACGCCGCCGGCTCTACCTGACGCATGCGCAGACCCGCCTGCTGCATGGCCAGACGCGCTACTGTCTGCCATCGCTGTTCCTCGACGAGCTGCCGGCCGAGCTGTTGCGTCGCAGCAGTCGGGCGAGTGGCGCAACGCGCGCAGCGAGCCCTTCGACCAGCAACTACCGGGCGGCTGGCGACAGCGGCATGTGCATTGGCCAGAGCGTGCGCCACGCCCGTTTTGGTGTCGGCATCATCGTCGCCAGCGAGGGGTCCGGCGAGCAGGCACGCGTGCAGATCAATTTCGGCAGCGGCGGCACGAAGTGGCTCGTCCTGAGCATGGCCCGCCTGACGCCTGCCTGAGCGCCCGGCAGGCGATCGCCGCGGCCCAGCCACGAGGTGGCGCACGAGCAAGCGAACGGCGCGCCGTCTTCGCTGCCGCTTTTGCCCCCAATCTTGTGGACAAGCCTGTGCACGACCACCTCTGAAACGCGGCAAGTGGCAGCCGGCAAAGGGGTTTTGGTGCTTGCCTAAGAAGCGGGCGGCGCACTAGACTGTCGCGTTAGCCACGCCGAGGAGACTTTCATGCCATTCGCCATTCGTATCCGCCGCACCGGGGGCCCCGAAGTGATGTCCTGGGAGGAGGTCGCGGTCGGCGACCCACAGCCCGGTGAAGTGCGCGTCCGGCACCGGGCTGTCGGCCTCAACTACATCGACATCTACCACCGCAGCGGCCTTTACCCTCTGCAACTGCCGAACGGTCTCGGCCTCGAGGCGGCCGGCGTCGTCGAGGCGGTCGGCAGCGAGGTCAGCGACTTCTGCCCCGGCGATCGCGTCGCCTACGCCGGGGGCCCGGTCGGCGCCTACAGCCAGGTGCGCTGCCTGCCAGCCGACCGCCTGCTCAAGCTGCCGGAGACGATCGACTTCATGCCGGCAGCGGCGATGATGCTGCAGGGGCTGACCAGCGCCTACCTGTTGCGCCGCACCTACCGCGTGCAGGCCGGTGACACCGTGCTGATCCACGCCGCCGCCGGCGGCGTCGGCCTGCTCGCCTGCCAGTGGGCCAAGGCGCTCGGCGCCACCGTCATCGGCACCGTGTCGACTGCGGCCAAGGCCGCCCTTGCCGCGGCCCACGGCTGCGATCACGTCATCGACTACACACGCGAGGACTTCCCACGCCGGGTGCGCGAGATCACCAATGGCGAAGGAGTCTCCGTCGTGTACGACGGCGTCGGCAAGGACACCTTCGCCGGCTCGCTCGACTGCCTGCGAATCTGCGGCATGATGGTCAGCTTCGGCAATGCATCCGGCCCGGTGCCACCGTTCGACCCGCTGCTGCTGTCACAGAAGGGTTCGCTCTTCCTAACCCGACCGACCCTGATGCATTACACGGCGCGGCGTGATGACCTGCTGGCCCTTGGCGCCGACCTGTTCGCCGTCGTCGCCGCCGGCAAGCTCAGGGTGGAGATCAATCAGACCTACCCGCTGGCCGACGTCGTCAAGGCCCACCGCGATCTCGAGGCGCGCAAGCACACCGGCTCGACCGTCCTGCTGCCCTGATGGAGCGCCTGCGTGCCCGCCTGATCGCCCTGCGCTTCATGCTGGCGACGGCGTGGCCGATCATCCTGGTCACCGCCGTCGGCCTCGTCATTGCCTACCAGTTCGTTGCCCCCGAGCCGCCACGGCGGATAACGATCAGCACCGGCAGCGAGGCCGGCGCCTACCATGCCTATGCCCAGCGCTATGCTGCCGTGCTCGCCAGCAAGGGGATCACCCTCGAGGTGATGAGCTCGGCCGGTTCATACGAGAACGTCCGGCGTCTCGAGAACGGCGAAGCCGATGTCGCCTTCGTCCAGGGCGGGGTGTTTGCCAGGCCAGCGGGTGAAGATGACGACGACCCCGGTCCGCTGCGCTCGCTGGGCAGCGTCGCCTACGAACCGGTGTGGGTGTTCTACCGTGGCGAGCCACGCGTGGACAAGCTCCATCACCTCAACGGCCGGCGAATTGCCGTCGGCGAGGATGGCAGCGGCATCCGCGGCCTGGCGCTGCAACTCCTTGCCGCCAACGACATCAAGGCCGACAGCCCCAACCTGCTGCCGCTGGCCGGGTTGGGTGCAGCCGAGGCCCTGCAGCGCGAGGAGATCGATGCCGCGTTCATCGTCGCCGCACAGGAGGCCCCCGTCGTGCAGGTGATGCTGCGTTCACCGGGTTTGCGCGTGGTCAGCTTCAGCCAGGCCGATGCCTACCTGCGGCTGTTCCCGTTCCTGGCGAAGATCGTCCTGCCGCGCGGCGTCGTGAACCTCGTCCGCGACCTGCCACCGCGCGATACGGTGCTGCTGGCGACCACTGCCAACGTCATCGTCCGCGAGGATCTGCACCCGGCGCTGGTCAGCCTGCTGCTGCAGGCGATGACCGAGGTCAACGGCAAAGGCGGCTTCTTCCAGCGGGCCGGGGAGTTCCCGGCGTATCGCGATCGCAGCTTCGCGCTGTCACCCGAAGCCGAGCGCTACTACAAGTCGGGACCACCCTTCCTGCAGCGCTACCTGCCTTTCTGGGTGGCGGTACTCGTCGAGCGCCTGTTCGTCATGATCCTGCCGCTGGTCATGCTGTTGCTGCCTTTGCTCAAGTTCGCGCCGTCGATCTACAGCTGGCGCGTCCGGTCCAGGATCATCCGTTGCTACGGAGACCTCAAGGTGCTCGAAAGCGACCTGCGACGGCACGACGATCCGGCACGACACGACGAGTACGCGCGCAAGCTGCGGGCGATCGAGGATACGGCGAGCACGCTCAAGATTCCGCTGGCCTTCAGCGATCTGCTTTACACTTTGCGCGAGCACATCAACCTGGTTCGTGACGAGCTGCGCAACCTCGGCGCCAGGAACGACAAGAACGAGAACGGAGACGACAAGAAATGAAATCCTTTCTGATTGCCAATCCCAAGGGCGGTTCGGGAAAATCGACGCTGGCGGTCAACCTCGCCGGCCATCTGGCGCGTTGCGGTCATCGCGTGATGCTCGGCGACGTCGACCGCCAGCAATCTTCGCGCGAATGGCTGCACCTGCGGCCCTCGCTGTTGCCGACCATTCGCAGTTGGGAGATCGAACCCGGCAAGACGGCCAAGCCGCCGAAAGGGACCACGCACGTCATCCTCGACACGCCAGCGGGCCTCCACGGCAAGGCGCTCGACACGGTCGTCAAGCAGGTCAACCGGGTGCTGGTGCCGGTGCAACCTTCGCTGTTCGACATTCTTGCCACCCGCCACTTTCTCGACGTGCTCCTGGAAGAAAAGGCGGTGCGCAACGAACAGGCGTTCGTTGCCGTCGTCGGCATGCGCGTCGATCCGCGCACCCGCGCCGCTGCCGAACTCGAACGCTTTCTCGCCAAGTACGATCTGCCGGTGCTGACGCACCTGCGGACGACGCAGCTCTACGTGCAGACAACGATGCACGGCATGACCATGTTCGACCTCTCGGCATCACGCGCAGCGAAGGACCTCGAGCAGTGGCAACCGATCATCGACTGGGTGAATAGCTGAGCTGCCGCCCCGGATCGGTCCGGGGCACGCCGCCGCGGGCCGGCATCACCGTCGGCACCGGGATCCGCGCACCGCCCGCCTGGCGTCTGCTGATGCGCGCCGCGGAGTAGAATGCGCGCATGTCCGCGACACCGTACATCCACCTCCGCCTGCACAGCGAGTACTCGATCACGGACGGCATCGTCCGTCTCGATGCTGCCGTCGGCCGCGCGGTTGCCTGCGGCATGCCGGCGCTGGCGCTGACCGATCTGGCCAACGTATTTGGCCTCGTCAAGTTTCATTCGGCGGCACGCAGCAAGGGGATCAAGCCGCTGTTCGGCTGCGACGTCTTCATTGCCAACGAGGCCGATGCCGATCGTCCGCACCGGCTGCTCCTGCTCTGCCGCTCGCAGCGCGGCTACCTGAAGCTTTGCGAGCTGCTGTCGCGCGCCTATCTGGCGCCACGCGTCCGCGGCCGGGCGGAGATCAGCCGCCTGATGCTGCGCGAAGTCGGCGTCGACGGGCTCATCGCGCTCTCGGGTGCCGCTGGCGGCGACGTTGGAGAGGCCCTCCTGCAGGGCCACCGCGACCAGGCTGCCGAACGCGCGCGGCATTGGAGCGAGCTGTTCGCCGACGCCTTCTACCTCGAAGTCCAGCGCCCGGGGCTGGCGCAGCAGGAGTTTCTGGTTGCCGCCACCGCCGACCTGGCGGCAGAACTCGGGCTGCCGTTGGTCGCCACGCACCCGATCCAGTTCCTCGATCGCGAGGACTTCAACGCACACGAGGCGCGGGTGTGCATCGCCGAAGGCTACATGCTCGGCGATGCACGCCGCCCGCGCCTCTACAGCGAGGAACAGTACTTCAAGAGCGGCGAAGAGATGGTCGAGCTGTTCGCCGACCTGCCGGCGGCACTCGCCAACTCGGTCGAGATCGCCAGGCGCTGCAACCTGCAGCTCACCCTCGGCAAGAGCTACCTGCCGGATTTCCCGACGCCGCCAGGAGTGACGCTTGCCGACTACCTGCGCCAGCAGGCAGTGGCCGGCCTCGAGCAGCGCCTGCAACAGCTCTTCCCCGATGCCACCGTGCGGCAGGCGGAGCGTCCGCCGTACGACGCGCGCCTGCAACTCGAGACCGATACCATCGTCCAGATGGGCTTTCCGGGCTACTTCCTGATCGTCGCCGACTTCATCAACTGGGCGAAACGCAACGGCTGTCCGGTCGGCCCGGGGCGCGGCTCGGGCGCCGGCTCGGTGGTTGCCTACGCGCTCGGCATCACCGACCTCGATCCCCTGCGCTACGCGCTGCTCTTCGAGCGCTTCCTCAACCCCGAGCGGGTGTCGATGCCCGACTTCGACATCGATTTCTGCCAGGACAACCGCTGGCGCGTCATCGAATACGTGCGCCAGAGGTATGGCGCCGCGGCCGTGGCGCAGATCGTCACCTTCGGCACGATGTCGTCCAAGGCGGTGATTCGCGACGTCGGCCGGGTACTCGATCTGCCGTACAACTTCTGTGACCAGTTGTCGAAGCTGATCCCCGTCGAGACCAACAAGCCGCTGTCGCTGGCGAAGGCCCTCGCCGCCGAGCCGCAGCTGCAGGCGCGTCTGGACAACGAGGAGGAGGTGCGGCAGCTCTTCGATCTCGCCGGCCGCCTCGAGGACCTGACGCGCAACGTCGGCATGCACGCTGGCGGCGTCCTCATCGCCCCCGGCAAGCTGACCGACTTCTGTCCGGTGTACTCGGCCGACGGCGGTGGGTCAGTGGTGTCGCAGTTCGACAAGGACGACGTCGAGAAGATCGGGCTGGTCAAGTTCGACTTCCTCGGACTGCGCAACCTGACGATCATCGAGCTGGCGCTGCAGTACGTCGAACGTCTGAGCGGCGAGCGCCCGAACCTCGAAACGCTGGCCTTCGACGATCCGCAGGCCTACCAGATTCTCAAGGACGGAAATACGACGGCGATCTTCCAGGTCGAGTCCGAGGGCATGAAGAAGCTCGTGCGCAAGCTGGCGCCGGACCGCTTCGAGGACATCATTGCCGTCCTCGCACTCTATCGTCCCGGACCGCTCGGTTCGGGGATGGTGGACGACTTCATCCTGCGCAAGAAGGGGCAGCAGAAGATCGACTATTACATCGATGATCTCAAGTCCTGTCTCGAACCGACCTACGGCGTCATCGTCTATCAGGAACAGGTGATGCAGATCGCGCAGATCATCGGCGGCTACACGCTGGGCGCTGCCGACCTGCTGCGCCGGGCGATGGGCAAGAAGAAAGCGGAGGAAATGGCGCTGCACCGCGACCTGATGCGGGAAGGAGCGCGCAAGAAGGGACACGACGAGAAGCTGGCGATGCAGCTCTTCGACCTGATGGAGAAGTTCGCCGAGTACGGCTTCAACAAGTCGCACACCGCCGCCTACGCCGTCGTCACCTACCACACGGCATGGCTCAAGGCACACC
The DNA here is from genome assembly GCA_013347225.1 of Candidatus Accumulibacter similis. Taxonomy (NCBI): domain Bacteria; kingdom Pseudomonadati; phylum Pseudomonadota; class Betaproteobacteria; genus Candidatus Accumulibacter; species Candidatus Accumulibacter similis. The sequence continues at coordinate 1,391,009 of CP054595.1, read as the reverse complement.
ACTGCGCAGCCTTCATGGCGGCGACGCTGTCGTCCGAAATGGACCTCACCGATACCGTCAAGATCTTCCACGATGACGCCGTCGCCAACGGGCTGACGATTCTCGGCCCCGACGTCAACGCCTCCGAATACCGCTTCACCCCGGTCGATCGCAGGACCGTCCGCTACGGCCTCGGCGCCGTCAAGGGCACCGGCGAGCAGGCGGTGACGGCAATCATCCGCGCCCGCACCGCCAACGGTCCCTTCCGGGACCTCTTCGACTTCTGCCGGCGCGTCGACAAGCGTCTGGTCAATCGCCGGACGATCGAAGCGCTGATCCGCGCCGGCGCTTTCGACACGCTCGACAGCCAGCGCGCCCGCCTGCTCGCCTCTGTCGGCATCGCCATGGAGGCGGCCGAGCAGGCGGAACGCAATGCCATGCAGGTCAGCCTCTTCGACCTGCTGGACGACACCGGCGACGATGCCCGCAGCCATGGTCCGCTGTATGTCGAGGCGCCACCATGGAGCGAGCGGCAGCAACTCAACGAGGAAAAGCTGGCCCTCGGCTTCTACTTTTCCGGCCACCCGTTCCGCGCCGTGCAGGCCGAGATCGCCCACTTCGTCCGCCGGCCGCTGGCGGCACTCGAAGCGCGCAAGGAAAGCCAGCTGCTGGCCGGGCTGGTCGTAGCGGTCCGCAGCAAGATCACGGCGCGCGGCAGGATGGCGTTCATCCAGCTCGACGACGGCAGCACTTCGCTCGAGGTCTCGGTGTTCAACGAGTCGCTCGAGAGCGAACGGGCGAAGATCCGGGAGGACGAGGTGCTCGTCGTCGAAGGACGCATCCAGCGTGACGACTTCGCCGGCGAAGGACGCGTCAAGGTCGTCGCCGAGCGGCTGCTGACGCTTGCCGAAGCACGGGGCCGTTTCGCCCGACAGTTGCGGCTGTCGCTCAACGGCCAGGCCGGTGGCAACAACGCGCGTCACGCCGTGCAGCGGCTGCGCAGCCTGCTGGCGCCCTATACCCCCGGCGAGTGCCCGATCCGCCTGAGCTACCACAATGCCGAAGCGAGCTGCGAACTGGTCTTTGGCGACGCCAGCCGGGTGCGGCTCGAGGATGGCCTGCTGCAGGCGCTGCGCGAGTGGCTGAGCAACGACAACGTGCGCGTCGACTATGCCTGAGGCGACCCGCCGCAGGCGACCGCGAGAACGCCGATGAGCGTCACCCGCGGGCAGACGTGCCGCAGAATGGCTGTCCCCGTGTTCGCCATGATTCTTCCGGCATCCGGCCAGAACGTCGCCCTCGATCGGCGAGGGTGCCAGCGTCAGGAAGCCGATTGCGGAAGGCTTCGCTCGCGGTCTGCTGCCGGGAATCCCGGATCCAGGCGAACGGTCAGCAGCAGCCAGCCTCGGGCGGCGAGGAAGACCGCCAGCGCCGTCATCGCCGCCCGCTGGCTGCCAGCCAGCGCAACCAGCCCGAAGAACAGCGGCCCGAGCGAGGACGACGCGCGTCCCGCCAGCGCGTGGAAGCCGTAGTACTCGCCGGGGCGGTCGCTGGGGAAGAGGCGGTCGACCACAGCAGTTTGGCCCGCGCCTCGCCGGCAGCGACGACGGAGGTGAAGTGGAGCGCGTGGCCGACCGCCGGAATCATCAGCGCATAGCCGTGCAGCGCCATGTCGCAGGCCACCGAGGCGGCGAGCGTACGTCGCCTGGCCGGCGTGGCCGGACCGATCACCGGCTGGCCGACACGAAACCGGGACCGAGGTGGTGGGCGAGAAGGCGGCGCTCCTCCGCCATCGCTTCCGCTTCGACGGCGCGCACACAGGCCATGTACGCGAGCGTCGCCGGCGACGGCGTGCGGTTGCGCCGGGTCAGGAAGCCGTAGGCAGTCTGCTGCCACGGCAGGTGCAGGCCGAGGATCGCCAGTTCGCCCCGTTCGAGCCCAACCGCGGCGATGCCGACGGTGGTCAGCATGATCGCGTCGGACGCAGCGGCGATCATCGGTCCGAAGCTCAGCGTGTCGAGCGTGACCGCCGGGTAGAAGACCCCTTCCTCCGGATCGGCCTGCCCCGCTGCCGGACAGTCGCCGAAATGCTCGGCGAATTGGCGCGGCAGCACGGCGCAGATCAGGCGGTAGGCGAGCACGTCGGCAAGGGTGAGATCGCGCCGCCCGGCCAGCGGGTGGTCGGCGCGTGCCACCCAGAGGCCGACGTGGGGCGGCAGCGGCTCGACCTGCAGGCGGGGATCGTCGCCCCATTCGCGAAGGTCGGCGATGCCGAGGTCGACCGAGCCGTCGAGTACCGGCGCGACCGCACCGCGCGGGCTCTGTTGCGCCAGATGGACTCGCAGCCCGCCATGCACGGCGAGGAAACGCGACACGGCAGTGCCGGCCGAGATGGCGTGCGGGAACGGGCCGGCGACGATCGACACCGCACCGGTCTCGAGACCCTGCATCAGATCCAGTTCGTGCTGCAGTTCCTGCCCGCGGCGCAGGATGTCCTGCCCGCGCTCGATGACGACGCGACCGTAAGCGGTCGGGATCGCCCCCTCGGGCGTACGGTCGAACAGCGCGACACCGAGCGCTTCTTCGAGCCGGGCAATGCTGCGCGACAGGGCCGGTTGTGACAGGTGCAATTGCTCGGCGGCGCGCGCGAAATTGCGCTGCCCGGCGAGCGCCAGCACGTGCCGGATCAGGCGGATCTCGATGTCCATGCGCCCATGTTATCGTCGTCATGACACATTGTCACTGGACGCATGACGAATCCCGTGTTTCACTCCGCCGACAGATCGCCCCGGTGTTTCGGCTGAGGCTCCGGACTACCGAATCTCATCAAGACGAACACGGATCAAGCGAGGACCAACGATGACCGGAATGCGCCTCATCGCCACCGCTGTCGCCACTCTCGGCGTCACCGCTACGACCTTCGCCGCGACGCCGTCCAAGCCGGCAACGCCGTTCACCAGGCAGGCCAACCAGCAGGTGTTGCAGGAACTGCCGTTCTCCGACAGGCAGGACTTCGAGGATGCCCAGCGCGGCCTGATCGCCAGGGAGGACGTGGTGGCGATCAAGGACGCCAAGGGCAACGTCGTGTGGGATCTCGAGCAGTACAAGAAATACATCGGTCTCGACAAGGCGTCGCCCGACACGGTCAACCCCAGTCTCTGGCGCAATGCGCAGCTGAGCCTGCTCAACGGCCTGTTCAAGGTCACAGACCGCATCTACCAAGTGCGCGGCTACGACCTCTCCAACATCACCTTCGTGCAGGGTGACACCGGCTGGATCGTGTTCGATCCGCTGATCTCCCCCGAGACAGCGCGCGCCGGCCTCGACCTCATCAACAGGCAGCTCGGGACGCGGCCGGTGGTCGCCGTCGTCTACAGTCACTCGCACGTCGACCATTACGGGGGCGTGCGTGGCATCGTCGATGCCGCAGAGGTGGCTGCCGGCAAGGTGCAGATCCTGGCGCCGGAACACTTCACCGAGCATGCGGTTTCCGAGAACGTGATCGCCGGCAACGCGATGGCGCGCCGGGCGGTGTACATGTACGGCGCGCTCCTGCCGCGCAACGCCCTGGGCGGCGTCAATGGCGGCCTCGGCATGACCACCTCGACCGGTCTCGCCGGTCTCATCCTGCCGACGCGCGAGATCAGGAAGACCGGCGAGGAAGTGACCATCGACGGCGTCAGGATGGTGTTCCAGATGACCCCGGGCACCGAGGCGCCGGCCGAGATGAATACCTGGTTCCCGCAGTTCAAGGCGCTGTGGATGGCCGAGAACGCCACCAACACGATGCACAACATCCTGACCCTGCGCGGCGCCCAGGTGCGCGACGCACTGAAGTGGGCAGGCTACCTGAACGAAACGATCGAAACCTGGGGCAGCGATGTCGAGGTGAAGTTCCAGTCGCACCACTGGCCGCGCTGGGGCAACGCCAACGTCGTCGACTACTTCAAGAAGCAGCGCGATCTCTACAAGTACACGCACGATCAGTCTGTGCGCCTGATGAACCACGGTTACACCGGCGAGGAAATCTCGGAAATGATCAAGCTGCCGGCCGAGCTCGACAATTTCTGGCCGAACCGCGGCTATTACGGCACGCTGCGCCACAACAGCCGCGCCGTCTATCAGCGCTACATGGGCTGGTACAACGGCAACCCGTCGAACCTGAACAACCTGCCGCCCGAATTGGTAGGCCCGAAATACGTCGAGTTCATGGGCGGTGAGGCCGCACTGCTCAGGAAAGCGCGCGCCTCGTTCGACAAGGGCGAATACCGCTGGGTCGCGGAGGTCCTTAAGCATGCCGTCTTCGCCAATCCGAAGAATGCCGAAGCCAGGGAACTGCTCGCCGACACCCTCGAGCAACTCGGCTACCAGGCCGAATCGGGCCCGTGGCGCTCGGTCTACCTGCAGGGCGCCTACGAGTTGCGCAACGGCGTGCCTACGGCCGGCGGCACGCAGACGGCGACACCCGACACCATCCGTGCGATGTCGCCGGCAATGCTCTTCGACTATCTGGCGGTGCGCCTGAACGCCGGCAAGGCGGCCGGCAAGAAGTACGCGATCAACATCGACTTCCCCGATCTCAAGCAGGCCTACACGCTGTCGGTCGAGAACGCCGTGCTCAATCACACGCGCAAGCAGTGGCCGCAGGCCGACGTCTCGCTGAGCATGGACAAAGCGACGCTGAACGCCATCCAGCTCAAGGAAACGTCGCTCGAGAAAGCGGTCGCCGACGGCAAGCTGAAGATCACCGGCAACGCCGCCGTCTTCGAGGACTTCATGGCCTCGCTCGACAGCTTCGACTTCTGGTTCAACGTCGTCACGCCTTGAACGGCGGGACGACGGGAGCGTCACCATGCGCAAGTCAGTGCTCGCCGCTGCACTCGTCGCCGTGCTCGGCATCGCCCCGGCCGGCGCCTGTGGGCTGCACGGCGCCGTCGACAATCCGTTCACGACCCGCTATCCGGGCAGCCTCGGCGTCGCCCTCGACACCCGACAGGCGGTCGTCAATGGGCAACTGGCCGCCCTACCCGAAGTCGACGCCGCGGCCGCCAGCCAGCGACTCGAGGAACGGCTGGAGCAGCTGCGCGCCCGCCTCGAGAAGGCCGGCCTCCGGGGTGGATTCGCGCTGCTCGTGGTAGAGTTCGGCCACTGGGCGCGCTTCGCGGCAAGCGCGAACAGGGTGCGGATCGTCACGCATGCGACGCCGATGATCGACGATCCGGTCCTGCTGACCAGCGAACCAGCCCTCGCCGCGCTGCTCGACGGCCACCTCACGGCCGCTGCAGCGGAGCGGGCTGGCCTCGTTCGCTGGACCGGCAACGCACCGCCGGCAGCGCTCGGCCAAAGCCTGCTGACGGCGCTGGCCGCCGGCGTTTGAAGCCCAACCTGTCAATTTCTGGAGATCCCGCGTGAAACAAGGATTCCTCGCATCGCTCTTGCTGGCCATTGCCCTGGCGCCACCGCTTGCTCGCGCGCAGGCCGCCGCGCCGCCACCCTCGACGAGTTCCACGGCAGTCGATCCGGCTGCGATCCAGGCGCTCAAGGACATGGGCGCCTACCTACAGGGGCTGAGCCGCTTCCGCGTCAGCACCGAACTCACGGGCGAACGCGTCCTCGCCGACGGCCAGAAGCTGCAGCACACGGCATCGGCGGTCATCGACGTCGCACGCCCGAACAGGTTGCGCGCCCGCATGTCGAGCGCGCGCAGTGTGCGTGAGCTCTTCTACGATGGCCGGCAAGCGACCCTCTATTCCCCGGCGCAAAAGTATTACTCGACGGTCGAATTCAGCGGTTCGTTGGCCGAACTGGTCGACCGGCTCGAGCAGCGTTATGGCGTCGAGGTGCCGCTTGCCGACCTGTTCCTTTGGGGCACCGCAGCAGCGCCGGCCGATGGCATCGAGTCGGCGATGAACGCCGGGCAGGATTTCATCGGCGGCGACCTTTGCGACCACTTCGCCTTACGCCAGGGGAAGCTGGACTGGCAGATCTGGATCGAGGCCGGCGGGAAGCCGTTGCCGCGCAAGCTCGTCATCACGAACCGCGCCGACGAGGCTCGTCCGCAGTCGGTTTCGCTGATCGAGTGGCAGCTCAAGCCCGGCTTTCCGGACTCGATCTTCACATTCGTTCCGTCCAAGGGCAGCAAGTCGGTCGAGCTGCGCGCGCTCGACAGGAACTAAGGGAGAACCCGCATGAACAGGACATTTGCCAGCCGTGTCGCGATCCCGCTCGCGGTGCTCGCTCTTTCCAGCCTCGCACTGGGGCCAATTGCCGAAGCGCGTGAGCGCGGGCCCGGGGGCGGCGGCCAGCGAGCCGCGGCGCATGCCGGGGGCGTTGGCGGCGGCGGTCGCCAGGTCGACAACAGCCGGCGCGACGTGCGCAGCAACGACATACGCAACACCAGCGTCAACAGCGTCAGCAGCCGCAACACCAACGTCAATGTGAACAGGAACGTCAATGTCGATGTCGACCGCCGCGGCTGCTGCGGGGGCTGGGACAACGACTACCATCCGGTCGCCACCGCCGCCGCGGTCACCGCGACGGTGGCCGTAACCGCGGCCGTGGTCGGTTCGATTGTACGTTCCGTGCCCGCCAACTGCGTGCCGGTCAATTACGGCGGGATCATCTACCAGCAGTGCGGCAACACCTGGTATCAGCCGCAGGGCGGCCAGTACGTGGTGATCAACCCGCCCTACTGAGAACAAGGGCGGTCAGGTCGCCAACGGGAGGAAAACACGGTTTTCCAGTCGCGTTTCATGTCCGCCACGGTCCACCCGCGCTGCGGCGCTTCCTGCAGTGCCTCAAGCAGCTTGCCACTGCTCTTGGTGAGCGCATCGTAGGCGTACTCGCGTTCCGCATCGGTATGGTGGACGATCAGCCCGAAGCTGGGCCGCGGGTTGTTGATCGTCGTGTACTGATCAGCATCGCCACGTCGCGGTCGCTGTTGCCGAAACAGGCGATCGGCGGGCGGCCGATGAATTGATGGATGCCCACCGGCTTGCCCGCCTTGTCGTCCACGAAGAGGTGATCCATGGTCTTGAGCAGCACCGGTCCACTGGCGCGCAGTTCGAAGGTGGTCCGTGCCGTCGATCCGACCACCTGTTCCGGCGGAACACCATAGACCCGTTCAGCAAAGACGCGCATGACATCGGCGCCGCTGCCCGAGACGATGTCGGTCCTGCAACCGTTCGCCCGCAAAGAGGCGCACCTCGAGCATCGGCTGGCACGCCAGAGGGTCATAGAGCCTGGCGAACCGGCGATGACGCGCCGAGGCCAGCCAGAGGCCCACGGCAGCGGCAGACTCGCCCGTAGTCATTCCGGCACCTGCTTCGCAACGAACGTCAGCCCCCCGGATCGCACGCCGGGACCGTGGCCCGCAGGTTGCTGCGGCGACCAGGAGCCGCTCGTTGAGCTTCCTGAGATCGAATCGGCGGTTGAATCGGTAGGCGAAAGTCGCGAGGTACCGATTGCCGTACCTGTGGAAGATCACAGCACACCTCGGCAAGTGTGAGTCAAGCCGCTCGGCCGTGATGGTTGCGACCGGCTGTGTGCGGTGAGCGGGGCCAGAGGTGCGCCCGCCCCCCAAGGCAAAAAAGTGGGGCGCCACACGGGCGCCCCAAAGGGGGAGAGACTTGGAGTTCGCCCGGCTCAGTAGTGGTAGGCGGATTCGCCGTGCGAGGTGATGTCCAGACCTTCGCGCTCTTCTTCTTCCGGCACGCGCAGGCCGATCACCATGTCCACCAGCTTGAAAGCCACCAACGAGACGATGCCGGACCAGACGATGACCGTGCCGACACCCCACAGCTGGCTGATCAGTTGGGCGGTCATGTCGTAGTCACCGACCTTGTTGGCCACATAGTCGTATACCCCGGTGCCACCGAGCGATGGATCGGTGAAGACGCCGGTGAGGATGGCGCCGAGAATGCCCCCGACGCCATGCACGCCAAAGACGTCGAGCGAATCGTCTGCGCCGAGCATGCGCTTCAGGCCATTGACGCCCCAGAGGCAAATCACGCCCGCCAGCAGGCCGATGCAGATGGCGCCCATGACACCGACGAATCCGGCCGCCGGGGTGATCGCCACCAAGCCGGCAACCGCACCCGAGGCTGCACCGAGCATCGACGGCTTGCCTTTCAGCATCCACTCCGCCAGCATCCAGGACATCGCCGCGCAGGCGGTGGCCACCCAGGTATTCACCATCGCCAGGGCAGCGCCACCGCTCGCCTCGAGCGCCGAGCCGGCGTTGAAGCCGAACCAGCCGAACCACAGCAGCGAGGCACCGATCATCGTGAAGGTCAGGCTGTGCGGCGCCATCGACTCACGCCCGTAACCGATCCGCTTGCCGATGACGATGGCACCGATGAGGCCGGCGATGGCGGCGTTGATATGCACCACGGTGCCACCTGCGAAGTCGAGCGCACCCTTCTGGAAGAGGAAGCCGGCCGTCTTGGTGGCGGCCTCGCCAGCTGCCGCGTCGACGTAGGCGTCGGGTCCGGCCCAGTACCACACCATGTGTGCCATCGGCAGGTAGGAGAGCGAGAACCAGATCACCATGAAGACCAGGATGGCGGCGAACTTCGCCCGCTCGGCAAAGGCGCCGACGATCAGGCCGCAGGTGATCGCCGCGAAAGCGCCCTGGAAGATGACGTAGGCGAGTTCGGAGATGACCACCCCCTTGGAGAAGGTCGCCGCGACCGAGTCGACGGTGATCCCCTTCAGGAACAGCTTGTCGAACACGCCGAAGAAGCCTCCACCTTCGGTGAATGCCAGCGAGTAGCCGTAGACCACCCAGAGGACGCTGATCAGCGAGAAGGTGATGAAGACCTGCATCAGCACCGAGAGCATGTTCTTGCTGCGCACCAGGCCACCGTAGAAGAGCGCCAGGCCAGGAATGGACATCAGGATGACCAGCGCGGCGCTGGTCATCACCCAGGCGTTGTCGCCCTTGTTGGCAACCGCTGCCGGCGCCGCGGTTGCCGCGGTTGCCGCGGGAGCTGGCGTGGGCTTGTCGTCAGCCCAAGCCGGGGTAGCGACAGTGACGGCTCCAAGCAGGGCCAGAACTGCAAATAAGCGCTTCATGATCTACTCCTCACAGGGCATCCTCACCGGTTTCGCCGGTGCGGATGCGGACGACTTCCTCGATTGCCGAAATGAATATCTTGCCGTCGCCGATCTTGCCGGTACTCGCCGACTTCTCGATCGCCTCGATCACTTGCTCGAGGAGCGCGTCGGTGATCGCCGCTTCGACCTTCACCTTGGGCAGGAAGTCGACGACGTACTCGGCGCCGCGATACAGCTCGGTGTGCCCCTTCTGACGCCCGAATCCCTTGACCTCGGTGACGGTGATCCCCTGTACGCCGATCGCCGACAGCGCTTCTCGTACTTCGTCAAGCTTGAACGGCTTGATGATGGCGGTTACCAGTTTCATGTTGCTCTCCATGTTCGGGAAGGTCCTGTAGCCTCCCAATGAATCGTTGATGGGAAGATCGTCTAGAAGGTACGGCTGACGGAAACGACGGCGATGCCGCGACCGGCGTCCTTGGTATGCGAGCCAACTTCGAGCGTCCCGCGATCGTCGGACATCGAGTTGGTGAAGCAATAGGGCTGGTAACTCGAAGCACCCGAACAATCCCCGGCAGCATTGGTGCCAATGTAGGACAGGGCCAACAGCCAGCCACTGAGATCCTTGGTCACACCGACCTTCCAGTCGGTGTAATTGCCGTTGTACACATTCTTGAGATTGAGCCTGCCCACGTGGCCGTTGATTCCCCAGCCATCCCCGAGGTCGTAGTTGGCCGAGAGGTCGAAATACTGGCTGCCGTGCGTGTTCTTCCCGGTCGCCAGACCAGCCCTGTCCGCTCCGCGAAGCGAGAAGTAGTCGTCGATCGAGTAGAAGTACTTCAGCGAAACGAACTTCCAGGAGACGCCGAGGTAGAGTTCCTTGTTGTTGACTGCGCCGGAACTCGCACCGACACCGAGTACCTTCGCCTCCGAGCCCGGGTAGTAGTAATAGATCGCGCCGACATCGATGCCGAAGTCGCCAAACGATGTCTTGTAGCCGCCGTAGAAATCCATCTCGAGATTGCCGTCAGGGAAACCGGCGCCCGAATTGACGTTCGAGTTCCAGTTGCCAAGGTAGAGGCCACTGGTGTGCGCGTAATCGAAACCTCCCTGCAGGGCTGGCTTGCCGAAAGTCTGGTCAATACCGCGAAAACGGTAGCTGCTGAACAACCCCAGATTGCCGCTCAGGGTATGTGCACTGGTCGCGGCAACGGGGGCCGCATCGGCCTGTCCCGGATCCGGGGTCTGGGCCATCACGGATGCCGACAGACTGGCTGCGAGTAGCGTGAACGAAAGAGTGGTCTTCATGGTCAGAGCCTCGAAAAAAAGATCCCGACAATCGTCAAGCAGAATTCGTGCCAGATTGATTTTCATAGATGGTTCAATGGCTTGACATCCTGCACGGGGTCAGACCGCGGCACTGCTGCACTGCCCTAGGACAATTCAACGCCTTCGTGCACCGTTGCGGTGCATGGCCTGGGGGGCTGCCTCTCTGTGCTACACTCGAACCATCCCGACACTCCCTGCCCCGACGGTGACAACCATGCTCGACCCCAGGATCCTCGAAGAAATCGGCCAACGCCTTGGCAGCATCATCGCCGCCAGTCCGGCAGCAGACATCGAGAGAAACGCGCGCGCGCTCCTCGCCAGCGTTTTCGCCAAGCTCGATCTCGTCAGTCGCGAGGAGTTCGACATCCAGACACAGGTTCTGCAACGCACGCGCGAGAAGCTGAAGGCGCTCGAGGAGCGGCTCGAACGTCTGGAGAATCCGCCCGCCCAGCCCGACTGAGAGCGACGAGCCGGCTTGCTGCCGCGCGTTGTGCGCCGCGGCAGCAAGTCCCGCCCTCGTGCCAGCGCAACGCCGCCCAGTGTCTCTCGCCATCGTCCACAGCCGCGGTCTCGACGGACTGGCCGCGCCGGAGGTTGCCGTCGAGGTGCATCTGGCCGGCGGCCTGCCAAACCTGACACTGGTGGGACTGCCGGATACCGAAGTCAAGGAGGCACGTGACCGGGTGCGTGCCGCACTGCAGAACTCGGGTTTCGAGTTCCCCCGGAAACGCATCACCGTCAATCTTGCGCCGGCCGACCTGCCCAAGGAGTCGGGCCGATTCGACCTGCCCATCGCGCTCGGCATCCTGGCCGCATCGGGCCAACTCCCGTCACGGACACTCGCGGAACACGAATTCGCCGGCGAACTGTCACTTTCCGGCGAACTGCGACCGATTCGTGGCGCCCTGGCGATGGTGCTGGCAATCGGAGAAAGCGGCCGCAGCTTCGTGCTGCCGGCCACCAGCGCTCGTGAGGCGGCGCTTGCGGGCAAGGTGCCGATCCTGGCGGCAGCCAGCCTGCTCGAGGTCTGTGGACACCTGACCGGGCAGGCAGCGTTGTCGGCTTACCAGGCTGCCCCCGCGAGCACCGACGGCGATGGCGATGGCGACGGTGCGTACCCGGATCTCGCCGAGGTACGTGGCCAGGCGCAGGCCAAACGCGGTCTCGAGATCGCCGCCGCGGGCGGGCATTCGCTCCTCTTCGCCGGCCCGCCGGGAACCGGGAAGTCGATGCTCGCGAGCCGCCTGCCGGGCCTGCTGCCGCCGATGACGACTTCGGCAGCGCTCGAATCGGCCGCCGTGCTGTCGCTCGCCGGGCAGTTTCGACCGCAGTCGTTTCGCCATCATCCGTACCGTGCGCCACACCACACGGCTTCGTCGGCGGCACTGGTTGGCGGTGGCAGCGTGCCGCGCCCGGGTGAGATCTCGCTGGCACACCACGGCGTCCTGTTCCTCGACGAACTCCCGGAGTTCGACCGACGGGTCCTCGAAGCACTGCGCCAACCGCTCGATTCCGGACGCATCCACATCTCGCGGGCTGCCCGTCAGGCCGAGTTTCCGGCAGAGTTCCAGCTCGTCGCGGCGATGAATCCCTGCCCCTGCGGTTACCACGGCGATTCGCGCGGCCGCTGCCGATGCACCCCGGACCAGATTCTGCGCTACCGCAGCAAGCTCTCGGGGCCGCTGCTCGATCGTATCGACCTGCAGCTCGAGGTTCCTGCGCTGCCCGCCGAGGTCCTGCAGCAAGCGCCGGATGGCGAGGCGTCGGCGGTGGTTCGCGCGCGCGTCGCCGCGGCTCGGGAACGACAGATGAGCCGGCAGGGGAAGGCGAACGCGCGCCTGAGCCCCCGCGAGATCGATCAGTACTGCCAGCCGCAGGCCGCAGCAACGACCCTGCTGAAACAGGCGATCAATCGTTTCGGGCTCTCGGCGCGCGCCTTCCATCGCCTGCTCAGGGTCGCGCGGACGATCGCCGACCTCGCCGGCAGTGGCGCGATCGAGGCGCAGCACGTTGCCGAAGCCGTGCAGTACCGCCGCTTCACGAAGGACTGAGCGGTGTTTCCTTCGCGAGCGCCGACGAGTCGGTGCGCTGGTGCTGGCGCGAACGGCCGCGACCCGTACCGACGGCAACCGCAACCAGCGCAGAATGACCGTCAGGTGCGCTGCCACCGCCGACGCGCAGCGGACTTGCCTCGGTCGCATCGTCTATACTCGCGCCTGGACGCCATCGCTGGCGGTGACAGGATGTGGAGCACTGAACATGGTCAAGAGCATCGTGTCGGCAGGCACCCTTCTCGGCGTGCTGCTGGTCGGCATCGCCGCCTGCGACGCCGACCAGCTCGGCAGACTGCGGCCTGGCAGCAGCACGGCCAGCGACGTGACGGCCGTGATGGGCCAACCGACGCTGGAATGGCGGGAGGCGGACGGATCACGCGTCTGGGAATATCCGCGCACGCCACAAGGAATCGTCAACTACCTCGTGGTCATTGGTCCGGACGACGTGCTGCGCGAGGTGCAGCAGGTACTGACCGAGGAGAACTTCGCCCGGGTCAGCGTCGGCATGACCCGCGACCAGGTGCGCCGCCTGCTCGGTCGTCCGGCTCACGAGACCTATTTTCCGCTCAAGCGGGAGACGATCTGGGACTGGAAGACGAAAGTGGACTCCGGCATGGAAGGGTATTTCAACGTCCATTTCGGCACCGACGGTCGGGTGACCCGCACCAGCACCAACTACCTGCCGAAAGGCTGACAGCAACCTACCTGGCGGGAAGCGCGGCGGACAGACCGGCAAGCTCGGTCCCGGCACGGCCGCCGCGCCAGTCGACACGGCGCCCGCCGGATGTCCCGGGACTTGCGATGCATGGCCTGCACCTGACCGCCGAACTCTACGGATGCCGCTGCGAACCGCGGTTGCTCGACGACGCCGGCGCCCTGCGCGAACTCTGTCTGGCCGTCTGTTCGCCGCCGGGACTGACGCCACTGGCCGAGGTCTTCCACCAGTTCGACAGCAACGGCGAAGTGGCCGGCGCCACCGGCGCGGTGGTCCTTGCCGAGTCCCATCTGGCGGTGCATACTTGGCCGGAGTCGGCGGCAGTGACGCTCGACCTGTATGTCTGCAACTTCAGTCGGGACAACAGCAGCGCAGCCCGCCAGGCCTGCCGCCAGCTGATCGCCGCTTTCGCGCCGAGTCGGCTGGTGCAGCGCGAACTGGAGCGAGGCATCGCCACTGGCACGACCCCTGCCACGGCTCCAAACCCCGACGCCAGCAGCGATTAGCGGCTGGATCCCGGGGTATACTCGAAAAACCGGACACAAAACACAACAGGGAGGCTTTGTGGAATCGCTTCGCATCACGCTCGACCAATCCGAGATCCCCACCCACTGGTACAACGTCGTCGCCGACATGCCGACGCCACCCGCACCGCCACTGGCCGCGAATGGCAGTCCGGTATCGCCGGAGCAGATGGGGATGATCTTCCCCATGGCCATCCTCGAACAGGAGATGTCGGCCGAACGATGGATTCCGATCCCCGAGCCGGTACGGCAGATCTATCGCCTGTGGCGTCCATCACCACTGATTCGCGCCCGCAGGCTCGAGGAAATGCTGCAGACGCCAGCCAGGATCTTCTACAAGTACGAGGGCGTCTCCCCCGCCGGCTCGCACAAGCCGAACACCGCCGTGCCGCAGGCCTACTACAATCAGCAGGCGGGGATCAGGCGCATCACCACCGAGACCGGTGCCGGACAGTGGGGCTGCTCGATGGCTTTTGCCGGCCAGATGTTCGGTCTCGACGTACGCGTGTACATGGTCCGGATCAGCTACGAGCAAAAACCCTTCCGCCGCTCGATGATGCAGACCTGGGGCGCCGAGGTCTTTGCCAGCCCTTCGGCGATGACGCAGACCGGTCGCGATCTGCTCGCCCGCGACCCGCGGAACCAGGGTTCGCTCGGCATCGCGATTTCCGAGGCCGTCGAGGAGGCGGCTTCGCGCTCCGACACCAGTTATGCGCTCGGCTCGGTCCTCAATCACGTCGCGCTGCACCAGACGATCATCGGCCAGGAAGCGAAGAAGCAGTTCGAAAAGGCTGGCGACTGGCCGGATGTGATCTTCGCACCCTGTGGCGGCGGCTCGTCCTTCGCCGGCGTCGCTTTCCCCTTCATCGCCGACAATGCCGCCGGCGGGCGCAAAGGGCGCCCGACGCGACTGGTGGCGGTCGAACCGACATCCTGTCCGACGCTGACCAAGGGTGCCTACGCTTACGATTTCGGCGACGCTTCGGGCTTCACTCCGCTGATGAAGATGTACACGCTCGGCCACGACTTCATGCCGCCCGGCATTCATGCCGGTGGCCTGCGTTACCACGGCGACTCGCCGCTCGTCTCGCAGCTCTATCACGACGGACTGATCGAGGCGGTTGCGGTCGCGCAACTGGCGACATTCGAAGCGGGCGTGATGTTTGCGCGCGCCGAGGGAGTGATTCCGGCACCGGAGTCGAACCATGCCATTCGCGCCGCGATCGACGAAGCCGTGCGCTGCCGCGAGACTGGCGAGAGCAGGACGATCTTCTTCAATCTCACTGGCCACGGCCATTTCGACATGGCCGCCTACGACCGCTATTTCGCTGGCGAACTCGAGGACTTTGCGTACCCGCAGGAGGCGATCCGCGCCTCACTGGAGCATCTGCCCAAGCTCTGATGCCAACCCCGATGCGTCTGCTCGTCTTCGTCCTCGTTCTCGCCAACCTGCTGCTTTTCGTCTGGGCGCAAGGCTATCTCGGCGGCACGGCCGAACCGGATTCGCGCCGCATCGAGCAGCAGCTGCTGCCCGAGCGCATCGTCGTCGTCTCGCGCGGCGAGCCGCCGGAGTCGGCCCGGAGCAGGGAAAACGGCGGCATGCCGGCCGAGCGCAAGGCGAGCGAAAGCTGCCGTATCTGGAGTGATCTGACCACGAGCGAGGCGGACGGTATCGAGCAGATGCTGCACGAGGGCTTCGCCGAGTTCCGGACGAGCCGCCGCACGGTAAATGAGAACAGTGGCTACTGGGTGTACATTCCACCGCTGGCCAACAAGGAGGAAGTCGGCAAGAAGACTGCCGAACTGCAACAGCTCGGCGTAGACGATTTCTTCGTCGTCCAGGCCAGCGGACCGAATCAGCTGGCCATCTCGCTCGGCACCTACCGCACGGAAGAGGCAGCCAATGCCGGCCTCGAAACCCTGCGCGCGAAGGGAGTCAAGTCGGCGAAAATGGGCGAACGCAGGGGGAAACCGGCGTATGTGATGCTCGAGATCCGCGGCCCGGCGGCACAGGCCGAGGCCCTGCAGCGGTCGATCGCCGCACGGCTGCCCAAGGCCGTGGCCAAGGCCTGTGCCGTCACCCCGGCGAGTTCGCCATGAGCTTCATCGTCGGCCTCACCGGCGGCATCGGCAGTGGCAAGAGCACGGTCGCCGACCTCCTTGCCGGTCGGGGTGCGGCGCTGGTCGATACGGATGTCATCGCGCACCAGCTGACGGCGGCCGGTGGTGGCGCGATGACGGCGATTGCCAGCGCCTTCGGCAAAGCCGTCGTGCGCGCGGACGGCGGGCTGGACCGTGCCGCGATGCGCCGCCTCGTCTTCGCCGACCCTGCCGCCAGGGCAAGGCTCGAGGCCATCCTGCATCCGCTGATCCGACAGCGAAGCGAAGAGTGCTGCGCCGCCGAAACAACCGCTCCCTACGTCGTTCTGGTGGTTCCACTGCTGGTCGAATCCGGAACCTATCGTGAGCGGACCGACCGCATCCTGGTCGTCGACTGCAGCCCGGAGGTACAGATTGCACGCGTGATGGCCCGCAGCGGGCTGGGCCCTGACGAAGTGCGGGCGATCATCGCCAGCCAGGCGTCGCGCGACGAGCGCCGCGCTGCGGCGGACGATGTGGTGAGCAACGACGGGACCATCGAGTTGCTCATGCCACAGGTCGCAGCCCTGCACCGCCGCTATCTTGAGCTGGCGGCGGCGAAAGCTCATGTCAGCCGTTGAGGTTTTGCTGCAAATGCTTCAGAATCATCAGAAATCGTCCATTCCGATGCCGGCGGCAGTGTGATCACCTACGAATATCCCTTCAATGAGCGCATACGCACACTGCTGCGACTGGAGGACTTGTTCCACAAACTGAGCAGCTTCATGCAGCGGGACGGCTCGCAGGAGCACCATGTCGTCCTCCTCACACTGTTCGAGATCCTCGACGTGGCCGGGCGTGCCGACCTGAAGATGGACCTGATTCAGGAACTCGAACGTCAGCGTCAGAGCCTGTTGGCTTTTCGCAACAATCCGGACATTTCGGAGGATGCGCTCTCCGGCGCGCTCTACGAGATCGAGAACGCCTCGGCAGCGTTGCTCGGGATGGCGGGAAAGATCGGCCAGCACCTGCGCGACAATGACTGGCTGATGAGCATCAAGAGTCGTGCCAGTATCCCCGGCGGCGTCTGCGAGTTCGATCTCCCCTCTTACCACTACTGGCGGCACCAGCCGCCCGACGTTCGCCGCGACGCGCTGCTCGCCTGGTTGCAGCCGCTGCTGCCACTGCGTGACGCACTGACGATCGTCCTCCGGCTGCTGCGAGCGAGCGGCCGCTCGGAGCATCATGTCGCCAGCGGCGGCGCTTTCCAGCTCATGCTCGGCGGCAGCAACGCCCAGAGCACGTCGCAGATGGTCCGCATCTCGCTCAAGCTGCACGATCCCTACATTCCCGAGATCAGCGCCAACAAATACGCGCTGAACATCCGCTTCACCCGCCCCGACAGCGACCATCGACCACGCCACTGCGACACCGACGTCGAGTTCGACATGCTGTTCTGCAACCTGTAGGCAGCGATCCAGACGTTTCAGGGCATCGCAGGGAGCCCGCCACGAAGTGGCGATACAGCTCGCGCAGCTGTCGCCTGACGCGCCCCCGGAATGGCCGATCTGCCGGTCTGAAACTCCGGAACGACGAACCGAGGCTTGGCGCCAATCAGGCAGCGCTGCAGGAACTTCGCCGGACCGGCATGCTCGAGTGCTACCGACGGGCGGACCCGCGGATCAGGCATCCGGGTTGTGACCCTCGACATGCTTCCTGGCCAGGTTCTGCAGGATCGCCACCAGCGCGGCACTGCTCAGGCCAAGCATCAGGATCCCGTTGAGCGCCTCGAGGGGACCGAGAAGCTTCCGGTCGGCGCTCATCACCACGTCGCCATAGCCCAGCGAAGTGAAGTTGACGCCCGAATGGTAGACCGCCTCGTAAAACACCGGGAACTCGCCCAGAACGAAGAACAACGCCCCCCAAAGCATGATCTGCAGGAAGTTGCCGAGCATCATGATCAGCATCGCAACCAGCAGCGCAACGATTCCCTCCAGCATTCCGCTGCCTGTGCCCGGTCGGCGACGCGTACCCATGGTGTGACGAACACTCCAGAAGGTGAACGTGACCTGCAGGATGAGGCACATCATCATCGCCACCAGGCCGATCGCCAGATCCACCAGAATCATGTCAGTCACCCTCTCAACCGTTGCGGAAAAAAAGTGATTCGCGTCTTGACGCCCGCCAGCGTTCGAGCAGCCAGACCGTAGCCCACGCATAGAGCGCGACGCCGACGAACAGGCCGACACGGACGGCGGACGCCGCCAGCACACCCGTGCCGCCGGCGCTGTCCTCGATCGCCGGACCGAGAAGGATCATCATCGTCATCAGGGCATCGTTCCAGAACACCGGCGAGCAAGCCGTGCGCCGGACCCCGAAGAGCCGTGCGCCGGCCCACAGGGCGGCGGCCATCATCCACAGCAGCAGCATCCACAGGCTCGGCCAGAGCGACAGGCCGCACCAGACGACCAGGGCCATCGCCGCCCCCATCAGCGTCGACCCGACCAGTTCCCTGCCGGCCGAGCGGGTGTCGGTCGAACCCGCCTGCTGCCCGAGGATGGCGGTCTTGATGATCGCCGCCAGATAGAACGAGGGGTCGGTCAACGCCAGGACGAACACCGGCATCACCACCAACGTGCCGCGCAGCGCGATCCAGCTCGCCGCCTCACGGCTGGGAGGCAGCGCTCTGGCTGCCCTGGCTGCCGCACCGGGCGCATCGGGAAAGAAGGCGTGCGACAAGCTTCCGACCAGGCCACCAACGGCGATCCCGGCGGCGATCGTCACGCTGATCATCGTCACCAGCGCCTGCTCGGCGACGCCGGCGACCGGGATCAGCGTGAACACCACGACCAGCAGCATGGTCAGCGGGTTGCCGGTGCGGATGCCGAAGAAGAACAGCGCGTACAGAATCGCGCCGGTCAGCAGTACCGCCGCCAGCGCGTAGTTCTCCAGCAGGGGGACCATCAGCACCCCGGTCAGCAGCAGGCCGGCGAGCAGCACGGCAAAGGCCGCCGCCTTGAGCGGCGGAATCGGCGGGCCGGGTTTGCAGAGGACGATCATCGCCAGCAGGCAGACCACGTGGGGCATTTGCAGCCCGAAGCCGTAGGCGACCAGCACGGCCAGGCCAAGGCCGACCGTCAGCCGCAGCACTGCCTTGTCCGCCGGGGCGATCATCGGTCGCTCAATAGAGGTATGAGAACAGGCTCATCAGCCGGATGTAGGCCGCACCGAGCACGTTCATCAGGAAGTTGTCGCCGGTGAACACCATCACCTCCGCCTGCCCGCCGGGGCGCAGCCTGCCGAGGCGATGCGCTTCGGCAGCGTCGAACTCGATCGCCACCGGGAAGCGTTGCGCCTGGCGCAGCCAGTCGCGGCTGTTCTGGATCGTCGGCAGCGTTCCCGGCGGTGCCTGCTGCTGCCCGGAACTGACGCCGCCGCCGACACTGCGCACGCGGCCCTTGAGCACCTCGCCGGGCAGCACGTCGAGGACGATCGCCACCTCGTCACCAGGGTCGATGTTGCCGAGGTTGTTCTCGGTCAGGTCGGCGTTGATCCAAAGGTCGTGGTTGGCGATCAGCGTCATCGCCGCCGTACCCGCCTGGGCGAAATGACCGACATCGGTGCGCAGGTCGGTGACGACACCACGGCCGGGGGCAACCACCCGCGTACGCGCCAGGTCGAGTTCGGCCTTCTCGATCGCCGAGCGCGCGCTGCGCAGTTGCGCGTTGTTGTCGCCGCTCTCGCCAGCGGCTTCCTGCGCCTTGCGCAGGTCGGCCTCGGCGGCCTTTTCCTGGCTGCGCGCCTGGATCCGGGTGGCCTGCGCGACCTCCAGCCGGCGCACCGATATGGCGCCGGGGTCCTCGGCGTAGAGCGTTTCCTGGCGCGTCGCATCCTTGTCAGCCTTGACGTGGTTGGCCTGCGCCGCCTGCAGCGATGCGCGAGCCGCCTCGACGGTCGCCGCCGAGGCGTTGACCGAGCGCTGCACCGACTCGTAGTCCGAGCGGCTGCGCTGCAAGGCGATCCGGTACTGGGTCGGATCGATGTCGAACAGCGGCTGCCCGGGTTGCACCGCGTCATTGTTGCGCACGTGCACCGCCAGCACCTTGCCCGCCACTTCGGCCGCGACCGGCACGACGAAGGCCTGCACCCGCGCCTGCGTGGTGTGCGGCGTCAGCCGGTCGGCGGCGAAATACCAGAGCAGGCTGGCGACGATCAGCGCCAGAACCGCCGTCGCGCCGATCCGCGTCGCCTTGCCCGGCTGCGGCGCTTCGCCGCCGTTCGCGGTCGACGGGTTCTGGCTGGGCGATTCCTCGGTCATCGTTGTTCCCTCTCTGGTGTCATCGGTGGCGGAGCAGCATCGGGCGACGGCAGCGGCACCGCCAGCAGGTCCCGCCAGTCGCTGCGCTCGGCCATCGTCTCGCGCGTCGCGTCGTCCACCAGTGGCCGGCTGCGCGCCTGCTGCCAGCCGCCGCCCATCGCCTTGTACAGCGTGACCAGGCTCTGGGCGACGTTGCCGAGGTTGTCCACCAGCCGTTCCTGCTGGTTGAACAGTGCCCGTTGCGAATCGAGCACGCGCTCGAAGCCGGCCATCCCTTCGCGGTACTGGATGGTGGCGATGTCGAGCGAGCGCTGCGCCGCCTTGACCGACTCTTCGAGCAGCGGTACCTGTTCGCGGTTGGCGACGAAACCGACGGCCGCGTCATCGACCTCGCGCGCCGCCTGCAGTACCGTCCCCTGATACTGCTCGTAGAGTTGCTGGAAGCGGGCATCCTGGACCAGCACCTCGTTGCTCAGGCGGCCGAAGTCGAAGACGTTCCACACCAGGCTGGGGCCGATCGCCCAGTCGACCTTCCTGGATGCACCGGACAGCGACGTCGTCGAGACACCGAGCGAACCGAGCAGCGTGATCGATGGGTAGAGGTCGGCGACGCTGACGCCGATCAGCGCCGATTGCGCCGCCAGTTGCATCTCGGCGGCACGAACGTCGGGGCGGCGACGCAGCATCTCGGCCGGCATGTCGGCGACGATCGCCAGTTCGGTCCGCGGAATGCGTTCCCGGCCCGCCGCCATTTCCGGCAGCGGACCTGGCGGGCGGGCAAGCAGCACGGAAAGGGCGTTCTGCGTCTGGCGCAGGCTGCCCTCGATCTGCGGGATCGCGGCGAGCGTGCTCAGGTACTGCGATTTCGCCTGCTGCACGTCGAGTTCCGAGTCGTTGCCATGCTTGAACAGGCGCTCGGTGATCTCCAGGCTGCGCTTCTGCAGCGCGGCGTTGTCGCGGGCAATCGTCAGCCGCAGTTCCAGCGTGCGGATGGCCACATAGAATGACGCCGTCTGCGCCGCAATCAGCACCTGCACGTCGTCGTACTGGGCGATGCTGGCGAAGTAGGCGGCATCCGCGGCCTCGATGCTGCGCCGAAACTTGCCCCAGAAATCGATCTCCCAGCCGACGCCGAAGCCGATGTTGTACGCCGTCAACGCGGTGTCCGGCCCGCTGCTCGCCTCGGTTCCCATGCGCACGGCCTTGCCGGTCACCTGCTGCTGCTGCGGGTAGAGCAGGCTGCCGGCGATCGCCAGTTGCGCACGCGCTTCCATGATGCGCATGCCGGCCGTGCGCACGTTCGGGTTGACGCGCTGCGCCTCGGCGACCAGCGCGTCGAGTATGGGGTCGTCGAAGTTGCGCCACCAATCCTCGGTCTGGGCGCGCGGCCTGCCGCGTTGTTCCGCGGCCAGCGCCGTCAACGAGCCGCCCGACCAAGCGGCGAGCCAAGACGTTTCGGGCCGCTTGAAATCCGGCCCGACTGCGGCGCAGCCGGCGAGCAGCAGCGCCGCGGCGAGGACGGAAAGCGGGCGGCCTGACACGCCGGCAAGGCGTTTCCGCACCGAATCAGCGCGCCAGGGAACCCGGGCCATCCGCGGCCGGTAGCCGCGCAAGCTCTGGATTGTCACCGACCCAGCGCATGAAGATCTGGTAGCCAAGCGCAAGCGCGGCGGCGCCGACGAACATGCCGAGGATGCCGTCGGTCGCCATCCCGCCGAGCGCGCCGAGCAGGATCACCGGCATCGGCGCATCGACGCCACGGCCGAGCATCAGCGGCTTGAGGACGTTGTCGGCCGAGCCGGCAACCAAGATCAGGATGGTGTAGGCGATGGCCGGGGTCGTTTCGTAGCTGCCGCTCGCCCAGATCCAGCCGATCACCGGCAGCGTGACAATGGCGGCAGGCACCTGCGCGACGCCGAGCAGGAGGACGACCAGCGCCAGCGCGCCCGCGAACGGAACGTCCGCGATGATCAGCGAGATGCCGATCAGCAGCGCCTGGATGCAGGCGATGCCGATCACGCCCGAGGCGACGGCGCGCACAGTCGAGGTCGCGAGCTGAAGGAACTCGGCGCCGCGGGCGACGCCGGCGAAGCGTTCGAAGATCGCCCGCATGGCGTGGCTTCCCGATTCGCCGAAGGCCATCATGATGCCGGCAACAATGAACGAAAACATGAACATGAGCAGGCCGCCGCCGAGGCTGGCGACGATCCCCAGCGCCTTGCCCGCCAGTTCGCCGATCTTCGGCTGCATGTTCTTGACCAGTGTGGGCAGGTCAGTGTGCGCTTGCGACCAGGCTGCATGGGCCTTCTTGCCGACGATCGGCACGTCCGCGACCCTTGCGGGCGGTGCGGGGATGGTGAGCGTGTTGTCCTTCACCCCATTGATCAACCCATGCACGGAATCGCCGAACGAACTGCCCAGGATCACGGTCGGCACGACGATCAGGCCGAGGCCGAGGACGACGATCAGCGTGGCCGCGCCCCCCTGCCTGCCGCCAATCCGCTTCGCGAGCATCTGGTGCAACGGATAGAGGGTGACCGCGAGGATCAACGCCCACAGCATCATCGTCAGGAACGGCGAGAAGAAGTGGAAGCACAGCCATACCAGTCCAAAGACAAGGCCGACGCGGATGAAGACATCAAGCAGGCGGCGCGCGACGCGGTCTTCCAGTTCGTGATCGGGTTCGCGGGGGGAATTCATCGGGCATCTCCTTCAGTGTGGGAAAGGCATCGGCAGGCTTCTGTTGCGGCGGCAACATATCGCAGCGCCACTCAATCAGACTACTTGGCGACAGCTTCGCCAGTGACGGCCGTCAAGCCACGTTCGGCGACGAGCAGACTGCTACCGGTCTCCTGGCCAACTCTACACCAGTATCGGGCAGTGTGAGCGCTCTGGGGCCATTCGTGGCCACGCCGGTCGAGTTGCGGCTCGCGGCCCGCACTCTTCGCGCCGACCAGGTCGGCGACTGCGGACGGGATCCTGGCCGGGGCGGAGGCAGACCGGATGGTGATGGCCGCGACAACGATCGCCAGACTGAAGGCGCTTTCAACTTGGGTTGTCCTTTGCTGGTGACGGGATGAAATCGACTCGCGACCGCCACGCCAGCGACCGGGTCAGTCGCCTGGTGCGGCCAGTGGACCGACTGCTTCCCCGGTCGAAGGCTCATGCGCTCTGCTGCCGCGAATCGCTGCTGGTGTTGTTGGTGCTCTCGCTGTGTTTGTTTCAGGGAACCATGCGTCCGGGCAACGCAAGCGAACGCCCCGTCCTGTGCACCCCCGAGCATCTGCCTGTCCTTGTTCAGCTTCGGGTCGGCTGCCGCGAAGATGCCGAGGAGATCGCCGCAGGCCGTGGTCGCGAACGGGATGCCCGGATGGTCTCTTGGCCCGGTCTGCCGCACCGGCCTCGCTGGCAGCCAAGGCCGGAGGACGGATGAAAAGGGCGAGCAGGCAAGCGGCAAGGGGCTTTTTCCGCATGGGGAATCCTGTGCAGGTCGAATGACCGCCCGTGGTAGCGTCAGTGCTTGCGGCATGTTGGGCGCATGCAGCGTGCGAGTTTCAGCAACTGGTCTCAGGGGGAAGGCGCCCGGGACCTTTCGGCACCGCGATCGACTGCCTCCGCACTCACCGCGCACGCGAGTCTGGCAAAGCCCGACATGCGCGAGTGGTCGGGCGCGTCCCGGCAGGCGCCGCAACGGGATCCCGAGCCGCGTTCGGACCGACGCTGGTGGCGCCGGTTCGCGAACCGCGAGGAAAGCGGAAGCGGCCTGCGGAATGCGCCCAAAGGCGGACGCCAAGGCCGTGCTGTCGGCCGCTGGTTGCGAATCCGGCGAGCTGACCCTGCCGGCGATCACCGCCCTGAGGGCAGCGACCAGCTCGTCGATCGGCTGGCTCTTGCGGGCGCAGGGATGCGCCTGCCCGGTGCCTCCGCTGCTGGAATTGCACCCTCGCGTACATCGACAACGCCACGATCGTCGTCCCGGGCGAGATCGCGCGGATCCGCCGGGCTGCTTCGATGCCACGGATTTCGGCCACCTCCACGCCGAGGACAACGACGTCGGGCCTCAGCGCCGCGACGCACCCAATGGCCTCCACGCCGTTTGCCGCCTCACCGGGCACCGCCCAGCCAGGCTGCTCCGGCAGAGACGCCGCCAGTCCCGGGCGGAACCACACCCACGACCGATATTGTGTCTTGCCCTGCAAGTCCTCCGGCCATCCGACGTTGGTAACGTCGGCCGCCGAGAAGATCGCCGCCGGAAAAGAGGGCTACGGATCGGCAAAGTGGATCTGCTGGCGTCGGGAATCGGTTGGCGCAATGGCGGCGAGCGCCTCGAGACGTCCGCCTTCCGGCGCCTGCTTGGCGTCGGCCCACGCAAGTTTGGACCGAACGTCGACGCGGACACCCAGCGTCGTGCTCATTTGGTCGGGACGGTGCTTCGTCGAGCGGCACGGTCAGTGTGATGCCGTCGATGGCGCCGGACTCGGCCTTGTTGGCGATTTCGTGCCTGGGACTCTGCTCGATGCGGACGTTGCTGCCGAAACAAGTCGGTGGGGCGCTGGGCGTCGCGTCCGATGCCAGCAATCCGGCAATGCCCGAGGCTGCCGACCATCTTCGCCAGCCCGGGCTCCCCTCGAAGGTCCTACCAGTTCGTCTCGCGCTCCGGCGTCGCCGTGATCCTGTGAATCGAGAGATCGGCGCCGTTGTACTCCTGCTCGCGATCGAGGCGCAGCCCGACGGTGCTCTTCAGCAACCCGTAAACCACGGTGCCGCCGACCAGCGCGATGCTGATCGCCAGCGCGGTCATCAGGAGCTGCGGCATGAAGGCGACGCCGCCGACGCCACCAAGTGCCTTGCTTCCGAAGATGCCGGCGGCGAGGCCACCCCAGGCGCCGCACAGGCCATGCAGCGGCCAGACGCCGAGAACGTCGTCGATCTTCCAGCGATTCTGGGTCAGCGTGAACATCAGGACGAACAGGCCGCCGGCCACACCGCCGACGACCAGAGCGCCCATCGGGTGCATCAGGTCGGAGCCAGCGCAAACGGCAACCAGACCGGCGAGGGGGCCGTTATGCACGAAACCCGGGTCGTTCCTGCCGGCCACCATCGCCACCAGCGTGCCGCCGACCATCGCCATCAGCGAGTTCATCGCCACCAGGCCCGAGATCTTGTCGATCGTCTGCGCGCTCATGACGTTGAAGCCGAACCAGCCGACGGTCAGAATCCACGCGCCGAGAGCCAGGAAGGGAATCGATGACGGCGGATGTGCCGACACCCTGCCCTCCTTCGTATAGCGGCCGTAACGCGCACCGAGCAGCAGGACCGCCGGCAGCGCGATCCAGCCACCCATCGCGTGCACCACGACAGAGCCGGCGAAATCGTGGAACTCCTCGCCGTAGGTGGCCTTGAGCCACGCCTGGATGCCGAAGGCCTGATTCCAGGCAATGCCTTCGAACAGCGGATAGATCAGTGCGACGATCAGGAAGGTCGCTGCCAGTTGCGGATAGAAACGGGCCCGTTCGGCGATGCCGCCCGAGATGATGGCCGGAATCGCCGCCGCGAAGGTCAGCAGGAAGAAGAACTTGGTCAGTTCGAAGCCGTTCTTCTCGAGCAGCGTGTCGGCGCCGGCAAAGAAGTTCACGCCGTAGGCGATGCTGTAGCCGACAAAGAAATAGGCGATGGTGGACACCGAGAAATCGGTCAGGATCTTCACCAGCGCATTGACCTGGCTCTTCTTGCGTACCGTCCC
This sequence comes from Candidatus Accumulibacter similis, assembly GCA_013347225.1. NCBI lineage: Bacteria > Pseudomonadati > Pseudomonadota > Betaproteobacteria > Candidatus Accumulibacter > Candidatus Accumulibacter similis. The sequence goes on along the minus strand of CP054595.1, from coordinate 1,365,211 downwards.
CAGTTCGAGGAAGGCAAAGCCGGAATGCATCGCCAGCACCATGATGCCGCCGAGCAGAATGAAGAGAACGTCGCTACCAGACTTGAGTGCTTCCATGGCTCCTCCAGAGTATCGGGATGGAGCCATCAAGCAAGTCCCGTTCCAGGGTCGTCACGCCCCGGAATCGACCATCAGCGACGGCGCGGACCATCCGTGCGCACAGAAATGATGCGCCGAGCGCAGCGGACGCACCAGAACAGGGCGGCGACGCACCCGCCGGGGTGATCGGCGACCTACGGTGGTGCGGCGCCGGCCGGCAGCAGAACCCACATCTGCCCTTGCTGCTTCATCCGCCCGGCCTGGTTGCCGGCGGCGGCACCGAAGCCCCAGAACAGGTCGGCACGGACAACGCCGCGGATGGCACCGCCGGTGTCCTGAGCCATCACCAGCCGCCGCCAGGGTTGCGCCGAATCGGGCAGGGTCGTCGCCAGAAAGACCGGGGCGCCGAGGGCCACATGGCGCGGGTCGACCGCGATGCTGCGCTCTGGAGTCAGCGACACGCCCAGCGCACCGTTCGGGCCATCGCCATCCCTGCCCCGGATCGCTTCCTCACGGAAGAAGACGTAACTCGGGTTGGCGTTGAGCAGTTCGCTCACCCGGCTCGGGTTGGCGCGGGCCCACTGCTTGATCGACTGCATCGACGCCTGTTCGAGGCTCATCTCGCCCCGGTCGACGAGCACGCGACCGATCGACTGATAGGGATGACCGTTCTGGTCGGCATAGGCCAGCCGCAGCTTGCTGCCATCGGGCAGCTGCACGCGCCCGGAGCCCTGCACCTGCAGGAAGAACAGCTCGACCGGGTCGTCGACGTAGAGCAGCACCCGTTCGCCGCCTTCGTTCGCGCGCTTGCCGATCTCGGCACGCGAGAAGTACGGGACGACCTTGTTGCCCTGCAGGCGCCCGCGCAGGCGCATGTTTTTCAACTCGGGCAGGATGCTGCCGAGGTCGATCGTCAGCAGGTCGGGGGGAACACCGAGCACCGGCTGCAGGTAGGGCTGGCCACGCGTGCGCGAGCCACGCAGCAGCGGTTCGTAGTAGCCGGTCACCAGGCCACGCGTCGAACCGTCGGGATTGGTCAGTAGCCAGGGTTGCAGTCGCGACTCGAAGAAAGCCCTGACGGCGGGCGCTGCCGGCGCGACCATCGCCCTGGCGTCGTCGCAGACGGCTTTCCATAGCGGCCATTGCGGACGACTGGCGAGGCCGCGACACGACTGCAGGAAAGGCGGCCAGGCGACGGCCAGGTCGTCGTCGTTCCAGCCCGGCAGATCGCTCCAGCGGGCCGCCTGCAGCGGCTTCGCATCGACCTTGCCGGCAGCCGCCGGCGCTGCCGCCGGACAGTCCGGGCAGGGCGGACAGGCAGCGGCGCCGGGGCCACCGCTGGCCGGTGGCTTGGCTGTGCTGCCGCAAGCGGCGAGCAGAAGCGCGAGGACGATGATGAGAAGGCAACGTGATTGGCTTTTGCGGATCATTTGGCTAGAGTGTCGGGTTCCTGCAACCCGCCCAGTATACTGTTCAATGAGTGACTCCCTGGTGCAGCTCGCCGCCTTTCTGGCCCGCGCCGAGCGCCTCCTCGATCGCCTCGAGCCGCTTCTGCCAGCGGTGGCAGGGGATCCCGACTGGAGCGCGGCGCATGCCTTCCGTTGGCGCGGTGCGAACGGGTCAGGCCACCTGCAGCCGGTCCGCCGCCTGCCGCAGATCCGCCTGACCGACCTGCGCGACATCGACGACCAGAAGGCTCGCCTCGACAGCAACACGCGCCAGTTCATCGCCGGCCTGCCGGCCAACAACGTCCTGCTCACCGGCGCACGTGGCTCGGGCAAGTCGTCGCTGATCAAGGCGCTGCTCAACGAGTACGCGCCACAGGGCTTGCGCGTCATCGAAGTCGAGAAGGACGAGCTGACCGACCTGCCGCAGATCGTCGAACTGCTCGAGGACCGCCCGGAACGGTTCATCATCTTCTGCGACGACCTCTCGTTCGAATCCGGGGACGCACGCTACAAGGCGCTCAAGGTGGTGCTCGACGGCTCCTTTGCGGCAGCACCGGAGAACGTGCTGATCTACGCGACCTCGAACCGCCGTCACCTGATGCCCGAGTACTTCGCCGAGAACCTTGAAAGCCGGCGCGTCGGCGAGGAGATCCACCCCGGCGAGGCGATCGAGGAGAAGATCTCGCTCTCCGAGCGCTTCGGCCTCTGGATCTCGTTCTACCCCTTCGACCAGGAGGCTTACCTCGACATCGTCGCCCACTGGCTGAGTTCCTTCGGCTGCCGGCCGGAGGAGATCGCCGGCAGCGAACGCGCGGCGCTCAACTGGGCGGTCGAACGCGGTTCGCGCAGCGGCCGCGTCGCCTGGCAGTTCGCCAGGGACTGGGCGGGCCGCCAGCGGCACGCCCCGGCCGGGACGCAGCCGGCCCGCAGCGCCGGCTCGCGCCAGCGCGGGCGGCAGCGCGCGTGAGCGCCGGCGCCCGGCATGGCCCGGAGCCAGTGCCGTGAGCGGCATCATCGAAGTCGCGGCAGCCGTCCTCCTGCGCGGCGATCCGGCAGCGCCCGAGTTTCTCCTCGCGCAGCGCCCGCCGGGAAAACCCTACGCCGGCTACTGGGAGTTTCCAGGCGGCAAGGTCGAAGCGGGCGAGACCGCAGACGCCGCCCTGCGGCGCGAATTGCAGGAGGAACTCGGCATCGGCGTCGAGCGGGCCTGGCCGTGGGTGTGCTGCGAGTTCAGCTATCCGCACGCGACGGTCCGCCTGCGCTTCTTCCGCGTCAACGCCTGGCACGGCGAGGCAGCGGCGATCGAGCACAGCGGCCTCGTCTGGCTGCGCGCCGGGCACGCGGCTGGCGTCTCGCCGATCCTGCCGGCGAACGGGCCGATCCTGCGCGCGCTGGCGCTGCCGCCGGTCTATGCGCTGACGCACGCCAACGAGAACGGCGTCGACGCCGAGCTCGAACGGCTCGCCGGGGCGCTGCGCAACGGCCTGCGGCTGATCCAGCTGCGCGACAAGACGCTGCCGCCGGGCACCCGGCTCGACTTCGCCCGCCGCGTCATGCGGCTCGCCAGCGCCCATCCTGCAGCCCGGGTTCTGGTGAACGACGACCTGCAACTGGCGGCGGCGGTCGGCGCGCAGGGCGTCCACCTCTCTTCGGCCAGCCTCTGGCAGCTCGGCGAGAGGCCACCGTTGCCGCTGGTCGGAGCCTCCTGCCACGACGCCGACGACCTCGCGCGGGCGGCCCGCCTGCAGCTCGACCTCGCGCTGCTGGGCCCGGTGCTGCCGACGCCGAGCCATCCGCAGGCCGCCGGCATTGGCTGGCAGCGCTTCGCCGAACTCGCCGCGCGATCGCCGCTGCCGCTCTATGCACTCGGCGGCATGCAGCCGGCGCTGCTGGCCGAGGCCTGCAGCCACGGCGCGCACGGCATCGCGATGCTGCGCGGCTGGCATTGATCGCGCCGGCAGCGCGGACGAAGTCTGCGCGCCAGCGGCCGGCTTCGCTCCGCCGGCAGGCACCGCTGGCTGCGCGGGAACGGGCCAGTGCCCTGATCAGCCGATTGCCGTGCAGCAGTCCCGCCGCCGCGAGGCGTTCATCGATCGAGGCGAAGAACCGGGGCTTCAGGATGCGTCGCGGATTGCTCGGGATGCTTCCCTGAAGCATCAGGATGCTTCCCTGAAGGGTCAGGATTCTTCCCTGAGGCGTCCGGATGCTTCCCTGAAGGGTCAGGATGCTTCCCGGGGGCATCAGGAGGCGTCCCTGAGGCATCAGGAGGCTTCTCCGAGGCGTCGGGATGCTCCCTTGCCGCTTCGGGCAACCGGCTGGTTGACCCAGCGAACGACGCGAAACTATCATCGCCGACAGGGATATCCATTTCCCGGCAACCGTCGCTGTCAGAGGGAGGGAAGCATGGCAAAGAACGAAACAGTCCGCCTGCCGCCGGAGACGCGCCAGGACGATGAAAACGCCTTCCTGGCGCTCAAGGCGATCGCCGGCTACAGCCCGGCGAACCCGGCCTGCAGTCTGGCCGCCGTCACGGCCCGACATGACGTCATGCGCGCCGCCGAAGAGGTCGAACTGCGTGCCCACAACGCGCTCGAAGCCGCACGCGACGCGACGATCGCCGCGCAGTGGGAGCACCACAATCTCATCCTCGGCGTCAAGGATCAGGTCATCGCGCAGTTCGGCGCCGACTCGGACGAGGTCGCCTCGCTCGGCTTGAAGAAGAAATCCGAACGCAAAACCACCGCCCGTCGCGACAAGATTCCCAAGTAGTTCGCGCTCTGCCCGCCATCGCCGGGTGCAGGGGAAGGCGCCGCCGCGCGTCGCGCCCCGCTGTACCAGTGCGCCTCGCTACCCGGCGTCGCAGCGCCCGTGCCGACGGCGCCCGGCGACCAGCGGGCAGCCGTCGTGACGCAGTTGCCGCCAGTCTTGATACACCGCCGATGCAGCATCTCGTTGTTCGATGGGAGAATCCACCGCCCATCCCCGATGTCGGAAGCATTGCGACGCAAAGCGTTGCGTCAGATGGGATGTCCCCTTCAGTTCCTGGCAGACGAGTGCCGTCGTGCCCTAACCGTCACAACAACAGTCACAAACCGATTGACTTTCCCGCGAGTCTTGGATACCCTGTGGCCGTTGCTGCCGTCGTCCACTACATTTATCTGGCGCGGCAGCCTACCAAAAGCCCCGAAAGGGGCTTTATCTATTCCGAACTCCGAAAGGGAGGTACGCCATGGATCGTTACGCCATTTTCGTTGATGCCGGCTATTTCTTCGCTGCTGGCGCTCAAGCCGCCTTTGGCCTCCGCAGGCCGCCCATCACCCGCAAGCAGGTTTCAGTCAAGTCGTCTCGGGCGATGCTGGACGCCTTGTGCCATGAAGCGGCAGCGACCACTGACAACCTCCCTCTGCTCCGCGTCTATTGGTACGACGCCATGCCGGGACCACGCATGTCGCTCGATCAATCGGCCCTCGCGTTGCTCTCTGGTGTCAAGCTGCGGCTCGGTGCCCTGAACAGTACCGGCGAGCAAAAGGGCGTCGACTCCCTCATCGTCACCGACATCATCGACCTCGCCCGAAATCGGGCGATTTCCGACGCCGTTGTAGTCACTGGCGACGAGGATTTGCGCATCGCTTTCCAAGTCGCGCAATCGTTCGGTGTGCGAGTACACATTCTCGCTGCCGGCGACCCCACCAGCAACGTCAGCCCTTCCCTCCAGATGGAGGCTGACTCCGTGACGGCACTCGAACCTGCCTGGTTCAGCAGCCACTTTGACCTGATCGTTCCCACTGCGACTTCTTCGCCCCCCCCAGCCGCACCAGTGACCCCCCCCAGCAACGCGTTTCCGGCTCCTCAGGCAATCAGCCTGGAGACTGCTGCAACGGCGGCAATTGCCGAGATGCTGGCCATCATCAAGCCGGATCAACTTGCGCCGTTGGTGACGCACGTCACGACTCAAAGAACGATCCCACCAGAGTACGACCGACCGCTCATCGCCAAGGTGTCGGCTGCTCTGTCTGGACAGCGCTTGACTGGCGATGAGATGCGTCGCATCCGGGGCCAGTTCATCACCGCCATCAAGACGACCAAGGGGCAATAGCTTTCGACGCCCAAGCCTGCGGTCCACCGGATGCTGCGCGACAAAACCGCGCAGGGCCGGTGACCTCTGACATTGAACCGGAGCGCTGCGCGCTGGCGTAGGCACCCCGGCGCCTCGGTCTCCGCCCTCTTTCGCTTCCAGCCTTCGTTCGCGTGGTCGAGGCCTCGACACCGCGGTCCCCAACTCACTTGCTCTCGCCGGCAGAGGTCGCGCGGCTGATCCAGGCGGCGCGACCTCTGCGCGGTCGGACGCTGCTGATGGCCACCGACGCCGCAGGCTTGCGGGCGTCGGAAATCTGCTCACTGCAGATCGGGGACATCGAGAGCGCCGCCGATCGCCTGTGCCTGAAGGTTCGTCAGGGCAAGGGCGAAAACGATCGCACACGCTGCTGTCACCGCGTCTGCTCACGGCCCTGCGCACGTACGGGCGTGACACCCGGTCGCGCCTGTGGTTGTTCCCGAACCGGTCGGGTACCGGTCCAATCGAAATCCAGACCGCGCAGCGCATGGACTACGCGGCGCGGCGCGCAATTCTGCGGGGATTGCCGCCGAGGGGGGCATCGATGGACTGCGCCATGCCGTCGCCACGCATCTGCTCCAAGCCGGCGTCGATCTCTACACCATCGGGCCACTGCTCGGCCATGGCCACCTGGCGACGACGGCACGCACTCTGCATCTCGCGCGCGCCAAGGTGACCGGCACCGCCTCGCCCCTGGAACTGCTCGCCCCGCTCGCCTGAGCCCCCGCCCGTGACGCTGGCCGAGGTTTTCCGCCGTCACGGGCCGGCGGTCCTCGCCAGGCATGCCTTGTCGTCGGTCAAAGCCAAGGTCTGGCGGGCGATCGTCGCCTGTCGCACGGCCCTGCTCGGCGGCCACGTCGAGACCTGCGACTGCTGCGGCGTGACGCGACACGTCGATCACTCGTGCCGCAACCGCCACTGCCCGCAGTGCCAGACCCGTGCCAAGGAGGACTGGCTGGCGAAGCGGCGCCAGGAACTGTTGCCGGTGCCGTATTTCCACCTCGCGTTCACCCTGCCGCATGCGCTGCACGCACTGATCGGTCAGCGCCCGCGGCTGATCTACGAGATGCTCTTCGGCGCGGCATCGGCCACCCTCGGCGAGTTCGGCGCCAATCCGCACTGGCTGGGCAGGACGCTGGCGATCTCGCTGCTGCTGCGTACCTACCTGGAAGCAGGACCTTGCGCGGCACGTGCATGTGCACGCGCTGGCCGCCGGCGGGGCGTTGACGCCCAAGGGCGAATCGAAGTCGCCGAAGCGCGGCTTCCTGCTTCCGGTCCAGGCGCGCTCAAGGGTCTTCCGCGGCCAGTTCATGGCGGCGCTGGGCGAGGCCCGAGGCGCCGGCCAGCCGTTGGCCGAAGCACCGGCCGACGAGAAGCTCTGGCGCGCCCTGCGCCAGCAGTTGCTGCGGCACGACTGGGTGGTCTACGCGAAGCAGCCGCTCGGCGGCCCGGAGCAGGTGCTCGAATACCTCGCGGGCTACCCGCATCGCGTGGCGATAGCAAAACGAGCGTCTCGTCGGCATGGACGAGATGACGGTCCGCGTCCCCGTGCGCGCGACGCCGGGCGAACGGGTCCTCCCGTTGCCGGCGGAGGAGCTCATCGAGCGCTTCCTGCTGCACGTCCTGCCGGGCGGTTTCAAGCGCATTCGACACTATGGACTGCTGGCACCGGCCGCGAAGGCGACGAGGCTGGCGCTGGCGCTGCAGGCCTTGTCGGTGCCTGCACCCGATCCGCTGCTCACGGCGACGGTGCAGGAGTTCCTGCGGCGTGTCGACCGCGCCGACGGGGCTCGCTGTCCGCACTGCTGCGCGGGACGGTTCGTGCCGATAGCGGTGATTCCGCCGCTGCGTCAGGCGACGCCGCAGGGCGCCTCGGTTCGTGGCCCGCCATGAGGGCGGCCAGGGCGTGGCGACGGGCTTTCATTGCGGCATGGCGGCTCCGGCTGCCAGAGGGTGGCACGTCGCCGGCGTGCCGAAGGCTCCATTTCCGCGCTGCTCACCGCCGGCGGGGAGTGTCTGCTTCGCTCCAGTCACCTGCTCGCCAGCGGCGCTACGCCCGCCGTCTGCCTCTCCCACAGCCGTCTGGGTCTCGTCCGTGACTCGTCCGTGACTCGTCCGTGACTTGACCGGCGACGCGGGACGCTTACAATCCGCATAAGTACCGCCGTCGAGGCGCTTCAGTCCAACGAGGTTTATCCGCCGCGGATGCACGAGCGGCAAGTCCGGACGCTTCCGGCGCGGCAGATGAACCCTATTCGTTGGGCTTCATGGGAGCACTGGACTACGCCATGCCTCAAGATCAATCAACGGGAGCCGCCGGCAATGCGTTCGGGCGAGAAACAGCTCCGCTAGTCGCGCGGGCGATTGGAGCCACCATGCTTGGTTCCCGCAGCAACGAAGCAACCCTCGGCGGCAAACGTGTCGTCATCAAGTGCGCTGCGCGGAACACCAACAGCATTGGTGTTACCCACCTTATGCTTGGGCGGCTGCACTCCGTGGTAGGCGCGTTCCAGCAACCCAATGGCTCGTTTAATGTGATCTCGCTTCCCGTGACAGTCTTTATTGCCAATCAGAGGCATAGTCGCAGCCAAGGTGCCACGGAAGGAAAGGTGGGGCTAGTGTCACGCAGTGTGTTCGAGAGCAAGGGCACTGAAATCAAGACCGTGCGCATATAGAAAATGACGCCCAACCCTGCGGTCAACCTCGCTCCCTTCGGTCGCTGGACGCTGCGCGATAAAGCCGCGCAGCGCCGGTTACCTCGAACGCTGGGCACCCCGATAAGGAGGGCTTTCTCTATGTCGCCACTTGAAGCACAGAAGATCATCGAGTCTCTCGCCAATGGCATAGATCCAGAGACAGGAGAGATACTTCCCACGCAGAGTATCTTCAATAGCCCGCAGGTAATTCGTGCTCTCTTTGTTGCTGTAAAGGCTCTCGAAAAGGCCGCGAGACGTGCAGAACGAGACAGTTCGATACCAGGCAACGCTGGGCGCCCTTGGTCTGACGAAGAAGACAAAGAGCTTCTCGCCACCTTTGATGGAGGCACTCCAGTAAGAGCAATTGCGGCAAGCCACGGCCGAACCCAAGGAGCAATTGCTGCTCGTCTAGTTCGCCTTGGGATAATCAAAGACCGTGCCGAAGTTTATGCCGATCCCCAACCCGGCTCTCCAGGGGACGCTGCGCGATAAAGCCGCGCGGCGCCGGTTACCTTGAACGTTGGCGCTCGTATGCCATCGATTGCGGAGACTATAGAGGAGCTTCATACGGCATTGAAGAGCAATGCCAATGAGCATCAATTGCTTATTCTTATCGAACGGAGCCTGGATTCACTGCGGTCACAATATCGCATGCATAAGAATGAGTTCTCCGACGATACTGTCCACTTCTTGAAATCACTTTCCGCACTTCAGGAATCACTCCGAGAGTTCATCGAGGCTATTGAAGAGAAAAAGTGGGTTCGCACTCGTGATGACGCGCAGGAACTCGCTGGACAACTTGGCGAGCTTCGGGACAAGCTCTCACCTCATCTGGTTGCTAAGCGTGCTGAAAAAGAACTACGAGAGATCATTGCAAAGGCACAGTCCCTCCCGTTTGCAGCCGTTGTAGCCGGTGAGAGCGAACTTCAGAAGCAACGTGCCCGCCTTGAACGTGCAGCAAAGCGGTGCAATAACTGCGGCGCAAGAATGGTGTTGCGCGAGAGTCAGCACGGCTATTTTTGGTGGTGTAGCACTTTTCCTACCTGTTTTGCCCGCCGATGGTTATCTCCCGAAGACTCAGAGTCGCTGCTCCAATGAGTGCTAACCCGTGCTTGGAGCCGACCGCCCACCAGCGGCGCAGGTCGGTCCCCTTCGCGCTGCGCGCTTCGGCGGCGGATCAAGGACAACGTTGGGCACCTCAGTGAAACCACCGAAGATACTTGCTGACCTCATAAGCTCGGCATCAGGCGCCAAGACTCACTACGACGTTTGGTGGGCACAAGTGAGTGACGCCAAGCCGCAGTACGTTGGTGTCATGAATGAACACAACGACTTCTTTCGCGCATCGCAAGACGCCCACTACACCGCTTGCTTCATATACTTGGCTCACGTGTTTGACAAACGTTCCGACTCATCGTCTTTACCGACCTATCTGGCGGCTATACGCAGCAGTACCGACCCGGCAAAGTTTCAAGACATAGAGTCACGGTTCTCTGCGTTGGCGCTTCGGGCGGCTCCACTCGTAACGGTGCGCCACAAGTTGGTCGCTCATGTTGACGCTGGCCTTTCCGAAAAGGACGTATTCGGCCCGCTCAAGATCACTTGGAATCACATTCGAAGCATCATCTACGATACCGCCGCGTTCGTTGAGGAACTCGCTGGTGCCCCTCATCAAGGCGCTGTCGGCATTCCCCGCGACGGAAGGCTCGGTGAAGCCACTTTGAAGCTGCTTCGTTCCATCAAATGAGCCGCCGTTGCCCAACCCGGCAGTCGAGAGGGACAGCCAAAAAGCTGACGCTTCTTGGCTCCCTCCACGCTTCGCGCTCCGGCTACCCCTGACCTCTACGTTGGGCCGCGCGATAACTAACAAAGGAGTAATAGCACAGTAATAGGGGACAGACCACGGTTTTCTGAACGAGGGTTGAGGTGATGAAGAGAAAGGTATACGTTGAAACCTCGGTCATCAGCTACCTGACGGCTCGTCCCAGCAAGACCATTCTCGGGGCAGCTCATCAGCAGATTACTCTTGCCTGGTGGGAAACCCGCAACCAGTACGAACTGCTGGTGTCTGAGGCGGTATTGCGTGAGTGTGGCGCGGGTGACCGGGATGCAGCCGAGAAGCGGCTGGCTGTGTTGAATGATGTGCCTTTGCTCCTGATCACTGAGCAGGCACTCGATATCGCGGAGTCGTTGGTAGGACTTGGAATTGTGCCGGTCAGGGCTGCTGAAGATGCGCTGCACATCGCGGTCGCCACGGTCAGCGGCATGGATTATTTGCTGACATGGAACTGTCGGCATATCGCCAACCCGGAGATGCAAAGATGCATTGCGGAGTACTTTGAGCAGATCGGTCTATTTCGGGTCTATGTCGTTTCGTGTGGAAACGGAGTAGGTGGAGGGGCATCGAGGGTACGACGATGTCAAGGGCGGACGAAGTCCGGGCGAAGCCGAACCCTTGACATCGTCGTACCCTCGCCAACGCTTCCGCCAGGCCGATGGTGGCAGACAGCCGCCATCGGCCTGGAGGACAATGGCGGCCTTTTGCTTGTGTCGGGATAGGTCATGATCGAGATGCTCTTCACCCAGGCGCTGGGCCTGGTTGCGCCGTGGCAGGTCAAGCAGGTCGACTTCAACCGGGAGGCCGGCCGGATTGACTTTCAAGGGACGTTTGGCGGCAGCCGGCACGTCTGCCCGGCCTGTGGAGCGGCGGCGCAGCCTTTGCATGATCGACTGGTGCGCTCCTGGAGACATCTCGACTTCTTCCAGTACGAGGCCTACCTGCACGCCGAAGTGCCGCGAGTGGCGTGCTCGGGCTGCGGGAAGGTGACGCAGATTGCCGTGCCGTGGGCACGTGAGGGGAGTCGCTTCACGCTCCTGTTCGAAGCCTTGACGCTGATGCTCGCACAGACCATGTCGGTGCTCGCGGCTGGCCGCCTGGTTCGTGTACCGCCCCGTCGGCTGTGGCGGGTCATTGAGCACCATGTCGGCAAGGCCCGTGCCAGAGAGTCGCATGCCGAGGTGCGCGCGGTCGGAATCGATGAGACGGCTTGCCGGCGAGGCCAGGAGTATCTCTCTGTTTTCTATGACCTGGATGCGCAGCGCCTGATCTTTGCCACGCCCGGCCGGGACAAGTCCTGCCTGGAGCGGTTCGCCGAGGACCTGACCGTGCATGGCGGTCAGCCACAAGCGGTCACGCATGTCAGCATGGATATGAGCCGTTCGTTTCAGGCCGGCGCCGCCGAGCACTTCCCGCAAGCCACCGTCTGCTTTGACCGCTTTCATGTCGTCGCACTCGGCAGCAAGGCGCTCGACGAGGTGCGACGCGCCGAGGTCAAGAGCCAGCCCGAACTCAAGGGTACGCGCTGGAGTCTGCTCAAGAATCCCTCCGCCTGGACGATCCCGCAACTCCAGACCATCCACTGGCTGCAGCGCTCCAACCTCAAGACCGCACGGGCCTGGCGCATCAAACAGGCCTTGCGAGCCATCTACGCGACGGCCCGATCGCCTGACGAAGCCCGGCCACTCTTCCACCGCTGGCTCAGCTGGGCCAGACGCTGTCGACTCGATCCCTTCAAGCGCCTTTCCCGAACGTTCACCGCCCACCTCACCGGCATCCTCAACGGCTTCGAAGCCGGCAAGCACAACGGTCGCGTCGAGGCCATGAACCGCGCACTCCAGGAAGCGCGAGCCCGTGCTCGCGGCTACCGCCGCGTCGAAAACTTCATCTCCATGGCCTACCTCGTTGCCGGAAAACTCTCTCACTTGCCCACCCCTCCGTTTGCCCAGATGGCCCTCGTTCCACACAAAACGGAGTAAACCCTCTATTTCTACCCTTCATTTGTACACCGGAAGAACTTCTTGGAGAAGCCAATGCTGAATGACGAAGTGATCGATGAGGTGCGGGCCATTCGTGACGCCCATGCCGCCAGGTTTGCTTACGACCTGCGCGCGATTTATGCAGACCTGAAGAGGTCGGAGGCTGAGCGTATTGCCGCCGGCCATCCCTTTGTTTCTCCTCCATCTGAAGTTCCTGGGCCTAACTCTGCATTGCAGCGGACTCGCTTCGCTCACCGCTGAATTTGAAGGTTAGCCCGATCAGATCAACCAAACACGGAGCCGCGATGGCAAAGTTTCTCAACACGAGTGCAACGAACTACTTCCTCGAAGAACTCATCAAGGGCGCGAAGGATCGCCTCATTCTCATCAGTCCATTTCTTCGCTTGAACGATAGAATCAAAGAGCTGCTGGAAGACAAGAACCGCTTGAAGATCGATGTACGGGTGGTCTACGGAAAGAGCGAACTCCAACCCGGTGAGATCAGTTGGCTTACTGAACTCTCTTACCTTCGGACGAGCTACTGCAAGAACCTCCACGCAAAGTGCTACCTCAACGAAGAGCTATGCATTATCACCAGCTTGAACCTCTACGAGTTTAGCCAAGTGAACAACAACGAAATGGGCGTTCTCATTCGGCGCTCCGAAGACGCCGAGCTCTACAAGGACGCCTACGAAGAAGCACAGCGCATCATTCGCATCAGTGATGAGGTACGCATTTCCGTCGAGACCGTTGAGAAAAAGTCGGAGCCAACAAGCGAATCAGATGAACAGTCCGCCGACAAACTGACGACTTCCAAGCTGGCACAAAAGATGGGAATCAAGACCGCCGACCTTACCGAGCAATTGACAACGGCTGGCTATCTGGCAGCACGGGACGGGAAGAACTACATCACGCAAAAGGGGAAAGATTCCGGGGGTGAGTTTCGTATGAGTCCAAAGCACGGCCCGTATTTCCTTTGGCCCGAGAGCTTTCGTCCGTGATGTCGATGATATCCGCTTGACCCTGCAGCGTCGCGTGCAGCAGCCGACGCAGGTTTCCGTTGTCGCGGAGGAGCGCGCAGCGGGTTGCCGGTGAGGAGCCGCTGCTGCTCCACGCTCGGCGCCCTGTGGCCGCGGCGCGCCGACGCCATCGCGACGCTGCACGGCTGGCATCGATGGCGCCGGCCGCGCAGCCGCCACCCGCAGATGAACCCTGCGCGGCAGGGCCCGTTTGGTAGAATGCCCCCTTTGCCCGTTTGCACCGACGCCGATGACACGCAAGATCCTGGTCACATCCGCACTGCCCTATGCCAACGGCGCAATCCATCTCGGCCATCTCGTCGAGTACATCCAGACCGACATCTGGGTGCGCTTCCAGAAGATGCGCGGGCACCAGTGCTGGTACGTCTGCGCCGACGACACGCACGGAACGCCGATCATGTTGCGCGCCGAGCAGGAAGGGATCACGCCGGAGGCATTGATCGAACGGGTGCATGGCGAGCACACGCGAGACTTCGCTGGCTTCCACATCGGCTTCGACGACTATCACACGACCCATTCGCCGGAAACCCGCGCCTGCGCCAACGAGATCTACTCGCGCCTGCGCGCTGCCGGGCTGATCGAGACACGCACGATCGAGCAGTACTACGATCCGCTGAAGCGGATGTTCCTGCCCGACCGCTTCATCAAGGGCGAATGCCCGAAGTGCGGCGCCGCCGACCAGTACGGTGACAACTGCGAGAGCTGCGGTGCCGCCTACACCGCCGACGAACTGAAGAACCCCTACTCGGCGGTCTCCGGGGCACGGCCGGAACTGCGCCGTTCCGAGCACTTCTTTTTCCGCCTCTCGGATCCTCGCTGCCAGGCCTTTCTGCGGCGCTGGACGCAGGCCGAGGGCCGCCTGCAGACCGAAGCGGCGAACAAGCTGCAGGAGTGGCTGGGCGACACCGACGAGAACCGCCTCACCGACTGGGACATTTCGCGCGATGCCCCCTACTTCGGTTTCGAGATCCCGGATGCGCCGGGCAAGTATTTCTACGTCTGGCTCGACGCACCGATCGGCTACATGGGCGCCTTCCGCCATCTGTGTGAGCGTCAGGGCCTTGATTTCGACGAGTACTGGCAGCCAGGCTCGACGGCCGAACTCTACCACTTCATCGGCAAGGACATCCTCTACTTCCACGCGCTGTTCTGGCCGGCCGAACTCGAGCATGCGGGCTACCGGACGCCGAGCAAGGTGTTCGCACACGGCTTCCTGACCGTCGACGGATCCAAGATGTCGAAGTCGCGCGGCACCTTCATCACCGCCGCGAGCTACCTCGCCCTGGGCCTCGACCCGGAGTGGCTGCGCTACTACTACGCGGCCAAGCTCGGTGGCTCGATGGAGGACATCGACCTCAACCTCGACGACTTCATCGCCCGCGTCAACTCGGATCTGGTCGGCAAGTTCGTCAACATCGCCAGCCGCTCGGCCGGATTCATCGTCCGCAAGTTCGGCGGCCGCCTGTGCACCTGCGACGAATCGCTGCCGGCCATCCAGGCGATACGCGAACGCCGTCGGTCAATCGCCGAACACTACGAGGCGCGCGAGTTCGGCAAGGCGATCCGCGAGGTCATGGCGCTGACCGATCTCGCCAACCAGTATGTGGACAGCGTCAAGCCTTGGGAACTCGCGCGCCAACCGGGTCGCGAAAGCGAACTGCAGGCGGCCTGCAGCAACGCGCTCAACCTCTTCCGGCTGTTCGCGATCCTGCTCAAGCCGGTGCTGCCCGCACTCGCCGCGAAGACCGAAGCCTTCCTCAACGTGGCGCCACTGCTCTGGGACGATGCGGCCACTGTTCTCGCAGCCGGGCACGTGATCAACACGTATCAGCACCTGCTGACACGGGTGGACAAGCACCAGATCGATGCCCTGCTGGCCGCCAATCGCGAGTCGCTGGCAGCCACCCCCCCAGCAGCGCCACCGAAGCACGCCGAGCGCCAGGAGAACGCGGCCGCCATCGCCGTCGCACAGGCAGCCGTGGCGACACCGGCGGGGCCGCACATCAGCATCGACGATTTCCTGGGCGTCGATCTGCGCATCGCGCGCATCAGCGAAGCCGGGCAGGTCGAAGGCGCCGACAAGCTTCTGCGGCTGCTGCTCGACGTCGGGCCCCTCGGAACACGACAGGTCTTCGCCGGCATCAAGGCAGCCTACGATCCGGCGACCCTGATCGGCAGGCTGACGGTGATGGTCGCCAACCTGGCACCACGAAAGATGAAGTTCGGCCTGTCCGAAGGAATGATCCTTGCCGCTTCGGATCCGGCCGGTGAGACTCCCGGCATCTTCCTCCTGGCGCCGGATGACGGGGCGAAGCCCGGCATGCGCGTCCGCTGACAGCGCGTCCCGCCAAGGCGACCGGCAATGAAATCGATGTCTTCCCGTGTCGGGCAAGGCGCAGTCCATCGCCAGGGCGGGGAGTGGCGACGCCGCGCGGCGCGCGAGGATGCGATTTCATGCACTCGCTGTGGCGAAGCTGGCGGCTAGAAGCGGCATGGACCGCCGTCACCGCCCGCGCGTCACCGCGAAAGTGATGCTCTACGCACTGCTCGACGTTGCCGGCACCCTGATCCTGGCCAGCGGCCTGATGTGGCTGGCCCGACAGCAGGCGCTGTTCGTTCCGGACTTCCCGACCGACACAACGACCGCCGTCCTGACGGTCGCGGCTGGTTTCGCGCTGATGCTCTGGTCCGTGGCCGGGATCATCCGCGAACTGTCACGACAGCGTCCGGCCGATGACGTCGGCGGCTGATGGCAAGGCATCAAACGGCGGCCGGCTGCGCCGCAGGGGCCGCTGGCGTCTGCCCGTCTGCCTCTCAGGGCTTGCGCGTGGGGTCGGCCGATACGAGCTGAAAGACCCCCTCCGCATAGCGATGCGTGAACGGGGTACTCGATTCGATTCCTTCCGAGTAGTCGAGCACGCGGTAGGCCGCGAAGCCGCGCTGGCGCTGTACCTGCAGCGCGCGCCGCTTGAAGATCAGCCCCGATTCGCCATCGCCGCCGATACGGAAACTCTTGGCACGCATCGCCAGCCGATAGGTGTCCCCTTCGAGCATGGTCTCTTCGATCGTCCAGTTGGGTGCCAGCGGATCGTAAATCGCGTAGGCAGCAACCGCTGCGGCGGCGGTGAAGTTGAGATACTGTGCCGGCCCAGCGTAATGGCTCGCCACGTAGCCGACCGACCCGACAAGCGCAACTGCCTTGGCTGGCGGCAGGCTTGCCGTCGGGTTGGGAGCCTGCGTGAAGGCGTGGTCGTACGGCTGACTGAACGGCGCCGGCTGCCCGCCCCAGTCGACGGTGCCGCAGGCAGCGAGCAGAGCCAGGGACAGGCACGCCCCGGAAACGCGCATGGAGACGGCGCCGCTCACAGGTACTTGAACAGGCTCAGCCCGCTGATCGCGACAAAGGACTTCTGTGCCGCCTCGAGGCTGACCTGCTCCCGGGTGAAGTCCGAGATCGCGCGCACGTAGTCGAGGTCAACGAGATCGGACAGGGTCTGTTGATACTGGATGTCGAGGACGCTGGCGTTGTCGCTCAGTTGCTCGAGAGTCTGCAGGTGGCTACCGACGCGGGACTGCACCTCGCCGGTCTTCGCCAGCGCCTGATCGATGCCCGCCAAGTGCCCCTGCATCCTGCCGGTGAACTCGGTACGCGCCGTACCCGAGTCGAGCGGCAGGCGCAGCAGGTCGATCGTCTCCTGCAAGGTCTGGAAGACGCTCTTGTTGACACTCGGCCGGACGCTGAAGGTGTCGCCGGCAGCGGGAGACCCCGAGATCAACACCTGGGCGCCGAAGTCGACCCCTGCCGACGGCGCCGGCGGCTGGGTCGTGACCAGAGGGATCACCTGCCCCGGCGTGAAGGGCAGAACCGGTCCGACCGCCGTTGCCGGTAGCGGTGTCGCCGGTGGCGCTGGCTGCGAGACGTCGAAGAGCTGATAACTGCTCACCCCGGCGACCGACGAGAAGCGAATCTGCAGGGCGCGATCGTCCGTTCCCTGCCAGGCGAAGCCGCCGTTTACCGCGGCCGTCCACTTCCCCTGGTCGAGCACCGACCCTTGGCCGATGACGCCGCTTCCCTGGTTCGGCACGGCTGTCCCGTTGCCACTGGCGGCGGCGACGAAGCTGCCGTTGCCTTCTCGCAGCTGCATGAACAGCTCGCTGCCGGCGACGCCGGTCGCCATCTGCTGCGACGCAGCCACCTGCAGCAGGCGCTCGCCATCGTCGCCGGAATAGCTGACGAAGCCGGTCGTCGCCGGCGGCACCGCAGCGCCACGGGCAAACGGCATCGTCGACCCGCGGTGACCGGAGAAGAGGAACTCCCCCTCGGCGCTGCGGCTGTTGGCGATGCCGAGCATCTCCTCGAACCGCGCCTCGAGTTCACTGGCGATCGCCTGCCGATCCGTGTCGGCGAGGACTGTATTGCCGGCCTGGACGAGGCGGCTGCGAACGCTCTGCAACACCTCGGTCAGACTCGTCAACTGGCTATCGACGAGCCGCAGACGGTCGGTCGCGATGCCCTGATTGCGCGCGTACTGAGCGCCGATCTCCTTCGCCTGTGTGACTTCCAGCGCCCGCGCCGCGGCCACCGGATCATCAGCCGGGCTCAGCAGCCGGCGCCCGCTGGACAGTTGCTCCTGCAGCCTGAGGAGCTGGTTCTGCCGGCGCTCGATCCCGTTTGCGCCGGCTGCGTAAAGCTGGCTGGTACTGATGCGCATCCAGTCCTCCTACCTCGGTCACTTCGCTTTCGCCAAACAAGAAAAATGGTCAGCAATCACCGTCCACATGCAGCGCATCCGACCCGGCTATGCGCGACACCATGGTCAATCTGCGACGCTAACGACCCGCGATGCCCAGGATGGTGTCGAACAGGTCGGTAGCAATCTGCAGCGCCTTCGCCGACGCCTGGTACGCCTGCTGATAGCGGATCAGGTTGGCGGCTTCCTCGTCGAGATTGACTCCCGAAAGCGAATCGCGGCTCTCCTGTGCCTGCTTCAGCAATGCTTTCTGCGCCTCACCGCCGATCTGTGCCTGCCTGGTTCGGTTGCCGTTTTCGCTGACCAACTGCGCGTAGCTTTCCTGGAACGAAGCCGTCTTGCCGGACATGGTGTCCCGCGTCTGCAGTTCCGCGAGCGCCAGGATGTTGCGGCCATCGGCAGTGGCGCCGGCGTTTCTCGCCAGCACGAAACTGTCACCGTTGTTCGGCACTCCGCTGATGCTGAACGTGATACCGCTGGGCGGGGTGGTATTGGCCGCCCCGACGAGGGTGACGCTGGCGCCGCTGGTGTAGGGTACGCCACTGGCGGTGCTGGCGATCAGCTGTGGTGCGCCACCGTCGATCGACACCTGCGTACCGGCCGGAAAATTGCGCAACTGACCGTTCTCGTACACGACGGCAAGCGGCAGGGCGGCGCCGAGAGCCTCGTATCCCGGCCCGACACTGCCGGGCGAGACCCGCGCCGAACCAGTGTTCGACGCGCTGGCACTGGTCCTGATCGGGGCGGCCGCCGGGATCAGGCGCGGATCGGCCACCACTGCCGGGTTGACCGCGATCTTGCTCGCCGCGTCGCGCGTCGGCTGCACGAGATAGCTGGCACCTGCCGGCAAAGGCGCCGACGAAGCGAGCGAGAAGCCCTGCGGCTCACCCTGCAACTGCACGTCCAGAGCTGCCAGGTCAGCCGCCGTCCACTGCCGCTTGTCCGCCAGCCGGGTCAGGGTGACGCTGGCGCCGTCGGAAGTGAGGCGGTAATCGCTCGCCACGAGGTCGGTATAGAAGTTGCCGCTGAACGGCGGCGGCGTCGTGAAGCTTGCACTGACGCGCGGGCTGCCGGCCGGATTCCGGTTATCGGCCTGCACGCCGGGCTCGGCGACCGTGAACAATTCCGGCGTGAAGCCCGACGGCGGCGGCGACAGATTCGACTGGCCGAGGAGGTCCTGCCCGAGCGCGCTCTGAGCGTTGACGGTCAGCGCCAGCGAGACCGCACTGCGTCCCAGGTCGCTGCTCACGCGGTCCAGCGATTCGCTGCGAAAAGCCAGCAAGCCCCCCAATGCGCCGCCGCTGATCAACGACTCCGGCATCTCCTGTACTCCGGCGTTGCTCTTCACACCGACCGCCAGACGCGACGGATCACTGGCCGAGACGGTGACGGCAAGGCCGATCGACTGCGACCCGACGACCAGTTGCTGACCATTGCCGACGAAGATGTTGATGCTGCCGTCTCCATTGGCGCTGCTTCTCGCCCTGATCAGGGTGTTCAGTTGGGCGACCAGGTAGTCACGGGTGTCCAGGAGGTCATTGGCAGAATGGCCGGTCGACGCCTGCGCGAGGCCGATCTGCTCGTTCAGGCGGGCAATCTGTTCGGCGTAGGAGTTGATGGCCTTGACACTGTCCCTGATTTCGCCATTGATGCCGTCGTACATTTGGGCGAGTTGCGTGCCCAGCGACTGGTAGCGGGCGCTCAACCCCTGCGCATTGGAGACCAGGGTCTGCCGGCTCGGCAAGTGAGACGGATTGGCCGCCACCTGTGCAACTCCATCAAAGAAACCCTGCAGTGCCGGCGACAGGCCGGCACTGCTGTCGGCGAGCAGGTTGTCGATCTGCTTGATCTGTGCCGCATAGGTATCGAGCTGGCTGGCGCCACTCTGCGAACGGTCCACCTGCTCGGTGAGAAAGCGGCTGTACAGCCGCTCGACGGTCGCCACATGGGTACCCTGACCGAGAAAGCCGGAACCGGTGTTCACGCCCGCGTTGCTTCCCTGGAGCACCCGCTGCCGCGTGTAGCCCGGAGTGTTGGCGTTGGCAATGTTGTGTTCGGTGGTCTGCAACCCGTGCTGCGCGGCCAGCAGGCCGCTGACACCTGTACCAAGGATTCCTGAGCCCATGCGATAACTTCCTGTTTGATGGTTTGGTCAACGGCCGCCTGGCGCGAGAGTTTAGCCTCTCCGGGAAAAGAAATCAGGCCGCAGACAGTGCCTGTCGCAGCGTGCTGCCACCGATGATGCGAGCGAGCTTGTCCGCATACATCGGATCGGTCGCATAGCCCGCCCGCTGCAGGGAACGTGCAAACTGGACACCATCCTGCTGCCCGATGACGGAGGCGTAGCGCGGGTGGTTGCTGAGCAGTTGCGCGTAGTCGCGGAAGGCCTCGGCATAGGAATCGTAGGCACGAAACTTCGCTCGCACGCTCTGCGGCATGCCATCGACGAACTCGGTAGTCTGCACTTCGACGGTCGCACCCGACCAACCGCGACCGGCCTTGATGCCAAAGACGTTGAAGCTGGGCGAGCCGTCGGCCATGCGCAGCTCACGCTTTCCCCAACCACTCTCGAGCGCCGACTGGGCAACCAGGAAGTGTGCCGGAACACCGGTCCGAGTCGCGGCTTCGACCGCGTGCGACCAGACGCGATCGACGAAATCGCGCCGGCGCTGCGCACTGTCGGCCCGGGCGTCCGGCGTGGCAGCGGCGGCGCGTGGCACCTCCGGCTGATCTGCCGCAACGGCTGGCAGTGGACGTCTTGCCGGCAGCACCGACTGCGCGGGCGACCCTGAGCCCAGCGCCGGCGGGACTGTTTGCACAACGCCGCCTCGTTGCCGTGCGAGTTGCCTCTCGATCAACCCGGCGAAACCGAGGGGAGCCTGCGAGGCCAGTTCCTGCGCCAGTTGCTGGTCGCCAATCGCGGCGAAGAAGCGGCTCTGCTCGCTGTCCAGGACGCCACTGGTCGGCGTCGCATCGCGCATGCTTTTCAGCATCAGGTGCAGAAGCATTCCCTCGAACTGTCGCGCCGCCTGCCTGACTCCCGCCTGCGGATCGGTGCGCAACCGGTTGCGCAGGTCGCCGGCAGCAGCCGGGTCGAGTACCAGGCGCTGCGTTGCGAGCTCAGGAGCCTTCATGATTGGAACATCGCCAAGTTCTCCCGCACGGGGCGCAGCTCAGATGATCTCGAGTTCGGCACGCAGCGCGCCGGCGGCCTTCATCGACTGCAGGATCGACAGCAGATCCTGTGGTCCGGCGCCAAGTGCATTGATCGCCTTCACCACCTCGGCAAGGCTGACCCCCGCCTTGAGGTGGATCAGCGACCCGCCGCCCTGCTTGATGTCAATCTCGCTCTGCGTCGTCGTCACCGTCTGTCCGGCTGCCAGCGGGTTGGGCTGACTGACCTTCTGCTCCGTGTTGATGATCACCGAAAGATTACCATGAGCGACCGCGCAGGAGTCGATGGTGACCGTCTGGTTCATGACCACCGAACCGGTGCGCGGATTGATGATCACCTTCGCCACCGTCTTCGTCGGTCGAACTTCGAGGTTCTCGATCCGCCCGAGGAAAGCGACGCGACTGTTCGCCTCCTCGGGGGCGATGACGCGAATCACCCGTCCGTCGAGAGCCTGGGCGACCCCCGGTGCCGTCTCCCGGTTGATCGCCTCGACCACCTTCTGCGCGGTCCCGAAATCCGTCGCTCCGAGTTCATAGTGCACGAATGGCCCCTGGCCAAGCGCCGTCGGGACTTCGCGCTCGACCGTCGCTCCTCCGGCAATGCGACCCGCCAGCAGGTGGTTGACCACCACCTTGCTGCCACCGGACGCCGCGCCGGCGCCGCCGACCAGCAGGTTGCCCTGCGCCTGGGCGTATATCTGGCCGTCGGCGCCCTTCAGCGGCGTCATCACCAGCGTCCCGCCGCGCAGGCTCTTGGCGTTCCCCATCGACGAGACGGTCACGTCGATCTGCTGGCCGATGCGCGCAAAGGGCGGCAGATTGGCCGTCACCATCACCGCCGCGACGTTCTTCAGCTGTAACCCCTGCACCGAGCTCACGGTAGTACCCAATTGCGCCAGCATGTTGATGATGCTCTGCGACGTGAAGGGCGCCTGCGTCGTCTGGTCGCCGCTGCCGTCGAGTCCGACCACCAGACCATAACCGACCAGTTGGTTGTTGCGCACCCCCTGCAAGGACGCCAGATCCTTGATCCTTTCCGCCGCCACGGCCGTCTTCGGCATTGCCAGCGCCAGGACGGCAAGAATTGCCGCACCGACCCGTGTGCAGCGGGGCCTGC
This sequence comes from Candidatus Accumulibacter similis, assembly GCA_013347225.1. NCBI lineage: Bacteria > Pseudomonadati > Pseudomonadota > Betaproteobacteria > Candidatus Accumulibacter > Candidatus Accumulibacter similis. Next base: position 1,342,977 of record CP054595.1, on the reverse strand, counting down.
CGGCGATGATCGGGAACATGGTCTGTCTTCCTCTCAAGAAATAAGAATCGCAAGCATCTGTTTCTTATGAGACATCGTGCGCGCGACCAGAGCGCTTGCGATGCTCAGAAGGGGAGAACGGTGAGAAAGAAGCGGGCCAGCCAGCCCATCACCTGCGCCTCGCTGATGGCACCGCTCTCCTTGTACTCAATGCGCGCATCGGCGATCTGTGACGAAGCGATGGTGTTGGTGGCGTTGACAAAGTAGGGATTGACGACGCCCGACAGGCGGATGTATTCCTGCCCATGACCAATCGCCACCTGTTTCTCGCCGGATACCAGCAGATTGCCATTCGGCAGGACCTCGACCACCGTCACCGTGATTGTCCCGGTGAACACGTTGTTTGCGGCCGCATCGCCCTTGCCGCTGGCAACGTTGCTGCTGTTCGCCTTGAGTTCGGTCAGAGTCTTCCCCGGCAGATTGAGGTTCGGCCCGACCGAGGCGTTGATGCTGCCGGTCTTGGCGACGCTGTTGTTCGACTTCGTTGCCGCGGAAGTGTTCTCGGTGATCGTCACCGTGATCGTGTCGCCGACATACCGCGCACGCCGATCCTCGAACAGCGTGCGCGAGGCACCCGCCTGATAGATGCTGCCAGTCGAGGCCAGAGCTGCCGCCAACTGCTCCGGCCGCGGCTGCGGTCGGGCAGTCATCGGCTGATGCACGTTGGTTGGCGGCACGGTGGTACAGGCGGCGAGCAGCAGGAGAGCGAGAGGCAGCAGCCGGGATGGTCGGGCAGGCATGGACGGTTTCCTACAGCTGCGTCAGACGCGCCAACATCTGGTCCGACGTCGACACGACCTTGGCGTTCAGCTCGTACGCCCGCTGCGTCTGGATCATCAGCACCAGTTCCTGCGCGACGTTCACATTCGAAGCCTCGACATAGGACTGGACCACCATGCCGGCGCCGTTGCTGCCTGGTGTGTTCAGCGTCGGCGTGCCGCTCGACGCCGTTTCCTGATAGAGGTTGTCGCCCAGACTCTGCAGGCCGCCATTGTTGATGAAGGTCGCCACCTGGATGGTTCCGATCTGCAGCGGCGTGGTGACGTTCGGCAGGGTGACGCTGACGACGCCATCGGTGGCGACGGTCACGGTCAGCGCGTTCTGCGGGATGGTGATCGCCGGCTGCACCGGATAGCCACTGGCGGTGACGATCTGCCCCTGATTGTCTTTCTGGAACGACCCGTCCCGCGTGTAGGCGTTGGTCCCGTCCGGCAGCAACACCTGGAAGAAACCCGCCCCGTCGATCGCCATGTCGAGACTGTTGCCGGTCTGCTGCAGCGACCCCTGGGTGAAGATGCGACCGGTCGACACGGGCACCGTGCCGAGACCGATCTGCAGTCCGTCTGGGATCTGGGTGGTCTGCGACGACTGCGCACCCGGCTGGCGCACGGTCTGGTAGAGCAGGTCGGCGAAGATTCCCCGTGCCTGCTTGAAGCCGTTGGTGCTGACGTTCGCCAGGTTGTTGGCAATGATGTCGATCTGCACCTGCTGTGCGGTGAGACCTGTACTCGCGGTCCAGAGAGAGGTGATCATCGGTTTCCGATCAGCGGTTCATGGTGAGCAAGGCGGTTGCGGCACGGTCGTTCGCCTCGGCCGTCTGCAGCATCCGGACCTGCAGTTCGAACTGACGCGCCAGGCTGATCATGCGCACCATCGCGTCGACCGAATTCACGTTGCTGCCCTCGAGTGCGCCAGGCTCGAGTTGCACGGTCTCGTCCGCGATCGCCGGCTCGGCGTTGCGCGTGCGGAAAAGCCCGTCGTCACCGCGCACCAGATCGTTCTCCGGTGGCTTGACGAGCTTGATCCGGCCGACCACATTGACGCTGCTCGCGGCACCTGCGCCGGGGCGGGGGACACCGGATACCGTGCCGTCGGCAGCAATGACGATGTTGTTGTCCGGCGGCAGCGTGATCGGCCCGCCCTCACCGAGGACGAGGTTGCCGGAACTGGTCTGCAGGACGCCGTTGGCATCGGTCACCAGGTTGCCGGCACGCGTGTAGGCCTCACTGCCGTCAGCTCCCTGAACCGCGATCCATCCGCGTCCACGCAGGGCGACGTCGAGCGGCCGCCCGGTGGTCATCAATGGCCCCTGTTCGAAGCTATTGGCGACCGAGGCGTCGACCGTGAAGGCCCGCGTCGGCTGCCCGGCGCCGAGCACGGGTACGGCACGGAATCGGCTCTCCATCGCACGATAACCGACGGTCGCCACATTCGCCAGATTGTGCGCGACCCCTGCCTGCTGCAGGAACGCCTGCTTGGCGCCGCTCATGGCAGTGTAGATCAGACGATCCATGCAGCCTCCGTTCCGTCACGAACCGGGCAATCAGCGCAGGTTGATCAGGGTCTGCATGATCTGATCCTGTGTCTGGATCGTCTGCGCATTGGCCTGGTAGTTGCGTTGCGCGGTGATCATCGCCACCAGCTCGTTGGTCAGATCGACGTTGGAATCCTCGACCGCCGCCGACTGAATCACGCCGCGACTGCCCGAAGCCGGCGCGCCAACCAGTTCCGGCCCCGAGGTCGACGTCTCACTCCACTGGTTGTTGCCCAGGTTGAGCAACCCATTGGGGTCTGCAAACGTGGCCAGAACCAACTGCCCCATGCTGCGCGTCTGGCCATTGCTGTAGCGCCCCTGAACGATACCGTCACCGAGAACACCGATGCCGACCAGGCTGCCGGTTGTATAACCACCCTGCGTCAGGCGGTCCACGCTCGATGCACTACCATACTGGGTCGTTCCGGTGAAGTCGATCACTCCCGGCGACCAAGGGGTCACGGCACCGCTGCTCAGAGGCCACGACGGCAGCGTGTAGGTAGGTACCGAACTCAGCGCCCCCGAGGTGTTGAAAACCAGATTGCCGCCGGGAACGACCTGCGGATTGGCACCATCAAGTGTCGCATACACTGTCCACTCGCCGCCGGTCGGAGGTGTCGGCGCGTTCAAGACGTAATAGGTGGTCAGGTTGTGCGACACTCCCAGCGTGTCGAAGACGGTCAGCGCGGTCGAGAAATTGTAGGTCGATGGATTGGTGTAGTCGAAAGGTGACAGCACCGGGACGGTATCGCGGGAATCCAGATTTAGTACTGCCGCCACGTCGCCCGCTAGCGGGTCGCTCGTCGCGCGGGGTGGAATCTGGCTCGCCGAGAGTTGCAGTTCGATCGGATTGGCGGGGGTGATGGCGCCGGTGACGCTGACTGGATAGCCGGTCAGGCGAAGCTTCTGGTCATTGATGATGTAACCCTGATTGTCGATGTGGAACTGCCCGTTGCGCGTGTAGCTGATGGCGCCATCGTCGCTCATGCGGAAGAAGCCGCCGCCATTGACCGCAACGTCGAGAGCATTGTCGGTGGTCGTCAGGTTGCCCTGGGTGAACTGTTGCTGGATCCCGCCGATCGACACGCCGATGCCGATCTGCGAGGCACCAACGATGCCCAGGGAGGCGGCAAAGACATCGGCAAAGTTGGCGTTGGCACGCTTGAAGCCGACTGTGCTGGCGTTGGCAACGTTGTTGCCGATCACATCGAGCGAAGAGGCTGCCGCATCCAGACCGCTCAAACCTTGTTGGAAACTCATTCTGTCCCCCGATCTTCCTAGAGAATCTGCTGTACGTTGTCGAAACCGATCCGGCCGACGCCGCCGACTTCAAGTTCGAAACCCTTCGCCGTCTTCACCAGAGCAGATACCGTGCCAAGCTGCAGTGGTTCGGCTGCCACCTTGTCTGCACCGCGCAGCGCGCTGACCTGGAAGCTGTAGTTGCCCGGCGCTACGGGCAGCCCGGCATCGTTCCTGCCATCCCAGGCGAAGCTGAAGCTGCCGGCCTCCCGCGCCCCGAGGTTCTGGCTCTGTACGACGTTCCCCGCGCCATCACGGATCGTCAGCTTGACCTGATCAGCGGCCTCGGCAAGGTTGACGCCGGCAACCGCCTGACCACCGGCCAGCGCCAGACGCGAACCGGCAACGAGGACGTTCCTCCCCATCAATGCCGCTCCCTGCAGGGCCTGTGCATCCTGGTAACTGCCCAGCAGAGCTTCCAGGGTGCTGTTCAGCTTTTCGATTCCGGTGACGGTGCTGATCTGCGAGACCTGCGTGGTGACCGCCGCGTTGTCCAGCGGATTGAGCGGATCCTGGTTCTGCAACTGGGTCACCAACAGCTTGAGAAAGCGATTCTGCACCTCTTCGCTGCTCGTTGCCGACGCGCTTCCGCCGTCGCCGGACCGCGTATTGAGCGCGGCAAAGAGGTTGCTCGCAGCGTTGACTGCCTGAAGAACACCTGCCATGAAACTCTCCTCGACTTGGAAATGGGCGATGACTACTGGCCGATGCTCAGCGTCTTCAGCAGCAGTTGCTTGGCCGTATTCATCACCTCGGCATTGGTCTGGTAGGCGCGTGCAGCCGAGATCATGTTCGTCATTTCTTCGACCACGCTGACGTTCGGCATCTCGACATAGCCCCGTTCGTTCGCCGCCGGGTTGCGCGGATCATAGACCAGGCGCGGTGGACTGCTGTCCTCAACGACTCGGGTCACCCGGACACCCTGCGCTGCGGCATTGCCCATCGGCGTCGCCGCGAACACCACCTGTCTGGCGCGATAGGGCTTGCCATCGGAAGCGATCACGCTCTCGGCGTTGGCCATGTTGCTGGCGACAGCATTGAGGCGGACGGACTGCGCCGTCAGGGCGCTGCCGGCGACGTGGAAGGTGGTAAACATGCCCATGACTACTGCCCCTGCAACGCCGTCATCATGGTTCTGATCTTGCCGCTGACGAAGCTCAGTCCAGCCTCGTAGAAGATGCTGTTCTCGGCCAACTGCGCCCCCTCCACATCCATTTCGACCGTATTGCCATCGGCGCTCGGCTGCGCCGGCTGGCGATACAACAACCAAGGTGCCCGCTGATCCGGGTCGCCCGCCAGATGGCGGGACGCCGTCATCGTCAGCGGCAAGGCGCCGACGCTCCTGCCAGCGAGCGCATTCTCGAGAGCAGCGGCGAAGTTGAAATCGCGTGCCTTGAAATTCGGCGTATCGGCGTTGGCAATGTTGCCGGCCAACAGCTGCTGCCGACTGGCGCGCAGACCAAGCGCCTGCTGCTGGAACTGCAGATTGCGGTCAAGCTTGCTGAGCATCGGGCACCCCTCGATCGGTCGAACTACGATTGTCCAAGCAATATTCATGCCGTGATACCAGTGCGCTGCACCATGAGTGGCGCCATGCGCCCGAACCAGTGGCTTGGCGACCGCTCTTCCTGCCGCCTGGTTGCTGGCGCCCAAGCGCCGCGGCCAGGGGTGGCGGCTGGACGCCGGCCCTTGGCGGCGCCACCGGGCAGTCAAGCCAGCTGCTGCCGCCGAGCGACCGGACTTGCCGGCCGCGCGGCAAATATTGCCGCCAGCAGCCGCCCGCGAGCCGCGTGGCAGAGGAGTTGCTGTCTGCAGCAGGCAGATTAGGGCAAAATGGCGTAATGCCAGCAACCTCTCGCGTCGCGCAACACTTCGGATGGCCCCTCCTGGTCCTTGCCGTGCTCGGCCTCACAAGCATGGGAATCGGCGCGCAGACCAGCTTGGCGACCGCCCTCGACGACTATTTGCGCGTCCAGACGGCCGGCCTGCCGGGAACGGTGGCCTTCCAGATCGGCCAGCTCGATCGCCACGCCAGACTCGCCGCCTGCAACGCCTTCGAGCCGTTCCTGCCATCGGGGAGCCGCCTTTGGGGGAACACGACCATCGGCGTGCGTTGCCTCGCACCGGGCCGGTGGACGGTGTACGTGCCGGTACAGATACGGATTTCCGGCAATTACCTCGTCGCGGCTCGGCAGCTCGCGCCCGGACAGGTCGTCGGCGCTGCCGACCTGCTGCCGCAGAGCGGCGATCTCGGCGCGCTGCCTGCCAGTGTGCTGACCGACCCGGCACAGGCGATCGGCAAGACGACCCGCCAGGGTGTCGCTGCCGGCCAACCGCTGCGCAGCGAGTTGCTCGGCGCGGCGTGGGCGGTGCAGCAGGGACAGAGCGTCAAGTTGCTGTCGAGCGGAGCCGGATTCACTGTCAGCAACGAAGGAAAGGCCCTGAACAACGCCGTCGAGGGTCAGGTTGCCCAGGTGCGAACGGCGTCAGGGCAGGTAATCAGCGGCATCGCTCGCCAGGGCGGTATCGTCGAGGTGAACTACTGACTGGCCGGCTCGCCCCGGTTCGAAAAAAAGTGTTAAAGTTTCAACGCCGTCCGCCGATTAGTGAAATGAGGACAACCGTTCAAGGGGCAACACCGTGAAAATCGACAGCACAAGCAACTCCGCCAGCGCACTTGGCGAAACGCGCAACCGCGTCGCCATCGTGAAACCGGCGACGGGTGCCGCGACAGAGGTTCATTTGAGCGAGCTGGCGGCACAACTGCAATCACCGGGCGACGCAGGCTCCTTTGATTCCGGCCGTGTCGCGGAAATCAAACAGGCCATCACCGAGGGCCGTTTCACGATCAATGCCGAGGCAATTGCCGAGCGGCTGATCACGTCGGCGAGTGAACTCGTGGCTGCGCAGCAACGCTCCTGAGCGGGCCCTGTCAGGAGCGACTGTCAACGGGTGACGACGTTGCGACAACTGCTCGAAGAGGAAGTCGCTGTCGTCCGGACCTTCGTCGGCCTGCTCGAGCGCGAGCAGCGGCTGCTGATCGAAGGCGACGTTGATGGCCTGCCGGCACTGCTGCAAGAAAAGAACGAAGTCGCGACGCGCCTGGCTGCCATAGCCGAACAGCGCCGCGTGGTCCTCGCTGCCGACGGTTTGAGCGCGAACCGCGCCGGCGTGGCGGCCTGGTTTGCCGCCCACCCGGGCGAGAACGACGCGCGCACAGCCTGGGCCGAAGTGCTGCCTCTGGCCACCCGGGCGCAAGAACTGAATCGACTGAATGGCGAAGTGATCCAGCTTCGCCTGCAGAGCAACGCCCAGGCCATCGAGGCCCTCGTCGGCAGCAGTGGTGCCCTGGGTCTCTACGGTCCCGACGGTCAGAGCAGGCCAGGCGGCGGTGGCCGCATCAGCGACAGCGCCTAGCGGACCGCGGGTGAGGTGGCCGTCCGCGCACGCGTCGGCGGCGTGGCCGACCCCTGTAGATCGAGTTCGGTGCCTTTTTCCGGAATCGCGGAGTCGATGAGAATCGTCACCCGACGATTCCGCGCCCGCCCGTCGGCCAGAAGATTCGGCTCGACCGGACGCGTGTCGGCGTAGCCAATCGCCGTCAGCCTCTCGGCGGCAATCCCGGCATCCGCGAACAGCCGCAGCACGGTGGTCGCACGCACCGCGGACAGCTCCCAATTTGACGGAAACTGCGCATTGCTGATCGGCATGTTGTCGGTGTGCCCCTCGATGGTAATCGGAAAATCCGCCGGCACCAGAACCTCCGCCACCGACAGCATGGCCTTGGCCAACGTCGGATTGAGAAGCGCCTGCCCGGGCGAGAACAAGATGCTGTCATTGATCTCGATGCTCACGCCACGGCTCGTCTCCAGAACCCGCACCTTGCCCTGTTCGACGAGTGGCGCCATGACATCGAGGATGTTCTTCGCCACCTGACGCATCTTCTCCCGCTCCTTCTGCCGCAGACCCTCGGCTGACTTGCTCGACAGCGGCGTGGTGACGGGTGGAGACGGTGTGGGAATCACCGTCGGCGTCTGCCCGACGCTGCTTACGGGAGCGTTGCGGAAGGCGACGACCATCGAGTTGCTGAGGATCCGGTACTTTCCCTCGTTCACCGAGGAGAGAGCGTACATGACGACAAAGAAGGCAAAGAGCAGGGTGATGAAATCGGCGTACGAAACGAGCCAGCGTTCGTGATTGTCATGCTCCTCCTCGTGCCGTCGGCGTGCCATTGCGTCAGAAGATGTAGGCGCGCAGACGGCTCTCGATGATCCGCGGGTTGTCGCCGTTGGCGATCCCGACGAGACCGGCGACGATCATTTCCCGCTGCACCACCAAGCGATTGATGTGTGCCTTGAGCCTGCTGGCAACCGGCAGGAAGACGAGGTTGGCCAAGCCAACGCCATAGATCGTGGCGACGAACGCGACCGCGATGCCGGCACCGAGCTTGGATGGATCGGAAAGGTTCTCCATGACGTGGATCAGTCCGAGCACGGCACCAAGAATTCCGATCGTCGGCGAGTAACCACCGGCCGCCTCCCAGATGCGCGCCGCCAACTTCATCTCCTGCTCGAAGGTCGAGATCTCGACGTCCATCACCTCGCGCAACCGCTCCGGCTCGGCCCCATCGACCAGAAGCTGCAGACCCTTGCGGACGAAATCATCCTTCAGTTCGCTCACCACGGCGTCGAGCGCCAGCAGGCCCTCGCGCCGCGAAACCTGGCTCCAGCCGGTGACCTGCTGGATGACCTGCAAGGGGTTGATCACGGGCGGGTACACGATCCACTTTATCATCCGCATGCCGCGCACGAAGGTCGCGTACGGACTCTGCAACATGACCGCGCCGAGCGTGCCACCGACGACGATCAGCATCGCCGTCGGCTGCGCCAGTGAACCGACGTGTCCGCCCTCCAGGATCTGACCGACGATGATCGCCAGAAAGCCGATCAGCAGACCTATGATGCTGCCCCTATCCATTCCGTTCGACGTTCGCCTTGGTGTTGCGCTTGCCGTCGCCGAACAGGCGACTGCGGAGCCGCAGCACCGCCTGACTGTGCAACTGGCAAACACGTGACTCGCTCACTCCCATGACCTCGCCGATCTCGCGCAGGTTCAGATCCTGCTCATAGTAGAGAGCCATCATCAGTCGTTCACGTTCGGGCAACAGTCCGATCGCCTGTACCAGCTGCCGACGCAGTTCGTCGTCCGCGACCAGCCGGGCCGGGTCGGCGCTCTCATCGACGAAGTGGCGCTCGAGAAAGTCCTCGCCGCGCTCGGCAACGATGTCCTCGATGTAGACCAGCTGGTGTCCGCGCACGTCCTGCAGCGTTTCCTGATAATCGGCAAGCGTCATGCCGAGGGAATCGGCAAGCTCGCTCTCCGTTGGCACACGGCCACTCGCCTGCTCCAGTTGGGTGATCGCGGCTTCGATGCGACGGCAGTTGCGACGCAGGCTGCGCGGCAGCCAGTCGTTCTCCCGCAAGCCATCGAGCATCGCCCCGCGCACCCGCTGCGCAGCATAGGCCTCGAACTGGGCACCGACTCCGGCCTCGAAACGCCCCAGGGCGTCGAGCAGGCCGAGCATGCCGTTCTGCACGAGGTCATCGAGTTGCACGCTCGCCGGCAGCCGCGCCATCAGATGACAGGCGATGCGCCTGACCAGCGGCGCGAAGCGCTGGACAAGCTGATCCTTGTTGAGCTGACCAGCAGCGTTATACATGCGTCCCGGGAAGAGCTATCAGGCGTAGATAGCGGTTGCGTGAATGCGTTGGCTCAAGTGTAGCAGCAGTTGTACGAAATGTTCGAGCCCCCCTTGCTCATCATTGCTGAGCTGCCAGCTCAGAAGCTGCTCGGCGAGCGTTCGATAGGCCCGTGCCGCCGCCGCCTCCGGGAACAGGGCAGCCACGGGCTGACACAGGCGCGCGGCCTGGCGCAGTTGCTCGTCAGCGGGCACCCAGCCCGCGTATTCGAGACGCGCCAGCCGGCGGCTGTCGGTGACGCGCGCCATGTTGTCATGGATCGCCCGCGCTTCCGCTTCGCTTCGTACCCGGTTGAGCAGGATCCGAAAACGCCTGTGTGCGTAGCCCAGGCTGACCTTCTTGATCAATGCGTAAGCCTCGGTGATGGCGTTGACATCGGCGGGGACGACCACGACTGTCTCCTGCGCCGCCAGACCCAGTGGCGAGAAACCCAGAGGGTGGTCGAGTGAGGCATCGACGAGGACGACGTCGGCCGGCGGCAGAAGTTCGGCCAGACAGCCCAGCAGCGTCCGCCGCTCGTGCTCGCCGAGCGCGCCGAGCCGGCCGATGATGCGGGCCGCCGGCAGTACCCGGATTCCCGACGCCACGTGAACCAGCACCTCATCGAGCGGCTTTTCGTGACTGACCGCCTGCTGCAGATCGCCGCTGGCAAGAGCGCCAAAGTAAGCAGCAACTCCGGTGTCAACGTTCTCGTCGATCACCAGCACCTCGCTGCCGACGCGCGCCAGAGAGGCCGCCAGATTGGCTACCGCGGTGCTCTGGCCCACACCCCGGCCACCAGCGTTGAAGCTGACGATTCGCAACTGCGGGCGTCCAAGGAGGCGGCGCAGCCCGGCCGCCTGATCGCCGCGAAAATCAGCCACGCTGTCCTCCGACCGACAGCATGCCTTCGCCGCCGCCGGCCATCATCAGGCCTGGCTCGACCCCGGCGAGACGATGCGGAGAACTCTCGGGCAGGTCCTTGAAGGCACGATGGAGGAGATACGGCCGGTTCGGCAGGTGCAGATCTTCCGGCACGCGCTGCCCGTTCGAAACATAGTACAGCCGAAGTTCGTGACGTATGACCACGTCCAGCGACGCTGCGAGGCTGGCGGCCTCATCGACCTTGGTCAGGATGCAGCCGGCAAGGCCGAGGCCGCTGTAGGCGCGCACGACATCGTCGAGGGTATCGCCACGACCGGTTGCCGCCAGCAGGAGCAGCGTTCTGACGTCACTGTCGCGAAACATCGCCACCTGCTCACCGACCATCCGGTCTCTCTGGCTCATCCCCATGGTGTCGATCAGTACCATGTGGGTGTGCCGCAGATCATGAAGGGTTGCCCGCAGGTCCTTTGCGTCCCGCGCCAGAAGGACCGGCACACCCAGTATGCGCCCGTAGATCCGCAACTGCTCGTGGGCCCCGATGCGGTAGCCGTCCGTCGTCACCAGCGCAAGCTTCCTTGCTCCGTGCCGCAGGACGCAACGCGCCGCCAGCTTGGCCGCGGTCGTCGTCTTGCCGACCCCGGTCGGTCCGACCAGGGCATAGATGCCGCCCTGGTCGACGATGTCGCTCTCGCCATCGATGGTCAGCATGCCTCGCTCCGCGCGTCCGCGCACCCAGGCCAGTGCCTGCGCGGCGTCGAGCTCGCGCGGCAATTCCGCGAGCAGTTCGCGGGCGAACCGCGGCGAGAAGCCGGCGCCGAGCATCTGCCGCAGAATCTCGGTCTTCACCGGCTCGGAGCGCGCCACCTCGCCCCAAGCGAAACCGGCCAGCTGTTGTTCGACGATTCGCCGCAGCGAGCGAATCTCGTCCATCACCGCTGCCGGTACGACAGCCGCACCAGCAGCAGCGGAAGTCCCCTCGCCCCCAGGCGGCGCGTCCGTCAGCGGACGCGCAGTGGCCGCCGGGAGCGGTACTTCAGCGTCAGGCCGCCAGCTGCTCGCCGGCTTCCGGAGAGTTGCCTCTGCAGGGCGCGTTGCTGCCCTGTCAGCGCCCCTGGTCAGCTCGGGCGCAGCCCCCCCCGCCGGGGCATCGGTGCCGCCGGGCGGCCGCACGGAATCGCGTGGCGACACGATCAGCTCCATGTCGCGAGCAGCGACGGCCATGATCTCGACGCCGCCCGGGATCCCCCGATTGGAGAGGATGATCGCATCAGGCCCAAGGGTCTCCCTGACCTTTCGCAGGGCGTCGCGTGCAGTCGCCGCAATGAATTTCCTGACGTTCATGCTCTTTGTCCAATGATGGATGTCACTTTGATCGTTCGATGTTCAGGCACCTCAGCGTGCGCCAGAACCTTGAGCTGCGGAATGTGACGCCGAAGGAAGCGCGAGAGCAGACTGCGCAGGGCGCCGGAGACCAGCAGGACCACCGGCAGACCGGCCTCCTCCTGCCTCTGCGCCGCCGCCAGCGCCTCACGCACGAGCGTATCGGCCAGGCCTGGTTCGATGCCAACCGCTTCACCGGCTCCAGCGACTGCCTGTTGCAGCAGTCGTTCAAGCTGCGGGTCGAGAGCCATCACCTGCAGGTCGGATGCGCCGGGGTAGAGTTCCTGGACGATCGAACGTCCCAGGGCAATGCGCACCTGTACCGTCAGCGCATCCGGATCCTGCGAGCGGGCAGCACCGTCGGCCAGGGTCTCGATGACGGTCCGCATGTCGCGCAGCGATACTCCCTCGTCGAGCAGGTTGCGCAGGACCTTCTGCACCACGCCGAGCGACATGGCTTTCGGCACCAGGTCTTCGACCAGCTTCGGCATTTCCTTTGCCAGATGATCGAGCAGGGCCTGCGCCTCCTGCCGGCCCAGGAGTTCGGCGGCATGCGACAGGATCAGATGGTTCAGGTGCGTGGCGACCACCGTACTCGCATCGACGACCGTATAGCCGTAAGCCTGGGCCTGCTCGCGCGCCGAAGGATCGATCCACACCGCCGGCAAACCGAAGGCCGGGTCCCGGGTGGCCGTCCCGGACACTTGGCCTGCCACCCGACCCGGATTGATCGCCAGCAGATTACCGGGAAACGCTTCACCCTCGCCAATGTCGACCCCCTTGAGAAGGATCTTGTAGGCATTGGGCTTCAGTTCGAGGTTGTCACGTATATGTACCGGCGACACCAGGAAGCCGACGTCCTGCGCAAACTTCTTCCGGATGCCTCGGATGCGGCGCAGCAACTCGCCATCCTGCGCCTTGTCGACCAGCGGTATCAGCCGGTAGCCGACTTCGAGTCCCAGGACGTCGAGCGGCGTCACGTCCGCCCAGCTGGCTTCCTGCGCTTCCCGCGCCGGCGTCGGCGCTGGCGCAACCGGCAGTGGCTTCTGCTCCTGTCGCAGCCTGTCGAGTCGCCAGGCCGCCGCCGCCAGCGCACCGCCAATGAGCAGGAAGATGAAGTTCGGCATCCCGGGAATCAGGCCGAGCAGGCCGATGATCGCCGCCGTCAGGTAGAGCGGCTTTGGATTGTTGAACATCTGTGCGGCAAACTGCTGCGACACGTCCTGATCGTCACCGACGCGGGTCACCACCATGCCGGCGGCAATCGAGACGATCAGCGCCGGGATCTGGGCGACCAGGCCGTCGCCAATCGTCAACAGGGTGTACGTTCTCGCCGCCGTTCCAACGTCCAGATTGTGCTGCAGGACGCCAACGAACAGACCACCGACCACATTGATCAACATGATCAGGATGCCGGCTATCGCGTCGCCGCGAACGAACTTCGACGCACCATCCATCGAGCCGAAGAAATCAGCCTCCTGGGCGATCGTCGACCGCCGCTTGCGCGCCTCCTCCTCGCCGATCAAGCCGGCATTGAGGTCGGCATCGATCGCCATCTGCTTGCCCGGCATCGCGTCCAGGGTGAAGCGGGCAGCGACTTCGGCAACCCTCCCCGCACCCTTGGTGATGACGACGAAGTTGATGATCACCAGGATCGTGAAGACCACCAGCCCGACACCATAGTTGCCGCCAACGAGAAAGTGGCCGAAGGCTTCGATCACCTTTCCCGCCGCCGCCGGACCGGTATGCCCTTCGAGCAGGACAACCCGCGTCGAGGCAACGTTCAGCGACAGGCGAAGCAGTGTCGTGACGAGAAGGACGGTGGGAAAAACCGAGAAATCGAGCGGCTTCATCACGCTCATGGCAACGAGCATGACGATCACCGAGATGGCGATATTGAAAGTGAAAAAGAGATCCAGAAGGAAGGGTGGCAGTGGCAACACCATCATCGCCAGGATGAGCAGGATCAGCAACGGGCCAGCCAGCTGCCGCTGACCAAAGCGCGCGACGAAATCCTGCAGGACGATGGTGCCGCTAGCCACGCGCAGGCTCCGCGACGAGTTCCGGAGGAACTTCTATCCGGCCAGGTGGCAGCGGCAAATCACCGCCAAGGCGCCGCCAGTCACTCAACTGGTAAACGTAGGCGAGCACCTCGGCGACCGCGGCATAGAGCCCTGCCGGGATCTCCTGATCGAGGTCGACGTGCCGATGGAGGGCGCGCGCCAGCGCTGCCGCTTCGACCAGGGGTACGCCGTTGCTTGCAGCGATCTGGCGTATCTTCAGCGCGATCTCGCCCGTCCCCTTGGCCAGCACCTTCGGGGCCCCCATGCCGCTGCTGTAGGCGAGGGCAACCGCGTAGTGCGTTGGATTGGTGACGATGACGTCGGCCGCCGGCACCGCGGCCATCATTCGCTTGCGTGCAGCCTCGCGCTGCAACTGGCGGATGCGCCCCTTTATTTCCGGGTTGCCCTCGAGTTCCTTGCCTTCCTGCTTCACTTCCTGATGGCTCATCTTGAGCTTGTCGTGGTACTGCCAGAGCTGGAATGGCACGTCGACGGCGACGATCAGCAGCATCGCCGAGACGATGGCGAGAAAGCTGAAGCTGAGCAGGTGCCCGGCGGTCGCCAACCCGACGGGCAGTGGCTGCGCAAACATGGCCAGCAGTTCTCCGCGCTCGCTCCACAACACCCAGGCGGCGACGCCACCGAGAAGACAGGCCTTGGCGACCGCCTTGACAAGTTCGACCACGCCGTGCCAGGACACCAGGCGAACGATGCCCTGCAGAGGGTCGAGACGGCTCGGGTCGGGTTCCAGGGCCTTGGCCGAGAAGTTCCAGCTACCCAGGACAAACGGTGAAAGCAGGACGGCAACGAGCAGAGCGCCAAAAAGCGGCGCGAAGGTGAGCAAGGCTTCGGCCGCCAACTCGGCCATCCGGGTCAACATCAACGCCGGTTCGTGTGCCGTCTGATGATCGACAACAAGACCGCGGCGGACGACTGTCGACAGCCTCTGCATCATCCAGGGCCCCAGCATCATGAACCCTGCCGCGCCGACGATCAGGACGAGAAAGGCGCCCACCTCCCGCGAGCGCGGCACCTGCCCCTCTTCGCGAGCCTGTTCGAGGCGTCTCGCCGATGCCGGTTCGGTACGTTCGACGTCGCTTTCCTCTGCCATTTCAAGCTTCCAGTCTGGACGAGCGTATTATAAGAAAAGCTCTGTTAGAATAGATAGCTAGGTGTTTTTATTTATATAAATTCTCGAATAGTTGCGATCCAACAACACTTGTTTCGGCGAAGATCGGCATAGCGGCGGTCAGAGTACCTGACCGTTCCCCTGCCACACCACCCGGCATGCGGGTCCGCACCGGGCGGTTCAAGTAGTTGAGGTCATGAGAGACGCGGCACGCCGAGTCGGTCGAAGTAAGCGATCGGCATCACACGATTCAGCGCGAAGCAGCTGTTACGCCACCATCAACGGCTGTTTGCGGCGATCCGATGGGCATCCGGCTTGGCAGCACCCAACGCCAGCAATTCCCGATACATCGTCGTACCCCGACGCCAGTGCTTGAGTTGCAGAGCATGCAACCGGTGACGCAACCACTCGTCGAGTTCGCGGAACACTTTCGGCGTCTGCGCAAGCTGAAAGTATCCCTTCCAGCCCGGCATGTAAGTCCGGAGCCGTTCCACTACGTCCGGCAGGCTACGCCCGCCCGAGCGACGCGTCAGTTGTCGGATGCGTTGCTTGTAGGTTTCTTTTGCCTTGTCGGCAACCCGGCATTTCACTTGGCCACCTGGACCATACCAGCAGCTAAAGCTCAGGAACTTGCGACCAGATGCCGGTGCAACCGCCGTCTTGGCTTCATTCACCTTCAGGTGAAGTTGCTCATACAGTCGGCGCAGCCCAGTGAGTACCCGCTCACCGGCCTGCCGACTGCGCACATATACTGGAGTTGACCCTTTTCGGTGGACACCTGATGCTTACGCAACAAGGAGTCCAAGATGCCGCAAAGCAGACCACCGTACCCGGCGGAGTTTCGCCAACAGATCATCGAACTGGCGCAGGCTGGCCGAAGCCCGCAAGAGTTGTCTCGGGAGTTCGGGCCGACCAGCCAGACCATTGTCAATTGGCTGGCGCAAGCAGCCCGCGACGCCGGCAAGCCCTTGCCTGGCAAGGAGGGCTTGAGCAGTACCGAGCGGGCTGAACTGGCCAAGCTGCGCCGGGAGAACCGGCAGCTGAAGATGGAGCGCGACATCTTGGCAAAGGCTACGGCCTGGTTCGCCAGAAGGAGCGAAGGTTCCACCTCGAACTCTTCGAACTCGTGATGGCGCGCCAGGCCGACTTCCCCGTGCGTACCCTGTGCCGCGTGCTGCGTGTCTCGGTCAGCGGCTTCTATGCTTGGCGACAGCGGGCGCCCAGCCCGCGCGCCGTGGCGAATGCCGTGCTGACCGAGCGTATCCGGCTGATCCACAAGGAATCCGGCGGGAGCTACGGCCGCCCCCGGGTTCGGGCCGAACTGCTGGAGCAAGGCGAGACCGTCAGCCAGAAGCGCGTCGCCCGCCTGATGCGCCTGGCGGGCTTGCAGGGCGTGAGCCGCCGCCGTGGCTACGTGGTCACCACCCGGCGTGATCCGGACCGTGATCCGGCGCCCGATCTGGTAAAGCGCCAGTTCGTGGCGGACGCACCCAATCGCCTTTGGGTGGCCGACATGACCTACGTGCCGACTTGGCAGGGCTTCATCTATTTGGCCATGGTGCTGGACGTGTTCAGCCGGCGGGTCGTCGGTTGGTCCATCGGCGAGCATATGCGCACGGAACTCGTGCTTTCGGCGCTCAACATGGCCGTGGCCACGCGCAAACCCCACGGGGTGATCCACCACAGCGACCAAGGCAGCCAGTATTCCGCCCTGGCCTTCGGCAAGCGCTCCCGGGAAATGGGCATCCAGCCGTCCATGGGCACCGTAGGCGATGCCTACGACAACGCCATGGCGGAGAGTTTCTTTGCCAGTCTGGAATGCGAACTGCTGGACCGCAACACCTTCCGCACCAAAACCGAGGCTCGCCTGGCCGTGTTCACCTGGATCGAAGGCTGGTACAACCCGCGCCGGCGCCATTCCGCGCTCGGCTATCTGTCACCCATGAACTACGAAAAGAAACACCACCACTCTGTGCAGTCAGCCAGCCCCGAACCCGGGTTATCCACCGCGCCGCTCGCCTCTGGCCTGAGAGGGGCCAGCGGCGGCGCCGTGGATAACCCTACGCCCGAGGAGGCTCAACCCGCTTGAAAACCAAGCGCTAACCTGTCCACCCGATAGGGGCAACTCCACCGCCTGGCTCTGTTGCCCGCATGCCCCCTGGCAGCGCTCAGGCCGCCTTCGCCGGCAGCGCGTCGCCTTCGTCCAGCGGTCGGTCGAGCAGCTCGACGAAAGCCATCGGTGCATTGTCCCCGTCACGAAACCCGCACTTCAGGATCCGTAGGTAACCCCCGTTGCGGGTCGCGTAGCGCGGCCCCAGCTCATCGAAAACCTTGACCACCATGTCGCGGTCGCGCAGGCGCGAGAACGCCAGCCGGCGGTTGGCCACGCTCGGCTTCTTGCCCAGCGTGATGATCGGCTCGAGAACGCGCCGCAGCTCCTTGGCTTTCGGCAGCGTCGTCTTGATCACCTCTGAACGCAGCAGCGAGACGCTCATGTTCTGCAACATTGCCAGCCGGTGGGAGCTGGTCCGATTCAGTTTGCGAAGACCCAAACGGTGACGCATATCAATTCCTTCCTGTTCTTTTCCGGCTGCTCACTTGTCGAGGCCGGCCGGCGGCCAGTTCTCGAGTTTCATTCCCAGCGTCAGGCCGCGGGCAGCCAACACTTCCTTGATTTCATTGAGCGACTTGCGTCCCAGATTGGGCGTCTTCAACAACTCGTTCTCGGTTCTCTGGATCAGGTCGCCGATGTAATAGATGTTCTCCGCCTTCAGGCAATTGGCGGAGCGGACGGTGAGTTCAAGGTCGTCAACCGGCCGCAGCAGCAGTGGGTCGACCTGGATGGTCTTCTGATACTCGACCGGCATCGCCGTCCCGGCGAGGTCGGCGAACACCGAAAGCTGCTCCATCAGGATGCGTGCAGCGGTCCGGATCGCCTCCTCGGGCTCGATCGCACCGTTCGTCTCGATATCCATGACGAGCTTGTCCAGGTCGGTGCGCTGCTCGACGCGAGCGCTCTCAACGGCGTAGCTGACCCGCCGCACTGGACTGAAGGATGCATCGAGCACCAGCTTGCCGATGTTCTTGGAACCGTCGCCAATCTCGCGCAGGTTGCCGGCTAGATAGCCACGCGAACGCTCGACCTTCATTTCCATCGCCAGCTTGCCGCCGCCCGAGAGATGCGCGATGACGTGTTCCGGATTGATGATCTCGACATCGTGCGTGACCTCGATATCACCTGCCCTGACGACTCCCTTGCCCTCCTTGCGAAGGTGCAGCACGACCTCTTCCCGGTTGTGCAGCTTGAATACGACGCCCTTCAGGTTCAGCAGGATGTCAACCACGTCTTCCTGCACGCCGTCGATCGTCGAGTACTCGTGCAGCACGCCCTCGATACTCACCTCGGTCGGTGCATACCCGGGCATCGACGAGAGCAGAATCCGCCGCAACGCATTGCCCAGAGTATGCCCGTAGCCGCGCTCGAACGGCTCCATCACCACGCGTGCATGCACCGGCGACAAGCTCTGCACATCGATGATGCGCGGTTTAAACAATCCACTGCTTTGCATGTACAGTCCTTTGCCTGATTCCTTCAAGCTCTGACGCCCTTACTTCGAGTACAGCTCGATCACCAGACTCTCGTTGATCGTCGGCGGCAACTCGCTCCGTTCCGGGTGCGCCTTGTAGGTTCCCTTGGCGGACTTCGAGTCGACCTCGACCCAGGCCGGAAAACCCCGGGCCTCGGCCGCAGCCAGAGCGGCCTTCACCCGCAACTGCACCTTCGCCTTGTCGCAGACCTCGACCACGTCGCCCGGACGCACCTGATAGGAAGGGATGTTCACCCTTCTGCCGTTGACCAGGACGCCATTGTGACGAACGACCTGCCGCGACTCCGAGCGCGACGCGGCAAAACCCATCCGGTAGCAGACGCTGTCAAGACGCGACTCGAGCAGCTGCAGGAGGACTTCGCCAGTCACCCCACGGCGCCGGTCGGCCTCCTGATAGACCTTGCGGAACTGTCCTTCGAGGACACCATAGATGCGCCTAATCTTCTGCTTCTCGCGCAGGTGAACGCCATAGTCGGACAAGCGCTGCCCAGACTTCTGGCCATGTTGCCCCGGCGCGTATGAGCGACGTTCGATCGCACACTTGTCCGTGAAGCACTTCTCCCCCTTGAGAAACAACTTTTCGCCCTCACGGCGACACTGGCGGCATTTCGGATCGAGATTACGAGCCACTTTTTCTTCTCCTTAAATCCGACGCCTTTTGGGTGGCCGGCAGCCGTTGTGCGGGATCGGCGTGACGTCGGTGATCGCCGTGATCTTCATCCCCAACGCGTTGAGCGCTCGTACCGACGATTCGCGCCCAGGGCCAGGTCCCTTGATGCGCACTTCGAGGTTCTTGACGCCGCACTCGACCGCCACACGGCCCGCCGCTTCGGCGGCGACCTGCGCCGCGAACGGCGTGCTCTTGCGCGAGCCCTTGAAGCCGGCACCACCCGACGTCGCCCACGAGAGGGCGTTGCCCTGACGATCGGTGATCGTGATGATCGTGTTGTTGAAAGAGGCGTGGATGTGAGCGACACCCTCAGCCACGTTCTTCCTGATCTTGACTTTCTTGCGAACTTTTGCAGCGGTCTTGGCCATCTTCGGGTCCTAGTTGCTAATCATTTCTTGCCGGCGATCGGCTTGCGCGGGCCCTTGCGCGTGCGCGCATTGGTGCGCGTGCGCTGACCTCGCGAAGGCAGCCCCTTGCGGTGGCGCAGGCCCCGATAGCAGCCAAGGTCCATCAGTCGCTTGATGCTCATCGTGACTTCGCGGCGCAGATCGCCTTCGACCGTGTACCTGCCGATCTCGTCGCGCAGCCGTTCCAACTCGGCCTCGCTCAGGTCCTTCATCTTTGTTGAACGCACAACCCCAGCAGAATCACAGATCTTCTGTGCGCGCGAACGCCCGATCCCGTAGATGGCGGTCAGCGCAATCTCGGCATGCTGGTGGTTAGGGAGGTTTACGCCTGCGATGCGGGCCATCGATTCACCCCAAAAAAATCGAAACTTCGAATTATACTTCGACCGACTGACGACTCACCACGGTGACTCGCCGCGATCAACCCTGCCGCTGCTTGTGCCGCTGATCGGAACAGATCACACGTACAATGCCGTGCCGCCGAATGATCTTGCACTTGCGGCAGATGCGCTTCACGGATGCCAGCACTTTCATCATTCACTCCTGATTTTCCGGACCCAGGCGCAGCCGGCCCTTCGCCGATTTGTTGCGTAGACGTTCTTCACTTGGCGCGGAAGACGATGCGCGCTCGACTCAGATCGTAGGGCGTCAGTTGCACCGTCACCTTGTCGCCCGGCAGTATCCGGATGTAATGCATCCGCATTTTGCCCGAAATGAAACCGAGCACCATGTGGCCATTTTCGAGTTTCACCCTGAAGGTGGCATTGGGAAGGTTCTCGACGACCTCTCCCTGCATTTCAATCAGATCTTCCTTTGCCATCCTATTTCGCCGGTAGACCGGAGCCCTTGAAGTTCGCCTTCTTCAGCAGGCTCTCGTACTGGTGCGACATGGCATAGGCCTGAACCTGGGTCATGAAGTCCATGGTCACCACGACAATGATCAGCAGCGAGGTACCGCCGAAATAGAATGGAACGTTCCATTTGAGAATCAGAAACTCGGGCAGCAAGCAGACGATGGTGATATACGCCGCACCAACCAGCGTCAGACGCATCAGTATCCTGTCGATGTAACGCGCGGTCTGGTCGCCGGGCCGGATGCCGGGTACGAAGGCACCGCTGCGCTTCAGGTTGTCGGCCGTTTCCTTCGAGTTGAACACCAGCGCGGTATAAAAGAAGCAGAAGAAGACGATCGCCGCCGCATAGAGCATGACGTAGATCGGCTGCCCAGGAGACAATGCCCCGGCGACGTCCTTCAGCCAGCGCACCGATTCGCCCGAGCCGAACCAGCCGGCGAGGGTGCCGGGAAAAAGAATGATCGACGACGCGAAGATCGGTGGAATCACCCCCGCCATGTTCAGCTTCAGCGGCAGGTGCGAACTCTGCCCGCCGTAGATCTTGTTGCCCACCTGGCGTTTGGCGTAGTTGACCAGGATCTTGCGCTGACCACGCTCGACGAAAACGACGAAGGCAGTGACCAGAACCACCAGGACGCTGATCACGATCGCCGTCAGTGGATGCATGGCACCGGTACGGACCAACTCCAGAAGCCCGCCAATGGCGTTCGGCAAGCCGGCAGCGATACCGGCGAAGATGATGATCGAGATGCCATTGCCCAAACCGCGCTCGGTAACCTGCTCGCCCAGCCACATCAGGAACATCGTGCCGGTCACCAGCGTCACCACGGTCACCAGACGGAACACCATCCCCGGCTCGAGAACCAGACCGGGTTGCGCCTCGACTGCGACGGCGATGCCAATGCCCTGGAACAGCGCAAGAAAGACCGTACCGTACCGCGTGTACTGGGTGATCTTGCGGCGTCCTGCCTCGCCTTCCTTCTTCAGCGCCTCGAGTTGCGGGCTGGCGTGCGTCATCAGCTGCATGATGATCGACGCCGAAATATAGGGCATGATGCCCAGCGCGAAGATCGTGAAACGTGACAGCGCGCCCCCGGAGAACATGTTGAACATGCCAAGGATGCCGCCCTGCTGCTGGTTGAACAGCTCACTCAGAACCCGCGCGTCGATACCCGGAACCGGGATGTGCGCACCGATCCGGTAAACCACCAGGGCGCCGAGCAGGAACCACAGTCGGCGCTTGAGGTCGCCGAACTTGCCGCCCTTGCTGACCGTGTTCGCGTTAGTTGCCAAGAAAGCTCACCCCTGACCGCAGTTTATTCCGCAACGCTGCCACCGGCGGCTTCGATCGCTGCGCGTGCTCCAGCCGTCGCTCCAACACCCCGGAGGACAACCTTGCGGTCGATCTTTCCCGAAAGGATCACCTTCACCGACAGCGCGTTCTGCGCCACGAGATTGGCCTGCACGAGCGTTGCGAGATCGATGTCGTCCACCGGCAGGCTGGCAATCTCCGAGAGACGAACCTCGACGTTGCGCGACCTGGTCAGCGACTTGAAGCCGCGCTTCGGCAAGCGGCGCTGCAACGGCATCTGGCCACCCTCGAAGCCGACCTTGTGCAGGCCGCCGGCCCGTGACTTCTGGCCCTTGTGCCCACGACCACCGGTCTTGCCGAAGCCGGAACCGATGCCACGGCCGACCCGCTTTCTCCCCGGCCGCGAACCGGCGGCTGGCTGTACGGTATTGAGTTCCATCTCAGCGCTCACATTTCACAAGATACGACACCTTGTTGATCATTCCGCGAACGGCCGGCGTGTCCTCCAGCAATGAGCTGCTGTTGAGGCGACGCAGCCCGAGGCCCCGAACCGTCGCTCGATGCGATTGCTTGGTGCCGATCAGGCTCCTGATGAGGGTAACCTTAACTGTCTTCTCAGCCATTTCTTACCCCAGGATCTCGGCAACGGACTTGCCACGCTTGGCGGCAACCTCGGCAGGCGTCGTCATTGCACGCAGGCCGTTGATCGTGGCACGGACTATGTTGTAGGGATTGGTCGAACCATGCGCCTTGGCGACTACGTTGGTCATGCCGATGACGTCGAAAACCGCGCGCATCGCACCGCCGGCAATGATCCCGGTTCCTTCCGGAGCAGGCTGCATCATCACTCGCGAAGCGCCGTGATGACCGACCACGGTATGCTGCAGCGTGCCGTTCTTGAGACTGACCCGGATCAGGTTGCGGCGTGCTTCCTCCATCGCCTTCTGCACCGCCACCGGTACCTCGCGCGACTTGCCCTTGCCCATCCCGACACGCCCGTCACCGTCACCGACAACGGTCAATGCGGCGAAACCCAGGATCCGGCCGCCCTTGACGACCTTGGTCACACGGTTGATCGATATCATCTTCTCCCGCATGCCGTCATCGGGCTTCTCGGCTTGCTGTGGTTTCCTGCTTTGCGGTTTAGCCATTGATTACTCCAATTCCTTGCACTGTGCGATCAGAACTTGAGACCGCCCTCACGCGCTGCATCCGCCAGCGCCTTGATCCGGCCGTGGTAGCGAAAGCCGGCACGGTCAAAGGAGACGCTGTCGATTCCGGCCTTCCTGGCACGTTCGGCAATCAGCAAGCCGATCGTCTTGGCTGCGTCGATGTTCCCTCCGTTCGGCAGCATGCTGCGCACGGCGGGTTCCAACGAGGAGGCAGCGGCCAGAACACGCGACCCGCAAGGCGAGATCACTTGCGCATAAATGTGGCAATTGGTGCGGTGCACCGACAAGCGCACGGTTTTCAGTTCGGCAATCTTGGCCCGGGTCTTGCGGGCCCTGCGCAAACGCGCCTGTTTCTTGTCAATCATCTGAGCACCCTTATTTCTTCTTCTTCGTTTCCTTGATCACGACGACTTCTTCCGCATAGCGCACGCCCTTGCCCTTGTAGGGTTCCGGCTTGCGATAATTGCGCACTTCCGCCGCGACCTGGCCAACGAGTTGGCGGTCAACGCCCTTGATCACGATCTCCGTCTGTGTGGGCGTCACAGCCGTGATACCGGCAGGCAGCTTGTAGGCTACCGGGTGCGAGAACCCCAACGAGAGGTTGAGCATGTCGCCCTGGGCCTGCGCACGATAGCCGACGCCAACGAGATTGAGCTTGCGCTCGAAACCCGAACTGACACCGGTGACCATGTTGGCGACGACGGCACGCACGGTACCCGACAACGCATCGGCTTGCGGCGCGCCGGCAACCGGCTTGCAGAGGAGGCTGCCGCCTTCCTCTTCGACGGTCACCGCCGGATTGGACGCGAAATCGAGCGAGCCGAGCGGCCCCTTGACTGAGATCCGCTCACCGGTCAAGGCGAATGACACCCCAGGCGGCAGTACGATTGGCTTCTTTGCAACTCGGGACATGGCTACACCTTACGCGACAAAGCACAGAACCTCGCCGCCAACATGGCTGGCGCGGGCCTTGCGGTCGGTCATCACGCCCTTGGGGGTCGACACGATGGCCACTCCAAGACCGTTCATCACCTGTGGAATATCACCCGCACCCCGGTAAATGCGAAGCCCAGGGCGCGAGACACGATCGATACGCTCAATCACCGGCCGGCCGGCATAGTACTTGAGGCCGATCTGGAGCACCGGCTTGCCCGCGTTGGGATCGACCGAGAAGTCTTCGACGTAGCCCTCGTCCTTCAAGACCTGGGCGATGGCGATTTTCACCTTCGACGACGGCATGGCGACGGACGCCTTGCTCGCCAGTTGGGCATTCCGGATGCGGGTCAGCATGTCGCTGATCGGATCGCTCATACTCATTCTGTTCTCTCCTGCTACCAGCTAGCCTTGACCATGCCTGGTACTTCGCCCTGCATGAAGAACTCGCGCAGCTTGCCGCGAGCGAGGCCAAACTTGCGGAAGACGCCGCGCGGGCGGCCAGTCAGCTCGCAGCGGTTGCGCAGCCTGACAGGGCTGGCATTGCGCGGCAAAGCCTGCATCTTGAGACGGGCCTCGAAGCGGTCTTCGATCGGCAGGCTTTGATCAGTGATCACCGCCAACAGCTCGGCACGCTTGCCGGCATACTTCTTGACAACCTTCCGCCGCTTTTCACCGCGGTTGATCACAGCGATTTTCGCCATTTCGTCTCAGTTCCTGAAAGGAAATTTAAACGCGCCAAGCAGAGCACGCGCCTCTTCATCGGTCTTGGCAGTAGTGGTGACACTGATGTTCATGCCCCGCAGCGCGTCGATCCGGTCGTACTCGATTTCCGGGAAGATGATCTGCTCCTTGAGACCCATGCTGTAGTTGCCACGGCCGTCGAATCCCTTGCCGGATATGCCGCGGAAGTCACGGACCCGCGGCAGGGCGACGCTCACCAGACGATCGATGAACTCGAACATGCGTGGGCCGCGCAAGGTGACCATGCACCCGATCGCGTAGCCGGTACGGATCTTGAAACCGGCGATCGACTTGCGCGCCTTGGTCATCACCGGCTTCTGGCCGGCAATCTTGACCATGTCGCCCATAGCATTCTCGAGCACCTTCTTGTCGGCGACCGCCTCGCCCACACCCATGTTGAGCGTCACCTTGGTGATCCGCGGCACTTCCATCTTCGACTTGTAGCCGAACTTCTGGGTCAGTTCCGGAACCACCGTATCCTTGTAGTACTGCAGCAAACGCGCCATGACTGATCCTTATGCCCCCAAGACTTCGCCGTTCGACTTGAAGAAGCGCACCTTCGTGCCGTCTTCGAGCTTCCTGAAGCCGACCCGGTCGGCTTTCCTGGTCGCCGGGTTGTAGAGCGCCACATTCGACACATGCAGCGGCATTTCCTTCTCGATGATGCCGCCGACGACGCCCTTGACCGGATTCGGCTTGACGTGCTTCTTGACGCGGTTCACCCCCTCGACGACGACATGCTCGGCGTCCGAACGAGCCAGGACGGTTCCTCGCTTGCCTTTGTCCTTGCCGGCGAGGACGACCACGTCGTCGCCTTTACGAATCTTTTCCATGACCTTCCTTACAGCACTTCCGGCGCCAGCGAGACGATCTTCATGAACCGGTCGCCACGCAGTTCGCGTGTCACCGGCCCGAAGATGCGCGTACCGATCGGCTCCATCTTGTTGTTGAGCAGCACCGCCGCATTGTGGTCGAACTTGATGAGCGAACCGTCCACCCGGCGGACACCCTTTGCCGTGCGCACGACGACCGCGCTGTAGACGTCGCCCTTCTTGACGCGCCCGCGCGGAGCCGCATCCTTGATCGCCACCTTGATGATGTCACCCACGCCTGCGTAGCGACGCTTCGAGCCGCCAAGCACCTTGATGCACATCACCGAGCGCGCGCCGGTGTTGTCGGCGACGTCGAGAGTAGTCTGTACTTGAATCATCTGTCACTCCAACTTGGCCCGCAATTGCGGTCAGTCTTGGAACCCGCTAGGGGAGAAACGCTCGACTGGTTGCTGCTGTCGGGCGCGGGAAAACTCGGCATTATAGCCGGCGCCAAAACAAACGCAAGAACTATATCGCCACGGCCCGTTCAAGCAGCCGGCTGACAACCCACGACTTGGTCTTTGACAATGGCCGCGATTCCTGGATCTCGACCATGTCGCCGAGTTTTGCCTCGTTGTTGTCGTTCTGGGCGTGATACCTGCTGGAACGAACGATGATCTTGTTGTACATGGCGTGCTTTACGCGGCGCTCGACCAGGACGGTCACCGTCTGTTCCATCTTGTCACTGACGACGCGCCCAATCAGGGTACGCTTGCTGCTGTTGGTCTCGCTCATTGACCTGCCTTTTCACGAAGAAGCGTCCGCACGCGCGCGATCTGACGGCGCACCTTGCCGATCTGGCTGTTGTTCGTCAGCTGCTGGGTAGCAAGCTGCATTCGCAATCCGAACTGCGCTTTCAGCAGGGCAAGCAGTTCCTGGTTCAGCTCATCGACCGTTTTTGCTCTGAGTTCACTGACTTTCATGATCACCCCACCATGCGCGTTACAAACACCGTCGGGATCGGCAGTTTCGCCGCGGCGAGCGCGAAGGCCTCACGCGCCAGGCTCTCACTGACGCCATCCATCTCGTAGAGGACCTTGCCCGGCTTGATCTCGGCGACGTAGTACTCCGGATTCCCCTTGCCGCTTCCCATGCGAACCTCTGCAGGCTTCTTCGAAATCGGCTTGTCGGGGAAGATGCGAATCCAGATGCGGCCGCCGCGCTTGATGTGCCGGGTCATGGCCCGTCGCGCGGCTTCAATCTGCCGGGCAGTCAGCCGTCCACGGCCGATCGACTTCAGCCCATACTCGCCAAAACTCACCTTGGCCCCGCGTAAGGCGAGGCCGGTGTTGCGGCCTTTCTGCTCCTTGCGGTATTTCCTTCTAGCTGGCTGCAGCATCTGTGGTTCCTGCCTTTCTCACTCGTTTCACGGGCGCCCTGACTTCCCCGGGCGCGCCTTCTACCCTGGCAACCTCGTCCGGTCCCTTCGCTGGCCGTGCCCTGTCGGTACTGTCGGCCGGACGGGCACCACCGCGCCGGGGCCGCCGCTGGTCTTCGAGGGTACTGTCCGCCAGCGTCGCCTGCTCATTGCGTGCCAGAATCTCGCCCTTGAACACCCACACCTTGACACCGATCAGGCCATAGGTCGTCAGGGCTTCGGAGGTTGCATAATCGATATCGGCCCGCAGGGTGTGCAGCGGCACCCGTCCTTCACGATACCATTCGCGGCGGGCGATCTCCGCCCCGTTCAGGCGACCAGAACTCATGATCTTGATCCCCTGGGCACCGAGGCGCATTGCATTCTGCATCGCACGCTTCATCGCGCGACGGAACATGATCCGCTTCTCGAGTTGCTGTGTGATCGAATCGGCGATCAGTTGTGCATCCAGTTCCGGCTTGCGGATCTCCTCGATGCCGACGTGCACCGGAACGCCCATGATCTTCTGCAGCGCGGCGCGCAGGTTGTCGATCTCCTCGCCCTTCTTGCCGATCACGACCCCAGGCCGAGCCGAGAAGACGGTCACGCGTGCATTCTTCGCCGGGCGCTCGATGAGGATGCGGCCAACCGAGGCATGCTTCAGCTTCTTCTTCAGGTATTCGCGAACACGCAGATCCTCGTTGAGCATGCCGGCGTACTGCTTGCTGTTGGCGTACCAGCGTGACGACCAATCGCGGGTCACTGCCAGACGAAAGCCAGTCGGATGAATCTTTTGTCCCATTCTTGTTCCTCAGTTCCCGACAGTCAGGAAGACGTGACACGTCGGCTTGACGATCCGGTTGCCGCGCCCCTTGGCCCGCGCAGTGAAGCGTTTGAGCACCGTACCCTTTTCGACGCAGATGGTCTTCACCTTCAGTTCGTCGATGTCGGCCCCATCGTTGTGCTCGGCATTGGCGATCGCCGACTCGAGCACCTTCTTGATGATGCCGGCACCCTTCTTGGGGCTGAAAGCAAGGATGTTCAGCGCCTTGTCTACCGGCAGGCCGCGAATCTGGTCTGCCACCAGCCGGCCCTTCTGACTCGACAGCCGCACGCCGCGCAAAACAGCACGAGTTTCCATATTCATTCCTCTACTTCTTGGCCTTCTTGCCAGATGTATGGCCCTTGAAGGTACGAGTCAGCGAAAACTCGCCCAACTTGTGCCCGACCATGTTCTCGGTGACGTACACCGGAATGTGCTGCTTGCCGTTATGGACGGCGATCGTCAGGCCAACGAAGTCCGGCAGGACCGTGGACCGGCGCGACCACGTCTTGATCGGGCGTTTGTCACCGGTCGCACGGACAGCGCTCACTTTATTGATCAGATGGGCATCAGCAAACGGGCCCTTTTTAACGGAACGTCCCATGGTTCTCTATCCCTTAGCGTTTTTGCCGGCGCTGCACGATCATCGAGGTCGTACGCTTGTTGCGACGAGTGCGATAACCCTTGGTCTTGGTACCCCACGGGCTGACCGGATGCATGCCTGCAGCCGTCTTGCCTTCGCCGCCACCGTGCGGGTGATCGATCGGGTTCATGGCGACGCCGCGGACCGTCGGCCGCACGCCGCGCCAGCGGGTCGCACCTGCCTTGCCAATGGAACGCAGGCTATGCTCTTCATTGCCCACTTCACCAATCGTTGCGCGACACTCGACATGGACCCGGCGAATCTCACCGGAACGCAGCCGCAACTGGGCGTGCATCCCTTCGCGTGCGAGGAGTTGCACTGAGGTTCCGGCTGAACGCGCAAGCTGCGCACCCTTGCCGGGAACCATCTCTACGCAATGGATCGTCGTGCCGACAGGGATGTTGCGAATGGGCAGCGCGTTGCCGACCTTGATCGGCGCTTCGGATCCACTCGACACCTGCTGGCCAACCGTCAGCCCCTTGGGTGCGATGATGTAGCGGCGCTCGCCGTCGGCATAGCAGAGCAGAGCGATGTTGGCGGTACGGTTTGGATCATATTCGAGCCGCTCCACCTTCGCCGGTACGCCATCCTTGGTGCGCTTGAAATCCACCACGCGGTAGTGTTGCTTGTGACCGCCACCATGGTGCCGCGTCGTGATGTGCCCGTTGTTGTTGCGGCCGGCCCGTTTCGACTGCGGTTCGAGCAGTCCGGCAACGGGTGTGCCCTTGTGCAGGTTCGGGTTGACGACGCGGATCACGGCGCGCCGGCCCGGCGAGGTCGGCTTGACTTTGACGAGAGCCATCAGAAGCCCCCTCCATCAACGAAGTTGATTTCCTGCCCGGGCTTGAGGCAGACGAAGGCCTTCTTCCAGCCACTGCGGCGGCCCGCAACGCGGCCGAAGCGCTTCTTCTTGCCCTTGACGTTGGCCATCTGGACCGACTCGACGGAGACCTTGAAGAGCAGTTCGACGGCACCCTTGACCTCGGCCTTGGTCGCATCGGGCGCGACACGAAAGATCACCTGTTCATGCCTGTCGGCGACGAAAGTGGCCTTCTCGGAGATCTGCGGTGCCATCAGCACCTGCAACAGACGTTCTTCATTCATCCCAGGATCTCCTCAAACTTGGCGACCGCGGCCCGCGTCATCAACACCTTGCCAAAGCGGACCAGCGAGACGGGATCTGCCTGATGCACCTCGAGGACGAGGACATTGGGCAGGTTGCGCGCCGCCAGGAAGACGTTCTCGTCGAGCGCATCCGTGACCACCAGCACCGATTCGTAGCCCATGCTCTTGATCTTCGCCGCAAACAGCTTGGTCTTCGGGGCTTCGACCGTCAGGCTGTCGATCACCGCGAGGCGATCGTCCCGCGCCAACTGCGACAGGATCGAGGCCATTCCGGCGCGATACATCTTGCGGTTGAGCTTCTGGCTGAAGTTCTCGTCAGCCAAGTTCGGAAACGCCCGACCTCCACCGCGCCAGATCGGCGACGACGACATGCCGGCCCGCGCCCTGCCGGTGCCTTTCTGCCGCCACGGCTTCTTGGTGGTGTGAGCGACGTCGTGGCGGTCCCGCTGCGCGCGATTGCCACTCCGGGCGTTCGCCTGGTAGGCGACCAGAACCTGGTGTACCAGTGCCTCGTTGTACTCCCGACCAAAGAGCGTATCCGATGCCTCGAGGCGGCTTGCCTCCTGGCCCTGTTCGTCAATCAACTTGAGTTCCATTTATGCCCCCGCCTTGACTGCAGGCCGCACGATCACATCCGATCCCTTGGCGCCCGGCACCGCGCCCTTGAGCAGGAGTAACTGCCGTTCGACGTCGACACGGACGACTTCCAGGTTCTGCTGCGTGCGCTTGACGTCGCCGTAATGGCCCGCCATCTTCTTGCCGGGAAAGACGCGTCCCGGATCCTGGGCCATGCCGGTCGATCCCGGCGCCTTGTGCGATACCGAGTTGCCGTGTGCTGCGCCCTGGGACTTGAAGTTGTGGCGTTTGATCGATCCGGAAAAGCCCTTGCCGATCGTCTGCCCCGTCACATCGACCTTCTGGCCGACGGCGAATATCGTCACGCTGAGCTGATCGCCCGCCTTGAGCGCTGCGAGATCATCGACGGTGACCGGGAATTCCTTGAGAACGTGCCCCGCCTCGACGCCAGCCTTGGCGAGGTGCCCGGCCAACGGCTTGTTCACGCGCGAGGCGCGGCGCTTGCCGAAAGCGACCTGGATGGCAGTGTAGCCATCGGTTTCCGGCGTTTTGATCTGGGCGACGCGATTGTTCGACACATCGAGCACGGTTACCGGGACGCTGCCGCCATCGTCGGTAAAGATGCGCGTCATGCCGACCTTGCGCCCTACAAGGCCTAGACTCATGCTTATTCTCCTCTGACCGGCTACGATTGGCCGGCGAGCACCACGAAAGAAACGGACAGTCCCGCAGTTTCGGCCTGCCCGGCGAAAGGCGGCGATTATAGCCGCAAGAAACCCTTACTGCAACTTGATTTCGACATCGACGCCAGCCGGCAGGTCGAGCTTCATCAAGGCATCGACAGTCTTGTCGGTCGGATCGATGATGTCCATCAGCCGCAGGTGGGTGCGAATCTCGAGCTGATCGCGCGAGGTCTTGTCAACATGCGGCGAGCGCAGCAGGTCATAGCGCTGGATGCGCGTCGGCAGTGGCACGGGACCACGCACGACTGCTCCGGTCCGCTTGGCGGTGTCGACGATCTCCTGCGCCGACTGATCGATGAGGCGATAGTCGAAGGCCTTCAGGCGAATACGGATTTTTTGGCTTTGCATTTTCGATTTCCAAAGAACGGTCGGCGGCGCCGACGCGCCGCCGAAGGAGGGGTTCGCCGAACTACTCGATGATCTTGGCGACGACGCCGGCGCCGACGGTGCGGCCGCCCTCGCGAATCGCGAAGCGCAGGCCTTCTTCCATGGCGATCGGCGAGATCAGCTTCACCGTCATCTGCACGTTGTCACCCGGCATCACCATCTCGACACCCTCCGGCATCGCGATCGCGCCCGTCACGTCCGTCGTCCGGAAGTAAAACTGCGGACGATAGTTGTTGAAGAACGGCGTGTGACGACCACCCTCTTCCTTCGACAGGCAGTAAACTTCGCCCGTGAAGTGCGTGTGCGGCTTGATCGAACCCGGCTTCGCCAGCACCTGGCCACGCTCGACATCATCACGCTTCGTGCCGCGCAGCAGAACACCAACGTTGTCACCCGCCTGACCCTGATCCAGCAGCTTGCGGAACATCTCCACTCCGGTGCACGTCGTCTTCACCGTCGGACGAATGCCAACGATCTCCACCTCTTCGCCCACCTTCACCACACCGCGCTCAACACGACCCGTCACCACCGTCCCGCGCCCGGAAATCGAGAACACGTCCTCGATCGGCAGCAGGAACGGCTTGTCCACCGCACGCTGCGGCGTCGGAATGTACGCGTCCAGCGCATCCGCCAGCGCCATCACCGAACCCTCTCCCTGCGCTCCCGTATCACCTTCCAGCGCCTTCAACGCCGAACCCTGGATGATCGGAATGTCGTCCCCAGGAAACTCGTACTTCGACAGCAGCTCGCGAACCTCCATGTCCACCAGCTCCAGAAGCTCCGCATCGTCAACCATGTCGCACTTGTTCAGGTACACCACGATGTACGGCACACCAACCTGACGCGCCAGCAGAATGTGCTCCCGCGTCTGCGGCATCGGACCATCCGCCGCCGACACCACCAGAATCGCCCCGTCCATCTGCGCCGCACCCGTGATCATGTTCTTGATGTAGTCCGCGTGACCCGGGCAATCCACGTGCGCATAGTGACGCTTCGCCGTCTCGTACTCCACGTGCGCCGTGTTGATCGTGATCCCACGCGCCTTCTCCTCCGGCGCCGCGTCAATCTGGTCGTACGCCTTCGCCACACCACCGAACTTCTTCGCCAGAATGGTCGTGATCGCCGCCGTCAGCGTCGTCTTCCCGTGATCCACGTGTCCAATCGTGCCTACATTCACGTGCGGCTTCGTGCGTTCAAATTTTCCCTTGGCCATTACCGTATCCTCAAAACAGGGTCATTTCTTGTTGATCACTGCTTCGGCGACGTTCTTGGGCGCCTCGGCATAATGCTTGAACTCCATCGAGTAGGTTGCGCGCCCCTGGCTCAACGAACGAAGAGTGGTCGAATAACCGAACATCTCGGCCAAGGGCACCTCCGCCTTGATCGCCTTCATGTTGCCCGGCAGATCTTCCATTCCCTGGATCATCCCGCGGCGACTCGACAGGTCGCCCATCACGTTGCCCATGTAATCCTCCGGCGTCTCGACCTCGACCGCCATCATCGGCTCAAGGAGCGTTGGCGACGCCCTGCGCATGCCGTCCTTGAAGGCAATTGCGGCAGCCATGCGGAAGGCGTTCTCGTTCGAGTCGACATCATGGTACGAACCCTCGAAGAGGGTGAACTTGACGTCCACCACCGGGAACCCGGCCAGGACACCGCTCGTGATCGCATCCTGCAGACCCTTGTCGACGGCCGGGATGTACTCGCGCGGCACGGTGCCGCCCTTGATTGCATCGACGAACTCATATCCCTTTCCGGGCTCGTTCGGCTCCATCTTCAGCCAGACATGACCATACTGGCCGCGGCCGCCCGATTGCTTGACGAACTTGCCTTCCTGCTCGACGGCCTTCTTGATGCACTCGCGATAGGCGACCTGCGGCGCACCGACATTGGCATCGACGCCGAACTCCCGCTTGAGCCGATCGACGATGATCTCCAAGTGCAATTCGCCCATGCCGGAGATGATCGTCTGCCCCGATTCCTCATCGGTGCGCACACGGAACGACGGGTCCTCCTGTGCCAGCCGACCCAGGGCGACGCTCATCTTCTCCTGGTCTGGCTTGGTCTTTGGCTCGACCGCGACGTGGATCACCGGCTCCGGGAACACCATGCGCTCGAGCGTGATGACCGCCGCTGGGTCGCACAGCGTTTCCCCTGTCGTCACCTCCTTGAGGCCGACGCAGGCGGCGATGTCGCCCGCCAGGACCTCCTTCAGTTCCTCGCGATTGTTGGCGTGCATCTGCAGCACGCGGCCGATCCGCTCGCGCCGCCCCTTGATCGGGTTGTACACGGTATCGCCGGACTTGAGCACGCCCGAGTAGACGCGAATGAAGGTCAGCTGCCCAACGTAGGGGTCGGTCATCAGCTTGAAGGCCAAGGCAGAAAACTTGGCCGCATCGGAAGCCTCGCGCGTTTCCAGCCCACCGTTCTCGCTTTCACCGCTCACCGGCGGGATGTCGACAGGCGACGGCAAGAGGTCGATGACCGCATCGAGCATGCGCTGCACGCCCTTGTTCTTGAAGGCCGTGCCACAAAGTGCCGGCTGGATCTCGCAGGCGATGGTGCGCTGCCGCAGGCCGTGGATGATCTCGGCCTCGCTCAGATCACCCTCTTCGAGGTACCTATCCATCAACTCTTCGGACGACTCGGCCGCGGCCTCGACCATCTTGCTGCGCCACTCCTCAGCCTCTGCCTGCAGTTCGGCTGGAATGTCGCGGTAGTCGAACTTCATTCCCAGCGACGCCTCGTCCCAGTAGATCGCCTTCATCTTCGTCAGATCGACGACGCCCTCGAAGTAGTCCTCCTTGCCGATCGGAATGACGATCGGTATCGGGTTCGCCTTCAAGCGGGTGCGCATCTGCTCAACTACCTTGAAGAAATCGGCACCCTGGCGATCCATCTTGTTCACGAAGGCCAACCGCGGCACCTTGTACTTGGTCGCCTGCCGCCAGACGGTCTCCGACTGTGGCTGCACCCCGCCGACGGCACAGTAAACCATGCACGCGCCGTCGAGAACACGCATCGAACGCTCCACCTCGATGGTGAAGTCCACGTGCCCCGGCGTATCGATGATGTTGATGCGGTGCTCCGGCCGATCGAGCTGCATGCCTTTCCAGAAGCACGTCGTCGCCGCCGAGGTGATGGTGATGCCGCGCTCCTGCTCCTGCGCCATCCAGTCCATGGTCGCAGCGCCATCGTGCACTTCACCGATCTTGTGATTGATCCCGGTGTAGAAGAGGATACGCTCGGTCGCCGTCGTCTTGCCGGCATCAATGTGGGCGCTGATACCGATGTTCCGGTACCGCTCAATTGGGGTTTTGCGTGCCACGGTAGTAGACCTTCACTAATAAAGAACGATAGTCAGCGCCGGCCGCCGGCGCTGCTGCGGTACCTCAGAAGCGGAAATGCGCGAAGGCCTTGTTGGCCTCGGCCATGCGATGCACTTCATCGCGCTTCTTCACCGCTGCGCCGCGGCTTTCCGAAGCCTCGAGCATCTCGGCGGCGAGACGCTGTCCCATCGATTTCTCGGAGCGCTTGCGCGCATAATCGCGCAACCAGCGCATGGCCAGCGCCATCCGGCGACTTGGACGCACCTCCACCGGCACCTGGTAGTTGGCACCACCGACGCGGCGGCTCTTGACCTCGACCAAGGGCTTGATGTTGCCAAGAGCCGCGCTGAAGACCTCCAGGGGGTCCTTGCCGCTCTTGGTGACGACCTGGTCAAAAGCGCCATAGACGATTCGCTCGGCAACCGACTTCTTGCCGCTCTTCATGATCGTGTTGACGAACTTCGAAACCTCAACATTGCCGAACTTCGGGTCCGGCAGGATATCGCGCTTGGGTACTTCACGACGACGGGGCATGGCAACCTCTCATAGTCACAATTCGGTGGAAGGAACGGGGCAGCGGCCCCTCCTTCCCGGCCGCCCATCCGGAGCGGCCCTCAATCGGACGGAACTCAGGCAGCCTTCGGGCGCTTGGTACCGTACTTGGAACGACCCTGCTTGCGCTTCTTCACGCCCTGCGTATCGAGTGATCCGCGAACCGTGTGATAACGCACGCCCGGCAGGTCCTTGACGCGGCCACCGCGGATGAGGACAACCGAGTGCTCCTGCAGGTTGTGGCCCTCACCACCGATGTACGAAATGACCTCGAAGCCATTCGTCAGGCGGACCTTGCACACCTTCCGCAGGGCGGAATTCGGCTTCTTCGGCGTCGTCGTGTAGACACGAGTGCAGACGCCGCGCTTCTGCGGACAATTGCCCAACGCCGGGACTTTGCTCTTGGTGCGAATGGCCTCGCGAGGCTTGCGCACCAGCTGGTTTATGGTTGGCATGTTTCCACCCTCATGTTCAGTGCAGCGTCCACGGTGCCAGGCACAGGCCGTCTGCAAAAAACCAAGGCGGACCAAAGGCCGCCTTGGCGAAATTCACGACATGCCGCCGCAAGCGAAGGGCGTCGGCGACAAAGACCGGCGATTCTAGGTTCTATCGCCCCACAAGTCAAGCCACCGGCACGTCCTGCGCCCTGTCCTCGTTTGCCGGTGGCACCGCCTCGTCCTCCAGGCCGGCGCCAGCAGCGATGTCCTCACCGGCAATGTTCTTCCGCCGCGTATTGTGGTACGCAAGACCGGTGCCCGCCGGAATCAGCCGACCGACGATGACGTTTTCCTTGAGGCCACGCAGCTCGTCGCGCTTGCCCATGATCGCTGCTTCGGTCAGGACACGGGTCGTCTCCTGGAAAGAGGCCGCCGAGATGAACGAATCGGTCGACAGCGACGCCTTGGTGATGCCCAGCAGCACATGCTCGTAAGTTGCCGGCAGCCTGCCCTCGGCAAGCATGTGGTCATTCTCGTCGAGCAGATGGGCGCGCTCGACCTGCTCGCCCTTGATGAACTTCGTGTCACCGGGTTCGAGCACGTTCACCCGGCGCAGCATCTGCCGCACGATGACCTCGATGTGCTTGTCGTTGATCTTGACACCCTGCAGGCGATACACGTCCTGCACCTCATCGGTGACGTACACCGCCAGCGCCTCGACCCCCAACAGGCGCAGGATGTCGTGCGGGTCGGGCGCACCATCGACGATGAGCTCACCCTTGTTCACCACTTGGCCGTCATGCACCAGGACGTGCTTGTCCTTGAGGATCAGGTACTCATGAGTGATTCCCTCGAGATCGGTGATCACCAGCCGCTGCTTGCCCTTGGTGTCCTTGCCGAATGACATGGTACCGGTGAACTCGGCCAGCATGCCCGCGTCCTTGGGTGTGCGCGCCTCGAAGAGTTCGGCCACGCGCGGCAGACCGCCGGTGATGTCGCGCGTCTTTGCCGACTCCTGCGGCAGACGCGCCAGCACGTCGCCGACCGAGATCTGCTGACCGTCGAGAACGTTGATGATGGCGCCAACCTGAAAGGTGATCGTCACCGGGTGGTCGCTGCCGTGCATCCTGACTTCCTCGCCATCCGGCTCGAACAGCCTTACCTGCGGCCGCAGCCCCTTGCTCGGTGTCTTGCCGCCACGCTTGGGATCAATGACCACCAGCGTCGACAGACCAGTCACTTCGTCGATCTGCTTGGCAACGGTGACGCCCTCTTCGACATTCTCGAACTTCACCAGGCCCGAGTACTCGGCGATGATCGGTCGCGTGTGCGGATCCCAACTCGCCAGCCGTGCACCGGCCCTGACCGACTGCGCATCCTCGACCTGCAACGTAGCGCCATAGGGAAGCTTGTGCTTCTCACGCTCGCGACCATTGTCATCAGTGATCAGAATCTCGCCGGAACGCGTGATGACGATTTTTTCACCCTTGGCACTGGTGACATAGCGCATCGTCGAAGTGAAGCGGACCACCCCGGCGCTGCGTGTCTCGACATGACTGGCAACCGCGGCACGCGATGCTGCGCCGCCGACGTGGAAGGTGCGCATGGTCAGCTGGGTTCCCGGCTCGCCGATCGACTGCGCGGCAATCACACCGACCGCCTCACCCACATTGACCAGCGTCCCACGGCCAAGATCGCGCCCATAACACTTCGCGCACAGGCCATAGCGCGTCTCGCAGGTCAGCGGTGTCCGCGCCTTGACCTCGTCGATCCCCAACTGATCGATCA
This sequence comes from Candidatus Accumulibacter similis, assembly GCA_013347225.1. NCBI lineage: Bacteria > Pseudomonadati > Pseudomonadota > Betaproteobacteria > Candidatus Accumulibacter > Candidatus Accumulibacter similis. The sequence continues at coordinate 1,305,798 of CP054595.1, read as the reverse complement.
GATCGCAGTGGTCCTCGCTGATCAGCGTACCGGCCTCGATCACCGTCTCGTGCGTGTCCGGATGCACCACGTCGGTGGCCGTGACGCGGCCGAGAATCCGTTCGCGCAGCGCCTCGATCACCTCGCCACCTTCGATCAGTGCCTTCATGGTGACGCCGTTGCCAGTTCCGCAGTCCTCCTCGATGACGACCAGGTCCTGCGTCACGTCGACCAGGCGACGGGTCAGATAGCCGGAATTGGCCGTCTTCAGAGCTGTATCAGCCAAGCCCTTGCGTGCGCCGTGGGTGGAAATGAAGTACTGGAGAACGTTCAATCCCTCGCGGAAATTGGTGGTGATCGGCGTCTCGATGATCGACCCGTCCGGCTTCGCCATCAGACCACGCATGCCCGCCAACTGGCGAATCTGCGCCGCGGAACCGCGCGCGCCCGAGTCCGCCATCATGAAGATCGAGTTGAAGGATTCCTGCTTCTCCTGATCGCCCTGACGATTCCGTACTTCCTCATGGCCGAGTTGATCCATCATCACCTTGGCAACCTGGTCGCCAGTGCGGCCCCAGATATCGACGACCTTGTTGTAACGCTCGCCGTTGGTCACCAGGCCGTTGGTGTATTGGCTTTCGATCTCCTTCACCTCGGCTTCCGCAGCGGCGATGATCTCGCGTTTCTGTGCCGGCACCAGCATGTCGTCGGAACAGATCGAGATGCCGGCGCGGGTAGCCAGACGGTAACCGTTCTGCATCAGCTTGTCGGCAAAGACGACCGTCTCCTTGAGGCCGCAGCGCCGGAAGGCCGCGTTGATCAGCCGGGAGATCTCCTTTTTCTTCAGTGTCTTGTCGATCAGGCTGAAAGGCAGGCCCTTCGGCAGGATCTCCGACAGGAGCGCGCGCCCGGCGGTCGTCTGGTAACGCGTCGTCTTCTCCAGCCAGCCGCCCGCTTCGTCCTGCTCGAACTCGGCGATGCGCACGGTGATCCGCGCGTGCAGATCAAGCTCGCCCGCCTGCATGGCGCGCGTGACTTCGGCTAGATCGGGAAAGATCATGCCTTCGCCGCGAGCATTGATGCGCTCGCGTGTCGCGTAGTACAGCCCGAGAACGATATCCTGCGACGGCACGATGATCGGCTCGCCGTTCGCCGGCGAGAGGACGTTGTTGGACGCCAGCATCAGCGTCCGCGCCTCCATCTGTGCCTCGAGTGAGAGCGGGACATGCACCGCCATCTGGTCGCCGTCAAAGTCGGCGTTGAAGGCAGCGCAGACCAGCGGATGCAACTGGATCGCCTTGCCTTCGATCAGCGTCGGCTCGAACGCCTGGATGCCCAGCCGGTGCAGCGTCGGCGCCCGGTTGAGCATGATCGGATGCTCGCGGATCACCTCCTCCAGAATGTCCCAGACGACCGGCTCCTGCGTCTCGACCATCTTCTTCGCCTGCTTGATGGTGGTCGCCAGCCCCATCACCTCGAGGCGGTTGAAGATGAATGGCTTGAACAGCTCGAGCGCCATCAGCTTCGGCAACCCGCACTGATGCAGCTTGAGTTGTGGACCGACGACGATCACCGAACGCCCCGAGTAGTCGACACGCTTGCCGAGCAGGTTCTGCCGGAAGCGGCCACCCTTGCCCTTGATCATGTCGGCCAGCGACTTCAGCGGGCGCTTGTTGGCGCCGGTCATCGCCTTGCCGCGGCGGCCGTTGTCGAGCAGCGAATCGACTGCCTCCTGCAGCATGCGCTTTTCGTTGCGCACGATGATCTCCGGCGCCTTCAGCTCAAGCAGCCGCTTCAGGCGGTTGTTGCGGTTGATCACCCGACGGTAGAGGTCGTTCAGGTCCGAAGTCGCGAAACGACCACCATCGAGCGGTACCAGCGGACGCAAGTCGGGCGGCAACACCGGCAGGACCTCGAGCACCATCCACTCCGGCTTGATCCCGGATTTCTGGAAGCCCTCGAGGACCTTGAGCCGCTTTGAGAACTTCTTGCTCTTGGTTTCCGAATTGGTGGTTTCGAGTTCGCCACGCAGGCTCTCGGCCTCGCGCGCCAGGTCGATCGAACGGAGCAACTCGCGGATGCCTTCGGCGCCCATGGCGGCAGAGAAGTCGTCGCCATACTCCTCGACCTTGGCGAGATAGTCATCCTCGGTCAGCAACTGGCCGCGGACGAGAGGCGTCATGCCCGGATCGAAGACGACGAAGGCCTCGAAGTACAGCACCCGCTCGATGTCGCGCAGAGTCATGTCGAGCACCATGCCGAGCCGGCTGGGCAGACTCTTCAGGAACCAGATGTGCGCCACCGGGCTGGCCAGCTCGATATGTGCCATGCGTTCGCGACGCACCTTCGCGAGCGTCACCTCGACGCCACACTTCTCACAGATCACGCCGCGATGCTTGAGCCGCTTGTACTTGCCGCAGAGACACTCGTAGTCCTTGATCGGACCAAAGATCTTGGCGCAGAAGAGCCCGTCCCGCTCCGGCTTGAAGGTGCGGTAGTTGATCGTCTCGGGCTTCTTCACCTCACCGTAGGACCAGGAGCGGATCTTGTCCGGCGATGCGAGACCAATGGTGATCGCGTCGAACTGCTCTTCCTGCGTCACCTGCTTAAACAAATCAAGCAATGCTTTCATCTTTTGCTCCAGTGAGGAGTGAGCTGTCTGGGGTGAGGATGCCCGAGACGGCGGTGCCCGGGCGTACACCCACCCCTTGCCAACAAATCAGAAACGCTCGAGATCAATGTCGATCGCCAACGAACGGATTTCCTTGACGAGGACGTTGAACGACTCCGGCATGCCGGCGTCGATCTTGTGGTCACCCTTGACGATGTTCTCGTAGACCTTCGTTCGACCATTGACGTCGTCCGACTTGACGGTGAGCATCTCCTGCAGCACGTAGGAAGCACCGTAGGCTTCGAGGGCCCACACCTCCATCTCGCCGAAGCGCTGACCACCGAACTGGGCCTTGCCGCCCAGCGGCTGCTGCGTGACCAGCGAGTACGGTCCGGTCGAGCGGGCATGCATCTTGTCATCGACCAGATGGTGCAGTTTCAGCACGTGCATGTAGCCAACCGTGACCTGCCGCTCGAACTGCTCGCCGGTACGGCCATCGTAGAGCGTCATCTGGGCAGACTGCGGCATGCCGGCCAGCGCCAGAACCGACTTGATCTCCGATTCCTTGGCACCATCGAAGACCGGCGTCGCGAATGGCACACCGGCCTCTAGGTTGCCCGCCATCTCGAAAATCTCGACGTCGTTGAGCTCGTCGAGCCGCTCGGGCTTGCCAGTCCCGTTGTAGATCTGCTCGAGCAGGCCACGGACCTCTTCGGCACTCGCCTGGCGGCGCAGCATGTCGCCAATTCGCGTCCCCAGCCCCTTCGCCGCCAGTCCGAGATGAACCTCGAGAATCTGCCCGACGTTCATCCGCGAGGGAACGCCGAGGGGGTTGAGGACGATGTCGACCGGGCGCCCGTCGGCCATGTAGGGCATGTCTTCGACCGGTACGATACGCGAAACCACGCCCTTGTTGCCGTGCCGGCCCGCCATCTTGTCACCCGCCTGCAGGCGGCGCTTGACCGCGACATAGACCTTGACCATCTTCTGCACCCCGGGCGGCAGTTCGTCACCCTGGGTCAGCTTCTTGCGTTTCTCTTCGAAGGCGATGTCGAAGCCCTTGCGGGTTTGTTCCAGGCCTTCACGCAGCGACTCCAGTTGCTGCGCAACGTCCTCGTCCGCCATGCGGATGTCGAACCAGTGATGCGGATCAATGCCCTCGAGGTATTCAGCGCTGACCAGGGTCCCCTTGGCCAACCGCTTTGGGCCACCGTTCGCCGGCTTGCCGACGATCATTCTCTCGGCGCGGGCAAAGGCATCCCTTTCGACGATGCGCAACTGATCGGCGAGGTCGAGCTTGTAGCTGCGCAGATGGTCGTCGATGATCGACTGCGCCCGCTTGTCACGTTCGATGCCTTCGCGGGTGAACACCTGCACGTCGATGACCGTACCCGAAATCCCTGACTGCACACGCAACGACGTGTCCTTCACGTCGGATGCCTTCTCGCCGAAGATCGCCCGCAGCAGCTTCTCTTCCGGCGTCAGCTGCGTTTCTCCCTTCGGCGTCACCTTGCCCACCAGCACGTCGCCGGCCTCGACCTCGGCGCCGATGTAGACGATGCCCGACTCGTCGAGGCGAGAAAGCTGCGATTCACCCAGCGAGGCGATGTCGCGCGTGATCTCCTCCGGCCCCAGCTTGGTGTCACGCGCGACCACCGTCAGTTCCTCGATGTGGATCGACGTGAAGCGGTCCTCGGCGACCACGCGCTCGGAAATCAGGATCGAATCCTCGAAGTTGTAGCCATTCCACGGCATGAAGGCGACCAGCATGTTCTGGCCCAGCGCCAGTTCGCCCTTGTCGGTCGACGCACCGTCGGCAACCACGTCGCCCCTGGCGATCACATCGCCAACGCGAACCAGCGGCCGCTGGTTGATGTTGGTGTTCTGGTTGGAGCGTGTGTACTTCACCAGGTTGTAGATATCGACGCCGACTTCCCCCGGCCCGGTCTCGTCGTCGTTGACGCGAACGACGACACGCGACGCGTCGACGTAGTCGACCAGCCCGCCCCGCAAGGCCTGTACTGCGGTGCCCGAGTCGACGGCTACCGTCCGCTCGATGCCCGTGCCGACCAGCGGCTTCTCCGGACGCAGGCAGGGCACGGCCTGACGCTGCATGTTTGCCCCCATCAGCGCACGGTTGGCATCGTCGTGCTCGAGGAAAGGGATCAGCGACGCCGCCACCGAGACGATCTGACTCGGCGCCACATCCATGTACTGCACGCGTGCCGGTTCGGCGAGTATGGTCTCCCCCTTCTCGCGACAGGTGACCAGTTGATCGCGCAGCGCCCCTTCATCACCGATTTCCGAGTTGGCCTGGGCAATGATGTAGGCACCCTCCTCGATCGCCGACAGATATTCGATCTGGTCGCTCACCCGGCCGTCGACGACCTTGCGATAGGGGGTCTCGAGAAAGCCATACTCGTTGGTGCGCGCGAAGAGCGCCAGCGAGTTGATCAGGCCGATGTTCGGACCCTCCGGCGTTTCGATCGGACAAACGCGACCGTAGTGCGTCGGATGCACGTCACGCACCTCGAAGCCGGCCCGCTCGCGCGTCAGGCCACCGGGGCCAAGCGCCGACACGCGGCGCTTGTGGGTAATCTCGGACAGCGGGTTTGTCTGGTCCATGAACTGCGACAGCTGGCTTGAGCCGAAAAACTCGCGTACCGCAGCGCTGATCGGCTTGGCGTTGATCAGGTCATGCGGCATCAGGTTGTCGGACTCGGCCTGCGACAGGCGTTCCTTGACCGCGCGTTCGACGCGTACCAGTCCGGCGCGGAACTGGTTTTCCGCCAGTTCGCCGACCGAGCGTACCCGCCGGTTGCCGAGATGGTCGATGTCGTCGATTTCGCCGCGGCCGTTTCGCAGCTCGACCAGCAACCGAATCACTTCGACGATGTCGCGCGGCGACAGGGTCAGCTGTTCGCGGACCTCGCCCACGACACCGAGTCCCTTCAGCGACTCGAGCAGGCTCAACGCGGCCTCGTGCGTCAGGTTTTCGGCCACCGCCCGCGGCCCGTGGCTCAACTCGGCAAGCGCCTGCTCCACCGATGTCACCGCATCGCCGACAGTTTCATTGATCAGCTTGGCAATGGCATCGCGTTTTGCCGGCGCCTGCCTGACCATCACCTTGTACTCGATGACGTCCTTGCGCCCCACACGGCGGTTGAACTTCATCCGCCCGACAGCCGACAGATCGTAGCGGTCGTCGGAGTAGAACAGTCCGTTGAAGAGGATCTCGACGGCTTCCTCGGTCGGCGGCTCGCCCGGGCGCATCATGCGGTAGATGGCGATCCGCGCCGCCTGGCGTGAGGCCGTCTCGTCGGTGCGCAGGGTCTGCGAGATGAAGGCGCCATGGTCGAGGTCGTTGACATACAGCGTCTGCAGCGACTCGACGCCCGCCTCGACCAGCTTCGCCAGCAGCGTCTCGGTGATCTCGTCATTGGCGTTGGCGAGAATCTCGCCGGTCGTCTGATCGATCACGTCTACACCGATCACGCGCCCGATCAGGAAATCGTCGGGAACAGCGACCTGCTTCATGCCGGCGGCGTCGAGTTCGCGGATGTGCTTGGCCGTGATCCGCTTGTCCTTGGCGATGATCAGCTTGCCAGAGGGGTCGTTGAAGTCGAAACGGGCAACCTCGCCGCGCAGACGCTCTGGAACGAGCGCGAACTCGGTCACACGCTTGCCGATGTAGAAGGTGTCGAACTCGAAAAACTCGAGGAGAATCCGCTGCGAGGTCAGACCGATGGCCTTGAGCAGGGTCGTCACGTGCATCTTGCGGCGACGGTCCACCCGGAAGAACAGGAGATCCTTTGGATCGAACTCGAAATCCAGCCACGAGCCGCGATAGGGAATGACCCGTGCCGAGAACAGCAACTTGCCCGAGCTGTGCGTCTTGCCCCGATCGTGTTCGAAGAACACGCCAGGCGAGCGATGCAGTTGCGAGACGATCACCCGCTCGGTACCGTTGATGACGAACGAGCCAGTGGAGGTCATCAACGGGATTTCGCCCATGTAGACCTCCTGCTCCTTCACCTCCTTGATCGTGTCCGGTACCTCGCGGTCGAGGATCACGAGGCGCACCTTGGCCCGCAGCGCCGAGGCGAAGGTCAGGCCGCGCTGCTGACACTCGGTGACGTCGAAGGTGGGCTCGGAAAGCGTGTAACTGACGAACTCCAGCCGTGCGTTGCCGCTGTGGCTGACGATCGGGAAGATCGAGCAGAAGGCGGCCTGCAACCCCTGGTTCCGGCGCTGCCCGAGAGGCACGCTGGCCTGCAGGAACGCGGTGAAGGATTCCAGTTGCGTCGCCAGCAGAAAGGGCACCTCGAGCACACTGGTGCGCTTGGCGAAACTCTTGCGGATACGCTTCTTCTCGGTATAGGAGTAGGTCATGGTCGCTCCGAACTCACAAGGCAAATCCTCTAGCGCTCCGGCGAGGGTAGCCACATCCGCCGGTTCGCAACGGACAAACGCAACATGACTGGCCGGCGGGCGGACAGCGACCGGTGCCGCTCGCGCCACCGCCAGTCGTGTTTGCGTTTGCACGCTGCAAGGCTGGGCGCCCCGGGACGGCGGGCGCGCAGCCATTTCCGGAAAAGCAGAAAAGGGCTGGCAGCCGGAAGGCCGCCAGCCCAGCCTGCCATCCCGGGTGTTACTTGACCTCGACCTTCGCTCCGGCGTCCTCGAGCAGTTTCCTGAGCGCTTCGGCGTCTGCCTTGGAGATCGCTTCCTTGACCGCCTTCGGAGCGCTGTCGACCAGATCCTTGGCTTCCTTGAGGCCAAGACCGGTCGCCGCGCGAACGACCTTGATGACCTCGACCTTCTTCTCGCCGATGCCGGCGAGAACGACCGTGAACTCGGTCTGCTCCTCGACCACCGGTGCGGCGGCGCCCGGAGCCGCAACGGCCATCGACGCTGCCGAAACGCCAAACTTCTCCTCGAACGCCTTGACGAGGTCGTTCAGTTCCATGACAGTCATCGCGCCAACGGCATCGAGAATGTCCTGCTTGCTAATAGCCATGATTACTCACTCCTAGAATCTGGAAACAAAAAAAGCTGACTGCGCGCTCAGGCAACGGCTTCCTCGCGCTGCTTGGCCAAGGCGGAAAGCGCACAGGCGAAACCGGTGACCGGCGCCTGCATGACTCCCAGCAACTGGGCGAGCAACTCGTTGCGGCCAGGGATCGACGCCAGCGCCTGGACGCCGGCCTTGTCGAGTGCCTCACCAGCAAAACTGCCAGCCTTCAGAATCAGCTTGTCATTGGTCTTGGCAAAATCGTTGAGCACCTTTGCCGCAGCAACCGGATCTTCCGACATGCTGTAGATCAGTGGCCCGGTCATCTGCTCGGCCAGCCCGGCGAAGACAGTGCCTTCGACGGCCCGCCGTACCAGCGTGTTCTTCACCACACGCAGGTAGACGCCCGAGGCACGTGCCTGGGCGCGCAGACGAGTCAGATGGGCCACCGGCAAGCCGCTGTACTCGGCCAGCACAATGGTCTGCGCCTTGGCAACCTTTGCCGCCACCTCGGCTACGACGACCTTCTTATCATCAAGATTGAGACCCACAGGTCCTTCCTCCCATCAAGTCAACAAACGGCACACCCGGCTGGACGTACCGCACCCACGGCGACCTTGATCAGGGGTTGGCAGCACAGGCCTGAAGTCCATCGCTGCAAAATCCTTTTCCGGGCACACCGTCTACGCAGGCCGCTTGCACACTTAAGCCGCGACAGGCAGCGTCGTCGGCACCTGCGGTCTTTGACGATCTACCGGCACTGCGCGCGCGCCCTGCCGGTAGCCCTACAAAGCTCTCTGCCGGAACCAGGCGCCAGGCGCCCGGCCCCATCCATGTTTCCTTCTAGAGCGTCGACGCGTCGACGCGGACGCCCGGCCCCATCGTGCTGGCAACGGCGACACGGCGCACGTACTGCCCCTTCGAGGTTGCCGGCTTGGCCTTGATCAGCGCATCGACCAACGCCTTCAGGTTGCTCGCCAGTTTCTCGGTATCGAACGACGCGCGACCGATCGTGCTGTGAATGATGCCCGCCTTGTCGGTACGATACTGCACCTGTCCCGCCTTGGCGTTCTGTACCGCCGTCGCCACGTCCATGGTCACCGTCCCGACCTTGGGGTTCGGCATCAGGCCACGCGGACCAAGAATCTGCCCGAGCTGACCCACCACGCGCATGGCATCCGGAGTGGCGATGACCCGATCGAAGTTGATCACGCCGGACTTGATCTCGGCCGCCAGATCCTCGAAGCCGACGATATCGGCACCCGCCGCCTTGGCGGCAGCCGCCTTCTCACCCTGGGCGAAGACGGCGACGCGGACCGTCTTGCCGGTACCGGCTGGCAGAACCACCGATCCGCGAACGATCTGATCCGACTTCCGCGGGTCGACACCGAGGCAGACCGCAGCGTCGATCGACTCGTCGAACCTGGCGGTCGCACACTCCTTGGCCAGCTTCAGCGCTTCCGCGACCGGATAGCTCCGGGTACGTTCGACCTTTCCCTGCAGCGCCTTCTGACGCTTGCTCAAGCCTGCCATCTCACACCCCCTCTACCGTAACACCCATCGTGCGGGCACTGCCGGCGATGGTGCGCACCGCCGCTTCCATGTCGGCCGCCGTCAGGTCAGGCATCTTCTGCGTCGCAATCGCCTCACACTGGGCACGCGTCAGCGTGCCGATCTTGGCTGTGTGCGGCTTGGCGCTGCCCTTCTGCGCACCGATCGCCTTCTTGATCAGAACCGTTGCCGGCGGCGTCTTCATGATGAAGGTGAAACTCTTGTCGGCGAAGGCGGTGATCACCACCGGAATCGGCAATCCCGGTTCCAGCCCCTGCGTCTGCGCATTGAACGACTTGCAGAACTCCATGATGTTGAGTCCCCGCTGACCGAGCGCCGGACCGATCGGTGGCGACGGATTTGCCTTCCCCGCCGGCACCTGCAACTTGATGTAACCAGTGATTTTCTTTGCCACCTTACGACTCCTGTGAGCGGGTTCGAACGCGCTCGTGCCAGCGCTCCCCAAACGACAAACGCGGCCCGAGAGCCGCACTGCTACGGTGTGTCGAGCACGCCCAACACACCGCGACCGAGCCCGCGGTCAGGCCTTCTCGACCTGCCCGAACTCCAGTTCGACCGGCGTCGGCCGGCCAAAAATCGTTACCGAAACGCGCAGCCGATTCTTCTCGTAATTGACGTGCTCGACCGCGCCATGAAAATCGGTAAAGGGACCTTCCTTGACGCGCACCACTTCGCCGGGTTCGAAGAGCACCTTCGGCCGCGGTTTCTCGACGCCCTCCTGCATCTGCTGCATGATCTTCGCGACTTCCTTCTCGGAAATCGGGCTCGGCTTGTTGGCGGTGCCGCCGACAAAACCCGTAACCTTGGGCGTGCTCTTCACCAGGTGCCACGACTCGTCGTTCATCTCCATTTCCACCAGCACGTAGCCGGGGAAGAACTTGCGTTCGGAAATACTCTTCTGGCCCATCTTCAGTTCGACGACCTCTTCCACCGGCACCAGGATGCGACCGAACTGCTCCGTCATCCCCTGCCGCTGGACACGCTCGAGCAACGCGCGCTGCACGCTCTTCTCAAAGCCCGAGTAGGCGTGTACCACGTACCAGCGCATGCTCATGATTTTCTCCAGCCGAGAACCAGGTCGTACATCACCCATTCCAGGCTCTTGTCGGTCAGCCAGAGAAAGAGGGCCATCACCACGACGAAGGCGAACACCATCCCGGTCGTCTGCATCGTCTCCTTGCGGGACGGCCAGACGACCTTCCTCGCCTCGGCCGCGGACTCGCGCGCGAAGCCGAAGAAGCGCTGCCCCTGCTCGGTCTTCCAGGCAACCCCGGCGGCAAGAGCGGTACCCGCCATGACGGCGAGCACCCGCAGGATCATCGCCTGTTCCGCCAGGAGGTAGAAACCGGCGATACCGGCCACAAGCAGCAGGATCGCCAGCGCAAACTTGAATTTATCGGCCATCTTGTCCGCTTTGGTTACATGTGTGGCAGGGGCAGAGGGAATCGAACCCCCAACCTTCGGTTTTGGAGACCGACGCTCTGCCAGTTGAGCTATACCCCTGCGGCAGAACTACGGCGGCACCGCATTCATCGGTGCCGCCCATGAACCACGACCGGAACCTACTCGATGATCTTGGCGACGACGCCGGCGCCGACGGTGCGGCCGCCCTCGCGAATCGCGAAGCGCAGGCCTTCTTCCATGGCGATCGGCGAGATCAGCTTCACCGTCATCTGCACGTTGTCACCCGGCATCACCATCTCGACACCCTCCGGCATCGCGATCGCGCCCGTCACGTCCGTCGTCCGGAAGTAAAACTGCGGACGATAGTTGTTGAAGAACGGCGTGTGACGACCACCCTCTTCCTTCGACAGGCAGTAAACTTCGCCCGTGAAGTGCGTGTGCGGCTTGATCGAACCCGGCTTCGCCAGCACCTGGCCACGCTCGACATCATCACGCTTCGTGCCGCGCAGCAGAACACCAACGTTGTCACCCGCCTGACCCTGATCCAGCAGCTTGCGGAACATCTCCACTCCGGTGCACGTCGTCTTCACCGTCGGACGAATGCCAACGATCTCCACCTCTTCGCCCACCTTCACCACACCGCGCTCAACACGACCCGTCACCACCGTCCCGCGCCCGGAAATCGAGAACACGTCCTCGATCGGCAGCAGGAACGGCTTGTCCACCGCACGCTGCGGCGTCGGAATGTACGCGTCCAGCGCATCCGCCAGCGCCATCACCGAACCCTCTCCCTGCGCTCCCGTATCACCTTCCAGCGCCTTCAACGCCGAACCCTGGATGATCGGAATGTCGTCCCCAGGAAACTCGTACTTCGACAGCAGCTCGCGAACCTCCATGTCCACCAGCTCCAGAAGCTCCGCATCGTCAACCATGTCGCACTTGTTCAGGTACACCACGATGTACGGCACACCAACCTGACGCGCCAGCAGAATGTGCTCCCGCGTCTGCGGCATCGGACCATCCGCCGCCGACACCACCAGAATCGCCCCGTCCATCTGCGCCGCACCCGTGATCATGTTCTTGATGTAGTCCGCGTGACCCGGGCAATCCACGTGCGCATAGTGACGCTTCGCCGTCTCGTACTCCACGTGCGCCGTGTTGATCGTGATCCCACGCGCCTTCTCCTCCGGCGCCGCGTCAATCTGGTCGTACGCCTTCGCCACACCACCGAACTTCTTCGCCAGAATGGTCGTGATCGCCGCCGTCAGCGTCGTCTTCCCGTGATCCACGTGTCCAATCGTGCCTACATTCACGTGCGGCTTCGTGCGTTCAAATTTTCCCTTGGCCATTACCGGTACCTCAACACGTTAGAAGTTAACAATGAATCTACAGCACCAATCGCTGGTGCCCATGGACAGAATTGAACTGTCGACCTCTCCCTTACCAAGGGAGTGCTCTACCGCTGAGCTACATGGGCATCGATGATCGAGGGGCCTGAAGCAATTCTGCGGCTGCAGCCTGGAGCGGGTGAAGGGAATCGAACCCTCGTCATAAGCTTGGAAGGCTTCAGCTCTACCATTGAGCTACACCCGCAAAACCATTACCCGAAGAACGATTGAACGCCATCACCAACAGCGGCGCTTGTGGTGGAGGGAGAAGGATTCGAACCTTCGAAGGCGGAGCCGTCAGATTTACAGTCTGATCCCGTTGGCCACTTGGGTATCCCTCCAGCCAAGAACCCGCGATTCTGAAGCTCGAAGGACGACTTGTCAAATGGTTTTTCGCCCCGTTTTTCGCCCCGACATCACGCCAGCACCGGCAGCCGCATGCGCAGCCCCAGCTGCTGCACGGTTGCCGGCCGGCGGCGTAGAATCGGCCGCCATCTCGTCCCAGGACCGGCCAACGATGACACACGGCAGCCCGTACGCGCAGCAACCCCTGCAACCGGCAGTCAGCAGCAGCCCGCGGCAGTCTTTCCACACGTGCCTCGCGCTGAGCGAATCGACCCTCGTGCAGCACCAGGCAGAAGAGTCGATGGGCGGCCTGCGGGAGGTCGCCGGGATTGTCTACCTGTCCGGACAGCATCGCGGTCCGACGGTCGCCTTCGGCAGCGGCGGCCGGTCGAAACACAGCTGCCGGCTGCCGTCGGCGGCACCGCCATCAGCCTGGCGCGGGCGCACCGGATTCTCGCAACGCGCGCCGCGGACCTCGCCGCCGAGGAAACGTGAAGGCGGACCGGCCGGCAACTTGGCGTGGCGCAGAAGGGCGGCGGACTCCTCTTTCCCATCTTCCCGGGCAGGCTGCCGCCTGCCGCGCGGGATGCGCAAGCTTCCGTCGGCAAGCAACCAGTGCGCCAACCGACGGTCAGATCGGGTAATGACCGGGCCAGACGCCGGGGCGACGAATTGACCCATGCCGGAACAGCAGGGAAGCGATCGCCGCAGCGGAGGCGAGCATCCAGAAGAGGAGGAGAAGCCATGCGAGACCTGTCGATCACGCTCGACAGCCGGTACACGGCGACCTCGGGCCGCGTCTTCCTGAGCGGCACGCAAGCCTTGGTGCGGCTGCCGATGCTGCAGGCACTGCGCGACCACGCGGCGGGGCTGAACACGGCGGGCTTCATCTCCGGCTACCGGGGGAGTCCGCTCGGTGGTCTCGACCAGGCCTTGTGGAAGGCGAAGCCCCATCTCGATGCCCATCGCATCGTCTTTCAGCCGGCGGTCAACGAGGACCTGGCGGCGACCGCGGTGTGGGGAACGCAGCAACTCGGCCTTTTCCCCGGCGCGCGCCACGAAGGCATCTTCGCCATGTGGTACGGCAAGGGTCCCGGTGTGGACCGCTGCGGCGATGTCTTCCGCCATGCCAACGCCGCCGGGACGGCCAGCAAGGGTGGCGTGCTGGTCATCGCCGGCGACGATCATGCGGCGAAGTCATCGACCCTGCCGCACCAGACCGAACACATCTTCAAGGCGGTGATGATGCCGGTCCTCTATCCGGCGAACGTCCAGGAATATCTCGACTACGGCCTGCATGGCTGGGCAATGAGCCGTTATTCGGGCTGCTGGGTGGTGATGAAGGCGCTTGCCGATACCGTCGAGACATCGGCATCGGTGACGATCGACCCAGCCGCCACCGTCATTCGCCTGCCCGACGACTACGAGATGCCGAGCAATGATCCGCACGGACTCAACATCCGCTGGCCGGACCCACCGCTGCAGCAGGAAGCACGCCTGCTCAACCACAAGCTGTACGCGGCGCTCGCCTATTGCCGGGCCAACCACCTCAACCGTGTGCTGATCGACAGCAACGACCCTGACAACCCCGCCCGCCTGGGGATCATCACCGCCGGAAAGGCCTACCTCGACGTCCGCCAGGCGCTCGACGAACTCGGCATCGACGACACGCTGGCAGAGCGGATCGGCATCCGCCTGTACAAGGTCGGCATGGTCTGGCCACTCGAGGCCGATGGCGTGCGTCGCTTCGCCGAGGGCCTCGAGGAGATCCTGGTGGTCGAGGAAAAGCGGCAACTGCTCGAGTACCAGTTGAAGGAGGAACTGTACAACTGGCGTGAGGACGTTCGGCCACGCGTCGTCGGCAAGTTCGATGAAAAGGGCGAGTGGTCGCTGCTGCCGACCGGCAGCGGCCACCTGCGCCACGGCGACTGGCTGCTGCCGGCCGCCGGCGAGCTGTCCGTGGCGCAGGTGGCGCGTGCGCTGGCGACGCGCATCGGCCGCTTCTTCACCTCGCCGGCCATCGAGGCCCGTCTGCAACTGCTCGAGGCCAAGCAGCTCAGTCTCGCCACAGCGACGGCGCCGACGGCGAGCGGCACCACCATGCAGCGGACGCCGTACTTCTGCTCCGGCTGCCCGCACAACACCTCGACGCGCCTGCCGGCAGGCTCGCGCGCCGTCGCCGGCATCGGTTGCCACTACATGGTGACGTGGATGGACCGCAATACCGCGACCTTCACCCATATGGGCGGCGAAGGCGTCACCTGGGTCGGCCAGGCACCGTTTTCCGGCGACCGCCACATTTTCGCCAACCTGGGCGACGGTACCTACTTCCACTCTGGCCTGCTGGCGATCCGGCAGGCGGTCGCCGCCGGCGTCTCGATCACCTACAAGATCCTCTACAACGACGCCGTTGCGATGACCGGCGGCCAGCCGGTCGACGGCCAGCTGAGCGTCGGCCAGCTGACGCGCCAGCTCGAAGCCGAAGGCATCGGCCGCATCGTCATCGTCAGCGACGAGCCGGAGAAATATCGGCAACGGCGCGACTTGGCGCCGAACACGCCCGTGCGTCACCGCGACCACCTCGACGCGGTCCAGCGCGAACTGCGAGAACACCGCGGCGTGTCGGTGCTGATCTACGAGCAGACGTGCGCCACCGAGAAGCGCCGCCGGCGCAAGCGCGGCAAGCTTGCCGACCCGGCCCGGCGCGTCTTCATCAACGAGGCCGTCTGTGAAGGATGTGGCGACTGCGGCGCGCAGTCGAACTGCCTGTCGGTGGTGCCGGTGGAAACCGAGTTCGGTCGCAAGCGGGCGATCGACCAGTCGTCCTGCAACAAGGACTATTCGTGCATCAACGGTTTCTGCCCCAGCTTCGTCACCATCGAAGGCGGCAGGCTGCGCCGCGGCAGCGCCGTCGCCACCGACGCCGGTACGCTCGCCACCCTCCCCGACCCACCGCTGGCCGACACCACACAGCCGTTCAACATCCTGATCACCGGCGTTGGCGGGACCGGTGTCGTCACCCTTGGAGCATTGCTCGGAATGGCCGCCCACCTCGATGGCAAAGGCGTTTCGGTGCTCGACATGACCGGCCTGGCGCAGAAGTTCGGCGCCGTCTTCTCACACCTGCGGATTGCCAACCACCCACAGGACATCCACGCCGCACGCATCGCCACCGGCGAGGCGGATGCGGTGATCGGCGGCGATCTGCTGGTCAGCGCCAGCAGCGAAGCGCTGTCGAAGGTTCTCGCCGGCAAGACCCGGGCGGTCATCAACGTCGCCAGCACCCCCACCGCCGAGTTCACCCGCAACCCCGACTGGCAGTTCCCACAGCAGCGGCTGCAGGAGCAGATCGACGAAGCCTGCGGTGAAGGCAACACGCTCTTCCTGAACACGGCAGAGCTGGCGCGCCGGCTACTGGGCGACGCCATCTACGGCAACCTCTTCCTGCTCGGCGTCGCCTGGCAGAGGGGGCTCATCCCGCTGTCGCTGGCGGCCATCGACCGTGCCATCGAACTCAACGGCACGGCCGTCGAGCAGAACCACCAGGCCTTCCTCTGGGGCAGGCATACGGCGCACGATCCGGCGGCGGTACAGCGGCTGGCTATTCCGGCCAGCGGGCCGGCGGCACACCGGCTCTCGGCCAGCCTCGATGAGAGGATCGCCCGCCGCATCGAAGCCCTGACCGACTACCAGGACGCGCGCTACGCCGACCGCTACCGCCGGCTGGTCGAGCGTGTTCGGGCCAGCGAACTGCCGTTGCGGTCGACGCGCCTGAGCGAGGCGGTTGCACGCAGCTACTTCAGGCTGCTGGCGGTCAAGGACGAGTACGAGGTCGCACGGCTGCATGCCGACCCCGCCTTCAGGCAGCAACTGTCGGAACAGTTCGAGGGCGACTTCAGCATCCGTTTCCACCTCGCGCCACCGCTGCTGGCAAAGCCCGATCCGCTCACCGGCAGGGTCGCGAAACGCAGTTACGGTCCGTGGATGCTGCGCGCGCTCGCCGGCCTGAGCCGGCTGAAGGGCCTGCGCGGCACGGCCTTCGATCCCTTTGCCGGCAACGAGGAAAGGAAGATGGAACGACAACTGCTCGTCGATTACGAGGCGGATATCGAACTGCTGCTCGCACGCCTCGACGCGACGACGCTCGCCACCGCCATCGAACTCGCCGCGCTGCCCGAACAGGTGCGCGGCTTCGGGCACGTCAAGGCTGCCTCGGTGCAGAAGATGCGGCCGCGGCGCGAGGCACTGCGGGCCCTGCTGCTGCCGGTGGCAGCCGCCGCGGCAATCGCAAAATGAGCGCGCAGGCAGCGGCAGACATACAATGCGCCGCTCAGCCTCGAGGAGCCCCTGCTTGTCCCTCCCGCCCGCACCATCTTTTGACTGCAGCGACACGCCGACGGCAGCGCCGGCACGGCCGCTGCGACAACTGGCGTTGCAGTTCGCTGCCGTGCTCGCAGTCCTGTCGCTCGCCTGGCCCTACTACGGCATTCGCGGCGCAGAGCTGCCGTGGCCGCAGACGGCTTTCGCCATCGGCGCGATCGCCCTGCTCCTCGCCACCCTGAGCTGCCAGCCCTGGTGGTGGCGGATCCTGCACGCGATCTTCGCGCCTCTGGCTTGGGGCGTCGCCCAGCTGCAAGTCGATCCCGGCTGGTTCCTGCTCGCGTTCATGCTGCTGCTGCTCGTCTATCGTGGCGCCCTGTCCGGTCAGATTCCGCTCTACTTCTCCAGCCGCCAGACCGTGCACGCACTCGCCGCACTGACCCGCGAGTACCGCGACCTGCGCTTCATCGACCTCGGCGCCGGCATTGGCAGCATCGTCCAGCCGCTGGCCGCAACGCGAGCGGACGCCTCCTTCGCCGCGGTCGAGAACGCACCGGCCACCTGGCTGGTCGGCCGCGTGCGCACGCTGGCCACCGCAAACTGTACGTGGCAGTGGGGCGATTTCTGGCAGACTGACCTGGCCGCCTACAATGTAGTCTACGCTTTCCTCTCGCCGACGCCGATGGCTGCATTGTGGGAGAAGGTGGGCCGCGAGATGCGCCCCGGCAGCATCTTCATAAGCAACAGTTTCGCCGTACCGGGTGTCGCCGCCGCGCACGAGATCGATGTCGACGATCATCGGCACACCCGCCTTTACTGTTACCGCGTCTGACACTGCACCATCGTGGGCCGCCAGCGGCCGGCAGATCGAACCCGGGCGGCTGCAACCGCCCGAAGCGACGCAACTTTGTTAAGATGGATCACCCCATCACACCGGAGCAAAAAATGTCGAACCTCAATTCCGTACCTGATCCCCTGAGCTTTGCCAGGAAGATGTGGGGCAGCATGGGCGTCTCCCTGCCCGGCATGGTCACCCCGACCCTCAACGTCGAAGACATCGAGAAGAAGATCCGCGACCTCAAGGCCGTCGAGAACTGGCTGAAGATGAACCTGTCGATGCTGCAGATGACGATCCAGGGTCTCGAGATGCAGTGCGTGACACTCAACGCCGTGCGCGCGATGGGGCAGATGGCGGGCAGCTACGCCCCGGCCGGCGCCACCGACGAGGCGCAGGGCGGCAGCCTGGTCGACCCGGGCAGCGGCAATGAGGCGCTGAAGCAGGCCGCACTGTGGCCGCTGACCCTGCTGCAGCAAATGCAGGAGCAGATGCAGAAGGCCGCCACGGCAGCCATGCAGGCCAGACAACCGCAGGAAGAACCGCCCAAGACCTGAGATGCGGCCGGCTACGGCCGCTGTCGGCGAGTGGTGCGCCAGGGCAGCAGTTCGTCGCGCAGCGCGCCCTGACCCCTGACCTCAGATCACCGACTCCCGCTGCAGTGCAGCCACCTCGTCGTCACTGAAACCGGCCGCGCGCAGGATTTCCCGCACGTGCTCGCCAGGCGCCGGGGCTGCCCGCTCGACGGCGAAAACCCAGCCGGAGAGCTTCAGCGGCGGTGCGTACTGGCGCACGCCGTCGGCGTCGACGACCATCTCCCGGGCGGCGAAGTGCGGATGGCGAAGGGCTTCGTCGACCCGCAGCACCGGCGTCACGCAACAGTCGATGCCGGCAAAGAAATCGCTCCAGCTGGCCTGGTCCCGGCTGGCGAAGAGCGCCGCGAGCTCGCGGCGCAGGGCGGCAGCCGCGGCGCCGCGCGCCGCGTGCCGCGCTTTCCAGTCCGGCCGCCCGACGGCATCGCAGAACAGATCCCAGAACTTCCGCTCGAGCGGCGCCACCGCCATGAAGCGACCATCGGCGGTGGCATAGACGCCGTAACCGGCATCGCCACCGCTGAGCTGGTCGGCGCCGCGCTGCGGCACGCAACCCGCGGTCTGCAGGGCGAAGAAGGGAAACAGGTTGTGCGCCAGCACCGCCTCGCTCATCGCCACATCGACCAGGCGGCCCTGGCCACTGCGCTGCGCGTCGAAGAGGGCGGCCAGGATGCCCATCACGGCCGTCAGCGCACCGCCGAGGAGATCGCCCACCTGCAGGTTGGGAATCGCCGGCTGGCCGCCGTCGACGCCGATCTGATCGAGAACGCCGGCGAGGCCGATGTAGTTGAGGTCGTGACCGGCAGCCATCGCCAGCGGACCCGTCTGGCCATAGCCGGTGATCGCGCAGTAGACGAGGCGCTGATTGACCGCACGCAGGGCCGTGTAGCCGATCCCGAGCTTGTCGCTGACGCCCGGCCGGAAGCTTTCGACGACCACGTCGGCGTCGCGCACGAGGCGCAGGAAGACCTCTTTTCCTTTCGCCTGCTTGAGATCGAGGCGCAGCCCGCGCTTGTTGCGATTGACGCAGCGGTAGAAGAGGCTGACGCCGTCCGGGCCGTCGCCGAGAATGCGCGCGTAGTCACCGGCCACATGATCCTCGATCTTGACCACGTCGGCGCCGAGGTCGGCGAGATGCAGGGTCGCCACGGGGCCGGGGAGCAGGCGCGTCAGATCGAGAACGCGCACGCCGCTGAGCGGCGCACCGTTCACGATCGCTCCTCGCAGAACTCGAGCCAGCTGGCATCCATGTCGATCACCATCCCCCTGTGCAGCGTCTGGTCGAGGAACTGCCCGCGGAACAGCCAGCCGGGAGGACTGCCCTGGTGTGACCACGGCGTCTCCCAGGCATCGACCAGCACGTGCACCCGCAGCACGTCGACCTCGCCGACATCCGCCGCGTTCGCCACGCACGGCATCGCCGCCGCCACCTGCGCGTGGTCGGCACGCGTGTAGGCCGCGCTGGGCTTGCCGAGCAGCGGGCAGATGCCGGCCATCCTGCGCTCGCGTACGAGCCGGTCGATGGTACCACGCAGCCAGTAGGTCGGCGCCTTCAGCAGCCAGCCACTGCCCCCTTCGCGCAGGATCACGCAGTCGCCAGCTTGCGGCGCCCGGCGCTCGCCGGCCGCCGCTGGCGCGGCACCGGCGAGGAATGGGCCGGCCAGCAGGAGCACGCCGAGAAACGCGCCCGTCGCCTTGCACATGCCGCTCATCGCCTCAGGACAGCCAGCGCTTGCGGCGGCGATAGTGCTTGACGTCGCGGAAGCTCTTGCGCCCACCCGACGACAGACCGAGATAGAACTCCTTGACGTCTTCGTTGGCTGCCAGATCGCCGGCCGCGCCTTCCATCACGACGCGGCCATTCTCCAAAATGTAGCCGAAATCGGCGTAGCGCAGCGCCATGTTGGTGTTCTGTTCGGCCAGCAGGAAGGTCACGCCCTCCTTCTCATTCAGATCCCTGACGATGGCGAACAGCTCGTCGACGATCTGCGGCGCCAGGCCCATCGACGGTTCGTCGAGCAGAACCATTCGCGGACTGGCCATCAGCGCCCGGCCGATGGCGCACATCTGCTGCTCACCGCCCGAGGTGTAGGCGGCCTGGCTGCCGCGCCGCGTCTTCAGCCGCGGAAAATAGCAGTAGACCTTGTCCAGCGTCTGCGCGATCGCCGCCTTGCCGTCGCGGCGCGCGTAGGCTCCGGTCAGCAGGTTCTCCTCGACCGTCAAGTGGGCAAAGCAGTGTCGCCCCTCCATCACCTGGATGACACCCCGCCGCACCAGTTCCGCCGGCGTCAACGCCTCGATCCGTTCATCACGCAGATTGATCGTGCCCTTGGTCACCGCACCGCGCTCGCCACGCAACAGGTTGCTCACGGCGCGCAGGGTGGTCGTCTTGCCGGCGCCATTGCCGCCGAGCAGGGCAACAATGCCGCCCTCCGGAACGTTGAACGAAACCCCCTTGAGGACGAGGATCACATGGTTGTAGATCACCTCGATGCTGTTGACCCGGAGAAGGATGTTGTCGGTGCTCATGACGCGCCTGCTCTCCTGTTGCCGCCCGGCCGGCCCGCGACGCGGGCGGACCGGGCATCGACCCGCGGCCGGGCGGGTCTGCGGACTACTTCTTGCATTCCTCGGGAGTACGCGGCTTGATCTTCTTCTCGTCGGCGTACTTGGCCGAAGCGAGCATCACCATCGGCCGGATCACCTTCTCGTCGGCCTGGTACCAGTCCGAAGTGAATTCCCACTTGCTGCCGTTCCAGGTATGGACCCGCACCCAGGACGATCCCATGTGGTCGAGGCAGGAGGTCTGTACCGGCCGCATGACGCCGGCAAAACCCATCGCATCGAGTGTCTTCTGGTCGAGATTGAGGTTTTCGAGGCCCCAGCGCACCTGCTCGCCGGTCATCACCTTGCCCTTGCCGTAACGCTCCTGCGCCTTGCGCACGCCTTCGACGCCGAGCATCGCCGAGATCAGGCCACGCATGTAGAGCACATTGCCCACCTCTTCCTTCGGACCGGTACCCTGTCCCTTGGCATGGACCAGGTCGAGGATCTCCTTGGCCACTTTCGAGCCGGGTTCGGCACCGTGCTGCAGGGTCATCGCGCTGTAGCCCTTGGCGCCCTCGGCGACGTCCTTGACGTCGGGCTCGGCGCCGGCCCACCAGATGCTGATCATCCGGTCGCGCGGATAGCCGGTCGACTGCGCCTCACGCAAGGCGGTCGAATTCATCACGCCCCATCCCCAAAGCAGGACATAGTCCGGCTTCTGCTGCCTGATCTGCAACCAGGTGGCCTTCTGCTCGACGCCCGGATGTGCCACCGGCAGCAGTTGCACGTCGAAACCGTGGGTCTTGCCGAGTTCCTGCAGGATCGGGATCGGCTCCTTGCCGTACGGGCTGTCGTGATACACCAGCGCGATCTTCTTGCCCTTCAGCTTGGCGATACCGCCCTCCTTCTTCGCAATGTGCTGGATGGCGACATCGGCACCGACCCAATAGGTTCCGAGGAGCGGAAAGTTCCAGCTGAAGACGGCCCCGTTCTGTGATTCGCTGCGCCCGTAACCGGCCGTGATCAGCGGGATCCTGTCGACCGGCGCCTTCTCCGTCAGGGCGAAGGTGATCCCGGTCGACAGGGGCTGAAAGACCGTCGCACCGCCACCCTTGCCCTTGAGGCGCTCGTAGCATTCGACGCCACGGTCCGTCGCGTAAGCCGTCTCGCATTCCTCGAAGCTGATCCTGACGCCGTTGATCCCGCCCTTGACATTGACCAGCTTCAGATAGTCGATGTAGCCATTGGCCCACTGCTGGCCGTTGGTCGCATAGGCACCGGTGCGGTAGACGAGCACCGGAAAGAACTGTTCCTTTGCCTGCGCCAAAGCGGGCGGCGCAGTCACCAGCGACGACAGCGCAAGCGCCGCCGAAGCCGCCAGAACGAGTTGCTGCAGTTTCATTGATGTCTCCTCGAGTTGTAATGAGCGTAGCAGGTCCAGCAATGCGCCATGGTGACGCGGCAACGGGCAGGAGCGTATCGCCCTGCCATCAATGCGGAAAAGGCCAGAGTCGCAATTTCTCCCTGGCGGTCGACCACATGCGGGCGATGCCATGCGGCTCCTTGATCAGGAAAAAGATGATCAGCGCGCCGAAGATGATCAATTCGGCGTGCGACACGCCGGCGGTCGATATGCCGATGCCGAAGACGCTGCCGATCGCCGGCAGGAACTGGTTGAGCGCGATCGGCAGGATGACGATGAAGGCGGCACCGAAGAAACTGCCCATGACCGATCCGAGGCCACCGATGATCACCATGAACAGCAACTGGAAAGAACGGTCGACGGAGAACGCTGCCGGTTCCCACGACGCCAGGTGAACGAAACCCCAGAGCGCGCCAGCCGTGCCGACGAAAAAGGAGCTGACGGCAAAGGCCGAGAGCTTGGCAGAGAGCGGCCGGATGCCGATCACCTCGGCCGCCACGTCCATGTCGCGGATCGCCATCCACTGCCGGCCGATCGCGCAACGCGTCATGTTCTTCGCCAGCAGCGCCAGGAGCACCAGGACCGTCAGGCAGAGCAGGTACTTGTCGACCGGCGTCTCGATGTGCCAGGAGAGAATCTGCAGGTTGGCGACCGAGACCGACCCCGAGGACGAGTTGTTGGTGAACCACGGAACGCGCAGGAACACCCAGTCGGTGAAGAACTGCGCGGCGAGCGTCGCCACAGCCAGATAGAGGCCGCGAACGCGCAGGCTCGGAATGCCGAAGACGATGCCGACGGCCGCCGCCGTGCAGCCGCCCAGCAGGAAGGAAACGAGCAGCGGCAGACCGTCGATGCGAATGTGGAAGTTGTACGCGGCATAGGCGCCGACGGCCATGAAGGCACCGGCACCGAGGGTGATCTGACCGCAGTAGCCAACCAGGATGTTGACGCCGATCGCCGCCAGCGACAGGATCAGGAATGGAATCAGGATGGCCCGGAAGAGATACTCGTCGACCAGCAGCGGCACGCCGACGTAGGCGAAGACGACGATGGCGAGAATCGCCCAGCGATCCTGGGCAATCGGAAAGATTTGCTGGTCGGCGGCGTAGGAAATCCTGAACTGACCGTTTTCTCTGTACAGCACGCGCTCGCTCCCCGGTTAGACGCGGTCGATGATCTTCTCGCCGAACAGCCCCTGCGGCCTGAACAGGAGAAAGACCAGCGCCAGCTGATAGGCGAACCAGATCTCGATGCCGCCGCCGATCAGCGGGCCGAGATAGACCTCCGACAGCTTCTCGCCGACACCGATGATCAGGCCGCCGATGATCGCCCCGGGAATCGACGTCAGACCGCCGAGAATGACCACCGGCAGCCCGCGCAACGCCACCGTCGCCAGCGAGAACTGGACGCCCAGCTTCGATCCCCAGATGATGCCCGCAACCAGCGCCACCAGCCCGGCGACGCACCAGACGATGACCCAGATGCGATTGAGCGCGATGCCGATCGACTGCGCCGCCTGATGGTCGTCGGCGACCGCGCGCAGGGCACGCCCGGTGGCCGTCTTCTGGAAGAAGAGCCAGAGCGTGCCGACCAGCAGCGCGGCGACCAGGGCGGCGACGAAGTCCTCCTTGTTGATCAGCAGACCGCCCTCGATGCTTGCCTCGAGGATCATCACCGGCTCCTTCGGCATACCAACGTCGATCTTGTAGATGTCGCTGCCGAAGATGCTGCTGCCGACCCCCTCGAGGACGTAGGCGATGCCGAGGGTGGCCATCAGCAGCGTCGCACCATCCTGGTTGACCAGGTGTCGCAGGACGAGGCGCTCGATCAGCCAGGCGACGACGAACATCAGTGCAGCGCTGAGGATGAACGCGATGCCATTCGCCAGCAGCCGGCTGTCGATCCCCAGCCATTCCGGAATCCAGGCCGACAGGCGCGCCATCGCCAGCGCCGCGAAGAGCACCATCGCCCCCTGCGCGAAGTTGAACACTCCCGACGCCTTGAAAATGAGCACGAAACCCAGCGCGACGAGCGAGTAGAGCATGCCGGCCATCAGGCCGCCGATCAGCGTCTCGATGAGGAAACCCATGTCCTTCGCTCCTCAGTGGCTCGCGCCCAGGTAGGCGCTGATCACTTCCCGGTTGGCGCGTACCTCGTCGGGAACGCCATCGCCGATCTTGCGCCCGTAGTCCAGCACCACGACGCGGTCGGAGATGTCCATCACGACGCCCATGTCGTGCTCGATGAGGATGATCGTCGTCCCGAACTGGTCATTGACGTCGAGGATGAAGCGACACATGTCCTGCTTCTCCTCGACGTTCATCCCGGCCATCGGCTCGTCGAGGAGCAGGATGCTCGGCTCCATCGCCAGCGCGCGGCCGAGATCGACACGCTTCTGCAGGCCGTAGGGCAGGCGGCCGACCGGCGTCTTGCGGATGTGCTGGATCTCGAGGAAATCGATCACCTCCTCTACCTTGGCACGATGCGCCAGTTCCTCGCGTTGCGCCGGACCCCACCAGAAGGCCTGCTGCAGCAGGTTGCTGCGGATTTTCAGATTGCGCCCGGTCATCAGATTGTCGATGACGCTCATCCCCTTGAACAGCGCGATGTTCTGGAAGGTGCGCGAGATGCCGGCCCGCGCCGCCTTGTACGGGTTCATGCGCGCGAAGCGCTGGCCGCGCAGGATGATCTCCCCCTGCTGCGGCCGATAGACACCGTTGATGACGTTCAGCATCGAACTCTTGCCGGCGCCGTTCGGGCCAATGATGGCGCGGATCTCGTGCTCGCGCACGTCGAAGGAGATGTCGGTCAGCGCCTTGACACCACCGAAGGCGAGCGAAACGTTGTTCAGGTCGAGGATGACCTCGCCGGATACACGGCCCATCAGGCGACCCTCCGCTCGACCGGAAAGGTCTTCGGATCACGGATCGCCAGATCGGCGGCCACCCTGCCCTGCCGGCCATCCTCGAACTTGACTGCGGTCTCGATGTACTGGCTGCTCCGGCCGCCGTAGAGCGCGTCGATCAGCGGCGCGTACTTCTCGGCGACGAAGTTGCGGCGCACCTTGCGCGTCCGCGTCAACTCGTCGTCGTCCGGGTCGAGTTCCTTGTGCAGGATGAGGAAACGGTGAATCTGCGAATCTGCGAGCGGCCCTTCGCGCAGCAGCTCGGCATTCGCCTTCTCGATGCACTCCTCGATCAGTCCGTACACCTCTGCCTTGGCGGCCAGGTCGGTGTAGCCGGCATAGGCGATGCCGCGGCGCTCGGCCCAGTTGCCGACGGCACCGACGTCGATGTTGATGAAGGCGCAGACCATCTCGCGCCGGTCACCGAAGACCACCGCTTCCTTGATGTAGGGAAAGAACTTGAGCTTGTTCTCGATGTAGTTTGGCGCGTACATCGCCCCGTTGGCCATCCTGCCGACGTCCTTGGCGCGATCGATGATCTTCAGGTGGCCATCGGCGTCGAACAGGCCGGCGTCACCGGTCATGAAATAACCTTCGGCATTGATCGCCTCGGCCGTCGCGTCGGGGCGCTTGTAGTACTCCTTGAGCAGCATCGGGCCGCGCACCAGGATCTCGCCGTTGTCGGCGATCTTCACCTCGACTCCCGGCGCCGGCTTGCCGACGCTGTCGAAACGGATCTGGCCGTCAGGCTGCAGACAGACGTAGGCGCAGGTTTCGGTCTGGCCGTAGAGCTGCTTCAGGTTGATGCCGATCGAGCGATAGAAGCGGAACAGGTCCGGTCCGATCGCCGCACCGGCGGTATACGCGACGCGGATGCGGCTCATGCCGAGCACGTTCTTCAGCGGACCATAGACGAGCACGTCGCCCAGCGCGTAGAGGATGCGGTCGAGCAGCGACACCGGCTGCCGGTCGAGAATCTCGGCGCCGCTGCGACGAGCAACCGCCATGAAGAAGTGAAACATCTTCTGTTTGATCCGGCTGGCGTCCTCCATGCGGATCATCACCTGCGTCAACAGGTTCTCGAACACCCGTGGCGGGGCAAAGTAATAGGTCGGGCCGATCTCGCGCAGATCGTTCATCACCGTCTCGGCCGACTCCGGGCAGTTGATCGTGAAACCGGTGACCATCGCCTGTGCGAAGGAAAACAGGTGGTCGCCGACCCAGGCCATCGGCAGGTACGACAGAATGTCGTCGTCGGCACGCAGATGATCGAAAGCGGCGCCGCCACGCGCGGCACTGATGAAGGCCGCATGCGTCAGACGAACCCCCTTCGGCTT
Source organism: Candidatus Accumulibacter similis (assembly GCA_013347225.1). Lineage (NCBI taxonomy): Bacteria > Pseudomonadati > Pseudomonadota > Betaproteobacteria > Candidatus Accumulibacter > Candidatus Accumulibacter similis. The sequence goes on along the minus strand of CP054595.1, from coordinate 1,279,525 downwards.
GCCGGTGGTCCCCGAGGTGTACAGCATGACGCTGACGTCGTCGGCGGCACCGGCGGCGATTTCGTGCGCCAGCAGGTCCGGGTGGTTGCGGTTGTGCACGCGCCCCATCGCCACCAGCTCGCGGACGTCGTGGATGCACGGCAGCGTGTAATGGCGCATGCCGCGCGCATCGTCGTAGAAGATGTGCTCGAGCAGCGGCAGCTGGTCACGGATCTCGAGCAGCTTGTCGACCTGCTCCTGATCCTCGACGAAAACGAAGCGCACCTCGGCGTCGAGCAGCGCGAAGAGCATCTCGTTCGCCACCGCGTCCTGGTAGAGCGGTACCGGTACGCCGCCGAGACACTGCACGGCGGTCATCATCATGTACATGCGCGGCCGGTTGTCGCCGACGATCGCCAGATTGTCGCCGCGCCGCAGACCCATCTCGGCCAGACCGCTGGCGAGCGAGCGCACCTCCTCGGCGACATCGTGCCAGGTCCAGCACTGCCAGATACCCAGGTCCTTCTCGCGCATCGCCGGCTTGCCGCCGCGCACCCGCGCATGCTCGACCAGCAGACGCGGGAAGGTATCCAGCGCCTGCCCGGAAGCCATCTCCGGCATCTCGTCTCCTCCGGTGCCGCGACCGCCGCTGCTTGGCGGCGAGCCTTTGTCGTTTCTCTTTGTCGGCTGATTCTAATCCATTTCCGCCGGCGGTGATTGTGCGCCGCCGCATCGCCGCCGGCCGGTGCCATGGCGACGCTTCGCTGCCGACCCCGAACGGCAGACGGTGAATTGGCTCTCCCGGCACGCGCGGCCACGACGTGGCGCTTGCCCGAGCACGCGCGGCGACCGCGCCGGGCGACTGCAGCAGGGAAAGGAGATCAGCGGGTGGTGATCCAGCGCTGCGAACTCCAGGGTGCCGCCGTCCCATCATGGCCGGCGCGTTCGCCAATTGGCACACGCACCGGTCGATCAGCCGCATCGCGGGCGGTCCCCGAACTCGTCTGACAAGCGCCACAACCAGAAGCCAAAGCAGAGGGCAGCTTCGCCATCATGGCACGGTCACCCCGAGGGTCAACATGGCTCCCGCGGAGCCGATCAGCACAAACTCGCTGCACAGGCGCTGGTAGCAATAGCCGACCGCCGGGATGATGGCCGGGGCATAGCCGGAACCGTTGAAGGGAATCTTGTCCTGATATTCCCCCTTGTAGCCGTGGACGACACCCGCGGCAACCTTGAAATAGAGTTCCTGCCGCGATTCGACGGGTCGCCAGAGCAGACCCGCAAAGACGAACTGGGATGACTGACTGAAAGAGTTGTCGAAATATGATCCGCCGACAAACAACTGCCCCTCCAGCCACCGCTGCGCCAACCGCCATTCGGCATAGACGAGCTTCTGCGAGTTGTTGTGCTCGTCGTCGGGATGAAAATGCGCTGTGTATAGACTCGTCTGGAAATAGAAGCGATCACTCGCCCTGGATTCCGGCGCGCCCCGGCCGGCAGTGTCGGTGACGCCGGCGGCGGCAACTGGCGCATCGGCTGACTCCACCGCCAGTGCCGGCATCGCCAGCAGCAGACACGCGCCGGCGAGCAGCCCGCGAGCCACCTCCTGCCGGTGGTTTCTTTGCCAGCGGCGGCCAGCACCGCCGAACTTCTCCAGCATGCGTACAACGACTGCGGTGAGCACCATGACCCCTCCGGTTGGAACGACGAGGAGACATCTCCTCGGACGGCGCATTATAGGCCGCATGCGCATCAGGCACGATCAGGAGCCTTGCGCCTCGCGCGCCGACGGCCAAGGCGGGCGGCAGCGCGCAGGCGTTCAGGGCTGCGCGAACCCGCGCCCCCGCCAGGCAGGGACTGCGGCAGGCCCGCCGGCGGCCGGGCAAGATGCTAAGATTCGTCCCGTCAGGCAGCGCGCCAACCTTCCCGGGAGACTCCGCATGAAACTCGAAACCCTCGCCGTCCACGCCGGCTACAGCCCTGAGCCGACGACCAAGGCAGTCGCCGTCCCGATCTACCAGACGACTTCCTACTCCTTCGACAGCACCCAGCATGGCGCCGACCTCTTCGACCTCAAGGTCGCCGGCAACATCTACACCCGCATCATGAACCCGACCCAGGACGTACTCGAGAAACGGGTGGCGGCGATGGAGGGCGGCATCGGCGGACTGGCGCTGGCCTCGGGACAGGCAGCGATCACCTACGCCATCATGACCATAGCCGAATCCGGAGACAACATCGTTTCCGCGTCGACGCTCTATGGCGGCACCTACAACCTGTTCGCACATACCCTGCCGCAGTATGGCATCGACGTCCGCTTCGCCAACCACGCCGATCCTGCGAGTTTCGAAAGGCTGATCAACGGCAGGACGAAGGCGCTGTATTGCGAATCGGTCGGCAACCCGCTCGGCAACGTCACCGACTTCGAACCGCTGGCCGAGATCGCCCACCGCCATGGCGTGCCGTTGATCGTAGACAACACGGTTCCCTCGCCCTATCTGTGCCGCCCCTTCGAGCATGGGGCCGACATCGTCGTGCACTCGCTGACCAAGTACATCGGCGGGCACGGGAACTCGATCGGCGGCATGATCGTCGACAGCGGACGTTTCCCCTGGGCCGAGCACAAGCTGAAGTTCAAGCGTCTCAACGAACCCGACGTCTCCTACCACGGCGTCGTGTATACCGAGGCACTCGGACCGGCCGCCTTCATCGGCCGCGCGCGCGTCGTGCCGCTGCGCAACATGGGTGCAGCCATCTCGCCGATGAACAGCTTCCTGATCCTGCAGGGTCTCGAGACGCTGCCGCTGCGCATGGACCGCATCTGCAGCAACGCCGACAAGGTTGCCGGGTACCTGCGCGGGCACGCCAAGGTGGCGTGGGTCAACTACGCTGGACTTGCCGACCATCCCGACCACCCGCTGGTGCAGAAATACATGGCAGGCAAGGCTTCCGGGATTCTCACCTTCGGTGTCAAGGGCACGGACTGCAGTGGCTCGGAGGCCGGAGCCCGCTTCCAGGATGCGCTGCAACTGTTCACGCGGCTGGTCAACATCGGCGACGCCAAGTCGCTCGCCTGCCACCCGGCATCGACGACGCACCGCCAACTTGGCCCGACCGAACTGGCGAGAGCCGGGGTGTCCGAGGAGATGATCCGGCTGTCCATCGGTATCGAACACATCGACGACCTGATCGCCGACCTCGAACAGGCTCTGGCCGCAGTCTGAGGTCGCCGTGCAAGCGGCCCGCTGCGGCGGGCCGCATCGGGCCGCTCTCCCGGCCGGCGCCGGACGGCATTTTCGGCTAGCATAGACACGTTGCCCTGCCTGCGAGCCCATGTCCGCCATCCCGCACCGCCTGCCGCTCGTCGATCTGCGTGCCGATGACGCCGAGATAGGCCGCTACGCGGCCCTGCTCGACAGCCTCGGGGTGGCGCTGCTCGCCTTTGCCGCCGATGACACGCCACGACTGCGCAACGTGGCCGCCGAGGAACTGCTCGGCGACAGCACGCCGACCTGGATCGATGAGAACGGACGGCCGCTGCGCGACGACGAACGCCCGCAACGGCAGGTACAGGCGACGCAACAACCCGTGCATCAGCGCGCCGTCGGACTGCGCACGCCAGCCAGCACAGCGGTCACCTGGTGCCGGGCCAGCGCCTTTCCGGTCTTTGCCGCCGACGGCAGCCTGCGCCGGGTGCTGCTGCTTCTCGCCGACCGACAGCATCGTGGCCGCGTCGTCGGCGACCCGCAGCAGTTGTCGACCCATGACCCGCTGACGGAGGTCTTCAACCAGCGACACATCGATATCCTGCTCGACGACGAAAGCCGCCGGGCACGCCGCTACGGGATCCCGTTCGCAGTTGCCCTGATTGCCATCGATCATTTCGCGGCACGCTGTCAGGCGGAGGGCGAAGAGCACGTCCTGGCGCGCACTGCCCGGCTGCTCTGCCACAGCCTGCGCGAGTTCGACATGATCGGTCGCCACGGTGCCGACAGCTTCCTGATCATCCTGCCGAACGTGCGGGTCAACGAAGCCATGGTCGGCCTCGAACGACTGCGCGAGTCGATCGAAACGGGCAGCGCGGAGAGTGGCGACACCGGCCTGACGATCAGCGGCGGAGTCAGCGAGTATACGGGTGAGGACGCGCCGGCCCTGATCGAGCGCCTCGCGTCACTGCTGGCAAGCGCCCGTGAATCCGGCTGCAACCGGCTCTGCGTCGACATGGACCTGTTCTAGATCGACCACTTCCGGATCGACTCGCCGGCGGTACAGGGGTTCTCGGGAAATCCGCCGCGCTGCCACGATCGGCAGCCTTGCCGCCACGCGCTACCCGTGCCGCCACCTCTGCCCCTGTCGGCAATCTGGCAGACTCCCAGGCGTTGGCTCACCCGCTCCCTGCCTCCTGGCCTGCTCGCGACCGTCCCGGCAGCGCGTCTCAGGGCAGTTCCTCGACCTGCAGCCAGATGCTGCGCCGCTCGCTCGCCTGGCCACCAGAGCCATGCAGGTTGCCGCCGCGCTCGAAGCCGGCCTGCTGACTGCTGCTCCCGAGTTCGAGCCACTCGCCCAGGCGACCGGAGATCGTGGTTGAAAGCGTGCCGCCGCTCTCGACGAGCGGCTGCAGGGCAGGCAGGACCTGATCCAGCGTGCGATGCCGCAGGGTCATCATCTCCATCTCCTGCTGCGCCCCAGCCAGGACCGGCAGCAGGACGAGCAGCAGCCACAGCAGGTGGCCGTGGCAATGCGACAGCAGCCGGTGTCCGGCATCCGCCGGCAGCCGGCGACCCGGGTTCACGACAGGTGCGGCAGCCCGAGGTAGTCGCGCGAGCGCATCTCGGTCAACCGGCTGGCGGTGCGGAAGAACTCGCTCGCCTGCGTTCCCTCGGTGTATAGCGAATCGGGACCACAATCGGCGGTCGCGATCAGCTTCACCTTGTGGTCATAGAAGATGTCGACCAGCCACGTGAAACGACGTGCCTCGGAGGCCATGCTCGCCGACATCTTCGGAATGGCGGACAGCAGCACCGTGTGATAGCCGCGTGCCAGCTCGAGGTAGTCGTTCTGCGACCGCGGCCCGCCACAGAGCGACCGGAAGTCGAACCAGATGACGCCGTTGCCGCGGCGAACGGTCGGAATGTCGCGTCCGAGCACCTCGATGCTGCCGCCCTGTGCGCCGGCGTCACCGGCGATGGCGCCGAAGTACTCGGCCATCTTCAGCTCGGCAGCGGCGTCCGCCGGGTGGTGGAAGACCTCCACCTGCTCGAGCGTGCGCAGGCGGTAGTCGATGCCGGCGTCGATCACCAGCACGTCGAGCCGTGACTTGATCAGGGCGATCGTCGGCAGGAAGTTCTCGCGCTGCAGCCCGTTCGGATAGAGGCCGTCCGGCGGGTAGTTGGAAGTCATGACGAAGACGACACCGTGGGCGAACAGCGCCTCCAGCAGGCGGCCAAGGATCATCGCGTCGGCGATGTCGGAGACGTGGAATTCGTCGAAGCAGAGCAGCCGCAGTTCGGTCGCGATGCGTTCGGCCACCCTGAGCAACGGGTCGCTCTCGCCCTTGAGTTCATTCAGCTGGCGATGCACGCCATGCATGAAGGCATGGAAGTGGATGCGCCGCTTGCGCCGGTAGGGAACGGCTTCGAAGAAGCAATCCATCAGGAAACTCTTGCCGCGGCCGACGCCGCCCCAGAAATAGACACCCGTCGGTACGGGGGGCGGCGCGAAGAGCCGGCGCAGCGTACTGCGGCGCCCGACCTTGAACGACAGCAACTCGTAGTAGAGCCGTTGCAGGCGCTCTGCGGCGGCACGCTGCGCCGAATCCGCCTGGAAACCGCGGGCCCCGAGCAGACGCTCGTAGGCTTCGATCATTCCCCGCTCGGGGACCTTGAGAACTCTGTGAGGCATCGGCGTCCTTCCGCTGTTCGCAGGCAACCCCGCGCGGTGAAGCGGTGAAGCGGTGGGGCGGTGGGCCGCGCAGCCGCAGCTGCCGTGCCGCGCGCAGCATCACCGCATTGCTGCCACCATTCTAAACCATCGCCGCCGACGGAACGGGATCGGCCGGCGCCAGCACTTCCGGCAGCGGCAACAGGCGCATGCCGGCCGCCAGCAGCGCGCTGCGGATGGCGGTCGCCGCAGCCACTGCCTGGGCTCCGTCACCATGCACGCAGATGCTGTGCACCTCGGTCGGGATGTGCCTGCCGCCGACGCTGACGATGCCGCCGGCGTCGAGCATGCGCAGCACGTGCGCCACGCACTCGGCGGCCGCATGCAGCTGCGACCCCGACTGGCTGCGTGGGAGCAGGTTGCCGGCATCGGTGTAGGTCCGGTCGGCGAAGATCTCACTCGCCACTCGCAGACCCCCTGCCGCTCCGGCCCGCGCCAGTTGCGAGACCGCCGGAGCGAGCAGGATCAGGGTCGGGTCGAAGCTGCGAATCGCGGCGACGACACTGCCCGCGACAGCCGCCTCCTCGCACGCCATGTTGCTCAGCGCTCCGTGCGGCTTGACGTGCGTCAGGCGACCGCCTTCAGCCTGTGCCATGCCGGCCAGTGCGCCGATCTGGTAGATCAGCAGCGCCTCGAGTTCGTCGGCCGGCAACCGCATGACGCGCCGCCCGAAGCCCTGCAGGTCCGGGTAAGAGGGGTGCGCGCCGAGGCTGACGCCCGCCGCCAGTGCCTGCCGCAGCGTCTGCCGCATCACCAGCGGGTCGCCGGCGTGGAAGCCGCAGGCAATGCTGGCCGTACCGACGAGCGGCAGCAGCTCGGCGTCGCTGCCCATGCGCCAGACACCGAAGCTCTCGCCGAGGTCGGCGTTGAGATTGATCGCCTGTCCCATCATGGCTCTCCCTGCAAGCGGCCGACCGCCACCGGCTGGCCGTCTGCCGCGCCGGCATCGACGACGCCGCTGATCAGGTTGGCCGTGTAGATCGCTTGCTGATCGACGTCCCCCCCCTCGGCCAGCGGCCCGATTGCTGCGAGCAGCGCCAGCAGTTCCGCTTCCCGCGCGCGTGCCGCCTGTTCGGCCGCCGCCACCGACACGGCGGCGAAGCGCAGCGCCTGGCCCGGCGCCATGACCGCAAGGCGCGGCAGGTCGGCGGTGATGACGGTGGCGATCTTCGGGTAACCGCCAGCGGTCTGGCCGTCGGCGAGCAGCACGATCGGCTGCCCGCTTCCCGGTACCTGGATCGATCCCGGCACGGTCGCATCGGAGACGATCTCTGCCCCCTTCTCCGGACGGTGCCTGAGCAGCGGGCCGTCGAGGCGAATTCCCATGCGATCGGCGGCAGCCGAAATGCGGTAGGCCTGGCTGAAGAAGGTGGCCATCTGCTGCGCGTCGAAATAATCATCCTGTGGTCCCGGGACGACCCGGATCGGCGCCTCTTCAACGGCCGGCGGACGCCGCAGCAGCCGCTCACCGCCGCCGCTGCCGGCAACCACCGACAGCCGCACACCCGGCGCCAGCAGGCGACCGTCGACGCCGCCAAGACCGGCCCGGGCGTAGGTCGATGCACTGCCGAAATGCCGCACCACCTCGAGACCGGCGAGCGCCAGGTAGCCGACACGGCCGGCCGCAAGGCGGCCGCAGCGCAGCGTCTCGCCTGGGTCGAGGGACACGCTGCGCCAGGAGGCCAGGCGACGACGGCCACGGGCATGCACCACTTCGGCCGTGACATGACCAGCGAGCGCGACCTGCAGCGGCAGTTGCAGCGCCCGCACCGCCAGGCCCCCGGCGAGGAATTCGATCGCCGGCGCGTCCTCAGGATTGCCGAGCAGGGCGTTGCCCAGACGCAGCCAGCCCGGCTCAAGCGCTCCGGAGCGCGGCACGCCGATGTGCCGCCAGCCACTGCGGCCGAGATCCTGTATCGATGCCATCGCCCCCGGGCTGAGCACCTCGAGCACGGCACGCATCGTCACTCCGCGTCCGCAGCGAGGAAGTCCAGCGGCGGTTGGCTGGCGGCGCGCATCGCCGGCGCCGCCGCCTGCAGCGCGGCGAACTCGCCGGCTTCGATGGCGCGCAGCCGCACCCGATCGCCGGGCTGCAACAGCGCCGCCTGCGGCCAGGACGGCGAGAACAGCGGCAGCGGGCAGGCGCCGATCAGGTGCCAGCCGCCGGGACTCTCCCAGGGATAGATCGCGGTCAGCGTACCCGCCGTCGCCACGCTGCCGGCCGGAACGCGCGTCCGCGGTTCGCTGCGACGCGCACGCGCCAGCACCGGTGGCAGATCACCCATGAAGGCAAAGCCCGGCAGGAAGCCCAGCATGTAGACCTCGTAGCAGCCGCCCGCGTGCAGCCGCACCACCTCCGCCGCGCCGAGCCCGCAGGCTGCCGCCAATGGCTCGAGATCCGGCCCGCAGCTGGCAAGCTGATCGCCGTAGCAGACGGGCAGCTGCCAGACCCGTCGGCGCGGCGCGGCGATCGCGGCAGTCTGCCGCAAGGCGGCGTGAATGGCCGCTTCCATTTCGCTCTGCGTGCCGCGCAGCGGATCATGGATCACCGTCAGCGAGCGGAAGGTCGGTACCGTCTCGACGACCCCCGGCAACTGCCCGGCGGCGACTGCCTGCCGCAACGACCGATCGGCTGCCGCCACTGCGGCCAGCAGGCGGCGATCAATGACCTCACCGAACTCGATCGTCAGCGCCGCGTCGCCAAGGGACAGGATACGGTAGCTCAACAAGGCTCCTGGCCGCCGGCCCGGCGGTTGCCGGGAGACCCGCGCACTGGCCGCCGGGGCCGCGGGCTATGGGTGAACGGCCTCGGCCCAGCAGTTGGGTGTTTCATAGAGGCGCAGACGTTCGAGCCGCAAGCGGTTGCCGTAGGTGTCGCAATAGACCGCGTCGAGAATCGCGAACGCCGTGCGGACCAGGTTCTCGGCGGTCGGCACGCAATCGAGGACGACCGTCTTGTGCTCCGGCAACGAAGCGAGAAAATCCACCACCGGCCGATCGCCGCGATGGACGAGAAAGGCGTGATCCCAGGCATCGACAAGGTGCTGCATGGCCAGCGCCTTGACCTCCGAGAAGTCCATCACCATGCCGTCGGCCGGGTCGCCAGCCTGACTGATGATGTCGCCGGCAAGGGTGATCTCGAGCGCGTAGCGATGGCCGTGCAGGTGACGGCACTGGCTCCTGTGATCGGGAATGCGGTGGCCCGCGTCGAACTCGAGGCGGCGGGTGATGAGCATCGGCTGGGCCCGGAAAACGGAGGGGCGATTATAGCACCGCCGGCCGGCGGGCCCGGTGGCGGGGAAATGCCCGCGAAGTCCCGCCGCCGGCCGCGCCGGAACCGCCTGCGCCTGTCGGCCAGCCTTACACCACCACCCCCGCACACCGCGGCGGGCAACCCCATCCTGCTGATTTATCGTTCATTATTGTTCCAGGCACGGCGCTTGCTTGAGATGACTGCAGTCATCTCGAACGCAGACCCGAGAAATGCCACCGACCGATCCCTTCGCTGCCCGCATGCTGGCGCAGATCACGCTCATCGAACGCTACCGCGCCGACGTCCTGCGCCGCGAGGGGCGCCGTCTCGACAGCGACAGCGCGGCACTCGAGTGGATCAGCCGCTACGCCGAGCATTTCCCGTCGCCAGACCAGTTCCCCCGGCAGCGGCCATCGGCGTCCGGCCGAGGCTGCCCGCAACCCGGCAGTGTCGGCCTGCAGCCGCGAACGGTACCCGCCCCCGAACGCGCGCCCCGCGCCGCGCGTGAGGCAGCCGGCTAGTCGCTCAGCCGCGTGATCTTGTTGCCCTGCACACCGACGCCGGCCATCAGTCCCTTCTGGCCGAAGACGAAGGCGTAGATGTCTTCCTTGGCGTTCATCGTCGTCAGCGACTTGCCCATCCCCTGGTCGACCATCACCACCGACGGACCGACGCCGACCTCGAAACCGTCGTTGTCGGTCAGCGCCGCCAGTGATTTCTGGTTCATGAAGAACATCGCGTAACCGTACTGCTGCGCACCAGCCTGCAGGCCAAAGGAAGCGCCAGCGGTGTTGTAGTAGCCAACGACGGCGTCGCCGCGGAACAGCACCCCTTCCCCGTACTGTCCACCGACCACCAGCCCCGCCTTGGTGATGCTCGGAAAGACGATCACCGCCACCGCATCACGCCCCAGTGACTTCGCCGCCGGCACACTCGCCGTCAGCTTCTGATAGGCCCGGCGTGCGTCCCGTTCAAGCGCGGTCCGGTCGGCGGCAACGGCGGCAAAGGAGGTGGCCAGTCCGGCGATCAGGACGGAGAGGAAAAGGTGTGCTGCGCGGCCAAACCGCGGGAGTGCGTTCAGGTTCATGGTGGCACCTTGAGAGAAGATTGGTTTGCGGCATGCGTACCGACGGGCGCCGGCACAGCATGATGATACTCCTGGTCCGCGGCTCAGTTGCCGAAGAGGCCCTTGAGCGACTTCATGATCGTCGCTCCGCCCGGCACCACCGAGTCGGCGGCGGCGTCGCCCGCTGCCTCACGCGCCATGTCGCCCATGCCGAGCAGCGCCGAGTCGAAGCTGTTGACCCGCACGCGGGCAGTCCAGATCGGCGGTCTCTTCTCGCCCGCCTTCTGCGGCGGATGGGCGAAGCTGCGCGTCGGGCCGAGCGCCTCGCCCATCAGCATGGCGCCCTGCGTCTTCGCCAAGATGCCCGCCGGAATCGTGCACGTGTTCTGGCTCGCGGGCAGCATCGGCGGCTGGTTCCGCGAAGCCATCCAGATGATGACTTCGCGCTCGCTGGCGGCGCCGACGGCGTTCAGATTGTAGCCACGGGCCCGCGCGAGAGCCGCCCACTGCAGCGGAATCGCTGCGTTCAGGCTGCCGCTGCCGGCGCGCAGGTTCATCGGCTCGAGGAAGTCCATCTGCTGGTCGAGTGCATAGCGAATCTCGTGCGACATGAAACTCGCCCGCACCAGATGCTCGCCGACCGCCGACGCATCGGCCGGCACGGTGCCGCCTGCCGGATCGCCCTGCGGCCACCACAGCGTGCGTGGCGGCAGGCTCTCGCCGCCGTCGGCTCCGCCCTTGCCCCGCCGGCTGTGCCGCGCCATCGCCGCCACTTCGGGCGAGACACGGCTGTCGATCGCCTGCAGGTCGATGACTTCCGGCTGCCCGGCCGCCACGCTGGCGCTGCAACCCCAGTACAGCAGCAACCTGCCACCCTGGTCGTCGGCCGTACCGCCATCACCCTTGCTGCGCCGCTCGCCACGCAGCGGCAGCAGCGGCCCGATGCGCATCGCGTCGGGGACGACGTGTTCGGCAGCCGCCCCGCCGGCGAGATCGACCGGGCTGGTCAGGCGCAGGTCCATCATCCGGCTGACGCTGCTGCCACGACCGCTCATCATGCCGAGCATGCCACCGCCACCGGCAAGACCGGAATGCGTGCTCAGCGTCATCTCGTAGATCAGCGGCGCCGCCGTGGCCGCCGGCACGGCGCCGGCAATCGCCAGTGCTGCCGCCAGCAGCAGAGGACCCTTCGTCGTCGTTCTCATCATGACCTCCCGAGGCGCGCTTGTTGGAAGCCGACTGTATGGCACGTAGGCGACGGCAGCGAAAGTCCGCCGGCGCCACCCTCGTCAAGCCGACAGGGAATCGCCAACCTGCGCCACCGCCTCCTGCAGCAGGCGGACATCGGCAGGCGCCGTCCGCCAGTTGTCGAAGGCGGCGCGGATGGCGGCACGGCCCTGCCAGACGGTGCCGGTGACGAAGGCCCGGCCGTCGGACTGGATGGCGCGTACGGCCAGCCGGTTCAGTTCGTCGCTGGCAAGCTCATCGAGCCCGGCGCGGACCAGCCGGAAACAGACGATGTTCAGCGGTGCCGGATTCATCAGCTCGACCCCCGGCGTCTCATCGACCCAGCGCGCAAAGGCGGCCGCGTTGTCGACACAGCGCTCGACCAGCGCGCGATAGCCGGCGCGACCGTAGGCCTTCAGCGCGCACCAGGCGGCGAGGCCGCGGAAGCGGCGCGACATTTCCGGGACATGGGTGAAGGGATCCCAGCCGGCGCCGCCGGCGACGTAGGCGCCACCGACCGCGAAAGCCTCGCGCAGCAGGGAGCCGTCGCGGACGAAGGCGAAGCCGCAATCGTAGGGAACGTTGAGCCACTTGTGTCCGTCCGCCGCCACCGAGTCGGCGCGCTCGATGCCGCGGACGAGGTGCGCCAGCCGCGGTGAAACGGCGGCGAAGAGACCGAACGCTCCGTCCACATGCAGCCACGCGCCGCCGGGGTGCCCGTCCCGCAGATCGGCAAGCGCCGCCAGATCGTCGAAATGGCCGCTGTTCACCTCGCCGGCATTGCCGATGAGGATCACTGGGCCGTCGATGCCGCGCAGCAGACCGGCGAGCGCATCGACGTCGGCCGCGCCGCAGCGGGCCGCCACTCGGCGCACCTGGTTGCGACCAAAGCCCAGCGTGCCGAGGCACTTGACGGCGCTGAGGTGGATCTCGCTGCTGGCGACGACGGCGATCGACGGCTGGCCCGCGAGACCGTCGCCGGCGGCATCGAAGCCGAGTTGCCGGCCGGCCCACTGCCGCGCCGTGACGAGCCCGACGAGATTGGCCATCGTCGCGCCGCTGGTCAGCGCCCCTGCCCACTCCGCCGGCAGTCCGAAGAGCTCCTGCAGCCAGCGCAGGACGACCAGTTCGGTCTGCGCCGCCGCCGGGCTGCCGGCCCACAGGCCGGCGTTCTGGTCGATCGCCGATGCCAGCCAGTCGCCGGCCAGCGCTGCCGGCGTCACGCCGCCATTGACGAACCCGAAGAAGCGTGGGCCGGGCGAAGCGGTGATGCCGCGCTCGGCGCGGGCGAACCACTCGCCGACGACGCCGGCGGGATCGCGGCCGTTCTCGGGCAGCGCCTCGTCGAGCGCTACCGCCATCTCGGCGGGCGTCGGCACCTGGCTCACCGGTCGCTGCGGCAGCGAAGCGAGAAAGGCCGTGGCAAGCGCGTACGCCTCGTGCAGCGCCGCCGCCTCGCCACCGGTGGCGGTCGCATCCATGTCTGCATTCATCATCGTCGCCTTTCTGACGGTCGATCGCTGCGCGCAGCGCATGCCGCCGCGCCGCCGCAGTATCGCCGCGCCGGCGAGCCGCGGTCAATGGCAGCGCGCAGGCGCGCACTCAAATCGCTGCGGGCGCTGTCGCGGCGGCCGCAGCGCGTTCCCGACCCAGGCACTCGTACTCGGCGATCAACTGCGCACCGAAGAGCAGCAGCGTGGCGGCGATCTCCATGCTGAACATCGCCACCACCGCCGTCGCCAGCGGCCCGTAGACGACGCTCGCTTTCGACAGGGTGGTGAAGAACCAGACGAGGATGTGGCGGATCACTTCCCAGATCAGCGTGGCCGTACAGCCGCCGAACAGCGCATGGCGCAGGCGCACCCGCCCGACCGGCATGATGAGGTAGATCGCCGTCAGGATGCAGACCTCGGCGCCGAGGCCGACGAGGTGGACGAGACTGCCGGCCAGCCCGCGCAGCGACCACTCCCAGCCAAAGAAATGGAGATTGGCGCCGGCGATCGCCTCGAGGGCGATCGAGACGATGGTGACGCCGAGCAGCGCGACGCCCAGCATCAGGACGAAGCAGTAGGGCAGCAGCGCCGAGGTCAGGAAGTGGCGCTGCCCACGCGCATTGCGGTGCGCGAAGATCACCGCCATCGCCTTCTCGAGGACCGAAAAGGCCAGCGAACTGAAGAACAGCATCGTCAGCAGCAGGACGGCGCCAACTGCCGCCCGCTGCTCCATGAATTTCGAGATCTCCGCCAGAAAGGCATGCGACTGGCTGGGCACCAGCCACTCGAGGTAGCGACCGATCGTCGCCAGCAGTTCCGCCTCTTCGACCAGGTGCGACAGCGCGATCACCGACAGGATCAGCAGCGGCACGACCGACAGCAACGCATAGTAGGCAATCGCCGCCGCCAGCAGCAGCCCCTGATTGCGGCCGAAGCTGTGCAGCGCCCGCAGGGCGAAGGCCGCCGGGTGCCTGAGCACCTGCTGCGTCGACGCGCTGAGTACGGGCATGCTGAACGATGGGGGCACGGTCGCTCGCTGGCGGGCCGCCTGGCCCGCCGTCTCGGAAATCGCCCCCAGTATGCCCGACTATCCGGCACCGCGGCCTTGCGTCGACGCAAGGCGTCAGGCGCAACGCCAGGGAATCCCGAGGCTACCGCTGGTGGCGCGAGTCGTCAGCGCGACCGCCGATCACTCACACGGCGGCACCACGCCGTCGTGCGCCTTCGGGTTGTAACCGGGTTTGGTCCGCGCTGCAGGGGCCGCGGCCGCCGCCATCGCTGCCGGCAGGGACTGTGCCAGCTTCGCACGCTGACGGTCGAGGCATTCCTGGTCCAGCGGCGCCTGTTGCGAGCACGCACCGCCCTCGGCGAGAGCCGCCTGCACCTCCGGGACGGTGGCATGATGCGCAGCCCAGGTGAACTCGAGAAAATACTCGCTGGCGCACGCGACGTCCGCATAGCGGGCGGGGCAAGTCCCTTCGGCATCCTCATCGGTCACCCCGGGCGGATTGCACTTGACATAGCCACAACTGCCGCGCACCCAGGCCGAAAGAGTCCGCAACGGATCGTCCTGCAAGTGACCGATCCTTGACGGCAGTTCCTTCGGCGAGATCGTCCGCCCGTCCGGGCTCTTCAGCCAAGTCAGGTGCTCTTCTTCCATCCGACGCCAAAAGGCATCCTCCTTCATGCGGGACCAATCCCTGATCAGGTAGGCGTACAGCTTCTTCTGCTTGTCGGGAATGTCCGCGTTGTACACGGCGGACGACAGATGGTGATGGTCGGTCAAATAGAACCTGCCGCCCGGACCTCTCACCAGGGGAACCCAGCGATTGTCCTCGAGCAACCACTCGTCCAGCTTGCCATCCTTGCCCTTGCGCGTGATCTTGCCCGACTTGCACGCCGCCGCTCCCATTCCCACCGCCGACTGCGTCGGGTGGAGGTCCTGCACGTCGATCCAGCACCCCTTCTTCTTCTTTTCCTTGAAGGTGACGATCGACACCGCCGTACCGCCCGCGGGGGCCGTGCCTTCGTCATATTCAATGAACTTTACCACCTTGGTATCCGGGCCGCAGCGGGGAATCCTCTTCTGCCAGCCATCCTTGCCACTACTGGCGTTTGCCGCAACCGTCAAGCCGCCCAACAGCAATACAGAAAGCATCCGGGTGATCGTGTGCATGCCTCTTCTCCTGTCTTGCAATGCGATGCCATGAAACTGATACGGATATGCGGATCGACCGCACCCCGGTGAGTATCCACGGCGTCGTCACGACAGTCAAGCAAAGATCCTCTGGCCCGCCGGGCGGCATGAGCTGCCGACGGCCAGGGTGCGGCGCATAAGGGCGCCCCAGCGATCGCGCTCCGCTGTCAGCGCGCCGGGCGTCCGGCTGCCAACTGGAGCCAGCGGCGGCGCGTCATGAAACGCCGTTTGCAGTTCCCGCCGCTTCTTGTCAGTCGGCCACGACGGTTCCCGCAGCAGGGCTCGCCGGTGCTTGTGCGCATCCGTCAGGCACGCTGCCCGAGTTTCCGCTCCACCGCCGCCCTCACCACACCGTCTGCACGCGAAAGGACGCAAACGCCGTGTCGCAGCTGATCAGCGGCACACCTTCCAGTTCGCTCTGCGCGGCCAGCATCCGGTCGAATGGGTCGCGGTGCTCGGCAGCCTGCGCACCTGCCCACAAGGCATGCAGGTAGGTTACCGGCAAATGTTGAAACGCGTCGAGTTCGACCAACTCGTTGAACCGTGCGACAGCCTCGCCCGCCAGCGACAGCTTGCCCAGCCGATGCTTGGTGGCAATTTCGCAGGCGCTCGCGGCGCTGACCAGAACGGTATTGGCTTCGTTCTGGATGCACGCGCGAGCAAGGGGCGACAACTGCGGATCGTCGGTCCACCACCAGAGCAGCGCGTGCGTGTCTAGCAAGTACTTCATTTGCCCTCCCAGCTCTTCAGCTCGTCTTCGGGCAGGGGTTCGAAAAACTTCGCGTCGATTCTCCCGGCCAACCGCCCCGGCGACCGCGCACCCACCTCTGGTGCCAATGGCACCAGCCGTGCGTAGGGTTTGCCTGCTTTCGCCAGCACGATTTCCTGCCCGGCGTGTGCCTGTTCCAGCAGGCGAGAAAAGTTCGTCTTGGCATCGTGCACGTTCACAATCAGCGCCATGGCAACCCTCCTGGTTGGTCAAGCCAATGGACTTAGTCTAACAGATACAGTTGCGATGGCGTCGGTGATGGAGAACGCTTCTTCCCGCTCATTCCCCGGCGTTGCGCACGCGCCGCGTCGTGGGTGCCCTTGACCCAGACCTGGAAGGCCACGGCATCGTCCTTTGACCCGTGGAGCCAGACACGATTCACCCAGGCGCCGAACTCGGCGAGGGTGGCCGAGGCCGCGCCGAAGAGTACTCGACCTCCGCTTGCCGAGAAAACCCGGCGACGGCAGGCAAGCGCCGGCGCCTGGCGTCCAGCGTCGGCGCGCGCTCGATGTCGTCGCCTCCGGTGCTGCGCACGCTACCGCCCCGGATCGTCCCCGATCGCCTGCGGAACCAAGACGCCGCCCGCCTCACCGCGCAGCAGCCGCCTCGGCCGCCGCCGGCACGTCCTCGCGCAGCCCTTCGCTTTCGTCGCTCTCACGCAGGATTTGGTCGATCTTCTCCTGCAGCGGATCGCTCTCGGGTGGCACCGGTACGGCCGGCGCATCGGGCGCTGCCGGCACATCGGGCGCTTCCGGCTTCGGTGCCGCTTCGACGGGGCGCCGCCGCTCGGGCGCGGCGACGGGATCGGGCGCGAACAGGCCGCGCCACCAGCGCTTGATGCGCGCCCACCAGCCCGTCTCTTCCGGGGCCGCAAAACGAAGCCGCGGATCGACGATGCGGGAGCGCAGCGCGCTGCGGAAGAAGTCGCCGACGACCGGTAGGGCACTGTGCGCCCCCTGCCCCCAGTGGTCGCTGCGCAGCGTGACGCGGCCGTCGTTGAAACCAACCCACGCGCCGGCGACGAGTTGCCGGTGCATCAGGATGAACCAGCCATCGGCATTGTCCTGCGTCGTGCCGGTCTTGCCGGCGACGTCGGCGCGGATGCCGTAGCGGCTGCGGATGTCGCGGCCGGTGCCGCGGTTGATCACGCCGCGCATGCTGTCGAGCAGCGTATAGGCAACCTCGGGCTTGAGCGCAACCTCGGCCTCTGCCGGGCCGAATTCCTCGATGACCCGACCGTCGCGGTCCTCGATGCGGGTCACCAGCAGCGGCTCGAGGTAGGCGCCAGCGTTGGCGATCGTCCCGTAGGCGCTGACCATTTCCTTCAGGGTGACCGGGCTGGTTCCGAGGGCGAGCGACGGCACGGCCTCGAGCTTGCTCTCGCGCACGCCCATGTCGCGGGCAAGCCTGGCGACCTTGGCTGCGCCGACCTGCTGCATGAGTTGCGCGGTGATCGTGTTCTTCGAACGGGCCAGTGCATCGCCCAGACTCATCGACTCACCGCTGGGCGGCCTGCCATCCGTCGGCCGCCAGATCTCGGCGCCACCGACGGCGATTTCCACCGCCTGGTCGATCAGCCGGTCGTTCGGGCTGGCACCCTGGCGGAACGCTTCACCATAGACGAAGGGCTTGAAGGTCGAGCCGGGCTGGCGGCGTGCCTGCTGCACATGGTCGAAGGCATCCTGCTCGAAGTCGCGGCTGCCGACCCAGGCCTTGACATGGCCGTTGCGCGGGTCGATCGCCAGGAAACCGATCTGGATCTGCGTCTTCTGTCGTTGCAGCGCGCGCATGAAGCCCTTGTCGGCCTGCAACTCCTGCATCGCCTGCTGCGGCGTCCGGCCCTTGCTGGTCGCTGCGCCGTACTCCGGCGATTCGCGGATGAAGGACTGCACGAGGCTCGAGTCGGGGCTCCACGCCGAGCGGCTGCTCCAGGCGGCGTCGGCGACCTTCTGCAGCGTGTTGCCCTGGCGGGCCACGGCTTGGTTCGCTGCCGCCTGCAGGCGCGAATCGATGGTCGTGCGCACGATCAAGCCATCGCCGTCGATGCTGTAGCCATTGCGGTCGGCCCAGGCGATCAGCCACTTGCGCAGTTGCCTGGCGAAATGCGGTGCCGGTCCCGACGGTTCGCTCTGGCGCTCGAAATCGATGCGCAGCGGTTGCCCGCGCAGCGCGTCGAGTTGTTGTGCGCTCAGTTTCCCGCGCCGGACCATCTGTTGCAGGACGATGTTGCGTCGCTGCAACGATCGCTCGGGATTGAGTACCGGGTTGTAGTAGCTGTTGCCCTTGAGCATGCCGACGAGCGTCGCCGCCTGCAGGACATCGAGCCGGCGGGCAGAAGTGTCGAAATAGGTGCGCGCCGCCATCTCGATGCCGTAGGCGTTGTACAGGAAGGGCACGGTGTTGAGGTAGGTCTCGAGGATTTCGTCCTTGCTGTGGACGGCCTCGATCTTCAGCGCCGTGATCGCCTCCTTGGTCTTGCGCGTCAGCGTCGGCGCGCGGCCGATCGCCTCCGGGTACAGATTGCGGGCAAGCTGCTGCGTCAGGGTCGAGCCACCTTGGCGATCGCCGCTGAAGGTGTTGAGCGCCGCGGCGATGGTGCGTCGCCAGTCGAGACCGAAATGCTCGCGGAAGCGGTGATCCTCGGTGGCGATCAGGGCGTCGATGACATGCGGCGAAATCTCGGCCAGTGCGACCCACTCCCGGTTGGACTGCTTGAACTCGGCCAGCTTCCTGCCATCTGCCGAGAGGATCTGCGCCGGCTGCTCGGACGACACCTTGCGAATGTCGCTGATGCCCGGCGTGAAGGGAATGAGGGCCAGGACATAGAGCAGGAACAGGATCGGCAGCGCGAGCAGCGCGCGGAGGACTCCGCGCCGGGTGGGATGGCGGACGCCCTCGACGGCGGCGGCGAACGTCGCGGCAAGGCGCGGCGCAAAGCGGGCCAGCAGTTGTTTCAGTTCCCGGAACGGGGAACGGATCGCTACCATGGACGCTTCACTCCACGAACGAATGGGGTCCTGCCAGCCTGGCTGGCGGTACGGCGATGGGTCACTCCGTCGTGACCTGCGAAGGGAAAGGCAGGCGCGGACAAGCCAGCATTATGGAAGCAACCGCGCCAATTCTCCAGCGGGCCGCACGCTGCCGGCGCCCCTTGTTCCTGGCAGGCTGACTCGGTGGAGACAGGAGACGACGACCTCCGCTCCGCATGTCGATCATGCCCGGAAGAGCTGCCCATCAACAGAAACGGGCCAGACGGAGAGCCAGACGGCTTGACGCAGCGCCATGACCCCGTGACCGCGGAGGTCCTCTCGTCCAGCGGCCGAATCACGGCATTGGCCTGGTGCGTGGCGAGCCGCCGAGATCAGCGGGCCTCCTGCTGACGATTGCGGCAAGACCGTGGAAACGCTACCATACGCCATGCGCATCAAGGGAACGACACTGAATGGAGGGGCCCCGAGACGTTGCACGTCGCCGCAGGTCATCCCTCTGGAGTGCCTTGTACGGCCCGGCCAGCTGCCTGTCGCGGATGGCCTGGCATCTGCTGCCATCCTTGCCTCGCTTTGTCCGCAGACAGTGGTGGCGCACCGCAGTCCCGACGCAGGCGGGACGACTCTGCGTTTGTCCTGACGGTAACGATCGCCGCATTGGCGCGAAGGAGCGAGCGAAATGTTCTTGGATCTGGGTGTGGGAAACCTGGCGGAGCCAGTCAGTGGGCGGGCATGGAGCCAGTCCGAGATTGCTCGCCAAGTGGCGCGACGGGTTGCCCGCTTCACACGCAGTGGATTGTCCCGAGGAGACCGGGTCTTCCTGCCATTCGGGAATAGCCTCGAGTTTTTTGCCGAGTTG